>CAWKFQ010000027.1:0-311437 GCA_963848955.1 uncultured Solirubrobacterales bacterium | reverse complement strand
CCTTCGGGATCCGCGCCGCCGGCGCCGTCGTCGGCCACCTCGACAAGCAGGATTCCGTCGTCCCTGAGCACCTTCACCGAGGCCTGCTCGGCGCCCGCGTGCTTGGCGACGTTCGCCAGCGCTTCGGAGACAACGAAGTAAGCGGCGGCCTCGACGCCGGTCGCCGGTCGTTGCGCAACCTCGGCGCTGAGCTCGACCGGGACCGGCGCACGCAACGCGAGTGCCTCGACGGCGGGGACCAGCCCGCGGTCGGTGAGCAGGCCGGGGTGGATGCCGCGGGCGAGCTCGCGCAGTTCTGCGGTCGCCTGCTCCAGCTCGACTGAGGCCTCGTCGAGCAGCGACGCGGCTTCGCTGTCACCCCCAAGCTTCGACCTCGCGAGCCTGAGGTTGAGGGCGAGCGAGATCAGACGCTGCTGGGCGCCGTCGTGGAGGTCGCGTTCGACGCGCCGTCGCTCGGCGTAGCCCGCCTCGACGATGCGGGCGCGCGACGCGCGAAGCTCCTCGACGCGGGCGCGGAGCTCGGCGTCGAGCCGCTCGTTCTCCATCCGGAGCGCGGCGGCCGACGCGATCGTCCCGACGAGATCTTCCGAATCGTCCAGACGACCGCCGTGCACGATCGCCCCGACCCGCCGCCCGTCGTGGGTCACCTCGGCCCACCGGCGCGGGCCTTCACCGGCAGGGAGCTCCACCCGGGCGCCTGCGGCGTCGACATAGCTCTCGGTCTCTGGGACCCAGTACGCGAGCTCGACCGAGGGGTCCGACAGGGCTTCGGCCAGTGCGTCGCGGAGCCCCGAGCGCGCATCTCCGGCGGCACCCAGTCCCGCCACGAGGTCGCTGACGGCTTCGGCGCGCGAGATGCGGCTGCGGAGCAACCCGGCGAGAAATGCGAAGGGGATGAGCGCGAACGGGATCAGCGAAACGAGGAACAGCGTCTGACGCAGGCCGTCGTCGATCCCGAACACGGACGCGGCGAGCTGAATCGAGATCAAGGTCAGGCTCATGCCGCCCGCCCAGAGCACCGGGGCGAATTGCATGCGCCGGGTCGCAGGCCACGTCCGCCATCGCCTCACCAGGGCCACCACCAGGCCAGTCAGGACTGCGACCGCGAAGAGTGACTGGATCGAGCTGAAGACGTTGAAGTAATCCTGGTTGTCCGTGATCAGAATCGGGTTCTCGGGGCACCCGTCGCACCCGTCCAGTTCGGGGTCGATGAGAAACGCGCCCAGGAACTGGAGGACGATGACCGCGAAGTACCCGCCGGCCGCGACCGCCCGCTCCAGCCTCGTCTCGAGGCGCCCGTCGGGGAAGACCAGCAGCAGGTGGATCAGGAACCCGTAGCCGAGGGAGGACACGATGTAACCGAACGCGAAGATCGCCTGGGTGTCCGAGAGCGTGTAGACGTTGAAGAACCAGAAGAAACCGGTCAGGAACATCAAGGGTCCGACGAGGTTCTCCGGGCGGCGCCACCACGCGAACATCCCGGTGCCCGCGAACGAGCAGCCGATCATCAAGACGGCGACCAGGTCCACCGCGACGTCGTGCTCCTGGTCGGTGGTCAGCGTGAGCCAGACCGCCAGCGCGCTCTGCGCTGTGCGGCCGTCAGCGCGGCGAGCAGCTTTCGACGATTTCTCTCGGAGAGTTGTCTCGATCTCAGCCAAGCGGGATGATCGCGCTGACCGTGGTCCCCGTGCCGGCAGGGCTCCGACGTCGAGCCTCCCGTCGAGTGCCTCCACCCGGTCCGCGAGGCCGCTGCAGGCCCGCTCCGCCATCCCGCGTCCGCGCCGCCGATACCGTCGTCGCTGACCTGCACCGCCAGCGTCTCCGTCCATCCTCCGATAAGCTCCACGTACCGCGCTCTTCGCGTTTCGCGTACTTGGCGACGTTCGTGAGCGCCTCCGCTACCACGTAGTACGCGGCCGCCTCGATCGCCTGCGGCAGTCGCCCGATCCGCAGTCCGAGCTCCACCGGGAGCGGCGCACGCCCCACCAGCGATTCGAGCGCCGCGCCCAGCCCGCGGTCGGTGAGGACGCCCGGATGGATCCCCCGGCGCCAGCTCGCGCAGTCTCTCCGAGCGCTCCGTCGAGCTCCTCGCCGACGCCGTCGAGCAGGCGCTCGGCCTCGTCCGGGTCGGCTCGGATCTCGGACCGCACCATCCGCATGTTCAAGGCGAGCGACACGGTACTGCTGGGCTCCGTCGTGGAGGTCCCGCTCGACACGCCTTCGCTCCGCGTATCCCGCTTCGACGATTCGGGTTCGCGACGCTCGCAGTTCCTCGACGCGAGCCCGGAGCTCGGCGTCAAGACGCTCGTTCTCCAGCGCCAGCGCCGCCGCGTTCCCGACGGTCTGCAGCAGAGCCCCGTCCTCGCTCAGCACAGGTCGTGGATCATCGCCGCGACGGGCGGCCGTCGAGCTCGATGGCCGTGTGCCGGCGTCCCGAGCCCGCCTCGGCAGCTGGATGGGGCGGCCCCGCGCGTCGCGGGTCGCCGGGAGTCGGGAAGCCCAGTAGGCGAGCTCCAGGGAGCGGTCGCCAAGCGCGTTCGACAGGCCTGCCGGATGTCGAGTTGCCTTGTGTCGCCACCCAGTCGGCCGACCAGCTCGCTTACGGCGTCGGCGCGCGCGAGCCGGCCGCGAGCCTGCGTCACCAAGAAGACGTAGGGAGGGGGAGGATCGCGGCCTGCGTCGCGTAGTAGGAGGCTTTCGCGAACTCGGTGTCGCCGACGATCTCCCCGATTACGCCGAGGCAGAGGATGACGAGGATGACGGCTCCCGTGAGGAAGACCGGGCGCATCGAGCGTCGTTCCGGCGCGTTCGCCTCGCGCCAGTGGCGGCCGAGCAGACGAGGCGATGCCGGAAGACCAGACCAGAAGGTTGATCGCGAGGTCGATGTCGCTCGCGAGGTCGGCGTTGCCTCCCGGGGCGACGATGTTGCTGGGGCATCCGTCGCATGAGGCGTCGTCGAAGAGGAGGAACGCTCGTGACGGAACGCTGAAGAAGACATAGGTGGCGAGAACGAAGCCGCGCTCGAAACGCGAGCGGAGCCGGCCGACGGCGGCGCCGAAGACGGCGACGACGACGGCGAACAGCAGGAGGTCGCCGCCAGCGCAACCGGTGAAGGTTCTTCGTCGGAAGCCTGGCCATCCCAAGAAGAGGAAGCCGGTCCGCCGTCATCAGTGGCTGAAGTCGTTCTCCGGCCTGCGCCATCAGGCGACCAGGTGCCGCGCCGATGACCCCCAGCCGATGACGAGGGCGAGGACGGTCTCGAGCCGCGGTACTCCACGTGGCTGCTCGACCCGCATGACCAGGGCGACGACGATCCCCGCGATCAGCCCACCGCCCCCAGCGCGAGCAGCGCCCACCGCAGCCGCTCACCGCAGCAGCGCCTCCAGCGTAGCCCCCGACAGCTCGGCCTTCGAGACGAAGCCCTCGGCGCCGCTGGTGTCGATCAGCGACCCGAAGTCGGCGCGCTCGTGGCTCGAAATGAGGACGATCTGGGCGCGTTGCCCCCGCGTCGCGCATACGCTTCGTGACCTCGAAGCCGTCGAAGTCCGGCAGCTGGACGTCCACGAGGGCGACATCGGGATTGGCTTCGGCGGCGGCCGTCACGCCGGCACTGCCGTCCGCGGCCTCGGCGATCACCGAGTAGCCCTCGGATTCGAGCACGCGGCGGGCGCTCGCCCGGAACCCGGCGTGGTCGTCAACGATCAGGACGGTCCGCTTCATGGCGGGATTGTCATCGATCGGCGCTTCGATTCCCATACGGCTACCCGTACCAACGGCCGGGCATGGCCGCACCGCGAGACGCCAGCGCAGCCCCATGGGAACCGCTCCTCCGCGGAGGGAAGCTGCCGGCATGAAATCCATTCGACTCACAGGAGGAGCTGACATGCAAGGCAAGACGAACATCGCGGAGCGCGCCGCACACTGGAGCGCGACCCATCGCAAGACGGCCATCTGGGGATGGCTCGGCATTCGTGTTCACGCCGTGGCCCTGATCATGGGCGCCCAGGTCGTCGAGCAGAAGGACATCTCGGCGGTCGACTCGTTCTCGGGCGAGTCCCAGCAGGCCGAGCGCGCCCTCACGGACGCCGGCCTGCGGCCCAACGAGGAGGTGGTGCTGATCCAGAGCGAGCGAGTCGCCGCCACCGACCCCGAGTTCCAGGCGGTGGTCGCGGCAGCACCGCGGCCGAGCTCGCGGCGACCGAGCACGTCACCAACGTCGCCACCCCGTTCGCCGACGGCGGCGGCGCGGTCTCCGAGGACGGGCACTCGGTGCTGGTCGACTTCGAGATCACCGGCCCGGACGTCGACGCCGGCGACAACGTGGTCGAGAGCGAGGACGCGGTCGACGGCGCTCCAGGCCGAGAACCCGGAGTACAACGTCGAGCAGTTCGGGTCGGCGTCGTCCGACAAGGAGCCTGAACGACACGTTCGCGAGCGGACCTCGGCAAGGCGGGGATGCTGTCCCTGCCCACTCACGCTGATCATCCTGGCGGTCGCGCTGGGCGGCCTGGTCGCGGCCGGAGTGCCGCTGCTGCTGGCCCTGACGGGCGTGCTGGCGACGATGGCGCTCGTGGCCATTCCGAGCCAGCTGTTCCCGCTCGACGGCAACGTCGGCGCGCTGATCCTGCTGATCGGGCTGGCCGTCGGGCGTCGACTACTCGCTCTTCTACATGCGCCGCGAGCGCGAGGAGCGGGCGAGGGGCATGAGCCCGCAGGACTCGCTGCAGGCGGCCGCGCGGACCTCGGGCCGCGCGGTGATGATCTCCGGCATCACGGTGATGATCGCCATGTCCGGGCATGTTCATCACCGGCGAGGCGACGTTCGAGTCGTTCGCGGTGGCCACGGTCGCGTCGTGGCGGTCGAGATGTTCGTCTCGCTGCTGGTCCTGCCGGCGGTGCTGGCGTGGCTCGGCGACCGCGTCGAGAAGGGCCGCTCCCGCTCACGGAAGAGCACGCGGCGCCCGACGGGCGAGTCGCGGTTGTGGAGCGCGATCGTCAGCGCGCGTCATGCGCCGGCCGGTGCTCTCGGCCGTCCTGGCCGGCCGCGGCTGCTGATCGCGCTGGCGATTCCGGCGTCTCAGCATGACCACGACGCAGACGGGCATCGGATGACCTGCCGCAGGACCTGGCGGTCATCCAGACCTACGACCACTACACGGAGGCGTTCCCCGACGAAGGCGAACGTCAACGAGGTCGTCGTCAAGGCCGACGACGTCCGCAGCGGCGAGGTCGCCGCGGCGATCGACGAGCTGGTCGCCCAGGCCGGCGAGTCCGACACGTTCATCGCGCCCGCCGAGGTCACCTACAGCGAGGACGGCACGGTCGCCCAGATCGGGCTGCCGAGCGAAGGCAACGGAACCGACGACGCATCCGTCGCCGCGCTGAACGAGGTCCGCGACGACCTCGTCCCGGCCACGGTCGGCGAAGGTCGACGGAGCCGAGGCGAACGTCACCGGAGGCGCCGCGAGCACCGAGGACTTCAACCAGGTCCTCGAGCGACCGCATGCCGCTCGTGTTCATCTTCGTCCTCGGCCTGGCGTTCCTGCTGATGCTGTTCACGTTCCGCTCGATCGTGATCCCGATCAAGGCGATCGTCCTGAACCTGCTCTCCGTGGGCGCCGCCTACGGCGTGCTGGTGATCGTGTTCCAGAACGGGGCCGGCGAGTCGCTGCTGGGCTTCGAGTCCAACGGCGGAGTCACCAACTGGCTGCCCGTGTTCCTGTTCGTGATCCTGTTCGGCCTCTCGATGGACTACCACGTGTTCATCCTGTCGAGGGTCCGGGAGCTCTACGACAGGGGCATGAGCACCGACGACGCCGTCCGCGAGGGCATCTCGCGCACGGCCGGCACGGTCACGAGCGCCGCGATCGTCATGGTCGCGCGTGTTCGGCGTGTTCGCCACGCTCTCATTCATCGACTTCAAGCAGATGGGCGTGGGCCTGGCGTTCGCGATCCTGATCGACGCGACCATCATCCGGGGCGTCCTGCTCCCCGCGACGATGAAGCTGCTCGGCGACTGGAACTGGTACCTCCCCGCATGGCTGGACCGGCTGCGTGCCGGGCTCCGGCCGCCGGGGCGGCATCGAGCACCACGGGACCGAGTCACGGCCCGAGTCGCAGCGCGAGCCGATCAGCGCCTAGGCACGGACCGGTCGCAGCGAGAGCGCGGCGCCCGAGTCCGGGCGCCGCGCTTTTCGCGTGGCCGGGCCATCCCATCGATCGGTGCCTCCGGCGCTCGCGTCAGCCGGTAATCTCGGCGCCGATGAGCACTGCAGACGAGATGGCGAAGCAAGCCGCCGACCGCGTCCGCGAGGTCGTCGCCGAGGCCGAGCGCCGCGCGGAGGAGATCGTCGCGCAGGCGGAGTCGGACGCCGACGGCATCAGGCAACGAGCCGAGGCCGACGCCAAGGAGCGCATCGAGCGCGCCCAGGCCGCGCTGCGCGAGCTGGCCGGCGAGACGCCGGCACCTCCCTCGCCGACCCCCGACCCGATCCCCGGTCCGCCCTCGCCTGACCCCGAGCCCCCGGCGCCGACGCCCGATCCCGGCCCGCCGGGCCGCCGTCGCCAGGCCCCCAGATCAGCGCGTCCGAGCCCGCCGCCGACCCGCCCAGCGACGTCGACGGCGCAGCCGAGGTGCCCGCGTCCTCGGGCAACGGCGACGACGCCGCGGCGCGCCTGACCGCGATGAAGCTCGCGCTCGACGGCGTGGGCCGCGACGAGATCGCCTCCGAGCTCGACTCGAAGTTCGGCTCCGCAGACCGCGGCGCCCTGCTCGACGACGTGCTCGCCCGCGCCGGCAAGTAGCGACCTCCCGCACGTTGCGAGAACCGGGTTCGGCGATCAGCCGAGGCCGAAAAGGGAACGTCCGTTCGCCTCCTAGACTTAGGGCGATGGCGGCCTCCGAGCGAATGGTGATCTCCGGTGCCCGAGAGCACAACCTCAAGGACATCGACCTCGAGCTGCCGCGGAACTCGCTGATCGTGATGACCGGGCTCTCGGGCTCGGGCAAGTCGAGCCTCGCGTTCGACACGATCTACGCCGAGGGCCAGCGGCGCTACGTCGAGTCGCTCTCCTCCTATGCGCGCCAGTTCCTGGGCCTGATGGAGAAGCCGGACGTCGACTCGATCGAGGGCCTGTCGCCGGCGATCTCGATCGACCAGAAGACCACGTCGCGGAACCCGCGCTCGACCGTGGGGACCGTGACCGAGATCTACGACTACCTGCGCCTGCTCTGGGCCCGGGTCGGGCGACCCCACTGCCCCGAGTGCGGCGAGCCGATCGAGGGCCAGTCGGTCGAGCAGATCACCGACCGCGTCATGACGCTGCCCGAGGGCACGCGCTTCATCGTCAGCGCGCCGGTCGTGCGCGGGCGCAAGGGCGAGTTCGAGAAGCTGTTCGAGCAGTTCCGCCTCGAGGGCTACAGCCGGGTCCGCGTCGACGGCGAGATTCGCCGGCTCGACGAGAGAGATCGAGCTCGACAAGAAGTACATGCACGACATCTCGGTCGTCGTCGACCGCCTGGTGATGAAGCCGGACCTGCGCCGCCGCCTCTCGGAGTCGGTGGAGGCAGCCGCCGGCCTGGCCGGGGGGATCGTCGAGATCGATGTGATCGAGGAGGGCGCGGAAGCGGCCGAGCGCGGCGCCATCTCGATGGGAGCGAAGGCGGCGGGCAAGCTGCCGAGCGACGTCGCGGAGCGGCTCACCTTCTCCGAGCGCTTCGCCTGCCTCAACTGCGGGACGTCGATCCCGGAGCTCGAGCCCCGGATCTTCTCGTTCAACTCGCCCCACGGGGCCTGCGAGCGCTGCCACGGCCTCGGCTTCCAGCGGGTCGTCGACCCCGAGCTGGTCGTGCCGGATCCGACGCTGTCGCTGGCGGAGGGCGCGCTGCAGCCCTGGCGCACCGGGCACTCGCGCTACTGGCGCCGGCTGATCGAAGCAGTCGCGAAGTCGAAGAAGGTCGATATCGACAAGCCCTGGCAGGACCTGACCGAGGGCGAGCGCGAGGTATTCCTCTTCGGCACCGGCTCCGAGCGCCACAAGGTCAGCTACACGAACCGCTTCGGCCGGCGCCGCTCCTACAGCGTGCGCTTCGAGGGGATCGTCAACAACCTCGGCCGCCGCTACGACGAGACCGACTCCGATGCCGTCCGCGAGCGCGTCGAGGGCTACATGGCCGAACAGCCGTGCCCCGACTGCGGCGGCGCGCGCCTGCGACCCGAGAGCCTCGCGGTCCAGGTCGGCGGCATCTCGATCTCGGACTACTGCGAGAAGTCCGCGAGCGCGGCCTTGACGTGGATCGAGGAGCTGGAGATGACCGACACCGAGCGCCAGATCGCGAACCTGCTGGTGCGCGAGATCACCGAGCGGCTCGCCTTCCTCGACAACGTCGGCGTCGGCTACCTCAACCTCGCACGCTCGGCGCGGACGCTGTCGGGCGGCGAGGCGCAGCGAATTCGCCTCGCGACCCAGATCGGGTCCAGCCTGGTCGGGGTGCTCTACATCCTCGACGAGCCCTCGATCGGCCTGCACCAGCGCGACAACGAGAAGCTGATCGGGACCCTCGAGCGCCTGCGCGACCTCGGCAACACCGTGATCGTGGTCGAGCACGATGAGGGCACGATGCTCGCCGCGGACCACCTCGTGGACCTCGGCCCGGGCGCGGGCGAGCACGGCGGCCACGTCATCTCCGAGGGGACCCCGGCTCAGGTGAAGGCCGACCCCGCCTCGCTCACCGGCCAGTACCTCGCCGGCAAGCGCTCGATACCGCTGCCCGAGGAGCGGCGCGAGCCGAGCGGCGAGCTCGTGATCCACGGCGCCCGCCAGCACAACCTCAAGAAAATCGACGTTGCGGTCCCGCTGGGCGTCTTCTGCTGCGTCACCGGCGTCTCGGGCTCGGGCAAGTCGACGCTGATCAACGAGACCCTGTACCCGGCCGTCGCCAACCGGCTCCACCACGCGAAGCTGCGGCCCGGGACGCACGACCGCATCGACGGCATCAAGGCGGTCGACAAGATCATCAACATCGACCAGTCGCCGATCGGGCGCACCCCGCGCTCGAACCCGGCGACCTACACCGGTGTCTTCGACCACATCCGCCAGCTCTACTCGCAGACCCGCGAGGCGCGGGCGCGCGGCTACAAGCCCGGGCGCTTCAGCTTCAACGTAAAAGGAGGTCGGTGTGAAGTGTGTCGTGGCGACGGCCAGATCAAGATCGAGATGCACTTCCTGCCCGACGTCTACGTCCCGTGCGAGCAGTGCCACGGCAAGCGCTACAACCGCGAGACGCTCGAGGTCCGCTTCAAGGGCAAGTCGATCTCCGACGTGCTCGAGATGCCGGTGTCCGAGGGCGCCGAGTTCTTCTCGGAGATCCCGAAGATCGCGCGGCGACTTCGCACGCTGAACGACGTGGGGCTCGACTACATCCGACTCGGCCAGCCCGCGACCCAACTCTCGGGCGGCGAGGCCCAGCGCGTGAAGCTCGCGACCGAGCTGTCGAAGGTCGCGACCGGCGACACGCTCTACATCCTCGACGAGCCGACCACTGGCCTTCACTTCGCCGACGTCCAGCGCCTGCTCGAGGTGCTCGACCGCCTGGTCGACGCCGGCAACACGGTGGTCGTGATCGAGCACAACCTCGACGTGATCAAGACCGCCGACCACATCATCGACCTCGGTCCCGAGGGCGGGGAGGGCGGGGGGCGAGTGCTGGCCACCGGCACGCCCGAGCAGGTCGCGGCGGTCCCCGAGTCCTACACCGGGGAGTTCCTCACCGAGCTCGTCGGCCCCGAGGTCAAGGTCAGCCGCGCGCGCAAGCGCAAGGCCGACCCGGTCGCCGCGTAGTCGGCTGGGGTCGGCCCATGTGCATGACCGATCTCGACGTGATCGCCGCACGCGCTCGCGAGCGCGCGCGGCGCTTGATCCGCGCGCGTCCTCGCGCGGCGCGCCGGAGGAAGCGAGCGCCCGTCACATAGGCTGGCGCCGTGCTTCCGCTCGGCGACGTCACCATCGATCTGGGCGACGGCCAGTTCCTGGAGCGCGAGAGCCAGCGCGCCGGCCTGATCCTGCTGGCGTCGATGCTGCTCTCCTTCGGCTTCATCCGCTTCAGCACGAGGATGATCCGCGCCGAGGTGTCGTGGTGGCCGGGCAACGTCACCCCGGGCGGCCTGCATATCCACCATCTCGTGTTCGGGATCGTCCTGCTCCTGCTCTCGGGCTTCCTGGGCTTCGCCCTTCAGCCCGAGAGCCCCTGGATCGAGGTGCTCGCTGCGCTGTTCGGGATCGGCGCCGGCCTGACGCTCGACGAGTTCGCCCTCTGGCTACACCTCGAGGACGTCTACTGGTCCGAGGAGGGCCGCCAGTCGGTTGACGCGGTGATCTTCGCCGCGATCATCGGCGGCTGTCTCGTGCTCGGCCTCGTCCCGCTGAGCAGCGAGGAGACGGGCTCCCTCGGCACCATCCTCATCTCGATCGCCATCGTGATCGGCTTCTGCGTGATCGCAGCGCTCAAGGGCAAGGTGTGGTCGACGGTCGGCGGGATGTTCATCCCGCTCATCGGCATCGTCGCCGCGATCCGGCTCGCGCGGCCCGCCTCCTACTGGGCGCAGCGTCGCTACGCACCGGGTAGCAAGAAGATGGCCAAGGCCGAGCAGCGCGAGGCTCGCCACGTTCGACGCCGCACAGCCATGCTCGACGCGATCGGCGGCACGCCGGACAAGCCGAGCCCCCGATCGAAGGGCTGAGCGTGGCGCTCAGCTCAGGAGCCGGCGAGCGCTGAGCACGCAGCGCGCCGGACGATGCGGCGCAGCGAGCGGAAGACGTCCTGCGGACCCGTGCTCGGCGGAGCAAGCTGCATGTTGGCCGAGACGACCGTCGAGTTGCGGCCGTCGGGCGTCGCCGCGATCCACTGCGTGAATCCCGGGAAGTTGCCGCTGTGCCCGAACACGACCCCGCAGGAGGTGCGGTAGCGATACAGCGTCAGCCCGCCGCGGTTCTGCCCGGGGCCGGGCGGCTCGCCGCCGCTGAACGGAGGGAGGAAGCGCGGTCTGCGCCCTCCGCACGGCCGGCTTGTCGAGCAGGCTGCCGCCGCCCCAGGCCCGGGCGAACCTGTTGAGGTCGCGCGGGGTCGAGACGATCCCCCCGGCCGCCCAGACGCCAGACGGGCTGATCGCCTGAGACACGTTCTCCTGAGGCTGGCCGGGCCCGGCGAACACGTAGCCGCGGATGAACGGCTTCGGGAGGGCTGGGGAGGTGAAGGGGAGGGTGGTCTCGTTCATCCCGAGCGGCTTCAGCACGAGGTCGCGGAGGTTCTTGGCGTAGGAGCGACCGGTCACCGTCTCGATCATCAGTCCGAGCACGAACGTGCCGGTGTTCGAGTACTCGTACCTCGTGCCGGGAGGGAACTCGAGCGGCTCGCTCGCCGCGAAGCCGATCACCTGTGCGGGCGAGATGTAATCCGTGAGGTGGTCGACGAAGTAGGTCTGGAAGGCCGCGGTGGCGGTGTAGTTCGGGAGGCCGCTGGTGTGGTACATCAACTGCCGAACCGTGATCGCGTGCCAGGACGGCGGCATCTCGGGACGGAGCTCGCCGATCGTGTCGCTCAGGGAGAGCTTGCCGCGCTCCACGAGCTTGAGCGTGACGGCGCCGGTGAACGCCTTGGTTACGCTCGCGATCCGCATGTGGTCGTCGAGGCGGAAGGGCTTCGGCGAGTCGAGCCTCGCGCGGCCGGCGGTGTGAAAGCGCAGCTGTCCGCCGCGCTGGACGACCACGCCGACGCCGGGTGGCCCGTCCGGCATCGCGACGAGCTTGTTCAGCGACTTCTCGAGGCGCTGGTCCGCCTGCTCGGAACCCGCGTCAGCGAACGCCGGCAGGGTCAGAGCCAGCCCCAGGGCAATCAGCGCCGCCGAGCGGCGCACCTCAGCCGCGTCCGCGCCGCAGCGACCGGGTCCCTGAGCGCAACCGCTCCGATGCCTTCTCCCAGGTCTCGTCCGGGAACTCCCGAATGGCTTGTCGCCGCAGCACCTCGAACGCGGCGACGAAGGCGATGATGATAAGGATCGAGATCGGCAGCCGCTTGAAGCCCTCGGTCGGCGCCCACCAGAAGAGAATCAGCAGTATCGCCGCCATCAGGCCGTAGGCGACGGCGCGGTTCTCCATAACCGGGGCGAGGAAGCGGCGCACCGAGCGGGCGATCCCGGTGGGCCCCGCGAGCCAAGCGGCCAGGACGATGAAGATGCCGTAGAAGATCATCGCGCCTGCACCGTCGGAGAGCAGGCCGGTTCCGATGTCGTAGGTGTCCTGCACGGCCGGCTCGACGGCGGCCGTCGAAGCGAGCGAGTCGACGACCACTCCTCCGCCGAGAGTGCGCACAAACCCGACGGCGAGGCCGATGACGATGAAGGCGAATCCGACGGCGCGCAGGGCCTCGCGACGCCAGCCCCTCGCGAGGTAGACCGCCAGGGCGAAAAGCCCGAGCGCCAGCAGCGTCAGCCACAGCGCCAGGCTCTCAACCAGGTTCACCGCCTTCTGGGCGGTCGTGAGCTCGTCGGGCGGCAGGATCTCGATCTGCCCGGCGTCGGGCGGCAGCCTGTCGGCGATGTTGATTCCTGCGTTCCCGCCGACCTCGCTGAGGATGTCGCCCAGGTCGAGCACCACCGGCTCGTCGGAGTCGTCCTCGACGACCGCGATCAGCTTCTCGTGGGTAACGCGGTTGATGTTCTCCCAAAGGGCTTGGACTCGCGGGCGCTGGAGCGCCTCGTTCGCGAGCCGGTCGGTCAGCTGGCGAAGGCCGGCGGCCGCGGGGCCCGCAAGCGGCTGCAGGCGGGGAGGAAGGGCGGCGGCGAGCTCCGCCTGGACGTCGACCTCGGTGTAGAGCTCGTCGACCATGAAGTTCGGCGAGCTGGGTGCGGATCTCCTCGTCCTCGAGCAGCTCGGAGCTGGTCTCGACCCAGTTGTCGGTCTCCAGCAGCTGCCGGTTGGCCCAGATGGAGAAGACGCTGACGAACCCGATCACCGAAGCGAGCACGATCAGCGCCATCACGAGCAAGCGACGCTGCCGTCCGGCGGACTTCTCGCTCGCTGCTTCCATCGAAACCTCCCTTAGGTGGACTCGCGGACCCTATTCCAGATCGGCGGTCATTGTGCGAGGCTCTCGGGCGTGAGCAGCCGGGAGCAGCTCCGGGTATGGAGGCAGAAGCGGCGCTGGTACGAGCGCAACAGCGGCCTGCGCCGCCGCCGCAGGATCGACCGCCACGCGATCGAGGGCGGCTTCTATATCCGCCGCCCGATCGAGGGTGAGGTGCTCGAGGCCCTCGACTCGGGCCGGCTCAGGATCGGCAAGGACACGCTGCTCGAGCCCGGGTGCTGGCTCACGCTCGGCCCCGAGGCGCGCATCACGATCGGCGAGGGCTGCTTCCTGAACCGCGAGACGATGCTCGCCGCCGTCGAGTCAATCGAGATCGGCGACCACGTGATGTTCGCCAACCACTGCTTCGTCGGCGACTCAGACCACCGCTACGACGATCCCAACGTGCCGATCACGTGGCAGGGATTCACGCCGCGCGGGCCCGTCCGGATCGGGTCCAACTGCTGGTTCGGAGTCAACTGCGTCGTCACCGGAGGGGTCGAGATCGGTGAGCGGACGGTGATCGGGTCGAATTCGGTCGTGACCAAGGACCTGCCGGCGGGGGTGATCGCGGCGGGAGCACCGGCCAAGGTGATCCGGGAGATTCAATTCAAGCCAGCGGACTGATCCTGCCCTCCAATCGCGCCCCAACCCCGCATCCCCGGAGGGCGAAGCCCGAGGAGATGCGGGCTTATGCCTTCACGAGCAGCGCGGCGCCGATCGCTCCGCCGAGATCGCCCAGGGCGGCGACCTTGAAGTCCGGGCGGGCGGTCGTCGACGAACAGGTGCTTGTGCATCTCATTCTGGATCTTCGGGCCGAGGCGCTCGCCGAAGCGGCTTCCGAGCCCGCCTCCGAGGATCACCGCCTCGGGGTCGATCAGGTTGACGGCCGAGCCGACACCGGCTCCGAGGGCGACGATCGCCCGATGGATCAGGTGCTCGGTGAGCTCGTCCCCGTGATCGAGCGCCCGCTCCCAGACGCCGCTGGTGAGCCGGTCGCGGCCGCGCTCCTCCATGATCTTGAAGAGCTTCGTCTTCTTCCCATGCTCGTGCTCCTTGCGGGCCTTGTCTTCCATCGCAGCTCGCCCTGCGTAGGCCTCCATGCACCCGCGGCGCCCGCAGGGGCAGTGGGCACCGCCCTCGTTGACCACCATGTGGCCGATCTCGGCGGCGGCGCCGCGGCCGATCCAGGGCTTGCCGTCGAGCACGAGGCCGCCGCCGACGCCCGTGCCCCACCAGACGCCGAGGATGCTCTCGTACTCCTTGGCGGCGCCGAGGTGGAACTCGCCCTCGACGGCGACCTGGACGTCGTTGCCGACCTTGACCGGGGCGCCGAGGTCCTTCGACAGGGTCTCGCCGAGGGGGAAGGCGCCGTCCCAGCCGGGCAGGTTCTTCGCGTCGGAGACGATGCCCGTCTTCTCGTCGGCGTCACCCGGCGAGCCGACCCCGATACCGGTCAGCTTCGCGATGTCGACGCCGCCCTGCTCGGCGGCCTCGCGCAGGCACGCCGCGATCTCGGACGCCACGTCCTGGGGGCCTCCCTCGGTCGGCGTCGGGCGGCGGGCCTCGCCGAGGACCTGGTTGCGCGAGTTGACGACAACCGTCTGGATCTTGGTGCCGCCGAGGTCGACGCCACCGCGCGGGGATGTCTTGGCCGGGGCGCTCATCCGCAGAGCCTCAGGGGTCTCATGGCGTGATCCTAAAGACCGCGCCGTCACCTGCGGAGGCCACCCAGACCGAGCCCTCGCCGACGCTAAGCGACTGGGGCTCGCGGCCGACCGGTATCGGGTCGCCGACGGGGGCGCCCGTGCCTGGGTCGTACCGGGTCAGCTTGCCGCCCACGTCGGTGATCCAGACGAAGCCGAGGCCGGCTGCGACGTCGACGGCGCGCAGCACTCCGATCGGGTCGCCCGCCACCGCGCCGTCGGGGTCGATCCGGGTCAGCGTGCCACCGGAGCCCCCGCCGTCGCCCGCCCCGAGCGCCCAGACGGCGGACTCGCCCACGGTCACGTTGAACGCGCCCGGGACTTCCACCGTGGCGGACCGATCGCCGCTCGCGGGGTCGAGCTTCAGCACCTCGTCGTTTGCGCGCACCACCCAGACGCCGCCCTCGCCCGCGGCGATCGCCGCGACCTCGCCGCCGAGCTCGACCGGCTTGCCGGCCTCCTCGGTGGAGGGGTCGACGCGCTCGACCGACGTTTGGGACATCGCCCAGACCGACCCCTCGCCGGCGGCGATCTGGAAGGGGAAGCCGGCCACGTCGACGGGCGGGCCGGGGCCCTCGTCGCCGGTCACGCGCTGCACGGCGCCGCGGTCGGCCAGCGCGAGCCAAGCGGCGCCCTCGCCGGCGCTCACGTCGGTCGGGAACCCCGCGACGTCGACGGCGATCGGCCGTTTCGAGGCTGGGTTGATCCGCTGCAGGGTTCCGTCGAGGGAGTCGGACGCCCAGACGTACCCCGCGCCGGCGCTGATCGTGTCGGGGCGCCCGCCGACCTCGTAACGCTGCACCCGCGGCTGGGGCGGGGGAGGGCTGGCCTCCGGGGTGGTGATCGAGCCGAACTTCTCGTCAACGGTCGCCCCGCCGTCGTCGGAGCCCGAGAAAACGCCTGCGACCGCGAGGATGGCCCCGAGGACCACCAGGGCGCCGATCGCCGCGGCGATGATCCAGATGCGCTCGCCCGCGATCACCACATCACCTGCACGATCACCGCGCGCTGGCGGGGGCGGTCGTCGAAGTCGATCAACACGAGCTGCTGCCACGTGCCGAGCGCCAACCGGCCGCCGATCACCGGAACCTGGTCGGATGAGCCGACCAGCGAGGCGCGCTGGTGCGCGTGCGAGTTGGAGTCGTGGTTGAGCCGGTTGTGCTCGTAGTCCCCCTGCGCGGGGACGAGGCGATCGAGCAGCGCCTTCAGGTCCGCGACGCCCCCGGGCTCGTACTCCATCGTCGTTACCGCCGCGGTCGAGCCGCGTACGAATGCCGTCGCGAGGCCCTCGTCGGCCCCCGACTCCTGGACCACCTGAAGCACGTCGGCCGTGATGTCGATCACGTCGGCGTCGCCGCGCGTCGAGTAGCTCAGTTCCCGGCTGTGCGTCGGCACAGGCGGGAACCTAGCTGGCTTAGTCTGGGCGCATGCCGGCGAGCCCCACCCGGGTCACCTACGTCGGCCACGCGACCGCCCTGATCGAGCTCGGCGGGGTGCGGATCCTCACCGACCCGGTGCTGCGCGGCCGCGTTCTCTTCCTGCGCCGCGAGCCGCCGCCGCCCGATTACCCGCAGCTCGCGGGTCTCGACGTGATCGCCGTCTCACACGCGCACTACGACCACCTCGACCTCCATTCCCTGCGCCAGGTCTCCGACGGCGCCGAGGTGATGGGCCCGAAGGGCAGCTCACGTCTGCTGAGGCGGGCGGGGATCGAGAGGGTGACCGAGCTCGAACCGGGCGGCGAGGCCGAGGCCGCGGGCATGCGCGTGGAGGCGACCCCGGCGGCCCACCGCGGCGCCAGGCACCCGCTCGCTAGAAGGATGCCGGCGCTCGGATACCTGTTCACGAGCGGCCCCGTCGGTGTCTACTTCGCCGGTGACACCGACCTGTTCGACGGCATGCGGGGGCTGCGCGGCAAGGTGGACGTCGCCCTGATCCCCGTCGCCGGCTGGGGGCCGAAGGTGGGCAGCGGCCACCTTGACGCCGAGCGCGCGGCCCGCGCCGTCGAGATGATCAGGCCGAGGCTCGCCATCCCGATCCATTGGGGCACCTACGCGGCGCCGATCTACCGGATAGAGGACCTGTCGGCGCCACCGCGCGAGTTCGCCGAGCTGGTGGCGGCCCGCACACCCGAGGTCGATGTGACGATCCTCAAGCCTGGTGACTCAACCGAGCTGGTCTAGCTCGCGTTACCAGTCCCAGGGTGTGTTGGTGCCGGCGAGGCTCTCTTCCTCCAGGTAGCGCTTGAACTCCGCGAGCTCCTCGGGCGAGATCGAGTAGGAGTGCTCCTCGTCGGGGAACGCGCGGGCGCGCACGTCAGCCGTGTAGGCGTTGACGCCCTCGAGCATCTCCTCGCGGACCTCGGCGTAGCGGCGCACGAACCGGGGCTGGTGGCCCTGGTACATCCCGAGCAGGTCGTGGACGACGAGCACTTGGCCGTCGGTCGAGGGGCCCGGCTCCGATGCCGATGATCGGCACCTCGACGCGCTCCATCAGCGCATCGGTCACGGCGGCGGGAATCGCCTCGAAGACGACGGCGAAGCAGCCGACCGACTGCAGGGCCAGCGTGTCCTCTGCGAGCTTCGCGGCCGTCTCCGCCGTTCGGCCCTGGGCCTTGAACCCACCGAGGGCAGTGGCGGTCTGCGGCGTCAGCCCGACGTGGCCCATGACGGGTATGCCGGCCCGGACGATCGCGCGGGCGCGGTCGACCGAGGGGCCTCCGCGCTCGAGCTTGACCGCGTCGACGCCGGCTTCCTTGACGAAGCGCTGGGCGTTGGCGATCGCCTGCTCGTTCGATGACTCGTACGAGCCGAACGGCATGTCGCCGACGAGCAGGGGGGTCGAGAGCCCCCGACGAACGGCCTGGGTGAGCATGATCATCTCGTCCATTCCGACCGGCGTGGTCGCGTCGTGGCCGAGCACAGCCATTGCCGCCGAGTCGCCGACCAGCACGATGTCGACCCCTGCCTCCTCGACGACCTGTGCCGTCGGGAAGTCGTAGGCCGTGATCATCACGATGGGCTCGCCGTTTCGCTTCATCTCGGCGACCCGCGGGATCGTCATCGGCCCGCGCTCGGCCGTCGGGTCCTGCGGGTTCTCAGCGGGAACGTTCTTGCGGGGCGGGGTGCTCAAGACGATGCCTCCGTTTCGGGTGTGTCGATGACGACGTTGTCGATCAAGCGTGCCCGGCCGACCCGGGCCGCTACGGCCAGCAGGATGGGCCGGCCGTTCAGCTCGGCGACGGGAGCCAGGTCCTCCGCGCCGCGTGCCTCGACGTACTCCGGCTCGACGCCTGCGTTACCGAGCTCCGCGGTCACGGCGGCGATCAGCGCCCGCGTCGAGCGCTCGCCGGCTGCGGCGGCGCGCTCGGCTGCCTCCAGGCCGCGTGCGATCGCCAGTGCGCTGAGGCGCTCTTCCTCGCTCAGGTAGCTGTTGCGCGAGCTCATCGCCAGGCCGTCGGCGTCGCGCACGGTCGGCATCACGGCGATCTCGACGGGGAAGTCGAGGTCACGGGCCATGCGCTCGATCACCAGTGCCTGCTGGGCGTCCTTGCGCCCGAAGTAGGCGACGTCCGGTCCGACGCAATTGAACAGTTTCGCGACGACCGTCGCGACGCCGTGGAAGTGGGAGGCCCCGCGCCGGGCGGGGTCGCCGTCGAGGACGCCGGTCAGGGACTCGCCGACCTCGATCGAGGTCGCGAAGCCCTCGGGATAGACCTCCTCGTGCGACGGGGCCCAGAGCACGTCGACCTGTTCGCGCTCGGCGAGCTCGAGGTCGCGCTTCTCGTCGCGCGGGTAGGCCTCGAGGTCCTCGCCCGGCCCGAACTGCGTCGCGTTGACGAAGAGGCTGACCACGACGACGTCGCACGCCTCGCGCGCGGCGCGCATCAACGACAGGTGGCCGTCGTGGAAGAAGCCCATGGTCGGGACGAGCCCGATCCGCTTTCCCTCGCGGCGCGCCGGCGCCAGCGCGGCGCGCAGCTCGTCCTTGGTCCTGACGAGCTTCACGGTGCCGCCACCTGCTCGGAGGCCAGCGCCTCGGTTCGCTCGGCGAGCGCCTCGTAGAGCGGGATCAGCTCGGGGGCAGACTCGGCGAGTGCCGCGCGGTGGCGCTCGATCGTCGCGGCGTCACCGCGTGCGATCGGGCCCGTTAGGGCTTCGCCGCCCTGCTCGGCCCAGTTGAAGGCCGTGCGCACCACGAGAGGCGCGAGCAGCTCGCGCGCGTCCTCGACCCCCGTGGCGTCGAGCAGGCCGGCAGCCGATTCCTCGAGCGCGACTAGGAAGTTAGAGGCGATGCACGCTGCGGCGTGGTAGGCGGCCCGGCGCTCCTCGGGCACCGCGAACGGCCGCATGTCGAGCGCCTCTGCGAGGGCCGCGGCGAACCGCTCGGCGCCCTCGTCGCTGCCCGCGATGGCCGCCGGCACTCCGGCGACCGAGGTGGCGCCGTGCGGGAAGGTCTGGAGCGGATGCAGCGAGAAGAGCAGCGACCCGTTCGCGCGCGCGGCGCCGAGTGCGTCGAGCGTGGTCGCGCCGCTGACGTGGGCGACCAGCTCGGGTGCGGGGTCGGCTGCGGCGACCGCCTCGCAGGCCTCGCCAATCGCGTCGTCTGGGACGCACAGCAGGACCGCGCTCGCGCCGGCCGCGGCCTCGGTCGCGTCGGCGGTCGCGGCGAGCCGCACGGGCAGCCCGGCTGCCTGCGCGGCGGCGGCGAGGCTTCCGCCCACGCGTCCGCGCCCGATGACAACGATCGGCGCCAGGGTGGTCGGAGTGGGGACGAGTTCCCGTTCCAGTTCCCGCATCGGAGATACCAGACGGCTGTGTGTGGGAGTGTGGTCTGCCAGGTCCGCGCTCCTCGAGGAGTCGCGGCCTTGGCCGGAATTATAGGCGCGGCCCGGCGCGGACTACGATCAGGGCGTGCCGCTGTACGAGTTCTCATGCCGGAGCTGCGGCCACCGCTTCGAGGAGCTGGTGGGCCCGCACGTCGGCCTCGCCGAAGGCGATGTGGCCTGCCCGGAGTGCGGCGCCGCGGACCCCGAGCGCCTGATGTCGAACAGCTACGCGCCGATCAGCCGGCAGCTCACGACCAGCCAGAAGCGCCGCTTGGAGGACAAGCGGGGGACCGACCGCGGCGGGGCGATGGAGCGCTTCTCGAAGCAGCGCGCGAAGGAGAAGCGCGCACGGAACGGCCCAGGTGGCTGACGCCGCCGCGCGCCGCCAGCGCCTGGTCGAGGTCTACAAGAAGGCCTCGGTCTGCGTGAAGTGCCCGCTCTCGGAGTCGCGGACCAAGGTCGTGTTCGGCGCGGGCAACTCCGACGCGGACCTGATGTTCGTCGGCGAGGCCCCGGGCGCCGAGGAGGACCGGACGGGCCTGCCGTTCGTCGGGAGGGCGGGCAAGTTCCTTGGAGAGCTGCTCGCGAGCATCGACATGTCCCGTGACGACGTCTTCATCAACAACGTTCTCCTCTGCCGGCCGCCGGGGAACCGCGACCCCGAACCCGAGGAGATCGAGGCTTGCCGGCCGTGGCTAGACCAGAAGATCGACCTGATCGAGCCGAAGGTGATCGCGACCCTCGGCAACTTCGCGACGAAGCTGCTGACCGCGAACCCGACCGGGATCACCAAGGTCCGCGGCACGCCGCAGGAGCACGTGATCGGCGGCCGCTCGCTCTATGTGCTGCCGCTCTTCCACCCGGCCGCCGGCCTGCGGGCGACCGGCACGGCGGATCAGCTTCGCGAGGACTTCCGCCTGATCCCGGAGCTGATGGCGCGCCCCCAGCCCGAGCGGCCGCCCGGGATCGCGGACGAGCCCGCCGATGCCGCCGCGCCCGAGCCGAGCGCCGACCAGCTCGACATCTTCGGAGGCTGAGGCGGTGGGTCCGGCTGGCCACGCGGCGGACCTGCTGCGCTCGCGGCTCAACCGCGCCGGCGAGGAGCGCGACGCAGCCCAGACGCTGCGCGAGATCGAGACCACTGACCTCGGGCTGCCCGCCGGGCTCGAGGTCGAGTGGCTCGGCGTCTCGGGCTATCGGCTGAGCTACGAGGGGACCTCGATCTACATCGATCCCTATGTCTCGCGGGTGCCGCTCAGCAGCGTGCTCCGCAGGCGCACGGCCCTGCCGGACCCCGCTGCGAACGAGCGCTTCCTGCCGGCACCGGGCGGCGATGTCGCTGCGGTGCTCGTCGGCCACACGCACTTCGACCACGCCGTCGACGCACCGGCGGTGGTGAAGCGCTTCGGCTGCGCGGCCTACGGGTCGGACTCGCTGGTGCGCCTGATGGCGCTGCACGGGCTGGAGGCCCAGGCGGTCGAGGTCCAGCCGTACCGCGTTTACGAGCTCGGCCCCTTCGAGGTCAGCTTCATCCCGAGCCTGCACTCGAAGCTGCTGCTCGGGCTCGCGGTGCCCTACGCGGGCGCGCTGACCTGCGAGCACCTCGACGGGCTGTCGCCGGCGGCGTACCGCTGCGGCCGGGTCTGGGGTATCCACATCGCCGTCGGCGGAACGACCCTCTACCACCAGGGCAGCGCCAACCTGATCGACGACGCCGTCCGCCACCGCGGGGTCGACGTCTTCCTCGCGGGGGTCGCCGGGCGGAACTTCACCGACGACTACTGGAAGCGGATCCTGCCGCGCCTCGATCCCGCGGTCGTGGTTCCGACCCACTACGACAACTTCTTCGAGCCCCTCGGCGAGGGGATGGAGATGATCGGCTCCGTCAGGCTGGGCGAGGTCCCGGCCGAGGTCGGGTCGGTCAGCGGCGCCGCGCGCGTGGCGGCGCTGTCGCGGAGCGATCGGTAGGCGTTCCTGGCCGACGCCTAGCATCCGCGCGATCATGGAACACACGCGCAGCCCTGAGGAGACCGAGGCCATCGGCGAGCGCATCGGCGCCGAGCTCGGGCCGGGCGACGTGGTCCTCGTCAGCGGCGAGGTCGGCGCTGGCAAGACCACGCTCGTCCGCGGGGCCTGCCGGGCGCTCGGCGTCACAAACCGGGTCACCTCGCCCACATTCACGATCGGCCAGCGCTACGCGGGACGCATCCCCGTCTCGCACCTCGACCTCTACCGGCTGGAGGACGTCGGCGCCGAGGACCCTGCGCTGCTCGACGACTACATCGACGCGGCCACCGTCGCGTTCGTCGAGTGGCCTGCGGCGGGTGAGCCCGCGATCGAACGGGTCACCCGCCGCATCGAGATCCGCCACGCGGGCGGCGACAACCGTGACGTGACCCTCACGTAGCCCGCGAGGGCGGGCGACGCTCGCGCATTCGCGCCGTCCGCGGGACCAGGTAGCCCGTCCGATTGATGCGGGTAGCCCGCCCGATTTGTGTCTCTAGTTGCCGTTTTGCTGCTGGAGCTCCTCGAGCTGCTTCTGTGCCTCCTCGGCCTGCTGCTGCAGCTCCTCGGTGTCGACGTCGCTGAGCGCTGACTCGATCTCCTCCTGGGCGTCCTCGGCCTGCTGCTTGAGCTCCTCGGTGTCGACTTCGTCGAGCGCGGTGCCGAGCTGCTCCTGGGCCTCGTCGATCTGGTCGTTGATGTTGTTCTCCTCATCGTCGCCGCAGGCGCTGAAGCCGACGCCGATGGCACCGATCGCCAGCACGACGGCCGTCGAGCGGGCGCGGCGAGTGAAGAGCGCGAACCTGCTGGACTCCGGATCCATGTTCTTTCTCCCTTATTCGAGCTTTGTGGAGGCCGCAGCCTAGTGCGGGCGGAGGCCGGATGACCGGGGTGCTCGGGATCGACAGCTCGACACCGTTCGTCGCCGTCGCGTCGAGCGCCGGCGGCGAAGTCGCGGCCGAGGTGAGCCACAGGCCGGATGCGCAGAGCGGCCGGCCTCGCCATTCCGAGCTGCTCCTGGCCGAGGCCGAGGCCGCGGTCGATGCGCTCGGGGGTTGGCCCCACGTCGGCCTCATCGCGGTCGGGGTCGGGCCCGGCTCCTATACCGGACTGAGGATCGGGATCTCGACCGCGCGCGCCCTGGCACAAGCTCGCAGCCTGCCGATCGCCGGCGTTGTCTCGCTGGCCGCGCTGGCAGCAGGCATCCGCGAAGCGGACCCGGAGGCTTCCCGAGCCTCGCTCCCTGTCCTCGACGCCCGCCGCGGGCAGGCGTTCGCCGCTCTCTACGGACCAGATGGGGCCGAGATCTGGGAGCCGTTCGTCGCATCGCCCCAGGAGCTCGCAGCGCGTATCGCCAACCGCGGCGAAAGCCTCTCGTCGGCGGGGGACGGCTCGCTACGATTCCGGGAGCAGCTCGAGGCCGCTGGAGCCATGGTGGCGGCCCCCGACGGCGAGGTACATCGCGTCGCGGCGCGCCACGTCTGTGCGCTGGGTGAGGGGGCCGAGCCGAAGGCACCCGAGGAAATCGAGCCGGTGTACCTGAGGGCCCCCGACGCGGAGCGATGGCTTGAGCGAGACAACTGAGACAGCGGTAGCGGGAGCCGAGGGGCTGACGATCCGCAGGCTCGCCTACGGCGACCTGCCGTCGGTGATCTCGATCGAGCGCCGGTCATTTCCGACGCCGTGGTCGCTTGCGATGTTCGTGCTCGAGCTCTCGAAGCCCGACGGCATCTGCCTCGCCGCCGAGGATGAGAACGGACTCGTGGGATACCTCGTCTGCGCGCGCTACGACCGCGTCTGGCACCTGATGAACGTCGCGATCGCCCCGGAGCACCGGCGCCGCGGGGTTGCCACCGACCTGATCGAGCGCCTGTTCGGCGAGGCGGGCTCCGGCGCGCGATACACCCTCGAGGTGCGGATCTCGAACCTGGCGGCGATCGCGATGTACGAGGGCTTCGGCTTCCGCTCGGCCGGCCGCCGCCGCCGCTACTACCACGACAACGGTGAGGACGCCCTGATCATGTGGCTGGCGGGCGCGCGCGACCGCGAGCGCCAGCGCGTTGCCTAGTCCTAAGTCGTGAGCGCGCCCACGCGGCTGCTCGCCATCGAGACCTCCTGCGACGACACCTGCGCCGCTGTCACCGACGGGGCAAGGGTCCTTTCGAGCGTCGTCTCCTCGCAGGCCGCGTTTCACGAGCGCTACGGCGGCGTGGTGCCCGAGGTCGCCTCGCGCCACCACCTGGAGCTCGTCAACTCGGTGGTGGACGGCGCCCTGCGGGGGGCCGGGGTGGACCTCGCCGACCTGGACGCCGTCGCGGTCACCCAGGGACCGGGCCTCATCGGCGCGCTGCTCGTCGGCGTCAGCACGGCGAAGGCGCTGGCCGCGGCCCGGCGGCTGCCGCTGATCGCGGTCGACCACCTGCACGGCCACGTCGCCGCCAACTTCCTGGAGCCCGACCCGATCGAGCCGCCATTCATGTGCCTGATCGCCAGCGGTGGCCACACGCTGCTGGCCGGGGTGCGCGAGCCCGAGCGCTTCGAGGTGCTCGGCAGCACGCTCGACGATGCCGCCGGCGAGGCCTTCGACAAGGGCGCCCGCCTGCTCGGCCTCGGCTACCCGGGCGGGCCGGCGATCCAGCGCGAGGCCGAGTCGGGGAACCCGGATGCGTTCTCGTTCCCAGTGGCGATGACGCGCGACCCGGGCCTGGACTTCTCCTTCAGCGGGCTGAAGACCGCGCTCGTCTACAAGGTGCGCGAACTCGGCGAGGAGCGGACGCGCGAGGCTCGTGCCGACCTCGCCGCCTCCTACCAGGCGCGCGATCGTGGGCCAGCTCGGCGGCAAAGCTCGAGCGCGCGCTGAAGGGCGGGGAGTGGAAGGCGCTCGCGCTCGGGGGCGGCGTCGCCGCCAACGCGGCGCTGCGCGAGCGCGCGGGAGAGCTATGCGACCAGCGCGGGGTGGAGCTGAAGCTCGTCCCGATCGAGCTCTGCACCGACAACGCGGCGATGATCGCCTCCGCGGCGCGCTTCACCGACCCGATTCCCTATCCCGACTACCTGGGCTTCGATGCGAGCGCGAAGTCGGCGCGCCTGGCCTGATAGTGATGGGGCGCGCCGACGAAAGCGCGATCAGGAGTGTTGGACTTCCAACCGTACGGCTCTACGCGCGTCCTGACTGCCACCTCTGCGACGAGGCGCGCTCCGGATTGGAGGCGCTTCGCCGCGAGGGCTCGCTGTTCGTCCTCGAGGAGATCGACATCGACTCCGACGACGAGCTCCTGCGCCGCCACCTCGAGCGGATCCCGGTGATCGAGGTCGAGGGGGTCGAGGTCTGCGAGCTGGGTCTGGACACAGGCGCGGTGGCGGCCAAGCTCGCTACCTTTGCCTGATGGCCGACGACTCAGCCACCGGCATCGCCGCGCAGGCAGCCGATCCTGATGGCGTCGCGCTTGCCGCTGAGGGCGAGCGCCTTTCGCTCGGGGTCGCGGCGCGCCTCTCGCGCTACCTCCAGGTGCTGACGCAGGCGCGCAAGATGGGCAAGGACACGATCTCCTCGCAGGAGCTCTCGGACTACACGCACATCAACTCAACCCAGATCCGCCGCGACCTCTCGGGCTTCGGCAAGTTCGGCAAGCGGGGCGTCGGCTACAACGTCGATTCGCTGGTGCGAGAGATACGCAAGATCCTGCGCACGGCGGGCCAGCACAACATCGCCCTGTTCGGTGCCGGCAACCTCGGGCAGGCGATCGCGAGCTCCGAGATCTTCGCCGACCACGGCTTCCGCATCGTCGCCATGTTCGACGTCGACGAGTCACTCGTGGGCCGCAGCGTCGGCGGCCTCTCGGTCCGCCACTTCGACCAGCTCGAGCGCACCGTCACGGACGAGGACGTCGTCGTCGGCGTGCTCGCCGTCCCGGCCGAGAACGCTCAGGAGGTCGCCGACCGCCTGGTGCAGGCCGGCGTCAAGATCATCTTCAACTACTCCGAGCAGCTGCTTCAGGTGCCGCCGGAGGTCACGGTCCACACCTCCAGCCCCGCCGTGGACCTGCTCTACGCGCTCTACTTCTACCTCGCATAGGCAGATCCCATGACCACTGATCCCGAGGCGCCCGACGCGGGACTCGACCTTGAGCGCGTCCGAGAGACCTTCGAGTCCTCGACCGACTTCACCGTCGGGATCGAGGAGGAGTTCGCGATCGTCGACCCCGAGACGCTCGAGCTCCAGCACCGCTTCGTCGAGCTGAACGAGGCGGCGCAGTCAGACCCCGAGCTCGCGGCCGCGGTGCGCGGCGAGCTGATCGACACCGAGATCGAGATCCGGTCGGGCCGCGGCGAGACCTTCGCCGACGCGGCGGCCCGCCAGCTCGAGCGCCGGCGCCGCCTCTTCGCCTTGGCGGGCTCGAAGGGCGCCGGGCTCGCCTCGACCGGCACGCATCCCTGGGCGAACTACCTCGACCAGCGGATCATCGACACCGAGCACTACAACCGGCTGCGCGAGGAGCTGCGCTGGGTCGTGCAGCGCAACAACACCTGGAGCCTGCACGTGCATGTCGGGGTCCAGGGCGCCGACCGCGCCGTCGCGGTGTGCGACCGCCTGCGCGAGGTGCTGCCCATCCTGCTCGCGATTTCGGCCAACTCGCCGTTCCTCGACGGCCGCGAGACCGGCCTGCACTCGGTGCGCACCGAGATCTTCACCCGCACGTTCCCGCGCTGCGGGGTGCACCACCCGTTCGGCGGCTGGTCCGAGTACGCGGATTTCGTCGAGTTGCTCGCGTCCACGGACGCGATAGTCGAGGCGACGCAGCTGTGGTGGAGCGTTCGCCCGCATCACGCGTTCGGAACCGTCGAGGTTCGGATCTGCGACGCGCAGACCCGCGGCGACGAGTCGCTCGAGCTGGCGGCGCTGATCGCCTCGTGCGTCGGGCAGTGCGCGCTCGACCACGACGAGGGTATGCGCACCGAGCTGCTCGGCGACCGCGAGATCGAGGAGAACCTGTGGCGCGCGATCCGCCACGGGCTCGGCGGCGAGATGATCGACTTCGCGAAGCGCGCGACGGTGCCCACTCGGCAGGTTGCCGACGAACTGGTCGCCTGGACGGCCCCCGCGCGGGCCGCGTTGGGGCTCGGCGAACCTTCGCTGCCCGAGCTGAACGGGGCGCAGCGATCGCTCAGCGCCTTCGCCGACGGCGCGACGATCCCCGAGATCTACGCCGCGGCGGTCGCCGAGACGAGCGCCACCTTCGCGCCACAGCAGGTCCCGGCCGTTGATGATTGACTGCTCGGATGCCCGACTCACCCGACGCCGATAACGAGGTCGATACGGAAGGCGGCGCCGAAGGGGCCGCGGATCCGTCGGCTGGCGAAAGCCAGCCGACGGAGGAGGAGTTGCGTGCTCAGCTCGAGGAGGAGATCCGCCAGGTGCGTATCGAGGACCTCGTGCTGCAGAGCGCCGTCAGCATCCTCAACCTCGCGGCGCGACGCATCGCGAAGGAGGACGAGCGCGACCTCGCGCAGGCCAAGATCGGCATCGACGCGGCCGACGCGCTCGTCGAGCACGTTCCCGAGGCAGCCCAGGCGCAGCTTCGCCAGGCCGTCTCGGAGCTGAAGATGCTGTTCGCCCAGCAATCGGGCGGCGGCGAAGCAACGCGAAACCGAGGCACCGGCGGCTCCGAAAAAGCCCGACGGCCCCGGCCTGTGGACACCCGGCGGCTCAGGCGAATAGACTGCCGCGCCGCTTTTCACGACCTACCGGGAGTTGACTGAACTTGACTGATTTCTTCACCGATTACGGAGTTGTCTTCGCGCTCGGCTGTGCCGGCGCCGCAGTGGTCTACGGACTGCTGATCACCCAGCGCCTGCTCGCCAAGTCGGCCGGAAACGACCGGATGCAGGAGATCTCGGGTGCGATCCAGGAGGGCGCGAGCGCCTACCTGAAGCGCCAGTACATGATCATCGCGGCCGTCGGCGTGGTCGTCGGCCTGCTGCTGATCCCCCTGCAGAACATCGAGACCGCGATCGGCTTCCTGATCGGCGGCGTGCTCTCGGGCGCCGCGGGCTTCATCGGCATGAACGTCTCCGTTCGCGCCAACGCCCGCGTCGCCGAAGCGGCTCGCGGCGGAATTCCGCCCGCGCTGGACGTCGCCTTCAAGGGCGGATCGGTCACCGGTTTGCTCGTCGTGGGCCTCGCGTTGCTCGGCGTCGCCGGCTACTTCGGCGCGCTGGTCTCGATCGGCGACTTCTCCGACAAGGAGGCTGTCGACGCGCTCATCGGGCTCGGCTTCGGCGGCTCGCTGATCTCGGTCTTCGCCCGCCTCGGAGGCGGCATCTTCACCAAGGCCGCTGACGTCGGCGCCGACCTCGTCGGAAAGGTCGAGGCCGGGATCCCCGAGGACGACCCGCGCAACCCGGCCGTGATCGCTGACAACGTCGGCGACAACGTCGGCGACTGCGCCGGCATGGCGGCCGACCTCTTCGAGACGTACGCGGTCACCGCCGTCGCGGTGATGCTGCTCGGCGTGCTCACCTTCACGGACGAGTTCTCTCGCGAGGTCGCGATCTACCCGCTCGCACTCGGCGGCGTGGCGATCATCGCCTCGATCGTGGGAGCGCTGGCCGTCCGGACCAAGACGGGCAACGTCGAAGGCGCGCTCTACAAGGGCCTGATCGTCTCCGGCGTGCTCTCCGCCGCCGCGTTCTACCCGATCACCGACTGGATGATGAGCGAGCCGCTCGCGCAGGGAGTCGCCGACGCCGAGACGTTCATCAGCGGCGGAGCGCTCGCGAGCGCCTCGGTCACCGACCTCTGGTTCTGCGCGCTGATCGGGATCGCCGTCACGGCGTTCCTGTTCGTGATCACCGACTACTACACGTCGACCCGCTTCCGTCCCGTGCGGACGATCGCCGCAGCGTCCGAGACAGGGCACGCGACCAACATCATCCAGGGGCTCGCCCAGGGCTTCCAGTCCACGGCGCTCCCGGTGCTCGTGCTGGTTCTCGCGATCCTCGGTGCCAACGAGCTCGCCGGCATCTACGGCATCGCGATCGCGGTCATGGCGCAGCTCTCGCTGACCGGCCTGATCGTGGCGCTCGACGCATTCGGCCCGATCACCGACAACGCCGGCGGCATCGCCGAGATGGCGGAGCTGCCGCAGGACGTGCGCGACATCACCGACCCGCTCGACGCGGTCGGCAACACGACCAAGGCCGTGACCAAGGGTTACGCGATCGGCTCGGCCGCGCTCGCTGCGCTGGTGCTGTTCAACGCGTTCCTGTTCGAGTTGCAGGACGAGGCTGGAGAGGACAAGGTGTTCGACTTCAGCATCGCGTCGCCGGACGTCCTGATCGGCCTGCTGATCGGCGGGATCATGG
The DNA here is from genome assembly GCA_963848955.1 of uncultured Solirubrobacterales bacterium. Lineage (GTDB taxonomy): Bacteria > Actinomycetota > Thermoleophilia > Solirubrobacterales > 70-9 > DASUPK01. The sequence continues at coordinate 282,414 of CAWKFQ010000027.1, read as the reverse complement.
TCTACCTGTTCTCCGCGCTCTCGATCGAGGCCGTGGGACGAGCGGGAGGCCAGGTCGTCGAGGAGGTGCGCCGCCAGTTCCGCGAGAACCCCGGGATCATGCAGGGCACGGAGAAGCCCGACTACGCCGGCTCGGTCGCGATCGTGACCGCCTCGGCGCAGAAGGAGATGATCCTTCCCTCGCTGATCCCGATCGTCGTGCCCGTGATCGTCGGACTGCTCAGCTACCAGGCCCTGGGCGGCCTGCTGATCGGAGTCATCGTCGTCGGCATCTTCGCCGCGATCTCGATGACCGCCGGCGGCGGCGCCTGGGACAACGCCAAGAAGCTGATCGAGGACGGCGCCTACGGCGGCAAGGGCTCGGACGCCCACGCCGCGTCGGTGACCGGCGACACGGTCGGCGATCCCTACAAGGACACCGCCGGCCCCGCGATCAACCCGATGATCAAGGTCGCCAACATCGTCGCGATCCTGATCATCCCGATCGTCGCGCTCTAGGACGTACCACGGCGCGACAAGCGTGAACTGCGAGCGGCCGGGGCTACGCCTCGGCCGCTGCGTATCTTTGATGGGCCTTGGCTAGAAGGATCCCTAGGGACGAGTCGCTCGCGCGGGTGCACGGCACCGGCGCGCTGTTCTCGGCCGCCTACGGGAACGTCGGCTCGTCGATCTACTACGCGCTCGGGGTCGTGGCGCTCTATGCGCTCGGGCTGACCCCGGTCACGTTCATGATCGCCGGCGTCATCTTCGTCTTCACCGCCGCCTCCTACACCGAGGCGACGGTGATGTACCCGGAGGCCGGCGGCTCCTCGAGCTTCGCGCGCCACGCCTTCAACGAGCTCGCTCAGCTTCATCGCGGCTTGGGGCCAGATGCTCACCTACATCATCACGATCGCGATCTCGGCCTTCTTCGTGCCGCACTACCTCGCGGTCTTCTGGGAGCCGCTGGGGGAGGGCCCGGCGGACGTGGTCGGCGCGATCGTCCTGATCTGCCTGCTCGCGGCGCTCAACATCAAGGGCACCGAGGAGTCGACGCGGCTGAACCTCGTGCTCGCGGTCGCGGACCTCTTCACGCAGGTCGCTGCTCGTGCTGATCGGGATCGTGCTCGTCCTCAACCCCGAGCTGCTCGTCGACCAGGTCGAGCTCGGCGTCGGCGCCGACCTGGGGCGACTTCCTGCTCGGGATCGCGGTCGGGATGGTCGCCTACACCGGGATCGAGACGATCTCGAACATGGCCGAGGAGGCGCAAGGACGCCTCGAAGACGATCCCGCGCGGCGTCGGGCTGGTCGTGCTCGCGGTGATCGGCCTCTACGCGCTGCTGCCGGTCATCGCGCTGTCGGCGATGCCGGTGACCGAGGGGGCGAACGGCGAGTTCACGACCGAGCTCGGCACGACCTTCGCCGACGACCCGGTGCTCGGGATCGTCGAGAACATCGGCCTCGGCGTCGGGCTGACGGAGGTGCTCCGGGTCTACGTCGGGATCCTCGCCGCCGTGATCCTGCTGATCGCCACCAACGCCGCGCTGATCGGGCTCTCTCGGCTCACCTACTCGATGGGCCAGCACCGCCAGCTTCCCGAGCGGCTGCGACAGATCCACCCGAAGTTCCGGACTCCCTACGTCGCGATCCTCGTCTTCTCGGCAGTCGCGATCCTGGTCGTGCTTCCGGGCGAGACGGCGTTCCTGGCGACGATCTACTCGTTCGGCGCGATGCTCTCGTTCACGATCGCTCACCTCTCGGTGATCCGGCTGCGCCAGAAGGATCCGGACTCGGAGCGGCGGACGTGGGTGCCGCCGCTCGGCAACATCAAGATTCGCGGAGTCGAGCATCCCGCTGACGGCGGTGCTCGGCGGCCTCGGGACCTTCGGGGCCTTCGTCGTCGTCGGCGCGCTCGACCCGGTCGACGCTCGCGGCCGGCGGCGGGTGGATGGTCCTCGGCCTCACCGTCTACCTGCTCTACCGCCGCTTCCAGGGGCTGCCGGCTGACGAAGACGGTGAAGGTGGTCCTGCCCGAGGCGCTCGGGGTGGAGGAGGTCGAGTACCAGAGCATCCTGGTCCCCTTCGAGGACGATTCGCCGTTCTCCGAGGAGACGCTCGGGACGGCGGTGCGGCTCGCGTCGCAAGCGCCGGCGCGGGATCCACGTCGTGTCGGTGCTGACGGTGCCGACCCACCTGCCGCTCGACGCTCCGCTTCCAGAGCAGGAGCGCGAGGCGCAGTCCAAGATCGAGCAGGCGAAGCTGATCGGTGGGCTGCGCGTCAGCGGCCACGTGCACCGCGTGCGGCCCAACCAGGCCGGGCACTCGGTCGCGGAGGAGGCCGAGGAGATGAAGGCGAGCGCGATCGTGATCGGGCTTCGCTACCGCGGGGGCGTCCCGCTCTACGGGAAGACCCTCCAGACCGTGCTGGCCGAGCGCCCCTGCCGCGTGATCGTGGTCGGCGAGCCGGGCCAGGCCCGCGCCGCCGCCGGCACCGACGGGGACGGCGGCCGCCGGTCGGGGTTCCGTCCCGATGAGGCCCTACCGGGTCCTCATCTACGAGCGTCTGTCCCACCGGGAGGTTGCGTGATGAGCCGTCCGGGGCGGGGGACCGGGCCGAGTGAGGGCTACAAGATCGCGACCCGAGCCTTCGCGGTCATGATCATCGGCTTCGGGATCGCGATCGTTGTCATCACGCTCGCGGAGGGCGGAGGGCCGCTTTCGACGGGCCTTTTGCTCGGCCTCATGTTCACCGCGCTCGGTGCCGGGCGCCTCTATCTGAGCCTGCGGGACTGAGCCGTGAGACCCCACCGGGTCCTCATCAACACACCCTCGTCCCGGGAGTTGCCGGGATGAGGCCGAAGATTCTCCTCGGAGTGCCGTTCCTGTTCGCGATCGCTTCCTCGGCGGTCGGGTTCTCGATCTACTTCTCGATCGGGGTGGTCGCCGATCGCGGCCTCGGCCTGACGCCGCTGATCTTCCTCGGCGCCGGGTTGCTGTTCGCGCTGACGACGATCACCTACGTCGAGGGCGGGGCGATGTTCCGCGAGCGCGGGGGCTCGTCGACGTTCGCGCGTCACGCGTTCAACGAGCTGATCAGCTTCATCGCCGGCTGGGCGATCCTGATCGATTACGTGATCGTGATCGCGGCGGCCGCGATCACCGTGCCGCACTACCTGACCCCGGTCTGGGGAGAGTTCGCCGGGGGCGGGAGGAGCTCGTCGTTGCGGCCGCGGTGATCGCGCTGGCTGCGCTGCTGAACGCGCTCGGGGTGACCGGGGGGTCGCGGCAGACGCGGCTGCTGGTGATCGCGTTCGCGGACCTCGCGCTGCAGGTCGGCGGTGATCGTGGTCGGCGCGATCGTCGTCTTCGAGCCCGACCTGCTGACCGCCCAGCTCGACCTCTTCGCCTCGCCGTCGGTCGAGGACATCATCTACGCGGCGGTCGTGGCGACGATCGCGTATACGGGGATCGAGGCGGCGTCGGACCTGGCGCCCGACCTCGACTTCGAGCCCGAGGACCTGCGCCGCGTGCTCTCGGCGGGAGCGGTGATCGTTCCCGCTGATGTACGCGGGTATCGCCGCGATCGCGCTGATGGCGGTGCCTGTGCAGCAGACCCCGGACGGTCCCCAGACCGAGCTCGCCGAGTCGTTCGTGGAGGCGCCGGTCCTGGGGGTGGTGCAGGCGTTCGACCCCCCGTGGATCGCCGACGTCATGCAGTGGGCCGTGGTGCTGGTGGCGGTGCCGGTGCTGATCTGGGCCGCGAACACCGCGATGCTCGGGGTCTCGCGCCACGTCTACGTGCTCGCGACCAACCGCCAGATCCCGAGCTGGGCCGGGCGGCTCGAGCGCACTCACGCGACGCCCTACGTCGCGATCGTCATCGCCGCGCTGATGGCCCTGGCTCTTGCGGTCCCGGCCGACATCGAGTTCCTGGCGGGGGTGTACGCGTTCGGTGCGCTGCTCGCGGCAACGATCGCGCATCTGTCGGTGATCCGGCTGCGGTTCACCGACCCCGACCGCGAGCGGCCGTTCGCCGTGCCGCTCAACGTGACGCTTCGGGGGCGGGATCTGCCGCTGCCCGCGGTGTTCGCGGCGGTGGTGAGCGCGTTCGCGCTGGCTGAGCGTGATCGCGTTCCACGGCGCGGCGCTCGCGGTGGGCGGCGGCTGGATGGCGTTCGGGCTGGTCTTCTACGTCGTCTACCGCAAGCTCGTGGAGCGGACCTCGCTGACCAAGCGGGTGACCGTGCCCGAGCTGTCGCTGAAGAAGCGGCAGATCGAGGCCGCGGAGTTCTCGACGATCCTGGTGCCGGTGTTCGGGACCGCCCTCGACGACGACATCATCGCCACCGCCGGAAGGCTCGCCGACACGCAGGTGGAAGAGCACGAGCACAAGCCGCGCCTCGACGTCATCTATGTCGCGGAGCTGCCGCTGACGGTGCCGATCGAGGCGCCGCTGCCCGAGGCCGTCCGGGAGAAGGCGGATCGAGCGCTCGCGCGGGCAAACGAGATCGGGGACGAGTACGAGAACGTCGAGGTAGGCACGGCGTTCGTGAGGGCCCGCTCGATCGGCGCCGGGATCGTCGAGCGAGGCGCGCCAGAGGAATGCGGAGGTGATCGTGATGGGCGCCGAGCCGCCGACCCGGGTGCGGGGCGGCGCGATCCTCGGCGGCATCGGCGCGGCGCGCCCGAACGAGGTCGGGAAGGTCACCGAGTACGTGCTCAGGAAGGCTCCGTGCCGTGTGCTTCTCACCGCACCGCCTGAAGACCCGACGCCGATCGAAGACGAAACGTAGAATCCGGCCAGTGTTCATTCTGATCGTCGGATGCGGGAGAGTCGGCTCCACCGTCGCGCGCTCGATGCTGCGCGAGGGGAACGAGGTGTCGTGCCTCGACGAGGACCCCGAGGCCCACGCGCGGCTCGAGGTCAGCCTCGATGTGCTCGTGGGAGGACTCCGGCGGGCAGTTCACCGTCGGCACCGGGCTCGAGATCGACGCGCTGCTGGCTGCGGGGATCGAGCGGGCGGACGCGTTCATCGCCGCGACCGACGGCGACAACACGAACATCGTGATCTCCCAGATCGCGAAGCGGCGCTTCAACGTGCCGACGGTGATCGCGCGGATCCTCGATCCGCTGCGCGCCGAGTGGTACGAGAAGCAGGGCGTGAACACGATCTGCCCGACGAGGGTCGCGATCGACATGCTCGAGGCCCAGATCCGTGAGGCCGCCGGCAACGGCGGCGCGCCCGCCGGTGAGACGGCGGAAGCGAGCTGATGGGGGAAGGGATGTACATCATCATCGTCGGCGCCGGCAAGGTCGGCTGGAACCTCGCGCGCGAGCTGATCGAGAAGGGCAACGAGGTGACCCTGATCGAGAACAACCGCGAGCGGTACCTGACGGTCGAGCAGGAGCTCGAGCACAGCGTCCAGTACGGGGACGCGTCCGAGCTCTGGGTGCTGGAGCGCGCGGGCATCTCGCGCGCCGACATGGTGATCGCGGTGACCGGCGACGACGAGGACAACATGCTGATCTGCCAGGTCGCGAAGGAGAAGTACCTGGTCGACCGCATCATCGCGCGGGTCAACAACCCGCGGAACCGCCAGCACTTCGAGCTGCTCGGGGTCAAGCCGTATGTGTCGGCGACCGACCTGATCCTGCGGCTGCTGGAGCACGAGGTGCCCGAGTACGGGCTCGTGCATCTGCTCGACCTGCCCGAGGAGCGCCTGGAGATCATCGAGATGCTGCTGGCCAAGGACTCCGGGTGGCGGGGCGGCGCGTCGGCGACCTCGACATGCCCGAGGGCAGTCGTTGCTGATCTCGGTGCTGCGCGATGGCAAGGGGTTCGTGCCGGGCCCCGACACGGTGCTCGAGTCCGGCGACGAGGTGCTCGCCGTGCTCGACCCCGGCGTCGAGGAGGACCTGAAGACGTTCTTCGGGCCTGCCAACGGCGACGGCTCCGGCAGCTAGCCGCGTGGCCGAGCTGCGCACCGAGTTCCTTCTGATCGGCGGCGGGATGGCCTCGGCCAACTGCGCGGCCGAGCTGCGGCAGCGTGGGGCGGAGGGCGACATCATGCTGGTCGGGCGCGAGCCCGAGCCGCCGTACGAGCGGCCGCCGCTCTCGAAGGAGTACCTGCGCGGCGAGGCGGAGCGCTCGGATGCCTATGTGAACGCGCCCGAGTGGTACGAGGAGAACGGGGTCGAGCTGCGGACGAAGACGAACGTGATGTCGCTCGACACCGAGGCGCGAACCGCGAAGCTCCAGGGTGGCGATGTCGTTGCTTACGACAAGGCGCTGATCGCCACCGGGGCCAACGTCAACCTCCTGCGCGTCGAGGGCGCGGAGCTGGAGGGGATCCACTACCTGCGCGCGTTCGGGAACTCCGACGCGATACGCGCCGATGCCGAGAAGGCGAAGAAGGTCGTGCTGATCGGCGGGAGCTACATCGGCTGCGAGGTGGCTGCGTCGCTGACGGCGAAGGGGACCGACTGCGCGATCGTGATGATGGAGGACAGCCCCTTGTCGAGAGTGTTCGGGGACGAGGTGGGGGAGTGGTTCGGCGCGTTGCTGGCCGAGAAGGGGGTCGAGGTCCACGCCGGTGAGACCCTGGCGGCGTTCGAGGGGGACGCGGGGGTGTCCGCCGTGGTGACCGAGAGCGGGGCGACGATCGAGGGCGATTTCGTGGTGGTGGGGGCGGGGGTGAAGCCGGATGTGATGCTCGCGCAGCGCGCCGGGCTCGAGGTGGACGACGGGATCGTCTGCGACTCCTCGCTTCAGACCTCGGTGGAGGGGATCTACGCCGCCGGCGACGTGTGCTCCTACGACAGCGTCGTGCACGGGCGGCGGCTGCGGGTCGAGCACTGGGACGTGGCGATGCAGCAGGGCCAGTACGTGGCGAAGGCGATGACCGGCTCGACCGACCCCTACGACGTGGTGCCGTACTTCTTCAGCGACCTCGCCGACTGGGCCAGCCTCGAATACGTCGGCCCCGCCTACGAGTGGGACGAGACGATCTGGCGCGGCGAGCCCGACGCAGGCGAGTTCACGGTCTTCTACCTAGCCGCCGGCAAGGTCGCCGGCTGCCTCGCCGTCGGCCGCTCCGAGGACCTGGGTTACGCCCGCGAGCTGCTGGCGAAGGCGGTCGATGTGTCGGGGAGCAAGGGCGTACTCGCCGACGCCGATTCTGATCTCGAGTCGCTGCTCAACGGCTAGGATTCGCCGCGTGGCGATGCCGAAAAGGGCTTTGGTCCACTAAATTAGTGGGGATTGGTGTAGAGGAAGCACGCGAGATTCTGGTTCTCGAAGCCTAGGTTCGATCCCTAGATCCCCAGTGCTACGGGTTAGTTCCTCTGTGCGAACTGCCACAGCCAGACCGATACCTACGGAGCCAAGAACCGTCTCCGGCCTCGGCATCTCAGGCTCGTCGAGCCCGTCCCGGACGACGACTCAGGCAGCGAAACCGGCTGAGTCGTGCCTGTGACGCCTGGGCGGGCTCGGGAGTAACAGTCCAGTGACCTTGCTACCTTCGGGCCTCGATGAGCCGGGTCCGACTCATTCCCGCGCTTGCGCTGATTCTCGGCGCGGCGCTGCTTCTTTCAGCCTGTGGCGGCGACGACTCGCCGGAGGTGGAGATCAACGTTCCCACGGAGAGCAGCACCACGACCGGCTCGCTCTCCAAGGACGACTACATCGAGGAGGCCGACGCGCTCTGCGAGGAGGCCAACGCCTCGATCGGCGAGTTCGTCGCAAACGGCGAGGGCTTCACGGCGTCCGGTGAGATCGCCGACATCCGCGCTGGGCTGCTCGACGATCTCAACGAGCTCGGGCCCCCTGAAGAGGAGCGCGCCACGCTCGACGAATTCCTCGCCGGCCTCGAGGCCCAGGTCGACGCGGGCGAGAAGATCGGCCTCGCCAACGAGCGCGGCGAGGACACCGCCGAATTCGAGGCCGAGCTCGACGCAGCCAAGACCGAGGCGGCCACCGCCGCCGAGACCTACGGCTTCAGCGAGTGCGGCGGCGAGGTCAGCGCCGTCGATCCCACCACGGCCGACGGTTCGACAAGCGACTCAGCGGTCGCCCCGGCCCCCGTCACGCCCGCGCCCGTCGCCCCCGACACCAGCGGCGGCGTCGGCGACACCGGCGGCTCCACCGACTCGGGCGACACAGGCGGATCCGGCGGCGGCGTCAGCCCCGGCGGCGGCGTCAGTCCGTAGCTTCGTTCGCGCTCCTGCGCGGACCGATCCTGCCCTCCGAACGCGCTGCAACCCTGTATCCCCGCAGGGCGAAGCCCGAGGGGATGCAGGGGGGACTCAGGCCGCGGCTGCGAGTTCCGACCAACTTCCGTAAAGCGCCGCGTAGCGGCCCTCCGCGGCGATCAGCTCGTCGTGCGTCCCGATCTCGGCGATGCGCCCGTTCTCGAGCACCGCTATGCGGTCGGCGTTGCGGATCGTCGAGAGGCGGTGCGCGATCACGATCGCGGTCCGGCCCGAGAGCAGCGTCTCCAGCCCCTCCTCGATCGTCCGCTCCGTGCGCACATCCACATTCGAGGTCGCCTCGTCCAGGATCAGGATCCGCGGCTCGGCCAGCAGCGCGCGCGCGAACGCGATCAGCTGCCGCTGGCCCGCTGAAAGCGCGACCCCTCGCTCCCCGACCTCGGTGTCAAAGCCCTGCGGCAGCCGCCTGACGAACTCGCCGGCGCCGATGACCTCGGCCGCCTGCTCGATCTCCTGCGGGGAAGCGTCGGGCCGCCCGAACGAGATGTTCTCCCGCACCGAGCCCGAGAACAGGAACCCCTCCTGAGGCACGATCCCGAGCTGGCTGCGCAGGCACTGCGCGCGCAGGTCCCTCAGATCGTGCCCGTCAACCAGCACCCGCCCCTGCTGCGGATCGTAGAAACGAGCCACCAGCTTCGCCAGCGTGGACTTCCCCGCGCCGGTTTCGCCGACCAGCGCGAGCGTCTCACCCGCGGGGATCTCGATCGACACGTCCTTCATGGCCCAGCGGTCGTCATCGGTATCCGTGATCCCCGCATAGGAGAACCAGACGTGGTCGAGCTCGATCTCGCCGCGCAGCGGCCGCGGGTCGAGCGCCCCCGGCTTGTCCACCAGATCGGGCTCGGTGTCGAGCAGGTCGAAGATCTTGTCGAGCGCCGCCATTCCCTGCTGGTAGGTCGTGTACAGGTTCGACAGCTGCTGGATCGGGTCGAAGAAGAGGCTGAGATAGGTGACGAACGCGACGACGACGCCGATCTGCGCGTTGCGCGCCGCGTCGCCACTCAGATCGAGCGCCTGGTAGCCGCCGTAGAGAAGGATCGCGGCGGTGCCGAGGGCAGACAGCAGTTCGACCGCGGGGAAGTAGGAAGCGTTGAGGTAGACGGTCTTCATGTTGGCCTGGCGGTTCAGCTGGTTCAGCTCGCCCATCCGCGTCACGTGCCGCGTCTCCTGCGCGAAGCTGCGCACCACGCGGACGCCGCTCAGGCTCTCCTGCAGATATGCGGTCACCTCGGCGATCCGCTCGCGCGTGATCCGATACGCGCTGGCGGCGACGATCCGGAAGACGATGCTCGCGATGGCAAGCAGCGGGAACGTGATGAATACGACGAGCGCTAGGCCGACATCCAGCAGCAGCATGATCACGATCACGCCGATCAGCGTCAGCGACGCTCGAGAAGAGCGTCGTCACTCCGGTCGAGACGAGCTGGTCGAGGGCGTCCACGTCGTTGGTGATCCGCGAGATCAGCACGCCGGGTCGGTTGCGGGTGAAGAAGCCGATCGACATCCCTTGCAGGTGAGTGAAGATCCGGAGCCGCAGGTCCTGCAGCGCCCGCTGCCCGACCCAGCCGACGAGATACGTCTGGATGTAGCTCGCGCCCCAGTTCAAGAGCGAGGCGACGATGAACGCCCCGACCACGAGGTTGAGGGTCCCGAGGTCCCCGTCGAGCACCCCTTTGGTCCCCTCGCCGATCAAGTACGGCGGTGCCAGGGCCGCGGCAGTCGCCGCGACCAGGGCGCCGAGCATCAGCCCGACCTGCAAGCGGTAGGGGCGCAGCAGGCCGAACAGCCAGCGCACCTTGCGGCCACGCCCGTCCTCGCCGCGGATCAGCCGCCAGAGCGAGCCGAACAGCAGCACGATGGCGCGCAGCCGGTTCTCGCCGTGCTGGTAGGTCGCCTCCTCGCGCTCCTCGGCCTCGAGCGCCTGACGCTCGGCGTCGCGCTCCTCGTCGCGTCGCTTCCTCTCGCTCTCCCGCGACGCCGTCATGACCAACCGCCAGGCGGGACCGGCGCTCGTAGATGTTGACCCCGGTGGGGTCTCAAAGCCGGGCCAGCTCCTCGCGCTCCTCGAGGTCACGCTGCAGGTAGACCGAGTCCTCGAGCCCCTTCTCGGCGATCTCGCTGTACAGCGTGCACCGCTCGAGCAGCTCCTCGTGCGTTCCGCGGTCGACGATCCCGCCGTGGTCCAGCACGACGATCTCGTCCGCCAGCGAGATCGTCGAGAGACGGTGCGCGACGATGAACGTCGTCCGGCCCTCCATCGCCTCGCGCAGCCCGCGCTTGATCTCGGTCTCGGTGCGCGCGTCGACCGACGAGGTGGCATCGTCGAGGATCAGGATCCGCGGCGCTGCAAGCAGTGCCCGCGCGATCGCCACCCGCTGCCGCTGACCGCCGGAGAGCGTCAGGCCCCGCTCGCCGACCACGGTCTCGTAGCCGTCGGGGAGGTCCTGGATGAACCCGTCCGCCTGCGCCCTGCGTGCGGCGAGTTCGATCTGCGCCCGCGTGGCGTCGGGGTGGGCGTACGCGATGTTGCCGGCGACGGTGTCGGAGAACAGGAAGCTGTCGTCGGCCACGAACGCGATCTCGGAGCGCAGCGAGGCGAGGTCGACGTCGCGGATGTCGGCCCCGTCGATCACGATGCTCCCCTCGCTGGGGTCATACAGCCGCGCAAGCAGTCCTACCAGGCTCGTCTTACCCGACGCAGTCGGCCCGACCAGAGCGACCGTGCGGCCGGGCTCGACGTCGAGGTCGATGCCGGTCAGCGACGGCTCCCCGCCGTCATAGCGAAGCGAGACCCCTCGCATCTCCACGCGACCGCCGCCCTCGGGCAGCGCCGGCGCACCCGGTGGACTCTGCATCGTCGGCTCGCGGTCGAGGATCTCGAATAGGCGGTTGCCGGATGCGACGGCCCGCTGGGCCATGCTCAGCGACATGCCGAGCCAGCGAACCGGGCCGGACAGCAGGATCACGTACGCGATCATCGCCGTGAGCTCGCCGACGTTGATGGTCCCGTCGATCACTTGGCGCCCGCCGACGTAGAGGACGGCGGCGAGCCCCAGCGTGGGCAGGAAGCCCATCAACGGCGTGTAGAAGGACTGGAGGCGCGTCGTGATCATGCTCTGCTCGAACACCCGGTCGACGGCGGTGTTGAATCGGCCGAGCATGAAGCCCTCGCGGGCGAACGCCTTGACGATGCGGATGCCCGAGATGCTCTCCTCGGCGTTCGCGGTAACCTCGCCGACCCGCTGCTGGACCTCCTGCTCGGCCGGGCGGTTGCGCCGGCTGTAGCGGGTGGCGGTCGCGATCAGGAACGGCACCGGAACCAGCGCGATCGCGGCCAGTACGGGGTTGATCACGAACATCGCGACCGCGGCGAACGCGATCGTGAGGAAGCTCTGAGAGACCCAGATCAGCCCGTAGCCGAGGAAGAAGCGGATCGACTGCAGGTCGACCGTCGCGCGCGACATCAGCTGACCGGTCTGCTGGGTGTCGAAGAAACCGAGCTCGAGACGCTGGAGGTGCTCGTAGAAGGTCTGGCGCAGGTCGTACTCGACGTCGAGGGAGACCTTTCCGGCGATCAGCCGCCGTGAGACGGTCAGCGCGAGGCGCAGGATGCCCGCGCCGAGCAGCGCGAGCACGTATGGCAGGATGTCGTCACGCCGCTCGTCCTCGATCGCGTTCACCGATTCGCCGAGCAGCCACGGGATCGCGACCGTCATTCCCATCGCGGCCCACGCGAGCACCAGCGAGAAGCTCAGACTGCGCCTGTAGGGGCGAAGAAAGCCGAGCAACCGCCGAAAAGTCCGCATCGGGTCACTATACGAAGTGAAGTGATAGTCCCAGTCCGGCTCAGCTCAGGGTCTACGCTTGATGGCCGTGTTCCGCGAGATCGTCACCAAGCCGGTCGGGGCGGTCATCGCCCTGATCGAACTGCCCGGCACCGTCACCACGAGCCTCAAGCAGGCGAACGAGCTGATGGAGACCTCGCGCCAGCAGATGGAGGCGATGCAGGCGCAGACCGACAGCGCCCTGGCCCAGGCCGAGCGGATGAACGAGCTCCTCTCGAAGGTCGTCAAGCTCACCGAGCCGATCGACCGCGCGGCGCGCGGCGGGGAGTACGTCGCCGGCGGCCTGAAGCGAGCCATCTTCGGCCTCGAGAAGGCCGTCCAGGAGGTCGAGGCCGCCGAGGCCGCCGTCGTCGACGCCGAGATCGAAGGCGAGGGCGTCGAGGTCACCGACTCCGACAGCGTCCGCGTCACCGGCGATCCAAAGCCGCCGGAGGGCCCTGGCCCCAAGGCCTGAACGTGGCCGGCGCCGGCCTCTGCGACCGCTGCGCGCACCAGAAGCTGATCCACAACACGCGTGGCTCGACCTTCTCGATGTGCCTGCGCTCGCGCGAGGACCCGGCCTATCCGAAGTACCCGCGTGTGCCCGTCGCGTCGTGCGCCGGGTTCGACCAGCGCAAGTCGGGGCAAGAGACGGGGGATGCCCCGCCTTCGCAGAAGTGACGTCTCCGAACCCGGCCTGACGCGCGTGCGTCGCGGCAGCGGCTTCTCTTACAAGCGCGAGGACGGCAGCGCGGTCCGAGCCAAGGGCGAGCTCGAACGGATCTCCGGACTGGGCATCCCGCCCGCATGGAAGGACGTCTGGATCTCGAAGGACCCCCTCGGCCACATCCAGGCGACGGGCGTGGACGACGCCGGGCGCAAGCAGTACCTCTACCACCCGGATTGGCGCACCCGCCGCGACCAGCAGAAGTTCGATGAGATGACGGACTTCGGCGCCGCCCTGCCGAAGCTCCGCCGGCGACTGGCCCGCGACCTGCACAGCGACGAGCCGAGCCGCGAGCGCGTCCTCGCCGGAGCCGTCCGGCTGCTCGATCTCGGCTTCTTCAGGGTCGGAGGCGAGCGCTACGCGAAGGAGAACAAGACCTTCGGCCTCGCGACCGTGCGCAAGTCCCACGTCACCTGCGAGCGCGAATCCGTGCTGTTCGACTACAAGGCGAAGGGCTCAAAGCGCCACCGCCGCGAGGTCGCCGAGCCCGAGGTCCAGCGCCTGGTCCGGCAGCTGAAGCGCCGGCGCGGGGGAGGGACGGAGCTGCTCGCCTACAAGGACGGCCGTCGCTGGCGCGACATCACCTCGTCGGACATCAACGCCTACATCAAAGAGGTGACCGGGGGAGAGTTCTCGGCCAAGGACTTCCGCACCTGGAACGCGACGGTGCTCGCGGCCGCCGCGATAGCCGAGCTGGATGACGGCGCGAATACCAAGGCCGCGCGCAAGCGGGTCATCAACAAGGCCGTCAAGCGGGTCGCCACCTACCTCGACAACACCCCCGCCGTCTGCCGCAACTCCTACATCGACCCAAAGGTGATCGACGCATACGCGGGCGGCACCACGATCGGCCCGGCACTCAAGCGGGCCGCGGCCGATGCCGAGCCGGGGGAGTTCGCCGACCGGGAGAAGATCGAGAAGGCCGTGCTCGCCCTGATCTCCTAGGCGGGCGGCTCAGCAGCCCCTGACCTTCCCCATCTTCGACGCCGGCAGCCGCACACGGGTCGAGCCCTCGTTGTTGGACTCGTCGTTCTCATAGAGGTGGTTGCGCGGGTCGGCGATCATCACGAAGTCGAAGCAGCCGCGCAGCCCCTTGACGTTGATCCAGTTCTGGTAGTAGCTCGAGGGGTAGACGTCGGACCATCCGACCGAGGTGCCGAGGGTGCGCTTGTTGATCCCGCCGCGCTGGCTGCACGCGGGATACACGCGCTTGCGCGGGCTGCGAGGCCCCGGGTCGGTGCGCTCGAGGTCGCGGAAGCAGTAGCTCACCTTCGGCCCCTTGCGAAGCAGCTCTGCGCGGTTGCCCGAGGCGTCGATGCTCCAGATCTGGAACAGGGCCGCGAACTGGAACTTCCAGTAGGGACCCTGGCCGGGGATGTTGTAGAAGACCAGGCTGCGCGGGGGTGTCGTAGAGCTCGACCTTCCCGGCGGTGGTCTTGATCGCCTGGCGGACCGACATGTAGCGCTTCGAGGTCCGGGTGCCGCGGATCTCGAGCGGCCCCTCGCCGCGGCTGCGGATGTCGTTGGCCGCGTGCAGCAGCACCTTGCCGCCGCCGGATGAGGTGAAGAGCTCGGATGGCGGGGCCATCGACAGGTCCGGGCAGAGGAGCACGCGCGGCCTGGGCTCCGACGCACGGGTTGGGCGCGGCGGGCGTCGGCTCCGGGTACTGGGCGCCCGCGGCGGGCGCGCCCACAAGAAGCGCGAAAGCGGCGAGCGCCCCCGCGCCCGCCGCCCGCTTCCAAGCTCCGTTCGTCCCCGCCATCACGAGTGGTCTAACAAACCGCGGCGGTGGGGCTTGCGCTAGGCGCCGGCGGGGGGCGCTTCGGGCGCCTCGAGCGAGCGTTCCTTCGGCTGAGGCAGCACCCGCGCGAGAAGCAGGCTTCCCTCGAACAGCACCACCAGGGGAGCCATCGAGATCAGCATCGTGATCGGGTCGGTCCCCGGCAGCAGCATCGCCATCACGGCGATCAGCAGGATCGCGTAGCGGCGGTTGGCCGCGATCTGGTCCGCGGTCACGATCCCGAGCCTGGTCACGGCCAGGATCCCGGTCGGGATCTGGAACAGCACCCCGACGGAGATAAGCGCCATCGCGAAGAAGCTGTAGTACTCGCGAGCCCGGATCTCGATGTTGAACTGGTCCTCGTTGAAGTTCAGGAGGAAGTCCGTGGCGGCCGGGACCACCACGAAGTAGGCGAAGATGACGCCGCCGATGAAAAGGAACGGCGCCATCAGCAAGAACGGCATCACGACCTTCTTCTCGGTCGGCTTCAGCGCCGGCAGCACGAAGGCGTAGGCCTGGTAGAGCAGGATCGGCAGCGACAGCAATATCGCCGCGTACGCCGAGACCGTCAGGGTCGTGGTGAACGGCTCGGCGACGCCGAAGGTGATCGGCTCCCTGCCCTCGGGCAGGGGCCCGTTGGCGATGTCCAGCAGCAGATGGTTCTGCCAGAAGCACAGCGCCAGCGCCACGCCGAATACGAACAGCGACGTGATGATTCGCGTGCGCAGCTCGTCGAGGTGATCGACCAGCGATACCTCTTCCTCGTGCGCAACGGGCTTGACCTTGACCTTCGGCATGCGGGTGCTACGCCTTGCTGTCGGTGACGACTTCAGCGTCGACCGGCTGCGGGCGCGAAACGGCAGCGACCTTCTTGGCTTCCTTCTCGTCGTCGTTGTCTCCGGTGATTCCGGCGACGGATCCCTTGAACTCCTTCAGACCGCGACCCATCGAGCGTCCGAGCTCGGGCAGGCGCTTGGGGCCGAAGATGATCAGGGCGATGATCAGGACGATCGCTATCTCGGGTACTCCGATGTTCGGCATTCGGGACTCCCTACGTGGTGGGGTTGGCGCCTGGCGGATGGCCGGCGCCGTTGGTCAGCAATCGTAGGTACTTCGCGGCTGCGAATGCGGCGGATCACTTTCGGGCGTGCTGGGCCGGACGTCCTGCCGTTTCTTCCGGTTCCTTTGATCCAACTTTCCAGTAGGCGCGCAAAGGCAAGGGAAGGGTGGGTGTGAACGATGCACTCGCCGGAACACGAAGAAGGAGTGACTATGAGCAAGGCTGAGTCCCAGACCGAGGAGGTCGAGAGCTCCGCAGCGCGTCGTGTTCTCGACGACCCGGTCTCACGGCGTAAGTTCATGGCCCTCACGGGCGGTACCGCCAGCCTCTCCGTCCTCATCGCCGCTTGTGGCGATGACGACGACGAGACCAGCAGCGGCAGCAGCACGACCGAGACGGCCGCTTCTGACGACGCACTCGCGCAGTTCGGCGAGGGCGACATCGGGATCGTCAACTACGCGTTGACCCTCGAGTACCTCGAGGCCGCCTTCTACGCGGAGGTCGCGACCAGCGGTCTCTTCAAGGGAGCGGACCAGGCGCTGATCAAGGAGTTCCAGAAGAACGAGGACGAGCACGTCGTCGCCCTCACCTCGACGGTGAAGGAGCTCGGCGGCACGCCGGCCCCCGCGCCGAAGACGCAGTTCGATGTGACCGATGCAGCCGTCGTACTTCAGACGGCCGCCGACGTTGAGAACCTCGGCGCTGCCGCGTACCTCGGGCAGGCCGCGGCGATCGAGAGCCCGGCTGTGCTTGCCGCGGCGCTGTCGATCCATTCGGTCGAGGCTCGCCATGCGGCGGCCCTCAACACGCTGACGGACCAGATCATCACCCCGGATGGCGCGTTCGCCAAGCCGGCCGATGCTCAGACCGTCCTGGATTCTGTCCAGCCGTTCATCGTCAGCTGACCACGACCAGCGAAAGGAGAAAGCAATGAGTGATCACATCGCAAATCCGGCGCTGGCCGAGGTTCACGTCGAAGACATGAACCGCAGCGCCTTCATCGCGAAGGGCGCCCTGGCTGTCGGCGCCGTCTATGGCATGACCATGGTCGGCCCGTTCATCCGCAAGGCGTTCGCTCAGGGTGAGATGGGTGACATCGACATCCTGAACTTCGCCCTGACCCTCGAGTACCTCGAGGCGGCGTTCTACGACCAGGCCAAGGCCGAGGGCAAGTACGACGCGGAGACCACCGAGCTGGTGGATCTGATCGGCAAGGACGAGGCCGAGCACGTCAGCGCCCTCAAGGCGACCGTGTCGGACCTCGGCGGTACCCCCGTCGAGGCCCCGGGCGTCGACTTCGGTCAGGCGTTCGCGAACCAGGGTTCGTTCCTGGAGCTCGCGCAGACGTTCGAGGACACCGGTGTCAGCGCCTACAACGGCGCCGGCCCGGCCCTCAAGTCCAAGGAGCTGCTGGCCACGGCCGGCACGATCGTCCAGGTCGAGGCTCGCCACGCAGCGGCCATCAGGCTGCTGAACGGCGAGACCCCGGCGCCGGACTCGTTCGATCCGACCCTCGACATGCAGCAAGTGCTCGAGGCGGTCGATCCGTTCGTCGTGTAACGACGCAGGGTTATGTGTCGGGCCTCTTGGGGGGTCCGCTGTCAGACGGGGGGCCGGGCGAGAGCCCGGCCCTCTTTCACCCGCCGCCAGGGACCGCTCCGAAGGCCATTTGGGCGTGTTTCTGGGCATTCGAGGCGAGCGTGAAGCGCAGCGGAACGCGAACGAGGGCGTTATGAGCGAAGGTTGACAAACTCAACTATTCGTGTACACTTATCAATCGTTAGCGCTCTGGGTGGGTTGAAAGCCAAGGGAAACCGGGCCTGACAACAGCCTCTGCTGTACGACGATGTGCCCACAGGGCTCCGTCGCCACGCGAGCCCACGGCCACTGAACAGGTCGAGCCGAACGTCGGCCCGAGTGGCCAAGGACGAGCGAGAAAGGAAGCCGAAGATGAGAGAAAACAGAACTTCAAACAAGAGCCGCACGCGCAGCCGCACGCGCGGTGATCATTCCAACCACAGCGGTGCAGCCGCTGCGGCCGAGCGCCGCAGCACGGAGCACACCGCGGACGTCGAGACCACTGACGGCCTCAGGATCTTCCTGAACCAGGCCGGCAAGTTCCCGCTGCTCACAGCCGCCGAGGAGATCGAGCTCTCCAAGCGGATCGAGCGCGGTGACCTCGCGGCGAAGGAGAAGCTGGTCAACAGCAACCTGCGCCTGGTCGTCTCGATCGCGCGGCGCTACCGCGGCCTGGGCCTGTCCTTCATGGACCTGATCCAGGAGGCGATGCCGGGCCTGATCCGCGCCACCGAGAAGTTCGACTGGCGCAAGGGATTCAAGTTCTCCACGTACGCGACGCTCTGGATCCAGCAGTCGATCCAGCGCGGACTCGATAACACGGGCCGCGAGATCCGCGTGCCGGCGAACGTGGCCCAGCAGCTCCGGACCCTGAACCGCGTCGAGAACGAGCTCACGGCCGAGCTCGATCGCAGCCCCACCGAAGAGGAGATCGCGGCGAACTCCAAGTTCTCCGCGGTCGAGGT
The DNA here is from genome assembly GCA_963848955.1 of uncultured Solirubrobacterales bacterium. GTDB lineage: Bacteria > Actinomycetota > Thermoleophilia > Solirubrobacterales > 70-9 > DASUPK01. Next base: position 264,231 of record CAWKFQ010000027.1, on the reverse strand, counting down.
GGCGATGCTCCGAGACCTGACCCAGGTCACGGCGAGCCTCGACCAGACGGTCAGCGGCGAGAGCGACACCACGCTCGGCGAGCTGCGGACCGACGAGTCGCCGGCTCCCGAGGACGAGGTCGTCGAGAACCACCGCGAGGAGGCGGTCACCTCGGCGCTCGACCAGCTCTCGGAGCTGGAGCGTCAGGTCGTCGAGCTTCGGTTCGGCACCGGCGGGCGCAGCGAGACCTCGGTCCGCGGCACCGCGCGCACCCTCGGCATCAAGGAGGAGCACGCGCGTGAGCTCGAGGCGAAGGCGCTGAAGCAGCTGGCCGGCAACGGCACGCTGGACGCCTGGCGCGACGCCGCCTAACTCGACTGGCAACAAGCATTGAGCACCGCGGGGCGCCCCTCACCGGGCGCCCCGCGGTGCGTTCGGGTGTCGTGGCGGGCTTCGGCTCGGAGTAGGGTGACGGCGTGGCGGAGCGAGACCTCGATGTAGTCGTCTTCGGAGCTACCGGCGTCACCGGCCGGCGCGTGTCGGCCTACCTCGACGAGCGCTCGAAGGAGACCGGCGCCCGCTGGGCTGCGGCCGCCCGCGACGCCTCGAAGCTCGAGCGAATCCTCGGCGAGGACGGGGTGGAGGGCGCCGAGACGATCGCGGCCGAGCTCGGCGACGCCGGCTCGCTCTCGTCGATGGCATCGCGCGCGAAGGTCGTGCTCAACCTCGTCGGTCCTTACACGATCTACGCGCGGCCGGTGATCGAGGCGTGTGTGTCGAACGGGGCGAGCTACATGGACCTCACGGGCGAGATCCCGTTCGCGCGCGAGGTGATCCGTGACTTCGACGCCCGCGCCGACGCGGCCGGCGTCAAGGTCGTCCAGGTCTCGGGGTTCGAGGCCCTGCCGCCAGACCTGTCCGTCCTGCTCGCGGCCGAGGCCGCGCGGGAGCGATGGGACGAGCCGCTGGCAGAAGTCGACCTCGAGGTCACGACGGGGCCCCCGCCGGGGATCCCGAGGCCCTCCGACATCATCTCCGGCGGGACGCTGCAGTCGATGGCCGCGGTCGTCGGCGGCCCCGACTCCGAGGTCGCAGCCGATCCCGCCGCCCTGGTCGGCGACCCCGACTTCGCCGAGGTCGTGCGCTCCCGCAGCCCGATCGGGGTCATCCCGCGTCGCAACGCTCGGGGCGCCGTGATCGCTCCGATGACGCCCGCAGCCTTCATCAACCCCGCCGTGATCCACCGCACGGCGGAGCTCTCGGGCGCAGGCCGGGCTTTTCGCTACCGGGAGGGGATCGCAATCGGAGGGCCCACCGTAACCCTGCCCCTGCGCTTCGCGGCCGCCGGCGCGCTCTCGGCGACGCAGGCCGGATTCGGCTTGCTCGCCCGCTCGCAGCGGGCCGGGCTGAAGCGCCGGCTCTCGGGCGCGATGAGCGCGGTCTTCCCCGACTCGGGCTTCGGTCCCGCCGCCGACCGCCTCGAGGACTGGACGTGGCGGATGCGGATCGACGCGCGCAGCGCCTCGGGCAACGAGCTTCGGGTGGACGTCGACGCCGACGGCCACCCCGGTTACCTGACGACCGCGCGCATGCTCGGCGAGGCCGGTCTGCTGCTCTCGGAGGAGGGGGCGACGCCCGAGCGGATGGGTGTGATCACGCCGGCGATCGCGCTCGGCGCCGCGTCCGCACCGCGCTTCGAGCGGGCCAAGCTGCGGTTCTCGGTGTCGGCTTGAGGCTCGCGCTACCCGGTCGAGAGCACCTGCTCGGCTGCGCGCCTTCCGCTGCGAAGCGCGCCCTCCATGAGCCCGTGCCAGTCGCCGGCGGTGTGTTCCCCGGCGAAGTGGAGCGGCCCGATCGGCCTCGCGAGGTCGGCGTCGCGCAGGGGCGAGGCCAGGCTGCGCGCCGAGTAGGAGCCGCGCACCCAAGGGTCGTCGTGCCAGGTCGATACGAAGGCTCCCTCCGGGTTCAGGTCGAGGTCTGGCCGCAGGGCGGAGACGGCCTCGATCCAGGGACCGGATCCATCTGACGCAGCCAGCGCCTCGACGGCGGGCATGGTGCCGGCGTATCCCGTTACGACCGGGGTCGGCTCGCCTTCCGAGTCGAGCTGGGTGTAGGTCCAGAACCGCTCCCTGACCGACATGATCGCGCTCGGCGGGCTAGGCCTCCGCAGCGCGACGAACAGCTTCGCGTTCTGCCCGTAGCGAACCGACGCGAGCGCCTCGGCCGTCGCCCCCTCGAGCGGCGGATCGAAATCAATTTCGCCGAGGACTGAGGCAGGCGCTGCGACCACCGCAGCGTCCGCGCTTCGCTCGCCCTCGTCGGTGTGGGCCGTCACCCCTTCAGGCGACCAGCTGACTCGCCTGACCGGCGAGCTCAGGTGGACCGCGTCGCCGATCTCGGCGGCGAGCGCCCGCGCGATCATCGCGTTTCCGCCCGCGACCGTGTAGCTGTCGAAGTCGCCGAAGGTCGCGGCCCCCTCGCCGAGCACTTCGGCGAGCAGGTCGTCGGCCGGATGCCCCATCGAGACCTCGATCCGAGCGCGAATCAGCGCGGCGAGGGGCTGGGGCAGATCCAGCTCGTCGATCGCCTGGGCCACTGTGCCCGCGGACTGGTCGACACCTTCTGCGATCCGGTCGAACGCCGCTTCGAGCTCGGCCTGCGGCACCGCCTCGTCGCCGGTCGGCTCGCGGCGCCCATAGGGCGTGCCCTTGCGAACCAGGGGCAGGCCGAAGCGTTCAGCCATGCCTTCGATCGCCGTGTTCCCTGGCAGGATGAACTCGGCTCCGCGCTCGACCACGGCCTTCTCGCCGAACGGCACCGACCAGACCCGGCCGCCGACCCGGTCGCGCGCCTCGAACACGGTGACCTCGACGCCCGCAGACCGCAGGGCATCGGCCGCGGAGAGCCCCGCGAAGCCCGCTCCGATCACCACGGCGCTCCTCATCGTGCAACCGTATCCGCCGAACCTACGACCCGACCAGCGATCAAGGAGACCGATGACCACCTCCACCATCAACATCACCGGCGTCGACTTCGTAACGGTGCCGACGCAGGACTACGACAAGGCCGCGGAGTTCTACGGCGAGGTCCTCGGCCTCCCGTTCGTGAAGCGCTGGGGCGAGATGCCCGCCGGCGAGTTCCAGGCCGGCAACCTGACCATCGCCGTGATGCAGTCCGACGCGTTCGGGCAGGAGTTCGCTCCTCACGGCGCTCCGCTGGCCTTCCAGGTCGAGGATGTCGCGGCCGCCCGAGCCGAGCTCGAGTCCAAGGGCGTCGAGTTCGTCGGCGACGTGATCGACAGTGGGGTGTGCCACCAGGCGATCTTCAAGGACCCCGACGGCAACACCCTCGACGTTCACCACCGCTACGCCTGAGGCTCCACACCGTCCCCTCGGGTTGCGTACAGTCGCGGGGCGATGGCCCCGGATCGTTTCACGGCACTTCTGCAGGCTGCGCGAGAGGGCGACGAATCCGCGTGGGCGGAGATCTACGGGGATCTCGCGCCGGCGGTTCTCGGCTATCTGCGCGGAAGCAACGCTCCCGACCCCGAGAATGTCCTCGGTGACGCGTTCCTGCAGGTCGCCCGCGACGTCGGGCGCTTCGACGGCGACTACCAGCGGTTTCGAGCCTGGGTCTTCACGATCACACATCATCGGCTCGTCGACGCGCGGCGCCATTCGGGGCGCAGGCCGCTGGACTTCGTCGCCGAGCCGCCGGAGCCCGCGAACGCGCCGCCGGACGACGTAGCCGAGCAGGCGCTGGCGCGGATCAGCTCGGATGAGGTCAATCGGGTGCTGGCAAAGCTCTCGCCCGACCAGCGCACGGTGCTGCTGCTGCGGATCATCGGCGACCTCTCCCTCGAGCAGGTCGCCAAGGCGCTCGGCAAGCGCACGGGCGCGATCAAACAGTTGCAGCGGCGGGGCCTGGCCGCCGTCAAGCGCGAGCTCGCACAAAAGGGGGTAACCCGATGAGCGGGGACGACGCTTACGAGGACGAGATGGCTTTTCTGAACCGACCGGACCCCGAGTGGGGCGAGTTGACGGCGTTCGCGCGGTCGCTGCGTGCCACGCTCGTCAGCTCCGGGCCCCCTGCGGGCCAGGCGGCGATGGCGGTTCGCTTGGCCGACGAGGCCAGGATCGCGCGCGCCGAGCAGCCGACCGTTCCGCTCACGGCCTCTCGCCGACGCCGCAGGCTCAGGCTGGCAGCCGAGGCTGCCCTCGCGGTCGTGCTGGTGCCGCTGGCCGGGGCTGGCCTCGCGGTCGCGGGCGTGAACCTGCCCGGCCCCGCGCAGTCCGCGTTCGAGAAGCTTGGGATCGAGTTGCCGAACCAAGCCGACCCCGCCGACGACGAGCCTGCGATCGAGCCCGCCGGGCAGCCTGGCGGCGAAGCCCCTGGCGGCAGCGACGCAGCGCCGACCAGTCCGCCCTCGAAGGGGAACGGCGGCGCCAACGGACAGGGCAAGGGCAAGGGCAAGGGCAAGGGCAAGGGCCAAGGCAAGCCCTCCAACCCCGGGGGTCAGCCGGGTCCGGTCAACGGCAACGGCAAGGGCAAGAGCCAGGGCAAGAGCGGCCAGGCGCCGGGGCAGAGCAACCCCCCGGGCAATGCGGGCGGCAACGGCAAGGGGAAGGCGGTCGGCAAGACCGGCGCGACGCCGCCCGGCCGGGTAAACATACCCGCGGCTCCGGGCAAGTCGGACAAGGCCACGGACAAGGCCACGGACAAGTTGAAGTAGCTGGCCCGTAACTTTCTCGCCCTCAATGGCGCTCACAGCAGTACGAACGTCAACAGGGACTCACAGCACTACGAACGTCAACAGGGAGCTAGGGAAAGGAACCCATGCGAAAGCTCGTCAGCACCATTGCGATCGCAGCGCTGGCCGTAGGCATCGCCGCCGCGCCTGCAGCGATCGCCAAGAAGGGCCCGAAGCAGGTCTCGGGGACCGTGAGCGTCGTAGCGACGCCGACCACGATCACCCCGGCGATCACGACGGTGACCGTCAGCGGCAACGTCGCGTCGAACAGCAGCTGCCGCAAGGATCGCACCGTGCGCTTCTCCTATGTGAACGGCACCACGGTCACGCCTCTGGCCGAGACCGCGGTGACGCGTTCGAACGGCGACTACCTCGTCGTCCTGCCGAAGCCGGCCGACGTCGCGCCCGCGAGCGTCACGGTTCGCGCGACCGTCGACCCCGCGATCCGCAAGGTCGGCAGCAAGAAGAAGGGCAAGAAGGCCAAGAAGGGCCGCGCGTTCAACTGCCTCGAGACCACCGGGGACAGCGCGCCGCTCACAGTAAGCCTCTAGACGAGCGATCGGGAGGGGAATGCCGAGCGGCCCGCCTGGTGCGGGCCGCTCGTCGTTCGGGTTGCCGTGAAGCCTCCGCTCAGGTGCTTGCGGTCTCGCGCACCTGGGTCAGCCGGAAGTGGTTGCCCGAGGGGTCGCGGAACGAGGCATCGATACCGTAGGGGCGCTCCTCGGGTTCGTCGACGAACTCGACGCCGCGGCCCTTGAGCTCCTCGTATGAGGCCTGGCAATCGTCGGTGGTGAGGAAGACCGTTCCGGCGAAGCCCTTGCCCATCAGTTCCCTTACCTGGTCGGAGGTCGCGTCATCCATCACCGGCTGGCCGGGGATGGCCATCAGCACGATGCCCATCTGATCCTGCCCGGCCGAGCCCACCTCGAGCCAGCGAAAGTCGCCCATCTCGGCGACGGTGACGTCGGAGCGCACCTCCATGCCGAGCTTGTCGGTGTAGAAGGCGAGGGCATCGTCCTGGTCGTGCACCCAAAGCTGGGCGCTGCCCACGTTGATCATGTTTTTCTCCTTGATTTTGCGTCGATTGAACGGTCGAGAGCCACGCTAACTTCGCGCGGCCCCGCTGTCTTCTCGAAACGTGCGCTTCTGCGGCCGCGCGTGCGCGCGCACGATGCAGGCGGGCACGCGAGCGCGGAGCGCGGCCGGAGGGAACTCCGCGCGATAGGCCGTCGGCGAGCGCCCGAAGTTGCGGGTGAAGCTGGTCGTGAACGATCCGACGCTGCTGAGGCCGACCGAGAAGCAGACGTCGGCGACCGAGCGGTCGGTGGTGCGCAGCAGCGCGGCGGCCCGCTCGAGCCGCCTCGTCAGCAGATAGGAGTGGGGTGACTCGCCGAAGGTCCGTCGGAACTCCCGGCTGAAGTGCGCGCGCGAAAGCCCAGCCGCCGCAGCGAGGTCGTCGACGCTCAGCGGCTCGAAGTACCGGGAGTCCGCGAGGTCGCGGGCACGGAGCAGATGACGGGCCGGCGGCACGAAGGCCATGCGCTCAGTATGGCTGGACGTATCTGAGCGGGGGAACTAGCCGGCGACCTGCGTCCCAGCGGCATCGCTCTCGAGCAAACGGTGAAGCTGCTCGACCACGACGGAGCCCTCCCCCACGGCCGACGCGACCCGCTTGGTGGAGCCTTGACGGACGTCGCCGACCGCGAACACCCGCGGCATGCTCGTTTCGAGGATCAGGGGAGGCCGGTCCAACCGCCACGTGTCGGGGAGGGCTCCGTCGCGCAGCAGGTCAGAGCCGGTAAGCACGTACCCCCATCTGTCCCTGTCGATCTCGGCCGGCAGCCAATCGGTGTGGGGATCGGCGCCGATCAGGACGAAGAGGCCGCCCGCGATATGGCTCTCGCGCGCGCCCGAGACGACGTCTTGCAGTACCAGCGCCTCGAGCCATCCGTCCTCGTCGGGAACCGCGTCGACGACCTCGGCTCGGTAGCGCACCTCGACGTTCTCGGTGGCCTCGAGCGCGTCCCGCAGGTAGCGCGACATGCTGTCGCCGAGGCTCTCGCCGCGGATTACCAGGGTGACCCTTCCCGCGTAGCGCGAGAGGTGCATCGCCGCCTGGCCGGCTGAGTTCCCGCCGCCGACCACGTAGAGCGCCTCCCCGCTCAGCGCCTGGCCCTGCGTGCTGGCGGAGTAGAAGACACCGGCGTCAGTCATCTTCTCGAGTGCGGGCACGTCGAGCCCCCTGTAGGAGGCGCCCGTCGCGAGGACGACGGCCGAGGCGCTCACGTCGTGACCGGACACCTGCAGCCGCAGGCGCGACCCCTCCGTGCGCAGCGAGGTCGCTTCGCGCATCAGCAGGAACGTGGTGCCGAAAACCCAGGCCTGCTGGTAGGCACGCTGCGCGAGTTCGCCGCCGCTGATGCCGCGTGAGAAGCCGAGGTAGTTTCGGATCAGGGAGCTGGACCCGGCCTGCCCACCGATGGTCCCGCGGTCGACGACCAGGGTGTGCAATCCCTCCGACGCCGCGTACACCGCTGTCGTGAGGCCGGCGGGCCCCGCTCCCACCACGACCACGTCGAAGTCGCGGCGATCGCCGAGCTCGGTGTCGACGCCGAACGCTCTTGGCGAGGTCGACGTTGCTCGGGTTGACCAGAGTGGGACCGTCCCGCACGATTGCGATCGGGCCTTCGGCGGAGGTGTGACCGACCTCGTCGAGCATGCTGCGCCCCCGCTCGCAGTCGTCCTCCACGAACGCGTGCGGCACGCCGTTGCGCGCGAGGAAGCTTCGAAGCTCGTGCGTGCGCGGGGCCCACTTGCCACCGATCAGGGTGATCTCGCTCTCCGTGGGCGAGCGCGAGTGTGCCCACTCGTGCAGGAACTCGGAGATGATCCGGTGGAACTGCTCCTCTCCCGGCCGCGCGGGCTTGAGCACGTAGTAATCGAACTGGGATGCGGCCATCCCGCTCACCATCCCGCGCGCTCGTTCGGGGTGCCCCCAATCCCCCCAATGCACCAGCAGGCCGCGCTTGGCGTGGGGGTGCAGGCGACGGACCCTCTCGAGCAATTCGGCCCCAGCGAGCTCCGGCATCTCCTGGTCGGCGAGCACCAAGGCCACCTCGAGTTCGCTGTCCCGCGCCTCTTCCAGGGTCTTAAGCGCTCGACGCGGCAAACGCTCGCAGACGACTTCGTAGTCGGCGTCGTATCGCTGCTTCAGCTCGCGCGTGAGCATGCGAAGCGTCTCGATGTCGTCGTCCACCGCCAGTATCAGAGGCTGCCGGTCGCTTTGCTCAGAGCTCTTTGCCATGGCGTCCCTCCGGCCGATGGTATTGGCGATGGGACGACATGGCGAACCCCGGCTAGAGTCAATGGGCAACCGAGAAGGAGCGCCACGATGACCGACAACACCGAGACCGCCATCCTCGCCGGAGGTTGTTTCTGGGGTGTGCAGGAGCTACTGCGGGAGCGCGACGGAGTCATCTCGACTCGAGCCGGCTACGCCGGCGGCGACGTCCCGAACGCGACCTACCAAAACCACGGGAACCACGCCGAGGCTGTGGAGATCGTGTTCGACCCCGAGAAGATCTCCTACCGGGACCTCCTCGAGTTCTTCTTCCAGATCCACGATCCGACGACCATGGACCGCCAGGGCAACGACGTCGGGTCGAGCTACCGCTCCGAGATCCTCTACACGACCGACGAGCAGCGCCGGGTCGCCGAGGACACGATCGCGGACGTCGACGCGTCGGGCATCTGGCCCGGCAAGGTCATCACCCTCGTAAACGAGGCCGGTGACTTCTGGGAGGCCGAGCCCGAGCACCAGGACTACCTGCAGCGCTACCCGAACGGCTACACCTGCCACTTCGTGCGGCCGGACTGGAAGCTGCCGCACCGCGAGGCTGCCGCCTAGCGTTCGACCGCAGCGCGAATTAGTGTTACGAGCGCTGAGGCGAGGAGGGGCGGTTCGCCCGGTCGGTGCCTGAGGAGCCCCGGTGGCCCGAAAGAGCCACGGATCCAAGGAGGCTCAAATGAGGAGACCGAGATGGCGAACTGTCGTGGTTGCGCTCGGCCTGATCGCGGCGCTGGCAATCGCGTCGCCGGTGTTCGGCGTCAGCATCAAGAAGCTGGTGAAGAAGGAAGTCGCGAAGCAGATCAGCAAGGCGCGGGGGCCCGCCGGAGCGCCCGGCCAGCCTGGTCTTGATGGCACCGCCCGCGCCGGCGCGAGGATTGTCGGCAGCGACGCCTCGATCTCGCCCGGGACCGCATTCGGCGGACTCGAGGCCACGAAGTCGGCCGCCGGCGGCTACTGCATCAGGGTGCCGTTCACTCCGAGGAACATCGTGGCCAGCGTTGAGAGTGACGATCACAACGCCCGGGTCCGGCTCGTCGCATTCGGCGGCGGATTCGGAACCTGTGCGGGCACCCTGCCCGGCCACCAGGCCTGGATATCGACTCACCTCATCACGACGAACGCATTCAGCGACAGCGATTTCTACGTGTTGGTCAACTGAGCGGGCGGCACGGTAAGGCGGTGCTCAGCACCGCCTTACCTCCCCGCCCCCGCTAGAGGGGGTCAGATATGGGCGCCTGTGGCACGATCTCGCAGGTGACCAGCAGACCCGCCGCAGCGCAGCACCTACGTGACCTCGCCCTGCTGCGCCGCGTCCGCGACCGGATCGACCGGGAGTACGCGCAGCCGCTGGACGTCGAGGCGCTCGCCCGCGGCGCGCACATGTCGGCCGGGCACCTCAGCCGACAGTTCCGGCTCGCCTACGGGGAGTCGCCGTACAGCTACCTGATGACGCGGCGCATCGAGCGCGCGATGGCGCTGCTGCGCCGCGGCGACCTCAGCGTCACCGAGGTCTGCTTCGAAGTCGGCTGCTCGTCGCTGGGGACCTTCAGCACGCGCTTCACGGAGCTGGTCGGCATGCCGCCCAGCGCCTACCGGCGCGACGCGGCGGGCGCGACGGAGGGGATGCCTTCGTGCGTGGCCAAGCAGGTCACCAAACCGGTCAGGAATCAAGAAGCGCCGGTCCCGGGCCGCAGCTAGCGTGCCCGGCATGGAAATCACGATTCTCAGCTCGTTCCTCCCGCACGACGACCCGGATGAGTCCCTGGCCTTTTATCGGGACACCCTTGGCTTCGAGGTCCGAAACGACGTCGGCTTCAAGGGGATGCGCTGGATCACGGTCGGGCCTCCCGACCAACCCGGTGTCTCCATCGTCCTTTATCCGCCGACCGCAACCCCCGGCATCACGGACGACGAGACCCGAACCATCGCCGAGATGATGGCCAAGGGAAGCTACGCCTCGATCCTGCTCGCGACCAAGGACCTCGACGGGGCGTTCGAGCGCCTGCAGGCCGGCGACGCCGAGATCATCCAGGAGCCGGTCGACCAGCCGTACGGGGTTCGCGACTGCGCCCTGCGCGATCCCGCGGGCAACCTGATCCGCATCCAGGAGCTGCGCTGAGCACGAAGGCGAAAAGGAAGCGTGCTGCGCTGCACGCAGCCGACGGCCACGACCTGATCCGCGTTCACGGCGCGCGCGTGAACAACCTCAAGGACGTGAGCATCGAGATCCCGAAGCGTCGGCTGACGGCGTTCACCGGCGTCTCCGGATCGGGCAAGAGCTCGCTGGTGTTCAGCACGATCGCCGCGGAGTCGCAGCGGCTGATCAACGAGACCTACAGCGCCTTCCTGCAGGGGTTGATGCCGACGCTGGCGCGGCCGGAAGTCGATGTGCTCGACGGGCTGACGACCGCGATCATCGTCGACCAGGAGCGGATGGGCGCCGACCCCCGCTCCACGGTCGGCACCGCCACCGACGCCAACGCGATGCTGCGCATCCTCTTCAGCCGGCTCGGAAAGCCGCACATCGGCTCGCCCCAGGCGTTCTCCTTCAACGTCGCCTCCGTCAAGGCGAGCGGTGCGATCACGGTCGACCGCGGCGGCAAGACCAGAACCGAGAAGGCGACCTTCACCCGCACCGGCGGAATGTGCACGCGCTGCGAGGGGCGAGGTTCCGTCACCGACTTCGACCTATCGGCGCTGTACGACGACTCGAAGTCCATCAACGAGGGTGCGATCACGGTCCCCGGCTACAGCATGGACGGCTGGTACGGCCGCATCTACCGCGGCTGCGGCTACTTCGACCCGGACAAGCCGATCCGCAATTACAACAAGAGGGAGCTCCACGACCTGCTCCACAAGGAGCCGACCAAGATCAAGGTCGAGGGCATCAACCTGACTTACGCGGGGCTGATCCCGCAGATCCAGAAGTCGTTCCTGTCCAAGGACCCGGACGCGATGCAGCCGCACATCCGGAGGTTCGTCGACCGGGCGGTGACTTTCACCACCTGCCCCGAATGCGACGGCACCCGGCTCAGCGAGGCGGCTCGGTCGTCGAAGATCAAGAAGATCAACATCGCCGACGCCTGCGCGATGCAGATCAGCGACCTGGCCGAATGGGTCAGCGGCCTCAAGGAGCCTTCGGTTGCGCCGCTGCTCGAGGGAGCTGCGGCACACGCTCGACTCGTTCGTCGAGATCGGGCTCGGCTACCTCAGCCTCGACCGCCCCTCGGGCACGCTCTCGGGCGGCGAAGCGCAGCGCACCAAGATGATCCGCCACCTCGGGTCGTCGCTCACCGACGTCACCTACGTGTTCGACGAGCCGACGATCGGTCTCCACCCCCACGACATCCAGCGGATGAACGACCTGCTGCTGCGGTTGCGCGACAAGGGCAACACGGTGCTCGTCGTCGAGCACAAGCCTGAGGCGATCACGATCGCCGACCACGTCGTCGACCTCGGCCCCGGCGCCGGTGCCGGCGGCGGTGAGGTGGTGTTCGAGGGCACCGTCGATGGGCTGCGGGCGCGGCGGAACGCTCACCGGGAAGCACCTTGACGACCGGGCCTCCCTGAAGCCGTCGGTGCGGACGTCATCGGACGCGCTCGAGGTGCGCGGCGCCGACACCCACAACCTCCAGGACGTCGACGTCGACATCCCGCTCGGAGTGCTGACGGTCCTGACCGGCGTGGCCGGTTCGGGGAAGAGCTCGTTGATCAACGGCTCCGTGGCCGGCCGGGAGGGAGTCGTGTCGATCGACCAGAGCGGGATCCGCGGCTCGCGGCGGAGCAACCCGGCCACGTACACCAAGCTCCTCGACCCGATCCGCAAGGCGTTCGCGAAGGCCAACGGCGTGAAGCCCGGACTGTTCAGCGCCAACTCAGACGGCGCCTGCCCCAACTGCAACGGCGCCGGTGTCATCTACACCGACCTGGGGATGATGGCGGGCGTCGCCACCACCTGCGAGGAGTGCGAGGGGAAGCGGTTCGAGGCATAGGTGCTGGAGCACCACCTCGGCGGCCGAGACATCAGCGAGGTGCTCGCGATGTCGGTGGACCGAGGCCGAGGGGTTCTTCGGCGACGGCGAGGCGAAGACCCCGGCGGCGCACAAGATCCTGCAGCGGCTCGCCGACGTCGGGCTCGGCTACCTCACCATCGGCCAGCCGCTCACCACGCTTTCCGGCGGCGAGCGGCAGCGGCTGAAGCTGGCCACCCACATGACCGAGAAGGGCGGGGTCTACGTCCTCGACGAGCCGACCAGCGGCCTGCACCTCGCCGACGTCGAGCAGCTGCTCGGCCTGCTCGACGGGCTCGTCGACTCCGGCAAGTCGGTCATCGTCATCGAGCACCACCAGGCGGTCATGGCGCACGCCGACTGGATCATCGACCTCGGCCCCGGCGCCGGCCACGACGGCGGCCGGATCGTCTTCGAGGGCACACCGGCCGACCTCGTCGCCGCCCGCTCCACCCTGACGGGCGAGCACCTCGCGGACTACGTCAAGGCCTGACCGGAGTCTCCGGGTCAGCGGCTGACCCAGAAGGTCACGCGCGCTTCACCTTCACGACGGCTCCGCCCTTGCGGCCGCTGAGGGCTCCGTCGCCCACGGTACTCAGCTCAGCGTCTAGTTGCCGATGTCGGCCCCCTGGTCTCTTGCGATCAGGTGATGAGCGCCGGGCAGATATGAAGAGCGAGGACGAGCTGGCCTAGCGAACAGACACCCGCAGGGGAACCAGGGAGGGGGATAGCCGGGATGTTCCGCACTCGATGTGATCGAGGAAGACGGCGGCCTCGCTGGAATTGCAGCGCATCTCGCGTTTCGTTGAATTTTGCGGGGGTAAGGTCATGTGAGTACCAAACTTGGAGAGAGAGCCCTGAGGGCCAAAGGAGACACGGATGTCCGACACGAAGACCAGGGACGCGAAGCTTGTGCAGCTGCTCAACGAGGCTTACGGCAAGGAACGCCAGCTCGAGGTCTCACTCGAGTCGCACCTGGCGATGACGACGCGGGCCGACTACGAAAAGCGCCTGCGGCAGCATCTGAAGGAGACGAAGTCCCACGCATCGACCGTCGCCAAGCGCATCAAGCAACTCGGTGGGACCGCCGAGACGGTTTCCCTTCCCGGTCCCGATGGAGCAAGCAAGGCTGCCCAGAGCCTGCAGGGCGCGGTGGGCAAGGCGAAAGCCGCGGCGCAGGGCCCGCTCCACCTAGCCAAGGGTTCAGGCGAGCAGGGGAAGATGCTTCATAACGCTCGCGCCGAATACCGCGAGGAGGCCGAGGAGATCGCCACGTACACGGTGATCGACGCACTCGCAACGTCGGTGGGGGACAAGCAGACGGCGAAGCTCGCTCGGGACATCCTCGGTGAGGAGCAGCGGATGGCCGATTACCTAGGCGAGCTCCTTCCGCAATTGGCCACCGATGTCGCTCACGACGAGATCCCGGTGTCGGAGATCAATGGGGACGCTGACCGGCGGAGGTCGATCTCTTCCGGAGCCACCAGCCGTACCCCAAAGAAGAAGGCATCCGGCAACTCGAAGAAGAGCAAGTCAAGGAAGAAGACAAGCAGCGCGAAGCGCAGCTGACCGCAACAGACCTAAGGAGAGACGATGGCACAAGCCACTAGGACAAAGAGCTCGAAGAGCTCGAAGAGCAGCTCAAACAGTCGCAGCGGCACGCGGCGAAAGGCCTCAGGCTCGAGTCGGAGCACCAGTGCGAAACGGTCGAGTTCGAGTCGCAGCAGCTCGAACGGAAGTCGGGCGAAGGGCGCAAGCGCCTCCCGGTCGAAGCCGCGCGCACAGAGCCGGAGCGCACAGAGCACCAATGGTGCCGGCTCGATCACCGACACGGCTATCGACAAGGCGACGACTTCAGGTCGTGCGGTCGCCGATGCGGCATCCAAGGCAAAGACCCCGCTCATCGCTGGTGGCACTGCACTCGTCGGAGCCGCCGCGGGCGCGGTGATCAAGTCTCGTCTGGGGGCCGGCAGCGGGAAAAAGGGCCCGCTCAAGCGGCTGGGTGCCTCGAAGCCGATGGCGAACTTCGCCAAGCCGATGGCGAAGCTCCCGGGCAAACTCGACCTCGACGCTGTGAAGTCGTTCGCTAGTCAGATGAAGGCCTACAGCCAGCAAGCTTCCGACATCGCGGACGCGGTCGAGAAGACGCGCAAAAAGAACTGAATTGCGGGTAAGCCGCGTTCCGAGAACTATTTCGCAAGGATGCGAGAGGAGGGCTGAAGAATGGCCCAGACCAGCACACGAAGGAAGTCCTCAAGGGGCAGCCGAACGCAACGGGCGAATGGCTCCACTCCATCGTCGTCTTCGAGGGGTAGACGCGCGAGCAGACCGAGGAGCGCAAGCAGTTCGAGGAGCCGAAGCCAGCGTTCCTCTGCGGGTCCGAGCGGACCCACCGAAACTGTCAAGGAAGTCGCATCGAAGGGCAAGGACGCCGCGAGCAAGCTGAAGGGACCTGCGCTGGCCGGGGGCGCAGCGCTCCTCGGCTTGGCCGGAGGCGTCGCCCTGGGATCAAGCCGCTCCGGCCGCAAGATGATGGGTATGCGGGTAGGTAACGGGGTTGGGAACGCCAGCAAGAACCTCGCGGACGCCAGCAAGAACGTGGGCCGATTCGGCGATAACCTCGGCCAGTTCGCCGCCGAGATGCAAGCGATTCGAGAGGCGATCGAAAACGGGTCGAAGGGTCGCTCCCCAATCGAGGTAACCCTGCGCGCCTTGACAGCGCGACGCTGATTCTCAGCCCGCTCGCTAGCTCTGGCTCCGTGCTCGTTCAGCCCTGATGTATGGGTCCAGAACCGACCCGGATAGTGACGTTGTGGTGCCTGCCGCATTCCCGGCAGTCGCAACTGAGCTCGTGCTTCCCCGGCTCGGGCGGGGGCGGGCCCATGTCGATCATCAACGGGAACTCGTTCCCGCACTTGCATGTCACATCAACGGCAAGGGTTCCCGGGTTTTTTCTATTCAGATCAGCCATCGAACCAAGCGGGCTCAATCTGCGAACACAAGGAACGAGTCCATTCCCGTCAAAGCCAGCACCCGCTCCACGTGGCCCGTAGGGCGCTGAAAGCTGAGTCGGCCCTGTTCGCGCGAGCGGGATTGAGCGTCGCGGAAGGTCCTGAGCCCGACCGAATCGATGAAGCTCAGCGCTGAGAGATCGACCACGATCTTTCGAGCACCTAACGATTCGACTCGAAGGATCTCGTCCTCGAGTGATCCCGCCGAGCTGAGATCGAGCTCTCCGGATAGCTCTATCACGTAAACCACTGCCGATTCGCGCTCGGACTTGATCCTCAGCGCGCCTTGTTCAATCCGTTCTCGAATCATCTGTCATCACCTACTACGCCGCCGAACGCAAGTCGGTTGGACGCCGATCAGGCTCGTGCATCAAGGTGCGCACTTGCTCGCCTTGCGTAGGCGAGCAGCGCTGGCAATGCGAACGGGGAGTGCGGCCGCGAGACGCGATGCGGACGCCGCATTTCGAACAGTTGGAATAGATCATGGGGGTCCTCCAGAGTTGACTTGCGAGGGGTTCCCTACTGGTCCTTCTGCCTCTATGTGACCCGACGAGCATGCCGAGTCGGGGCGCAGCTTACAAATTTTTCGCTGTTCGTCAAGGGCTGTTGGAGCGCTTCAACGAGTGCGCAAAAGAGCGCCAATGCCCAGCGGGTTTGCCAGCCCAATCCACGAACTCCGGTACAGGGCGACGCCGGTTGTGGTTGCGCCGGCACCGCCCAGGACTTAGGGTCGGACCATGCGACGGTTATTCCGAACCACCTTGGTGACGGTAGGTGCAACGAGCCTGCTTGCGACGGTGGCCTTGGGTGCAGGTAGCAAGCTCGGTGAGCGGCTGGACTCCGATGGGACCGGCGGAGGACCGAAGACCACCACGAAGGTTTACGGCAAGCTCGCCAGCCCCGAGCGCTTCGTCCTTGAGGTCCGCGGCGAACTGGAGCAGACGGTTCGCCTGAAAGTCTCGATCACGTGCTTCCGGAACCGAGGGTTCAGGACTCGCTTTCGTGCCTTCTCGGTGTCCTCGCCGGTCAACTACCCATTCAAGCCGACCGTCGCACGCGCGGATGACTGCACCTTGACCGCTCGGGTCGTGCATTCCGAGGGAGGCTTGGTGAGGACGACGCTGTACGGCAAGGAGCGTTAGCCCGACGACAGAATGCGCTAGAACAGCGGGGACCTATCGCACCTGGCGGGGGAGAGGGTTCCTCAGCTCCCGGGTACGCGGAGGCCTACACAGGTGAGGTTCAGCAGGCCGCGTATGAGGGGTGCTTCGAGGGGATCACGAAGGCCGCCGGGCTCGGCTAGCTACGCGCAGCCCGGGCTACCGGAAGTCGGGCAGTCGCCACGTGTCCATGCGACAATTCCCCTCCTGGTACTCGACCTGGTAAAGGGGAGACAAATGTACGCATCGGTGAGACGGTACGAGGGCGTCACGGATCCAACCGAGGCGGGGCGTCGCACCGCCGAGGGCTTCGTGCCGCTGATCAAGGACGTCCCGGGGTTCGTTGCCTACCACTTCGCGGACGCGGGTGGCGGCGTGATGACCTCGATGAGCGTGTTCGAGGACCAGTCCGGCGCCGAGGAGTCGAACAAGCGAGAGGGCGAATGGGATGCCGAGAACCTCGCCGAGCTGATGCCGAACCCGCCCGAGATCACGGCAGGTGAGGTCGTCGCCCACGGGTAGAGACGCGAAACCGCGCTAGATCAAGTACATGGCGAGCCGCGCGCTCAGCGGCCCGAACCCCGGATGGACTCGGTACTGCGTTTGCAGCCCGGAGTGTCCAGGTCCGCGTAGTCGTCGGCCACGCGCCGACCCTATCCGCTCGGCTCCCGCGCGACAACGGAGACAGGCAGGCGCGGTCCCCGTTCTCACTTTGCTCTCACTCCGCCCGGGTCGGGGCTCCGGAACGCCGACCCGAGAAAGCGAAAACCCCGCCGTAGCGGGGCTTTCTCGAGATGCCGGAGGCAGGACTCGAACCTGCGACACGCGGATTATGATTCCGCTGCTCTAACCGACTGAGCTACTCCGGCGGGGCGGCCACAGGGTAGCGACGGCTACTGCGCCAGGGCGTAGCGGAGCTCGAACATCCCGTTGTCGAATTGGCGGGTGCCGAGCAGGCGCATGGCCTTGTCTATCGGAGCGTTGAAGAGGCGCTTGCCCGCTCCTAAGACGACCGGCACGATCGTGACGTGAAGCTCGTCGAGTAGGCCGGCCGCGAGCAACTCGTCCGCGACCGGGGCGCCGCCGACCAACCAGAGATTTCGGTCGCCCGCGGCCTCCAGCATCTCGGGATGGATGTCGGCGACGGGGCCGTTGTGGAAGCGGATGTTGCCGCCCTCGATGAGGGGGAGCTCGCGGCTGGTGAGGACCCAGGTCGGGCGGTCGCCGTAGGCCCAGCTGTGGGGGAGGATGAACTCGTAGGTGGATGAGCCCATGACGAGGGCGCCGGTCTGCTCGATGTGCTCGTCGATCGCCTCGAGCACCTTGTCGCCGGGTCCTTCGTAGGTCGGCTCGAACGCCGTCAGCCAATCGATTCCGTCGTCCTCGTCGGCGATGAAGCCGTCGAGGGTCGCCGCCGCGAAGTACTGCGTCACCGCCACGGTGGGGAGTGTGTCAGCCCGCATAAGCTGGCGGGGTGACCAGCGGAGAGCTCGACAAGGCCGTCAAGGCCGTCGTGCGGGATTGCCTCGCCGTTCGCGAGGGCGAGGAGGTACTGGTGATCTGCAACCCGGCTACCGAGTCGCTAGGCGAGCCGATGCGCGCCGAGGCGCAGGCCGCCGGCGCCGAGGCGGTGCTCGCGGTGATGGCCGAGCGGGCCTCGCACGCGGGCGAGCCGCCGGCGTCGCTGGCCGAGGCGATGGCGGCTGTCGACGTGGTGCTCGCGCCGACGGTCCAGTCGCTCTCGCACACCGCGGCTCGGAAGCGTGCCAGCGAGGCCGGGGCGCGGATCGCCACTCTTCCGGGAGCGACCGAGGAGATGCTCGCCCGGGTGATGAGCGCGGACATGGAGGGTCTGAGGCGCAAGGGCGGAGAGATCGCAAGACGCCTCGATGCAGCCTCGGAGGCCGTGGTCACATGCCCGAACGGCAGCGACCTCCACCTCGACCTCGAGGGCCGCACAGCGATCCCCGACGCCGGGGTGCTGACCGAGCGCGGCGCGTTCGGGAACCTGCCGTGCGGCGAGGGCTTCATCCCGCCCGGCGAACGGCTGGGGGACCCTGGTCATCGACGGCTCGCTCGCCGGCGTCGGCCTCGCAGCGGATCCCGTCGTGCTCGTGGTCGAGGCGGGACACCTGACCTCGGCGCGCGGAGGGCAGGGGATGGCCTTCATGGACCTGCTCACGGCCCACGGCGAGGACGGCACCAACCTCGCCGAGCTCGGGATCGGCACCAACGAGAAGGCGATCCTGACCGGCAACATCCTCGAGGACGAGAAGATCCTCGGCACCGCGCACGTCGCATTCGGCGCGTCGGCGGCGATCGGCGGGAACGTCCAGGTGCCGGTCCACCTCGACTGCGTCGTGATGCGCCCGACGGTCGAGCTCGACGGCGAGGCGCTCGTACGGGACGGCGAGCTCCTGGTGGACTGACGTGCTGCTCTGCGTCCCCAACTTCTCCGAGGGCCGCAGCGAGCGCATCGTCGACGTCCTCGGGATCACCCTCGGCTCCCACGCCCGGCTGCTGAACACGCACTTCGACGGAGCTCACAACCGCAGCGTGTTCACGCTCAGCGGCGAGGCGCCCGACCTGATCGCGGCGGCGCTGGCGGGGGCGAAGCACGCGATGGAGTTGATCGATCTGCGCGGCTACAGCGGCCTGCACCCCCACATCGGAGTGCTCGACGTGTGCCCCATGGTCTGGATCGGTGAGGAAGCCCGCGAGGCGGCGGACGCCGCCGCCCTGCAGGTCGCCGACGGCGATCGGCGAGCTCGGCATCCCTGTCTTCCTCTACGGAGAGCTGGCGAGCACCGACGAGCGCCGCGAGCGCTCGTGGTTTCGCCGCGGCGGTCCGGCGGGGCTGGCGCGGCCGGATGGCCAGCGGCGAGCTGGTTCCGGACCGCGGCCCCGCGGAGCCGCACCCGAGCGCCGGCGCCACACTGGTCGGATCGCGGCGCCCGCTCGTCGCCTTCAACCTCGAGCTCGACACCCCGAACCCCGAAATCGCGCGCGCCGTCGCCGAGAGCCTGCGCGAGTCCGGCGGCGGGCCGAAGGGGGTGCGGGCGATCGGGCTGCCCTGGCACGAGGGCCGCTCGCAGGTCTCGGTCAACGTCCACGACCCGATCGCAGTGCCGCTGGCCGAGGTCGTCGAGCGCGCCACCCGCCTCGCCGCCGAGCACGGGGCGCGACCGCGTCGAGGCGGAGCTAGTCGGCCTTGCGCCCGAGGCTGCGCTCGACGGGTACCCCGACGATCCGCCCATCCGCGACTTCGACCCGGCCCAGCACGTGATCGAGCGGATCACGGGCTCCAGCGGCCGCTAGATTTCCTGGCCATGGCCCCGACGAAGAAGAAGCGCCGCCGCAAGCACCGCGGCACCCAGGGCGGCAAGGTCGACACCCGCCCCCGGGGCAGGCCGCGCAACCGAGCCGAGGCCAAGCAGCGCGCCGCGTCACGCCGCACCGGTGAATCGGGCAAGCGCGCAGCCGCGGGCACCGGCCGCGCCGCGACGGGACCGCCGACGTGGGCAAGCGCCGCCAGGAAGGGCCTCGTCGCCGCTCTCATCTTCTTCGTCCTGCTCTCGCTCGCGTTCAGCCGCCCGATCGGCGCGTCGCTCGGGATCGCCCTCTTCATGCTCGTCTTCTACGTCCCGATGGCGTACTTCACCGATCGCTTCTTCTACAACCGCCAGCTCGCCAAGGTCGAGCGGGATCGTCAGGCGAAGGCCCAGGGCGGGGAGTAGCTCGGGCGCATGGACGTCCGGATGCTCACCGTCGGCCCAGTGGCTGAGAACACCTTCATCTTCCGCGGCGAGGGCTCTGAGAAGTCGCTGATCGTCGATCCCGGCGACGAGGCCGAGCGGATCCTCGCCGTCGTCGACGAGCTCGGGGGAGAGGTCGAGGGGATCCTGCTCACCCACACGCACTTCGACCACGTCGGGGCGCGTGGCTCCGGTGGCGAAGGCGACCGGCGCGCCGGTGTGGTGTCCCGAGATCGAAGCCCCGGTCATCACCGACATCAACTCCTACGTCCCCTGGCCCGGCTTCGGCCCGTTCGAGGACTACGAGGCCGACCACCTCCTGTCCGGCGGCGAGGTGCTCGAGCTCGGCGGCTTCGAGATCGACGTCATCCACACGCCCGGCCACAGCCCCGGCCACGTCACGTACTCGATCCCCGCCGAGACCGCGATCTTCTCGGGAGACGTCCTCTTCCAGGGGTCGGTCGGCCGCGTCGACCTGCCGGGCGGCGACCCCACCGGCCGCACGCTGATGCAGAGCATCCGTACGCTGCTCGACACGCTCCCCGACGAGACCGCGGTCCATCCCGGGCACATGGGCCAGACCACGCTCGGCGCCGAGCGCGCGACGAACCCGTTCCTCGCCGAGCTCGCCCGCTAGCCGCGGCGGCTCCGACGCCTCTGCCGGGCGAAGTAAGGTCGCTCCCGTGAGCGAGAAGATCAACGCGCCGCGAGGCACCCTCGACGTGCTGCCCGCCGACCAGCCGGTCCGCCGGCGCATCGAGGAGACCGCCCGCGCCACGCTCGAGCGCGCGGGCTACGGGCGCATCGAGACGCCGGTCTTCGAGCAGACCGACCTGTTCTCGCGCGGCGTGGGTACGTCCACGGAAGTCGTCCAGAAGCAGATGTTCACCTTCTCCGACCAGGGCGGGCGCAGCCTCACGCTGCGGCCAGAGGCCACCGCGGCGATCTGTCGCGCCTACATCGAGCACGGGATGCAGACGCTGCCGCAGCCGGTGAAGCTCTGGTGCTCGGGTCCGTTCTTCCGCCACGAGCGCCCGCAGGCAGGCCGCTACCGCCAGTTCACGCAGTTCGACGCGGAGGCGATCGGGTCGGACTCGCCGATGGTGGACGCCGAGCTGATCGTCGCCGCGTGGGACCTGATCGCGGAGCTGGAGGTGCCCGGGGTGGAGTTCCGGCTCGGCAGCCTCGGCTCGATCGGCGCCCGCGCCTCCTATCTCGGCGAGCTCAGCTCTTTCCTGCACAACCGCGAAGGCGAGCTCTCGGACGCGGTGCGGACGCGGATCGACATCAATCCCCTGCGGGCCTTCGACGCCGCCGACGAGGGGACGAAGAAGGTCATGGAGGACGCGCCCCGGCTGCTCGACCGCATCGAGGGCCCCGACGCCGAGCACTTCGAGGCGGTGCGGTCCGCGCTCGACTCGGCCGGCGTCTCCTATGAAGTGGACCCCACGATGGTGCGCGGCCTCGACTACTACACGCGCACCGTCTTCGAGATCCACTGCGCCGAGCTCGGCGCCCAGTCGCAGATCGGCGGAGGAGGCCGCTACGACGGGTTGATCGAGGAGCTGGGCGGGCCGCCCACGCCCGCGATGGGCTGGGCGCTCGGAATCGAGCGGATCGCGCTGGCGCTCGGCGAAGCCGACGAAGCGCCGCGCGAAGGCGTCTTCATCGTCGCGGTCGAGCCCTCCGAGCGTGAGCGAGCGAGCGCGCTGGCTATTGAGCTTCGACGCGCGGGGATCCGCGCCGACCTCGACCTCGCGGGCCGCTCGCAGAAGGGCCAGGCCAAGCAGGCAGACCGCTTCGGAGCCCGTTACGCGCTCCTCCTCGAGGGCGAAGCGGCGACGCTGCGCGACCTCGAGTCAGGCGAGCAGCGCGAGGTGGACGCCGACGGTCTGGCGGGTGAGCTTCGCGGCGAGGCCGATGGCGGCGGCGCGGGCGCCTGAGCGTCCATACTGCGCTCCCGCATGTCCGACGAGAGCAGCGATTTCCCGGCCCTGAGGCCGAACGGCTACCGAGACGCCTGGTGCGGCCAGGTGCTGGCCGATCGCGTGGGCGATGACGTGCGCGTCGCGGGCTGGGTGCATCGCCGCCGCGACCACGGCGGCCTCGTCTTCATCGACCTGCGCGACCGCACCGGGCTGGTCCAGCTCGTCTTCAACCCCGACGAGGCGGGGGAGGCATTCGAGCTCGGCCACAAGCTCCGCGCCGAGGACGTCCTGAGCGTCGCCGGCGCGGTGGTCGAGCGCGCGCCCGAGACGGTGAACGCGAACATGCCGACGGGCGACGTCGAGGTCAGGGTGAGCGGCGCGGAGCTGCTCTCGGACGCCGACACGCCTCCGTTCGAGATCGAGTCCTTCTCAGGCGAGGTCACCGAGGACACCCGGCTGCGCCACCGCTACCTCGACCTCCGCCGCGACCGTATGCGCGAGGCGATCGAGCTGCGCCACCGCCTGCAGCGAGCGATGCGCGAGTTCCTCTCGGCCGAGGGGTTCCTCGAGATCGAGACGCCGATCCTGACCCGCTCGACGCCCGAGGGCGCGCGCGACTTCCTCGTCCCGGCGCGCCTGCAGAAGGGCTCTTTCTACGCGCTGCCCCAGTCGCCCCAGCTCTTCAAGCAGCTGCTGATGATCGGCGGCTTCGAGCGCTACTTCCAGATCGCGCGCTGCTTTCGCGACGAGGACCTGCGCGCCGACCGCCAGCCCGACTTCACCCAGCTCGACATCGAGATGTCCTTCGTCGACGCCGAGGACGTGATCGACGTCAACGAGCGCATGCTCGCGGCGGTGCTCGGCGAGTGCGGGGTCGAGGTGTCGCTGCCGATGCCCCGCCTCTCCTACGACGACGCGATCGCGCGCTACGGGACCGACAAGCCGGACCTGCGCTTCGAGCTCGAGATGGTCGAGATCACCGACGTCTTCCGCGACAGCGAGTTCAAGGCGTTCAAGTCGGCGATCGATGGCGGGGCGTTGGTCCGCGCGCTCAACTCCGGCGCCCGCGAGGCGTCGCGCTCGGAGCTCGACGGGCTCGTCGCCGAGGCCCAGGAGCTGGGCGCGAAGGGCCTGGTCTGGGCGGTCGTCGAGAAGGACGGCTGGCGCTCGCCCGTCGCCAAGTTCCTCTCGGCGGAGGAGATCGCCGCCGCCAACGAGGCGCTCGGCGCGAGCGAGGGCGACGTGCTGCTCGTCGTCGCCGACTCGCCCGCGATGTCCGCGGCCGTCCTCGGCGAGCTGCGCCGCCGCCTCGGCGAGCGGCTCGGCCTGATCGACGAGAACGCCAACGTCCTCACCTGGATCGTCGACTGGCCGCTGGTCGAGTGGAACGAGACCGAGGGGCGCTGGGATCCCCTGAACCACCCGTTCACCTCGCCGGACGGCGATTTTGACCCCGAAAACCCAGGGGACGCCCGGGCGAAGGCATACGATGTCGTCTGGAACGGTTGGGAAATCGGCGGTGGATCGATCCGTATCAATGACCCGGACCTTCAACGCCGCGTGTTCGCCGCGCTCGGCATCGACGACGCCCTCGCGGAGGAGCGCTTCGGCTTCCTGCTCGACGCGCTCCGCTACGGCGCGCCCCCGCACGGCGGCATCGCCTACGGCGTCGACCGCATCGCCGCACTGCTGCACGGCGCGGAGTCGATCCGCGACGTGATCGCCTTCCCCAAGACCGCGTCGGGGTCGGACCCCCTCACCGGCGCCCCGGCACCCGTGGACGAGCGCCAGCTGCGCGAGCTCGGCATCAGCGTGAAGGCGCCGCCGCGGTCATCCGCAGGCGGCGAGCCGAAGGCCCCTGGGGGCGAGGAAAGCTGACCTGATGGAGGGCCGCCCCCCGTTCGACGACCCCGACGACCTCGATTTCGACTTCGGGGCGAGCCGCCAGCGGGACACCAAGCGGGAAGGGACCGGTGAGCGTGCGGCCGTCGATCCGCCCGACGAGGAGCCGCCGAGCTCCGAGGGGCCGGCGTACGACGACGATTCATCCGACGAGCTCGCTCCGATCCCCGACGACGAGATCCTCGACCCCGACACCGTCGAGCGCAGGGCGATCGCCCGGCGCGAGCGCGAGCGCCCGAGCAGCGGAAGCCTGCGGCTGCCCAAGCTGGGATTCGGCCGCAAGCGGTCCTCGTCCTCCGACGAGGAGAGCGGCACAGGCGAGCGTCGCCTCCTGCGCGACGACCCCCACACTCCGGCCGTGGTGCCCGTTCCCGGCACCCGGCGCGAGCGCCACCGCGACCTGCCGGCCAAGGTCAGGCGCCGGCAGGCGATAGCGCTCGGGGTGATCGTGCTGCTCGTGGTCGGGGGCGTTGTCGCGCTGGCGTCGGCGCTGATCGGCGGAGACGACAAGGGCGACGAGCCTACGCCGCTGAAGAAGCTGATCGGGCAGTCGATCATCGGCGAGCTCGGCGAGGACGGCCCGGACCAGAAGGTGCTGAAGCGCGTGCGCAAGGGACAGGTGGGCGGCTTCATCATCAACCCCCGCGACGAGGCGAGCCTGGCCGAGCAGCTCGCCCAGCTCAACGAGGCCGCCGAGGCTGGCGACAACCCGCCCCTGCTGATCATGGTCGACCAGGAGGGTGGCGAGGTATCCCGGCTTCCGGGCCCGCCCGACGTCTCGCCCGCGGACCTGGGCGAGGGCGGTGATCCAGAAGCGGCGCGAAGCGAGGGCGAGAAGACCGGCACCTACCTCGCGGGGCTCGGGGTCAACGCCGACCTCGCGCCGGTGCTCGACGTCACGCTCCCGATCACCGCCGACACGATCGCCGACCGCACGTTCGGCGAGGACCCTCAGCTGGTCGCGGACCTGGGCGTCGCCTTCATCGAGGGCCTGCAGTCCCAGGGCGTCGCGGCCACCGCCAAGCACTTCCCGGGCCTCGGGACCGCGACCGTCAACACAGACTTCAGCCCGGTCACAGTCGCCGCACGCCAAGAGGACCTCGACGCGGCGATCCTCCCCTTCCAAGCCGCGATCGAGGCCGGCGTCGACATGGTCATGGTCTCTTCCGCCTCCTATCCGCCGGTGCTCGGCCCCGACAAGCCGGCGGTCTTCGCGAAGCCGATCGTCACCACCCGCTTGCGCGAGCAGCTCGGCTTCGAAGGTGTCGTCATCACCGACGACATGGAGGCCATCGCGATCTCCGAGCTCAACCGGGCGCCGGGAACCGAGGCGGTCGCCGCCATCGGCGCCGGCTGCGACCTCGTGCTCTACGCGCGCTCGGACCGCGGGGCGGTGGCGGGCTTCAACGCCACGGTCCAGGCAGCCAAGGCCGAGAAGCTGACGAGAGACCAGCTTCAGGCTTCATACAACCGCGTCACGGCGCTGAAGTCCGACCTTTCGTCGAACTAGATTCCCGTCGGGGAGTTCCACGCACCACGACATAAGGGAGACCATGAAAGACCTGCTCGCACCCGACGACACGCGCGACGCGCTGCGCAAATACGGAGGCCTGCTGCTCGGGCTCGGCATCCTGATGCTGCTGATCCGCAAGGGCGACGACATGGGGGACTTCGTCGTCTTTCTGCTGCTGGCGGCCCCGGCGGTGTTGCTCTACGGGGGCGGCATATTCACCGACGGCTTCACGGGCGCGACGCGGCCGTGGCAGGCGGTGTTCAGCGTTTTCGGGCTCATCTTCGTCGTGTTGGCCCTGAACCAGTTCATCGAAGTGGTGGACGGCAACCCCGACTCGTCGCTCAACACGTTCTGGATCTTCGGCGTGAGCGCCGCGCTCGCGTTCTTCGCAGGAGCGATCAAGGGGATCCGCTTCCATCTCCTGGTCGGCTCGATACTGCTGATCGTCTCGTGGTCGGCCCTCTGGAACGAGCTGCTCGGGGACGAAGGGATCATCGGCCACTTCAACGTGTACCGAGGCCTGCTCGGGATCCTCTCGATCCTGCTGCTCGCGGGCGCGCTGTACCTGTGGCGCGGGAACCGCGACGTCCGCGTGACGGGGACCGCCGTCAACGACGGCGGCGACCAGGGCCTGTGGAAGGCCAGCGAGCTGATCACGGGAGCCGGCATTGCGGCGGTGCTGGCGTGCGGGGTACTGACGGCCGGTTCCGCTGTCCTCAACGAACTCGTTTCGTCGATCTTCGGCGGCCTCGGGGCCGGCGAGAGCGAGGTCATCGAAACAGGGCTGATCTGGGACGTCCTGCTGCTGGTCATCTCGCTCGGCCTGATCGGCCTCGGGTCGACGATCGGAACGCGAGGGCCCGCCTACGTAGGGGCGATCGGCCTCGTGTTGTTCCTGTTCATCGTCGGACAGGACCTGAACGAGGGCGCCGACGCCGACCCGAGCAACCTCGGCCTGTGGCCGATCGTCCTGCTCGTGGGCGGCGCGCTGGCGCTCGCGCTCAGCGCCGTAAAGGAAGCGAGCCTGGGCGACCAGCCGAAGAAAATCGCCAACACGTTGCGAAGCAAGTAGCTGACCGGTCTCGCGGATGAAGGCGAGCTCGTTCGCCGCTTCCTGGCAGCCCTCTCGGAGGGCGACCAGGCGGCGGTGGGCGAGCTCGTCCATCCCGAGGTCGAGATCCGCACCGAGCGCACGACGCACCGGGGGCGCGACGCAGCCGTCGCGTGGTCGGCCAGGGGCTTCGACCACCTGACCCGCCGCTACGAGCCGCTCGAGATCGAGCGCGCCGAGCACGGCGTGCTCGTTCGCGCCGAGCTCCAGTACGTGTGGAGCGAGACCGGAGAGGTCGGCGACCGCACCAGGGTCGCCATCGCTCTCGGAGTGCGCGACGGCCTGATCTCCTCGTGGGAGCTGCTGGAGGAAATCGGCTAGCGGGGCCCGTGGCCGGTGGTAGGGTCTGAAACAGGCTCGAGCCTGTACGCCAACCGTCTCTTAGAGTGACCCTAATCAGATTGGCTTGGGGGTCGATTTCCGGCGGCGCCCACCGTGGTTTCGCCGGGTAGACACCCACCTGTGCAACACGGGTTTCCAGGCCGGGGCGGCAACGGCAGGCTGGAGCCTCCTAAATAACCTCTGGCCGCTTCGATGGACCGTGCCTCAGTCGAACACCACCTGGCGATGCGTCGCGGCGCGGGCCCGCTGCCGACGGCGCCTTCACCGGCTCCGCCGGCGGTGCTCCCTGCGGCGACCTGCTGAGGGTCTCGCTCGAGATTCGCGACGGGCGTGGTCGGTCGCGTCACCCAGGACGCTGAGGGGTGCGCTCCAAGCCGCGCGGCTGCCGCTGCCGTGGCCGAGCTCGTGGACGGGGCCACCGTCCTCGAAGCTGCCCTCGTCGGGCCCGACGATGTCGCGGCAGAGCTCGGCGGGCTCGCCGACACCCACCGCCATTCGGCCGAGCTCGCGGCCGACGCCCTTCATCGCGCGCTCTCCGCGGCGGCGAGCTCTGGCGAGGTGCTCGCCGGCCAGTCACCCGGCCGGGTGCTCGTCGCGCTCAGCGGGGGCGTCGACTCCGCCGTCGCGGCTCTGCTGGAGCGAGAGCGCGGGGCGGAGGTGGTCGCGGTCACGCTCAAGCTCTGGGCCGACGAGGCGACCGACGGGGAGCGGAGCTGCTGTTCGCCCGAGGCCGTGCTGCGCGCGCGCCGGCTCGCGCACTCGCTGGACATCCCCCACCTGACGCTCGACCTGCGCCCGCAGTTCCGCGCCGGAGTCGTCCAGCCCTTCATCGACGGCTACGCCGCCGGGCGCACGCCGAACCCCTGCGTGTTGTGCAACGGCGAGCTCCGCATCGACGCGATGATCGAGCTCGCCCACCGTCTTGGCGCCGAGCGCCTGGTCACGGGCCACTACGCGCGCCTGCACGATGACGGCGAGGGGCCTCTGCTCGCGCGCGCCGCCGACGAGGCCAAGGACCAGACCTACATGCTCGCGGGCCTCGCTCCGTCCTCGCTGCGGCACCTCGGCTTCCCGCTCGGGTCGATGACGAAGCCCGAGGTGCGGGAGATCGCTGCGGAGCGCGGCCTGACGAGGTCGCCGGGCCGCGCCGAGAGCCAGGACCTCTGCTTCCTGTCGGGCCAGGGCAAGCGCGCCTTCCTGCGCCGCCACGGCGGGCTCGGCGAGCGCCCCGGCGAGGTCGTTGACGCTTCCGGCGCGGTGCTCGGCGAACACCAGCGGCCACCACGAGTTCACCGTCGGGCAGCGCCGAGGCCTGGGCGTGGGCTCGAGCGAGGCGCTGTTCGTGCTCGGCACCGACGCGGCCTCGAATCGCGTCACGGTCGGGCCCCGCGCCTCGCTCGAGACATCGAGCGTCCGCATCCGCGGCGCACGCCTTCACCGGGGAGCCGATCGGGTGAACGCAGTCAGGCTCCGCTACCACTCGCCGAAGCGGCGCTGCACGCTTCAGCTCGCGCCCGATGGCGAGGAGGGCGACGCCTTGATCGCGCTCGACGAGCCCGCCGACGGAGCTGCGCCCGGCCAGCTGGCGTGCCTGCTCGCCGGCGATGTGGTCGTCGGGCACGGCACGATCGCCTGAGCGCCACTTGCGCATTGCTGCCACTTGCTACCGGCCGCCTCGTCGTTTCGGGACGGTACGCGAAGCACGCTCCCGTGCCCGTTCCTAGACTGGACGGCCATGGAGGCCGACGAGATCCGCAGCACATACCTCTCCTTCTTCGAGGAGCGCGACCACCTGATCGTGCCCTCGGCCTCGCTCGTCCCCTCATCCGACGACCCCTCGGTGCTGCTGACGACGGCTGGGATGCAGCCCTTCAAGCCGTACTTCCTCGGCCAGGGCGAGCCGCCGGCGCCGCGCGTGGCCGACTACCAGCGCTGCTTTCGCACCACGGACATCGCGCAGATCGGCAACACGGCTCGGCACCTGACTTTCTTCGAGATGCTCGGCAACTGGAGCTTCGGCGACTACTTCAAGGAGCAGTCGATCCCCTGGGGCTGGGAGCTCTCGACCGAGGGCTTCGGCTTCGACCCCGAGCTGATCTGGGTGACCGTGTTCGAAGGCGACGACGAGCTCGGCCTCGGGCCCGACGAGGAAGCCGTCGAGATCTGGCGGAAGGTCGGAGTGCCCGACGAGCGCATCATCCGGCTGCCCCGCTCGGAGAACTTCTGGCAGGGCGGTCCGACGGGCCCGTGCGGACC
Organism: uncultured Solirubrobacterales bacterium; assembly: GCA_963848955.1. Classification (GTDB taxonomy): domain Bacteria; phylum Actinomycetota; class Thermoleophilia; order Solirubrobacterales; family 70-9; genus DASUPK01. The sequence continues at coordinate 235,164 of CAWKFQ010000027.1, read as the reverse complement.
GTCCTCTGAGCTCTACTTCGACCGAGGCGAGGAGTTCGGCGAGCCGGGCGAGAAGCCCGGAGACGATACGGACCGCTTCGTCGAGTTCTGGAACCACGTCTTCATGACCTACGACCTGCACGAGGATGGCTCGCTGACCGAGCTGCCGATGAAGAACATCGACACCGGGATGGGCCTCGAGCGGATGGCGGCGATCCTCCAGGACGTCCCCTCGGTCTTCGACACGGACGCCATCCGGCCGCTCGTTGATCTTGCGGAGGAGCTCTCGGGCCGCGGCTATGACGACGACCAGCCGACGACCCGCGCGATGCGCATCCTCGCCGACCACTCGCGCGGGATGTCGGCGATGATCGCCGACGGGGTCGTCCCCTCCAACGAGGACCGCGGCTACGTGCTGCGGCGGATCATGCGCCGCGCGATCCAGCAGGGCCGCACGATCGGGCTCGAGGCCCCGTACATCGGCCGCTTCGCCGAGCGAGCGCTCGAGCTGCTCGCGCCCGCCTACCCAGAGCTCGCCGCCGAGCGCGACAGCGTGCTGCGCTGGGTCAATGACGAGGAGGAGAGCTTCGGCCGCACCCTCGACCGCGGCACCGAGATGCTGGCCGAGCTGGTCGAGCAGGCGAAGGCGAGCGAGACCTCGTGGGTCGACGCCGCCGACGCGTTCAAGCTCCACGACACCTACGGCTTTCCATACGACCTGACCAAGGAGCTGCTCGCCGAGCAGGGGCTCTCGGTCGACGACCAGGGGTTCGAGGAGCTGATGGACGAGCAGCGCACGCGGGCCCGCATGGGCACGGCGACGGCGCACGGCTCCGAGGACCGCCATGGCGCCGTCTTGGAGTTTGCGGCCGAGGCACCGCCGTCGCGGTTCGTCGGCTACGAGAAGCTGCGCGCCGAGACGAGCCTGCTCGCCGCGGCAGGAAACGACGGCCGCGTCCTCGCAAAGCTCGAGGAGAGCCCCTTCTATGCCGAGGGCGGCGGCCAGGTCGCCGACTCTGGGCAGCTGCGGTGGGAAGGCGGCTCGGCCCGGGTCACCGACGTCTACCGGCTCGGGGACGACCAGGCGCTGGCGCTGGCCGACCCCGAAGGCGAGCTCCCCGAGGCCGGCGCGCGCGTCGAGGCCGAGGTCGAGCACGCGACGCGGCACGCGACGATGCGAAACCACACCGCGACCCACCTGCTGCACGCCGCGCTTCGCGAGCGCCTCGGCAACCACGTGCGCCAGGCCGGCTCGGCGGTGCGCCCCGACAAGCTGCGCTTCGACTTCACCCACGGCGCCTCGCTCAGCGCCGGGTGAGGCGCGCGACGTCGAGGACCGCGTGAACGAGTGGATCAAGTTCAGCCGCCCTGTGCGCGCGATGCAGATGTCGCGCAGCGAGGCCGAGAAGCTGGGAGCGATGGCCCTGTTCGGCGAGAAGTACGGGGAGTGGGTCCGGGTGGTCGAGGTCGAGGAGGTCTCGCGCGAGCTCTGCGGAGGCACCCACGTCGCGAACACGGCAGAGGTCGGCATCTTCAAGATCACCTCCGAGGGCTCGAGCGCCGCCAACGTGCGCCGGATCGAGGCGATCACCGGGCCCGAGGCGATCGACTTCTTCCGCGAGCGCTCGGATCAGCTTCAGCGAGGCCGGCGAGGCTCTCGGCTCGGCTCAGGACCCCGTCGCGGCCGCGAAGAAGGCGGGCGAGCGCCTGCGCGCCCTCGCCAAGGAGAAGAGGAAGGCCGGCGCGGCCGATGTCTCCCAGCAGGCCGACGAGATCGCCGCGGCCGGCCAGCGGATCGGCGAGATCACCGTCTTCGTCGGCGGAGGCCACGATGCCGACCAGCGCTCGCTGCTGCAGCTCGCCGACCAGATCAAGCAGCGGGCGGGCGACGCTGCGGTCGTGCTCGGAGGGACCGAGGGCGGCAAGGTCGCGCTGGCCGCGAGCTTCAGCGAGGCCGCAGTGGCAAAGGGCCTCTCGGCGGCCGAGGTGATCAAGGTCGCAGCCGAGCTCGTCGGCGGCGGAGGCGGAGGCCGCGAGAACGTCGCCCAGGCCGGCGGCAAGGACCCCGACAAGCTCGACGACGCGCTCGCGGCCGCCCGCGACGCGATCGAGGCGAAGCTCGGCGATTAGATGACTGGGCGCGGGAATGTGATTGCCTGATGCGCGTGTTGGCGCTGGACTACGGAACCGTCAGATGCGGTTGCGCGATCTCTGACCCGACCGGGACCCTCGCGACACCGCTGTCGGCCATCTCGCCGCCCGAGCCGGGAGCGATTGCGAGCCTCGCCGCAGAGCACGGAGCGGAGCTCGTCGTGGTCGGTTTGCCGATCACGCTCAGCGGGGATGAGGGCGAGCAGGCTCGCCTGACGCGTGCCTTCGCGCACGATCTGGGGGAGCTCCTACAGGTGCCTGTTGAGACGTACGACGAGCGATTGACTACGAGCATGGCCGCCCGCAGCGCCCGCGAAGGCGCGCGCGCCGACGAGGACTCGCTCGCGGCCGCCCATCTGCTCGAGTCCTATCTCGCTTCAGGGGCCCGGACGCGAAGCGAGGAGGCCCCGCAGCAAGCGCCCCCGGACGCGAAGCGGAGGAGGCCCCGCAGCAAGGGCCCCCGGACGCGAAGCAGAGGAGGCCCGCAGGGTGACTTCTGAACGCGGGGGCGGCGACAGCGGGGAGTGGTTCGCCGACAGCGAGGGCAACCTGACCTCGCCCGACGGGCTGACGCCCGACACCGACGAGTTCGGCCGCGACGACCCCGCGGCGCTCGAGCGCGAGCGCCGGCGCCGCGAGCGCGAGCAGCAGCGCAAGGGTGGCCGCATGAAGGCTGAGCGCAAGCAGCGCAGGCGCCGCGCCAAGGAAGCCGATCCCGTCGAGGAGCCCGTCGCCGTCGCGGCAGCGCCGCCCACGCGGGAGCGCCCCGCCGCTGCCGCGCCGCCGAGGGCGCCGCGCGAGTCGATGCGCGAGCGCATGGCCCGCCGCCGCGACGGCAGACCACCGTCGCCGCCCGGAACCTACCGTCGCCGCCGCGTCGCCGCGCTCGCTCTGGCGCTCGCCGGCATCCTCGTCGTCTGGTTCCTGGTCGCCCTGTTCCAGCCCTTCGCGGGCGACGGGGCCGGCGAGGGCACGGTCACGGTCGATATCCCCGAGGGCTCGGATTCCGGGCAGATCGCGGACATCCTCGACGAGCAGGGGGTGATCTCGTCCGCGAGCCTGTTCGAGCTTCGCCTGCGCCTCTCGGGCAAGAGCAGCGACATCCAGGCCGACAGCTACACGCTCGCCGAGAACATGAGCTACAGCACCGTCATCGACCGGCTCACGGGGGAGGCCCCGGCCCCCAGCGGGGCGACCACGGTCACGATCCCAGAGGGGCTGTCACGCGACCAGATCGCCTCCGACGTCCTGCCAGAAGGCGTGTCAAGCGATGAGTACCTGCAGCTGACGGAGTCGGCGCCGAAGGGGTTCAACCCAGCCCAGTACGGGGCGAAGTCCGACAGCCTCGAGGGCTTCCTGTTCCCGGCGACCTACGAGCTGCCGGCGAACAACAACGTCAAGTCGCTCGTCGACCAGCAGCTCGCAGGCGTTCAAGGACAACATCGCCCGGGTGGACCTGAAAGCGGCCGCGAAGAAGAACCTGACCGCCTACGACGTTCTGATCATCGCCTCGATGATCGACAAGGAGGTGCAGGTGCCGAAGGAGCGCGAGCTCGTCGCGTCGGTCATCTACAACCGCCTCAGCCAGGGGATCCCGCTCGGCATCGACGCCACCACCCGCTACGAGACCGAGAACTACACCGAGCCGATAACCCAGGCGACGCTGGACGCCGACACCCCCTACAACACCCGACTCAACGCCGGCCTGCCGCCGACGCCGATCGGCAACCCGGGCCTGGCGGCGATCAAGGCCGCTGCCGACCCCGCGACCACCAAGTTCATCTACTTCGTCGTCAAGCCCGGTACCTGTGGCGAGCACTCCTTCACCGCGAGCGAAGGCGAGTTCGAGCGGCTCTCGGACGAATACCAGGCCGCCCTCGAGGCCGAGGGCGGCTCGCCCACAGAGTGCTGATCGCGGTCCCGCGATGAGCACGCGCCTCGCCGTGCTGGGCCAGCCCGTGTCCCACTCGCGCTCCCCCGCCATGCAGACCGCCGCGCTCGAGGCGCTCGGGCTCGGCGACGAGTGGAGCTACGAGGCGATCGAGGTCTCGCCCGCTGACTTCGCCGGGCTGGTCCGCGGCGCTGCCGGGCCGCGGCTTCGCCGGGGTCAACGTCACGATCCCCCACAAGGAGGCCGCGCTCGCCGTCGCGGGCGAGGCCTCCGACGCGGCTCGCGAGATCGGCGCAGCGAACACCCTCAGCTTCACGAGCGGCTCGATCCGGGCCGACAACACCGACGGCCACGGCATCCTGGCCGCTCTGCCGAAGGCCCCGGCGCGGGCGCAGCGCGCTCGTCCTCGGGGCCGGTGGCTCGGCGCGTGCGGTCGCCTGGGCCCTGTCGGGAGCTGGAGCCACAGTCGACGTCTGGAACCGCACGCCAGGCCCGCGCGGATCAGCTCGTACGCGACCTCGCAGGCGCCGCGGCGGAGGCATCGGAGGACGCTCCGATGCTCGCCCCGATCAGCTCCGAGCAGGTGCGGACCTCCGACTACGAGCTGATCGTCAACTGCACCGCGGTCGGGCTCGCCGGCGACGAATCCGATCCCTTCGAGGCGCTGCCCCTCGATCCCGCGCGGCTTCACGGCGTCGCGCTGGTGGACCTGGTCTACGGGCACAACGACACCGAGCTGGTCAGGCGCGCCCGCGAGCTCGGTGCCGACGTGATCGACGGGGTCGAGGTGCTGATTCGCCAGGGCGCCGAGAGCCTCCGGATCTGGACCGGCGAAGGAAGCGCCGCTGGACGTGATGCGCGAAGCTGCGCGGCGGAGCCACCCGTGAGCGAAACGCTGAAACTGACGCCGAGCGAGTCCGTGATCATCCGCCGCGCGGAGCCCTCCGTGCTCGAGGTCGAGGGCGTCTACGGGCCGGGCGGCAGTCCGCCGCCGAAGCACCTCCATCCCGAGCAGGACGAGCGCTTCCGCGTCATCGCCGGGACAGCTGATGACCCGCGTGGACGGCTCCGAGCGCGAGCTCGCACCCGGCGAGCTGCTCGAGATCCCGCGCGGCGCCGTCCACCAGATGTGGAACCCGGGCGCCGAGGAGGCGCGCGTCTCGTGGGAGACGCGGCCGGCCGGGCGCACCGAGCAGTGGTTCCGCGCCATTGACGCCCTGCAGCGCGAGGCCGGTGAGGAGAGCCCGAGCCCGCTCGCCTTCGGCGTCGCTGCTGCGCGAGTACGACGACGCCTTCCGCCTCGCCGTCGGCCCGCAGCTCCTGATGGGCCCGGTGACGACTGCGCTCGGCGCCCTCGGGCGCCTGCGCGGGCACCGCGTTCCCGCCGCCTGAGTCGGCGACGGGGCCGGGCCGTTGCTAACTTTGCGTTAGTGGCCGTCCTCAAGCTGATCTCCGATTCCGTCGGCTCCGCGCTGCCCGACGGAGTGAGCGAGCGACTGCCCGACGCCGAAGCCTTCGACGCCTACTCGCGCACCGTCTCCGGCGTCGCCGAGCGACTCGGCCCGTCGGTCGCCCACCTGGCCGTCGGCGCACGCGGCCGGCGGGGCCGCCGCGAGGGCGGTGGCAGCGCGGTCGCGATCACGCCCGGACGGCTTCATGCTCACCTCGGCGCACGTCGTCGCCGCGGGCAACGACGGAGTGCGGGCGGCCTTCGCCGACGGCCGCGAGCTGAGCGCCGAGGTCGTCGGCCAGGACCCGCTCTCCGACCTCGCCGTCGTCCGCGCCGAGGCGGGCGACCTCGCTCCCGCCGAGCTCGGGGACGCGGACTCGCTCCGCGTCGGCCAGCTCGTGGTCGCGATCGGCAGCCCGATGGGCCTCGCCGGCTCGGTCACCGCGGGCGTCGTCTCGGCGCTCGGGCGCTCGCTGCCGACCCGCTCGGGCTCGGCCGGTCGGCTGGTCGAGAACGTGATCCAGACCGACGCGGCGCTCAACCCGGGCAACTCCGGCGGCGCGCTGGCCGACGGCCTCGGGCGCGTCGTCGGCGTCAACACCGCCGTCGCCGGCGTCGGCCTCGGGCCTCGCGGTTCCGATCAACGAGGCGACCCGCAAGATCATCTCCGCCCTGATCAGCGAGGGGCGCGTGCGCCGCGCCTACATCGGCATCGTCGGCGGCTCGCGGCCGCTGCCGCCGCGCGTCGCGTCGATGGTCGGCCGCGATCGCGGGATCGAGGTGGTCGAGGTGGTCGACGGCAGCCCCGCCGCCCAGGCCGGGCTTCGCGCCGAGGACCTGATCGTCGCGGTGGACGGCGACGCGATGGAGGACGTCGGCGACCTTCAGCGGCTGATGGTCGCCGAGCGGATCGGCCGCGGCGTCGAGGTCGAGCTCGTCAGGGAAGGCCGTTCGATTTCCCTGGAGCTCGTTCCTCGCGAGCTCGCTGCCTGACCTCGACTCGCCCGACCAGGCGGTCGCCCTCGACCAGCCGGACGCCGTAGTCGCCCGCGCGGTCGGCGAACAGGTCGAAGATGCGCCGGCTTGTCCGGGGTCACCGAGCTCGATCAGCCCGAGCGCCGGGATCTCGACCAGATCCGTCTTGCGGGGAGACTTGACGAGGAGCGTGAGCTGCTGGCCCTGGGTGACCGGGACCACCGCGGTCAGCTTGGGGTCGATCTCGATCGTCGCGCACTGGTCCTCGCCGCAGAGGATGTCGACCGGCTGCTTCCCGGCCGCGACGGGCTCGGCCGCGGCGGTGGCGGGACCGCGGTGGCCTTCTCGGGCGGAGCCGTGGCGGTGCTCTCGGTCGTCGTCGTGCTCTCGGTCCCCGAGCGCGTCTCGCGGGTCTGCTGAGGCAGCTGCACCGCGAGCAGGGCCGAGAGGCCGAGCAGGACCAGCATCACGATGATCAGGCGGCGGGCGGCCATTCAGCTCGGGCGGGGGAGAGGGCGGGTCGGTCACGGCTATCAACGATATGGCTGCCGCGTTGCTTGGAGCCTCGCTCGGCCTCGATGCTGGCCGTCGTCACGGCCACCGACCTGCGCTCGCGGCTGATCCCGTGACCGCGCGCTGGCCGCCGGGGCGGCTGGCGGCGCTCGCGATCTCGCTGCTCGCGGCCGGCGCAGACCCTGCCCGAGCGCCTGGCCGCGGCGGCGGGCGCCGGGGGCTTCCTGCTCGCCGCGGCGATCGCGCGGCCCGACGGCATGGGCCTCGGCGACGTCAAGCTCGCTGCGGTGCTCGGCCTCTACCTCGGGCGCGCGGTCGTGCCCGCGCTGCTGGTCGCCCTGGTGGCCGGGGCGCTCGCGGGCCTGGCGCTCGTCGCCAGACACGGGCCGCTCGGCGCGCTCGCGCACGATCCCGTTCGCGCCCTTCCTCGCAATCGGCGCTGCGGTCGCGATCGTGGCCGCCGATAACGTAGCTCCGTGGAACTGACCTTCACAACAGCCGGCGAATCGCACGGCCCGGGCCTCGTCGCGATCGTCGAGGGCCTGCCCGCGGGCCTCGAGCTCGACCGCGAGGCGCTCGACCGCGACATGGCCCGCCGCCAGCTCGGCCACGGCCGCGGCGGGCGCATGAAGATCGAGTCCGACTCGGTCGAGATCCGCTCGGGCGTGCGCCACGGCAAGACGCTCGGCAGCCCGGTCGCGGTGCTGGTCGCAAACCGCGACTACCCGAACTGGGAGGAGCGGATGAACCCCTGGCCGGTCGACGCCGAGGTCGAGGAGTCCCACCTGCCGCGCCCCGGCCACGCCGACCTCGCCGGGGCGCAGAAGTACGGCTTCTCGGACGTCCGCAACGTGCTCGAGCGCGCCAGCGCCCGCGAGACGGCGGCGCGCGTCGCCGCGGGCTCCATCGCGAAGGGCTTCCTGACCGCGCTCGGCGTCAGCGTCCACAGCCACGTCATCCAGATCGCCTCGGTGAGCGCGAACCAGCCGCGACGACCTCGGGCCCGAGGACTTCGCCGACGTGGACGCCTCGCCGGTGCGCTGCCTCGACGCCGATGCCTCCGAGGCGATGGTCGAGGAGATCGACCGGCTGCGAAAGGCGAACGAGTCCCTGGGCGGCAAGTTCGAGGTGCGCGCCTTCGGCCTCGTGCCGGGCCTCGGCTCCCACGTCTCCTGGGACGAAAGCTCGACGGCCGCCTGGCGCAGGCGGTCTGCTCGATCCAGTCGGTCAAGGGCGTCGCGGTCGGCGAGGCCTGGGACGTCGCCGGCCGCCCGGGCTCCGAGGCCCACGACGAGATCTTCTATTCGGAGGAGCAGGGCTGGTACCGCGAGTCCAACCGCGCCGGCGGCCTCGAGGGCGGCATGACCAACGGCGAGCCGCTGGTGGTCCAGGCCGCGATCAAGCCGATCTCGACGATGACCCAGCCGCTGCGCTCGGTCGACACCGAGACCAAGGAGCCGGCGCAGGCGATGCGCGAGCGCACCGACTCCACCGTGGTCCCGGCCGCGGGGGTCGTCGCCGAGGCGATGGTCGCGCTGGTGCTGGCCGGCGCCTACCGCGAGAAGTTCGGCGGCGACCACATCGACGACGTCCGCCCCGCGATCGAGGCCTACGAGGAGCGGATCGGATGGCGGAGGTAGCCAGACGAGCTCGGCCGCGAGCCCGCAATCGTCTTCATCGGGTTCATGGCCGCGGGCAAGAGCGCCGCGGCGCAGGCGGCGGCCGAGCGCCTCGGCACCGAGGCGCACGACTGCCGACGCCCTGATCGAGGCCGACGCGGGGATGTCCGATCGCCGAGTTCTTCGAGCGCGAGGGCGAGGCCGCGTTCCGCGACGCGAGAGGAGCGGGTCGTGCTCGAGCTGCTCGAGGACGACGGCGCAGGTCGTCGCCCTCGGCGGCGGCGCGATCGAGAGCGAGAGGGTGCGCGAGGCGCTGGCCGGCCACCTGCGCGGTCTGGTGCCGAGGTCGACGAGGAGACCGCGTGGGAGCGGGCCTCGAGCGACGACGAGCGCCCGCTCGCGGCCGACCGCGAGCGCGTTCGCCGCGCCGCTTCGCGGCGCGCGAGCCGCTCTACGAGGCGGCTCGCGCGCGCGATCCTGCCCGTCCGGCGCGCGCGAGGCAGCGGCCGCAGGCCGCGCCGTGGCTCGCGGCGATGCGGACCCAGCCCGGCGCTGCGGATGATCTGGGCGCAGTCGGCGAGTCGGGCTCCTACCCGGCCGTGGTCGGGCGAGGGCGCGATCGGCGCTGCTCGACGCGCCCGCGCCGCGGACCCCGGCGGCTTGCCCGAGCGCACGTTCTCCGTGGCCGATCGCGCTGCCGCCTCGCACCACCGCGCGCTGCTGCCCGCGAGCGAAGCGACGATCGAGGTCGAGGGCGGCGAGTCCTCGAAGACGATCGGCCGAGGCCGAGCGCGTGCTCGGCGAGCTCGCCGCGCGCCGGCGCGCGCCGCGACGACCTGGTGCTCGCCTTCGGCGGCGGCGTGGTCGGCGACCTCGCCGGCTTCTGCGCCGCCACCTACCAGCGCGGGGTCCCGGTCGTCCAGGCCCCGACGACGCTCGTCGCGCAGGTGGACTCCGCCTACGGCGGCAAGACCGGGGTGGACCTGCCCGAGGCCAAGAACTACGTCGGCGCCTACCACCAGCCGCTCGCGGTGCTCGCCGACCCCGCGACGCTCGCGACCCTGCCGCCCGAGGAGCTCGCGGCCGGGTTCGTCGAGGTCGTGAAGACGGCGCTGATCGCCGGCGGCGCGCTGTGGGAGCGCGTCGCGCTCGCTCGAGAGCCTCGACCCGGCGAGCCTCGAGCGACGTGATCTTCGCCTGCGCCCGCACCAAGATCGAGGTCGTCGCCGCGGACGAGCGCGACTCGGGCCGCCGCGCCGTGCTCAACCTCGGGCCACACCGTCGGCCACGCGATCGAGGCGGCGACGGGCTACGAGCGCTACCGCCACGGCGAGGCGGTCGGCCTGGGCCTGCTCGCCGCGCTGCGGCTCTCGGGCGCCGACGAGCTGCGCGCCGAGGTCGCCGGCGCTGCTCGCCGCGCACGGCCTGCCGACCGAGCTCGACGCCTGCGGTCGACCCCGACGACGTGATCGCCGCGATCGCGCGCGACAAGAAGGCGACGCGCGCCGGGCGTCGGCTTCGTGCTGCTCGAGCGGCCCGGCGAGCCCCGCTGGGGCCAGAGCGTGGAGGCGGATAGGGTCCGGCCGGCGTGTCGAGCTGAGCTGTACGGCAACTGATGGCGAGCTCGCACAACCGCGTCGAGGTCCTGCACGGGGTCAACTTCGACATGCTCGGCAGCCGCGACCCGCTGCACTACGGCGGGCTGACGCTGCCCGAGCTCGAGCTGAAGATCAAGGGCTTCGCGAACGAGCTCGGCCTCGAGGCGACCTTCTTCCAGACCAACCACGAGGGCGAGTACGTCGAGCACCTGCACCGCCTGCCCGAGATGGCCGACGCCGCGATCCTCAACCCGGGCGCCTGGACGCACTACTCCTGGGCGATCCGCGACGCGCTCGAGTTCATCGGGCGTGCCCGGCGGTCGAGATCCACCTCTCCGACGTCTCGAAGCGCGAGGAGTTCCGCAAGGTCTCGGTCTTCGAGGGCCTCGACTCCGTGATCGGGCGCGTCTACGGCAAGCGGCCCGAGGGCTACCGCGAGGCGCTGGAGATCGCTCGCCGAGCACCTCGGGTCCGGCTCGCGCTGATGGCCGACCCGACAGCCGCCGACGAGCGCGGCGCGCGGCTCGCCGAGCTGGCTGCGGCGAACGGAGCTCGACCAGCTGTTCGTCTCCGACCTGGTCAACGTCCGCTACCTGACGGGCTTCACCGGCACCAACGGCGCCTGCCTCGTCGGCGCCGCCGACGCGGCACCTTCTTCACCGACTTCCGCTACACCGAGCGCGCCGAGCAGGAGGTGGGGGAGGGCTGGGAGCGGCCCGACGCCGAGCGCGAGCTGGCTGCCTCAGATCGCGCGGGCGATGAACGGGCCGGGTCGGCTTCGAGGACGCGAAGCTGAGCGTGCGCCAGCGCGCCAAGCTGGGAGACGCGGTCGGAGCACGACGTCGAGCTGGTCGCCCGCGGGCGACCTGGTCGAGGAGCTGCGGGCGGTCAAGGACGCGGGCGAGATCGACCGCATCGCCGCCGCGGCGGAGCTGGCCGACGACGTCTACCGCTGGGCGATCGAGCGGGGCATCGCCGGCCGCAGCGAGCGCGACGTCGCCCGCGCAACCGTGGCGCGCATCCGCGAGCTGGGCGCCGAGCCCTCGTTCCCCCCGATCGTCGCCGCCGGGCCGAGCGGCGCGCTTCCGCACGCCGAGCCCGGCGAGCGCGAGATCGGCCGCGGCGAGCTCGTCGTCTTCGACATGGGCGCCGAGCTCGACGGCTACTGCTCGGACTGCACCCGCACCTTCGCGACCGGCGAGCCCGGCGACGAGGCGCGCGAGGTCTACGAGCTCGTGCTGGCGGCCCAGCTCGCGGCGCTCGACGCCGTCCGCCCCGGTGCCGGCGGCAAGCAGGTCGACGAGGTCTCGCGCGCTCCGATTTCCGCGGCCGGCCACGGCGAGCACTACGGCCACGGGCTCGGGCACGGGGTCGGGATCGAGGTCCACGAGGGCCCGCGCCTGTCGCCGAGCTCGACCGACGAGCTGCGCGAGGGCAACGTCGTCACGGTCGAGCCAGGGGTCTACGTGCCGGGGAAGCTGGGCGTTCGCATCGAGGACCTCGTCGTCGTGGAGGCCGAGGGCCCCAAGATCCTCAGCGGGCTGCCGAAGGAGTTGACGCTTCTGCAGTAGCGACGCGGTCGTAGTTGAGGCGGATCATCGCGATCACGTCCTCGATGTCGGCCTCGCTTTCGATGCTCCGCGCTCCGAACCCGGGCTTGCCGGGGAAGACCGGGTGGTAGGTGATTCGGTCCGCGTCGAAGAGCTCCTGCCAGAGCGACTTCGGAAAGCCGAAGTGCGCGACCCGGTCGCCGTGCAGGTGCCCGATCTCCTTGCGACCGACGGTGAAGGCCCACTCGCCTCGCTTGCCCGCGCCGGCCTCGACGCCGGGCCAGCTCGTGACCTCCGCGGTGATCCTTGCGTTCGCTCCTTCGTCCTCAGTCATCTCATCTCCAAGTTGTTTTGGTGGGGGGCCAACACTACAAGCTCAAGTGAACTTGAAGTCAAGGGCGAGATCTGCTTGGCTTCCGGCGTGGACGAGCTCCTGACGATCGGCGAGGTCTCGCGGCGCAGCGGCGTCGCGGCCTCGGCGCTGCGCTACTACGAGGACCGCGGATTGATCGCCTCCGAGCGCGCGGGCTCCGGTCACCGCCGCTACCCACGGGCGGTCCTGCGGCGGATCGCGTTCATCGTCTTCGCCCAGAGGATCGGGCTCACGCTCGAGGAGATCGGCGACGAGCTCGCGAAGCTGCCCCCGGGCCGCGCGCCAGGCCGCCGCGACTGGTCCCGCCTCTCGAGCGGCTGGACGTCGCGCATCGACGAGCGCATCGCCGAGCTCGAGCGCCTCAAGGCCGGGCTGACGGAGTGCATCGGGTGCGGCTGCCTGTCTTTGGACCGGTGCGCGCTCGCGAACCCCGGCGACCGCGCGAGCCGACTCGGGCCCGGGCCGCGGTATTGGGTCGGCGATCAGCCTGCGGGCTGAGGCTGCGTCCCGGTCGGCTTGCTGACCTCCTCGGGCTCGCTCTCGCGCCGGATGCGAAGTGCGACCAGCGGGAACACGAGCGTCGAGATGATCGCGGCGCCCACCAGCCCCGCGGAGGTGGAGCTCAGCATCTTGCCCTGTTCGACCGCGATCGTGGTGATCGCGACCACCAGGGGCAGCTCGTCCCGAAGTAGAAGGCGAGGGCGACCCGGTCGCGCAGCGACGGGGATCGCGCCGCGGTAGAGCAACAGCGCGGGCACGCCGCGGACGACCAGGAAGAGCGCGATGAACATGAGCATCTTCAGCACAGCCGAGGCGAGCTGGTGAGCGCGTCCAGGTCGAAGTTCATGCCGCTCGTGATGAAGAAGAACGGGATCAGCAGCCCGTACCCGACCGCCGTCAGCTTCGACTCGAGCACCGTGACCTCGCGGTCGCGCACCGCCAAGCGGGTGATCATGCCGGCGACGAATCCGCCGAGCAGCAGGTCCAGGCCCAGGTCGGCGGCCAGCGCGCCAGCCCGAAGACCAACACGACGGCGAGCCGGACGGCGAGTTGGCTCGGGTCTCGAGGGTGCGCTCGAGCAGCGGCCAGCCCCGTCCACGCCGAGCGCACCGCGAGCAGTGCCGTGATCACCGCGACGACGACGAACGCGATCAGGATCAGCGCTTCGTGGAGCGGATTCGCACCGGAGAGGATCAGCGTGATCAGCAGGATCGGCCCGAACTCGCCCATCGCGCCCGCCGCGAGCAGGTAGGTGCCGAAGCGGGTCTTCAACTCGCCGGCGTCCTTGAGGATCGGGATCAGCGTCCCGATCGCCGTCGTCGCCATCGCCGAGCCCGTGTAGAGGTAGGAGAGCACCACCCCGCCGGCGGCGAGGACTCCACCGAGGCCGTAGGCGAGGACCAGGGAGAACAGCCAGGCCGATCGCCCCGAGCTTCAGCGGCCTGCCCCTGATCCGCTCGAAGTCGATCTCGTAGCCCGCGAAGAAGAAGAGCATCCCGAGGCCGAGGTCGCCGAGGAACTCCGTGGTCGGGTCGATCTCCGCGATGTCGAGTGCCTGCGGCCCGATCGCGATCCCCAGCAGCAGCTCGACCACCACCACCGGCAGCACCAGCTTCGGCGAGATCGCCATCACCAGCAGCCCGGCCAAGGCCGCGGTGCCGACCATCACCATCACCGATGTCGTGTCGACGGCGTCCATCTGGCGGGCGCAGCCTACCCGCGGGGGTCGCTGTCGTCGGAACCGGTTCCGAGCGGGATCGGCCGGCGACTGCCCAGGCTCGGCACGATCCCAGTATGAGTCGGCTCACCACCTTGCTTGGGCGCAGCTTGAGCAGATGTGAAGCTTGCGGTTATGAACAGTCCGTGCGTGCGAATGCGGTCACGACGCCCGTGGCTTGAATGACCACGATGTCAGGTGCTCTCGAGGCCGACTACTTGGTGGTCGGTGCCGGGGCGTCGGGCATGGCTTTCGCCGACGCCCTGATCCAGCTGCTTGAATGACCGCAATGGCATGTGCGCTCGAGGCTGACTACCTGGTAGTCGGAGCCGGGGCGTCGGGCATGGCTTTCGCCGACGCCCTGATCCGGCATGCGGACGTGCAGGTCGCCCTGGTCGATCGCCGGCACGGGCCCGGCGGCCATTGGCTCGATGCGTACCCGTTCGTGCGGCTGCACCAGGCGTCCTCGTTCTACGGAGTGGCCTCGACGGTGCTGGGCTCCGGATCGATCCAGCGCGAGGGCCCCGAGGCCGGCCTGCACGAACGGGCGAGCGCTGCGGAGATCTGCGCCTACTACGAGCGGGTGCTGAACGAGCAACTGGTGCCCTCGGGCCGGGTGGAGTTCCACCCGAACTGCGAGTACCTGGGTGACGGCTCGTTCGTCTCGCGCATGTCCGGACAGCGTTACCAAGCCGGCCCGGATTGCCGGATCGTCGACGCCCGCTACCTCGCCCCGGAGATCCCCGCGACCACCGAGCCGCCGTTCGGCGTCGCCGACGGGGTCCGGGCGCTGCCGGTCAACGAGCTACCGAGGCTGGAAACCGCACCCCGGGAGTTCGTGATCGTCGGGTCCGGGAAGACGGCAACCGACGCCTGCGTGTGGCTGCTCGAAAGCGGAGTCGACCCGGAGTCGATCTGCTGGGTTCGGCCCCGCGAGCCGTGGATGTTCAACCGCGCGGTCCTCCAGCCCGACCCCGCCGTGTTCATCGGGATGGCTGCCGACGTCATGGAGGCGGCAATCGCGGCCTCCTCCCCGGATGACCTCTTCCTGCGAATGGAAGCCGCGGGGGTGATGCTCCGCATCGACCCCTCGCTGACGCCGACCATGGCGAAGACACCGACGCTTGCCCAGTGGGAGCTCGACCTGTTGCGCAGCATCGAGCGGGTGGTCCGGCTCGGACACGTCCGTGGGATCGAGCCCGGGCGGATCGAACTGGACGAGGGCGATGCCGCGATCGACAGGGACGCGGTGGTCGTCCACTGCGCCGCGTCCGGGCTGCAGTACCCGCCGCTGATTCCGATCTGGGGCGACGAGGCGATCACGATTCAGCCGGTCCGGGCGGGCTTCCCCTGCCTGGCGGCGGCACTGATCGGGTACGTGGAGGCAACCCGCGAAGACGATGCTGAGAAGAACCGGCTGTGCCCCCCGTCGCCGCTCTCGGACACACCCACCGACTGGGCGGTGATGCAGGTCCTGGGCGGCCGTGCATCACTCGCGTTTAGCGCCGAGCCCGACATCAAGGAGTGGGCCGACAGCGTGGCTCTGAACCCCGCGCGCGTTCCACCCGGACAGGCCGTTGATGACGATCTGGCGGCCGCCGCAGAGCGCTTCCGCGCCGCCGTCGGCCCCGGGATCGCGGCGATGGCGGAGCTCGCGGGCCTTGGCTTTCGCGATGGCGGACCTGGTGGCCAGCCGGGTCTGAACGATGAAGAGCTCGATGAATCCCGGGCTGGCATGCTGGGTCGGGAAGTAGGACCTCGACGTTGAGTTCATCGATCCGTGGGAGATGTCTTGATCGGCAGAGCGTCGTTCAGATAAGCAGCAGCCGGCAGCGAGTCCGCTGTCTTTGACTACTTGACCCATAACTGCGGATTCGGACCGAGACCCGCCACTTCCATCACCTAACGCGCCGATTCGCGATTGCGCTTTCGCGTGAATACGGAGCCCTGAGCTGCCAAAGCCACAGCCTCTTGAAATAGCCGCTTTGGACGAGAAGCGGCACTGTTTCCAGGAGTTCGGGATCGTCACCCAGGTGGCCGCTCGCCGCAATGTATGGTCGTCGCGGACCCGCACTCCTGGATCAAGTCACCAATGACGGAAATCGACAACTCGCTCGCCAAATACCAGGAGATCGAGACAGGAGAGGCGTTCACGCTTCAGGGTCCGCGGCTATTGAAAGTCGAGTTGGCCGAGGCCTCGGTGATGGCGAAGAACGGGGCGATGGTCGCGTACCAGGGCGATGTCCGGTTCGAGCACAAGGGGGGTGGGCTCGGGCGCCTCCTGAAAAAGGCAGCGACGGGCGAGTCGCTACGGCTGATGCAGGCGGAGGGGACCGGCGAGTTGTTCCTCGCCCACCAGGCGATGCTCGTCCACGTGCTGCGCCTGAGTAACGAGTCAATCACGGTGAGTGGAGAGAACATCCTCGCGTTCGAGACCGAGATCGAGTGGGATGTGACGCGGGTGAAGGGAGGCACGGCTGGGATGCTTGCCGGCGGCCTCTTCAACATCCACCTGCGCGGAACCGGGCTGGTTGCGCTTATCTCGGATGGCGAACCCGTAAAGCTCGACGTGGGTAGCTCGCCCACGTTCGCGGATCCGCAGGCGGCGATCGCATGGTCTGGCGGCGTCTCGACGACGCTGAAGACTGAGGTCCAAGCGAAGAGCCTGATCGGGATGGGCTCGGGCGAGAGCTTCCAGCTGGGCCTCTCGGGCCGCGGTTGGGTCTTGGTGCAGCCCTCTGAAGGTCGGCCGATCCAGTCCGGCTAGGACGCCCATGCGCGCCCCGGTGGCGCGCACCGCGGTGGGGCGTCCAAAGTAACGCTCTTCGTCAAAGTGGCTACTCGCTTTGGCCGAGAAGCATCCCTCCGTCCCACGAAGAACGGAGGAACCATGCTCGCGTCCACACCCGGAAACAAGGGGCGATGCTTTTCCGCTGATCCCCCGCGTGTCGAGGAGATAGTCGCGGTGATGAAGCAGGCGGGTGACGACACGTTTGGTTGCCGCCTACGGGGTCTCATCGTGGTGCTCTGGCGAGCCGGGCTGCGGATCTCGGAAGCACTCGCCCTCACTGAGGGTGACCTCGAGACCATGCGAGGAGCGGTGGTCGTCCGCCGCGGTAAGGGCGGTCGTCGCCGGGAGGTTGGGATGGACGACTGGGCCTGGGGCAGCTGCACCCGTGGCTTGAGGTCCGGGTCTCGCTACCGATCGGTCCGTTGTTCTGCGTGATCAGCGGTCCAACGCGGGGCCGACCCTGGTCGAGTTCGCAAGCTCGCGTCACGCTTCACCGCGTCGCCTCGAGAGCTGGGGTCCGCCGGCGGTTCGCTCCGCATCAGCTCCGTCATGCTCATGCGGTGGAGATGGCCAGGGAAGGGCTCCCGATCAACGTCATCCAGCGCCAGCTCGGCCACGCGAACCTCGGCGTCACTTCGATCTCCCTGCAGGGCATCGACAGCGGCGAGATCATCGAAGCGATCCGAACCCGTCGCCCGCCCGTGATTCCCGCGGCGGCTGCGCTAGCGGGCTAACGCTTTTCGTCCAAAGCGCTATTCGGACAGAATGGCTTTAGACCCGAAGCAGCCTCGCCTTCTTCTTCACTTTCTTGAGGGAGGCGGCTCGCTGCTACGGAACAGATCTCACCCGTTCGCATTGACGCGGACTGTCCCGGCCAGAGCCGCCGATGCAGCGATCGTGGCCCTTTCTGCCGTCCATGCCGTCGTTTCCGGCCTGGCCCATCAGCAGATTATTGCCGGGGCCGCCGATCAGGTCGTCGTTCCCGCGGCCGCCGAAAAGGGTGGCGTTCCCGTAGCCGGCGATGAGCCTGTCGTTGCCGGAGTCGCCGTGAAGGTCGGCTGTCAGGAATTTAGTTACGCCGTCGAGGGTGTCGCGACCGCCCCGGCCGAACATCGCCACTCTCTTCAGCCCTTCCGGGGGACAGACTGCCCGGTGGCCCGTCCCCGGCGGCCCGTCACTGGCGACGCACGGCGCCGAGGCGATCATCACGGAAGTCTTGGATTGAAACCAGAAGCAGCGCCCTCCACCGGGGCACGCGGGGTTGAACCCACTTTCCACGGAGATGTCGTTGGCGGTGTCGTCGCCCACCACCTGCAGTGTGTTGCCGCCGGTGATCCTCACGGACGCCGACCCCGCCTGGGCGCCCGCCGGAGCGAGGGCCAGGACCCCTAGCGTCAGGATCGCGACGGCCGCGATCGTGGTCGCCCAACCGCTCCTGCGAGTCATTCATCCCTCCCTCGTTGAGATGCCGTCTAGGCGACTCTCTCAGGGGGCCAGTCCGACTGTCAAGTGGCCGAGATGGACGCGCCAAGCCTCTAGGCCACCCGCGGATCGCACGCCACTGAAGCTTGCTCCTTTCGATGCAAAGGAGCTATTCCGCGACACCGCTAGGCGGGTAGCGTCGTCCGCTCTCGGATCCTAGGACGGTGGTAGCGAGAGACGAATCGGGCCACCTATCCGACCCTTTCGGAGACGCACGAATTCAGGGTGCTGCTTTTCGTCCAAAGCGGCTATCTCACTAGTCGAGCTGACCAGCCGTCATCGCACCGAGCTGAACGCTGCCCGAAGCTCCTCCGAGAACAGCTCGGGCTCCTCCCAGGCGGCGAAGTGGCCGCCTTTCTCCACTTCGTTGAAGTAGGCGAGAGTGGGATACACCTGCTCGACCCAGCTGCGCGGGGCAGCCCAGACCTCGCCGGGGAACGTCGTGAAGGCGACCGGAACCGAGACCGCAGGAGGAGTCTGGCCCGCCGCACCGGCTGCGGCCTGGGCCCGTCCGCTCTCCCAGAACCACCGGACCGCCGAGGTCCCGGTGCCCGTCAGCCAGTACAGCGTGATGTCGTCAACGATGTTATCCCGGGAGAGATTGCCCACAGGCTCGCCGTCGACGAACGCGCGAGAGATCTTGTAGTAGCTGTCCGTGTCGTGGTCGAGCATCCAGGCCGCCAGCCCGACGGGTGAATCCAGCAGCGAGTAGCCGATCGTCTGCGGCCGGGTGGACTGCTCCAGGACGCCGCCGAAGCCGTCCGTCGTGAACGTCTCGAGCGCTTTGTGCGCCGCGCGTTCCCGCTCGGACTCCGCCGGCAGTTGGTCCTTGAGGCCGATCGCCTGGGCGAGCACGCTCACGTGGATGCCGAGCAGCCCCTCGGGTGCTTGGCGCCCCATCGCGTCGGTGACGGCGGCGCCCACGTCGCCCCCCTGGGCGACGTAGCGCGAGTAGTCGAGGCGGTCCATCAGCTCTGCCCACGCGCGTGCGATGCGGCCGGACTCCCAGCCGACCTCGGTCGGCTCGCCCGAGAAGCCGTAGCCAGGCAAGGAGGGCAGCACCAGATGGAATGCGTCCTCGGGGGTGCCGCCGTGAGCGGTCGGGTCGGTCAGCGGGCCGACGGTGTCGAGCAGCTCGATGACGGAGCCGGGCCAGCCGTGCGTCATGATCAGCGGCAACGCGTCCTCGTGCTCCGACTTGACGTGGATGAAGTGGATCTCGACCCCGTCGATCTCGGTCGTGAACTGCGGCAGCGCGTTCAATCTCGCCTCGCACGCGCGCCAGTCGTAATCCATCGCCCAGTAGCGGGAGAGCTCCTGGATCGTCGCCAGTTGCACGCCCTGCGAGCGATCGTCGACGAGCTCCTTGGAGGGCCACCGGGTAGCGGTTATGCGTCGGCGAAGCTCGTCGAGATCCTCTTGCGGAACCTCGATGTTGAACGGTCGGATCGCTCCATCTTTGGCAGTGCCCGGATCGGCGGCGGTCTGCTTGGTCGAGGCTGAGGATTCCATCTGCGGCTCCTGACTTGCGATTTCCGGGGCCGGTAAGGCCCTCGCTCGATATCGAGACGCAGACGGAGACGAGACACTCGGCGCCATCGCGCCGTGGCCAACGTATTCCTCTGGTGGCGAACATGCAAGGGCCGCAGGGGGCGCACCTCGATGGTGAAGAGCTCAGCCGGCGAGACCGTTGCTTTCCATGCAAAGCAGCACTGTTGGTGGGAGCCGACGCGGTGTTGCGTTCGCGTGAGAGCAGGAGCGCCGGATCCCTAGTTGGGGTTCGACTCGTCTCCCAGATACGCGTGCGGTGGTAAGCGAGAAACGAATCGGGCCGCCGATCCGATCTTTGGAAAACGCACGGATCGGCTACGCGCACCGCCCGCGCTGGGGCGAGCGGCCCCCGCGGATCCTCAGCCTGCTCGGCTAGTCAACGCGCTCGAGCACGATGACCGGGATCTCCCTCTCGGTCCGCTGCTGGTATTCGTCGTAGGGCGGGTAGTAGCCGGCCATCGTCCGCCATAGCTCCGGCCTTTCCTCGGGAGTCGCCTCCCGCGCCCGGGACTTGAACTTCTCGCCCTTGATCTGCACCTCGACCTCGGGGTCTGCCTTCAGGTTGAGGTACCAGGGCGGGTGCGCAGGCGCGCCGCCGTTGGAGGCGATCAGCACCATGTCGTCGCCTCGGCGCCCGTAGAGCAGCGGCGTGGTCCGCGTCTCGCCCGACTTGCGGCCGGTGGTGGTCAGCAAGAGCACGAGGGCCTCGCGCCAGTAATGGCCTTCCTTGCCGTCGGTGGCGCGATAGCGCTCGACGTGCTCCCGGCCGTAGAGCTCGGGCATGACGCGATCATCGCAGGTGGGCGGTCTCAGAATCACACCTCTCAGCGGGGAAGGGGACAGCCGCTAGGCAAACCTTCGCAAGGCGAGTCTCGCCAAGACGAGATAGGCGACGGTGAGCAGCGCCAGGTGCAGGAACGGGAGGCCGAGGTCCGGACCCGACGCGGAGAGCGCGCCGGAGAGCGCGTCCAGGGCAGGGCGGAAGGGGAAGGCGCCCGCGATCACGTGGATCACGTCGAGCAGCCCCTTGCTGACCGTCCCGGAGGGCACCAGCGAGATGAACGCCACCGGAAGCGCGAGGGCGAAGGCGAGGAGCGCGCTGGCCCGAACCTCCTTGGCTGCTGCTCCGATCGCAAGGCCGAGCGCGGACGAGGCGGCCCCCGCCAGCAGGATCGCGGGGACGATCAGGTAGATCCGGCTCCAGCCGATCGACTGGAACGGCGTGATCGCGAGCAGCATCAGCAGCGTCACCACCAGGGCCGCCCCCGTCCCGAGCAACGCCTTCTCGAGCAGCAGCCCCTCACGGCTGACCAACCCGCGGGTGAGCCGGGTGAAGGTGTTCTCCTCACGCTCGAGGGCAAGCGAGCCGGAGACGAGCAGCACCGTGACGAACAGGAGGGTGACCGCGGCGGCGACCGCAACGGCGAAAGTGTCGAGCGGCGGGATGTTGCCGCCGACCACCTGCTTGTCGACCGCGATCGGCTGGCGGATCGAGGAGAGCAGCTGGTTCGCGAGCGCCAGGTTCTGGCGCGCCAGGCGCGCGAAGTTGGTCACCTCGGCAACCTGGTCGCGCTGCGCCGGCGGCAGGGTGCTCTGCACGGAGCGGAGGATCTGCTCGGAGCGCTCGAGGCCGAGGATGTGGACGGTCTGGTTGAGGAACGGGATCTCGAACTCGCCGCCGCTCGCCAGGAGCTGCTCGTAGTTCACGGCGACGTCGGTGATCTTGGCCGAGAGCAGCAGGTTCGCCTGGTTGAGCAGCGAGCTGATCCGGTCGTCGACGATCTGCGCCTTCAGCGGATCGTCCTGGTTGACGAGGACCTCGACCGTCGCGGGCTGGGACGAGTTGGTGGTGAGCTCGCCCTGCAGCTTGCTGAGGAAGTCCGGCGGGAGGATCAGGCCGCCGAGCACCTCGCCGTCCTTCACCTTCTGCTCGACATCGGCGCGGCTCGATGCCGTGACGCACTCGATCTTGGCGCAGAGCCGGCTCCGGGCCTCCTCCTGGGAGAAGCCGCCGGTATCCCCCAGGCTGAGACCGGCGCTCTTCGGGATCTGGTTGAGGAAGGCAACCCGCGGCTTCTCCGGGCTTCGGGAGATCGCCAGGCCGATCAGCACGGCGAGGACGATCGGATAGATGACCAGGAGGGCGGTGACGAGCGGCGAGCGGCGCAGCAGCTGCAGGTCCTTGAGCAGCAGCCAGCGCATCAGTGGCCCCGCTGCCGCAGGAAGCGGACGAAGTCGTTCTCCGGGTCGGCGGCGGTCCCCTCGGGCCGAGGCCCGGCTTCCTCGCGGAGCCGGTCGAAGCTGCCGTCGAAGATCGTCTCCCCGTCGGCGAGGACGACGAGCCGGTCGCCGTAGTGGCTCGCCTCCTCGATCTGGTGGGTCGAGTAGATGACGGTGGTCCCGGCCTCCGCCAGGCCGGCGACGAACTCCCAGAGGCGGACGCGCTGGCTCGGGTCGAGCCCGGAGCTCGGCTCATCGAGGAGCAGCACCGACGGGTCGCGCGAGCAGGCCGATCGCGATGTTGATGCGCTGCTGGTTGCCACCCGAGAGCGTGGACACCTGATCGTGGCGGCGATCGGCGAGAGCGGTCTGGTCGAGCATTCGGTCGACGGTCCCCTCGACGTCGGCGACACCCTCCATGTGGGAGAAGAGCCGCAGGTTCTCCTCCACGGTGAGCCGCCGGTAGAGACCCGCCTGCTGAGGCACCCAGCCGACCTCCCCGTTCGAGGCGCTGATGCGGCCCGAGTCCGGCCTGGTGATGCCGGCCAGAATCGAGAGCAGGGTCGTCTTCCCGGCGCCGTTCGGGCCGAGGACCGCCAGCAGCTCCCCCGCCCCTACGTCGAGGCTCACGTCCCGCAGGGCGATCCGCTCGCCGAACGACTTGGAGAGGCCGTCCACCTCGAGCACGGGGTCGGCCCGCCGCGCCCGGGCCCGCGGTGGGTTCTCGCTCATCGCCCGAAAGCTAGATGGGGGTTGGCAAGGCGGGTCGGCCGCGGCGGCCGTGGTCTAGGCTGGCGCGTCGATGCGCCTCCTGTTCATAGGGGACGTCGTCGGCAAGCCCGGCCGAGAGGCTCTGGCGGCGGCGATGCCCGACCTGCGCGCCGAGCGGATGCCAGACCTCGTCGTCGTCAACGGCGAGAACGTGGCCGGCGGCGTCGGGGTCACGAAGGAGACAGCGGAGCAGGTCTTCGCCGCGGGCGCGGACGTGATCACGCTCGGCAACCACACCTACCGGCACCGCGAGGTCTATCCCTACCTCGACTCGGAGCAGCGCATCCTGCGCCCGGCCAACTTCCGCGAGGCCAACCCCGGCCGCGGACACACGATCGTGGAGGCCGCCGGTATGCGGGTGGCGGTGATCAACCTGAGCGGGCAGATGCATCTGCAGGTCGAGCGCAATCCCTTCACTGCGATCGACGAGCTGCTCGACTCGCTGGCCGGCGCCGCGGACGCGATCTTCGTCGACTTCCACGCCGAGCTGACCAGCGAGAAGGTGGCGATGGGCTGGCACCTCGACGGCCGGGTGGCGGCCGTCCTGGGGACCCACACCCACGTCCCCACCGCCGACGCCCGGGTTCTGCCCGGCGGCACCGCCCACATGACCGACGTCGGCATGACCGGCTCGCGGGCCGGCGTGATCGGCGTGCGCCGTGAGCAGGCGCTAGAGGCCTTCCGGACGCAGATGCCGGTCCGCTTCGACACCGCGGACGAGGACGTCTGGCTGATGGGCGCCGCGGTCGAGATCGGCGACGACGGGCTCGCTCGCGGGATCGACCAGATCCTCCTCCCGGTCTCGACCTAGCGGCACGACTCCGCTCGCCAGCAGGGCGATCAGCAGGAACGGCAGGAACCACGGGATGTAGAGGTAGAACCAGTGGTCAACGGTCAGCTCCATCCCGATCAGCACCGCCGCGCCGAGGGCCGCGACCGTGACGTGGTCCCGCCGCTGCGGCCTGAAGGCGACCAGGACGGCGACCCCCACCACCGCAGCCTTGACCAGTGCCTGCAGCCAGCCGAGCGAGTGGTCCTGCCCCCAGATGCTGAACGGCGAATCCCGCCCGCCCTGCTCGCCGATCGTGCGGTGCCAGAAGGTCGAGAGGCCGGGATCCTGGAGAGCCTGGAAGGAGACGACCAGCACCGTCACCGCGAAGGCGATCGTGAACGGGATCACCACCTTGCCGTATCTGCGCAGGAATCCCTCGCGGCCTCCCTCGGTCGCTCCATAGGTCGCGAACAGCGGGCCCAGCGCCAGCGGCGCGAACTTCGTCAGTCCCGAAAAGCCAGGCTGATCCCGCGCGGTATCGGCGATGTCAGGCAGAGGAGCGCCGCCACCAGGGTGAGGGAGACCAGCGCATCGTTGGTGTTCGACTCGAGCACGTAGGCGGTGTACGGGCACGCGGCCCACGCGAAGCAGAGGAGGATCCCGAGCTCCGTGCCGCGCCGGCCCCGCCGCAGCCGGCGGCCCAGCAGGAAGAGGGCCCCCGATCGTGGCGAGGTCGAAGAAGATCGAGGCCGCGTGGGCGGCGGGGAGGTCATCCCAGGTGCCGCTCCAGGGAAAGACCTGTTCGAAGGGGACGTAGGCGTAGTACGCGACCGGGCCGTACGTGTCGCCCGACTGGTCGTCGCTGGGGAAGTTGCCGTAGATCGGCTTCTGATCGGCGATCCGGTCGGCGCCGATCACCCCCGAATAGCCCACGTCGATCACGTTGGAATCGGCGACGTTGAGGGTGATCCGGCCGGCGACGAGCAAGACGGTCGCGACCGCCAGCAAGGTGATTGGTAACGACGGTCGCAGACCGATGCCGGTGCGCCTGCGAAAGCCGAGCCAGAGCGCACGGGCGGCCAGGTACAGCAGCGGCGGATAGGCGAGGGGGACGGAAGCGCCGATGTTCCCTCTGTTGAAGAAGTAGTGGGAGAGCCCGAAGCCGGCAACGATCACGAGCAGATCCAGATGGGCGAGCCTGAACGGGCGGCGCCAGTCGAGCAGCCCGAGGACGAAGATCGCGCAGAGCGGCAGCCAGATGTAGGGCGCGTTGATCATCCGGCCGAAGGCGCCGGGGTAGCCGCGCGCCATTCGCCAGGCCACCTGATAGCCGGTCCACGATTCGACGACCTTGCCGGTGTTCGGGTCGACCACGACCTGGACGACCTCGTTGTCGCCCGTGAAGAACCCCACCTCCCAGAGGCCCGTCGACGAGTTGCGGCTGGCGGACGTCGTGAGGTTCGGATGCTGCTCGGTCGCGGCGACCGCCTTCGGATCTAGCCGGGCGATCTCGGTCGCCTTGCTCTGGCTGATCCTGGGCTGCTGCTGGGCGCCGGCCGGCGTCGCGAACAGCAGGATGAGGAGGAGTGCTAGAGAAGCGGCGAGAACGGACGCTCTGCCTAGGCGAACGTCCACAGCTTGTTGCCGACGAAATTGAAGGGCATTGCGATCGCCACGGCCACCGCCTGCGCCGGGAGATCGCCCATCCCGCCGCGGATCAGCAGCTCCAACGCGACCAGGTTGACCAACAGCGCCAGCGCGCTCACGGTGAAGAACCGCGCCGCCTGGAACCCGGCGTGGCCGTGCCTCGCGTCGAAGGTCCAGTGGCGGTTCCACCAGAAGTTGTTCGTGACGGCAACGCAGAAGGCAATGATCGCGGCCGGGATGTGGTGCACGTTGAGCGGCCCCACCACGACGGCGAAGACAGCCAGGTTGACGATGTAACCGGAGGCGCCCACCAGCCCGAACTGCAGGAGCTGGACCCAGTTCTGCGGCTTCAGAGTCCCGCGCCCTATCCGCTTTGCGGTCTGGACCGGGGTCATCCCTGGGGCCTTCCGCCGTCCACTCCGAAGTGCTCCAGGATCACAGGCGCCAGATCCCGCAGCGCCCATTGCGGCCGCTTCTCCGGGGCGTCAGGGCCGCAGCCCACGAACACCACGGGAGCCAGAGAATCCCCCCGGCCCAGGGAGCCGTGGCTGCCCCCACCGGCGTGGCTGATGCCGCCCCAGTCCACGCACTCGTATCCGTCGGCGGCGGAGATCAGGATGTCGCCCGCGTGCGGCGAGGTGAGGGCCGACCAGAGGCGCGCCAGGCCGTCCGGATACTCGTGCGACTCGAATCGTCCGCCCGTGATGTCGCCGGCGAGCGCCTCGGGCTCGCCGCTCACGGCCCAGCCGTTGCCGCGCACGTCGCGGAGCTGGCCGCCGGGACGGAAGCGGAACTCGTATCCGTTCCGCTCGACGACCGCGTCGACCGCCGCGGGATCGTCCAGCCCCACTCCCGTGCGGCGAACGGGCGAGCCGTCGTCGAGTGCCAGCCAGGTCACCAGGTCGACGCCGGTGAGCTCACGGAGGCGGAGGCGGGCGCGCTCGTGGGTGACCGGGTGCCGGTAGCCGGCGTCAAGGATGTAGACCGCGCCTGCTCGCGAGGTCGGGCTCACCGCGATCTCGGCGTCCTCGGGATGGTCCGTGTTGGGCTGGAGCACGGCCCAATCCTCCGCCAGCTCGTCGGCGAGCGGAAGTCCGTGCTCAACCGGAGTCTGGGCGTGGTCGGAGGTGAGCACGACCGCGTGCTCGGACAGGAAGGCGTCCAATCCACCGCCCGCCTCGACGATGCGGGCGAACATCGCGTCCGCCTTGCCGATCGATTCGAGGGTCGCGTCCGGGCCGTGCCGGTGCGAGTGGAAGTCGTTGTCCGGCAGGCTGTAGAGCAGGAAGTCGTAGGCGCCCTCCCGGACCAGCTCCTCCCCGACGCAGGCGGAGTACTCGTCGCGTGTTCCCGGCCTGGTGAACGTCGGCCCGCAGCCGGTCGGCCGGCTCGCGTAGATGTCGCCGTAGAAGAACTCGTCCGGGCCCCAGACCGCGTGACGGAAGTTGGCCGCGGCGGCGGCACGCTTCGCGAGCCCCTCGAGGCCGAGCTCGTGCCGCTGACGCCCCCGGAAGATCAGGAAGGGCGTGGTCGCGGTCCGCACGCCGGCGTCACCGAGCCGTTCGAAGACCGTCTCCGCCTGCCAACTGAGGTGGTCGAGATTCATGTTGTAGACGAGGTCGTACATCGCCCGGAAGAGTCCGAAGGTGCGGGTCGCCTCGAAGGATGAGCCGTACTCGATGTAGCGGCGCTCGACCCGGTGGTACCAGTTCATCCCCATCACCCAATGCCCCGCCGGTCCCGTCCCGGTCATCATCTCCGAGCTCGCCACCGGAGTCACCGAGGGGAAGCTCGAGACGCAGTCCGGCACCATCTTCCCGCGCTCGAGGAGCGCGCCGAAGGTGGGCGCGAGATCCTCCTCGATCGCGCGGACGAGCATCTCGGGGTGCATCGCATCGACCACGACGAGGACCAGCTTCCGCTGCACGGCTACCTGAGGACGCGCAGGCCCTCGTGCTTGCGCGCCTCACGCCGCTGGCGCGAGTACCAGAGCCAGATGAAGGCGGCCAGCACGACCAGGGACGCCGGTGGAAGGACGAGGCTGAGCACGGCGATCACGGCGGCAGCGAGGACCACGATCGCGACGACCCCAGCCGGCGTCTGCGCCCGCACCTGATCGATGCTTGCCTGCGCTCGCCGCGCTGCGCCGCCGGCCACATCGCGGGTGATCAAGGCGGCGCCACCGGCCGCCGCCGGCCCGATCAGCAGGGCCGGCCAGATCTGCTCATCGGCTCCGTTGAGAGCGGCACCGCATGCGATCGCGCCCAGCGGCGCCGCGGCGACGAAGGCTCCCCAGGCGGGCATGATCGGCGGCACGATGACGCCGATGATCATGCCGATGGCGAGGGCCAGGCCGAGGCCGGTGCAGATCGCGGTGAAGTCCATGCGGGGCGGGGAGGCTACAGCCACTCCGACCGTGGGGGCCGCTTTCGGCAACACTGTCGCGATGGCCGAGCCTGGCAAGCGCGACCGGGGTCGGGGAGGCCGCGAGCCGGGCGCGCAACGCCGCCGGCGCGCGCACACGACCTCGCACGACCTGGAGCGCTATGCGTCCCTGTTCGCGAGGCGGACCCAGGTGATGCGCTCCTCCGCGATGCGCGACCTGATGGCGATCACCGCGCGGCCCGAGGTGATCTCGCTCGCCGGCGGCCTGCCCGACACGTCGACCTTCCCCGCCGAGAGCTTCGCGGCCCAGATGACCCGGATCGCGCACGAGTCCTCGGCGGAGGCGCTCCAGTACGGCCCCACGGAGGGTTTTGCGGAGACCAAGGCCTGTATCGCCGAGGTGATGGCGGCGGAGGGGATGAGCCCGGACCCGGACGACCTGATCGTCACCACCGGTGGCCAGCAGGCGATCGATCTGATCACCAAGACGCTGGTCGATCCGGGCGACCCCGTGATCTGCGAGGCGCCGACCTACCCGGGAGCGGTGCCCACCTTCTGCAGCTATGAGGCCGACGTCCACCAGGTGATTACCGACGACGACGGCATGCGGATCGACGAGCTCGAGGAGCTGCTCGGCGTGCTCGCCCGGGACGGCCGGCGCCCGAAGTTCATCTACTCGGTGCCGAGCTTCCAGAACCCCGCCGGGGTGACCCTGTCCGACGCGCGTCGCCGGCGCCTGGTGGAGTTGGCGCGGCAGCACGAGCTGCTGATCGTGGAGGACAACCCCTATGGCCTGCTGCGCTACGACGGGGACCCGCATCCGACCCTCTACAGCCTGGACGGCGGGGACTACGTCCTCTACGTCGGCACCCTGTCGAAGATCCTCTCCCCCGGAATCCGGATCGGCTGGGTCGCGGCGCCGCCGCCGGTGCTCGAGAAGATCGCGCTGGGCAAGCAGGCGGCCGACCTCTGCACCTCGACCCTCAGCCAGTACTTCGTCCGGGAGTACTTCGGGGAGGGGCGCTGGCTCTCCTACATCGCCGACCTGATCGAGATCTACCGGGACCGTCGCGACGCGATGCTGGAAGCCCTCGACCGCCACTTCCCGCCGCAGGCGGAGTGGACACGGCCCGAGGGAGGGCTCTTCCTCTGGGCGACCCTGCCCGACTACATCGACACCACCGATCTGCTTGCGAAAGCCTTGCGCCAGAACGTCGCGTTCGTCCCGGGACGCGCCGCCTATGCCGATGGGGTGCGGGGGGCCTCGTCGATGCGTCTCAACTTCTCGGCCTCGGGCGAGCAGGATCTGCGAGAGGGGATCCGGCGCATCGGAAGCGTCGTCTCCGAGCAGATCGCGCTCTACGAGACGATCACCGGCGAGCACCGGGTCGAGCCTCCTCCGGACGAGGGAGAGGAGCCCGGGGGCGAGGTGGTCCCCATGCCGAGGCGATGAAGGTCGCCGTGCTCAAGGGAGGGAGCTCGCTGGAGCGCGAGGTCTCACTCCGCTCCGCGGCGCGCGTCGAGGATGCGGTCGGCGAGCTCGGCCACGAGGCGATCGGCATAGATGTCGGGCAGGACCTCGTCGATCGCCTCCGCGAGCATCAGCCCGACGTCGTCTTCATCGCTCTGCATGGGCCGGGAGGCGAGGACGGCACCGTCCAGGAGCTGCTCGAGATCCTCGACCTCCCCTACACCGGCCCTGGCGTGGCCGCCTGCGCGCTCTGCATGGACAAGGTCGCCGCCAAGCACGAGATGCGCGCGGACGGCCTCCCGACTCCGGACTGGGCCGCGTTCAACGCGACCGCCTTCCGGGAACTGGGCGCCGCGGACACCCTCGATGAGATCGAGGCTCGGCTCGGCTTCCCGCTGGTCGTGAAGCCGGCGAGCCAGGGCTCCTCGCTCGGGGTCGAGTTCGCGGCCACCCGCGAGGAGGTGCCGGAGGCGCTGCTTGCCGCCTTCAGCTACGACGACCGCGTGCTGCTCGAGCGCTACGTGAGAGGCCGCGAGCTGGCGATCAGCGTGCTGGATGGTGAGGCCCTTCCGATCGTCGAGGCGATTCCGCGAGAGGAGGACTTCTTCAACTTCGAGGCCCGGTACGAGATCGGGCGTACTGACTACGTCTGTCCCGCCGAGCTCGGCTCGGATCAGACCGGGCAGGTGCAGGAGCTCGCCACTCGCACCTACGAGACGCTCGGCTGCAGCGGCTTCGCCCGGGTCGACGTGATGCTCGGAGAGGACGGGCCGCGGGTCCTCGAGGTGAACGCGATCCCCGGGCTCACCGACACGAGCCTCTTCCCGATGGCGGCGGAAGCGGCCGGGATCGACTTCACCCAGCTGGTTGGGCGGATCCTGGCGAGCGCCCGGGAGCGGCCGGCGACCGAGGCGACGCTACCGGCCTAGGGGTTCGGCTCTTCTCCCTGGGCGAAGTCCTCGGGCGTGACGTTGTCGAGGAAATCCTTGAACTTCTCGACGACCTGCTCGGTGTCCTCGACCTCCTCGCCCTCGAATTCGATCGCTGACTCCTCGATCACCTCGTCGGCGGCGAAGATCGGCGCGGAGGTGCGGACTGCGAGGGCGAGAGCGTCGGAGGGCCGCGAGTCGATCTCGAGCTCGGAACCGTTCATCGAGATCGTGATCGAGGCGAAGAAGGTGTTGTCGCGCAGCTCGGTGACCGAGACCTTCTCGCACTTGGCCTCCATCTGATCGAGCACATCGGAGAGGAGGTCGTGCGTCATCGGCCGGGGGGTCGAGGCCCCCTGCAGCTTCATCAGGATGGCCGCGGCCTCCGGGTGGCCGATCCAGATCGGGAGGAACTTGTTGCCGTCGACCGTCTTCAGCAAGACGATCGGCTGCTTGCCGACCATGTCGAAGCTCACTCCGTAGATGGTCATCCGCTGCACAAAGGCTCCTCGGGAGGTCCGCACGGATTATAGGAGCGGCCCGAAGCGCCCCAGACCCAGCATCCGCGACCCCCACCAACACCGCGGCAGATGAAGTGGGCGATCCTGGACTCGAACCAGGGACCTCTTCCTTATCAGAGAAGCGCTCTAACCGACTGAGCTAATCGCCCGCGGGCGCTGATTCTAGCTGCGGCGCCGAAGCCGCTTTGCCAGCGACTCGAGCTCGCCGACGTCGTCGAAGCGGAGCTCCGCCCTGACGCCGTTGCCGTCGCGGCGCACCCGGACGTCCTGCCCGAGCGCCGAGCCGAGCAGGTCCTCAGCCTCCGTCATCGCCGCGCGTTCCTCGGCCGAGATGCGGCCGCCACTCGCCTTCGTGCGGCGGGCGCCGCCATCGGCCGCCCGGCGCTCGGTGTCGCGGACCGACCAGCCCTCTGCGGCGGCCTGCTTGGCGAGCCGGGCGCGGCGGTCCTGGTCGCCGACCTGGAGGATCGCCCTCCCGTGCCCCTCACTGAGCTCGCCACGCTCGAGCAGAGCGAGCGCGGAGTCGGGCAGATCCAGGAGCCGGATCAGATTGGAGATGGCGGCGCGGCTCCGGCCGACGCGGCGTGCGAGCTCCTCCTTCGAGATCCCGAGGTCTTCCACGAGGGCGGCGCAGGCTCGGGCCTCCTCCACGGCGTTGAGGTCCTCGCGGACCATGTTCTCGATCAGCGCGACCTGCATGCGCTCGTCCTCCGGCGAGGTCCGGACCACGGCGGGGACCCGGTCGATGCCTGCCTTCTGCGCGGCGCGCCAGCGCCGTTCGCCGGCGACCAGCTCGTAGCGGCCGTCATCCAGGGGCCGGACGATCAGCGGCTGGAGGAGCCCGACGGACCCGATCGACCCGGCCAGGGCGTCGAGCGACGCCGTGTCGAACTTGGCCCGCGGCTGGTCGGGGTTGGGCTCGATCTGGGTGACCTCGAGCTCGCGCAGCTCCGGCCCTCCCGCGTTGCTCTCCGGCAGGATCGCGGCGAGCCCCCTCCCCATGCCTCGGCGCCGCTCAGCCATCAGGCGGCCTCCCTCTCCGCCGCCTGCAGGGCGAGCACCTCATCCGCCAGGGCCCGATAGGCGCGGGACCCGGTCGATTTCGGATCGTGCTCGGAGACCGGGATGCCGTAGCTGGGGGCCTCGGCGACCCGGACGCTCCGCGGGACCACCGTGTTGAAGACCCTCGCCGGGAGGTGCTCTCGCAGCTCGCGCTCGACGTCCTGTGCCAGCCGCGTGCGATCGTCGTGCATCGTGATCAGGACCCCCGCCATCTCCAGGTGAGGATTGAGCTCCTGGCGGACGACCTTCAGCGTGTCGAGGAACTGGACGAGGCCCTCAAGTGCCAGGTACTCGGCCTGGACCGGAACGATCACCTTGTCGGCTGCGACGAGGGCATTGACCGCGACCGGGCCGAGCGAGGGCGGGCAGTCGAGCAGCGTGTAGGCGAAGCGCTCCCTGACCGGGCCGAGACCCTCGCGGAGGCGCGTCTCATAGCCGCTGGCCTGCGGCAGCTCGATGGCGGCGCCGGCGAGATCGACATGCGCGGGAACTATCCACAGGTTGTCGGAACCGGCGGGCCGGGCGGCCTCGGCCACCGAGACCTCCCCCGTCAGGCAGTCGTAGGACGAGGGCGTCGAGTTCTTCGGCAGCCCGAGCGCAACCGTTGCATTGCATTGCGCGTCGAGGTCGACGAGCAGCGTCTGCTGCCCGTCTGCGGCCACGCAGGAGCCCAAGTTGACGGCCGTGGTCGTCTTGCCCACGCCGCCCTTCTGATTCGCGATCGCGTAGACGGTTCCCATTGAGTTCGTTCGGGTCAGTTTCGTTCGGTCCCGAACGGCCGCTTCCCCGCCATCCCGGGGCGCCGCGGGAGCCCGTTCGGAGTCGGTCCATTCTTGCGGAGCAGGTGGATGTGTCGGTCGCGGCTGCCCGGATATGGCCGCACTGAGCGGATCTCGGTCGGCTCCATCGCCAGGCGACCGGCCGCTCGCAGCACCTCCGCCTCCTCGTCGGCGGAGCGAGCCCCCTTCCAGGCGGCGAGCACTCCGCCTTCCTGCAGCAGCGGCGCGGCGAGCTCCGCGAGGGTCGCGAGCCGGCCGACGGCCCTGGCGGTCACGGCCTCGTAGGCCTCGCGCCCCTCGCCGGCGGCCCACTCCTCGGAGCGCTCGCAGACGACCGAGGCAGTTGGCGAGACCCATCCTGCCGATCGCTTCGCGCAGGAAGCGCGCACTTGCGCTCGACGGACTCGATCAGGTCGACGTGCGTGCCGGGCAGCGCCGCGGCCAGCACCAGGCCGGGGAGCCCGGCGCCGCTGCCGAGGTCAGCGATCCGCCTGGCCGAACGGAGCGGCTCGAGCTCGAGGCCGCTGAGCGAGTCGGCGATGTGGACGTCGCGCGCCTTTCGCGCGGTGGAAGCTGAGATCGGGGCGCGCGGCTCCTCCAGCATCCGCAGCAGATCCTCGAGCGCGGGCTCGGCCGCCTCCGGGATCGCGCTCAATCCGAGACGAGAGGTGCGACCACCACGTAGCGATTGGGCTCGTCGCCCTCGCTGTAGGTCTCGACCTCGGGGCGATCGCGGAGGTGCTCGTGGACGACCCGCCGCTCGTTGGAGCCCATCGGGTCCATCTCGACCGCCTCGTTGTGACGAATCGCGTCCTCGGCGGCGAGGTCGGCTCGGCGCCGCAGCGACTCGCCCTGACGACGGCGGTAGCCGGCAGCGTCCACCGTGACCCGCTTGCGCTCCTGGCGCCCACGGAAGGCGGCCTGGTAGCAGAGCAGCTGGATCGCGTCGATCGTCTGGCCGTGGCGGCCGATCAGCAGACCGACCTCCTCGCCCTCGATGTCGGCCTGGATCTCATCCTCGCCCTCCTCGACCGCCACCGAGGCCTCCAGCCCAAGCTCTTCGAGGATGCGCTCGAGGAGCGCGCGAACTCGCTCCGCCGGATCCTCCGGCAATACCGCCTGCTGCGACTCGAGCTCTCCTTCAGCCACGCGGAGAGTCTAAGCCGGGGCGCCTACCGGCGCCGCTTGCGCTTGCGCGGAGGCGGAGGCGGCGGCTTCGTCGCGCGCACCTCTTCGGGGGTCGGCAGCGCGGGCAGCGGCCAGACGAAGTGGATGACGGTCTGCTGGCCGACCTGCCAGAGGCCGCTGGCGATGAAGTAGACACCGATGCCGGCAGGAGCATTCGGGATCAGGAAGACGGTCACCAGAGAGAAGACTCCCGCGAACAGGTAGCGCTGCATGTTGCCGCTGCCGGTGGTCTGGGGCGAGGGCGTGAAGAGGATCAGGGCAAAGGTGCCGGCGACGGCGAGTACGACCAGAACCACGGCCTCCGCGCCCTGGGGGTGCTCCGCGAGATGGTTGATGAACAGCCAACCAGGGTCGCCCGACGCTCTCAGCTCGTCGCTGAAGGTCGTGCTCCGCAGGAGGTTGTAGAGCGCGATGAAGACGGGGAACTGGAAGACCAGGGGCAGGCAGGCGGCGAGCGGGTTCACCCCATGCTCCTGGAAGAGCGCCATCTGCTCGCGCTGCATGCGCTGGCGGTCGTCCTTGTACTTCTCCTGGATCTCCTTGATGTACGGCTGCAGGGCCTGCATCTCGCGCATGCCGTGCATGGATCGGAGGGTGAAGGGCAGGACCACGAAGCGGGAGAGCCAGGTGATCAGGATGATCCCGACACCCCAGGTGACGCCGACGTCGTCGTGCAGCCAGGTGATGGCCGAGTTGAAGAGATCCTCGAGTTGGGAGATGACGGGGATTACGGCGAGCACGTACGACTCCTACGTCGGGTCGAGGCGGTTGGATCCGGCGGGAGCCGGCGAAGCCGGCCTTCGCCGGCGCTCAGACCTGGTGGGCGTGTCCCGAAACAGACGGCGGTCCGAGAGCTCGTCGACGCCCCCGTGGCTGAACGGGTTGCAGCGCAGCAGTCGCCAGCCGGCCAGGATCGTTCCGCGGGCCGGACCAAGCTCGCGGACCGCCTCGATTGCGTAGGCCGAGCAGGTCGGGTAATAGCGGCAGCGCGGCGCGATGGCGGGAGAGATCCAGCGCTGGTAGGCCCGGATCGGGGCGATCAGCAGAGCCTCGAGCAGGCGTTTCACGACAAACGCTCCTCATCCGCAGTCTCCATGAGCTCCGCCAGCGAGCCGCGGACGCCCTCCTGACCCTCACGCTCGAGTAGACCCTCCGCCCCTGGCCGGGCGACGATCACGTAGTCGCGTCCGGGCTGAATCCGCTCGGAGAGCTCCCAGAAGGAGTCCCGGACGGCACGCCTCACCTTGTTCCTGGTCACGGCCTTGCCG
This sequence comes from uncultured Solirubrobacterales bacterium, assembly GCA_963848955.1. Taxonomy (GTDB): domain Bacteria; phylum Actinomycetota; class Thermoleophilia; order Solirubrobacterales; family 70-9; genus DASUPK01. The sequence goes on along the minus strand of CAWKFQ010000027.1, from coordinate 200,511 downwards.
ATCTTCCGGCCCACCGACAGACCGAGCCGCGCACCGTCCTCCGGCTCATCGTCGCGGCGGGCGAAGGAATAGACGACCAGGAAGCGGTTGGCACACGAATCCCCCTCTCGGTAGACACGGTCGAAGTCGCCGCTCCTGGAGAGGCGGCGGCGGCGGGCATCGGGGCGGCCCTCGGAGGCCAACGCTAGGGAGTGAGGCGCTTGCGGCCCTTCTGACGCCGCCGCCTCAGGATCGCCCGACCGGATCGGGTACGGCTGCGCGCTCGAAACCCGTGGGTCCGGGCTCGCTTGCGCTTCTTCGGCTGGTAGGTCCGCTTCATCGAAAGGGCCCAAATCGGGAGGGCGAGAGGCAGGGCAGTATAGGGCGTGGCCCCTCGGCGTCTCCGGCATCCGCGAGCCGCGAATGCCCGCTCGCGGTTTTCGCCGCGTTTTGCACGGAGGGCGCCCGGCCACCCCTTTCGACGCCGCAGGGCCGAGCCTATGATCGGCCGCTCGCCAGCTTCACAAAACGGGTTGCTCCTAACTCATGTGACCGGTGGCTCCTGCGGAGCCCCTCGCATGACCGGAGCACCCTCGCACCCAACAAACAGAGGAGGACCAGGTTCAGGGGCAGGCCGGTGACGTTCGTCAGGACCTAGCGGGTCCCTGGCGCGAGATCCAGCGGGAGCTGGCCGCCTCGGTCACCGAGGACACCTACCGGCTCTGGTTCTCCCCCCTCTCGCCCGTCTCGCGGCGCGGCCCCACCCTCTACCTGACGGGTCCACGGCGGGTGCTTCGCTGGGTCGGACGGCGCTACCTCGAGCTGCTGCGCGCGGCGGCCGCCAGGTCCGTCGAGGGGATCCGCGAGGTCGAGTTCGTCGCTCCCGACGCAGCGCCGGCGCAGGCTCGCGCCTCCGAGGAAGCTGCCTCCAGGGTCGCACTCAACCCCGACTACACGTTCGACCGCTTCGTGATCGGCCCGGGGAACCAGCTCGCGCATGCCGCGTCCCTCGCCGTCGCCGAAGCCCCGGGGGAGGCCTACAACCCCCTCTTCCTCCACGGCCCGCCCGGGCTCGGCAAGACCCACCTGCTGGGCTCGATCGCCAACTACCTGAACCGCCACAGTCCGCAGCTCACCGTTCACTACACCACCGCCGAGTCCTTCACCAACGAGTTCGTCTCCTCCCTCAACGGTGCCTCGATCGAAGGCTTCAAGGAGCGCTACCGCCGAGCCGACGTGCTGCTGATCGACGACGTCCAGTTCCTCCAGGGCAAGGCTCGAACCTCCGACGAGTTCTTCCACACCTTCAACGCGCTCTATGAGGGCGGGGCCCAGCTCGTCTTCACCGCGGATCGCGTCCCCGCCGAGCTCAAGGACCTCGCCGACCGGCTTCGCGACCGCTTCGAGTGGGGGCTGACTGTCCCGGTCGAGCCGCCGGATCTCGCCACCCGCCTGGTCTTCCTCGGCAACCTCGCCCGGGAGCACACCGAGCCCCTCCCTCCCGATGCGCTCCGCGCCCTCGCTGCCAAGACCTCGCCCAACCTCCGTGTACTGAAGGGCGCTCTGACGCGAGTGGTGGCCATCTCCTCCCTGACCGCCTCCGCCGTCACGACCGCCTCCATCGAGAACGCGCTGCCGGCCGAGACGATCACGCCGACGCAGGCGCCACCCCTCGATGTCAGCCAGGTCCAGCAAGCCGTCGCCGCCCGGCTCGAGCTGACCGTCGACCTCCTTCTCTCCCCCAGCCGCACCGCGCCCGTCGCCCGCGCCCGTCAGCTCGCCATGTATCTGACCCGCGAGCTCACCGACCTCTCACTTCCGGCGATCGCCCAGGCCTTCAACCGCCGCGACCACACGACCGTCCTGCACGCCATCCGCCGGGTCGAGAGCAGTGCGCTCGAGGACGCGAACGTCTCCCGAACCCTCGAGGAGCTCACCTTGCAGCTTCGTTCGGGACCTGCTGATTCGGGACCTGACGGATCGTGACCGAACCGACTGAAAGAATCGAAGATCAGGCTGTCCACATATCCACGTCATCCACAACCCTTACTACTCCTAGGGACGCCCAACAACCAGCGATGAAGATCAACACCACAAGGCAAGCTCTGCTCGATGCCCTCCTCGTCGTCTCGCGAGCGGTCTCAGCGCGCGCGGCGCTGCAGGCGCTCTCCGGCATCCTGATCAGCGCCAACGGGGAGGCGCGACTGCGCGCGACCGACATGGAGCTCGGGCTCGAGGTCGGTCTCGAGGGCGAGATCGAGGGCGGTGGCTCGATCGTGTTGCCGGGCCGGCTGCTGGTGGAGGTCGTGCGCTCCCTGCCGGACGGGCCGGTGTCGCTGGCGTTGCGTGAGGCCGAGCGTGACATCGAGCTGAGCGCCGGCTCCTCGCGCTTCCACCTCCGGACGCTGCCCGCCGATGACTTCCCGCGCTTCCCGGAGGCTGAAGGAGACCCGGCGGAGCTGCCGGCGGCGCCGTTGCGCGACACCATCAACCGGGTCGCCCGTGCGGCATCGCGCGACGAAGCGCGCCCGGTGCTCACCGGCGTACTCGTGACGGTCGAGGGCGACGAGATGACGATGGTCGCCACCGACTCCTACCGGCTCGCGGTGAAGAGCACCAAGCTCGACACCTCGGTCGGGGAGCGGCTCGAGGCCAACGTCCCTGCCCGAGCGCTGCGAGAGCTGGCGCGCCTGATCGAGGCGGCCGGCGAAGACTCGCTGCGCGTCTGGCTGACCCGCAACCAGGCGATCTTCCGGGTCGGGCAGACCTCGCTGAGCTCCAGGCTGATCGATGGCCAGTTTCCCAACCATCAGCAACTGCTCCCCGAGTCCTTCGAGCACGAGGTGAAGCTGCCGCGCGCCGAGCTGCTCGAGGTCACCCGACGCGTCTCACAGCTCGCCCAGCGAAATGCGGCGCTGCGCCTCTCGTTCTCGGAGGGGGAGCTGGTGGTCTCGGCCGAGACCCCGGACCTCGGCGACGCCCGCGAGGCGCTGCCGGCCCCGTACTCGGGTGAGCTGCTCGAGATCGGGTTCAACCCCGAGTTCGTCAGGGACGGGCTGGAGTCGATCGACGCCGACGAGGTCGTGCTGAAGTTGATCTCCCCGCTGCGGCCGGGGTTGCTCGAGCCGTCCGATGCGGATGACTTCAGCTACCTGGTGATGCCGATTCGCCTCAACGTGTAGATGAGAGGGGGCCCCGTTGATGCGAGGGCGCGCGCCAGCGCGACCCGTTTGGTGGCGGAGGAGCCACCCGATTAGTGCCGGTCGTCGGCGCAGTCGAGTGTCGCGGGTTCCGCAACCTCGCCGATGACCGGACGGAGATCGGGGACGGTGTCGTGGTGATTCACGGCTCGAACGGCGCCGGCAAGACCAACCTGCTCGAGGCGCTCTACTTCGGGCTCACCGGCCGCTCCTTCCGGGCCGGCAATGACCGGGACATGATCCGCTTCGGCGATCAGGGCGCCCGGGTGGAGCTCGACCTGCCGGCGAGCGGCTCCCGACTGCTCTCCGCGATCGACCGCTCTGGAGAACGCCGGCACCTGCTCGCAGGCAGGCCGCTCGCGGGCGCGACGGACGAGCGGCCGCTGGTGAGCGTCTTCCACCCGGATCGGCTGCAGCTCGTCAAGGGGTCACCGGCGCATCGCCGCGCGCACCTCGACCGCCTCTGCGGCGCGATCTGGCCTGCCCGGGCCGACCTGCGCAATCGCTTCGGCCGCACGCTGGCGCAGCGCAATGCCCTCGTTCAGCGCATCCGCGCGGGCCTCGGAGAGCCCGCCTCGCTGCCCTCCTGGGACGAGCGCCTGGCGGCCGAGGCCGAGCCGCTGATGGAGGCCCGGTCAGAGGCCGTTGGTGTGCTCGCCGAGACGTTCTCCGAGCTCGCCTCCGGGCTGGGGCTGCCCGAAGCCGAGATCTCCTACCGGCCGCGGGCAGCGGGGGGGCGCGACGAGCTGGCGGCGGAGCTGGCCCGCCGGCGCAGCGAGGACCTGGGCCGTGCCTACACCTCCTACGGACCGCAGCTCGACGAGGTGGAGCTTCGTCTTACCGGCAGGGCCCTGCGCCGGTTCGGCTCCCAGGGCCAGCAGCGCCTCGCCCTCCTGGCCCTGCTCTTCGCCGAGCGGGCGGCCCTGATGGAGGCGGGTCGGGCGGCCCCCCTGATGCTGCTCGACGACGTGATGAGCGAGCTGGATCCGGGCCACCGGGAGCTGCTCGTCTCTCTGCTCGAGACCGGCGGTCAGGCGGTGATCACGGCGACCGAATCCGCCCATGTGCCGTCAGCCGAGGCGGCCCGGATCCAGGTGACCGCCGGCGCCGTGGGCCCGAGCGCGCGGCTGAGGGCGGCATGAGGCGCCGGCGAACACCCAGGCCGCTCGCCGCCGCGATCGGCGAGGCGCTCGAACGCGCCGAGCCGGCCACCCTGCTCGCGGCCGTGCAGAGCGCCTGGCCCGCGGCGGTGGGGGAGGCGATCGCCCGCGAGGCGACTCCCGTCACCGAGCGCTCCGGGGTGGTAACGGTGGCCTGCAGCTCCTCCGCCTGGGCCCAGGAACTCGACTTTCTGGGGGGTCAGATCGTGGAGAAAATCAGGCCCCACCTGCCCTCCGAGACCCCTCTGGAGGGCCTCAGGTTTATCATTGCCACGGATCCCGTCTGATTTTGCGTTTAATCCGTGGTTTGCAGGGACTTCTTGCGCCTTTGGCGCAATTTCCGGGCCCTCCGGCTGCTAGACTTATGTGTACTTGAGTGAGGCCCCGACCCTCTTGTCCGCAAGGACTTTCCGAGCCGGGTCACGAAGGTCGTAGGCATTCCCCTGATTGGATCGAAAGGAAGCTGAGTGGCGAATCCCTCCCAGCGCGGAGCAGGCAGCAAGAAGAAGAACACATCCGGCCAGGCCGGGACCCGGAGCGCGGGCTCGAACGGCGCCAAGGGCAAGGGAGGCGGGTCGTACGGGGCGAAGGACATCACCGTCCTCGAGGGCCTCGAGGCCGTCCGCAAGCGGCCCGGCATGTACATCGGCTCCACCGGTCCCCGCGGCCTCCATCACCTCGTCTACGAGGTTGTGGACAACTCCGTCGACGAGGCGATCGCGGGACATGCCAAGAAGGTCACGGTCACTCTCCATCCGGACAACAGCGTCACCGTGACGGACGACGGCCGCGGGATCCCTGTCGGACAGGATGAAGAAGGAGCGCAAGCCCGCCGCGGAGGTCGTGCTGACCACGCTGCACGCCGGCGGAAAGTTCGGCGACGGCGGTGGCTACAAGGTCTCGGGCGGACTGCATGGCGTCGGCGTCTCCGTGGTCAACGCGCTCTCGGAGCAGCTCGAGCTCCAGATCTGGCGCGAGGGCTACGTCTGGGAGCAGACTTACGAGCGCGGCAAGCCGGTGACCAAGTTCAAGAAGGGCCGGGCCGTGAAGACCACCGGGACGACCATCACCTTCGTGCCCGACATGGAGATCTTCGGCGAGGAGATCGAGTTCGACTTCGAGACGCTCGCCGAGCGCCTGCGTGAGACCGCCTTCCTCACACGCGGCCTGAAGGTCGAGCTGATCGACGAGCGCGGCGCGGGTGAGAGGGTCGAGTTCCAGTACAAGGGCGGCATCGCGGACTTCGTCAAGCATCTGAACGAGTCGAAGGATCCGCTGCACCGCAAGATCGCCTTCTTCGAGGGAGAGACCAAGGAGGGCCAGGTCGAGGTCGCGATGCAGTGGAACGCCTCCTACCAAGAGTCGATCTTCAGCTTCGCGAACAACATCAACACCCACGAGGGCGGCACCCACCTCTCCGGCTTCCGCTCGGCGCTGACCCGCACCCTGAATGCCGTTGCGCGTAATCGCGGCCTGCTCAAGGAGAACGACGAGAACCTGACCGGCGAGGACGTCCGCGAGGGACTGACGGCGGTCGTCTCGGTGAAGCTCGCCGACCCCCAGTTCGAGGGCCAGACGAAGACGAAGCTCGGCAACCCGCCGATCGAGGGCCTCGTCAAGGAGGTCGTCAACCGCTCGCTCGGCGAGTTCCTCGAGGAGAACCCGGCCGATGCCCGGCGGATCCTGGTCAAGGCGGTGGATGCCGCCCGCGCCCGCGACGCGGCACGCAAGGCCCGCGACCTGACCAGGCGGAAGTCGGCGCTCGAGAACTCGACCCTGCCCGGCAAGCTCGCCGACTGCTCCGTCAAGGACCCGGCGCTCGCCGAGTTGTTCATCGTCGAGGGAGACTCGGCCGGCGGCTCCGCGAAGCAGGGCCGCGACCGCAATACCCAGGCGGTGCTCCCCCTGCGCGGCAAGATCATCAACGTCGAGAAGAGCAGGATCGACAAGGTCCTCGCCAACAACGAGATCCAGGCGCTGATCACGGCGATCGGCACCGGCGTGCACGACGAGTTCAACCTCGGGGAGGCGCGCTACCACAAGGTGGTCCTGATGACCGACGCCGACGTCGATGGCGCGCACATCCGGACCCTGGTGCTCACCTTCCTCTACCGGCAGATGCCGGAGCTGATCGAGGCCGGCTACGTCTACATAGCCAAGCCGCCCCTCTACAAGGTCAAGGAGGGCCAGCGGGAGATCTGGATCGAGCGGGAGTCCGAGCTGGAGGAGCTGCTGCTCCGCGACAAGCTCGAAAACTTCACGGTGATGGACGCTGACGGCAAGCAGCGCAAGCTCAGCAAGCGCCGCTGGCAGGACCTGACGCGGCACTACAAGGCGTTCGAGGGCTGGCTCTCGACCCTGCGGGCCGAGTTCGGGCACGAGGTGATCGACTTCATCGCCGAGTCCCACCTGCTCGAGTCGCAGGCGAAGACGATGGCCGAGGCGGCGAAGGTGTTCAAGTCCAAGGACCCCGAGGACCGGCCCTACATCACCAACCTCGTCAAGCAGGACAAGAACGCTCTGGTGGTGAAGGGCACACACCGGCGGACCGGCCTCGCCCGGGAGCACCGGATGCGCAAGGAGCTCTTCGACGACAACGCCTACGCGGAGCTGATCGAGGCCCACGCGAAGTTGCGCGAGCTGGTCGGCGAGCCGCCCTTCGTCGTCTCTCTGGGCGAGAAGGAGGGCGAGGCGGACTCCTTCGCCGAGCTCCGCCGGACGGTCCTGGAGCTCGCTCGCGAAGGGGTCCAGCTGCAGCGCTTCAAGGGCCTCGGCGAGATGAACCCCGAGCAGCTCCGCGAGACGACGATGGACCCGGCCAGCCGCACCCTGCAGCAGGTCGCGATCGACGACGCGGCGGCGCTCAACACCGAGCAGACGTTCTCGGACCTGATGGGGGACCAGGTCCAGCCCCGGAAGGACTTCATCGAGCGGCATGCACGGGACGTGAGGTTCCTCGATGTCTAGCCCGGCGCCTCCCGATGACGGTGGCACCCTGGAGGCCCTGACCGGCAACATCGAGCCGCGCGAGCTCGAGCAGGAGATGCGCTCGTCCTACCTCGACTACGCGATGAGCGTGATCGTCGGCCGGGCGCTCCCGGACGTGCGAGACGGGCTGAAGCCCGTGCACCGGCGCGTCCTCTACGCCATGCACGACCTCGGCCTGCAGCCCAACCGGCCATACCGCAAGAGCGCCTTCATCGTCGGCGAGGTGATGGGTAAGTACCACCCGCACGGCGACTCGGCGATCTACGACACGCTGGTCCGCATGGCGCAGGAGTTCTCCCTGCGCTACCCGCTGGTCGACGGCCAGGGCAACTTCGGCTCCATCGACGACGACCCCGCGGCCGCGATGCGCTACACGGAGGCGCGGCTCGGCCCCCTGGCGACGCAGATGCTGCGCGACATCGACGCCGACACCGTCGACTTCGGCCCCAACTACGACGAGCGGACCCAGGAGCCGCTGCTGCTGCCCTCCCGCTTCCCCAACCTCCTCGTCAACGGCGCCGCCGGGATCGCGGTCGGGATGGCGACCAACATCCCGCCGCACAACCTCCGCGAGGTGACCGGCGCGGTCAACGCCTACATCGAAGACCCGGAGGTCGACCTCAACGGCCTCATGAAGCACGTCAAGGGCCCGGACTTCCCCGGCGGGGGAATCATCATGGGGCGTGACGGCATCCGCGACGCGTACGCCTCCGGCCGCGGCTCGGTCAGGGTGCGCGCGAGGGCCCACGTGGAACCGCTCCGGGGCGGCAAGGAGGCGATCATCGTCACCGAGCTCCCCTTCCAGGTCAAGAAGGGCGGCGAGGGCGGCCTGATCACCAAGATCGCGGACCTGGTCCGCGACAAGAAGATCACCGGGATCTCCGACCTCCGCGACGAGTCCGACCGCTCCGGGATGCGGATCGTGATCGAGCTGAAGCGCGGCGGCGACCCCGCCAAGGTCGTGCTCAACCAGCTCTTCAAGCGCACCCAGATGCAGCAGAGCTTCGGCATCAACATGGTGGCGCTGGTCGACGGCGTGCCGCGGACCCTCAGCCTGCTCGAGGCGATCCGCCACTACGTCGTGCACCAGCGCGACGTCATCACTCGCCGCACGCAGCACGAGCTGGCTCGCGCCGAAGCTCGGGCCCACATCCTCGAGGGCCTGCTGATCGCGCTCGACAACCTCGACGCGGTGATCAAGCTGATCCGCGGATCCAAGGACCCGGACACCGCGCGCGACGGCCTGATCGACAAGTTCACTCTGACCCGGCCCCAGGCGCAGGCGATTCTGGACATGCGGCTGCAGCGCCTCACCGCCCTCGAGGCCGACAAGATCCGCGAGGAGCACGCCGAGCTCAGCAAGCGCATCAAGGAGCTCCGCGCGATCCTCGCCGACGAGACCAGGGTGCTCGGCCTGGTCAAGTCCGAGCTCGCGGAGATCGCCGAGCGCTACGGCGACGACCGCCGGACCGAGATCACCGCCGCGGAGGGCGACCTCGACATCGAGGACGTGATCGCCGACGAGCAGATGGTCGTCTCGATCACGGCCTCGGGCTACGCGAAGCGGACCCCGCTCGCCACCTACCGGCAGCAGCGCCGGGGCGGCCGCGGTGTGCAGGGCATGAACATGAAGGAAGGCGACTACATCGAGCACCTGCACGTCTGCTCGACGCACGACTACCTGCTCTTCTTCACCAACCAGGGGAAGGTCTACCGGCTCAAGGTCTACGAGCTGCCCGAGGGCAGCCGGGCCTCGCGCGGCCGCGCCCTGGTCAACGTCCTGCCGCTCAAGGAGAAGGAGAAGGTGATGACGGTGATCCCGACCCGCGACTTCTCCGAGGGCAAGTTCCTCGTCTTCGGCACCGCGCAGGGGATGGTCAAGAAGACCGCCGTTCAAGGACTACGACACCCCGATCCGGGCCGACGGCATCATCGCGATCAACATCCGGAAGGGCGACGAGCTCGTCCGCGTCCGAATGACCTCGGGCAAGGACGACATCATCATGACCTCCAAGTCCGGCCACGCCGCCCGCTTCAGCGAGAAGCAGGCGCGGCCGATGGGCCGGGCCACCGCCGGCGTCAAGGGGATGAACGTCTCGGACAAGGGCAACCGCGTCCTCTCCCTCGATGTCGTCGACCATTCCGATACGAAGGGCGACCTCCTGGTCGTCACGGAGAACGGGTACGGCAAGCGGACGCCGCTGGTGGACTACCCGGTCAAGGGCCGCGGTGCGAAGGGGATGCTGACCGTGAGGATGACCGCCAAGAAGGGCGCCCTCGCCGGCGCACGTGTCGTCCGCGAGGGCCAGGAGCTGATCTTCATCTCCCAGAACGGGATGGTGCAGCGCAACGCAGTCGACGGCATCTCGAGGATGGGCCGCGCGACCCAGGGCGTCCGGGTGATGAACCTGAAGCAGGGCGACCGCGTCAGCGCGGTGGCGCTGGTGGTCGAGTCAGAGAACGGCAACGGCAACGGCGCCGCAGCCAAGACGCCCTCGCTCGAGGACGAGGCGCCGAGCGAGTCGACGGTGGCCGATGAGGCCGCGGAGGCCGAGGCCGCCGGCAACGGCGAGGCCAAGGTGTCCAAGGCACCCAGGCGCCGCTCGTCGGGTTCGAAGGCGCCGGCAAAGCCGCCGGCGAAGGGGGAGGCCACCCCGGCGAAGCCGAAGGCACCCCCTTCGAAGAAGGCGGCGAAGCCCAGCATCAAGCCAAAGCCCACGGCGACCGCCAAGCAGCGCGCCGAGTCAGAGCGCAAGAAGAAGTAACCGGGTCGCGGCGACAGGCGGCCGCCCCACATAACCGCTTCGGGCTTCGCCCTTGCTCCTAGTGGAGCGGCCTGGTCGCCGCTAGGCCGCGAAGAGGTAGGGCTCCCAGGCCGCCGGCGTTCGCGGCGCGGCGATCCGGATGAAGACTGTCGGTCCCGGCGGGCGGGGGCTGGCGCTTCGGATGCATGCGGATCTCCTGAGGCAGCCGGTTCCCCTTCTTGCGGTTGCAGGGGGCGCAGGAGGCGACGATGTTCTCCCAGACCGACTCGCCGCCCCGGCTGCGAGGGATGACGTGGTCGACGGTGAGGCCGTGCTTGTCTGAGCCGCAGTACTGGCAGGTCCAGCCATCCCGCGCCAGCACCGCCTTGCGGGTGATGCGGCGACGGTGGATGTCGCGCGGGACGCGGACGAAGCTGATCAGCCGGATGACCTCCGGGCGGTCGATCCGCATCGTCTCGGAGCGGAGCACGTCGTCCCCTCTCTCGAGCACCTCGGCCTTCTCCTTCAGGATCAGGACGAGCGCACGTCGGACCGTGCAGACGTTGAGCGGCTCATAGCTCGCGTTGAGTACCAGCACCCGCCCCCTTGTCAGGCGGCGGATGGCGGCTACCGCTACCTCTCCGTCGGCCTCCCCGTCCGGGGCGGTGCCGTTGCCGTTCAGGTGGGAGGGGTGATGGCCATTCTGGCGTGCGGCCACATGGCCGTTGACCGCGGAGTGCTCTGCGGTGGCCCCGTTGCCCATTTCCCGGGCGATTGTAGACGAGCACCTAGCTGGCTCCAGGCACGCCTGGAGCGCGCCGCGATCGGCCAGCTGCCGAGCACGCGAACGGTCTCGGCCTTGGAGCGCAGGTCGTCGATTGCGGTCGCGAGCGGCTCATCACCGGCGGCACCCTCGATGTCGAGGAAGAACTGGTAGCGGCCGAGACCGCGCCGCAGCGGCCGCGACTCGATCCGGGTCAGGTTGACGCCGCGGCCGGCGAAGACCTGGAGCGCGTCCACGAGGGCGCCCGGGTGGTCCTCGCCCAGCTCCGAGAAGACGAGCGAGGTCCGCCACGGCCCGGACCCGGACGGGCTCGTCCCCTCCCGGGCCACCCAGACGAAGCGGGTGATGTTGTCGGCCTCGTCCTCCACTCCGTGCCGCAGCACGGCGGCGCCGTAGAGCCCGGCCGCGGACTCGGCGCCGAGCGCGGCCCAGGGCCGGTCGGACTCGGCGACCGTCCGGACCGCCTCGGCGGTGCTGGCGGCGGCGCGAACCTCAGCCTGTGGCAGGTTCTCCCGAATGAAGCGGGCGCACTGAGCGCTCGCCTGGGGGTGGGAGAGCACGACCTCGATCCGCTCCAGCGGCAGCTCCGTCCTGGCGATCAGGCAGTGGCGAATCGGGAGGTCGTACTCGCCGACCAGAGCGAGACGCCGTCGGCGTCGAAGGCGAGCGTGTCGAGGGTGGCGGTGACCGCACCCTCGATGGAGTTCTCGAAGGGGACGAGCGCCCGCTCGGCCCTCCCCTCGCGGACGGCGACGATCGCGTCGTAGACGGAGGCGGACGGGATGGCCTCCACCTCCTCATCCCCGGTCGCCCCTCTCAGGGCGTCCTCGCTGAAGGTCCCCGGGGGGCCCAGGTACGCGACCCGCACGGTCAAAGCTGCCTTTGACGGCTCATCAGGAGCCGAAGATGAGCGTGTAGGTGGACGTGTTGTTGGTCGTGATCTGCTCGCCGGGGACCGGCTGCACCACGACCTCGAGGGTCGCGTCCGTACCGGGCGTCGGCTTGGTGGTGAGCGGGATCTTCACGGTCCCCTGCTCGCCGGCGCTCAGCGCCGAAAGCTGGCCGTTGAGCTGGCTGCCCGCGAGGGTGGCCGTGACCGTTATTCCGGTTTCGTCGCTGTCCCCGGAGTTGGTCACCTGGATGTCGATCTCCTGGGCATCCCCGGGGACGTTGTTGGTCGAGTCCGGCGTCAGGGTCGTGTCCCCGACCGAGGTCGAGTCGAGCTGCAGGCCATGGACGCCCCCGGTGGTCGCGGTCTGCCCGGTGAGCACGTTGAGCTTGGTGACCAGCGTCGTCTGGTTCGAGATAGTCGATCGCGTTGGCGGGCATGAACTTCCCGTTGGGCAGCGGCGTCGCGTCGATGCCCTCGTCCTCCATGACCTTCTCGATCTCGGGCTTGCCGATCTGGGTCCAGAGGATGTCGCTCGCATAGAGGGAGCCCATCGCGTTGCTGATCGCGATGATCGCCGTGCCGGTCTGCGTCCGGGCGGTTGCCTGGGTGACGTTCTGGGCGATCGAGCTGAGCGCGTCCCGCCGTAACGTCAGGGTTTGGATGACCGCGTTCTGCGCGTCGTGCATCTGGCCCGGAGCGCTGATGTCATTGGCTCGATCGAGCAGCGTCTGGGAGGTGTCCCGCTGGCGGAGAACCTCCTGCTGTGCGTCCAGCGAGCTCGAGGTGCCACTCGAGCCATTGAGAAGGTTGAAGAAGTCCCTGCCGCTCTGCTCGGACTGCTGCATGATCGTCGCGACGTCCGCGTCGTAGTTGCGGAGCGCCCGGTCCGAGCGTGCCTCGAGGCAGCCCCTGAACGCGATCACGATCAGGATCAGGAAGCCGAGGCCGACTCCGACGCCGATCAGGCGTCGAGCTAGAAACTGCTGGCGTCGCCTCTGGGGGCCCCCGACCCTGCGCCTCGGGCGTTCCGGTTCATCGTCGACCATCAGGTCGTCTTGTCCCTCGTCGAGGAATGCCAAACCGCGCCTCAGTATGAACAGGGGTCGTGACGTATGCGCGAGGGTGCTCCGCAGGCGAAGCCGAGGAGCAATCCGTTTTGTGGCGAAGCCGTGCCTACAGGAAACGGTCGTCCGGAGGCGAACTCAAACCGGCCATGGTCGGTGAGGTGGTCCTGGGCAGATTTCGCATCGAGGAACGGATCGGAAGCGGTGGCTTCGGAACCGTCTACCGCGCCTGGGACGACAGGCTGCAACGCCCGGTGGCCGTCAAGGTGATCGACCGCGAGCACGGCGCCCCGCGGGTGACCCGCGAGGCACAGGCGGTTGCGCGCCTCACCCACCGCAACATCGCCACGCTCTATGAGCTCGCGAGCGACGGCCAGCGCGCCTTCATGGTCTCGGAGCTGATCGAGGGGGACACCGTGCGATCGCTCGGCCGGCGGGGCGAGCTCACCGATCGCCTGGTCGCTCGCATCGGCGCCGACTCGGCGGCCGCCCTGACGGCCGCGCACCGCGCGGGCGTCGTCCACCGCGACGTGAAGCCGGAGAACATCATGGTCTCGGCCGGGGAGGAGGCCAAGCTCGTCGACTTCGGGATCGCTCGGATCGCCGGAGAGAAGACCCTTACGGCCACTGGAGCGGTGGTTGGCACGCTCGCCTATATGGCGCCCGAGCAGGCTGACGGGCTGCGGCCCGGCCCGGCCGCCGACGTCTATTCGCTCGCGCTGACGCTGTACGAGTGCCTCTGCGGCGAGCACCCCCTCCTGCGCGAGGGACCGGCCGCGACTGCGCGGGCGATCGGCGAGCCGATCGCTCCGCTGGCGGCTGTTCGTCCCGAGCTGCCCGAGCAGATGACCGAGGCGCTCGACGCCGCGCTCGACCCCGATCCGGAGGAGCGCCCGCTCGCCTCCGAGCTGGGCGCTGCGCTCGCGGCCCACACCGGCGAGCTCGACGGCGACCCCCTGCCGCCGACCGCCGGCATCGACGGCGACCCCTTCCTCGAGCCTCGGTGGCGCCCGGAGATCGCCCGCTTCCTCCCCGGAGCAGGCATCGCGGCGCTCGGGCTCGCGGCTCTGATCGCGACCGGGGCGCCGGCGCCGATCGCCGTGGCGGCGCTCATCCCCGGTGCCCTGGCGCTCGGCCGGCCACGCCCCGCCTACGCCCTGCAGCTCACTCTGGTCCTTCTCTGGCTCGTACTCGGCGCGGGAGAGCCAGGGGTAGCCGCAATGGTCGCCGTTCTGGGCGCCCCCCTGCTGCTGGCCGCGATCGACCCGGAGGCGATCGCCCTGCCGGGCCTCGCGCCGCTTCTGGGCCTCGTGGGCCTGGGCCCCGTCTATCCGGCCCTCGCCGGGCTCACGCGAGGCGGCGCGAGCCGCGCGCTGCTCGGCGGCATCGGATATCTCTGGCTCGCTGCCTGGGAGGAGCTCGCCCACCGCACCCTGCTCCTCGGCCCGGTTGCCGATCCGCCCGCCCACTGGACCGGATCGGCCGGCACGGCCCTCAGCGACGTCGTGGCGCCGCTGCTCGACGGTTCGGTTCTCGCCGGGGCGGGCGTCTTCGCGCTCGCGGCCTGGGCGCTGCCGCTCTTGATCCGAGGCCGCACGCCGGTTCTCGATGCCCTTGGGGCGCTGGTCTGGGCGGCGGGGCTGATCTCGGCGCTCCGCCTGGTCGCCGGCGGCTCGAGTCCGCCCGGGCTCCTTTTCGGGGCCCTGCTGGCCGCGGTCGTCGCGGCCCTGCTCACGCGGCGTCTGGGCGCCGCGGGGCCTTACCACGGGGGCCGGCTCGAGGAGCGCGGGTCCGATGTGCTCGCGTAGCGAACCCCACTAGCATTTCGCCCCCCTAGTGCGGCCAACCTGAAAGAGGAGCTCCCGATCAGCGTCCTGCGCAACCTTGAAGCCCGCATTGAGGGCCTCGTAGAAGGCGTCTTCAGCCGAGCCTTCAGCTCCGGCGTGCAGCCGGTGGAGATCGCGCGCAAGCTCGCCAAGGAGATGGACGCCCACAAGACGGCGTCGGTCCAGCGGGTCTACGTGCCTAACGAGTACACCGTCTGGCTCTCCCCCGAGGACTACGAGCGCTTCAAGGACTATGAGTCCTCGCTCGCCCAGGAGCTGAGCGGTCACCTGCTCGAGCACTCCCGCCACCACGACTACGACCTGCTCACCCGGCCGGTGGTCCACCTGGACCAGGACGAGCGACTCCGCCTCGGCGAATTCGGAATCCAGACCCGCCTGGTCCGGCCTCCGCAGCGCCAGGGCGCCGAGCCGGAGCAGGGCGAGCACGGTCACACGATGGTCTACTCGGCGACCCAGGCGCAGAAGGCCCGCTCCAAGCGCCGCCCCGATGCCGCCTTCTCGGAGACGCGGGCGATCATCTCCGTGGACGACCGCCGCTATGTGCTCGATGGGCCGACGGCAACGCTGGGTGCGCTCGAAGGAGGCGGACTGCATCATCGACGACCCCAACATCTCGCGCCGGCATGCCGAGCTGCGCCGCTCGAGCGTGGGGGACTGGCAGATCGTGGACCTCAACTCGACCAACGGGGTCAAGGTCAACGGCCGCCGGGTCGCCAACGCGCGCCTCTCTCCGGGCGATGAGATCACACTCGGAACCAAGGTCTTCGCCTTCGACATCGAGCAGTGAACGATCTCGAGCCGCTAGCGGTAGCGCTCAAGTTCGGCTTCCTTGCCGTGCTCTTCCTGTTCCTGTTCTGGGTGACACGAAGCTCGCTGAAGGACCTGCGGGGAACCGCCACGCCCGGCTTGGAAACGGGCTACCACGAGGTGGCCGGCGGCGTCGAGCCCGCCGGGACGGACGCGTTCCTGGTGGTGCAGCAGGGAGGCGGCCTCAACGAGGGGGAGCACTTCGACCTCTTCGGGGGCATCTCGCTCGGCCGCTCGGCCGACGCCGACATCCGCCTCGACGATCGCTATGCCTCCGGGATCCACGCACGCGTGTTCAACCGCTCCGGGGCATATTTCGCCGAGGACATGAACTCGACCAACGGCACGCTCCTCAACTCGCGCGAGCTGCACGGCGAGGCGGAGCTCACGCCCGGCGACGTGATCCGGATCGGGGACACTGAGTTCCGCTTCGAGGTGTCCTGATGCTGAAAGTCGCCGAGGAGGCACACAAGACCGATACCGGGCGCCAGCGGCACGCCAACGAGGACTCGTACTACGCGAGGGCGCCGCTGTTCGCCGTGGCCGACGGCATGGGCGGGGCGCAGGCCGGAGAGGTCGCCTCCCGGATCGCCGCGAGCGCCTTCGAGCGCGGCCCTGGCAACGACGACGCCTCCGCGGAGGGGCAGCTCGAGGAGATCGCCCAGCGGGCGAATCGCAAGATCCACAAGCTCGCCCAGGAGGACTCCTCCCGAGCCGGGATGGGGACCACGCTGACCGCGGCGATGCTCCGTGACGACGCGGTCTCCTTCGGCCATGTGGGCGACAGCCGGGCGTACCTGCTCCGCGACGGCCAGCTCAAGCGCCTGACCAAGGACCACTCGCTGGTCGAGGAGCTGCGCCGCCAGGGGCGGCTCACCGAGGAGCAGGCCGAGGAGCACCCGCAGCGCTCGATCATCACCCGGGCGCTGGGGCCGGAGCCGAGCGTGAACGTCGACACGATGACCTTCCCCGCCCGCGACGGCGACGTCTTCCTGCTCTGCAGCGACGGTCTCACGACGATGGTCTCCGACGACGAGATCCGGGACATCCTGGTCAGCTCGAGGAACCTCCGGACCGCCGTCAGCAAGCTTGTCGACGCGGCCAATCGCCGGGGCGGGCGCGACAACATCACGGCGGTGGCCTTCCGCGTGGCCGATGCGGACGCCAAGGAGGCGGAGGAGGGAGCGACCCTGATCTCCCGAACCGCCGAGCAGGCGGGAATGACCGGCGAGCGGATGCGGGCGGCGACCGACCGGCTGAGGGGCCAGGGCACGATGCCGACGCCGTCTCGTCGCAGGAGGGTTTTGCGGTGGGCCGCGGCGCTGGCGGTGATCGCGGTCGTGGTGGTCGGGGCGGTGCTCTTCGTCCGCTCGATCTACTTCCTGGGCACCGACGAGGGGGGAGACGTGGCCGTCTACAGAGGACTGCCGTACGAGCTCCCCTTCGGGGTGAGCCTCTACTCGAAGCAGTACGTCGATCCCGGTCCAGGAGGGAGCGCTCTCGGAGGACCGCCAGCGCGCCGTCACCGGTCACACGCTGCGGGGCAAGGACGATGCCACCAGCCTCGCGGATGACATCCAGCGCCGCCCGACGGAGGGGGTCCCGCAGCCTCAGCCAGCTCCGCCGCCGCAGAAGAAGGAGCAGAAGAAGAAATCTGGGGGCGCGTCGACGGGCAAGCAGGCCCAGAAGCGTTGAGCGCCCGTACCCGCGAGCTGTTCGCCCTGATCCCGGTCGCCCTGCTGGTCACGGCCGGGTTCACCGCCGTGCTGATCACGAATTCGGATCAGCTCGGCAACCTGAGCGTGTTCTACGGCGCCTACTTCCTCGCGGTCTGCGTCGCAACCCACATCGTCATCCGGATCCGGCTGCCCGACGCCGATCCCTATCTCTTCCCGCTGGTGGCGCTGCTCGCGGCGTTCGGCCTCGTGATGCTGTTCAGGCTGGACGAGGGCCTCGCCCGCGACCAGGCCAACTGGTTCGTGCTCGGGCTGATCCTCTTCTCGGCGACGATCATCTTCCTGCGCGACTACGAGGCGCTCGAGCGCTACAGCTATCTGATCGCCCTCGCCGGGATCGTCCTCCTGATCATGCCCCGCTTCCTCGGGCATGCGACCAACGACGCGTTCCTGGCCGTCGATCTCGGGCCGATCACCTTCCAGCCGACCGAGCTCGCCAAGATCTGCATCGTCGTCTTCCTGGCGAGCTACCTGAACGCGCACCGGGAGGTGCTCGTCGTAGGAGCTCGCAACGTGTTCGGGCTGGTCCTGCCGCCGATCAAGCATCTCGGCCCCCTGCTGGTCGTCTGGGGGGCGGCGATGGTGCTGCTGGTCTTCATCCGCGACCTGGGCAGCTCGGTGATGTTCTTCGGCGCCTTCCTCGCCCTGATCTACGTCGCGACCGGCCGGCTCTCCTTCGTGGTCATCGGGCTCGCGTTGTTCGTGGTCGGGGCCTGGTTCTTCGCCCACACGTCCGCGCACATCCAGGAGCGATTCGACATCTGGCTGGATCCCTTCCAGGACTCCGGCGGCTCGGGGTACCAGCTCTCCCAGTCGATCTTCGCCCAGGCGGACGGGGGTCTCTTCGGCAGGGGCCTCGGCGACTCCCTGGTGCAGTTACCCGGCTGCCACGGCGACTTCCCGGACCGCTGCGCGATCCTGCCCGCTCCGCACACCGACTTCATCTACGCGGTGATCGTGGATGAGCTCGGGCTCTTCGGCGGGGCGGCGGTCGTCCTGATCTACGCGCTGATCGCCGAGCGCGGCTTCAAGACGGCGATCCTCGCCGAGGACGGCTTCTCGAAGCTGCTCGCCACGGGCCTCACCGCGATCTTCGCTTTGCAGGCCTTCGTGATCATCGGCGGTGTCACCAGGGTGATCCCGCTGACCGGCGTGACGCTTCCCTTCATCAGCTACGGCGGTAGCTCGATCATCGCCAACTTCATCCTGCTCGCGCTGCTCCTGATGATCTCGGACAAGGCCCGCCGGCGGGTGCGGCTCCAGAGCCAGGCGAGGATCGGCTGATGAACAGGCAGATCATCAAGCTCTTCGGCTTCCTGCTCATCCTCTACGCCCTGCTCTTCGGGTTCACCTCGTACTGGTCGATCTTCGACTCCGACTCGCTGAAGGCGAACCAGGCGAACCGCCGGCCGTTGCTCGAGGAACAGACGATCAAGCGCGGCAACATCCTCGCCGCGGACGGCTCCGTGATCGCTCGCTCCCGCGCAATCGGCAAGGGCAACAACAAGATCTATGTCCGCCACTATCCGCAGGGCGGGTTGTTCGGCAACCCGATCGGCTACAGCTTCGTGACGCAGGGCCGGGTCGGCTTCGAGCTCTCCCACAACGATGAGCTGGTCGGCAACAAGACCGAGTTCCTCTCCGTTCTCGATGAGCTCCAGGGTCACTCCCAGGAAGGCGACAACGTGCAGTCCTCGCTCGATCCGGCCGCGCAGGAGGCGGCCGTGAACGGGCTCGCCGGCCGCCGCGGATCGGTCGTCGCGATCGTCCCGTCGACGGGCGAGGTCAGGGCGATGGTGAGCATCCCCGAATACGACCCCAACCAGATCCCGAAGAACTTCGCCGAGCTCAATCGCGACTCGAGCGCTCCGCTCTTCAACCGCGCGACGCAGGCGGGCTACCCGCCCGGCTCCACGATGAAGGTCGTGACGGCCACGGCGGCCCTCGACAGCGGCGAGTTCACAGCGGATTCGGTGCTCAGCGGGCGCTCCCCGCAGGAGATCGACGGCGTGCCCCTTTCCAACTCCGGTGGGGAGCAGTTCGGTGACATCGACATGACCACCGCGCTCACCAACTCGGTCAACACCTGGTGGGCGCAGGCCGGCGAGAAGCTCGGCAAGGACACGATGTTCCAGTACATGGACCGCTTCGGCTTCGACGCCAAGCCTCGCCTCGACTATCCGGGCTTCCAGCTGGCGGCGAGCGGCGTCTACGACGGGAACAGGCTGCTCGGCCCCAGCGACCCGATCGACATCGGCCGCGTCGCGATCGGCCAGGAGCGGCTGCGCGTGACGCCGCTGCAGATGGCGGAGGTCGCCGCGACGGTCGCCAACAACGGCGAGCTGATGGAGCCGCGGCTTTGGTCGAGGGTGATCGACCCCGATGGGCGCGAGACGAAACTCGATCCGGCCCGTCAGAGTCGAGTGATGAGCGAGGACACCGCGTCGCAGCTCAACACGATGATGCAGAGCGTGGTCCAGGAAGGAACCGGTACGGCCGGTGCCGTATCGGGCATCGACGTCGCGGGTAAGACCGGCACGGCGGAGATCTCAACGGGCGTCAATGACGCCTGGTTCATCGGCTTCGCCCCGGCGAGCGACCCCCAGATCGCGATCTCGTGCATCGTCGAGCACACCAGCGGCTTCGGCGGACCGACCTGCGGACCGATCTTCAAGGCCGTGGCCGAGTCGATCCTCCAGGGGAACTCCGGTGGCTGAGCCGCAGAGCGGAACCGTCATCGACGAGCGCTACCGCCTGGAACGCAAGATCGGCTCGGGCGGGATGGCCGACGTCTGGCTCGCGGACGACACCGAGCTCGACCGCAAGGTCGCGATCAAGATCCTGCACGACAACTTCGCGCAGGACTCCGAGTTCGTGCAGCGCTTCCAGCGCGAGGCACAGGCGGCCGCCGGCCTCCAGCACCCGAACGTCGTCGGGATCTTCGACCGTGGCGACGTTCGACGGCACCTACTTCATCGCGATGGAGTACGTCGACGGGCCATCGCTCAAGGACCTGGTCAAGGGGGGGATGAGCCCGAAGGATGCGATCGACTTCACCCGCCAGATCCTGAACGCCGCCCGCTTCGCGCACCGCAAGGGGATCGTGCACCGCGACCTGAAGCCCCAGAACGTCCTGATCGACGACGAGGGCCGAGCGCGCGTCGCCGACTTCGGCATCGCCCGAGCCGGCGAGAGCTCGAGTATCACCGCCACCGGCTCGGTGATGGGCACCGCCCAGTACATCTCGCCGGAGCAGGCGCAGGGCAAGCCGACCACGCCTCGCTCGGACATCTACTCGATCGGGGTGATCCTCTACGAGGCGCTCACCGGCCGGGTGCCGTTCGAGGGCGACAGTGCCGTCGCCGTGGCGCTCAAGCAGGTCTCCGAAGCCCCCAGGCGGCCGAGCGCGATCAACCCGAACGTCCCCCCGGCGCTCGACGCCGTGGTGATGAGGGCGCTCGCCAAGGACCCCGACGCCCGCTTCAAGGACGCGGACGCCTTCCTGAAGGCCCTGGACGCCGCCGAGAAGGCACCGGACACGCCTCGCCCCCAGGACACCGCCGCCTACGCCGCGGTCAGTCCAGAGGGCGAGACGGACGTGCCGGGCGATCAGGAGCCCTACGACGAGCAGGAGCAGTGGGAGCGGGCCCGCCGGCGCCGCCGCTGGCGCTGGATCATCCTCGCCCTGCTCGCGGCGGGGGTCGCGGCGCTGGTGGCCTTCGCGCTGACGCGGCCGTCGCATGTCTCCGTCCCGGACGTGATCGGGCAGGACGTCGACGCCGCCACCCAGATCCTGGACGGCAAGGGCTTCGATGTCGCGATCAAGGCGGTACCCAGTGGGGCGACGCGAAACCAGGTCGTCGAGCAGGACCCGATCCCGACCGACCGCGGGGGCGGCAAGGCGGAGGAGGGCTCGACGGTGACGCTCAGCGTCAGCTCGGGGCCCGCGATCGTCGCCGTGCCCGACGTCGCCGGGTTGAGCGCGTCCGATGCGACGATACGGCTCGAAAAGGCCGGCTTCAAGGTGACGACGAGGGACGAGTTCTCGAACACGGTGCCCAAGGGCAGGGCGATCAGCACGGAGCCTGCCGCGGGTACCCAGCTCTCGACCAGTCAGGTCGTCACGGTCGTGGTCTCGCGCGGCACGAACCAGGTGGAGGTCCCGGGCGTCGTCGGTCTCGATGACCAGGCCGCCCTGGCTTCGCTTCAGAACGCGGGACTCTCCGGGGTACTGGTGCAACGCGACTCGACCGAGCCGGAGGGCAAGGTGCTGAGCCAGAGCCCCGGCGCGGGCAAGCTGGTCGCCAGAGGCTCGCAGGTGACGATCTTCGCCTCGACCGGGGCGATCACCGTTCCCGACGTGGTCGGGCAGGCCCGGAAGACGGCCGTGACGGCGCTGAAGAAGGCAGGCTTCACCGCAGCGGTCACCGAGGAGACCACCGCCGATCCGGCTCAGGTCGGCCGGGTGATCTCCGAGTTCCCGCCCGGTGGCTCGCGGGGCCGTCGCGGCGACACGGTGACGATCTCCGTCGGGGTGGCCGCCCCCCCGACCACGACCACTCCGGGCGCATGAGGGTCGCCGTCCTCGGTGGCGGGATCTCGAGCGAGCATGAGGTCTCGCTGAGCTCGGCGGCTTCGGTGGCAGCCGGCCTGCGCGAGGCGGGGCACGAGACAGTCGAGGTGACGATCAGCCGCGAGGGCCGCTGGACCGCGGGGGGCGAGCCGGTCGAGTTCGCGCCGGGCGAGGGCCTCCTGGGCTGCGACGCGGTCTTCCCTGTGCTGCACGGCCCCGGGGGGGAGGACGGCAGTGTCCAGGGACTGCTCGAGGTGCTCGACGTGCCCTACGCCGGCTCCGATGTCGAGTCCTCGGCGATCTGCATGGACAAGCTCGTCTTCAAGGATCTGCTGGCGCGCCACGAGATCCCTCAGGTCGACTACTGCCGCGCCGGAGAGGACGGCTGGCGAGAGATCGCCGCCGGCTTCGGGCAGCCGGTCTGGGTGAAGCCGGCTCGCCTCGGGTCGAGCGTCGGGATCGCCCCCGCCTCTGGCACCGGTGAGATGGATCGCGCGGTCGAGGCGGCGCGGCGTCATGACCCTCGGGTGATCGTCGAGGCGCCGGCGCCCGGCAAGGAGGTCGAGTGCTCGCTGTTGGGAAACGATGAGCCCGTCGCCTCGCCGCCCGGCGAGATCGTCACCAAGGGCTCCGATTGGTACGACTACGAGGCCAAGTACGCGGAGGGCGGCATGGAGCTCCGCGTCCCCGCAGAGATCTCAGACGGTGCGAGGGAAGGGGTGCGGGAGCTGGCCCGCCGGGTGTTCACGCTCTGCGGCTGCAGTGGCCTCGCTCGCTGCGACTTCTTCGTCGATGGGGAGGATGTGCTCGTCAACGAGCTGAACACGATCCCCGGCTTCACGGAGACGAGCGTCTACGGCAAGCTCTTCGAGGCCGACGGCATCGCCTATGCCGAGCTCTGCGACCGGCTGGTCAAGCTGGCGATCGAGCGCTACGAGACGGCGAAGGGCTTCGAGTTCTGACTTACTTCAGAATCCGAACGTCGCTGATCTCCATCTGGTAGCGACCCGGGTCGTCCTTGGCCGTCGGGGCCTTCGTGATCCAGACGAGGAAGGATTGACGCCGCCTTGCCCGGCAGAGGCACGGTCTCGCTCTCCCCGCCGTCGCTGATGTTGCCCACGGGACGTCCCCAGCCCGAGAGCGAGCTCGGAGGCGAGGCGTTCACCTCGTAGATCTCGGCGTCGTACCCGGGTGTCAGCGCCCGGATGACCATCGACTTCGCCGGAACGGACTCGCCCGCGTCGATCGCCAGGCCGACGCCGTCCTTGAGCCCGCCGAAGTCGGGCGAGTCGTAGTGCTCGGTCGACCAGGCGGTGCCGGTCGGATTGGAGTCGACTGCGAGCTGCTCGGTTCCGGTCTCGCGCTGATCACCTTCGGGGTCGAACTCGCTGGCCGCGTCGTTCGAGAGCCGTACCTCCGAGGTCGTCGCGCCCCCGGTCGGCTCGTCGTTGCTGCCGAGGTCCAGCCTGCTTGCGAAGATCACCGCCGCCGCGGCCAGGGCGATCAGGACCAGTGCCAGTGCGATCCCGGGCCACGAGATCCGCCGGCGGCCTTTGAGGCGGCGCCGGTGGGCCGGCACCGAGTCGAGCACGCTGGTCGCTTCGCCGCTGGTCCCGCCGTGGCGGGCGGCCTCGACCTCGAGCGTCTGCTCCAGGTCGCGCACCATCTCCGCCACGGTTGCGTAGCGGTCCCGCGGGTCCTTGGTCGTCGCCCGGTCAACGACGGACGCGACCGCGGCCGACACCTCCGGCCGTTTCGCCTGCACGTCGGGCATCGGCTCGTTGACGTGCTTCATCGCCACGCCGACCTGTGTCTCGGCGCGGAAGGGAACGTCTCCGGTCAGCATCTCGTAGAGCACAACCCCGAGGGAGTAGACGTCGGAACGCTCGTCGACGTCCTCGCCCATCGCCTGCTCGGGAGCGACGTAGTCGGTCGTGCCGAGCACCCTGCCGGTCGCGGTCATCCCCTTCTGCTCGAGGGAGCGCGCAATGCCGAAGTCGGTCACCTTGGCGCGACCGTCCGGGTCGATCAGCACGTTCTGCGGCTTGACGTCGCGATGGACCAGCTTGCGGGCGTGGGCAGCCGTCAGGCCACGGCCGATCTCGATCGCGTAGGCCACCGCCTCGTCGACGGGGAGCTGTCCCTCCTCCTGGAGGCGGCGCTTCAGCGTGCGGCCCTCGATGTACTCGAAGACGATGTAGGGCCGGCCATCGTCCTCGCCGGCGTCGATCACCCCGACCAGGTTGGGGTGCGAGAGGCGCGCCGCCGCCCTCGCCTCCCGGCGGAAGCGCTCGAGCTGGTCGGCCTCGTCGGAGATCTCCCGATGGAGGAGCTTGATGGCGACCGGGCGATCGAGGACCTCGTCGAGTGCGAGGTAGACCGTCGACATCCCGCCTGAGCCCAGCTTCGATTCGAGGCGGTAGCGACCCGAGAGTACTGTCGAGCTCAAGCGTTCCAAAGCTTTGATGAGTCCATCGGCTGTATTTTCGCCCGCGGTCGACGTTTCCGCTGCGAGCGCCCGACCGAAATGATGACTGTCCAGGTCCGCTTCTACACCGATCCCGCCTGTCCCTGGTCCTGGGCGGCCGAGCCCGCGCTCAGACGGCTGATGTGGGAGTTCGAGGCGGAGCTCGAATTCATCTGGGTGATGGGGGGGCTGGCCCGCAGCTACGAGCGCGCGAATCTCCTCGATGTGGTCTCGCAGTGGCTGGTCGACGCGGCGGAGGGAGGGATGCCGTGCGACCCGAGGATCTGGACCGAGAACCCTCTCGAGTCGACCTACCCCGCCTGCCAGGCGGTCAAAGCGGCAGCCGAGCAGGGCCCTCAGGCCGCCTACCGGTATCTGCGCACGCTGCGCGAGGGCATCATGTTCGAGCGCCGCAAGCTCGATCACGCCGAGGCCCTGATCGCCGCCGCAGGGCAGTCCGGGATCGACCGTCCCCGCTTCGAGATCGATCTCCGCTCGCACGCCATCACCGAGTCGTTCGGAGCCGACCTCGAGGAGGTCAGAAACCCCCCGGAGGAGGCCCGGGAGGCAGGAGCCATCCATCGCAGCAGCAAGGGCCGGGAGAGGATCAGCTTCCCGTCGGCGGTCTTCGTCGGGGAGGACGGCAGTCGCCGCGGCGTCTGGGGCAGCGATTCGGCCGACCTGGAAAAGATGCGGGAGGGAGCGTGGGCCGCCGGGGCGAAGCAGGTGAACGAGGGGTCCCTGGAGCCGCTCGACGCAATCCGCCGGTTCGGTCGCTGCGCGACGCGTGAGCTCGAGGTCCTCGCCGCCCGACCGCGTCCCGTCGTGGAGGCCGAGCTCTGGGCGCTGGCGAGGGACTGGAAGCTGAAGCCCGTCTCGGCGCTCACCGGGACGATCTGGGAGCGGGCCTAGGCTCTGACGACCGTTCCGGTCTCGCCGGTCGCCCTACCGATGCGCTTGGCGTCCGGATAGTGCGCGCGCAACCGCTCGAGGGCGACTTCCTCGTCACCGCCCGCAACGACCACGCAGAACCCGCAGCCCAGGTTGAAGACCTCTCCCATCTCCTCGTCGCTGATCTCCCCGAGCTCCTGGATCAGGGTGAAGATCCCCGGGACGGGCAGCGGATCGTCGATCTCATAGCCGACCTCGGCCTCCAGCCGCAGCAGGTTGCCGAGGCCCCCCGAGGTGATGTGGGCGAGGCCCCGGACGTCGACCTCGGAGCGGAGCAACTCGACGATCGGCCTGACGTAGATCTCGGTCGGCTCGAGCAGGATGTCGCCCAGGGGGCGCCCGAGGCGGCTCGTCATCGAACGGGATCTCGGCAAGCGCCGAACGGGCGAGGGTGTAGCCGTTGGAGTGGAGGCCGGAGGAGGGGAGGCCGATCACCGGATCGCCCGGCTCGATCGAGGCGCCAGTGACCAGCGAGTCCAGCGCGACCAGCCCGAAGCAGGCACCGGCCAGGTCGAGGCCGTTGATGATCTCGCCGAGCTGGGCCAGCTCGCCGCCCACGATCTCGATGCCGGCGAGCTCGGCGCCGCGGGCCAGGCCCGTGCCGATGGCACCGGCGATCTCGGCGTCGGCGCGGTCGACCGCCAGGTAGTCGACCATCGCGAGTGGCTCGGCGCCGACGCAGACCACGTCGTTGACGTTCATCGCCACGCAGTCGATGCCGACGGTGTCCCAGCGGCCCAGTTGCTCGGCCAGCACGAGCTTCGTCCCGACGCCGTCGGTGCTGAGCGCGATGCCCGTCCGGTCGTCGAGGCGAACCACGTTCGCGTAGTGGCCGCTGGCGAGCACCTGGCGGCTCTCCGGGGGGGCCGCCGCCGCCAGGGCGGAGACGAGCGACGCGACGGCGGCGTCGGCGTCCCCCTGGCTGACGCCGGCTCGCGCGTACGCGTCCTCAGTCACGGTGACTCCCCTCGCGAGGGGAACTCGGGCTCCGGCCCGGACGCGGACGCCCAGGTTGGTGCGCCGTTACCGGCGGCGGCGGGCTGCCCGTCGGAGGAGGCGAAGCTCGCCGGTTGCGCGAAGCCGCGAAGGTCGGCCCGCCGCCTGCGGGAGCGGCGCCAGAGCCGGCCCAGCACCAGACCGGCCAGGCCGGCTCGGTATGCGGCATACGGCCAGAGCGCGCTGTCGCGCTCGACCAGCCGGATCAGAGCCTGCGAGGCCAGGGTCGAGCCGAACGACGCCGCGGTCCCGGCCGCGAACGCCGCCCCCTGTCCGGGGGGCAGACGGCGGCGCCTCAGCCGCACGCCCTTGAGCACCGCCGCCCCGACGATCACGGGAAGGGCGACTGTCCGCGAGAGCATGTTGGCGTGCTGGCGGGTGAAGCCGCGCCAGCGGGCGACGCTGAGCGTGGCGCCGTTCCGCGAGATGCCCGGGGCGAGCGCGGCCGCCTGCGCGAAGCCGAGGGCGAGCCCGTCGGCGACGGTCGCCTGGCCCCGATCCCGCTGCTGGGGGACCCGGTCGGCAGCGATCATCGCGCCCGCCCCGGCGAGCAGACCCGCCGCGGTGGGCGCCGGCCCGCCGAGGTGGCGGTCGATGAGTCGCTCGAAGACAACGCCGAAGAGTGCCGCAGGCAGGAAGGAGAGGCCGAGCACGGCCGCCTTTCGCCGGTCAAAGGTGCGGAGCTCCTCGATGATCACGTGGCGCTGGCCGACGAGCAGCGCGGCAGCGGCGCCGGCGTGCAGCGCCACGCCGAAGGCCTTTTCGAGGTCGGCGTCGCCATCCTCCCGGTGCCAGCCCAGAAACCAGGGAACCAGGGTGAGGTGTGCCGAGCTCGAGATCGGAAGGAGCTCGGTCGGTCCCTGGACCGCGCCGAGGACGATCGCCCTCGACGGTCTGATCACGACTCGATTGCGGGCTCGACACGGCCGCGTCTGCGCTTCCAGAGCGCGTACACGATCAGAGCCACGATCGCGGCGAGCACCGCGTAGTCGAGGTAGTGGAGCCGGTCCTTCCAATCATCCCAGTGGCTCCCGACCTGCTTGCCGAGGAAGCCGAGCGCGAAGACCCAGGGAATGCAGCCGAGGAGGGTCAGCCAGGTGAAGCGCCAGAAGGGCATCCTCGCGATCCCTGCCGGAAGCGAGATGAAGGTCCTGATGACCGGCAGCATGCGCGAGAAGAACACCGTCGCGTCTCCATGCCGGTTGAACCAATCGTCGGCCCAGTCCAGGTAGCGCCGATTCGTGTGGAAGACCCGATGGCGTTCGAGGAGCTCCAGGCGGCCGTAGTAGCCGATCGCGTAGGCGATCCATGAGCCCACCAGGTTGCCGAGGACTCCGGCGGTAACGATTCCGAACAGGGTGAATGTCCCGTCGTCGACCTTGAATCCGGCGAACAGCATCGTCGCCTCGCTCGGGATCGGGATCAGGGCGCTCTCGAGCATCATCAACACGAAGACGCCGGCGTAGCCGAGGTCGCCGATCACGTTGGTGGCGAAGTCGACCAGCTTGTCGGTGACCGCCGCCGTGAGGAAGGGAGGTGCGAGGCCCGTCACAGGGGCGGCATGGTAGGGGCTCGTGCCCAGAGCACGGGCTCAGGGATCCAAAAATCCCCTGAACGCCCACTAGACTCGGCTCCCGCGTGGATCGGCTCAAGCATCCCGTCTGGCGTCACCGAGTGATCCAGATCGCCGCCGACGCAGTCCTCGTTGCGGCGGCCTACTACCTGGCCTTCAGGTTGCGTTTCCTCGATGTCTCAGGCGGTATCCCGGAGCGCTACGACCACATGCTCGCCACTTCGATCGGCTTCGTGGTCGCCGGGCAGCTGTTCGTCTTCTACATCTCCGGCCTCTACGAGAAGTGGTGGCGCTATTTCCGTCTGCCGGACATGATCGCGGTGCTGCGCGCCTGCGCGATCTCGACGGCGATCCTGGCGATCACCTTCCTGCTGCTGAAGCCGTTCGACGACCAGATCCCGCGGTCGGTCGTGGTCAGCAACTTCCTGCTCACGGTCTTCCTCGTCGGCGGTGCCCGTCTTCTCGCTCGGATGATCCTGGTGGAGCGGCTGGCCCGTCGTGACGTTCGCGGCGCGAGGAGGGTGCTCGTCGTCGGCGCGGGGTCGGGCGGGCAGATGGTCGCCCGAGAGCTGCAGCTGAACCCCAACCTCGGAGCAAAGGCGATCGGCTTCCTGGACGACGATCCGCGCAAGCGCGGCATGCGCCTTCACGGACTGAACGTCCTCGGCACCACCGAGGAGGTCGGTCAGATCCTCGATGAGCTCGACCCCGACGAGGTGCTCATCGCCATCCCCTTCGGCCCCCGGCGTGTTGCGGGGCCGGGTCGTCACGGCCTGCCGGGAGCGCGACGTCCCGGTGCGGACGCTGCCGACCGTCTTCGAGCTCCTCCGGGGTGGAGTGCAGCTCACCAGGCAGCTGCGCGAGGTCCAGGTGGAGGACGTCCTCGGGCGCGAGCCGGTGAAGATGGAGCTCGACCGGGTCGGGGCCTACATGCAGGACAAGGTCGTGCTCGTGACCGGCGCCGGCGGCTCGATCGGCTCGGAGCTCGTCCGCCAGATCGCTCGGGTGCGGCCGAAGCTGCTCGTCATCCTCGATCACGCCGAGGACAACCTCTTCCGGATCGATCGCGAGATGGTCGAGGAGCGCCACTTCACCCGGGTCGAGTCGGTGCTCGCGGACTGCAAGGAGCCCGAGCGCATGCTCGAGGTGATGCAGCGCTTCCGGCCGGACGTCGTCTTCCACGCCGCCGCGTACAAGCACGTGCCCCTGATGGAGGCCAACCCGCTGGAGGCGATCCGCAACAACGCGGTCGCCACCCGGGTCACCGCCGAGACCGCCGTCGCTTCCGGGTGCGACCGCTTCGTACTGATCTCGACCGACAAGGCAGTCCATCCGCGCACGGTGATGGGCGCCTCGAAGGCGATGGCGGAATGGATCGTCGAGGCAGCGGGCCGGAAACACCCCCAGACGCGCTTCGTCACCGTCCGCTTCGGCAACGTTCTCGCCTCCTCGGGCAGCGTGGTGCCGATTTTCCGCAGCCAGATCGAGCGCGGTGGCCCCGTCACGGTGACCGACCCGGAGATGACGCGGTACTTCATGACCATCCCCGAGGCGGTTCAGCTGGTGATCCGCTCCGGCGACCTCGGCGGCGCCAGCGGGGAGGTCTTCGTGCTCGAGATGGGAGAGCCGGTGAAGATCGTCGACCTGGCTCACAACATGATCCGGCTGGCGGGCTACGAGCCCGAGGTGGGCATCGCGATCGAGTTCGTCGGCGCACGGCCGGGCGAGAAGCTCCACGAGGAGCTCTTCAATTCCGACGAGCGGCCCCAGGCGACGGCCGCGGACCGGATCGTCCGCGCGGTCCGCGAGGCGCCGCGGGACCCCGAGTGGGTGAACGGGACGCTGAGCCGGCTCGAGGCCCTGGTCGGCTCCGGCGACGAGGCCGACCTCGCCGCTCAGACCGTCGAGCTGGTCACGCAGCGGCGGGCCGCTGCGCTTCCGGTCGACGACGTAACGGCGTAGGTAAGCGGCTTCGCCATATGACGGGTTGCCCCTCGGCTTCGGCTTGATTGAACGGGTCGCGCCTGACGGCGCGCCCTCGCATGATCCTCGCATCTAACATCCCGCGCCCCCGGTCATGAGCAGCATTCTCAAGGACGTCGGCGCCGTCGCGGGTCTTGCCTCATTCCTGGGGCTGGCCCTGCTCGCGCTGCTCTATTTCATGCAGGCGCGAGACATTCGTCGCCTGCGTGAGAACGCGAGCTTCCTGGTCGAGGCCCGTTCCGAAGACGGTGAGACGGTCACGCCCGCCGAGCGAACCGCGACCGCCGTCGCCGCCAACGAACCCGAGAAGGCGGCCGCCGCGGCCGCCGCGACGGCCCCGAACGAGGCCGAGGCGTTTCGGAGAGCCGAGCTGGCGCGCCAGGCCGCCGAGCGGCGGAAGCGTTTCGAGCAGCGCCGGCGCCGTCCCTCGAATGGTCGCGAGCGCCCCGCCTGGCTCTCCGACTGGAAGGGGATCACCGCCGTCGTCCTGATCGGGCTCATCGTCCTCGCGGGCGCCGCCTTCGGAGTGACCCGCATCGTCGGCGGTGGCAGCGAGTCCGACGCCCCGGCCACCGGCGCGAACAAGGGCCCCTGCCCGCCCGGCCAAACCCGGGTCGCTGTGCTGAACGGGACGCCCTCACCCGGCCTCGCGGCGGACTTCGCTGGGCCGCTCAAGCAGCAGGGCTACAAGACGACGCCGGTCGGGAATACGGACTCGCCCTTCAGCACCAGCGTGGTCATGTACGACCCGCAACAGGGCAAGGAGTGCGCCGGTGTGATCTCGGAGATCGTGGGCATTCCGAAGCAGCAGCCGATGGACAACGAGGTCCGAGTCGCCTCGGAGGGAGATCCGGTCGCCGTGGTTCTGGGAGACGACAAGGCCGGCTCGGGTGGGGCCAGCACGACCGGCTCGGGAATCTGAGCCACGCAGCCAGCCCGGTCGCCCTGTGAGCGAGCGCAGCCGATCGGCAGTCTTCCTTTCCGTCCTGGTGGTGTCGTTCCTGCTGGCGGCCACCGCGGCCGCGATCGTGATCACGCAGCATCTGCGGGACGAGGGCCCCGTTGCCAGCTCGATCTTCTGGAAGACCCGGCCCGGGCCCCGCTACAGGGTCTGCTTCCTCCTGACCCGGGCTGACAAGGTCCAGGTGTCCGTGGTCGATCTCTCGGACGACTCGGTCCGGGTCCTGGCCGACCGTGAGCTGGAGGGCGGTGACGTCCCGCACTGCTTCGACTGGGATGGGAGGACCTCGGCCGGCCAGCCGGTTCCGCCCGGCCCGTACCGACTGCAGCTGTCCCTCGAGCGGGCCGATCGGACTGCCATCTCCGGCGAGCACGTGACGATCGGTACCGCCGGGGCGAAATCGTGAACGAGACCCTCGAGATCATCGGCTGCCTGGCCGCCGCGGGCGCCCTGTCGCTGTCGCTTCCTCGCCTCCGATCCACGCCTCAGGGCGGTCGGCCTGGCTCTTGGCCGGGGGTCTGGCGCTCGCCCTGATCGGCGGCCAGGGCTGGGACGACATCCGAAACCTCCGCGAACACCATCTGGAGTTCGCCGGCATGATCGTGGCGGGGATCGTCCTGTTGGCCGTCGGCGCAGCCGCGATGCTGCGCTGGCCGATCCTGCTGCCGCTGCTGGTGATCGCGACGCTGCCGTTCCGGGTGCGGCTGCACGTTGCGGGAGGGGAGGCCGTCAACCTCCTGGTGCCGCTCTACGTCGTCATCGGTTGCGGCGTCCTGGCGACCGTCGTAGCGACGGTGCGGGGTCAGACAAGGCTTCGCAGGCTGCCCCAGCCACTCGTCCTGGCGCTGGTCCTGGTGATCTGCCTGTACGCCGTACAGACCATCTACTCGCCGGACGTCGCATTCGCCGCCCGCAACGTCGGCTTCTTCCTGGTTCCCTTCGCGATTCTCTTCTCCCTGCTGGCGGAGGCGACTTGGGACCGGCGGCTGCTCAGGTTCGCCCTCGCGGTGGTGCTCGCCGAGGGATTGATCCTGGCGCTGATCGGGATCGGGCAGTTCGCCGACCAGCACATCTTCTGGAACGACAAGCTCGAGGCGTCAAACGACTTCCACTTCTACTTCCGGGTCAACTCGCTCTTCTGGGACCCGAACATCTACGGGCGCTATCTGGTCCTGACGATCCTCCTCGCCACCACCACCCTGCTCTGGGCGGCGAACCGGGTCCTGGCGTTCGCGCTCGCCGGGGCCGTGGCGATCGCGTTCGCGGGGCTCCTCTTCGCCTTCTCCCAGACGAGCTTCATCGCGCTCTTTGCCGGCCTGATCGTCCTGGTCGCCCTGCGCTGGAGCGTCCGATGGATGGCAATCGCGACTCTGGCCGCGGTGGTCGTGGCCGGATCTGCGCTCGTCATTCGAAGCTCCTCCAACGACTCGAACTCCATCAACACGGAGGGACACGGCACCCTGGTCTCGGGAGGCCTGAAGCTGGCCCGTCATCGGCCGCTGTACGGCTACGGCTCAGCCTCCTTCTCAAAGGAGTTCGCCCGCGAGGAGCACGTCCCCCCGGGCGACACGACCATCTCGCATAGCGAGCCGGTCACCGTCGCGGCCGAGCAGGGAGCGATCGGAGTGATCGCC
The DNA here is from genome assembly GCA_963848955.1 of uncultured Solirubrobacterales bacterium. GTDB lineage: Bacteria > Actinomycetota > Thermoleophilia > Solirubrobacterales > 70-9 > DASUPK01. Next base: position 168,172 of record CAWKFQ010000027.1, on the reverse strand, counting down.
TACCTGGCTCTGCTGGCTGCCGCGCTCTGGACCGTGCTCGACGGCCTGCGCCGAACGGCGCCGGGCTGGGGCGGTCAGTTTCGACCCCTCGTGGAAAGGGATCGGGTCGAGCTCACCCCGGCCCGGATCGGGATCGCCGCCGCGTTCTGCGCGTTGCTCGTCCACACGATCGGCTACGCCGCCTACCTGACCGATCCGCTCACCTGGACGTTGCTCGCGGTGGGCGGGGTGCTCGCCGCCGAGGCTGGTGCCGGCGGCTGGCCGCGCCGCACCGTGGAAGCCCGATGGATAAGCGGGTTGCTCCTCGGCTCCGCCTGCGGAGCACCCTTGCACACCGCTCCTACAGTCGCCTCTTAGTCCCATGACCGGATACCTCCGCCGCCTGGCGACGACGGGTGCCGCATACACGGCCTCGAGTGTCATCTCGAAGCTGATCGCTGTCGCGCTGCTGCCGCTCTACACGCGGTATCTGACTCCGGCCGACTACGGCGCCGCCGAGGTCCTGATCACTGGCGTGATCGCGGCGAGCATCGTGCTCCGGCTGGGGATCATCGAGGCGTTGCTTCGCTTCTACTACCGGGCGGGAGAGGACCCCGACCAGGTGGTGAAGACGGCGTTCGCGTCACTGCTCTGGACCACGACGATCGGCTTGGCGATCGCGTTCCCGCTCGCAGAGCCGATCTCGAGGCTTCTGCTCGACCACTCGGACGCATCCCTGGTGCGGATCGCGATTTTCGGCCTCTGGGTCTTCACGATGTACGAGTTCCTCACCGCGCTCTTTCGGATCGACGAGCGGGCGAAGGCTTACTTCGGATTCACCGTCGCCAACGTCCTGGTCACGATTCCCGTGACGGTCTGGCTGGTCGTGGGCGAGGGCGAGGGCGCGAGCGGCCTGCTCTGGGGCCAGTACGGCACCGGAGCCGTCTTCCTGGCCGGCCTGGTGATCGCGCAGCGGCACCGGCTGGCTCTCCTGCCGGACCCGGCGCTCCTGCGCCGGATGCTGCGCTGGGGCCTGCCCACGATGCCTGCCGAGCTTTCTCTCTACTCGCTCAATTTCATCGATCGGCTGCTGATCGTCCGCCTGGTCGGCCTCGGCGATGCCGGCCTCTACAGCCTCTCGGTGAAGTTCGCTCAGGCGGTCAACGTGCTCGTCAAGGGCTTCCAGCTCGCCTGGCCGCCGCTCGCCTATTCGATCCGGGACGACGAGGAGGCGCGGCGGGCCTATGCCGTGATCGTCACCTGGTTCGTCTCGGTGACCACCTTCGTCGTCGCCGGGATGTGGCTGCTCTCGCGCTGGATCGTCCGCACCCTCGCGGCCCCCGAGTTCTTCGACTCCTACAAGACGATCGGGCTGGTCTCCACGGGCGTGATGCTCTATGCGCTCTACCTCGTCCTGGTGATCATCCTCGGACGCACCGGCCGCACCGAGTTCAACTTCCCGGCGACGGCGGCGGGGACCGCGGTCAACATCGTCCTCAATCTCATCCTGCTTCCCTCGATGGGCATCGTCGGCGCCGGCGTCTCGCTGGTCGCCTCGTACGCGGTCGTGCTGGTGTTGATGTACGTCTTCACGCAGCGGCTTTTCCCTGTCCCCTACGAATGGCTGCGCCTCGGACAGGCGGTCGGCCTCGCCACGGTCCTGGTGCTGGCGGGGGAGCTCCTGCTGCCGACCTCCGGGATCGGCGGGCTCGCCGGCCGCACCGCCCTCTGGCTCGCGTATCCGCTGCTGCTCTGGGGAACCGGATTCCTGAACGATGAGGAGCGAGAGGCCGCGGGACGCGTTCTCAGGCCATCGTACGTGCGGGCGTCTCTCCAGCGCCTTCGCGAGGCACCGCCTCCCGAGCCTGAGCCCGAATCGGCGAAGGAAGAGGAGGAGCGGAAGGAGGGCCGTGGGCCGCGCCTCACCCGCGAGACGCTGGAGGCCGAGCAGCGCGACGAGGACGCAATCCGCTAGGCCCGGGTAGCGAGACGGTGAACGGCCCCGCCCTGACCCTGCTGATCTGCACGCACAACAACGCGCAGATGCTCGACCGCGCCCTGGAGAGCATCGCCGAGCGGACGCGGTTGGTGAGCGCCTTCGAGATCTGGCCCGCTACTGGGCGCTCGCGCGCTCCAGGATCTGGGTCATGCGCGCCGCCTGACGCTTCACGTCGTGCTCGGCGGCCGCCCGGCGGGCGCCCGGGTTGGGCGTGGGCTTCGTCGCCGCCAGCTCCATGGCGTGCGGGAGGGCCGCGGGATCCTGCGGGTCGACCAGGACTCCCGCCTCGGGTGTGACGAACTCCGGCGGCCCGCCGACGCTGGTCGCGAGCACCGTGCGCTCCATCGCCATCCCCTCGAGCGTCGCCTGGCCGAAGGGCTCGGTCAGCGATGGCTGGCAGAGCACGTCGCAGGCCGCGACCCACCGAGGCACCTCCGATTGCGGGAGGCGCCCGGTCAGGGTGACATCGGTCCTATCTTCGAGCGCCGGGCGCAGCGGCCCGTCTCCGACGAACGCCAGCCGTCCTCGACCGAGCGAGGCGAAGGCGTCCGCCAGCCGGACGACGTTCTTGCGCTCGATCAGCGAGCCGACGCAGAGGAAGGCCGGCCCCTCGCCGTCCCAGCCCAGCTCAGTGCGGGCCTGATCGGCGGGACGCGGGGAGAAAGCGTCGAGGTCGACGCCGCAGTCCGCGACCTCGATCTTCGGCTCGGCCGCCGGGACCTGCTCGGTGAGGCGACCCGCGAGCCAGCGCGAGTTGGCGATCACCGCGGAGGAGCGGCTCACCACCCAGCGGGTCGCGGCGGTGACTCCCGGGATCCGGCCGAGGTTCGCCACGTCCTGGCCGTGGGCCATCACGACCAGCGGAGCCCCTGCGGTTCGGGCGGCGAGCGCCCCTGCGGCCCCGGCGGGGAAGAGGAAGTGGGCGAAGACGACATCGGGGCGGAAGCGCCGGGCCGCGGCCCGGGCTCTGCGGACCAGCGTGCCGTACTCGGTCGGGGGGCCTCCTCGCCGGCTGATGGAAGCGACCTCGACCTGGTGCCCGAGCGCCTCGATTTCCCGCGTCAGCGGCACCAGGAAGCTGCCCAGGTCCGGATTCTCCGGACTCGGCCACATCTGGGTGACCTCGAGGATCCTCACGTCTACGACCCTACGCGGCGGTTGTATGCATCCGCGGCCTCGCGGATGCCCTCGCCGCGGCCCGGCATCAGGGCCTGGCGGGCGTGCAGCCAGTAGCGACGCGGGGAGTGGCCGGGCAGAACCAGCGCAGCGAGCGCGCGCAGCACGTAGGGCCAGGCGAGCAGCGGGCGCAGCAGAAACGCTCGAGTGCGACCCAGGTGCTTGCGGAGGTAGAGGTCGCGATTCCGGTGGTACTCGACGATCCGGCGCTCTGCCCCGGCGGCGTCCTGCGCCATCTGGTCGTGGTGGATCGCCCGCGCCGAGGGCACGTGGAGGATGCGCCAGCCGGCGTCCGAGAGGCGCTTGCAGAAGTCGGTCTCGTCGGAGTAGACGAAGAAATCCGGATCGAAGCCGCCGACCTCGAGCGCCGCCTGGCGCCGGACCAGCATCGCGCTCGACTGCACCCAGCCCACCGGGCGCGTCGCGTCCCCGCCGCTCTCGCACCGTGAACCGGCGGTGCAGGAAGAGGGCTCCCGCCAGGGCGGTCCGAGCGCCGGGCAGGCGCCAGGCGCAGGGCACCGGGTGCGCCATCGGGCGAGAGCAGCTGCGCCCCGGCGACCGCCGCCTGGCGGTCCGCCCGCAGCGCTCCGAGCAGGGCCGCGAACGGCGCCCGGCTGAAGCTCGGAGTCCTCGTTCAGCAGCAGGCAGTACTCGCCGCGTGCCTCCTCGAGCAGCCGGGTGTCGTTCGCGGCCTTGCCCTCGCGTCGATCGAGCGCGATCAGCCGGATGTCGCGGTCCAGCTCGCCGGACGGCCTCCGCCGAGCCGTCGTCGGAGGCGTTGTCCAGCACCAGCACCTCGCGCTCGAGCTCGGGTGGCGCGGTGCGCTCGATCGCGTCGAGGCAGGCGAGCAGGAACTCCCGCCCGTTCGTGTTGACCACGCAGTAGGAGAGCAGCACGGCGAGAATGCTCGCCCATGCGCGTCCAAATCGTCGATCCGGCGGCCTACACGCCGCCGTATGACCACGCCCTCTCGCGGCGCACTGGCCCGCGCGGGGGCCGAGGTCGAGCTGATCACCTGCCGCTTCCCCTACGGCCCGGTGCCCCGGGAGCAGGGCTACGAGGTGCGCGAGTTCTTCTACCGCCGCTCCTCCGGCGCGGGGCATCGGCGCCGCGGCGCAGGCGCCTGCTGCGGGCCGTGGAGCACGTGCCGGACATGCTCCGCTACCGCGCGCGCGCGCAGAGGCCGCCGACGTCGTCCACTACCAGTGGCTCCCGGTTCCAGCTCTCGACCGTCGCCTGCTCGCCGCCAAGCGCCCGCGCGTCTTCACGATGCACTGGCGCCTGCCGGAGCCCGGCACCCGCGATCGCGCGGCACCCTGCCGCGCTGCTGGCGCAGATGGACGCGGTCGTCGTCGCACTCCGAGCACGGCGCCGGCGCGCTCGCGAGCGACTTCGGCGTCGCCCCGGCGAAGCTGATCGAGGTGATCCCGCACGGCGCCTTCGACTACCTCACCCGCCAGCAGGACGAGGTCGCCGCTGCCCGCCGAGCTCGCGCGAGGTCGAGGGGCCGGTGATCCTGGCCTTCGGCCTGGTCCGCCCCTACAAGGGGACCGACGTGCTGCTCGAGGCCTTCCGGCGGGTCGAGGGCGCCGAGCTCTGGGTCGTCGGCATGCCGCGGATGCCGATGGAGCCGCTGCGCGAGCTCGCCGAGCGGGCGCCGGGGAGGGTCCGCTTCGTCGACCGCTTCGTCACCGATCCCGAGATCCCGGCGTTCATGCGCCGGGCCGATGTGGTCGTCGCTGCCCTACCGGAACATCGAGCAGTCGGGCGTGCTCTACACGGCGCTCGCCTTCGGCCGGCCGCTGGTGCTGAGCTCGGTCGGCGGCTTCCCTGAGATCGCCGAGCAGGGCGCGGCGCGCCTGGTCCCGCCCGAGGACCCCGGCGCGCTCGCCGAGGCGCTGGGCGAGCTGCTCGCCGACCGCTCGTCGCGGGACGCTCTCGCCGACGCCGCCACCAGGGCCGCCGCGACGACCTACTCATGGGATCGGATCGGCGAGGCGACGATCGCCCTCTACCGCGATCTGATCGGCCCGCGGCGATGACCGCCGTCCGCCGATAATCCCCGGCTCATGGCGCTCGAAATCGTCTTCTGGGTGGCGGTCGGCCTGATCGTCTACGCCCATCTGGGCTACCCGCTCCTCCTGCGCGGGCTCGTCGCGCTGTTCGGGGAGCGCGGTTCGGGGCGTCGTGCAGGGCGAGCTTCCCCGTGTCAGCCTGATCGTCCCCGCTCACGACGAGGAGATCGTCATCGAGCGCAAGCTCGCGAACGCCCGGGCGCTCGACTACCCGGAAGACCTGCTCGAGGTGATCGTCGCGTCGGACGGCTCGGCCGATCGGACCGTCGAGTTGGCGCGCTCGGCGGGTGCCGATCAGGTGCTCGAGCTGCCCCGCGGCGGCAAGGTCGCGGCCCTCAACGCGGCTGTCCGGCAGGCGACGGGCGAGATCCTGGCCTTCTCCGATGCCAACAGCTACTGGCGTCCCGATGCGCTGCGCCGGCTGGTCGCCCGCTTTGGCGACGAGCGGGTCGGCTACGCGTGCGGCCAGGTGCGCTTCGAGGGGGGCCAGGGCGGAAACCAGGAGGGCCTCTACTGGCGCTACGAGATGGCCGTTCGCTCGATGGAGACCCGGCTAGCCGGGATCACGGCCGGGAACGGCGGGATCTACGCGGTTCGCCGCGAGGCGTACATCGAGCTCGACCCCAGTCGCGGCCAGGACATCGGCTTCCCCTTCGAGCTCACAAAACGGGGCTGGCGCGCCGTCTACGAGCCGGAAGCGGTCGCGGAGGAGAAGATGGCGCCGACCGTGGAGGGCGAGTTCCGGCGCAAGCGCCGGATGATGTGGGGGCTCTGGGACGTGATGCTGAGGTGGGGCATGCTCGATCCGCGCGGCTACGGGCCGGCCTACGCGCTCGAGGTCTACTCGCACCGCCTGCTCCGCTACCTGACGCCGTGGCTGCACCTGATCGCGTTCGCGGTCAACATCCCTCTGCTCTCGCACGGCTGGGTCTACGTCGTCACGATGGCGCTCCAGCTCGCCCTGCTTGCCGGCGCGGCTCTCGGGCGATTCGTCCCCGTCCTGCCCTTCCGGATCGCCTACTACTACGTGACCGTGACCGCCTCGATCGCAGTCGGGCTCTGGGACCGGCTCCGCGCCGGCGCCGTCCCGATCGGCTGGGAGAAGGTGGAGGGCACCCGATGAGCCAGGCGGACGGCCGGGTTCCCGACGCCGCTCAGCAGCGACTGGACGTCCCGGAGCCCCCGGGCCGCCCCCGCCAGGGCCTGCCGAGGGCGGCCGACCTCGCGATCGCTGCTGTCGGCCTGGTGCTGGTCTCGCCTCTGTTGCTGGCCGTTGGCATCGCGATCCGCCTGGAGTCGCCGGGGCCCGTCTTCTACCGCCAGCGCCGCGTCGGCAGGGACGGTCGGATCTTCGAGCTCTACAAGCTCCGCACGATGCGGCAGGGAGCCGACCCGGTCGGCGTCGGCACGGCGGTGACGGCCAACGACCCGCGGGTGACCCGAGTCGGGAGGTTTCTGCGTCGCTACTCGCTCGACGAGCTGCCCAACCTGATCAACGTGCTGCGGGGCGAGATGAGGATCGTCGGGCCGCGCGCCACTCTGCCCGCCCAGGTCGAGCTCTACACGCCCCGGCAGCTCCGGCGTCTCGATCTTCGCCCCGGCGTGACCGGTTGGGCCCAGATCCACGGTCGCACCGGGATCCCCTGGGAGGAGCGGATCGAGCTCGACGTCTGGTACGTCGAGCACCGCTCGCTCTGGCTCGATCTGAGGATCCTCGCCAAGACGCCCGCGGCCCTGCTCGGAGGCGCGGGCAGCACCGCCGCGGATCCCTACGCCGGCTCCTCGAAGGACTCCCCGCTGCGGCAGGCCGCCGAGCGTGAGCGGGCGAGAGAGCGCTGATCGCTGATGGCCCGAGGGATCTCGCTGAGGGACTTCCGGACGGAGGACGCCGAGGCCGTGCACCGCTGGTTCAACTCCGTGGCGGCCACGGCGAACCTGCTCGAGCACCGCGAGGAGTTCACGGAGGACGACGCACGGCGGTGGGTCGACCGCGCCATCGAGCAATCCAGGGACCCGAGCTCGGAGGACCGCAAGTGGGCCGTGGAGGTCGAGGGCATCGACCAGCCGGTGGGCTACACAGCGCTCTACGGGCTCAATCGGCAGACAGCGCCTGAGCTCGGCGCGATCATGGGAGACGAGCGGATCCGCGGCAAGGGGGTGGGCCGCGAGGCCGAGCGGCTCACCAACCTGAAGGCTTTCGAGGAGTTCGGCGCCCACAAGGTCTACGGCCGCATCCCCGCGACCAACGAGGCAGCCAAGAAGGCCGTGATCTACAACGGCTGGAAGCAGGAGGGGGTGCTCCGCCGGCACGTGCGTCACGGGGGCGAGCTGATCGACGTCGAGCTCTGGGGCGGCTTTCGGGAGGATCTGCCCGAGCCGCCCGACGAGTGATCGGGTGAAGGCCCGGCTGCTCGCGGATGGGGGCGCCGCGGCCTCCGACGCCCAACAGTTCTTCCGCTCCCCGCCGTTCCTCGAGGCCGAGGAGGCCACCCACACGCTTTCGATCGACGGGAAGCGCGAGCTCAGCCTTCCGCTGGTCGTTCGGCCGATCGACTCGAGCGGGCGGCTCGACGCGATCTCGCCGTACGGCTATCCCGGAGCCGATCGATCTCCGGAGGATCCGCCCGACCCGGCGGAGGTCGACTGGTCCGCGACCGGCCTGGTCAGCGTCTTCCTCCGGGACCGCATCGGCGAGCGCCCGTGCTTCGCCGGAGGGACCGTGCGGAGCCACGTCCACGTGGCCGACGGCGACGGTGGGGTGCGCAAGCGCCTCCGCGAGCAGATCCGGCGCAACGAGCGACGAGGCTGGGAGATCCGGCTCGTCCCCGGTCCGCAGGCGGGACCCGAGCAGCGAGCTGCGTTCGAGCGCGCCTACGCCGAGACCATGGCCCGGACGGGGGCCGCGGAGCGCTACCTCTACCCCGGAAGCTACTTCGAGGCTCTGCTGCGGAGCGCGCGCAGCTGGCTCGTGCTGGCTGAGCGCGAGGGCAGCGCGCTCGCCGGCGCGATCGCCGTGGCGAGCGACGGTTACCTGCACTACTACCTCGGCGGCACGGCGGACGAGGCCCTGGAGGACTCGCCGATGAAGAACCTGTTCGCCGCGATGATCTCGCTCGGGAACGACCACGGCGTGCCGGTCAACCTCGGCGGCGGGATCACGCCGGAGGACTCGCTGGACAGGTTCAAGCAGGGGTTCGCCAACGCGCAGGCTCCCTGGTACACGCACGAGGTGATCTGCGACCCCGCCGCGTACGGGGAGCTCGCGTCGCGGGCAGGGCAGCCGTCCGAGGGATTCTTCCCCGCGTACCGCGGCTGATCTCGCCGGTCAGGCTTCCTCGGCACGCTCAACGGGGATGCGCAAGGCCTCACGCTCGATCAGGGGCTCGAGGTGGCCGACGAGTGTCCACAGCGCCCGGATGCGGAAGCGCGCGTGACCATCGACCGGCTTGATCCGCGTCTCGCTTACGAGCGCGTTCTGCCCGGAGCCCTCGCCCTCGATCCAGTGGGCCAGGACCACCCGGGCGGTGTCCGGCTCCTTCCAGGCCAGGAAGTCCTCCACGCCGTCGATTCGGGGATAGTCGCGACTGAGCGTCCAGATTCGCCCGCACAAGCCGGAAACCGACCAGCGAGCTCCCTCGGCGAGCGTCGCGAACGGGTACTCCCGGAACAGGTCTCGGTAGGAACGGTCCGGAGGGGTGTCGGGGATTCGCCAGCGGACCGCCCGCCCAAGAGCCGGTGTGTCACGCAATCGGACCGCCTCAGCCGCATCCCAGAGTCGATCGGCGTCGGCTTTGGCGGAGCGGCGGTGCAGTGTGCGCACCTGGGGGTCCGGCAGCCATGAATCGAGGTCCGGGTGCATTGGTTCACCTTCGCAGGCGCGGATCAGCCGGCGAGGCCACCGGAGCGATGCTTGTGGTGCTTCCCCTTCTTTCGCCTCTTCTTGGCGTAGCGCTTGATCCGCTTCTGCACCGCCGTCTGGATCCGCGGGATCAGGGGGATCATCGCGCCGCCCGGGCAGGCGGTCAGGCCGAGCGCCGTGTGCCCGATGATCCGCGGGACCGTGATCACTGTGCCCGCCGGGTAGCGGCTCTCCGAGCCACCGCCAGAGCTCAGCTGCACCGTGGCGGTCACCGGGTAGGCGCGGTTTACCGCCATCTTCCAGCCCAGGAAGCGGATGATCGACCGCTGGGCCTGCGGCGTGGGCGCCTCGCTCGTGTGATCGCCGATCGAGGCGATCGAGGTCGTCTGAGAGTTGAAGCCCTGAGCCTGGGCACCGACGACCGGCCGCTTCAGCCCGCCGGCGCGGCCCTCGTAGACCGTGCCGTAGCGGTCGACGAGCGCGTTGTAGCCGATGTCGTTCCAGCCGTTGGCATAGAGGTGGAAGCGGCAGATCCCGAGGACGATCGAGGGGGCCTCCTCCGGGGTGTAGTCGTTTGCGTTCACGGTGTGGTGGATGACCGCCGCCCGGACGGTGCCGTACTCGGCGGGGCCCCGCGGTGGGCAGCCGCCGCCGGGCAGATCGGCGCCCCAGCCTGCGCGGCTGACGATCTCCGGCTTCGGCGCCAGCGCCTCGGCGACCGGGGTCGAGGCGACCGAGATGAAGCCGGTGTTGATGGCGCGCCGGGCGGAGTTCAGCAGGTTGCCCGCGAGGCCTCCGGCGGTCCCCGTGACGTTGACGAAGTGCAGTCGGCCGCGCGGCCTGAAGTTCGCTCGCACCTGCGCCTGATCGGCGCCGCCCACGTAGATCGGAGTGCCGTCCTCCTGCTCGACCCAGTTGGTCCACCTGCCGCCGTCATCGCGGACCCGGATCTGGACGGTGCGCATCTCGCGGGCTACCCCGACCAGGTCGAAGCTGTGGGGCGTCGTGACCGGGGCCGAGATCCACCGCGGGGGCTTCTCGTGCGGATGTGCGGCCCGGGCCGCCGCCACCGCCGTGGCGGAGATCCGCTTCGCCTTCGGGATGCCCCGCTCGAAGTCCACTCCGCCGGGCATATAGGGGCTTAGGGACAGCGCGGGTACGGCTACCCAGGCGAAGCCGCCCAGCAGCGCCAAGCTCACCCCGAGCAGGACCCTCTTGCGCATGCCGACGATTGGAACACGCTCGGGGCGTCTGGGATGCGAACCCTATGGCAGGTCTATCGGGATCTGCTGCTCGGGGCCGTTGCCGCGATAGGTGTCCCGGAAGTTCCGGATCACGTCGAGGACGCCCGCGTTGTAGTTCGGACAGACCACCTCGTTGGTCCAGGCCGTGACGGCGACGTCGTAGGGCATGTCCGGATCGGGAAAGAGCAGCATTCCGTTCGGGTCGGCGTCGAAGACGCCCTTCAGCGCCAGCTGCTGGGCCTCGGGCAGGCTCGGCTTGTAGTGGATCTCGACCCGCCCGTGCTCCATGGCGTGCACTTCGTTGCGGATGTTGGTCGGCTGGCTGGTGTCGCTGGTGACCGGCGTCCTGTAGGCACCGTCGTCGATCGGCACGGGGTTGTGATTGCCCGAAGTGGGGGGCACGGTCTTGTAGTCGACCGGGGTCGAGTTCGGCACGTGGGTGTTGCCCTCGTCGGGGAGGTTGAGCCTGAGCTGGCACCCGGCCTGCTGAGCGGAGATATTGAGGTCGGCGACCTGGATCGTCGGCGGTGGGGTGCCCTCGCGGCAGTCCGGGTCGAGCCCCCGGAAGGTGCCGCCCGAGTTCTTGATGTGGGCGTTGTCGCAGGTGCTCGCCTCGGCGGTGCCTCCGCCGCCGCTCGTGATCACCACGACGAGCCCCGCGACCACCGCCAGCGCAAGCAGGCCGGCCACGATGTAGCCGGCGATCAGCCGTCGCTGGCCCGTGGATGCGGCGGCCCGCTCGGCAGCGAGCCGCTGCGCGCGAAGGCGCTCTTTCTCTTCTTTACGACTGGCCATCAGGGAGCGGAGAGGCTAGCCAAGGGGGTTCAAGCCTGGCTTAGGGCGGGCTCGGCTATTGGCTTGCCCTCCCAGACCCCCTCCAGGAAGTCCGCGAGCTCGCCGTCCAGCCGCTTCGGAGTGATCCGCCACTCGAGGATCGAGTTCGCCTCGATCAGGCGGGCATGGGGCAGCTCCTCGGCCAGCATGCCCGCATCCGAGAAGGGGTGCAGCGGGTCGGCGTGATGGCCGATCACCAGGGCCGGCTGCTCCATCTGGACGCGGAACTGGTGATGGGGAGCGGATGAGCCCAGGAAGAGCCCCTCGAGGATCGCCTCCGAGGCAGCCGGGTCCTGCCTGAACCAGTCGAGTCCGATGTCGAGCAGCGGGTTGCTGCGAGGAATCCGCCTGGCGCCGGCCGCGACCACCTTCAGCAGGGGCTCCCCAAAGCGGAGGCCGATCATGATCGGCGTGAAGATCACAGCCGCCGCGAGCAGCGCGTTGTCCGAGCACCGGCATCTCGATCATCATCCCCTTCACCCGCTCGGGCTCCAGGTAGGCGAGCTCGAGGGTCACGTTGGCGCCCAACGAGGTGCCGCCGATGACCGCGTCATCGAGGTCGAGGTGATCGAGCAGCGCCTCTACCTGGCGGGCGAAGAAGGTCATCGAGTACTGCGACATCTCCGTCGGCCGATCCGAGCGCCCGTGGCCCAGGAGATCGACCGCAATCACGCGGTTGCCGCGCTCCGCCATCGCCGGTCCCAGCCGGTCGAACATGCGGCGGTTCATCAGCAGGCCGTGGACCAGGATCAGCGGGCGCTCGCCCGCCCCGTACTCGTCGTAGGAGATGCGGTGGCCGTTGTAGTCGAACTCAGGCATGCGACGGATGAGTGTAGGCGCCGCTCAAGTCGCCCGAACCGCTGCGGGCTCCTCAAGGGGGTTCGCCTTCCACGGCCTGGCGGCCTTCAGCGCCGCGAGGATCGCCCGCGTCGCAGGCCAGCGGTTGAGCGCATAGAAGTGGATTCCCGGCGCCCCCTCCCGGAGCAGCTCGGCGCACTGCTGCGCCGCATAGGCGACCCCGATCCCGAACTCCGCCTGTTCGTTCCCATCGGCTGCCTCCATGGCATCGGAGAGCGGGTCCGGAATCCTCGCCTCGCAGAGCTCCGCAATTCGGGCGATCTGCTTGTGGCGGGTCATGGGCATGATGCCCGGGATGATCGGCACCTCGATGCCGGCCGCCCGCGCCGCCGGGACGAAGTCGAAGTACGACCGGTTGTCATAGAAGAGCTGAGTGATCAGGAAGCTCGCGCCGTTGTCCACCTTGGTCTTCAGGTAGGCGATGTCCGCCTCCAGGTTGGCGGCCTCCGGGTGCACCTCCGGGAAGCAGGCGCCCCCGATCGCGACATCGGGATGCGTCTCGTTGATCAGCGCCGTGAGATCGGCCGCGCTGCCTAGGCCTCCCTCGGGCTGTTCGAAGTCCGTCTGGCCGCGCGGCGGGTCTCCGCGCAGCGCCAGGATGTTCTCGATTCCGGCGTCGGCGATCTCGTCGACGGTCTCGCGCAGGGTCTCCTTGGTCTCGCCCACGCAGCTCAGGTGGGCCATCGCCTCCACGCCGTGTTCGTCACGGATCTCGCGGGTGATCTCAACGGTCCCCTCGCGCGTCGCTCCGCCGGCTCCGTAGGTGACCGAGAAGAAGCTCGGCCCGAGCTCGCGGAGCACGTCGACCGTCTCGAACAGCGTCTCGCGGCCCTCCTCCGTCTTGGGGGGGAAGAACTCGACCGAGAAGACCGGCCGCGAGGAGGCGAGGATCTCGTCGATTTTCACTCCAGCCAAGGGTATTGACCCCCGAATCCCGCCGAGCCAGCGGCGCGTTCACGCAGAATCGGGCCGGAACGCAGCGGGGCCGGGCGAATGGCCCGGCCCCGCATGCTCCAACGGCTCCTGCGTCTAGGCGGGAATCTCTTCCTCCTGGTGCGCCTGCAGCACCGTCTCTCCCTCCTCGCCGGTGCGGATGCGAATCGCCTCCTCCACCGGCAGGACGAAGATCTTCCCGTCCCCGACGTCGCCCGTGCGGGCGTGCTTCAGGATCGTCTCGACCACCAGGCCCTTGTCCTTGTCCTCAACGACGACCTCCACCTTCAGCTTCGGTCGCACGTTGACGGTCAGACTCGAGCCGCGGTACGTCTCGACCACGCCCTTCTGACGCCCGGATCCCTTCACCTCGCCGATCGACAGGGAGGGGAACCCCCTGTCGAGCAGCTCGGTCCGGATCGGCTCGAACGCCTCGTGTCGGATGAATGCCTCGATCTTCTTCATGTTCACCTCCTCACTTGGCGTTGGCGTCCGCGGTCATCGCCGTGGTCCCGAGGGCGGGCTGGCCAACGGGCAGGGGCCCGCTCGCCGCACCCGGGTACTCGGGCTGCGGGATGAACTGCTCGGGGTAGCCGTACATGCCGTGCTCGGAGATGTCGAGCCCGGCGTCCTCTTCCTCGGGCGTCACGCGGAGACCGATCGTGTGCTTGATCGCGAAGAACACGATGTATGAGACCACGAACACGGACGCGAACGCCACCAGGATGCCGAGCGCCTGAACGCCCAGCTGGTGGAAGCTGCCGCTGTACCAGAGGCCCGCATCGCCGACGCCGTTGAGCTCGGCCAGCCGCGGGGAGGTGAAGATCCCGCAGCAGAGCGTGCCCACGATTCCGGCCAGCCCGTGCGCCGAGAGCGCACCGACCGGGTCGTCGAGGTACTTGTCGATGGTCAGGACGCCGAACACCACGACGACGCCCGCGATCGCACCGATGATCGGCGCGGCCCAGAACTCGACGTAGCCGGAGGGAGCGGTGATCGCGACGAGTCCCGCGATCGCGCCGTTGCCGGCCATGCCGATGTCGATGGTCTTCCGCATCAGGTACATCGTCGCTCACGGCGGTAATCACGCCGGCGGCGGCCGCCAGGTTCGTGACCAGCGCCGACCTCGGCGAACCGGTTTCCGAGCGCGCCCGAGCGTCGAGCCGGGGTTGAAGCCGAACCAGCCGAGCCAGAGGATCAGCACTCCGAGCCCAACGAGCGGCATCGAGTGCCCCGGGATCGCCCGCGGCTTGCCGTCACGTCCGTACTTCCCGCGACGCGCGCCGAGCAGCAGCAGGGCGGCCAGGGCTCCCGTTGCGCCGATCAGATGGACCACCGTCGATCCGGCGAAGTCCTGCATCCCGAGGTTGGCCTGCAGCCAGCCACCACCGAAGATCCAGTGGCTGATGATCGGGTAGATCAACGCGCTGAAGATCACCGCGTAGATCACGTAGGCGGCGAACTTGATCCGCTCCAACGTCGTTCCCCAGATGATCGCCAGCGAGACGGCGCAGAAGACGAACTGGAAGAACAGGAGCGCCGCCGGGCTGATGTTGACCACGCCCAGCAGCGGGATCTGTGAGGCGGCTTGTGCGGGATCTCCGCTCACGTTGAGGAAGAACCCGTGGGTTCCGGCGATCGCACCGGCGCCGCCGAAGGCGAGCGCGAATCCCACCGCCCAGTAGGCGATGGAGGCGATCGAGTAGTTGACCAGGATCTTGGCGACCCCCGCTCCCGCGTTCTTCATCCGCGAGAACCCGATTTCGAGCAGGACGAACCCCGCCTGCATGAACATCACGAGCACGCCGGCGATCACGACCCACAGCGTGTTGAGCGACGAGATCGTGTCGTCGAGCGTCGGGTCCTGGGCGAACGCCGCGGTTGGCAGCGCCAGCACCAAAACCCCTGCGAGGGCCAAGGCCCAGAGCAACTTTTTACTCATTTCCCTTCCTTTCCATGCCCGCCGAGGCAGCCCACGACGGTCGCGGTTTGCGTCGGCTGGCACGGTATGAACGGCCCCGCGCCCATTCTTTGGACGACTGTCGGAAAATGGGCCCAGGCGTTTTCACCGGACGGTCGAAATACCTGCAAATCACGCATGGCCAAGTGGAGTCGAAGCAGTGACTCAAAGCTCAATAGCCTGCGTGCATGGCCCGGGAGCGGACACTGACCGAGATGCAGCTCAATCGCGCCCTGCTCGGGCGCCAACTGCTCCTCGAGCGAAGTGGCGCCTCCATCCCCAAGGTCCTCGAGCGGATGGGCGGGCTGCAGGCCCAATACGCCCCCTCGATGTACATCGGCCTCTGGACCCGGATCGAGGGCTTCGAGCGAGAGCAGCTGGACAGGGCGCTCGAACGGCCCTCGGTCGCCCAGGGAACCCTGATGCGGGCGACCATCCACCTGGTCTCCAAGGGGGACTACTGGCCGATGGCGATCGGCATCCGGCGGTCCCGCCGCGAGGCGTGGGTCGACGGCCGCGCCAAGCGCGGCTACACGGCGAAGCAGGCGTCCTCGGCGGCCCGCAAGCTGGGCGCCCGGCTCGGCGACGGCACGATGAGCCGCAATCAGATTCACGAGCTGCTCGGCTCGGACAGCGTCATCACCAACGGCGTCAACATGTGGCTCGACCTCGTTCGGGTACCGCCGTCCGGCACCTGGGATCGCCGGCGCGCGGACCTCTACGCGGCGGCGGAGCACTGGCTGGGCAAACCGCCGGCCAAGCTCGACGAGGCGCAGGGCATCGAGCTGCTGGTCAAGCGCTACCTGGGCGGCTTCGGTCCCTCGGCGGTCGACGAGATCGCGAATTGGGCGGGTCTGCCGCCCAACCGGGTGACGCCGGCGCTCGAGCGGATGAAGCTGCGCACCTTCTCCGCCGACGAGGACGGCGCCGAGCTGCTCGACCTGCCACGGGCCCCATTGCCCGATCCGGAGACGCCGGCACCGGTGCGCTTCCTGCCCACCTGGGACGCGACGCTGCTGGTGCACGCCCGCCGCACCGGGATCCTGCCCGAGGAGCACCGGCCGAAGGTCTTCAACACGACGACCCCCCAGTCCGTTCCCACCTTCCTCGTCGACGGCCGGGTGGCCGGCACCTGGCGATACGAGAAGGGCAGGGTCGAGACGAAGGCCTTCCGCAAGCTCGACGCTGCAGCCAAGCGTGAGCTCCGCGAGGAGGCCGAGCGGCTCACCGGGCTCCACTCCTGATCGAGAAACAGCCGAGGGCGACGAGGAGTGATTTAGTTCGATGCTGATGCGCCGACGCGTGATCGGATGCTTGGCTCTCGGCGCGCTGATCGCGGCGCTGGGCCTCGTGGCGAGCGCGCCGGCCGCGCCCGGCGGACGTGGGATCAAGGCTCCTCACCTGGCCAACGCCTGCTTCGCACTCCGGTCTTCCACGACCGGGCGCTTCGTCGGCGTCAGCGGTGACGGGTATCGAGCTGACCGGCGGAGCAGATCGACCGCCGCCGCCTTCTTCTGGAAGCCGGCGACGCTCAGCAGCTTCCTGCCCCAGGACCAGGGTGGCCGGCTGCTCGGCGTGACACCGAGCGGCTCGGTGGGGCGCACCGAGACGCCCGGTCCGGCTACCCAGTGGGCTGTCGCCTTTCTCTCGAAGGGAAGGGTGACGCTCTTCTCTGCTGCCGCTGGTCGCCACCTGGGTATCGCCCGCTCCGGACAGCTCGCCCTGCTCTCTCCCCGAGCGCATGGCCGCGGGGCCGTCGCACCGTTCAAGCTCAGCCGTACGCGAGGCTGCAACCCCTTCCCCGAGGCGGACGTCGGCGCGACCGGGAGGCCGTTCCGCGGGACCGACCGCAAGGGGAACGTCCGGGGCTTCGCCGACATGCACCTGCACATCACCGCAACCAGCGCGCCGGCGGCGCGGTGATCTACGGCGAGCCCTTCGATCGCTACGGCATCACCGAGGCGCTCGGTCATGACGCCGACGTGCATGGCGCGGACGGGAGCGGGGACGTCACCGGCAACCTCCTCCGCACCGGCCTTCCCTTCGGCACACACGACACTCACGGCTGGCCGACCTTCGCCGGCTGGCCCGTCAACGACACGATCACCCACCAGCAGACCTACTACGTCTGGCTGCGGCGGGCGTGGATGGCGGGCGAGCGCCTCGTGGTTGCTCAGACGGTCGAGGACCAGCCGATCTGCGAGGTCGAGCCGTGAAGGTCCATTCCTGCGACGAGACCGAGGCCGTGCGCCAGCAGATCCAGACGCTCCGCGGGCTGCAGGGCTACGTCGACGCCCAGGCGGGCGGCAGGGGCAAGGGCTGGTTCCGGCTCGTCTACAACCCCCGCCAGGCGCGCGCTGCGATCGAGAAGGGCCGCCTCGCGGTGGTGATCGGGATCGAGTCCTCCAACCTCTTCGGCTGCAGCGAGCAGATGGGACAGCCTGAGTGCGGCCGCCGAGACGTCGACCGGGGGATTCGGCGCGCCCGCGCCCTCGGCGTGCGCAGCGTCTTCCCGATGCACTGGACCGACAACGCCTTCGGCGGCGCCGCCCTGGAGGGCGGCGCCAAGGGGCTCTTCATCAACGTCCTGGAGGCGTTCCAGACCGGTCACTACTTCCGGACCGGCCCGTGTCCGGAACCCGGGCAGGGCGAGGAGATGGGAACCCTGAGCCCATTCGAGCTGTCCGTGCTCGTGGGCTTCTTCCCCGCGGCGGCGTCCCTGGCGCAGGCGGGGATGCCGACCTATCCGCCCGGAGCCCAGTGCAACGCGAACGGGCTGACGCCGCTCGGGAAGTACCTGATCAAGCGGCTGATGGCCAACCACATGCTGATCGAGATGGATCACATGGGCGAGTGGGCCCGCGAGGCCGTGCTCCGGATAGCCAAGCGCCAGCGCTATCCGCTCGTCTCGGGCCATACGGGCACGGGCGGTGCCTGGACCCCCGGACAGCTCAGGCTCCTGTACCGGCTGGGCGGCATGGCTTCCGCCACCCCGGATCAAGCGCCGCAGCTCGCGGCGAAGATCGCATCCCTGAAGCAGGACCGGGCGAAGCGACGCTACTTCGGCGTCGGCCTCGGCACGGACACCGGCGGCTTCTCGGAGCTTCCGGGCCCGCGCCAGGACGCGGCGCAGACGCCGCTCGCCTACCCGTTCCGCTCATTCCGCGGCAAGGTCCTCTTCCAACGCGAGCGAACCGGCAGCCGGACCTTCGACCTCAACACGGACGGCGTGGCCCACTACGGCCTCATCCCCGACCTACTGGCCGACATGCAGCAGCACGGCGGCGCTCCGGCTCTGCGCTCCCTCTTCCGCTCGGCCGAGGCCTATCTGCGGATGTGGGAGCTCGCCTACGTCCGCTAGCCGTGCGGGTCCGAATAGCCATCACGTTCGCGTTCGCGGCCGTCTGCCTGGTCGCCTGCGGGAATGACTCCAAGCCGCCGCCTCCCCCGGGTCCCCTGGCGGACGCCCTCGCCGAGATCGGCGGTGGCGGGGAGGAGGGCTCGCTCGGGGTCGGCTGGACGGAGCCGAAACCGGCGCGGGAGGCAGGGGTCGGCCCGGGATTGATGGCGGATGCGCTCGGGCCGAACGCCCAGAGCGTGGTGGACGTCGCTCCGACTCTGCAAAGCCGCTTCCGGTTCAACCCGCTCTCGGCTGAGCGCCTCGTGTCGGTGGGTGGGTCCTACGCATTCGGATTGAGGCTCGATGGGATCGACGGCTCATCCCTGAGGGAAGCGCTCATGCGGGTCGGCGGCCACCCGAAGAAGAGCGAGGAGGGCCTGGATCTGGTGGATGTGGGGCCGTACGCGCAAGTGCCGGAGCCCCTGCTCCGCGCAGGGGTCTTCGGGCTGGGAGCGCGCGACGCATTCACGCCGGACTTCACCGTGCTGGCGATCTCCGCGAACTCGCGGGCGGCCCTGCTCGGCCACGCCGGCCGACTGATCGATCAACCGATCTATCGCGCCGCGGCAGACTGCCTGGGCGACGTGGTCGCGGCCCGCATGGTCCCGGAGCGGCTGTTGCTCTCGGTCGAGGTCGGGATCGATCTGGTTGCGGCAGGGATCGCGCGGGACCGGGAGGTCCTCTGCGTGCTCGGAGGGACCAGCGAGCGCGCCCGCCGGACCGCCACCGCGCTGCGTGGCGCCCTGGCTCCGGCTGCGCGCGATCCCAGGACGGGACAGCCACTGTCGGAGATGGTCGAGCGGGGCGCGGAGGTAGAGACGAGCACCTACGACGGGGTGGCAGTGGTGCGCGCCGAGGTGACCCCGGTGGCCGGGCGGCGGGGCTTCTTCTTCGGCACGATCGCGCGCGGCAGCTTGGTTCAGATGATCAGTGCGCGATAGGCAGGGCGGAGAGCCAAGCCGCAACCGCCTCACCCACGGCGCCGGTGTCGGCCTTCAGGCCGTGGTCGCCCGCGACCTTGACGACCCTGCGATCCGGGCCCTCCGGCGGCATGCCGAAGCGGTCGCTCTCGCCCTGCACGACGAGCACCGGGACCTCGACCGCGTCCAGCTCGGGCAGGCGGCTCTGCGGCGGTTTGTCTCCTCTTCGCGGCGGCAGGAGCGGAAAGGCGAGACAGAGGACCGCCTCGCCGCCGGTCTCCTGCACCGTGCGACATGCGACCCGTGCTCCCAGGGAGCGCCCTCCTACCACCAGCGGCAGGCCCCCGAGCTCGTCCGCGCCCAACCGCTCGAGCACGGCGATCCATGCCTCGTCCAGGCGCTTGGCAGGCGCGGGAGATCGCCGCCCGGCGACTCGGTACGGCTGCTCGACCAGCGCGACTGTGAAGTCCTCTTCCACCGCGGCGTCTCTCGTCGCGACGAGGTCGGGCGCCTCAATCCCACCGCCCGCGCCGTGGCCGAGGACGAGTGCGCCTCTGGGCCGATCGACGCGGTGCAGGTCCGCCCGGGCCGGTCCAGTTGGCGTGTCGATCTGTAGACGTGGCAATGGAGCTAGCCGGACTCGAACCGGCGACCTCCTGGGTGCGATCCAGGCGCTCTCCCAACTGAGCTATAGCCCCGTGCGTGATGGGACATATGTTTCGGTCGCCGAAGAGGGTTGGTGACGACCCGTTCGGGGCCCAAGGATACGCTGTCGCGAGGGTGAGATTCGGACGGCGCCTGGCGCTCTTCTTGGTACTGATTGCGGTCGTGCCCACGCTGGCACTGATCGCCATTCTGCTGTTCGTCAGCGAGGACTCCCAGCGTGGCAAGGCGGACGCTCGTCTGGCCGCCGGGCTGCGAACGGCGACCGCGATCTACCGGACGCGCACGGCCGATGCGGCGGCGCAAGGCGCAGAGCCTCGCCGCGGCCCCGTGACCTGGCGGCAGCGCTGCGGGCGCACGACCGCGCGGGCCGAGCAGGCGTTCACGCAGCGGGCGCGCGGGACAGCCGCCGGCTCTGCGCGTCGCCCTCTTTGACAACGCCGGCAACCCGGTCGCGGCGGCGGGCCCGCTCAATTCGGTCGCCTTCGCCAGCGTGGGCCTGACGGAAGGTGGGCAGCCGGTGGGCAGCCTGCGGGTCTCGACCACCACTGGGGAGCAATACGCGAGCGAGGTCAAGTCGCTCACCGAGACGGACGTCGTCGTCACCCGGGTGCGGAGTCCCTCGCGTCGACCGTGCCGCCGCCCTCGAAGACGCTGCAGCCCGACGAGACGGCGGACGTCACGGCGGGGGGCAAGGAGTACCGGGGCACGCGGTGGCGCCTGAATCCGGCCGATCAGGAGGATCTGCTGCTGCTGGGGCCGCCGAAGTCCGGCGGGGTACTCGGTGTCGGCGGGGCGCGCTCGCGGTAATGATCTGGTTCCTGGTCGCCGCGGCGATCCTGGCCTGGGGTCTGGCGCGGACACTGACACGGCGCCATGAGCGCATTGCGCAGGAGGCGCTGACGGACCCCCTGACGGGGCTCTGGAATCGGCGCCACATGGCCGACACGCTCGACCGCGAGGTCTCCCGAGCCCTCCGCTTCGGACACGAGATGTCGTTGATCATCCTCGACGTCGACGACTTCAAGCGGATCAACGATCGGTTGGGCCACCTGCAGGGGGACCTGGTCCTCGAGACGGTCGCCGACCTGGTGGGAGACGCGACCCGTGACATCGACGTGGCGGCGCGCTACGGGGGGACGAGCTGGCGCTGATCCTGGTCGAGACCGACAGTGAGGGCGCGACGATCCTGGGGGAGCGGCTGCGGGAGCGGGTTCGCGACACCGAGGTCCCGCTGCGCGACGGTGGCACGATGGGGGTGACGATCAGCGTCGGCGTCGCGACACTCCCGGACTCAGCGGAGGACCTCGAATCGCTCGTCGATGGCGCCGATCGGGCCCTGCTGGTCGCGAAGAGGTCCGGGAAGAACCAGATCCGCACCGCGCCGGCGAGTAGCCGGCCGGTTCGAGGCAGTCGCGTGCACCGCCGCCCGAACGGGCGTCCGGCCACCGAGGGGTAGCCAGGAGTCCGCAAAATGGTCGGTCGGATGCAGGTCCTGAGCGGCTCGCCAGCTATCACATGAATGGCGCAGCGCCTAAGCTTTGACCCTTCGAGGCCGGGCAAGCCCGCGCATATGAGCATTCTCGACGACGCGATCCGCGAACACCTCGATCTGAAGCGCAGGCACGGAGCCCGCGAGGCGGAGCTGCGGGAGATCGAGGACGAGGCCTTCGGGCAGGGCGACCAGCCGGATCCCTTCGTGGCGGGTGAGCTCTACACCGAGGTCGGCTCGGTCGAGGCTGCGGATGGAGGCAACGAGGAGCCGACGCGCCTGGTCGAAGCAGAGACGCTTCGCTCCACGGAGCCCACCTCCGAGCCTCAGGCGCCTCCCTCAACGGAGCCCACTTCCGAGCCCGACGCGCCGCGACCTTCCGAGCCGATGCCGATGCCGACACTGGAGCCGGAGACCTCGGATCAGCCGCAGGATCTCGAGCCGCCGAGCCAGGTCCCGGGCCAGGTGGAGCTTCCCGGCCAGGACGAGATTCCCGGCCAGGAGCGGCTCGACGCCGAGCCGGACCCGTCACCGTCGAACGACGAGCCGGAGAGCTACCGCCCAGCTGAGCAGACCTCCGAACAGCCGGAGGCGCCCGCCCCGTCTGAGTCGCTCGAGGAGCTGATCGCGGAGGAGGAGCCGTTCCCGGAGGACAGCGCGGCGCCGCCCGCCCCCCGCCCGAGGCGGAGCCGGCCCCCGAGTCTCGGCCTCTGGAGCCGGAACCTGATGCGCAGGCGCCTCCGGAGCCCGAGAGCTTGGTGCCCGACCCGCCGCCGCCCCCGCCCGAGCCCGGCACCGAGCCGCCCGGGAGGGCCCGCGGGAGGGTGGATGTGCCGACGCAGGAGCATCCGCCACCGGGCGACACCGGCGACCTGCCCCCGCTTCCCGGCGACGAGCCTGAGCTCGGCCGGCCGGACACCACCTATGAGCCGCCTCCCCTCGAGGAGCCGCCCTCCGACGAGGAGCCGGTTCCCAGCAACGAGACATCCTCTGGCTCCGATGGCCCGGAGCTCTATGACTTCGAGACCGACGAGGACACGGTCCCGCCGCCATCAGTCCAACCGGCGGCCGACGATGACTTCGAGGCGCTCGGCCCAGCGGAGGAGGAGGCCCCGTACCTCGAGGAGGAGGAGCCGTATGCCGAGGAGCCGGGGACCGAGGTCAGGCCCGCCGTCGAGCCCGAGGACTCCGGGGAGCGCAGGCGCCTCGGATACCGAGGAGCACTTCGAAGAGGAGGAGGCGGGGGAGGAGGACCTGTGGTTCGAGAAGGGTCCGCCGAAGGACTTCGACTTCGATGACTAGACGTAGCCCCGAGTGCGGCTAGCCTCGACCACCCTCTCGATCCCGACCAGATAGGCCGCCTCCCGCAGTGAGATGCGCTCCTCCCTGGCGCGCGAGCTCACGTCGCGGTAGGCGCGGCGCATGATCCCGCCGAGTTTGTCGTTGACCTCCCGCTCGGACCAGCGGAAGTGCTGGAGGTTCTGGACCCACTCGAAGTAGGAGCAGACGACGCCGCCCGCGTTCGCCATCACGTCCGGTACGACGTGAACGCCCTTCTCCTGGAGGATCTCGTCCGCGGCCGGGGTGGTCGGGCTGTTGGCGCCTTCGATGATCATCCGAGTGTTGATGCGGTCGGCGTTGCCCTCGTGGATCATGCCGCCGAGCGCCGCCGGGATCAGCACGTCGCACTCGATTGCGAGCAGGTCGTCGGGGCTGATCACCTCTGTTCCGGTGAACTCGGTGAGCTCGCCACCGTCGCGCAGGTGCGCGGCGAGATCGTCCGCGTTGATACCAGCGTCACTGCGGATCGCGCCGGTGGCGTCGGAGACGCCGACCATTCTCGCGCCGAGCTGCTGCAGGATGCGGGCGGCCCAGGAGCCGACGTTTCCGTAGCCCTGCACGACGAAGGTGCACTCGGCCGGCGTCAGCCCGATCTGCGGGGCGGCCTCGCGGAACATGAAGACGCAGCCGCGGCCAGTCGCCTGCTCGCGTCCGTATGAGCCCTCGAGGGCGATCGGCTTGCCGGTGCAGATCGCGGGGGTGTGGCCGTGGAGCTTGCCGTACTCGTCCATCAGCCAGGCCATCACCTGTGCGTCGGTGTTGACATCCGGGGCGGGGATGTCGCGGGTCGGGCCCAGGATCTTCTCGATCTTGTCCATGAAGGAGCGGGTGATCGTCTGTAGCTCTGCGCGATCGAGCTGGTCGGCCGGGCAGTTGATCCCGCCCTTTGCCCCGCCGAACGGAATGTTCGCGACGGCGGTCTTCCAGGTCATCAGGGAGGCGAGGGCCCGGACCTCGTCGACGTCGACCTCGGGGTGGTACCGGATGCCGCCCTTGTAGGGGCCGCGCGCGCCGTTGTGCTGAATCCGATAGCCGGAGAAGGTGTGGATCTTGCCGTCCGAGAGCCGCACCGGGATCTGCACGGTGACCTCGCGGTAAGGGGTCCAGAAGACGGTGCGGACGTCGTCGGGCAGCTGGAGGCGCTCGACGGCGCCGTCGAAGTAGTGCCGGACGCTGTCGAGGTTCGAGACCTCCGCCCGCTGGCCGGGCTTGGGCTCGCCCTCGGCAACGGCGCGCTCCTTGGCCTCGTCGACGGCTGTAGGCGACTTGTCGGTCGCCTCGCCGTTTCCAGCCGATTCGTCTCGCTTGGCCCTGGTGGCCATCATCATTCCCGGGGCAGCTTGCGCCCTCGTCGCCAGTCTCTCACAGCGCGATTCACCTCGGTGCGAATCCCCGGCCTACAATCGGCCACCCACGGGGCCATAGCTCAGTTGGGAGAGCGTTCGGTTTGCATCCGAAAGGTCGCGGGTTCGAGTCCCGCTGGCTCCACTAGACGTGGAAGTCGAGAATCAGCTCGACCGGAAGCGGCGGCTGCGAGACATCACGTCCATGCACTTCCTGCATCCGCTCGACGAACCATCGACTGATGTCCGCATCCGACGTGACAAAGCGCTGGTGGGCATCGCGATCGGTTCCCTGGACGTAGACGATGGCCAGGGTGCCGCCGTCGGGCAGTCTGCTGATGCCAGACGGCTTGGCGCGTGATCCCGGCCTCTTTCAGCGCCGCCGCATATTCATCCCGGCGAGCGCCCGCCATCTCCTCCCTCGTTTCGCGATCAAGCTCCTCCTTCCCACGCATGATGGGAATGGCGAACACGATCTCGGTCATAGCGCTTTTCCTTCCCTCGACCTTGTCGACTGAACCTACAGGGAGCCGGGCGATCACCAGGCCTCGGGGCCGCTCCTGTCGAAGAACCCGCCCGTGGGCCCGTCGGGGGCGGCCAGCGCGTAGCTGACGATCGCCTCTGCTCCCTCCTCGACGCTCTGGGTGCCCCGATGCTGGTTGAAGTCGGTCGCCGTGAAGCCCGGATCGACGGAGTTGATGCGCATCATCGGGAAGGCGGCGGCGTAGCGGATGGTCAGCATGTTGAGCGCCGCCTTGGACGAGGCATAGACCGGATAGTTCGCCTCGCTCAGCGGGCTGACGGGGTCAGAAGCGAGGGCGAGAGAGCCGACGCCGCTCGAGACGTTGACGATCACGGGCGCCGGAGACCTCTCGAGGAGCGGGATGAATGCGTGAAGGACGCGGACGGGCCCGAACACGTTCGTTTCATAGACCTTGCGCATGTCGTCGACCGTCGCTTCGCCGGGGACGATGCGCCCGCCGCTGATGCCCGCGTTGTTGACCAGCACGTCCAGTCCTCCGACTGCCTCGACCGCGGCGGCAACCGAGGCGTCATCGGTGACGTCAAGCTGAACGAATCTGCCGCCGACTGCGTCGGCCGCCTGCTCGCCCCGGGAGATGTCGCGCGCTCCGACCCACACCTGGTGGCCGGCGGCCACCAGCTGACGAGCTGCCTCGAAGCCGAGCCCCCTGCTCGCCCCCGTGATCAGTGTCGTCGTCATTGTCTTAGGAGAGGGCTTCGAACTCCTCGTCGGTGAGCTCAATCTCGAGCGCGGAGAGGTCCTCCCGCAGGTGGTCGATCGAGAGCGTGCCGGGGATCGGCAGCGTCGACCGGTGAGCGCCGCAGCAGCCAGGCGAGTGCGATCTGCTCCGGAGACGCCCCGTGGCTCTCCGCGACGTCCTCGAGTGCAGCCGGCCCGCCGCCCTTGAGCGGGTAGTACGGCACGAAGACGATCCCGTTCTCGCTCGCAGTAGTCGACCACGTCTTCCGAGCCCTCGATCCGCGACGTTGTAGTGGTTCTGCACCGCGGCGATCGGCACGACCCGCCGCGCGGCCTCGACCTGCTCGACGCTGACGGCGGAGACCCCGACCTCCTTGATTCTTCCGGCGTCGCGGTACTCCGCGATCACCCCCAGGCTCACCTCCAGCGGCGTCTCCGGGTCGACGCGGTGCAGGTAGTAGAGGTCGATGACGTCCGTGCGCAGGCTCTCGAGGCTCTGCTCGATCTGCGCGCGGAGCTCTTCCGGGCTGCCCCTGCCGCTGTAGCCCCCCTTCGTCGCAACCACGAGGCCATCAGCCTTCGGCGAGAGCGCCTCGCCGATCGCTCGCTCGCTGTCCCCGCCCGAGTAGACGTGGGCCGTGTCGATCATGCCGAGCCCCGCCTCGACGGCCTCGCGCAGGAACTCGTGGTGCCCGGGCGTCGAGGTGAGCCGGTTGGTGCCGAGCCCGATCCGCCCGACCTCGATGCTCGCGACGGTGAGCGTCCGTGACGCCGCTGAGGGCTGTGTGGACATGTGATCAGACTATGAAAGTGGCGGCCTCGGCCAGCCCAGCTGATCCAATTTCGCAAACTGCCGGCTCAGTAGAAGGCGCAGGTGCTGGCGAGCACGAAGAGCACCGCAATCGGGCAGACGACCAGCCCGGCCAGCGCGACGATCCACCTGCGCAGAATGAGGGCGCCAACGGCGGCCGCCATCGCCCCGATCGCCGTCACCGCAGCAACCGAGTCGACCGGGCTGGTCCAGTCCGGAGGGCTCGCGCTCGCGTCGCATCCGGGCTGAGCCAGGACGAAGACGATGGCGAACAGGCAGGTGAGGGCGGTGAGGCCGATCGTGGCGAGGGATAGCCAGTCCGCCAGCTTCTCCATCCGCGAGCGTTTCAGCTGCCCTGCAGTCCCGACGTGAATGGCGAGCTTGCCCGCCTGCATGAACATCTCCTTGACGCCATTTGGCTGGCCCTGCTCGGCCCAGCCCTCGGAGCGGCCCACGAGGGTTCCAGCCGCCGCCGCGACCAGCAGCACCACCGGGAGCATCAGGGTGGGGGCCGGCGGGGGCGACACGGAGCTGCCGTCCGTGGCCAGCAGAAGAACGACTGCGCCGATCCCAAGCCAGACACCGGTAACGCCGAGGTTGGTGAAGATGCGGATCCATCCCCTGCGCGCGGTCGAGCGCAGCCGGTAGGCGACCGTCAGCGCCACGATCGCGAGGATCGCGAACGCATACAGCCAGGCACGCGAGCCGTACTGGTCCTGGAGTGGCTCGGCGGCACGATCCCGCGCCACCTGCTCGCTCAGCCTCGCGTTGCGGCAGGCCGCATCCGCCGGGAGACAGGCGACCGATTCGTCGGGCAGCCGGGATTCGGTGTGCACGAGGTCACCGGCAGCGAAGCCAAGGATGAGCGCGCACAACGCGAGGCCGATCAAGGTGTAGCGCGAGGGTGCGCGAAAGCGCAAACCGTCTGACGTTGGAATGCGCGTGGGCACCGAGGGCCGGCTACCCGGTCGGCGGCGGCTCCACCGGTGGCGCGGGCGCCGTGGGCGCGATCGCCCCGACCTCCTGGAAACCCGCCCGCAGCAGGGCGGGCACCTGGGTGAGCGGACTGGGCGAATGCAGCAGGACGAGCCCTAGGTGATGCCGGCCGAGCCGCGCGGTGGTGACGTAGCAGCTGCCGGCGGCGTCGGTGAAGCCGGTCTTCAAGCCTGTCACCTGGGCACCGGGGACGCCGTTGAGGCCGTGCTGCAGGAAGTAGTGGTTGTTGGTCAGGTAGAGATGCTTGCCCTTGATCGGAAAGCGGGGCTTGGCGTACCGCGTCTGGGCGATCTGGGCGATCCGCTTGTTGGCAAGGTCGGCCCTTGCGAGAGCCGCCAGGTCGCGCGGGCACGAGTGGTTGCCGCGGTCGCGCAACCCGTTGGGGGTCGTGAAATGTGTGCAGGTGAGTCCCATCGAGCGCGCCTGCGCGTTCATCTCCTTGATGAAGTGCGGGACGCTGCCGCCGTCGTGTTCGGCGAGGGCGACCGCCGCGTCGTTCGCCGAGATCAGGATCAGCGCCTTCAGGCAGGGCGTCGAGCGGGACCTTCTGGCCGCGCGGCAGCAGCCCCGTCGCCGACCCCTGAGTGTGCGCCGCGTTGCGGCTCACCATCACGTGCCCGTCAGGTGGATCCGTTCGGGCGACCATCAGCGCGGTCATCATCTTCGTCAGGCTCGCGATCGGCCGCTGGAGGTCCGGTTTGCGCTGCCAGAGCACCTCGCCCGTCTTCACGTCGAAGAGAATCCCCGCAACAGGCGGGTGCTTGAACCGGTAGCGCACCGGCGGCGGCCCCGTCATGGGCTGCAGCGCGAAGCGGACGTCCTCGGGACGCTCCGCCGGCGCGAGGTCGGACGTGAGCCGGCCAGTGGCTCCCTTGGATCGCGAGCCTGAGTCGCCCGGGACGCCGTTGGCACCGGGCCCTCCGGCCGCGGACAGCGTCCGATTCGAGCCGGTCGGCTGCGTTTCGCCGTTTCCGGCGCTCTCCGGCCAGATCGCGATGGCGATGAAGGCCACGGCGCCGAAGGCGACCAAGCAGCCCCAGGATGACGGCGATCCGCTTAATCATCGGGCGGGTTGCGGAGTGCTCCGATCAGGCCGGCCGCGATCATCCCGATGATCAGCAGCGAGATGCCGTACAGGATGATCGCGCCGATGTCGCCGTAGGTCCGCAGGTGCAGCCCGGTGTCGGCGATCACGTAGATCGTCACGACCGCGAAGAACCCGCAGAACAGCAGGCCGAGCACGAGCAGCGCGTTCCGGAGGTCGGGATCCAATTTGGCTCAGTAGACCGGTAATCGCGGCGGTTCTTCTCTGTCTCTGCCGCCCGTCGACGGAAAGGATGACCGCGGCGACGGCCAGTCCGAAGACGAACCCGCCGACGTGGGCGAAATAGGCGACCCCCTCGCCGCCGCCCGTTTCGACCGCGACCTGGCCCAACGCGGGGATGAACTGGAGGATGAACCAGATCGCGAGCAGAATCAGCGCCGGGATCTCGACCAGCGTGACGAAGAAGATGATGAAGATCAGGGTCAGGACCCGGGCCCGCGGATACAGGAGCGCGTAGGCCCCGAGAACGCCTGCGATCGCGCCGCTGGCGCCGATGGTGGGCGCAGTCGAGGAGCTGTCGATCACCGCCTGCGTGTAGACGGCGATCAGCCCCGCGAGCAGGTAGAAGATCAGGAACTTCACCCGGCCCAGCCGGTCCTCGATGTTGTTCCCAAAGACCCACAGGAAGAGCATGTTTCCCGCGATGTGCAGGAAGCCCCCGTGCATGAACATCGAGGTGAAGAGGGTCACCCACCAGGCGGCCTGATTGATCGGGATCGGCCGGGCATCGGCGTTCTGCTGGCCGATCGCGACCGCCTGGTCGTAGTCCTTGGTGCCGGGACAGACGACCCCCGCCTCGAACTGCCCCTGTGAGCCGGCGACCGCTCCGATCGCGCAGTCCCGGTCGTCCGCGTGCGTGATCCGGTACGGGATCGCCCCGTAATCCAGCGAGCTCTGATCGATGTGCCCGAACCCGACCTCGTCCAGCTTCTTGTCGGTCGGGAAGTTGAGCTGCCAGATGAAGACCGCGACGCA
The DNA here is from genome assembly GCA_963848955.1 of uncultured Solirubrobacterales bacterium. Classification (GTDB taxonomy): domain Bacteria; phylum Actinomycetota; class Thermoleophilia; order Solirubrobacterales; family 70-9; genus DASUPK01. Next base: position 138,986 of record CAWKFQ010000027.1, on the reverse strand, counting down.
GACCACGATCAGCGCCACGGTGACGACCGGGAAGCGCGCGGTCGGGATGTTGTCCTTCAGCGGCAGCACCGGCCGGGCCGAACACTAGCCGCGTCCCAGCGTGTGCTGATTGCCTACCGGGCGCGCTTGGCGGGAGGCGGGATCTCGTCCCGGACCGCGGGCAGCCCCGCTGAGCGGGGCGGCGGCAGCGCCACGCGGCCATCCGAGCCGGACGCCACGGCGCCGCCCTTGGTCCAGCGGACCGGCAGCGGATCGCTCTGGAGCAGGGTCGGCCAGGTGGGCACGTCGAGGTTCCCGGTCTGCGGAAGGCCGTGGCCGGCCTGGAAGGAGTAGACGGCCGCCTGGGTGGAGCCCTGGTAGTAGCCGGTGATCGGCACCGGGTAGCCGGCCCCTGCCAGCAGCTGCTGCGCCCAGGCGACGAAGTCGCCCTTGGAACCGAGGCGGAGGAACGGATAGCTCGGGTAGGGGGTCACGGCCGCGGGGGAGACCTGGCCGCCGATGGCCTTCCATTGCCGCTTCCCTGCCGACTGCCAGCTCCACCAACTGACGCCGTCGAAGCCGTGCGCCATCGCCAGCGCCCTGAAGCGCCTGATCTGCCCGGCCTTCGGGTTGTTGTAGACCTGCCCCAGCGGATCGATCTGCCGCTTGTAGATCCGGTTCCAGACCCAGGTGTGGGTGAAGCCGGTGTCGACGGTGGTGCCGATGTCCTTCCAGTAGAGCTGCGGCGCGTTGTACTGGGCGCCTCCCGGGCCGAGGAACACCGAGTAGGGCAGGGCGGGGTGATAGTCGACGTAGGGGAAGCTGGCGAGCCCGATCGGGTAGTCCGGGCCGACCATCGAGCGGAGCATGCTCATGTAGGTCGAGGCCTGCGGATAGCGGCCCTCGTACTGGCTCTCGACGTCCATCACCAGGCAGTCGGCGCCCCGGCGCAGCCGCCGCCGCGCCGACGCGCGCCTCCTTGCCGGGCTTCCGCCCGTAGATGAACTGCCAGGCGCAGACGTTGAGCCCGCGCGCGTGGAGCTGGTTGACCACGGACGAGGTGAACTGTCCCCAGTAGTGCGTCCCGTCCCCGGACTTGATCAGGACGGTCTCGATCCCGCGCGAGCGAGCCTTGCCCGCGATCTTGCCGACGTTGCCGTGCGAGGAGCGGCTCAGGTACCAGATCCACATCCCGTCGCCCGCCAGCGGGTTCTTCGCCGCCGCTGGGTCGCCGGTCGTCTGGGAGACGGCCCCGGTGCTCAGCGGCCCGGCCGCGAGTCCCACGACGAGGGCCGCGGCGGCCATGGCAACGAGGGTTCTGCGTTGGCGGAAACGCATGATCCGAGGCTACGAACCCCCGAACACGCCTCTGCAGGGAAAGCTGCGCTCGGTTAGAGCGCTGACGCGGCCGGCAGTTGCTCGTCCGCGTGATACGACGACCGAACGAGCGGCCCGGAGGCGACCGATTCGAAGCCGAGCTCGTAGGCGGCCTTCTCCAGCGCCGCGAACTCATCCGGGTGCCAGTAGCGATCGACCGGCAGGTGCCTCTCGGTGGGCCGTAGGTACTGGCCCACGGTGAGCACCTGGACGCCGTGCTCGCGGAGGATCCCGAAGGCCTCGACCATCTCGTCGAACTCCTCGCCGAGCCCGACCATCAGACCGGACTTGGTGACGACCTCGCTGCCGGCCATCTCCTTCGCCATCCGAAGGACCCGCGCCGAGCGCAGGAAGTCCGAGCCCCGCCTGGCAATCGGGTAGAGCCGCGGCACAGTCTCGACGTTGTGGTTGAAGACGTCCGGCCGTTCGGCGATCACCTTGGCGAGTGGCATCTCCTGGCCGCGGAAGTCGGGTGTGAGCACCTCGACCTTGCAGCCCGGCGCCATCCGTCGGATCGAGCGGATCACGCCGACGAACGCCCCGGCGCCGTAGTCGGGGAGGTCGTCGCGGTCCACCGAGGTGATCACCGCGTGGCGCAGCCCCATCCGCTTCACCTGGTTCGCGACCCGCAGCGGCTCGAGGGGGTCGTGCCAGGTCGGCTTGCCTGTCTGGACGTTGCAGAAGCCGCAGCGGCGGGTGCAGACGTCGCCGAGGATCATGAAGGTCGCGGTTCCCCGCTCCCAGCACTCGCCCACGTTGGGGCAGTTGGCCTCCTGGCAGACGGTGTGAAGGTTGTCGGTCTCGATCGCCTTCTTCAGGCGCCGGTAGGTCGGCCCGCCGGGCGCCGGCACCTTGAGCCAGGGCGGCTTGCGCGAGCGGAAGGCGACCTTGCCGGACTCGTCCTGCGCCTTCCCGCCGGGGTTGGCCCTGGACCGTGTGACGTGGAGTCGTTCCGCGTCGATGCGAGGGGGCGCGTCAGCGCCACCCGTTTTGGGTTGGTTAGCCATCTGGTTCCTACCGTACCGGGGCCGCCCCGCCGGCCAGCTCCTTCAGCGTGCCCTCCGCCTCGACCGGCTCGCGGTCGAAGATCCGGCCGAAGAGCTCGCTCACGGTGTCCATGTAGGCGTTCATGTCCTGCTCCGCCCGGAGCTCGCGGGTCACCGAGGTCATCCGGCAGCCGTCGATCCCGCAGGGGACGATCCATTCGAAGGGCTGCAGGTCGTTGTTGACGTTGACCGCGAACCCATGGGTGGTGACCCCGCGATTGACATGAACGCCGATCGAGCCGATCTTCCGGCCCTCCGGCGGCCGTCCACCGACCCAGACCCCGGTCAGGCCGTCGATCACCTCGGCCTCGATCTCGTAGTCGGCGAGCGATTCGATCATCAGCCGCTCCAGGCCGCGGACGTACTCGTGCACGTTGTCGCCGTACGGCTTCAGCGAGACGATCGGGTAGCCGACCAACTGGCCCGGGCCGTGGTACGTGACCCGGCCGCCGCGGTCGGTCTCGCAGATCTCGATTCCCTGCATCCGGTACCAGTCCTCGCCCATCGCGAGCTCTGCCTGTTCCGCCCGGCGGCCCTTCGTGTAGACGGGCGGGTGCTCGAGCAGGAGGAGCACGTCCGGGAGGTCTCCGGCGAGGCGCGCCGCCTCGAGCCGTTTCTGCGCCCGTCTGGCCTCCTCGTAGGGCACCTGACCGCAGCGCATCACCAGAACCTCGTCCATGCTCACAGTTTCACACGGCCCCGGTCGCGGCGGCGCCCTGCTGACCCGGTGGCCAGAAGGGCCATTCCTCGAAGCGGAAGCAGAGCCCGGCGTCGTTCAGGCCGACGATCCACAGGTCCCGGTACTCCTTGTTCTTGGGCTCGTGGTATTGGACCTCGACCCTGACGACGCCTGTGTCGCCCTCGACGGCGACGATCTCGCTGGACATCTCGAACCCCTCGTCGGGACCGAGGCGCTCCTCCTCCCACATCTCCCCGATCGCCTCTAGTCCGCGGTGTGGCTTCTCGTAGGGAGCCGTCGAGTAGGTCGCGTCCTCGGTGAAGAGCTTCGCCAGCACGTCGGTCGCCGGGCGTCCGCCAGGCCTTTTCGTATGCCTCGAGCCACTGGGTCAGCTGGCCCGCGGTCCACCGCCCCGAGCCTAGACGGCGGAGGCGTGGACGCCGATCGCCGCCGCCCGCGCGGCCTCGAGCCGCTCTTCGGCGAGAGCCCTGGCGGCCTCGAGCGGGGTGACCGAGCGCGCCTCCCCTGCCTCGAAGACCCGGCGGAGCGCCTCTCCGATCCCGTCCACGAGCGAGTCCAGCCGCTCCCGGTCGAGGGAATGCAGCTCGCCGTACACGTTGATCAGACCCCCGGCGTTGGCGATGAAGTCGGGGGCGTAGAGGATCTCCCGCTCGGCGAGACGATCCGCCAGCGAGCGCTCGGCGAGCACGTTGTTCGCTGCGCCGCAGACGATCTCGCATCGCAGCCGCTCGACGTTCTCGGCGTCGATCGTCCCGCCCAGCGCGCATGGCGCCAGGAGCTCGCACTCGGCGGTGATCGCGTCGGCGGGCTCGAGCCAGCGAGCACCCAGCCGCTCGGCGAGCTCCCGCTTGGCCGGGTCGATGTCGGAGATGCCCAGATCGGCTCCATCGGAGGCGAGGCGCTCCGCCAGCCGAGAGCCGACATGGCCTAAGCCCACTACGGTCACGCGGCGACCCGCCAGGTCGTCCGATCCGTAGCGGTGCTCAGCGCTCGCTCGGATCGCGGCCTCAACGCCGCGTGCCGTGATCGGGCTTGGATCCCCGGACCCGCCGGAGTCAATGGGAAGGCCCATTACGTGCTCGGTGCGCTCCCTGATGATCGACATGTCGTCGGTGCCGGTCCCGACGTCCTCCGCCGTCACATAGCGGCCGTCCAGCGACTCGATGATGTCGCCGACGTCGAGCATCAGGTCCCGCCGCTGCTCGGGATGCAGCTCCCCCTCGGGGGGCAGGCAGAGGACCGCCTTGCCGCCGCCCAGGTCGAGCCCGGCGGCGGCTGCCTTGTAGGTCATCGCCTCGGAGAGGCGGAGCCCGTCGGCGATCGCGTCGCCGAGCGCGGCGTAGCGCCACAGGCGCAGGCCACCCAGGGCCGGGCCGAGAACGGTCGAGTGGATCGCGATCACGACGTAGATGCCGCTGCGGCGGCCGTGCTTGACCACGACTTCCTCATGCGCGAGCAGGCTCATCGATCCCACCCCTCGAGCCGGGCCTTGACGTCGGCAAGGAATCGCGCCGCCTCGGCCCCGTCGAGTGCCCGGTGATCCCACGACATGCAGAGGTTGGTCATCGGCCGCACCGCGATCGCCTCCGATTCGTCGTCGATCACCACCGGCCGCTTGACGATCGCCTCCAGGTCGAGGATCCCCACCTGGGGCTGGTTGATGATCGGCGTCGCGAGGACGGCGCCGAACTGACCGGGGTTGGTGATCGTGAACGTGCCGCCGGCGACGTCGTTGGGCTCGAGCTCGCCACTGCGGGCGCGCTGGGCCAGCCTGGCTATCTCGCTCGCCAGGCCCTCGAGACTGAGCCGCTGCGCGTGCCGGATCACCGGCACGATCAGCCCCGACTCGAGTGCCACCGCGATCCCGAGGTTGACGTCCTCGTGGTAGACGAGCTCGTCGCCGTCGATCGAGGCGTTCAGGATCGGGTGACGATCCAGCCCGGTCACCACCGCGCTCGCCACGAAGGCGAGGTAGGTGAGCGGCACCCCGCGACGGGCCATCCCCTCCTTCAGCTCGCGGCGCGTGGCCGCGACCCGGTGGAGGTCGGCCTCGACGATCGTCGTGCAGTGCGCCGAGGTGCGGCGGCTCTCGAGCATGTGCTCCGCGATCCGCCGGCGCATCGGCGTCATCGGCTCCCGGCGCTCGGCGGGCAGGACGTCGTCGGCCGGGGCCGCGCCGTTCCCCTCGCCCGCCTGAGCGGGGGCGGGCACGGGGGCCTCGGGTTGATAGGGGGACTCGATGTGGAGGGGCCGCTCGGTGTCGGGCTTTGCGGTCTCCTCCGGTGCGGTGCTGGCCCCCGACTCGATCAGCGCGACGAGATCCCGCTTGCGGATCCGCCCGCCGATCCCCGTGCCGTCGACCTGGGAGAGGTCGATGCCGTGCTCGTCCGCCATCCGCTGGACGACCGGCGAGCGGAAGCCGGAGCGGTCGGCCTCACCGTCCCCCTGGACCGGTCGAGGCTCGACCGCGGCCGGCTCGGGGTCGCCGGTCGTCTTGGGCTCCGTTGTGCGCTCGGGCTCGTCCTGATGCTCCTCCGGGTGAGCCTCACCCGGACGCGCGCCGGCGTCCAGCTCGGCGAGCGGGGTGCCGACGTCGACCGTGTCACCTGGCTCGACCAGGATCTTCGCCAGCCGTCCGGCGGCCGGCGAGGGGATCTCGACGTCGATCTTGTCGGTGGTCACCAGGCAGACGGTCTCGTCGCGCTCGACCCAATCGCCGGGCCGCTTCGACCACTCGACGATCGTGCCCTCGGCGACCGAGACCCCCATCTGGGGCATGACGATTTCCAGCGTTTCGGCCGGCCCCGGAGGCGAAGCCGAGGAGCCGGCCTGATGCTGGTCAGTAGGCGAGGAGCTCACGAACGGCCTCCTTCATGTCGTCGAGCTGCGGCAGGACCGCCTGCTCGAGCGGCGGGCTGAACGGGATCGGCACGTCCGGCGCCGTCAGGCGACGCACCGGCGCGTCGAGCGACTCGAACGCCCGCTCGGAGATCAGGCTCGCGACCTCGGCGCCGACGCCACAGGAGCGGGTCGCCTCGTGCGCGACGAGGACCTTGCCGGTCTTCTCGACGCTCGCGAGGATCGAGTCGGAGTCGAGCGGATTGAGGGTCCGCAGGTCGATCACCTCGATGTCCTCGTCGAGCTCTTCGGCGGCCTGGAGGGCCAGCGGCACTGAGGAGCCGTATGCGATCACGCTCAGCTCACCGCCCTCCCGCGCCACCCTGGCCTCGCCGAGAGGGACGACGTGTTCGCCCTCCGGGACCTCACCCTTCACATGCCGGTAGAGCCCCTTGTGCTCGAGGTAGCAGACCGGATTCGGGTCGCGGATCGCGCTGATCAGCAGGCCCTTCGCATCCTCTGCCGTCGCCGGTGCCACGACCTTGAGGCCGGGGGACTGCATGAACCAGGCCTCGGGGTTCTGGGAGTGGAACGGTCCGCCGGAGAAGCCGCCACCCGAGGGCAGGCGGACAACCATCGGAACCGAGACGCCCTGGCGGTAGTGCAGCTTGCCGGCGACGTTCACCAGCTGGTCGAAGCCGCAGGCGATGAAGTCCGAGAACTGCATCTCGCAGACCGGCTTCATGCCCTCGACGGCGGCTCCGATCGAGGCCCCGATGATCATGTTCTCGGCGAGCGGCATGTCGAGGACGCGGTCGGCCCCGAACTCCTCGAAGAAGCCGTCAGTGACCTTGAAGGCGCCGCCGAACGCGCCGATGTCCTCGCCCAGGCAAAAGACCGACTCGTCGCGGCGCATCTCCTCGCGCAGGCCATCGCTGATCGCCTGCAGGTATGTCGTCTCTGCCATCAGGCGGCCCTCCCGTGCTCGACCAGCGCCGCGTGGCCGTTGGTGGCCGCGCGGCCGTTGCCGTTCGGGGCCTCGCCCGCCTCGGATGAGCTCCACCGCGACCAGGGGGCCTCCCCGTCACCGAGGGGCTCCCAGCTCTCCGCGAAGACGCCGTCGGAGGCCAGCTGCGGGTCGGGCATTGGGGACGCCACGGCCAGCTCGGCACACTCGTCGACGTACGCGGCGACCGACTCCCGGATCTGGTCGATCTCCCGCTGTTCGAAGCCGTGCTCCGCGGCGAGTCGCCGGACATAGACCTCGATCGGGTCGCGTCGCGACCACTCCTCGAGCATCTCGTCCGGCACATAGCTCATGTCGTCGTGGGCGCCGTGCCCGTGCATGCGCATCGTGTGGCACTCGATCAGCGTGGGGCCCTCGCCCTCGCGGGCACGGTCCGACGCGACTCGAGCGACCTCGAAGACGGCCTCGACGTCGTTGCCGTCGACGCTCACGCCGGGGAACCCGTAGCCCCTGGCGCGCTGCACCGGGTCAACGGCGAACTCGAGATCGGTCGGGGTCGAATAGGCGAACTGGTTGTTCTCGAGAATGAACACCACCGGCAGCCGATGGATGCCGGCGAAGTTCATCGCCTCGTGCCACTGGCCGTTGGCCGTCGAGCCCTCGCCGAAGAAGGTCATGGCGACCCTCGGCTCGGAGCGCATCTTGAAGGAGAGGGCCATGCCCGTGGCCACCTGGGCCATGTCAGGGAGCATGCTCACCATGCCGACGCAGCCGAGCTCGCGGTCGCCGAAGTGCATGTTCCCGTCCTTGCCGCCGGTGACGCCGCCCTCGCGGCCCATGTAATTGGCCAGGTAGCGGTCGGGGGTGACCCCACGAACGAAATGAGCCCCGAGGTCGCGATGCAGAATGCACATCCGATCGCGGGGCCCGAGGGTGAAGGCGGCGCCTACGGAGACCGCCTCCTGCCCGCATCCGTCGTAGAAGGAGCCGGGCACCTTGCCCTGTTTGTAGAGGGTGAGGCCACGCTCCTCGGAGAGCCGCATGAGCAGCATGTAGCGAAGGAGCAGGGCCCGGTCATCGCGCGTCAGGGCATCCGTACCCGTGCGTTCACCCGACCGACTCGGGCTCGCGGCTTCGAGCTTCATAACGGTCCGCCTTTCTTCTTGCCCGCCTTTGGGATCGCCTCCGGCGAGCTATCTGCGGCGGCTCCGGGATCAACCGGGTGGCCACCTTCACGGACAACGGGCGGAGAGGGATCACCTCTCCTCCCTATGTGACAAACCGATCATACCCCCGGCTCGCGGCAGAAAACAGGGGTGGGAGGAAGTGCCCGCTCGTTAGGGTCTTTCCGATGACTGACCCGCGTCCCGTCGACTTCTTCGGAGTGGATCCCGTTTCACACGACCCCGGGGTGATGGATCGCGAGCTCGAGGTCGACGGCACGCGCTGGGCGCTGGTCGAGTACTCGCCGGGAAAGGGCCGGGAGGGCTGGTGCGACGTGCCCCACGCCGGCTACGTCGTCAGCGGGGAGATCACCTACAGCTTCGAGGACGACCGTGACCCGCTGATCGTCGGCGCGGGTGAGGGTTTCGCCCTACCGCCGGCACCCCGGCATCGCGGTCGCAACAAGGGCGCCGAACCCGCGCGGCTGTTCCTGATCGATGCCCTTCCTGTGGCCTAGGAACTAGAGGGCGAGCCCGAGCGGCTCCTCGAGCAGCTCCCTGACCCGCGCCAGGAAGATCGCGCCGTCGGCGCCATAGAGGATGCGGTGGTCGCAGGCGAGCGTGACGCCCATGAGCTGGCGAGCCTCGATTGCGCCGGAGTCCGTGACCACGGGCTTCGCCTTCACCTCGCCCACGGCGAGGATTCCGGCCTGCGGCGTGTTGATCACGGCGTGGAAGTTGGAGATGCCGTACATGCCGAGGTTGGAGACCGTGAAGGTGCCGCCCGAGAGCTCCGGCGGGGTGATCGAGCCGTCGCGGACGCGGGCCGCAAGCGCCCGGCTCTCGCCGGCGATCCGCCGTAGGCCCTTCTGGTCGGCATCGAAGATCGTCGGGACCACGAGGGCGTCCTGCGCCGCGACCGCGACGCCGACGTTGATGCGCGAGTAGAGCTCGATCTTGCCGTCGCGATAGGCGCCGTTGGCACGGGGGTATTCGCGCAGGGCGATGGCGCAGGCCTTGATCACCATGTCGTTGAAGGTCGGCACGACCTCGCCCTCCTTCGCGGACGCCTTCAGCTTCGCGCGGCCCTCGACGGCCGCGGTCATGTCGATCTCGGCCTGCAGGTAGAAGTGCGGCGCCGTCGCCTTCGACTCCGCCATGCGGCGGGCGACCGTCTGCTGGAGCTTGGTGAGCTCGACCACCTCGACCTGGCCCTTGGCGGTCTCGGGCTTCTCGGCGACTCCGGGAGTCGGGCCAGCCGGAGCCGCGGCAGGTGGAGCCGCTGGTGCGGCCGGTGCGGCGGGAGCGGCGGCCACAGAGGCGAGCGCCCGCTCGACGTCGGCCTTGACGATCCGCCCGCCCGGTCCGGAACCCGAGAGCCCGTGCAGATCGAGTCCGCGATCCTGCGCGATCCGCCTGGCGATCGGAGACGCCTTGGCGCGCCCGTCGCCAACGCCCGCGGAGGAAGGAGTCGGTGGCGCCGCCGTCGCGGTGGGCGCCGGCGCTTCCGGGGCGGCGGCCGGCTCCGGCGTGGCGGGCTCCTCCTTCGGAGCGCCCCCGTTGCCCCCCGATGGAACCTCACTCGCGTCCCCGACCCGCGCGATCGGGTCACCGACGGGGAGCGTGTCGCCCTCCTGCGCCAGAACCTCGACGATCGTCCCGTCGAGATCCGACTCGTAGACCATGTTCGCCTTGTCGGTCTCGATTTCGACCAGCTCGTCGCCGACCGCGACCTCGATCCCCGACGGACTTGAGCCAGCGCAGCACCGTGCCCTCCTCCATCGAGTCCGAGAGCCGGGGCATGACGATCTCGGCCATCAGCGGCTCCCCTCCAGCGTCTGTAGCGCGGCGCTGACGACGTTCTCGGCGTGCGGGATCGCCGCCTGCTCCATCCGCTTCGAGTAGGGCATGTGGACGTCCGCGCCGGTGACGCGTTCGACCGGGGCGTCGAGGTAGTCGAACGCCTGGCCCTGGATCAGTGCGGCGAGGTTGGCGCCGACGCCGCCGTGTGGCCAGCCCTCCTCGACGATCACCACCCGGTTCGTCTTCTGCACGGACTTGACGATCGTGTCGAGGTCGAGGGGACGCAGGGTGCGCGGGTCGATCACCTCGGCCTCGACGCCGTGCTCCTCGGAGAGCGTGCGCGCGGCCTGGAGGGCGACCTCCGCCATTCGCAGAATGCCGACGATCGTCACGTCGGAGCCCTCCCGGCGGATGGCGGCCTCGCCGAAGTTGACGACGCCGTCGCCGTTCTCCGGGACCTCGCCGCGGACCCCGTAGAGCGTCTCGTGCTCGATGAAGATCACCGGGTTGTCATCGCGGATCGCCGCCTTGAGCAGCCCCTTCGCGTCAGCCGGGGTGGAGGGGCAGGCGACGAGCAGTCCGGGGATCTGGAGGAACAGCGCCTCGAAGCTGTGTGAGTGGGTCGGGCCGAGCTGGTGGCCGCCACCGCCCGGCATGCGGATCACCAACGGCACCCGGACCTGACCTCCGAACATGTAGGGGATCGCGGCGGCGTGGTTGACGATCTGGTCCATCGCCAGCAGGGCGAAGTTGACGGTCATGATCTCGACGATCGGCCGCAGGCCTCCCATCGCCGAGCCGACCCCCATGCCGACGATCGAGTTCTCCGAGATGGGGGTGTCGCGAACCCGCTTCTCACCGAACTCGTCCAGAAGCCCCTCGGTGACCTTGAAGGAGCCCTGGAAGACCGCGACGTCCTCACCCATGACGAAGACGTCCTCGTCCCGGCGCATCTCCTCCGCCATGGCGTCCCGGAGCGCCTCGCGCATTCGCATGACGGCCATCAGTGCACGTCCTCGGGCCGGGTGTCCGGTTGGTCGCCCTCGGCCTCTCGAAGTTCCTCGTCCTCGGCGTACTCCGCACCGCGCTCTGCGAGCTGCCGGGCGCGCTCGGTGGCCGTGCGCTCCTCCTCCGCCGCGTGCGAGTCGGGGGAGCGCTCGTCGACGCCGTACCAGCCCGGAACCTGGTCGCCGAGCACGTAGAGGTCGTCGTAGAGCGAGTCGAGCGGTGGCTCTGGGGAGTTGTCCGCGAACTCGACCGCCTCGGTGACGGTCCTGTCGGCCTCGTCGCGGAGCTCCTGGATCTCGTCCTCGGAGAGCACCTCCTCCTCCATCAGCCGGCGCGCGAAGGTCTCGATCGGGTCCTTGCGCTGCCACTCCTCGACCTCCTCCTTCTCGCGATAGACCTCGGGGTCGGCGGCGGAGTGCCCCCGGTAGCGGTAGGTGAAGGCCTCGATCATCGTCGGCTTGCGGTCCTCGCGAGCGAGGCGGATGTGCTCTGCGACCGTCTCGCGCACCGCGAGGACGTCCATGCCGTCGACCCGCACGCCCGGGACGCCCATCCCCTCGGCCTTGTGGGAGAGGTCGGGAACCGCGGAGTGACGCTCGAGCGCCGTCCCCATCCCGTAGAGGTTGTTCTCGACCAGGAAGACGACCGGCAGGCTCCAGAGGGCCGCGAAGTTCATCGTCTCGCCGAAGTTGCCGGTGTTCGACGCGCCGTCGCCGAACATGCAGACGGTCACCTCGTCGGTGCCGCGGTAGTCGGAGGCGAGGGCCAGACCCGCGGCCAGCGGCAGGTTCCCGCCGACGATCCCGTAGCCGCCCATGAAGCGGTGTTCCAGATCGAAGATGTGCATCGAGCCGCCGCGGCCCCCCGAGGTGCCGTCGACGCGCCCGAAGAGCTCGGCCATCACCCGCTTGGGATCGGTGCCGCGGGCGATCGCGTGGCCGTGGGTGCGGTAGGTGCCGATCAGGTAGTCGTCGGGGCGCATCACCGAGGTGGTGCCGACGATCGTCGCCTCCTCACCGATCGCCAGATGCAGGAAGCCGCCGGCCTTCGCCCGCTGGTACTGGCGCCCCGCCTCCTCCTCGAAGCGGCGGATCAGCATCATCGTCCTGAGCAGCTCGCGGGAGGTCTCCTCGTCGGGGAGCTTCAGCTTGGCCGGTGCGCCGTCGGTGGTTTCGGCCGTCGCGCGGGCCGAGTTGGTCTTGCTTCGGGCCACGGGCTCAGCCTACTCCGGCGCAAAGGTGGTCGAAGAATCAGGCCGCAGCGGCCCGTACGGCCGCCTCAGGCGGTCGTCACCCCAGAAGAGCTCGCCGCCCACGGCGACGGTCGGAATCCCCTCCAAGCCGAGCGCGAGCGCCTCGTCGGTGGCCGCCCGGAGCTTGTCCTTGACCGACTGGGTCTCGATTCCCTTCACCACCGCGTTCGGGTGGAGCTCGCAGGCGGCGGCGGCGATCAGGACGTTGTCCACGTCGCTCATGTCCCTGCCACCCGCGAACACCTGGCGGAAGCAGGCGAGGGAGAAGGACACCACGCGCCCCGACTCCTTCGCGTAGATGGCGGCCCTGGTCGGGTTGAGGCTGTAGTTGTCGACCGGCCAGCCCTCCGGGTAGACGACCTCGGGGATCCCGCGCTCGTCGGCGCGGCGCTGGATCTCGGCGAAGTGGGCCCTTCGGTCCTCCTCGAACGACCACGGGCGCCGCCCGGTCTCTTGAGGATGTGGCCGAACGAGATCGGCTGCCATTCGGGTTGCTCGACGCCGGCCTCGGCGAACAGTCCGCTGATCCGCTCCGCAGCCAGATACGAGTAGGGCGAGCTGAAGTCGTAGTAGAAGACGGAGTCAGCCACGGTCCAGGTCAGGGCTCCTGATTCCGACGACCAGGTAATAGAAGGCCAGCAGGCCATTGATTACCAGCACCGCCGCCGGGCTGATGAACGCGAAGACCACGGCGACCGCGTAGATCGGGTTGCCGATCAGGAATACGAGGGTGGTCCGTCTCACCTGTTCGTCGGTCAGCTCGACACCAAGCGATTCGCGGTGCCTGGTTATGTAGGTCCAGAGGAGGCCGAAGGCGATCGCCAGGGCCAGGAAGGCGCCGCTGTAGACGAGGGCGGCGACCTCCTCATCGGCACCTGACTTGAGGTGCTCCGCCATCAGTGCGGTGGAGAACGGAATGAAGACCACAGTCATCAGCAGGAGCAGGTTGAGATAGAGGACCCCGCGGTCCGCCCGCTTCAGATGATCGAAGACCCCGTGGTGGTTCACCCAGATGATCCCGATCACCCAGAAGCTGACGAAGAACGAGGCAAAAGACGGCCACTCCTCCTTGAGGTCATGCCAGAGGTTCTCTCCGCCCGGCACGTGGATCTCGAGCACGAGCAGGGTGATCGCGACCGCAAAGACCCCGTCGCTGAAGGCCTCCAGGCGGTTGGTCTTCATCGGCCTCTAGGCGTGAATCGCCCAGCCGTCGACGGCGCGGGCTCCGTCCAGCACCGCCTCCGACATCGTCGGATGCGGATGGATGATCCTCTCCAGCTCCGGATAGCCGCCCTCGAGCGCCATCACGTTGACGATCTCGCTGATCATGTCGCAGGCGATGTTGCCGACGATGTGAGCGCCGAGGATCTCGCCGTACTCCGGGTCGCCGACGATCTTCACCAGGCCGGCACGATCGTCGTAGACGACCGAGGCGCCGGCGCCGCCGAGCTTGAACTTGCCGACCTTGATCTGGCGGCCGGCCTCCTTCGCCTGCTCCTCGGTCATCCCGACGCTCGCCACCTGCGGGTGACAGAAGGTCGCTCCGGGAACGAGGTCGATGTTGACCGCCTCGGTGGGAGCGCCCGCGGCGGTCTCGACGGCGACCACACCCTCCTCCTCGGCCTTGTGGGCCAGGGCCGGGCCGCGGACGAGATCGCCGATGGCGAAGACCCCGTCGGCCGTGGTCCGCTGGAACTCGTCGATCTCGATCTGGCCGCGTTCGCCGGTCTTCACGCCGGCGGCCTCGAGGTTGAGCGGGTCGGTGTCCGGCCGCCGACCTCCCGCGATCACCAGGTAGTCGGCCTTCACCTCCTTGTCGCCGGCCTTCACCGTGACGCCGTTCTTCTGCTCGGTGACGCTCTCGACCTTGGTTCCCGTCAGCACGTCCATGCCGTCCTTCTTGAACTGGCGCTCGACGACGCGGGCCATGTCCTTGTCCTCGAGCGGGAGGATCTGGTCGAGCATCTCGACCAGGGTCACCTCGGTGCCCAGGCGCGAGTAGGCGGAGGCGATCTCCGAGCCCGACGCGCCGGCCCCGGCGACCACCAGCGACTTCGGCATCGACTCGAGGGAATAGGCACCCCAGGTGTCGATCACTCGGTCAGAGAAGTCGACCCCCGGAATCGGCAGCGCGACGGAGCCGGTGGCGAGGACGATCGACTTGGCCTGATGCTCCTCGTCGCCCACCTTGACCTTGCCCGCGCCGGCCAGTGAGGCCTCGCCGTGGAGGAACTCGACCTTGTTCTTGTTCCAGAGGAACTGGACGCCGTCCTCGAGCGTCTTGGAGACCTTGGCGCGGCGCTCCTGGAGCGCCTTCCAGTCGATCGAGGTACCACTCGCCTTGATGCCGAGATCGGCTCCCTCCTCGGTCACGGTGGAGAAGATCTCGGCCGTGTGCAGCACGGTCTTGGCCGGAATGCAGGCGTAATTGAGGCAGCGGCCGCCGGCCTTGTCCCGCTCCACGACCGCCGTCTTCTGCCCGAGTTGGGCGGCGCGAATGGCGGCGACATAGCCCCCGGGGCCGCCTCCGATCACGATTACGTCGTACTCGGCCATCGCCGAGCGACTCTATCGGAGGGAATCAGCCGGCTTCGCCATGAAACGGGTTGCGCTGACGCGCACCCTCGCATCTGCTTCAGTCCGCTCCCGGCGGCTCGGGCATCTGGATGCGCGCCATCGCGCGGATCATGAAGTAGAAGAGCGCGCCCGATCCGCCCAGCAGCAGCAGCGTCCCGACGGCCTGCAGGACGGAGCTAACGACCACCAGGCCGAAGGCGCTGGCGAGGATCATCAGCAGCAGCAGGGTCTGGAAGCCGAGCACGGCCCAGTACCGGGCGCGCCACATGCCGATGGTCATTACCCAGAAGACGATCGCGAAGGCGACGATTGGAGCGGGCTTGATCTCGCGGTCGCCCGCATTCACTCCCGCGATCGCGAGGACCGCCGAGACGGTGAAGATCACCCCGAGGACGCCGGCGACGATTGCCCCTACGGTCACCGCCGTGGGCCGCTCGCCCGGCTCGAGCGGCTCGAGCTTCGCGCGCGCCTCGTCGTTCCGCTCCTCGTAGCGGCGCGCCATTCTCTCCTGGAAGTTCTCGGAGGGCGCCTGATCGCCGTTGCCCTGCTCGGTCGCAGCCGCCGGCTGCGCCTCGACCGAAACACTCGGGCGCTCCGCCGAGCGGCGCTTGCGCTTCTGGCGCTCGGCTCGCTTTCTGTCGCGGGCGCCGGTCATTCGCTCGACGCTTCGCGCGCGGCGGGGTCGACCGCGTCGAAGAGCGCCGTGGCCGCGGCCCGCGGGTCCTCGGCGTCGCGGATCGCGCGTACGACGCAAAGTCGCTCGGCGCCGGCCGCCACGACCTCGTCCACGTTGCCGGGGTCGATGCCGCCGATGGCGAACCAGGGAACCGGAGCGACCTCGGCAGCCGTTCGGACCAGCTCGAGGCCGGTCGCGGGCCTGCCCTCCTTCGTGGGCGTCTCCCAGATCGGCCCGACGCTGATGTAGTCCACGGGCTCGCTCGCCGCCGCCTCGATCTGCTCGCGGGAGTGGGTGGAGAGCCCGATGATCGCGTTGGGGCCCATGATGCGGCGGGCCTCGGCGGGGCCGATGTCGTCCTGACCCACGTGGACGCCGTCGGCGCTCAGCTCGATGGCCAGATAGGGATCGTCGTTGACGATGAAGAGAGCGCTGTAGGTGTTCGCGAGCCGCCGGAAGGTTCGTCCTGAGCGCTCGATCACCGCCTTGGGCTGTTCGCGGTCGCGGAGCTCGACCATCCCGGCGCCGCCGGCCATCGCGGCGTTCAGCATGCGCTCCGGGTCGTCTCCGCGGGGGAGGGCGTCGCTGACGAAGTAGAGCCTCGCCCAGCGCAGCCGCTGGCGCCGCAGCTCGCCGATCGACTCGGGGGGCGCCATGTTCGGCGGCGGTGTTTGTGGCCGGCGGATGTGCTCGCCGGGCGCGGCGTCGGTCACTTCAACTCGCAGCCTAGATCAAGGACCCAAGCACCAAACGGGTGGCTCCTCGGCTTTGCCTGCGGGCCCCCTCGCACTACGATGAGTGGGAACGGGAGCCCACCACGGGCTGAGAGGGCGGCTGAAGCGCCGCCGACCGTCCGAACCTGATCCGGGTAATGCCGGCGCAGGGAGGTAGATGGGCAGAGAAGCGGACAATCGATACGACGCGATCTTCGTCGGCGGCGGCGTAATCGGCCTCGCCTGCGCATGGCGGGCGTCCCAGCGCGGGGCGCGAGTGTGCGTGCTGGAGAAGGACCGCCCGGCGGCCGGCGCGACTGGAGTCGCGGCGGGCATGTTGGCCCCGGTGGGCGAGGCGTCCTGGGGGGAGGAGCGGCTCCTGGTCTTCAACTTCGAGTCGCTGGGGCGCTGGCCCGGCTTTGCCGAGCAGCTCGAGAGCGAGGCGGAGCTGGAGATCGGCTTCTCGCAGTCCGGAGCGCTGCACGTGGCTGTGGATCGCGACGAGGCTGAGGAGCTGCGGCGCCGCTACGAGCTGCATCGAAGTCTCGGACTCGATTCGGAATGGCTGTCCGGGCGTGAATGCCGGCGGCTCGAAGCGGGTCTCGCCACGGTCGTTCGCGGAGGCGCCCACGTGCCCGGCGAGGCCAGTGTCGATCCGAGGAAGGCGGTAGCGGCCCTGCTCGCGGCGCTGGATCGCCGGAGCGTCGCCGTCCATTCCGGCGCGGCGGTGATGGGCGCCGAGCGTCAGAACGGCGCCTGGCGCGTCGTGACGGCGGAAGGACGGGTGCTCGAAGCGTCGAGCCTGGTGCTCGCTGCCGGCTGCTGGTCGGGGCGGGCGCGCTGGCTGCCCGCAGGCGCTCCGCCGGTCCGGCCCGTGAAGGGCGAGATCCTGACGCTTCGCGGCTCACCCGACGAGCCGGCCTGCGATCGCATCGTGGCCGGGGAGCGGGTCTACATGGTGCCGAGGGCGGACGGGCGCCTGATCGTCGGCGCGACTGTGGAGGAGCGGGGCTTCGACACGACCGTCACGGCCGGGGGCGTGCACGAGCTGCTGCGCGAGGCCTACCGGGTGATCCCGGAGATCGCCGAGCTCGAGCTGGTCGAGGCGACCGCCGGCCTGCGGCCCGGTTCCCCCGACAACGCGCCTCTGATCGGGCCCGGTGATGCCGAGAATTTGCTGATCGCGACCGGGCACTTCCGCAACGGCGTGCTCCAGGCTCCGGTGACGGCCGACTGTATTGCTGCCCTGCTCGCAGATGAGACCCCCCCGGTCGACCTGGATCCGTTTTCGCCCCAGCGGTTCGCCGGGCACCCCGCGGAGTCACCGGTGGAGGTCGGGTGAACGTCGAGCTGAATGGCGAGTCGGTCGCGCTCCCGGAGGGGTCCTTCGTCACCGAAGCGGTGGAGGCATCGGGCGCGTCCGGGGATCAGCGCGGACTGGCGGTCGCCATCGACGGCGAGGTTGTGCCCCGCAGCGAGTGGGGTCGGACCTCGCTGCGGGAGGGGCAGAAGGTGGAGGTCCTGGCCGCGATCCAGGGCGGCGCCGAAGACGGGTTCGAGCTCGGCGGTCGAAGCTGGGGCTCACGGTTGATAGTCGGGACCGGCGGCTTTCGCTCGCTCGAGCAGATGGAGGAGGCCCTGATCGCATCGGGCACCGAGATCGTCACGGTGGCCCTACGCCGGGTGGACCCCGAGGCCGAGGGATCTGTCGTGGACGTGATCCGGCGCCTCGGCGTCTTCGTCCTGCCGAACACCGCCGGGTGCTACACGGCGCGGGACGCCGTGCGCACGGCGAAGCTCGCCCGCGAGGCCTTCGAGACCGACTGGGTGAAGCTCGAGGTGATCGGCGACGATCGGACGCTCCTCCCCGACGCGGTGCAGCTGGTGGAGGCGGCTGAGACCCTCGCCGACGACGGCTTCACGGTGCTGCCCTACACCAACGACGACCCGATTCTCGCCCGGCGGCTGGAGGAGGCGGGGTGCGCGGCGGTGATGCCGCTCGGATCGCCGATCGGGTCAGGGATGGGGATCCGCAACCCGTACAACATTCAGATCATCGCCGAGCGCTCCGGGGTCCCGGTCGTCCTCGATGCGGGGATCGGCACCGCGTCCGATGCGGCGCTCGCGATGGAGCTCGGCTGCGACGCAGTGCTGCTCGCCAGCGCGGTCTCGCGCGCCGAGGATCCCGTGGGAATGGCGACCGCGATGCGCGCCGCGGTCGAGGCCGGCTGGGCCGCTCGGCAGGCCGGGCGGATCCCGCGGCGCCTGCACGCCGAGGCCTCGACCCCGCTCGAGGGAAGGCCGGAGCTCTCCTAGGGCCGCCCGGCGGACTAGCCGCGCCGCCGGCTGATCACACGATCGACCGCCTCGCCGACCGACCCGAAGACCCAGCCGACGCCGTGCGCTGCTCGGTTCACGACCGACTCGTCCAGCGGAGCCGAGGTCCTGTCTGGATTCGCTCCGAGTTCGACCGCGGCCTCGCGGACGGCGTCCAGGTTCGATTCGAGGCGCCCGGCCCACTCCTCGCAGAATCCGGCCATGCTCCGATCACCACGGGCCCGAGCGAGCTCGGCGAGGTGTCGCAGAAGCGTCGTCACGTGCTCCATGTCCAGGACCGCCGAGCGAACAACCAGTCCGGTATCGCCGCCCCGGTCGGCGATCACGGTACGCAGGTCGGCGATCCGCGCTCCCATGCCCTGAGCCGTCGGGCTCCCGTAGAGGCCGTAGGTCGCTGTGCGGGGGCCGAGTTCGGTGAGCAGGACGGAGGTCTCGGCCGCGCCGTCCTTGAGGTGCTCGGCGATCGCCGTCCCGTCGAGCGCCGATGCGATCCTCCGCCACCTGGTGATCAGCTGCCGGCACGCCGCGTAGAGCTCCCGGTAGGCGCGGTGCTCCGCGGGGTGGAGTTCGGTTCGCTCGGTCGCATCGCTCGGGGATTGTGACCCTCGACGGCGATTCAGGAGTCGAGGTACTTGCGCACCCGGCGGAGATCGCCGACCAGCAGCGCCATCGCGTCGTCCCTGTCCTTGGGATCCGCCCGGAGGATCGCCGAGGGGTGGAGCGTGGGCACCGCGGTGCGCCCGAGCCTCGACTCGAGGAACTCGCCGTGGTCCTTCATCACCCGGGCCTTGGAGCCGATTACGGCCCTGACCGCCGTAGCTCCCAGACAGACGAGTAGCTCGGGATCGACCACCTCGAGCTCCGCATCGAGCCAGGGAGCGCACGCCTTGATCTCTTCCGCGCGCGGCGTCTGGTGGATGCGGCGCTTGCCCTGCGGCTTCCACTTGAAGTGCTTGACGACGTTGGTGACGTAGGCGTCGCCGCGCTCGATCTTCGCCTCCTCCAGGCCCCTGTCGAGGACCTTGCCCGCGGGACCGACGAACGGATGGCCCTCGATGTCCTCGCGATCGCCGGGCTGCTCGCCGATCAGCATCAGCCGTGCCCGCTTCAACCCCTCCCCGAAGACCGTTTGCGTCGCGGTCTCGTGGAGGGGACACGCGGTGCACCCGGCCGCGGCCTCGCGCAGCGACTTCAGTGTCGGCCGCTCGGGGATCAGTGCCGCCGCGCCGCTGGTCTCCTCGCCGTTGAGGGGGAGCTGGGTCACGAGGGTCTCCTACCCGGCGTTCAAGCGAGGCAGTCGGGAGCGCTGAGGACGGCTACCGGACGAGTTGGTAGAGCGTCTCCCAGTCCGGCCTGCACGCAGTCGCAAAGTCATCGACCTGCGCGTGAGCGACCTCCAGACCGAAGTCGCCCGTGATCGACACCGGCTGGATATCTCCAGCCGGCGCCACGTGCAGCTCCCGAGCCGCTGCCTGATCGGGCTCCCTCTGCTCGGGAGGGCCGAACTCGATCCGGTCGTAGAGGCACTTGAGGAACTCCTCGCACTCGTCGTCCGCCGTGCCCTCGATTCGCAACAGGTGGACGACGTGTTCCTGCATGTGACCGATCCTTTCACAGCGAACGATGCGCCGGAGAGTATGCGAACATACGTTCGTATCGCCTGACGGAAATTGCAACACTCCAAACGGATGCGCTGGGATTCGCAAAGAGTCGATCGAGAGGACGGACGGAGCCTGCCGGGCCTCGACGTCGAACGGGTCCGGACCTTCGATGCTCCGGAGGCCCTCGGCATCAACTTCCACGAGGTCCGGGCCAAGTCGGCGCTCAACAAGGTGCCCGGTGACTTCCTGCCGTTCAACTAGACGGTCAACGCGTTTCGAGGCTGTGCACATGCCTGCACCTATTGCCTGGGGGCGAGACACACCGATCCTCATGGCCGACGGCCGAACAACGCACCTGGTCGCTGACCTGGAGGTCGGCGATCGCATCTACGGCACGAGTCCGACGGGAAGTATCGGCGCTACGACATCAACCGAAGTCCTGGCTCACTGGGAGACTCACAAGGAGGCCTATCGGGTCACGCTCGAGGACGGCACCGAGCTGATTGCGAGCGGTGATCATCGTTTCTGGACTCGTCGTGGCAAATGGAAATACGTCGTTGGCGCCGAGCAGGGACGCATCGTCGGCCACACCTGACTCTCGAACGATCAGCTCCTCGGGGTCGGCACATTGACGATGCCTCCCAGGGACTCCCGCGAATACAGACGCGGATACCTCTGCGGCCTGGTCCGCGGCGACGCCTACATTGCGGGGACGCCGGCGATGGATGGCGATCGGCCTCCACGCGCCCGCAGCTTCAGGCTCGCTCTGGTCGATATCGAGCCCTTGATCCGAGCCCGGCACTATCTCGATCTAGAGGCGATCGATACTCGGGCCTTCTTGTTTCAGGCATCAACGGCGACTACGCGGCCGTTGACGGCTCTAGGAGCCACCGGTGCCCGTGTTTCGGCAATCAGCGAGCTCATTGCGTGGCCGCGGTCGCCGGATCCGGAGTGGTGCAAGGGGTTTCTGGCCGGCATCTTTGACGCGGAGGGCAGTATTCAGCCAGGGTGTTTTGCGGATCGCGAACACCGACCCGGAGATCATTGATTGGATTACGTACTGCTTCCGGCGGTTTTCTATTCCGAACAGCTTCGACCGACCGCGCAAGGACAATGGGCTCACCTACGTGCGAATCACTGGCGGACTCGCCGAGAAGCTTCGATTTCTTCCACCTCACCGATCCTGCGATCAGCCGGAAGCGCTCGATTCGAGGGAATCGGCCCTGAAGAGCAACGCCAAGCTCGGAGTCGTCGCGATCGAGCCGCTTGGCAAGCGGTCCGAATGTTCGACATCACGACCGGGACGGGTGACTTCATCGCCAACGGAGTCGTGAGTCACAACTGCTTCGCCCGCAACACCCACACCTATCTGGACCTGAATGCCGGCCGCGATTTCGAGCGTGAGATCGTCGTCAAGGTGAACGTGCCGGAGCTGCTCCGCGCAGAGCTCGGGCGCCCGAGCTGGAAGCGGGAGCTCATCGCCTTCGGGACGAACACCGACCCGTACCAGTGGGCGGAGGGGAAGTACGAGCTGATGCCCCCCATGATCAAGGCGCTGCTCGAGGCCGAGACCCCGACCTCGATCCTGACCAAGTCACCGCTCGTACTTCGAGACCTGGATGCACTCCTCGAGCTCGCCGAGGTCGCGGATGTGAGCGTGAACCTCTCGGTGCCGACGCTCGACGAGAAGATCTGGCGCGAGACGGAGCCGCACACGCCGCATCCGCGCAAGCGCCTGGAGGCGGTTGCCAAGTTCAACGAGGCGGGGATCCCCTCCGGCGTCCTGATCGCGCCGCTGATGCCGGGGATCAACGACTCGCCGGAGCTGGTGGACGAGATCGTCTCGATCGCGGAGGAGTCGGGCGCGACCTTCGTGAACGGGATCGCCCTGCACCTTCGCCCGGGGGTGAAGGAGGTCTTCATGTCCTGGCTCTCCGCGGCGCGCCCGGATCTGGTTCCCCGCTACGACAGGCTCTACGAGGGTCGCGCGTACGCGCCGAGCGCCGAGCGGAAGCGCATCGGTGCCCTGGTCCGCGCGCCGAACCTCTCGGACGACCCGCGCTACAGCCGCCGTGCGCGGCTCGAGGCGCGGCGCGCGAAGCGCGAAGCCGAGCGGCGGGAACCCGAGCAGACGAAGCTGTTCTAGTTGCGGGGAGTCCTTCCCCGCTTGCTGCGTCCCTGATCCGCCCGAGTCGCCGAACCTTGCCTTTCCCACCGGTTTTCTGGCATTTCCCCCGATCAGGTAGGGAATAGAGCATCTTTCTGATCCTAAAAGTCAAGAACGTGCTACCGTGGCCGCCGCTTGTCAACGAAATCAATAAAGAAAGGCCACAAGGAACCCTCTATGAGCAAGGGAAAGAAGCGCCAGCCGGGGCGCCTCATCGCCCGCGTGGGCATCGCGGTAGCTCGCTCTCGGAGCGACCCTCGGGATCGCCGCCTGCGGCGGGGGCAGCGGCAGCACCCTCAACCTGGTTGCGTACTCGACTCCGCAGCAGGTCTACGAGGAGAACCTCGAGCCTGGCTTCAAGGACACGTCTGACGGCAAGGACGTCGATTTCTCGAACTCGTTCGGGTCGTCGGGTGACCAGAGCCGCGCGGTCGAAGCCGGCCAGCCGGCCGATGTCGTCGAGTTCTCACTCGAGCCCGACATGACGAGGCTGGTCGATGGCGGCATTGTCGATTCCAACTGGAATCAGAATCAATACAAGGGGATCGTCACCCACTCGGTCGTGACCCTGATGGTCCGGCCGGGCAACCCGAAGAACATCACCACCTTCGACGATCTCGCCAACTCGGACGTCGACGTGATCGATCCGAACCCGGC
Source organism: uncultured Solirubrobacterales bacterium (assembly GCA_963848955.1). Taxonomy (GTDB): domain Bacteria; phylum Actinomycetota; class Thermoleophilia; order Solirubrobacterales; family 70-9; genus DASUPK01. Next base: position 116,125 of record CAWKFQ010000027.1, on the reverse strand, counting down.
CACCTCCGGCGGAGCTCGCTGGAACATCATGGCCATCTACGGGTCGCAGATCGCCGAGGGCAAGTCTCCGGCCCAGGCGCAGGACTTCGTCAAGCAGGTCCTGGCCAACACCTCCGTTCAGGACTCCAGCGCCCGTGACTCGCTGCAGACCTTCTCGAGCGGCAAGGGCGACGTGCTGGTCGGCTACGAGAACGAGGCCATCCAGGCGAAGCAGGAGGGCATCGACCTCGAGTACGTCACCCCCGACAGCACCATCCAGATCGATAACCCGATCGCGATCACCAAGGACGCGCCGTCGGAGGCCCAGAAGTTCCTGGACTTCCTCTACACAGACCAGGGACAGCAGGACTTCGCCGACGCCGGGTATCGCCCGGTCGTCAAGTCCGTGGCCGACAAGAACGCCAGCAAGTTCCCGACACCGTCGGGCCTGTTCACCATCGACGAGTTCGGTGGGTGGAGCACGGTCTCCGATCCGTTCTTCGGGGACGACGGCTGGGTGATCCAGGCCGAGAAGGACCTCGGCAACCCGACCAGCTAATCCGTCAGGAGCGAGCCGCCGACATGGCATCAGCCGACACTGCTGTAGCCAGGCCGCCGAGGGCGGGCCTTCGGGCCCCCCTCGGCGGTGCGGTTCTCGCTCGCGGCACCGCGACGCTGTGGATCAGCCTCATCGTGCTGCTGCCTCTGGCAGCCGTATTCACGCGTGCGTTCGACGATGGCCTCGGGCACTTCTGGGAGGCGATCACCGACAAGGAGGCCGTCGCGGCGATCAAGCTCACCCTGATCTCCTCGCTGATCGTCGTGGTGATCAATGCGGTGATGGGCACGCTGATCGCCTGGGTGCTGGTCCGCGACGAATTCCGCGGCAAGCGGCTCCTCAACTCGATCATCGACCTGCCATTCGCGCTACCCACGATCGTCGCCAGCCTCACGCTGCTCGCCCTCTATGGGCCGAACTCGCCGATCGGCGTTCACGCCGCTTACACGAGGGTGGCGGTCGTCATGGCGCTGCTGTTCGTGACGCTGCCGTTCGTGGTCCGCTCGGTGCAGCCGGTGCTGTTGGAGGTCGATCGGGAGATGGAGGAGGCCGCTGCGTCACTCGGCGCCCCCAACCACCGCATCTTCCGCAGCATCATCCTGCCCAACCTGGCGCCGGCGATCCTCGCCGGGGTCGCGCTCGCGTTCGCCCGCGCCATCGGCGAGTTCGGCTCCCTCGTCCTGCTCACGGGGAACATCCCCTTCAAGACCCAGGCCGCATCGGTCTACATCTTCGGCCGCGTACAGACGAACGACCTGTCGGGGGCGGCCGCGGTGTCCGTGCTGCTGCTGGGCATCTCGGTGGCGCTGCTCTTGGTGCTCAACCTCTTCGCCAGCTGGAGGTCGAGACATGAGCGCGCTTAGCCTGCGATCCCGCCTCGGGCTGCGCTCGATCGCGCTGTTCTACCTCGCCGCGCTGCTGATCGTGCCCGTGGGAATGATCTTCTACCGGACCTTCGAGCACGGCCTGAGCCAGCCGATCGATGCCGTGACCAGTTCGGATGGCCTCCACGCCTTCTGGCTGACCATCGTCTGTGTTGGGATCGCGGTCCCGCTCAACACCATCTTCGGCGTGATCACCGCCCTGGTGCTGGCCCGCCAGAACTTCCGCGGCAAGGCGCTGCTGAACGCGGCGATCGACCTTCCGTTCGCGATCTCCCCGGTGGTGATCGGACTTGCGCTCTTCCTGGTCTATGCCCCGCGCAACAGCTGGTTCGGGGAGTCGCTCGCCGAGAACGGGATCCAGATCATCTTCTCCCTCCCCGGCATGATCCTGGCGACGATCTTCGTCTCGCTGCCCTTCGTCGTGCGCGAGGTGATGCCGGTGCTCCAGGAGATCGGCACCGACCAGGAGGAGGCGGCGGAAACCCTCGGTGCCACGCCGTGGCAGACCTTCTGGCGCGTGACCCTGCCCGCAATCAGGTGGGGCGTCACGTACGGAGTCGTTCTGGCCACGGCCCGAGCACTGGGGGAGTTTGGCGCGGTGAGCGTGGTGGCGGGGAACGTCTCGGGAAGCGGCGGGACACAGACCCTGCCGCTCTTCGTCAAGGACCAGTTCGACAACTTCAGCCTCGCCGGCGCCTACGCGGCGGCGCTCGTCCTGGCGCTCATCGCGATTGCCGTGCTTTTCAGCATGAGCTTCCTGCAGAAGCGGTCGGCGCGGAGCGTCGACGCCGACGAGGAGGACCACGATCTGCCCGGCCCGGGCGTGTTCGTCCCACAGCCCATCCAAAAGGAGGCCTGAAATGGCCATCTCTGTCAAGAACGTGACCAAGCGGTTCGGCGACTTCGTCGCGCTGGATGACGTCTCGATCGACGTGCCGGACGGCGGGCTGACGGCCCTGCTCGGCCCGAGCGGGAGCGGCAAATCGACGCTGCTGCGGGTGATCGCCGGCCTCGAGCAGCCCGACACCGGTCAGGTGCTGATCTCGGGCGAGGACAACACCGAGACTCGGGTGCAGGATCGGAACGTCGGCTTCGTCTTCCAGCACTACGCCGCGTTCAAGCACATGACCGTGTTCGACAACATCGCCTTCGGCCTGCGGATCAGGGGCGAGGGCAACGGGACGATCCGTGAGCGGGTCAAGAAGCTGATCGAGCTCGTCCACCTGAAGGGTTTCGAGAAGCGCTTCCCGAACCAGCTCTCCGGCGGACAGCGCCAGCGGATGGCGCTGGCCAGGGCGCTGGCCGTCGAGCCGCGGGTGCTGCTGCTCGACGAGCCCTTCGGCGCGCTCGACGCCAAGGTGCGGCAGGAGCTGCGCACCTGGCTGCGGCGCCTCCACGACGACGTGCACGTGACGACGATCTTCGTCACCCACGATCAGGAGGAGGCGATGGACGTCGCGGAGCAGATCATCGTCATGAACGACGGCAAGGTCGAGCAGTCGGGCGGACCGCGAGACCTGTATGAGAATCCGGCTTCCGAGTTCGTCATGGGGTTTGTCGGGCCGGCGCACCGGCTCGGCGACGCCTGGGTCCGGCCGCACGACGTCGAGGTGCGCCACGAGCCGAATGGGCAGACGATCGAGGCGATGGTCGATCGGATCGTCCACCTCGGCTTCGAGGTCAGGGTGGAGCTGACCCTGCCCGAGGGCGAGAACTTCTCGGTCCAGCTGACGCGAGACGAGGTCGACCAGCTCGAGTTGGCCGAGGGACAGATCGTGTTCGTGCGACCGCGTACGACCCGCGTCTTCGGAGCCGACGGAGCCGGCTCTCAGGTCACCAGCGAGCCGGGGGTGCCCAGGTAAGCGTTCCGATGGGTTGAGCGAGTCGGCGAGCCGCCACCGGGTCGCGTCGCCGAGGACGACGGCTAACGCGTACTCCAGGCTTCCGCCGGCTCGCTCAGCTCACGGACCTCAGCGGGTAGGTCTCGGCCCACCACGTCCGCGAGGCTGGTGTCCTCCATCACCGCCCGGATGTTGGCGCGGAGCGCGATCCAGACCTTCTGTAGCGGGACCGCCTCGCCCTTGTACTCGAGCGTCTCGGGTCCCTGGCCGCGAACACTCGCAAGCGGGCCCTCGACCGCACGAACGATGTCGGCGAGGGTGACGTCCTCGGCCGGCTTGGCGAGCCAGTAGCCGCCCTGCGCGCCCCGGCGGCTGGCGACGATGCCGGTGTGCTTGAGCTCGCCGAGGATGTTCTCGAGGAACTTGAGCGGGATCTCCTGGGCGTCGGCGATCTGCTCGCCCTTGATTGGCTCTCCGCCCCCCGCCGCAAGCTCGATCGCCGCCCGCACGGCGTAGTCCACCTTCGCTGAGATCCTCATGCCACTCGAGACTCTAGTTATGACCGGTCAGGAGCAATGCGCCCCCCGGGGATCGAACCCGGACCGCCGGCTTAAAAGGCCGGAACTCTGCCGATTGAGTTAGAGGCGCCAAGCTCCATTTTGGCAGCGTGACTTGCGCCAAGCGAGATACTCACCCTCATGGCGTCGCGGTCTGACCTGATTCGGCGCATCTACGGCTTCGACTGGGCGACCGTCGGAAGTCGGCGCGAGGGTTTCGCCGAGCTCCGTGACGTGGTGGCGCCCGACTTCGAGTCGCGGCTCTCGCATGAGCTGGGAGATCGGGTGCTGACGGGCGTGGGGGGCCTGGAGGTGTTCGTCGAGGCGCTCGAGCAGGACTTCTCGGAATTCCACTACGACGGCGACGAGTTCGTGGAGATCGGCGACGACGGGGTTCTGGTCCTCGGCCGGATCTTCGCGAAGGCCAGGGCGACGGGGATGCCGCTCTACGGCGAGTTCGGGCACATCTGGACCGTTCGCGACGGTCTGGCCGCGAGGGTCGAGGCACATCGCGACCGCGACGAGGCGCGCAAGGCGGCCGGCACCTCCTGAAGCTGCCTAATGCCGGAAGTGGCGGCGCTTCGTGAAGACCATCGCGACGCCGGCGGCGTCACAGGCCTCGATCACCTCGGCGTCGCGCTTCGAGCCGCCCGGCTGAATGACGGCGGTAGCACCGATATCGATCGCCGCCTGCGGCCCGTCGGCGAACGGGAAGAAGGCGTCCGAGGCGACCACCGACCCGGCGAGCAGCGGCTCGGCATCGGGTCCACGCGAGTCCTTCGCCTTCTCGATCGCCAGGCGCACCGAGTCGACCCGGCTCATCTGACCCGCTCCGATCCCCAGGGTGGCCCGATCGCGAGCGAGGACGATCGCGTTGGACTTGACGTGGCGAACCACCCTCCAGGCGAAGAGCAGGTCCTCCCACTGCTGATCGCTCGGCTGGGTCTTGGTGACGACCTCCATCAGCTCTCGCGGCTCCGGGGTCCCATCGGGGTCCTGCACGAGGATCCCGCCGCGCACCCGCTTGATGTCCGGCTCGATCTGGTGCGTCCGCCGCTCCGTGTCCTCGAGGATGCGGATGCCCTCCTTCTGCTGCAGCACGTCGAGCGCACCGTCCTCATATTCGGGCGCGATCAGCACCTCGATGAACTGCTCGTGCAGCCGCTCGGCCAACGCCCTGTCCACCGGGCGGTTGAGCGCGATCACGCCGCCAAAGGCAGACGTCGGATCGCAGGCGAAGGCGGCCTCGTAGGCCCTCATCAAACGGGTCGCGCTGTCGCGCGCCCTCGCATCGACACCCGCCTCGGCCACTCCGCACGGATTGTTGTGCTTGACGATCACGCACCCCGGCCCCTCGAGGTCGGTGAGCAGCGTCCGGGCCGAGTTGAGGTCGAGCACGTTGTTGAACGAGAGCGGTTTGCCGTGCAGCTTCGCCACCCGCGAGAGGACGTGTGACCGGACCCTCGGCTCGACATACAGAGCCGCCCGTTGGTGCGGGTTCTCCCCGTAGGAGAGATCGAGCTCCTTCTCCCACGCTGTCACCCAGTGGGACGGCAGCTGCTCGTAGCGGCGTGCGAACCAGCGGCTGATCGCCGCGTCGTACCGCGCCGTGTACGCGAAGGCCTCGTTCGCGAGCCAATGCCTGGTCGCCGCGGAGAGCTCCCCCGTCTCCTCCAGCTCGTCGAGTACCGCGTCGTAGCTCTCGGGCCGCACCACCACCGCCACGAAGCGATGATTCTTAGCCGCGGCCCGGATCATCGTCGGCCCTCCGACGTCGATGTTCTCGATCGCCTCCTCCTCGGGAACATCCAGGCCAGCCACTGTCTGCTCGAACGGATAGAGGTTCACGCAGACGAGGTCGATCGGCTCGATCTCGTGCTCCCGCAGCGTCTCAGAGTGCTCCGGGTTGTCACGAACCGCGAGGAGCGCGGCATGCAGATGCGGGTGAAGCGTCTTCACCCGTCCATCGAGGATTTCGGGGAACCCGGTCAGCTCCTCGACGGGCTTCGCGTCGACCCCGGCCTCCCGCAGCACCGAGAGTGTGCCGCCGGTGGAGATCACCTCCACCCCCAGCTTGGCCAGCCCGGCCGCGAACTCCGCCACGCCGGTCTTGTCGGCCACCGAGACCAGCGCGCGGCGGACCGGCAGCGACTCGCCGGCCGGCTCCGGGGCGATCTCGGGAGAGGGGGTCGACACGAGAGAGGCGAGTCTAAGACCCGGGATCGATGTGGACGACCCGAGGATTGGCCTCGTCGATCCGCACCCGCCCCGCCGCAATCAGCCTGATCGTCTCCGGCAGCAGCGCGTGCTCGCTCGCGTGAATCGCCTTCTCGGCCTCGTCCCAATCCCGACTCGGCGGAATCGGCACCGGCCGCTGCAGGATGATCGGCCCGGAGTCCACCCCCTCGTCCACGAAGTGCACCGTCACCCCGGTGATCTTCGAGCCATGGTCGATCGCCTGCTGGAGCGCATCGATCCCGGGGAAGGACGGCAGCAGGGCGGGATGCACGTTGATCACGCGGTTCCGGAACCGGCCGACGAACTCCGGCGAGAGCAGCTGCATGTAGCCGGCGAGCACCACCAGGTCCGCTCCCCGCTCCTCGATCCAGTCGCCGAGCACCCGATCGCGCGCCGCGCGGTCCCCGTACTCGTCGGTCGGGAAAACCGCCGCCTCGACTCCCGCCTGTCGCGCCCGCTCGAGCGCCCTGGCCCCCGGCTTGTCGGACCCGACGCCGACGACGTCGATTCCCTCCTCACCGCCATGCAGCTGGTTGAGGATCGCCTGCAGGTTGGTGCCGCTGCCCGAGGCGAGGACCACGATGCGGAACTGACTCACGTCCGCATCCTTTCGGATCGTCCGGCGCGCGGACGCCTAGCCGAGAGGCCGGAACGACCGCGATGTCCTCGAGCGCGAACTTGCCGTTCGCCGACTCGGGATCGCCCAGCGGATAGTCGCCCGTGAAGCACGCGTCGCAGTGCTTCTCCCGCGGTGTGCCGATCGCCTCGTACACCGCGTCCATGGAGAGGTAGGCCAGGGAGTCCGCCCCCAGCTCCTCCGCGATCTCCTCGACCGTCCTGTCGTGGGCGATCATCTCCTCGCGCGTGGACATGTCGATCCCGTAGTGGCAGGGATGGCGGATCGGCGGCGCCGAGATCCGCAGGTGGACCTCCTTCGCACCCGCGTCCTTCAGCATCGCGACGATCTGGCGCGTCGTGTTGCCGCGCACGATCGAGTCGTCCACGACCACCACCCGCTTGCCCGCGACGATCTCGGGAAGGGGGTTGAACTTCATGCGCAGACCGTGCTTGCGCAGCTCCTGGCCGGGCTGGATGAAGGTCCTCTGGACGTAGCGGTTCTTGATCAGTCCGTCGTCCTTGGGCAGCCCCGCCGCACGGGCGAACCCGTTGGCCATCGGATTGCCGGAGTCCGGCACCGAGATCACCAGATCCGCGTCGACCGGAGCCTCCTCGGCGAGCAGCTCTCCCATCCTGCCGCGCACCTCCTGCAGCACCCGGTTCTCGAGCCGGGTATCCGGACGCGAGAAGTAGATGTGCTCGAAGACGCACTGCGCGGGCTGCTCCCCCGTGATCACCGGCTTCAACTCGAGGCCCTTGGCCGTCAGCGACACCATCTCGCCCGGCTGGACCTCCCTGATCATCTGGGCGCCGATGATGTCGAACGCGCAGCTCTCCGAGGCGACCACGAAGCACTCTGGGAACCCGTCGCTCGGCTTCATCTTGCCGAGGGCCAGCGGCCGCACCCCGTGCGGGTCGCGAATGGCCACCACCGCGTGCTTGGTCATCACCACGGTCGAGTAGGCGCCCTCGAGCCGCGGCATCACCTCCGCCACCGCGTCCTCGATCCACTCGTCGCCCTCTCCCGCGGTGCGGGAGAGGAGCGCGGCCATGATCTCGGAGTCCGAGGTGCCGCGCAGGTGCACGCCCGCCTCGGTGAGCTCGTTGTAGAGCTCGACCGCGTTGGTCAGGTTGCCGTTGTGCGCGAGTGCCAGCTCACGGCCGTCGTCGCGCCAGACCGGCTGCGCGTTCTCCCAGGCCCCGCCGCCGGTGGTCGAGTAGCGGACGTGGCCAATCGCCATGTCGCCGGCAAGCGCGCGGAGCTTGTCCTCGTCGAAGACCTGTGAGACCAACCCGAGCTCCCGCAGCGTGGTGATGTGGCCGCCTTCGCAGGTGGCGATCCCCGCCGACTCCTGGCCACGGTGCTGGAGCGCGTAGAGCCCGAAGTACGCGAGCCGCGCGACGTCGCGGCCGGGCGCGTACACGCCGAATACCCCGCACTCATCGCGCGGGCCATCGCGATCGGGAACGTCGAAGCGCGCGTCGGTCAAGTCTTGTGGAGGTATCTCAACCTCTGGAGATCGAATGGGCGAGCAGGAGATCAGCCCGCAGATTGAGGGTAGCAGCGGGCAAGGCGCGCCCCGCGGCGTTCACTCCCCCAAAATGCGGCGATTTGCAGGGCCGGAGCCGCTCCCGCCACGGGCCTACTTCCTCGGCTTCTCCCTCTTGCCCTTCTTGATGAGCGCGACCGTGACCTGCTGGGTGTTCGGTACCCCCGCCACCGTGGCCGGGACGAAGTGGATGAAGACGCTCACCGTGACCCTCCCCTTGCCCTTCTTCAACACCCGCTTCTTGAGCTTCCGCGCCGTCTTCCCGGTCGGTTTCACGGTCAGCTCGAAGACCTCGGCCCGCGGCAGGCTCATGCTCACCTGCTCGACGGCCGCCGCCGATGCGCCGACGTCGGGCGCCGAGCCCGTCTGATCGAGCGTCACGAGCCCGGGACTCGGCACCCTGGCCTGGATGGTCGCGGTTCCCTTCTTCTTGATGTTCGTCACCGAGTTCACCGTGATCTTGTTGGCGGGTGCGGCTGTGAGCTGCGACGCGTCCGCGGGTCCGGTGACCCCCGCATCGGGGATCAACGCGAGTTTCGGTGCCGCGCCGTTCAGATTGGCGCGGGCGATCGCGCCGGTGTCGTAATTGCCCCAGAAGATGAATTGCGAGTTGACCGCGACACCGCTCGGTCCTCCACCCGTCGTTCCCGCATCGATGTAGTCCGCTTGAGCGGGTCCGCCTACGACCGGCACCACCCCGACCGTGTTGCCGCTGTCGGATCCCCAGTACAGGTAGTTGTAATCGATCGAGAGGCCGCAGAAGGCCTCGGGGATGGAGGCGAAGTCGGGGGTGACCGAGGCTCCGTCGAGCGGCGCCCGCCCGATCTGTGTGCCGCCGTTGTTCAGGAAGTAGAGGAAGTTGGAGTCGGCGGCCAGTCCGCAGGCGCTGTTGGTGGTGGCAATGAATCCCGGATTCGGCGCCGAGCCGTCGATGTTCGCCCTGCCGATGGTCCCGCCGCCGTTCTGCCAGTAGACGGCGTCGGGAGTCAGCGCGATCCCCGAGGGATCGCTCACCCCGGCGGAATGCGGGATGAAGCCCGGATTCGCGTCTGTCCCGTCAAGGTTGGCTCTGCCGATCGATCCGTTCGTCGCGTCGCCCTGTGTCCAGTAGATGAACTTCGAGTCGGTCGCGACGCCATGCGGGTTGTTGAGTCCGACGATGAACGCCGGGTTCAGCGCTGTGCCATTGAGCTTCGCCCGCGCGATCGCCGAGTTCGGTGTGCCGCTCGTCCAGTAGACGAAGTTCGCCCATGCCTGCGGCGCCGCAATCAAGAGCACCAGCGCCGCGAGGAGAGGGGCGGCAATCCCGCCATGCGGTAGACGTCGTCCGGACGCTCTTCGATTCAAAGCGAGGCTACTTCTTCGTCTTCCTGCTTGATCAGGGTGACCTTGACCTGCTGGGTGTTCGGAACCCCCGCCACGCCGGACGGGACGAAGTGGATGAACACGGTCACGCTGGCCTTGGCCTTCGCCTTGCTCTTCTTCTTCAGCTGCTTCTTGATCTGCTTGCTGAGCTTCTTCGACGTCTTGCCAGTCGGCTTCACCGCGAGCTTGAAGGACGAGGCCTGCGTGATCGTCAGGCCGACCTGCTTGACGCCGGCCGCGGTCGCATTGACGTCGGGCGGGGTGTTCGTCTGATTCAGCGTCGCCTGGCCCGGCCCCGGCACCTTGGTGTTGATGCTGGCCGTGCCCTTCTTCTTGTTCTTGCTGACTGAGTTGACCGTGATCTTGTTGGATGGGGCCGCGGCGAGCAGACAAGGGCTGGTGGGCCCGGCGATCAACGTTGGATTCGGCGAGCTGCCGTTGATGTTCGAGCGCCCGATCGCGGGCGCGTCTTGGTTGCCCCAGAAGAGGAACTGCGAGTTGACGGCGACTCCGCACGGTCCTCCGCCCGACGTACCCGAAGGGACGAACGTGTCCTGCACCGTGCCCCCGCCCACAGGAGCGCGCCCAATCGCGCTTGCACCGCTTCGACTCCAATAGAGGAAAGTGGGGTCCACCGCGAGCCCAGAGAAGCGGTCCGGAATCGTGATGAAGGTGCGGTCTACTGAGGTCCCGTCGAGCGTTGCCCGTCCAATGTGCGTGGCATCGCCGAAGAAGTAGACGAAGCTCGAGTCGGTGGCGAGCCCACCGATCTGGACTGGACTAGGAATGAAGTTGGGATTCGGGTTGCTTCCGTCGAGGTTCGCCCGGCCGATCGAGAACCCGCCCATTCCGACTTGGTTCTCCCAGTAGATGCTCGAAGAGGTCACCGCGACACCGGTCGGATTGCTCACCCCCGTGGTGATGAACTGGTGATTCACCCCCGAGCCGTCGAGGTTCGCCCGGCCGATGGAGTTGCCGCCGCCGCCACCTTCGGCCCAGTACATGAACTTGGAGTCGACGGCAACCCCCCGCGGTTGGTCGATGCCGGCGATGAAGCTGTTGTTCGCGCCTGTCCCGTTGATTTTGGCGCGGCCAATCGTGCTGCCGGGAGATTGGTTGCTCCAGTAGACGAAGTTGCCATGGGCGTGCGGCGGCAGCAGGAGAAGCGCCGCGATCGCAAGCAATGCGGCCACGCCGAATGAGATCCCGATCTGCCTGAGCAGCGGATGCTGCTCTCCGTGATGCGCGTGGGCTAGTCGCGGTTTGTGCCCAAACACACCACGATCCTACCCCCGGAACGGGAGTGCAATCAGCGATTTGCCCTGCTCAGAGCCGCTCGGGAAGCGAGCGCCAGGCGCGCTCCGCGTCGGCGAGCGCCACGGAGACGTCGCGTTCGGCGGCCGAGAGCGTGAGCCGATCCCCGCCGACTCCGCCGACCTCCAGGGCCTCGACACCGGCCTGCTCGGCGGCCTGGAGGAGGTCGTCGCCATGCTCGGCCGAGACGCCCAGGATGATCCCTCCCGGCCCCTCGCCGAAGAGGCAGCTCTCGCCCGATCCGCCCCGCAGCTCCACCAGCGGATCGAGGTCGGCCTCGATGCCCCGGCCGGCCGCAATCGCCATCTCGGCCAGCGCGCAGGCGAGCCCGCCGTCGCTGACGTCGTGGGCCGCTGTAGCCCCGCCGTCGCGCACGACCCGACGGACGAACGCGAGAGTCTCTGCCACGGCGCCGATCTCGACCTGCGGCAGCCCGGCATCGAGCTCGCCCCTCTGCTTGGCCAGCTCCGAACCGGCCAGCGAGGGCGCAAACGGGCCGACGAGGATCAGCCGGTCGCCCCCACCCGGCGCGATTCCGGGCGCACGGGCGGGATCGGGCAGCTCGCCGACCATGCCGACGACCGGGGTCGGGTAGATCGGGCCGTGCTCGGTCTCGTTGTAGAGCGAGACGTTCCCGCCCACGACCGGGATCTTCAAACCGAGGCAGGCATCCGCCAGTCCCAGCGTGGCCCGGTCGAGCTGCCAGGCGACGTTGGGCTTCTCCGGGTTCCCGAAGTTGAGGCAGTTGGTCAGCCCGAGCGGCTCGGCGCCGGCGCAGGCGAGGTTCTGCGCGCACTCCATGACCGCCTCGACCGTCCCCGCGTACGGATCACAGGCCACCCGCCGTCCGTTGCCGTCGATCGCGACGGCGATCGCTCGGTCCGACTCGGGCAGCATCAGCACCGCCGCGTCTGCGTCCTCGGGGCGCCGCGCCGTGCGTGACCCCACCACCGAGTCGTACTGCTCGAAGGCCCATCGCTTCGATGCGACGTTCGAGGAGGCGAGCAGCGCGCAGATGACCGCCGAGGGATCGCTGGGGTTGGCCGAGCGGCCGGCGCTGAGGGCGACGAGCTCTCCCAGGCTGTCCGAGTTTCCGTACATCCACCCGTCGGGCTCCTCGGGCTCGAGGTCATACAGAGGGCACTCGTCCACCAGCGCCGAAACCGGGACGTCCCCGACCTCGACGCCGTCGTCGAGAACCCGCAGGCGTCCGGTGTCGGTCACGTCGCCGATGGCCGCGGCCCCGGTCTGCCAGCGCTCGCAGGTCGCGATCACTGCGTCCAGCTTCGATGGATCGACGACCGCCAGCATCCGCTCCTGGGATTCGGAGACCATCACCTCGAAGGGCTCGAGGTCCGCCTCGCGCAGGGGGATCCGCGACACGTCGATGTCGAGCCCGACGCCTCCCTTGGAGGCCATCTCCCCCGCCGACGAGGTCAGGCCCGCCGCGCCGAGGTCCTGGAGGGAGAGGAGCAGGTCGCGCTCGAGCAGCTCCAGGCAGCACTCGAGCAGCTTGGACTCCTCGAACGGGTCGCCGATCTGAACACTCGGCCGCTTCGAATCGTCGCCGGCCTCGAGCTCAGCGGATGCCAGTACCGAGGCGCCGCCGATCCCGTCGCGGCCGGTCGAGGCGCCCATGATCACCAGCAGATTCCCCGGCCCGGCGGCCGCGGAGCGGATCATCTCGTCGGTACGCGCCAGACCCACGCACATCGCGTTGACGAGGCAGTTGTGCTCGTAGGGCGGCTCGAAGTAGACCTCGCCACCCACGTTGGGGACGCCGATCGAGTTGCCGTAGTGCCCGATTCCCGCAACAGCTCCCTCGAACAGGTAGCGGGATCGATCCGAGGCGAGCTCGCCGAATCGCAGCGAATCGAGCACCGCGATCGGCCGAGCCCCGATCGCGAACACGTCCCGCAGGATCCCGCCGACCCCCGTCGCCGCGCCCTGGAATGGCTCCACTGCGCTCGGATGATTGTGGGATTCGACCTTGAACGCGATCGCGTGCCCGTTCCCGACGTCCACGGCTCCGGCGTTCTCTCCCGGGCCCATGACGACGCGCTCGCCCTCCGTAGGGAGGCGTCCGAGCAGCTTCCGCGAGTGCTTGTAGGCGCAGTGCTCGGACCAGAGCAGCGAGAACATCGCCAGCTCCACGTCGTTCGGGTCCCGGCCGAGCAGCTCGGTGATGCGCTCGTACTCGAAGTCGGTGAGCCCGAGCTCGCGGTGTCTTGACTCGGATACCGCGCTCACGCGGCGGCGGCCTGCGGCGAGGCGGCCAGCGCCCGGAAGAGGGCGAGCCCGTCGTCGGATCCGGTGAGTGGGTCGACGGCGTGCTCGGGATGCGGCATCAGGCCGAGCACGTTGCCCGCCTCGTTGAGCACGCCGGCGATGTCCCGCACGCTGCCGTTCGGGTTCTCGCCGGGCGCGTAGCGGAACGCGATCCGCCCCTCCGCCTCCATTCGGTCGAGCTGATCGTCCGGGGCGAAGTAGCGGCCGCTCATGTGCTTGACCGGGATCGAGAGTCGCTCGCCCTGTTCGAGCCCGGCGCCGAACGGGTCCCCGAAGTCCTCGAGCCACCAGCCCGACCTGCCGGCAGATGAAGCGCAGCCCCTCGTTCGGCAGCAGCGCACCCGGAAGCAGGCCCGCCTCGCAGAGCACCTGAAAGCCGTTGCAGATGCCGAGCACCGGGCCGCCCTCCGCGGCGAAGCGCGCGACCGCCTCCATCGCCGGCGAGAAGCGGGCGATCGCCCCGGCCCGCAGGTAGTCGCCGTAGGAGAAGCCGCCGGGGACGACCACGCCGTCGAGGCCCGAGAGGTCCGTCTCCTCGTGCCAGACGAGCCGGCCCTCGCCGACCCGCTCGCAGCGCCGCGAGCGCATCGCGCTCGTCGCAGGAGCCCGGGAACTGGATGACGCCGATCACGCCGATCCCGCCGTTGCCGTGGCGCCTCCTCGATCACGATCTCGAAGTCCTCGATCAGCGGGTTGGCGAGCAGCTTCTCGCAGAGCGCGTCGAGCTTGTCGGGATCGTCGGTCTCCAGCTCGACCAGCCGCCCGACACGGACGTCGTGCGACCCCCTCGAAGCCGAGCGCTGGCAGCGCCCGCTCGACCGCCTTCCCCTGCGGGTCGAGGATGCCCTCCTTGGGCCTGATCAGGACCTTGGCCTTCACGATCCCAGCCTAGCGGCCGGGCTGCCGCAACTAATCGAGCCTGCGGCCGGTGATCCGCTCGTACGCCTCGACGTACTTCGCGCGGGTGTTCTGGACCACCTCGGCCGGCAGCTCCGGCGCCGGCGGCGTGTGGTCCCAGCCGACTGATCCGAGCAGTCGCGGACGTACTGCTTGTCGAATGAGGCCTGAGAGCGGCCGGGCTCGTAGTCGTCGGCGGGCCAGAACCGCGACGAATCGGGGGTCAGGACCTCGTCGCCGAGCACGATCTCGGCGCCTGGCGAGCTGCCGAACTCGAACTTGGTGTCGGCGAGGATGATCCCTCGCTCGGCCGCGTGGTCGGCGGCCCGCCGGTAGATCTCGATCGAGATCCGGCGCAGCTCCTCCATCAGATGCCGGTCGCCGATGATCTCGGCGGCCCGGTCGAAGTCGATGTTCTCGTCGTGCTCCCCGAGCTCAGCCTTGGTGGCCGGCGTGAAGATCGGCTCGGGCAGCTTCTCGGACTCCTTGCATGCCCGCCGGCAGCTCGATCCCGCAGACCGCCTCGGTCTCCCGGTACTCGCGCCAGCCCGAGCCCGAGAGGTAGCCGCGGACGACGCACTCGATCGGGTACATCTCGAGCTTCCGGACCCGCATCCCGCGGCCCGCGGCCTCGGGCGGGACGTCCTCGGAGATGAAGTGGTTGGGCACGATGTCGCCGGTCAGCTCGAACCAGAAGAGCGACATCTGGGTCAGCACCCTGCCCTTGTCGGGAATCTGGGTCGGCAGGATCACGTCGTAGACCGAGATCCGATCCGAGGCGACCATGATCAGCTCGTCGCCGTCCTCGTAGATCTCCCGGACCTTGCCCGAGCTGTGGTGCTTCAGATCGGCGAGGGAGGTGGTCATCCGCCGCCGACCTCGGGCTGATAGGCCGGGTGGGCCTTGGCCCAGTCGGCGATCTTGCCCGAGCCGACCACGGTCCTGCCCTCGTCGAGCAGGAGAACCGGCAGGTTGATCTGTCCCGTCAGCTCGCGGACCTCCTCCCGCCCGCTGCGACGATCACCCCAGGTCCAGGGCGCAAGGCGGTAGCCCGGGAGGTCGCGGATCTCGTACTCGTAGCCGGCCTCGTCGAGCGCCTTTGCGGCTCGCCCGCACGGGTGGCCAATCGAGGCGTGACTCTTCTTCTGGCCGCAGGTGTAGAGGATCACGGCCCCGAGCCTATCCAGCGTTGTAGCGCGCCATCACCTCGGGGACGTGCACGAGGTAGGCGTCGTAGTCGAAGACCGCGTCGAGATCGAGCTGCGGCGCGGCGGCAGCAATCAGCTCGCGGAAGCTCGTTCCCTCGTCCCAGGCGCGCTGTGCGCACTCCTGGACGAGGCGGTAGGCCTCGTCGCGGCTCATCCCGGATCGACCAGCGCGGTCAGGGCGCGCTGGCTGAAGAGCGCCCCGTGGGTGAGCTCGAGGTTCTCGCGCATTCGGTCGGTGTGGACGGTCATCCCCTCGACTATGCGGGGGGCGATGTGCTGCATGTAGTCGAGCGCGATCGTCGCGTCCGGAATCACCACCCGCTCGGCCCCGGAGTGGGAGATGTCCCGCTCGTGCCAGAGCGCGACGTTCTCGAGGCCGACCTGCGAGTAGCCGCGCAGAACCCGCGCCAGGCCGGTGAGCCGCTCGGCGAGGATCGGATTTCGCTTGTGGGGCATCGCCGAGGAGCCCTTCTGTCCCGCTCCGAACGGCTCCTCGACCTCGCGCACCTCGGTTCGCTGGAGGTTCCTGATCTCGGTCCCGAAGCGCTCGAGGCCGGCGCCCGCGATCGCGATGCGCGCCAGGACCACGGCATGCCGGTCGCGCGGCACGACCTGGGTGGAGACGTCCTCCGGCGCGAGGCCGAGCGCCTCCATCACCCGCGCCTCGACGGCCGGGGGCACCGAGGCGTAGGTCCCGACCGCTCCGGAGAGCTTCCCGACGGCGACCTGCTCGAAGGCGTCGGTGAGCCGCTGAAGGTTGCGGTCGGCCTCGAAGGCGAAGCCCGCGAGCCGGAGGCCGAAGGTGGTCGGCTCCGCGTGGACTCCGTGGGTGCGGCCGACGCAGAGGGTGTCGGCGAACTCCCTCGCCCTGGCGACCAGCGCGTCGCGATACGCCCTCGCACCCCGCACGATGATCTCCCCCGCCTCGCGGAGCTGCAGCGCCAGGGCCGTGTCGAGGACGTCCGAGGAGGTGAGGCCGTAGTGCAGCCACCGCCCGTCCTCCCCGATCGAGTCGGACGACGACGTCGACGAATGCGGCGACGTCATGGCCCGTGGTCCGCTCGCGCTCCTCGACCGCCTCGACGGTGAACGAGGCCCGTTCGCGGCAGGCCCTCGCCGCCTCGCTCGGGGACAACACCCTCTGCGGCCCACGCATCGGTCGCGGCCAGCTCGACCGCGAGCCAGGTCTCCATCCGGTGCCGCTCGGTCCAGACGGCGCCGATCTCCTCGCGTGTGTAGCGGGGGATCACGTTCTAAGTCTGAACTACTACGCCCTGAGCCCTAGGCGTTGATGATCCGGGCCGCGAGGACCCCCGCGTTCTTCGCGCCGTCGATCGCGACGCAGGCGACGGGGACGCCGGGCGGCATCTGCACCGCGGAGAGCAGCGCGTCGAGGCCGCCGAGGTTCTTCCCCGAGATCGGGACGCCGACCACCGGCAGGTCGGTATGGGCGGCGGCGAAGCCGGGCAGCGCAGCCGACATGCCGGCGCCCGCGATGATCACCTTCAGGCCCCGCATCCGCGCGTTCATGCAGTAGTCGCGAGTCTCGTCCGGAGTCCGGTGCGCGCTCAGGACGCGGACCTCGTAGCGAATCCCGTGGTCGTGGAGTGCCTCCCCCGCGGGCTGCAGCTTGGGCTTGTCGTTCTTCGAGCCCATGATGATTCCCACCAGCGGCGCGTCGACCTCGATCTCCTCGAACGCCTCCTCCACCTGGGGCATCGTCTCGACAGCTTCGCCCTCGGGCATCAGCTCCTCCGTTCCGTTGTCATTTCGTGGTCCACCGCGCGGGCGGCGATGTCGGTTCGCATCTGCTTCCCGTCGAAGCTGATCAGCTCGGCCGCATCGTATGCACGCTGCCGCGCCTCGGCGGCCGAGGCGCCGAGCCCGGTGACGTTGAGGACGCGGCCGCCGGCGGTGACGATCTCCCCGTCGCGGCGGGCCGTTCCGGCGTGCGTGATCTCAACTCCCTCGAGCCCGGCCGCTGCATCGAGCCCGCGGATCACGTCCCCCTTCGACGAGGACTCCGGATATCCGGCGGAGGCGAGCACGACGGTGACCGCCCAGTCGTCCGCGAAGTCTGCCTCGAGCCCGCTGAGGCCGCCCTCCGTCCGCGTCGCCAGGCAGAGGCCGATCAGGTCGGAGCGCAGGCGCGGCAGCACGGCCTGCGTCTCCGGATCGCCGAAACGGGCGTTGAACTCGAGCACCCTCGGCCCCGACTCGGTCAGCATCAGCCCGGCGTAGAGGACCCCCTGATAGGGGATCCCGCGAGCCTTCATCGCCGCCACAGTCGGACGGTGGACCAGGTCGGCGATGCGCTCGGCCTCAGCGGAGTCGATTCCGGGCACCGGCGAGTAGCTGCCCATGCCGCCGGTGTTCGGTCCCTCATCGCCGTCGTGGATCCGCTTGTAGTCCTGCGCCGGGGCAAGCGGCAGCACGTTCTCCCCATCGCAGAGTGCGAGCAGGGAGAGCTCCTCGCCTTCCAGGAACTCCTCGATCACGACGCGGGTGTCTCCGAACCGCCGCTCGGTGAAGAACACGTCCACCGCCTCGCGCGCCTCGGCCTCGGTCGCCGCGATGATCACGCCCTTCCCGGCCGCCAGCCCGTCCGCCTTGAGCACGATCGGATACGAGGCGGGCGCCAGCTGCTCGAGCGCCTCCTCCCTCGAGCCGACGACGGAGTGGGCCGCGGTCGGGATCCCCGCCTCCTCCATCAGCCGCTTGGCGAACAGCTTCGATCCCTCGATCTGTGCGGCGGCACCGCGGGGCCCGAAGGCGGCGATGCCTGCGTCCTCCAGCGCGTCGACGAGCCCCGCGACGAGCGGCGCCTCAGGTCCGACGATGACGAGGTCGATGCCGGCCTCCCGGGCGGCGCCGACGAGACCGTCGACGTCCTCGGCCCCGACGCGGACGATCTCAGCGTCCTCGGCGATTCCGGCGTTGCCCGGCGCGCAGAAGAGCTCGGGTTCGCTGGGCGAGCGCGAGAGTGCGCGGATGACCGCGTGCTCGCGTCCCCCGCCGCCGACGACGAGGACCTTCATGCCGAGACGTTCCTGGAGCTCAAAGCGACTTCGCGAACTCCTCGGCCGGGATCGCGGCCAGCGTCTGGCTGCTCATCGTGCCGCGCGAGCCGAGCTCGACGGAGACCTTGGCCATCGTCTTCTCGTCGGGCGCCTCGACGATGGTGATGAAGTCGTACGGGCCGAGGGTCGCCCACTGCTCCTTGACGGTCACCCCCAGTTGTTCGACCTCCTTGTTGACCTCCTGAATGCGGCTCGGGTTGTTCTTCAGCGTCTGCACGCCCTCAGAGGTCAGGTTGGTGAGCATCACGAACATCGCCATCTTTTCTCCTCTCCTGGTGACTTGCCCCGGTAGGCCCCTTTCTTTCACTTTCGGGCGCAGTGTGCAATCTCGGGGCGATCGACGCGCTCGTCCGGGGAAGCGGACATCATCCTGCTCATGCCCGATCACCCGCTGTTCGCCCGCTTCTACGACCGCCTGACCGCCAGGACCGAGCGCGCCGGCCTCGCGGATATGCGTCACCGGCTGCTGAGCTCGGCCTCCGGCCGCGTGCTCGAGCTCGGTGCCGGCACCGGCCACAACCTCGAGCACTACACGGATGCGGTGACCGAGCTCGTCCTCGCGGAGCCGGACCCGAACATGGCGAAGCTGCTCCGTGAGCGGCTCGACCGGGAGGGAACAGCCGCGGGGCACGCCTCCGTCATCGAGGTGCCGGCCGAGGAGCTTCCCTTCGACGACGGCAGCTTCGACGTCGTCGTCGCCACCCTGGTCCTGTGCACGGTCGAGGACCCGGGTCGCGCTCTCGCCGAAGCGCGCCGGGTGTTGGTCGAGGGCGGGCGATTCCTCTATCTGGAGCACGTGCGCAGCGCCAGGCCGGGGCTCGCCCGGTGGCAGAACTGGCTCGAGAGGCCCTGGGGATGGCTGTCCGGCGGCTGCCATCCGAACCGCGCGACGGACCAGTTGCTCGCCGGTGCCGGTTTCTGGATCGACAGCCTCGAGCGCGACAAGCTCCCCAAGGCGCCCCCGCTGGTTCGCCCCGTGATCCGGGGCGTGGCGATCAGGCCGAGCGGGGTCAGCGAGGGCTGAGCCGGTCTAGCGCGGGCGGTCAGCCCGCTCGCCGCTCGCCGTCGCTCTCACCGCGGTTCCCTCCTGCCAGGGCTCGAGCGACTCCGCCGTGATCCACGGGGATCTCCCGTCGACCTCCACCTGCCTGGTCATCGCGGCCATCTTCTCCTTCGAAGATTCGGTGGCGGAGGAGACCATGAACCACTTGCGCTCCTCCGCCAAGCCGCGGTGCAGCGGACGCGAGGTGCCCTCGTAGACGGCCCGCTTCAGCGACCGGATCGCCTCGGGGGAGCGCCTCGCGAGCCGCTCGCCGATGCGAACCGCGGCGTCCTCCACCTGCTCCGGCGGGACCACCGCTTGGACAAGGCCGTAGTCGAGCGCTTCGCGTGGGCTCAGCGTCCGGCCCTCGAGCATCATCGCCAGCCCACGACCGACGCCGACCAGCCTGGGGAGGCGCTGCGTCCCGCCGGCACCGGGGTTGAAGTCGAGCGTCATCTCGGGCAGGCCGATCGCGATGTCGGCGTCGGCCATCACCCGGACGTCGCAGGCGAGGGAGGTCTCGCAGCCGCCGCCGGTCGCCGGTCCGTTGATCGCCGCGATGAAGACCTTCTCCGAGCGGTTCATCGACAGGAACAGGTCGTGGATGCGGTAGAGCTCGAAGACCGCCGCCAGCGGGGTGCGCTCGGCGAGGTCCCGCACGACGGGCACTCGCCGCAGGGCTCCGGCGATCCGGAGCACGATCGCGGTGAGCCACGGCGGAGCGGCGATCCCGGCTCTCTCGACGCTCGCGAGGATCTCGCCGACGTCGTAGTGCGTGATGTACATGCCCTCGGGCTTCCCGGTGATCACCACGGCGCCGACCGAGCGATCGCCGCGCAGCGAGGAGAACAGGTCGCCGAGCTCGCGGACCATCCCGGCCGTCATGAAGTTGTGCGGCGGGTGATCGACCCTCACGACCAGGACACGGCCGCGGCGCTCGGTCTCGAACAACGGCATAGGCCGAAGCCTATGCGTCGAATCCCACGTGGATGTGGTCGCAGTGGTCGGCCTGCGCAAAGCCGTTCGGGTTCGCCGGGCCGTCCGGGTCCCAGCAATAGATCAGCTCGGTTGGCTCCTGCCCCGGAGGCAGCGCGCCGAGCTGGCGGGCGAGCGTTCCGCAGGGCCCGTCGGGGGTGACGTTGGTGCAGGCCACGCCGTCGATCGCGGCGATGTCCATGGCGCGCCCGTAGTAGTGGTTCGAGACGTTCCCGCTCGCGGTGTCCCTCGAGTGGTCCGAGCGCAGCGCCGAGATGGTGATCGTGTGCTGCTGGCTGATCGCGCCGATCAGGTTGATGATCCGGGGGTCGATCGCCCCAGACTGGATGTCGACCATCTCGAGCTGGTTGGAGAGCTCGACGTTCTGCCAGTTGATCGGGGTGTTGGCCGGGCCGGGCAGCGCCACCGCGTAGGCGACCGTCTTCACCTGGCAGGTGCCCTTCATGCCTCTGCGTCCGCCATGACCGCTTCGACGTACCACTCGGCGTGGTTGTGCTGGAAGAGGCCGGCTCGCAGGTCGCCCGCCGCCCAGATCATCCGGGCGAGGGTGGCGGCGGAGTCGGCCGGGCTGGAGTGCTTGACCTTGCCGTCAGCGTCACCGTCGACCGCGTAGCTCTTCCAGTTTTCCTCGGTGATCCCGAGCGGGCCGCGTGAGGCGAGGTCCTCGGCCGACATCCCCTTGCCGAAGTTCGATTCCACCCGAGCCACCGCCGCGAGCGCCCAGACGCCGCTCTGGCCGAGCTCGTAACGCCCGGCCGCATCCTGGAAGGCCTGCATGTAGGCGTCCGGGATCGACACCTGCGCGTCCTTGGCCGGGAAGCAGACCATCTCCTGCCGCTTCGGGATCAGGGAGAGGCTGCCGATTGCGCCGTTGCCGATCCCGCTGAAGCAGGCGGCCCTCGCCATCACCTCGGCGACATACCAGTCGGCGTGGTTGTACGCGAAGACGGCGCCCTCGGGGTCCTCGGGCATTCCCCCGGCGCGGAGGTACCGGGCCGCGGCGAAGATCGCGTCGTGCGGCTCGTTCGGGTCCTTGTCCCCATCGCTGTCCGCGTCGACCCCGTAGGCCGACCAGGTCGAGGGCATGAACTGCATCCACCCCACCGCTCCGGCCGAGGACGGGCCGAGGTTCTGCCCGAAGCCGCTCTCGATCTCGTTGATCGCGGCGAGGATCGAGGGCCCGGCAGGCCCCAGGTCGTAAGCCTGCGAGGCGGCGGAGTAGATCGGGATCAGGTAGGCCGGGACCGCGACCGGACCGCAGGCGGTCGGGAGCGGGGTCGCCGGCGGCGGCATTGCACTGCCGCCGTTCTCAGCGGCGCCCTTCTCGTTCCCCTCCGGCGACGGCTCGGCTGGATTCGGCTGCTTCTTCGGCGGCGGCTTGGGGGCGGGCTTGGGCTTCGGCTTGGGGATGTACTTGGGCGGGGCCGCGGTGATGGGCACCTGCGGGAGCGTCGGCGGCGGCTCCGGGGGTGTGGTCGTCGTCGGCGGCGGCTCCGTGGTCGTGGTTTGCGCCACGGCGCTCTGGGCGGCGATTGCCGCGCCCACGACCATCACTGCGATGGCGGTCCTGACGCGTCCCATCAGCCGAGTACCTGCTCGACTCGCCACTGATCGCTGGCCCGGGTCAGGGTGAGGCGGAGCTCACTGACCGCCCTCAGCCTGGCCAGCGAGACGCTGGCGGTCACCTGCTCCTTGGTCGCGGTGCCGAGAACGACGTTGAGCACGCGAGCCTTGGGGACCTTGCCGCCGGCGGGCAGACGGGGCGGGTCGGACTGGAGGGCCTTTGCAAGCGGCTTGGTGGCGGTCGACGCGAACGCCGACTCGGTCTCCTCGTCGGAGCGGCCCACCTCATAGGCGACGAACGCCTGAGCGAACTCCCACGCGACCGCCGCCGGCTTCTCGGTGGGCTTCGCCGCGGGCGCGGGCGGAGCCGGGAGGGGGGAGTGACCGGATTCGAACTGCGGCCTCACCCCCTGGAGCAGAAGTGTGTTCGAGCCCTGCGGCGTGGCCGCGACCGGCGCGAGCTGTGGCCCCGCCGGATGGCTGGGGGCATGGTCAATTGCGGTGATCGCACCCGCGCCTCCGGCGGCGACAGCGAGAGTTGCGGCAGAGGCTGCGAGCGCTGCCCGCGTCTTCCGGCCCCGCGCCCGATAGGCGTCCGAAACGGGCCAGGTGAGCTTGGTCTGGATCAGCCGCTGCAGTGGCTCGGTGGCGCGACCGGCGCGTTCCAGCGCGGCACGCGCAGCGTCGGATCCGCGCCAGAGGACGCGCTCCTCGAAGCCCCAGGCAGCCTCACGAACAGACCACCCGGCTTGGTCGGCCGAAACTCGAAGACCCATGCGTAATTAGTCGTCTCGGCAGGCGTGCGCCCCGATACCGAGAAGTGGGTCGATTCATGCCCGCGATGCAGGCTTCTGTTCACGCAGGGCTAGGCGGCGGCCTTTTCGCGTGATTCCGAGGCCTTGGCTGGCTCGGCCTTGGCGAAAACGAGCTCGCCATCGGCGGCGTCGACCTTGACGCTGTCGCCCTCCGCGAACTCTCCCTCGAGCAGCCGCAGCGCCAGCTTGTCGACGAGCTGCTTCTGGATCACCCGCTTCAGCGGGCGGGCGCCGTAGGTCGGGTCGAAGCCGAGGTTGCCGATCAGCTCACGTGCCTTGCCGGTGAGCTCGATCTCGATTCCCCGCTCGCTGACGCGCCTCGCCAGCTGGGCGACCTGGATGTCGACGATCTTGCCGAGGTCCTCCTTGGTGAGGCGGTGGAAGATGACGACGTCATCGATCCGGTTGAGGAACTCGGGCGGGAAGGTCTGGGTGAGCGCCTCCTCCACCTGCTGCCGTGCCTTCTCCTCGACCGCCTCGGCCGCGATGAACTGGGAGCCGATGTTGCTGGTCATGATCAGGACGGTGTTCTTGAAGTCAACGGTGCGGCCCTGGCCGTCCGTGAGACGCCCGTCGTCCATGATCTGGAGCAGGACGTTGAAGACGTCCGGGTGGGCCTTCTCGATCTCGTCGAGCAGGATCACCGAGTAGGGGCGGCGACGGACTGCCTCGGTGAGCTGGCCGCCCTCCTCGTAGCCGACGTAGCCGGGCGGAGCGCCGATCAGCCGCGCGACGGCGTGCTTCTCCATGTACTCGGACATGTCGATGCGGACCATCGCCTGCTCGGAGTCGAACATGAACTCGGCGAGGGCCCGAGCGAGCTCGGTCTTGCCGACGCCGGTCGGGCCGAGGAACAGGAAGCTTCCGATCGGGCGATCCGGGTCGGAGAGCCCGGCGCGGGAGCGGCGCAGGGCGCCGGAGACGGCCTCGACCGCCTCGTCCTGGCCGATGACGCGCTCGTGCAGGCGCTCCTCCATGTGGATCAGCTTCTCGACCTCCCCCTCCATCAGGCGGGAGACGGGGATGCCCGTCCACTTGGCGACGACCTCGGCGATGTCCTCCTCGGTGACCTCCTCGGTCAGCATCGAGCCGCCATCGCGGTGGAGCTCGGCCAGCTGCGCCTCACCCTCCTCGACGGACCTCTCGAGCTCCGGGATGCGGCCGTAGCGCAGCTCTGCCGCACGCTCGAGGTCGGCGTCCCGCTCGGCCCGCTCGGCCTCGCGCTGCACCTCCTCGAGCTCCGCCTTCGCGCCCTTGATCCGGTCGATCGCCCCCTTCTCGTTCTGCCAGCGAGCCTTCATCTCGGAGGAGCGCTCGCGGAGGTCGGCGAGCTCGGACTCGATCGCCTCGCGTCGCTGGTTAGAAGTCTCGTCCTTCTCCTTCTTCAGCGCCTCGCGCTCGATCTCGAGCTGCTGGATGCGCCGCTCGACCTCGTCGATCTCGGTCGGCATCGAGTCGATCTCGATCTTCAGCCGGGAGGCTGCCTCGTCGATCAGGTCGATCGCCTTGTCCGGCAGGAAGCGGTCGGCGATGTAGCGGTCGGAGAGGGTCGCGGCCGCGACGATCGCGGCGTCGGTGATCCGCACTCCGTGGTGGACCTCGTAGCGCTCCTTGAGGCCGCGCAGGATCGCGATCGTGTCGCCGGCGTCGGGCTCGCCGACGAAGACGGGCTGGAAGCGGCGCTCGAGGGCGGCGTCCTTCTCGATGTGCTTGCGGTACTCGTCGAGGGTGGTCGCGCCGACGGCGCGGAGCTCGCCGCGCGCGAGCATCGGCTTCAGAAGATTGGAGGCGTCGACGGCGCCCTCGGCGGCACCGGCGCCGACGATGGTGTGGAGCTCGTCCATGAAGAGGACGACCTGGCCCTCGGCGGCCTGGATCTCCTTGAGAACGGCCTTGAGCCTCTCCTCGAACTCGCCGCGGTACTTGGAGCCCGGCGAGGAGCGAGCCGATGTCGAGCGCGATCACGCGGCGGTCACGCAGCGACTCGGGGATGTCACCCGAGACGATCCGCTGCGCGAGGCCCTCGACGATCGCGGTCTTGCCGACACCGGGGTCGCCGATCAGCACCGGGTTGTTCTTGGTCCGGCGGGAGAGCACCTGGATGACGCGGCGGATCTCCTCGTCGCGGCCGATCACCGGGTCGAGCTTGCCGGCCTCGGCCTCGGCGGTCAGGTCACGCCCGTACTTCTCGAGCGCGCCGAAAGTGTCCTCGGGGTTGGGGGAGGTGACGCGATGCGGTCCACGGACCTCCGAGACCGCCTGCACGAGCTCCTTGCGCGACGGGAGCAGGTCGGAGACGCCGGACTTGGACTCCGCCAGCGCCAGCAGGATGTGCTCGGTCGAGATGTACTCGTCGCCGAGCCCTGTCGACTCCTTCTCCGCCTGCTGGAGGACCCAGACGAACTCGCTCGAGGGACGGACGTCGGGGACGGTGTTGCCGCTCAGCCGGGGGAGCTTGTCGATCGCCTCCCTGGCCCGCTCGCGGGCGTCCTGTGCGTCGACGCCGAGGCGCTGCAGGACCGGCACGACGACGCCCTCGTCCTGCTCGAGCAGGGCGAGGAGAAGGTGGGGCGGGGCGACCTCGGGGTTCGAGTTCTCCGAGGCGAGCCGCTGCGCGGCGGACACCGCCTCCTGGGCCTTGATCGTGAATCGGTCTGGCTGCATCTGGGGCAAATGGTAGCTGCTTCAGTCGGGAAAGTAAAGAAATCTATGTCAATGACACTTAGATATATGGCCTTCGACGGCCCGGAATTCTGGGGTTGGCATGCGAGCGCCGCTCGGCATAGGATTGGCGCAGGACGTATCGGTCAAGGACGGCAATGGAGAGCAACCTCGAGATCTGCAGGCGGGTGCTGGAGGCCTTCAACGACGAGGGGATCGAAGGTGTGCTCCCGTATTACGACGACGACTGCGAGGTCTACGACCCGGATCTCCCGAGCGATCGGACCTACCGCGGCAAGGAGGCCCTCCGCAGCTTGCTCAACCTGATGCTGATGGGGTCCGAGCAGACCGAGATCCGCGACTACGAGCTCCTGCCCGCCGGCGATCGGGTCGTGGCGCTCATCCGGACGTACTTCCGGGGTTCGGGGGGAGGCCCGGAGGTCGAGGTGCGTGACGCGCATACGATGACGTTCCGCGACGGAAAGATCGTCTACTGGCGGCTTTACATCGACCGCACCGAGGCCCTCACCGACGCGGGCCTCGACCCGGACCTGGCCCGACCCGCACGGCCCGAGGCCGCGTAGGTCCCACCTACGCTTCGCCCGTGGGATCCCCACGGAGGACCCTGGTCGCGCTCGCCGCTCTGCTCGCGATGGCGAGTCTCTCCCTGCTCTTTGTGGCGGGGCTGGCGACCGCGCATCGAGGCGAGGACGGCGCTCAGCGCTCGCACAAGGTCTGGCCCCGGGAGGTCTATCCGCGGCCGGCCGCGGTCCGGCGGGCCCAGCGCTTCGCCGCCGCGCTCGGCGACGTCTCCTTCGCGGTCGTCGACCGCTCACTGGGGCTTCGCGGCTATGACTACGACCGCCAGTTCAGCTCGGCCAGCGTCAGCAAGGCGCTGCTGCTCGCGGCCGAGCTGCGCCGGCTCGATCGGGAGGGGCTGCCGCTCAGCAGCGAGACCAAGGCCCTGCTGGAGCCGATGATCACCTATTCCGACAACCGAGCCGCGGACGTCGTCTACGACCAGGTCGGGGACGAGGGTCTCGAGGAGGTCGCGGAGCGCGCCGGGATGACCGGCTTCGAGCCGACGCCGGGCTTCTGGGGCGGCGACCGGATCACGGCGGCCGACATGGCGCGGTTCTTCTACAGGCTCGATGCAAACCTCCCGGGTCCGCACCGGGCCTATGCCAAGCGACTGCTCGCGAGGATCGCGCCCGTCGAGCGCTGGGGAATCCCGCAGGCGATCGGGCACGGCTGGTCGGTCTGGTTCAAGGGAGGCTGGCGTCCGTCCGGCGGAGAGCAGAACAGCGGGCCGGTCACCCATCAGGCCGCCCTGCTGGAGCACCGCCGCGGCGAGCGCGTCGCGCTCGCCGTCCTCACCGACGAGGCGCCGTGGGGCGGCGGTGGCTTCGAGGCGATCGAGGGTGTGGCGCGGCGCCTGCTCTCATCCCCGCCCCCTTACCGGGGCGGCTGGCCCACGCCGTAGCCGCTTACTTGAGCCGCCTGATCGGGATTCGCGTGGAGTCCCGAGCCGGACGGAGCTTCTCGGGCTCGTAGGCGCCGTAGGGGACGAGCTCGCCGCCCACCGATTTACGGAGGCGCTCGAGCTCCTGGGTCATCGTCGACTCCATCTGTGCCGCGCGCTTTCGCATCCTCGCCATCTCGACGCGCATCCGCTCGAGCCTCTGCTCGAGCTCGAGCACGGTCTCGACCCCGGCCAGGTTGAGGCCCTCCTCACTGGTCATCTGCTGGATGCGGCGGAGCAGCTCGACGTCGGCCTGCGAGTAGAGCCTGGTGTTCTTCGGCGAGCGCTTCGGGGTGATCAGTCCGCGCGCCTCGTACATCCGCAGGGTCTGCGGATGCATCGCGGCGAGCTCGGCCGCGACCGAGATCATGAAGACCCCGCGCTCCTCGTCGATGCGCTGGACCTCCTGCTGCCGTCTCCTGCGCGAGCCGTCAGCCATCAGTCCTCAACTTTCCCCTCTGCGCCGGATGATCCGGCCGCTGTGCTTGTGGCCGTTGAAGCCTTTCCGAGGAGCGAGTCGCGCGGGTTGCGGCCGTTGAGCGACTCGGCCAGCTTCTCCACGGCCTCGCGCTGGTCGTCGGTCAGCTCCTTCGGGACGTCGACGCCGATCCGGTAGTAGATGTCTCCGCGGCCCGAGCCCTTGGTGTGTGGGGGTCCTTCGCCGCGCAGGCGCTGGACTGTGCCGTGCTGGGTTCCCGGCGCGATGCGGATCGTCTTCGATCCGTTCAGGGTCGGGACCTCGATGTCGCCGCCCTGGATCGCCTCGGGCACCGTCACCGGGAGGTCGACCTCGAGGTTGCCGTCCGGCGCGCTGCTTGAAGACGGGAGAGGGAGCGACCCGCGTCGTCACGTAGAGATCGCCGCGTGGTCCGCCCCGATAGCCGGCCTCGCCCTTGCCGGCGAGCCTGATCCGGCTGCCGTCGTGGACGCCGGCGGGGATGTTGACGCGGTAGCGCTTGGTCTCCTGCGTCACGCCGCTGCCCGAGCAGGTCGGGCAGGGGTCCTCGATGATGCTGCCCTGGCCACCGCACTCGGGGCAGGGCTGTGAGATCGAGAAGAGGCCCTGGCTCTGGGCGTCGATGCCGGTGCCCTCGCAGCGCGGGCAGGTGTGCGGGGAGGTCCCGGGTCGGGCGCCGCTGCCGTGGCAGGTCGGGCACTCGCCGGTCGTCGGCACGGAGACGGCGATCTGTGTGCCGTGCATCGCCTGGTCGAAGCTCAGGCGAACCTCGGACTCCAGGTCGCGGCCCCGCTGCTCGCGCGGGCCCTGTTGGCGCCCGCGGAAGAACGTCGAGAAGATGTCGCCGAGATCCGAGGCGAAGCCGCCGCCGGGGACCCCGCCGCCGCCCGGGAAGCCGCCGCCCCCCGGAAACCCGCCCGCGCCGAAGCCGGCGAAGCGGCCGCCCGCGTCGTACTCCTTGCGCTTCTCGGGATCGGAGAGGGTGTCGTACGCCTGCTGGATCTCCTTGAAGCGCTCCTCGGCCTGCTCGTCGTCCGGGTTGCGATCCGGATGCCACTTGCGGGCCAGCTCGCGGTAGGCCTTCTTGATCTCGTCCTGCGAGGCCGACTTGGAGACCCCCAGGACCTCGTAGAAGTCGCCGGAGGCCATCAGGCGCTCACCACCACGCGGGCCGGCCGCAGAACCTGGCCGTTCAGCCGGTAGCCCTTCTCGACCGTCTCCAGGACGACGCCGGGCTTGGTGCCCTCATCCGGCCTCGTCGAGAGGGCCTCGTGCAGCTGGGGGTCGAACTTCTCGCCGGTCGGATCGAACGACTCCACCCCGGCGCCCTCGAGGCGGCTGTGCAGCTCGTCGCGGACCATGGCGACCCCCTGCAGTAGCGCCGGGAGCTCCCTTGAACGGGTCGCGCTGTCGCGCGCCCTCGCATCATCCTCGCCCGCCGCCAGCGCGCGCTCGAGATTGTCGAGCGCAGGCAGCATCTGCCGCGCGAGGTCGGCCTTGCCGCGCGCGAGCGCCTCGGAGGTCTCCTTGGCGACCCGCTTGCGGTAGTTCTCGAAGTCGGCCTTGGTCCGCCTGGCGAGCTCGAGGTACTCGTCGCGCTCGCGCTTGGTCTCGGCGAGCTCGTCGAGATCTCGCTCGACCTGATCCGCGGCGCCATTCTCGCCGGAGTCCGGGCCGGTCGAGGACTCCTCGTCCTCGACCAGCTCCGCCTCGACGACCTCGTCGTCCCAGACATGACGCTCTACATCACGGGTCGCGCTGTCGCGCGCCCTCGCATCTTCGCGCGCCGTCGGATCACGCTTTTCGTCCGTCATGCGGCCTCCCTACGAGGTCTTCTCGTCGTCGACGACCTCGGCGTCCACGACCTCTTCCTCGTCACCGGCGCCGTTCTGCGAGGGACCGTCGGTTGAGGCCTGCTTTCCTGCGCCGCCTGGGAGTAGATCTGCTCAGAGACCTTCTGGAAGGCGGTCTGCAGGGCGTCCGACTTGGAGCGGATCTCGGCCGCGTCCTCGGACGTGAGCGAGTCGCGCACGTCCTTGATCGCCGCCTCGATCTCCTCCTTGGAGCTCTGGTCGACCTTGTCGCCCAGCTCGCCGAGCTGCTTCTCCGCCTGGTAGGCGGCGTTCTCGGCGACGTTGCGGGCCTCGGCCAGCTCGCGCTGGCGCCGGTCCTCGTCGGCGTGCGACTCGGCGTCCTTGATCATCTGGTCGACCTCGGACTCGTCGAGCCCGGAGCCGCCCTTGATCTCGATCTTCTGCTCCTTGCCGGTGCCGAGGTCCTTGGCCGAGACGTTGAGGATGCCGTTCGCGTCGATGTCGAAGGTGACCTCGACCTGTGGCATTCCTCGCGGCGCCGGTGGGATCCCGGTGAGCTGGAACTTGCCCAGGCTCTTGTTGCCGGAGGCCATCTCGCGCTCACCCTGGAGCACGTGGACCTCGACCGACGGCTGGTTGTCCTCGGCCGTCGAGAAGATCTCCGACTTCTTCGTCGGGATCGTCGTGTTGCGCTCGATCAGCTTGGTCATCACGCCGCCCTTGGTCTCGATGCCGAGGGTGAGCGGGGTGACGTCGAGCAGCAGCACGTCCTTGACGTCGCCGGCCAGGACGCCCGCCTGGATCCCGGCGCCGATCGCCACGACCTCGTCGGGGTTGACGCCCTTGTGGGGGTCCTTCCCGGTCAGCTCCTTGACCTTCTCCTGCACGGCCGGCATGCGGGTCATGCCGCCGACCAGGACCACGTGCTCGACCTCGCTCCCGGCGTCCGCCAGCGCCTGCTTGACAGGCCCGACGACACGCTCGAGCAGATCCGAGGTGAGCTCGGTGAGCTTCGCCCGGGTCAGCTTGATGTCGAGATGCTTCGGCCCCGCGTCGGTCGCCGTGATGAACGGCAGGTTGATCTGCGTCTCCTGGGTGGTGGAGAGCTCGATCTTCGCCTTCTCGGCGGCCTCGTAGAGGCGCTGCAGGGAGTTCTTGTCCTGCGAGAGGTCGACGCCCTGGTCGCGCTTGAACTCCGCGACCAGCCACTCGACGATCGCCTTGTCCCAGTTGTCGCCGCCAAGGTGGTTGTCACCGGCGGTCGACTTCACCTCGAAGACGCCGTCGCCGATCTCCAGGACGGAGACGTCGAAGGTGCCGCCACCGAGGTCGAAGACCAGGATCGTCTGATCGGACTCCTTGTCGAGCCCGTACGCGAGCGACGCGGCGGTCGGCTCGTTGATGATCCTCTTGACGTCGAGGCCGGCGATCTTGCCGGCGTCCTTCGTGGCCTGGCGCTGGTCGTCGTTGAAGTAGGCCGGGACGGTGATCACGGCCGAATCGACCGGCTCACCGAGCTTGGCCTCCGCGTCGGCCTTGAGCTTCTGCAGGATCATCGCCGAGATCTCCGGCGGGGAGTACTGCTTGCCGTCCACGTCGATGCGGACGTCGCCGTTCGGGCCGGCGACGACCTTGTACGGGACGATCGTCTCCTCTTCCTTGACCTCGGACTCCTTGCGCCCCATGAAGCGCTTGATCGAGAAGATGGTCTTCTCGGGATTCATCACGGCCTGCCGCTTGGCGACCGTGCCGACCAGGCGCTCGCCCGAGTCGGTGAAGGCGACCACGGAGGGGGTGGTGCGGCCACCCTCGGCGTTCTCGAGCACCGTCGGCTCGTCGCCCTCCATCACCGCCATGGCCGAGTTGGTCGTGCCCAGGTCGATACCTATCGTCTTTGCCACTGTCATTCCTCCAAAGCTTGAATTGAGTGCTTCCCCAGCGTAGCGCCTCCCAGACCCCCGCCCAAGAAATCTGAGTGGCAGTGTGGCAGATATACGCCTGGCCGCAAAGGTCCGGGGAAGTCAGGGCCGAAAAAGAGGGGCCCCGCTCGCGCGAGGCCCCTCCGTATTCCGACTCCGTGATTGGCCGCTACTTGATCTGCAGTCGGCTCCAGACGCCGAAGTGGTCGGATGACCACAGGCCGTTCGCGTAGGTGGTCGTCAGCCCACCCTTCTTGAACTTGACCTTCTTCGTGTTGGACATGATGTGGTCGACGCGATGATCGACGCCCACGGTGCTCGGGTTCATCAGGTTCGAGTCCTGGACGCAGCACCCGAACGGCGGCGGGGTGATGGCCCGCTCGCTCCACCCGCCGGCGAGCAATGCCCTGAAGGCGAGCGCGTCACCGGGGTCCACCTGATCGCCGTGGACCGGCGAGTCAGAGTTGAAGTCCCCGAGCAAAATCGTCGGGAGCTTCGATGTCGCCGGGCCGCCAGGGGCGATCAGCTGCTTGGCCTGA
This sequence comes from uncultured Solirubrobacterales bacterium, assembly GCA_963848955.1. GTDB lineage: Bacteria > Actinomycetota > Thermoleophilia > Solirubrobacterales > 70-9 > DASUPK01. The sequence goes on along the minus strand of CAWKFQ010000027.1, from coordinate 84,418 downwards.
GCCTCGCGGATGCCGCCCTTGGGGTAGGTCACCCCGTCGCTGCCAGTGTTGCTGGAGCCGCTGTCGAACGCCTCGAAATGACTGTCGACCACGTGCACCTTCGGCCGTTGGCCTTCAGGTCGGCAGCGGCCCATCCCCGGGTCACGTCGACCGGCAGGACCCCACCCACCTGCACACGTAGCAGCGTGTTGAAGGTGCCGCTTGACTGCGTTGCTCACCTTGACGCCCTTGCGGACGAGGATCGCATCGCGCATGGTCAGCCGCTCGTTGTGGCACTGGGCCGGGCAGGCGCCGAAGCCCGCCGGAACCCTGATTGACCGGAAGCTCGAAGTCGAACTCCGTCTTCACCACGGCGATCCGGTAGCGGAGGGGCGGAGCCTTCTTCTTCTTTGCGGCAGCGGCGCCCTTCTTGCCCTTCTTCTTGCCGCCCTTGTTCAACTGGTTCAGGAGGTCGGTTAGGAAGTCACCGCCTTGCGGGTCCGTCTGGGTCGCCTTCGGTCCACCGGTGACGGCGCTCAGGTCATACGGACCGGTGCGCCACCAGGCGGCCTCCTGGAGGCCGACGATGTCGGGCTTCTGCTTCTTGATCTCCTTTGCCAGCAGCGCTGCGCGCACCGAGGGGAACTGGGTCCGGTGCACTTGCTGCTCGATCTGGAAAGCGGCGTTGACCGCTTCGTCGATTCCTGATGCATTCAACGCCGGGCTCAGGTCCGCGCCGAGATAGAGGTTGCGGGTCATCACCGTGAGGTCGTGACCCTTCCCCTTCTTGGCCTTGGCGTCGGCGACGCCGGGGAGCAGCGCCAGCACGAGAGCCGCAACCAGCCCCAGCACAAGCCCCAGCCCCATGCGCCCCCTCGACCTCGGGAAGACATGTGAATTGCTCAAAGCACTCCTTTCGAAGAGGGGCACGCATGCGGCGCCCCTCGGATTCCTCTCAACCCCCCTAATCACCTGGTTTCGAGCGGAGTTGCGGGCGACTACGGCAGTGCCGTAGCTACTACGGACCCTGGCCGGCGACCTGGGCGACGAAGGTCGCGACCTGGTCCGCCTGCTGACCGGAGACCACGCCCTTGGGCATTCGCCCGCCGACGCCGTTGTTGATCGCGGCCAGGACCCGTGGCTTGATCGTCGCCGGATCGGGGGCAGCTGGCGCTCGGTGGGGCGAGGAGCTCGTCGAGGTTCGGGCCGATGACGCCATCCGTGCCAGCCGCGGCGAGGGTGTGGCAGGCGCCGCAGTTCGTCACGAATAGGTCCTTGCCCCCCTGCAGATTGGAGGCGACATTCGTGCCGGTCAGGCTCTCGGAGCCCTCCTTGGTGAGCGCCCAGGCGGGAATGCCCACGCCGAAGAGCAGGACGACGATCCCGAACATGACGAACGTGCTCCGCTTCACTGGCGCGGGAGCATATTGCTCCGCGCGTCCCCCTTGTGTCGGCGGTACCAGGGGCACATGCGGCGCAGTGCGCACTCGCCGCAGCGCGGCTGCGGCCTGCAGATCGCCCGGCCGTGGCGGATGAGGTTGATGTGCAGCTCGTAGGCGTCCTCGGGAGGGGTGATCGCGAGCATCTCGTCGTGCGCCTCCTCGAAGGAGGCGTTCGGCCTGAACAGCCCGAGTCGCCCTCCGACCCGCTTCACGTGCATGTCCACCGGGATCTCGGGCCGTCCGAACGTGAAGAGCATGACCACGGCAGCGGTCTTCCGGCCGACGCCCGGCAGACCGGTCAGGAAGTCGAGCGCTTTGCCGTGGCGCCTCGGCCAGCCAGTCGAGGTCGGGCGGATCCCCCAGCTCTCCGAGGATCTCCTGGATTCGAGGTGCCTTCGTGCGGGCTCAGGCCGCCGGGCTTGATGGCGGACTCGACCTCCTCGGTCGGCGCGTCCCTCACCTCCTCCCAGGTGGGGAACCGCTCGCGCAGCCGAGAGTAGGCGACATCCCGGTTGCGGTCGTTGGTGTTCTGGGAGAGCACCCCGCGCACGAGCTCGGCGATCGGGTGGCCGTGCGGCTCCTTCACCGGCCGCCCGTAGAGCTCCCGCAGGCGGTCGCGGATCGCGAGCACCCGCCGCCGCGAGGGGCGCCGCCACTCTGGATCCCGCTTGGGGATGCGCGGTCGCCTTCCGGCCGGAATCGTCGTGATCTCGCCGTCGGCGAGCACTATCCTGTTGGGCAGTGGCACCGGGCGAGGATATTCCGCGCCCGACTCAGCCGGCCGATCCGGTCGTTCGACCCCGAAACAGAGGGAAGAGGTGTGCGGTCGGTCACGAAGATGTATTCAGAGGGTTAACTAGAATCCTGCGTTTCGTGCGCTCCCTGATCAACAGAATCGGTCGTTGGCTCCCCCACGGATATGGGGATGCCGGGAAGCAGCTCGGCCTCTTCGTGCTGGCCGAGCTCAGCTACGAGGCCGTGCGCGGCATCGCCGACGGCGCACGCGTGCCGGCCTTCGTGAACGGCCAGAACGTGATCGACCTCGAGAAGAGCACCCACACCTTCTTCGAGCCCAACCTGCAGTCGATCTTCATCGACCACCGCTGGATCATCGACTTCGCCAACTACATGTACATGAACAGCCACTTCGTCGTGACCACCGGATTCCTGGTCTGGCTGTACGTCTTCCGCAACCAGAACTTCTACTTCGTGCGGAACATGTTCATGGTCGCGATGGCGCTGGCGATCGTCGGCTACGCGCTTGTGCCCACGGCGCCCCCGAGGCTCTTCCCTCAGTACGGATTCGTCGACACGATCACGGACTATGCGCAGGTGAACCACGACTCCGGCCTGGTCAAGCTCTTCATCAACCCCTACGCCGCAATTCCCTCCATGCACGTCGCCTTCTCGACGATGATCGGCGTCACCGGTGTCCTTCTCTCGCGGCACAGGTTCACCAAGGTCCTCTGGGCCGCCTACCCGGTGCTCGTCTTCTGGGTCGTCGTCGTGACCGCCAACCACTTCTGGATCGACGGTGCTGCCGGCCTGCTCGTCGCCGTTCTCTCGGCGCTCGCAGCGCGCGAGGTGCTGGCTCGCGCCCGTCCCGGCGTCTGGTCCTTCCGCCCCGCGACGACTTGACCGCTCGAGTCGCGCTCCGTCGCTACGGCGAGCCGGGGCTCGTGGCGGCTGCTCTGGGCGTCGCCTACCTGATCGTTCAGCCGGACAGCGCGGACCATGCCGCGCAGTTCTTCCGCTCAGAGCTCTTCGCCGATCAGGGCTTTTCGGCGTGGGACAACTTCTGGTTCGGCGGCCACCACCTGCCGGGGTATGGGCTCCTCCTGCCCGCGCTCAGCTCGCTGGTCGGTGCCCGGCTCGTCGGTGTGGTGTCGGCTCTCGCGGCAGCGCTGCTCTTCTCAGCGATCGCGTATGACCGCTTCGGGGAGCGTGCCCGGCTCGGCGTGGTCTGGTTTGCGACGGCTACATCGATCAGCCTGTTCACCGGTCGGCTCACCTTCGCGCTCGGCGTGGCCGTGGCCCTCGCGGCGGTCTACGCAGCTCAGCGAAACCACAGGCTGGTCGCAGTCTTCTTCGCCGCCCTGACACCGCTCGCGAGTCCCGTCGCGGCGCTCTTCCTGGCCTGCGGTGTGATCGCCTACGCGATCGCGGAGCGAAGCCGCCGGGGCCTGGAGCTCGCCGTCGTCACGTTGGGGATGGCGCTGCTGATCAATTCCGCCTTTCCGGAGGGCGGCACCGAGCCGTTCACGTTCTCGAGCTACCAGCCGGCGATCCTGGTGGCGGTCGCGGTATTCATCGCGCTGCCATCGCAGGAGCGGCTGCTCCGTTACGGGGTCGCCGCCTATTGCTTTGCGCTGACCGGCGCCTTCCTGATCCAGACGCCGATGGGCGGCAATGCGACCCGGCTGGGCGCGCTCCTGCTAGGCCCGGCGCTCGCCTTCGGTCTCTGGCGCCGCCAGCGTTTTGCCCTGATCCTGTTGGTTCCGGTACTGGTCTATTGGCAGTGGTCGCCGGTCGTCCGCGACCTAGAGCAGGTGAGCGCGCAGCCCTCTGTCAAACCGGGGTTCTACGCGCCGCTGATCGATTTCCTGCGGGGTCAGCCTCGGCACGACGCTTACCGCGTGGAGGTCCTGCCCGAGGCTCATCACTGGGAGTCGGCCTACGTCCCGCGGGGCATCTACATCGCCCGCGGCTGGGAACGCCAGCTCGACCGCAAGCTCAATCCGCTCTTCTACCAATCGGCTCCGCTCACCGGCCCGCAGTACCGAAGCTGGCTCGATGACCTCGGCGTCGGATTCGTCGCGGTCCCGCACGCCGCACTCGACTACGCGGGGCGCCCGGAGAAGAAGATGCTGAAGCGGGGCCCGCCGCGCTACCTCGAACGGGTCTACAACAGCTCGGACTGGACCGTCTACAAGGTGCGCAACCCCTCGCCCCTCGCGATCGGCGGCAAGATGGTGAAGCTGCGGCCGCAGGGGTTCGTGGTTGACAGCAGCGCCCCTGGGACCGTCCTGGTCAGGGTGCACTGGACCCCGTACTGGTCGATCGAGCAGGGAACCGGATGCGTCGAGCAGGCGCCGGGCGGCTACACCATGCTCGACGTGGAGACGCCCGGGCGCTTCCGGGTGGGCATCGACTTCTCGCCCGTGCGGGCGATCAGCTCCGGGCCTCGCTGCCATGAGGAGCCGGTGATCCAGTACGGCTCCGCGGGGAGCGAGACGCCCGCAACGATCCCGCGAGGGGTCGGGCAACCCTGATGGGCGCCGTGGGTCGGGCCGCTGATCGCATCCGGAGGTCCGTCTCCTCGGCGCTGCCACGCGGTCCCCTCGATCTGCTCATCCAGCTCGCCCTGCTCGCCGGCGCCTACTGGGCGTGGCGTCACGCGAGGGGAGCCGTGGACGGCAGCATGGGCGTCTCTTTCTCGCACGCGCGCGATCTGGTCTCGGCCGAGCGCTCCCTCGGGCTGCTGTTCGAGCCCAACGTCCAGCACTGGGCCGTGAGCGCCGGGTGGCCCGCCGACGTCGCGCGGTGGGGCTACGCGAACCTGCACTTCAAGGGCAGCTGCCTGATGCTGGCGGTCCTCTACTTCGGCTACCGGGGAAGCTACGGATTCGTCCGGAACGCCGTCTTCGCCGCGATGGCCATCTCGGTGCTCGGCTACGCCCTCTTCCCGACCGCGCCGCCTCGCTTCCTGCCCGAGCTCGGCCTCGACCCCTCGAGCGCGGTCACCGGCAACAACCCGCTGCTCTCGAATCCGGGCGATCCGCTGTTCAACCCCTTCGCCGCCGTCCCATCGATGCATGTCGGGCTCTCGGTGATCCTCGCCTGGTCGCTTGGCATGCTGGTCCGCCCCCGGCTCCTCAAGGCCGCCTTCTTCGTCTATCCGCTGCTGATGACCTACGTGGTCGTGGCCAGCGGCAACCACTTCTGGCTCGACGCGGTCTTCGGCCTGCTCACGGCCGCGCTCGCGACCGGCGTCGCTATGCTCCTCGCCCGGCTCAACTCGGACTGGTCCTTCGGTTCGGCGTCCCGCAGCGCTCCGACCGGCGACCTCGAACCGCAGGCAGAGCCCGAGGCCGCACCGGCATAGGGCGTACGCGAGGGAGCGCGCAGGCGCAACCCGTTTTAATGATGAGCATCGATCAGCGAGACCTGCCCGCCAACGGGACCCCTCCGCCCGGTAGGGGACCGACCAGCGCCGCCGAGCTCTCGGCGGCGATGCGGAACCGCCTGATCGAGTCCCGCCTGACGCCGAACGCGATCTCCGCGGTCGGCCTCGTTGGCAACCTGGCGGCGGCCGTCCTGATCTGGCAGGGCCTCTACTTCCTCGGCGGCATCGCGTTCATCATCGGCTCGGTGATGGACACCCTCGACGGTCGCTACGCGCGGGCGTCGGGCAAGGGCACCCTGTTCGGAGCCTTCCTGGATTCGACGCTGGACCGGATCGAGGAGGGGATCGTGCTCACCGCGATCGCCTACCGGTTCGCCCTCAGCGGGGACGAGTTCGCCGCGGCGATGTGCGTCGTGGTCGTGCTCGGCTCGCTGATGGTCTCCTACACGCGCGCCCGGGCCGAGGCGCTGGGGGTGGAGTGCAAGGTCGGGTTGGCCACGCGCCCGGTTCGGGTAGTCATACTGTCGATCGGCCTCGTCTTCGCGAAGGGAGCTGGGATCTTCGACGCAGACCTTCTGGCACCGGCGATCTACGTGATGGCGGCGTTGACGGCTTTCACAGTCTTTCAGCGCGTCTGGCACGTCAGGAACGAGCTCAGGCGGAGCGGCGCGGAAGTACAGCGGACGCCCCCGCAGGAGGCTGTTCCGGCCGAGGACGTGTAACCCCATAGCTGCGCAAGTGTGGTTTCAACGCTGAATCTTCTTATCGAGGAGGATCTCCAAGGATGAGCACCGTGAATGGAAGAGCCAACGGCGCCCGCCGCAACGGCGGCCGGGACGACAAGGTCCGGGTCGCGGTCGTCGGCGTCGGTAACTGCGCGAGCTCTTTCGTGCAGGGCGTCCAGTACTACAAGGACGCCGACCCCACCGAGCAGGTCCCGGGCCTCATGCACGTGGATCTGGGCGGCTACCACGTGAGCGACATCGAGTTCACGGCCGCCTTCGACATCGACGCGGACAAGGTCGGGAAGGACCTCTCCGAGGCGATCTGGGCCGGCCAGAACAACACGATGAAGTTCTCGGACGTGCCGAAGCTGGGCGTCAAGGTCCACCGCGGCATGACCCATGACGGCCTCGGCAAGTACCTGAAGGAGAAGATCACCAAGGCACCGGGCGAGACCGCCGACATCGTCGGGATCCTCCAGGACACCCAGACGGACGTGCTGGTCTGCTACCTCCCGGTCGGCTCGGAGCAGGCGACCAAGTGGTACGTCGAGCAGGCGCTCGCCGCCGGCGTTGGCTTCGTGAACTGCCTGCCGGTGTTCATCGCCCGCGAGGACTACTGGGATCGGCGCTTCGAGGAGGCCGGCCTGCCGATCATCGGCGACGACATCAAGTCCCAGGTCGGCGCCACCATCGTGCACCGCCAGCTGGCGAGGCTGTTCGCCGACCGTGGCGTGCGCATGGAGCGCACCAGCCAGCTCAACGTCGGCGGGAACATGGACTTCTACAACATGCTCGAGCGCGAGCGGCTGGAGTCCAAGAAGATCTCGAAGACCAACGCGGTCACCTCGATCATGGACCACGAGCTGCCCGCGGACGACGTCTACATCGGCCCCTCGGACTACGTGCCGTGGCTGACCGACCGCAAGTGGGCGCACATTCGGGTGGAGGGCAGGTCCTTCGGCGACGTGCCGCTCAACCTCGAGCTGAAGCTCGAGGTCTGGGACTCGCCGAACTCCGCCGGCATCGTCATCGACGCGGTCCGGATCGTGAAGCTGGCTCTGAACCATGGCATCGCGGGCCAGCTGGACGGGCCCTCCAGCTACCTGATGAAGTCGCCGCACAACCAGCGGCCCGATTCGCTGGCGCGCGAGCTGACGGAGGAGTTCATCGGGAAGTACGCGCGCGAGCGTGGAGTGCCGGCCGGCAAGGGCTCGAGCAAGGCGAAGGCCAAGGCGAAGTAGCGCCGGCCCCGGGCTCCCCAGGGCGCGCATAGCTCGCGATCCGATGGCGAGACCGCGGATCTCGATACTGCTCCCGATCCAGGATGATCGCGAAGCAGGGGTCGACAGCGTTCGATCCTGGCTCGGCGGGCAGACCGCAGCGGGAGAGCTGTACGAGCTGATCGCGCTCGCGCCGGGCAGAGACCATCGCCTCGAGGGCGCGGTGCGGCCCCTGCTCCGTCCCCAGGACCGCTGGCTGGAGATCGACGGAGCCAGCTCGTCTGAGCTCTTCAACGCCGGCGCGAAGGACGCGCAGGGTGAGTTCATCTTCTTGACCGAGTCGCACTGCGTTCCCGAGCGCGAGTGCCTCGAGGTGATGCTCGAAGAGCTCGATCGGACGGGCGCCGCCGGCGTTCGCGGCCACGATCCTCCCGAGGCTCGGGGCTGGCTCGGCGAGCTCGAGCGTGACAAGTTCCTGGAGGAGATCAGCCGCGAGGAGGGGCCCGACCACTGGAGACGGGTTCTGGTGCACAGCCTGGCTCTGCACAGACAGACGTACCTGGACGCCGGCGGGCTCCCCCCGAGATACGGGGATTTCGGGGCGTGGGTCCTGGCGATCGAGCTCGACCGGCGGGGCGACCGAGTTGCCTTCAGCCCTCGCCCGCGGGTCCGCCACGTTTACGACGGAGACCTGCGACACGTTCGCGCTCATCTCCTCACCTTTGGGCGGGGGGAGATCCGCTTTCGGGACGATGCCGCCGAGCGGCTTGCCGCCAACTATCTGGGGGTCACCACCGAGTGGGAGGACCGGCTGGCGCACACCCGGATCGGTGCCCGGCGGGCGCTTCGATCGGCAGCCGCCCTGCGGCACCCGGGTTCCCTGCGGTCGGCGCTACGCCATCTCGCCGTCGCCATCCTGGGTCCGCGAGCCACCGTCCTGGCCGCTCGGATCGGTGCTCGCCGGGCGGCGCTCACAGCGCGGCTGCCGCGCGATTCGACAAAGCGCACCGATCGATTCAACGACTTCTGGCGCCTGACAACCCGGCGCGGGCGGCTGGCCGGGCTGGCCGAGTCCCACCGAGAAGCCGCGGAGCCGCCGGAAGCGGAGCGAATCGACCTGACCGGATCCCTGTCCGGGAGGGCTATCGGGTTCCACGAGCCCGAGCCCGTCGAGGACGAGCCTGCGATCCGATGGACCACAGCCCTCGCCCTGATCAGGGTGAACGTTCCCGGTGACGGGACGATGCGGGGCCGCCTCGAGCTGCGTCCCCTGGAGAGGCCGGCGAAGGCGAGGCGGGCGCGACCGCGGATAGCGATCGATGATCGCGTCGTTTCGGCCACCGTGAGCGAGAACGCGATCGAATTCGAGATCGAACCCGGCCGGCACTGGCTTGCGCTTGCCTGCGCCCCGCTCCGCCCTCGGGCGCACGGGGTGAATGACCACCGGCGGATCGGACTCCCGGTGCGGGCGTTGAGCTTCGAGCGCCTCTAAGCTCGGCGCGTGACCGACCAATCCCTGGCGATCGCCCAGGTATCGCCCCACCCGTGGGGGAAGCGGCACGAGATCAATGAGTTCGTCACTCGCACCTCTGCGGAGCTCGCGGCGCGCGGGCACCGCGTCCTGATCGTCGCCCCGTCGGATTCCCGTCAGGCGATTCGGGAGAGCCGTCGGTTGATCCGTGAGGCGGAAGGGAACCCCGAGGTCGTCTGGCGGGGCGAGACCCCGCGGGTGATCGCGATCGGGCAGAGCATCCCCCTGCCGAGCGGTCCGCGACGCAGGCCGGCGCCGCTGCCCGTGGACGTGAGTGGAGCACTCGAGCGCCTGCTCGGTGCGGTCCCGCTCGACATCGTGCACGTCCATGAGCCATTCGCGCCGAGCACCGGCTCCGCCGCCCTTCGCCACTCGATGTCGCTCAACGTGGCGAGCTTCCACGAGCCCGTGGAGCGTGTGCTGTCCACCCAGGTGGCTCGGATGCTGGTCGAGGTCTTCTTCGGGCGGATCGATGCGCGCACGGCGAGCAACGAGGCAACCGGGGGGCTCCTGCAGCGCTTCTTCCCGGGCCAGTACGAGCTGATCAGGCCGGGCGCTGCGGTGGCCGAGCCTGCGCTGGGACCACCGCCGGCGGGGAGGGTGCGGATCGCCTACTGCGCCGAGGAGGAACGCGGCGCGCTGCGCCTGCTGCTCCGGGCTCTCCGGAAACTCCCCGACGACCTCGACTGGGAGGGCGTCATCTGGTTCGACGGGCCCACCGACCCGCTCGCCCGCGTCAGTCGTCGGCTGCGGGAAAGGCTCCGCGTCGTCCGGCCACGGGACGGCGAGCCCGCGGAGTTCCTGGCCGGCGCGGACATCACCTGCCTCGCCTCCGGAGGCGTCAGGGCCGCCCCCGGCCTGGTGAGGAAGGCCTTTGCCGCCGGCGCTGTCCCCGTCGTCTCGGATCTCGAGCTCTACCGCGAGCTGGTGGGCGAGGGACAGCGCGGGCTGCTCTTCCCGCTCGGCGACGTGCTGACGCTGGCGGCACAGGTCGAGCGGCTCTGCCGGGACTCGGCGCTCCGCGAGGGGCTCCGCGCCTCAGCCCGGTCCAGCTTCGAGGCGCGGCGCTGGGACGTCGTGACCGACGACGTCGAGGCGGTCTACCGCAGGTTGGTTGGGAGACGGCGTGACGGCGCCGGGAACCCGGAGATTCGCCGCCGGCTGCAGGGGCGCGAGTACATCCACTGCGACCTGCACATGCACACCGATCACTCGCCGGACTGCGCGACCCCGGCGGAGCTTCTGCTCGAGACCGCCAAGGAGCAGGGCCTGGGCGCGATCGCGATCACCGACCACAACGAGATCTCCGGCGCGGTCGAGGCCCAGGAGATCGCGGCTCGGATCGGCGGGATCAAGGTGATCCTCGCCGAGGAGGTGAAGACCGCGCACGAGGGCGAGGTGATCGGCCTCTTCCTGAGCGAGCGGATAGAGCGCGGGATGTCGATGGCCGAGACGATCGCCGAGATCCGGCGGCAGGGCGGGCTCGTCTATGTGCCCCACCCGTTCGACAGGCTGCACTCAGTCCCGGACTACGAGAACCTGCTCGAGATCGTCGACGAGATCGACATCCTCGAGGTCTTCAACCCGAGGGTGACCCTGTCGTCGTTCAACGAGGAGGCGGTCCGCTTCGCCCGCAAGTACGCGATCGTCCCCGGGGCGGGCTCGGACAGCCATGTGGCGCAGGGCCTCGGCAGCGTGAAGATCCGGTTGCGGGACTTCGAGGGTGCGCAGGAGTTCCTCGAGTCGATGCGCGAGGCCGACATCGTCCGGAAGCACAAGAACCTGGTCTACGTGCAGGCTCTCAAGTTCCTGCAGACCAGCGGCGGGCGGGGCGGTCGGTCCCTTGCGGAACGTGACGGTCGCAGCAAGCCGCAGCGCCGGAGCGCGAGCAAGAGTTGATGCACCCGCAAGGGGCCGGGCCGGGGCCGAAGAAGAGGCAAGGGGCCGTGTCATCCATCACCGACGACGAGATCCGCGAGAAGTACCTCGAGCGCGCAATCCGGGAGCTGAACGACCTCGGCCGCGAGCTCTCGGAGTGCGCCGACTGTCCGCGCGGCAACGTGATGCCCGTGCAGGGCTCCGGCCACCCCCAGGCAGACATCTTGATGCTCAAGGGCTCGGCCACGCGCCTCGGAGATCGAGGAGGGGGTCGCGTTCTACGGCCGCGCCGGCAACGCGTTGATGAAGAGCTTCAAGCGGCTGGCGATCGACCCGATCGTGGTCTTCGGCACGCTCTGCGCCAAGTGCCCACTCACCGATCCCTCCCAGGCCTCGGAGTCCTGCGTCGCGAGGGTCGCGGAGGAGATCGCGATCGTGCAGCCGCGGATGGTCGTCGTGATGGGGGAGGAGGCCCTGCAGACGCTGAATGACCTCGAGCTGCCGCTCGCGGAGCCGATCGAGCCGCGGGAGGGCGAGCTGCAGAGCCTGACGCCGACCATCGACGCGCTCTACGTGCCCGACATCGACGACTCGCTCGACACCGATGACGCGAAGCAGCGCTTCTGGTCCGCGTTCAGGGTGCTCGGCGAGTGGTACGACCAGCTGCCGCCGTACTAGAACCTCGAATCGGCAGACATAGACTGAGCCCAGCTCAACCAGGGAGCCGGCGGATCGGCTGAAGGAATCCGGAGCGCTCACAGGAGGAGTTCGAGCGCGAGAAGGCCCGCATCCTCGGCAGCTAGTCCAAAAGCCCGCTCAGTCGGCAATAAAATGGGCGGCATGGAGTTGGAGGAGCGAACGATCGAGCGGCTGCCCGACCGCTGCGACAACTGTGGCGCGCAGCTGACCGACGCCGAGAAGCAGACTGCGCTCACCGAGGGCCCGCCCGGCGGCCGCGTCCTCTGCACAACCTGCGCCTCCGAGGTCGTGCCTCTGGCGGAGGACGAGGAGGAGATAGAGAGCTAGCTCCGGCGCTTCGGCCGGACGCTGCAGCTGGTGTGTCTGTGCACGGCCGAGCCGGGTGGTCCGACCGTCACGGTGACGTTCCGCCGTCGCGGGCAGGCGACGACCTTGAGCACTCCGGCCTTCTGCTTCGAGGCGATCCCGCCTCCCCTGACCGAGACGCGGTACCCCTTCGGATAGCGCGCCCGGCCGAGGAAGATCTCGCTCTGCCGGGCCTTGAGGACGCGCTTCGAGCGCTTCTTGACTCGACGCGCGAACTTCTGTCCACCCGGACCCTTGGTCGTGTAGGTGAGCTGGAAGGTCCGCGTCGCCGGGTCGAACTGCCAGCTCGTCGGCGTACCGGCGACAAGCTGCGGATAGGGCTGCGAGAGGACGTCGAGCTTCTGCTGCTTCACGTTGGAGCCGGTCGGCGGCAGGTTCGGATCAACCACCAGCGCCTGGGTTCCGGTGCCCGTGGTGGTCGGGTCCTGGCACTCGCAGTAGTGCCAGTACTCCCAGGAGACCATGTGGCGGTCGGCGTGGGCGAGGTTCGAGCGGATCGTCGCCAGGTCGTCGGTGGCCCCGAACTCGCTCAGCATCAGCGCATCGCCGGTCGCCTGTGCCCGCTTGTCGGCGTTGGAGAGCACGTGCTCGTTCTGCTCGTCGCAGCTCGCCAGGTTGTAGGGGGGTGCGGCGAGACCGGGAGTGCAGTAGAGGTGGAAGCTGAACCCGGTGGCGCGGTCCCCGAGCGCCGGGACGATTCGTGCCGGCGCCGAAGTTGAACAGCACGTTCGGCTCGTACCAGATCAGCTTCTGGCGCTCGACGGCCCTGATCCGGTCGAGGACCCGCCGGTAGAACGGTCCCAGGGCGCCGGTGTCGAACGCCGGGCAGCCGGTGAGGGCCAGGCAGGTCGCCCACGGGGTCCCGGGCCAGGGCTCATTCAGCAGGTCGAAGCCGATGGTGTGCTGGGCCGAGGCGAATCGGGAGGCAACGTGGCCCCACGCAGCCGCGTAGCGGTCCTGCAAGCCGACTCCGCCCGGCCCCGGGTCGTCGGCCCAGAAGTGGTCGAACGCGCGCAGCACCGCCGGCATGCCGAAGTAGTTGCCCGGGAAGCCGAGCTGCGGCTGGTTCGGCAGGCCGTCGTCCTGGACCGCCCAGTCCGGCCAGCCCTCCCCCTGGAAGCGCTCGTTGTAGAGGTCCTGGTGGAAGTCGAGCTGGCTGAAGATGCCGTGCTTCGCGAGGGTCGACTCGCTCGCGGCAATTTGATTCAGGTAGCCGTCGTCATAGCTCCCCGGGCTGGGCTCCACGCCGGCGTAGATCACGCCAAGGCGGACGACGTTGAACCCGTTTCGCTGGAGGAAGGCGGCATCGTCAGCGCCGAAGCCAGTTGCCGCCGGGTAGTACGGCGGACGCTTGAAGACCATGTTGACCCCGTGCATGATCACTGTGCGGCCCTTGGCGTCCGTGATCCAGCGGCCGGTGTGGCCGAGTGGTGTGGTGGGCGCTGCCTGCGCCAGGGCGGGCAGGAGCAGGAGGGCGAGCGCAACCAGGGCCGCGATCGCTCGCCGCATTCTCGCTAGACGCCTGGCGCCGCTGCTTCGGCCAGCTCGCTCATGTCCTCGAAGGTGGCGCTGGCAAGCGCTCTGACCACCACGGTGTCGAGCGCGCGGTAGCGGGAGAGCTCTTCCTGGGCGTCGCCGGCGTTCTCGGCCGCCACCCCCACGGTCCCCTCCGGCGCTCCTTGGCGATCGAAGTGATTTCGGTAGCCCTGGTGCATGTCGCGATAGAACGACTCGTCCTTCGCCAGGCGCTCCTCCGCGCTGGCGCCGACCGCGGTGCGCACGTAGCCGAAGATCGGCGGTGGCTCCCTGCCCGCCTCACTCGCTCCGGCCTCTACCCCCTGTCTGGCCTGCACCGCGAACTCGGGCGTCATCCAGTTGAAGAACACGCCGTCCCACTCCGAGCCGCCGAGGGCGGTCATCTTCGGCCCCATCGCGGCGAGGACCAGACGGATCCCGGGCAGCGCCTCCCGAAGGCCGGGCAGAGCCTCCCGCATCCTGGTCAGCGGCTTCTCGGTGAAGCCCGCTCCCACGCCGAGCCAGAGGCGGCCTCGGTCGAGGCCGAGGCGCTCGATGTCAGCGGCGATCTCCTCGGGGGACTGGCGGTCAAGCGCGATGACGGCGACACCGAGGTCGATCCGGTCGGCGCCCCTGGCGTACTCCGCCAGCGTCTCGAGGCCCTTGGCCCCCGGATGGTCGTTCGACCACATCGAGCTGTAGCCGAGCTCCTGGCAGCGGGCGGCCAGGGGGCTCGCGATCTCGGGGTCGAGCCCGGCGGTGACCCCGAACCCTCTGCTCACGAAGCCTTCTCGAGCAGCGCCACGCACTCGATGTGCGGGGTCTGCGGAAACATGTCGACGGGTCGCACGCGGCGCACCCTATAGCCGGCCTCCGCGAGCTGCGCCGCGTTCGGGGCGAGGGTGGTCGGGTTGCAGGAGACGTAGACGATGCGGGGCGCCTCACACTCGATCACGCGCCGCACCACCTTCTTGGAGAGACCTGCGCGCGGTGGGTCGACGACCACGACGTCCGGCTTGCCGGCCTCCTCCACGAGTGGGCGGATCTCCTTGCGGGCGTCGCCGGCGAGGAAGTGCGCGTTGTCGATCCCGTTGAGCCGGGCGTTCTCCTCGGCGTCCGCGATCGCCTCGGGGACGATCTCGACGCCCCAGACTTCGCCGGCCCGCGAGGCGAGGCTGAGTCCCAGGGTCCCGATGCCGCAGAAGAGGTCGAAGACCCGCTCATTGCCCGTCAGTCCGGCCATCTCGGCCCCGATTCCGTAGAGCCGCTCGGCCATCTCCGTGTTGGTCTGGAAGAAGGCATTGTGGGAGATCCGGAAGCGCAGGCCGCAGAGCTCCTCCTCGAGGTACTCGCTGCCGAGCACGCCCGTCGGACCTTCGGTGCCGCCGCTCGAGCCTTCGACGATCGTGTGCATGTCGACGGGCGGACGCGGGATCTCGGACGGTGAGGTGACCAGACGGGTCTGCAGCTGCCCCGTACGGCGGCCCTCGCGGACGACGAGGTTGCGGAGGATGCCCGTGCCCTTGCGGCGGTCGTAGGAGGGCAACCCCTCCGCCGCCGCCCAGGCCCGGATCTCGTTCCGCCGGGCGTTGTTGCGCTCGGAGGCGAGCTGGCAGTCCTCCGCGTCCACGATCAGGTCCCAGCGGCCGCGGGCGTGGAAGCCGAGAGTGAGCTCACCGTCGTGCTCGCCGAAGGAGTACTCGAGCTTGTTGCGGTAGCGCCACTGCTCGACAGCGGGCTCGATCTCCTCCAGCTCGAACCCCTCGAGCCCGCCGAGCCTGACCAGGGCGTCCTCGACCTGAGACTGCTTGTGACGAAGCTGCTGCTCGTAGGGCAGGGACTGCCAGGGGGCGCCGGGGCAGGGTTGGCCGCCGTGGTCGCACCGAGCGGGGAGGCGGTCCGGCGATTCCTGGATCAGCTCGAGGGCAGAGGCCTCGGCGTACCCGCGCTTTGCCTTGGTGACCTCTGCGCGAACGCGATCCCCGGGCAGGCCGCCGGCGACGAAGACGACGTAGCCGTTCCGGCGCGCGATGCCCCTGCCGCCGTAGGCGAGCGACTCGACGTCGAGGGTGAGCAGCTCGCCGCGCCGCGGGCGCTCGGGCGACTGGGTGCCGCTGCGCTCCTCTGTGCTCAGGGTCTCGGCCATGCTCGGCCTATCGTTGCAGCCGCCGTTGACCTGGGATCAGCGCCTCGATGCGGACCGATTGCTCGATCAGATCACCCGCCGCAAGCTCGATTTCGGGCGGCTGGCCGCCGAACTGAGCTAGTGCGCCGGGTATAGGCTTGCCCCGCACTCCACAAAACGGGTTGCGCCTGAGGCGCACCCTCGCAGTATCCCCAAGAGGAGGTCCAAGGTGGAAGCAGGCGAGAGTGGTGGCGGCGGTGGCATGCGGGACCAGGTCCAGAAGGCGATCGACGATCTGCGCTCGGCCGGGGAGAAGGCGACGGGAGACGTGCGTTCGAGCATCGACGACGCGATCTCACGGCTACGGGACGTTTCGGGCGATGCGAGCTCGAAGGCGTCGGACCAGGTCTCGAATTGGCGCGACACCCTGGACAACGCTACCCAGGACGTCCGCAAGGAGCTCGCCAAGCTGGCGGTTCGCGCGCAGAGCTCGACCGAGGCGCTCGACGAGATCGCCAAGGAGATCGACGAGCGCCGCAAGTCGGTCGGCTCCGGCGGTTCCGGCAGCTCTAGTTCTTGAGCCTGCGGTCGAGCGCGCTGAGCAGGCTCTTCCGGGCCTTGTTGCTGCGCTCGTAGTCGCGGACCTTGCGGAGCTGGGCGGGGCTCAATTCCTGGAGCCGGCGCTCGATCTGCCGGACAGTCAGCTGGTCGTACGCGCTGATCGGGAAGCCGGGGACGCGGGCCGCTCGGCGGACCCGGTCGGCGCCCGCCAGCGGCTTGTCGACCGCCTTGACGGCTCGCTTGCGTGCCTTCTGCGCCTGGGTGCCCGCCTGCTTGCGTGCCCGACCCGGTGCGTCGCGAGCCTGCGTGAGCAGGCGCTCGAGCTGGCTCAATAGATCCTCGGCCTGATCTCGCCCGCGCGTCACCAGTCGCCCGATCATCTCGTCCGCGTCGCCGCGAGTCATGCGGCCCCGCCGCACGGCGTCGTCGACGACCTCCTGGAGGCGGTCGCGGGAGATGGTGACGCTCTTCTCGAGGGCGTCACGGAAGGACTGGACGCTCTGCTCCGCGCGCGAGCCCTGGTCCTGCTCGGGGCTCTTCTTCTTTCCCTTGGACGCCGCTGCCATGGGTCGGGACTATCTCAGATCTGAGAACTTTCCAATCACGGGGTTGTGATCGGAGAGGCGGATCAGCTTTCCTGTCTCCGGGTCTGGCACGTCACGGGCCTCTGGCGGCAACGCAGCGGGATGCTCGATTACCTCCAGGCCGCGGACGAGGAGGTGGCTGAGCCGGTCAGGGGCGGTGTGCGGAGCGAGGCCATAGCGGTCCTCCAGCTGGTCGAAGACCCGGCTCGCTTCAGGCCGGACGTTGAAGTCGCCGCCGAAGACCAGCGGACCCGATCCCGCCAAGGCCGTCGCGCGCTCGGCGGCGTCCAGGAGCTCGAGCTCGGCAGACGTCGGCTTTGTGCTGACGTGGAGGTTCGCCACGCAGAGGCCGGATTCCATGCGGGTCAGGGTCATCACCCGTGTCTCGGGCTTGCGGGTCAGAACGACGCGCTGGCGCTCCACGATCGGACCGGCGCCGGGACCGACGAGGGTGGTGTTCGAGCCGCCCTCCCAGGCGCCGAGCAGGTCGGGGCGCCAGCGGCCGATCAGCGAGGTGAGGGGCTGGAACCAGTTCCGGCCGCTGAAGGCGCGGTGGGCCTCGGCGCCGCACGCCGCGGCGATCCGCTCCTTCCAGCTCGGCGGGAACTCCTGGAAGAGGGCGACGTCCCAATCGATGCCGCGGATCAGGTCGGCGAATCGGTCGACGAGGTCCCAGTTCGTCTGTTCGTAGCGCTCACCGAGGCGGGGTCCGCGGCGGACGTTGCCCTTATGAGCGCGGATTTGGAGCTCGGGCTCGGGCGGCCAGTCGCGGCCGTGGAACACGTTCCATGTCATCGCGGTGAGTTGCACGGCCCTAGTATCGGCGGCTCGATGGTTCCACCGACCGCCCAGCTTCCAGCCAGCAACTTCCTGACCGGGGAGGAGCTCGACCGCGAGGAGCTGCTTGCGCTGCTCGAGCGGGCCGAGCAGCTGAAGCGCGGGCGGGAGCAGCGGGAGGGCCGGGATTCGCTTGCCGGTCGTTCCGTGGCGCTGATCTTCGAGAAGCCCTCGACCCGGACCCGCGTCTCGTTCGAGGTCGGGGTGGCCGAGCTGGGCGCGACGCCGATCGTGTTGCGCTCCGACGAGCTGCAGCTGACGCGCGGCGAGTCGATCGCCGACACCGGCCGGATTCTCTCCCGGTACCTGCACGGGATCGTGATCCGCTCGGGTTCGGATGAGAGGGTCCGCGAGCTCGCGGAGGGAGCCACCGTCCCGGTGATCAACGGGCTGACGCCGGAGCACCATCCCTGCCAGGCGCTCGCCGATCTGCTGACCCTCAAGCAGCGCTTCGGCGAGCTCGACGGACTGCGTCTCCTCTACGTGGGGGACGGGAACAACATGGCGCGATCGCTGGCGATCCTGGGTCGGACCGCGGGCATCGAGGTGGTGATCGCGAGCCCGGACGGCTATCGGATCGAGGATGGGCTGGCGGAGCTCACCGATGACCCCCGTGCCGCCGCTTCAGAAGCGGATGCGATCTACACGGACGTCTGGGTGAGCATGGGAGACGAGGAGGAGGAGGAGAGGCGCCGGCGCGACCTGGCGCCCTTCCAGCTGAATGACCAGCTACTCGACGCTGCTTCGGATCGGGTGATCGCGCTCCACTGCCTGCCCGCCCATCCGGGCGAGGAGATCACCTCCGAGGTCCTCTATGGGGAGCGCTCGGCGGTCTGGGAGCAGGCCGAGAACCGCCTGCACGCGCAGAAGGCGCTGCTCGAGAGGCTGCTGGGCCGCTAGGCGGCCTCGGCGTCGCGGGGCTCGCAGACGACCACCGGGATGCGCCTGCCCGCCGAGTCCGCGCGCCGCTGGTAGTCGTCATAGCCGGGATAGAGGTGCGTCGCCAGCTTCCAGAGGCGCTCGCGCTCCTCCCCCTGGGCCTCGTGGGCGCGGTAGGCGCCGCCGCGGCCGCCGGACCAGAGCTCGACGTCGGGATCCGCGCTCAGGTTGTGGAACCAGGCGGGGTGCTTCGCCTTTCCCGTCTGCGAGGCGATCAGGATCACGTTGCCGTCGTCGGTGAAGTAGAGGAGCGGCGTGGTGCGCTTCCTGCCGCTCTTCGCCCCGATGTGGGAGAGCAACACCGTCGCCGCCCCACTCGGCATCTTGAGCAGCCCTCGGCTCGCCCGCATCAGGATCGGATCGACCTTGTTGGCCACGTTCAGTGCCATCCAGCCGCCGAACTTTCCCTTCGCCGTCCACCGAAACGCTCGCTGAATCGGATTACGCGGCTTCGCCGGATCGAAGTCGGGTACCCGTCCCACGGGCGCAGCCTAGACTGGCCTAGGCGGCCCCGTGGTGTAACGGTCAGCACGCGAGGTTTTCAACCTCGAAGAGCCGGGTTCGATTCCCGTCGGGGCTACTGCACCAGCGACCGGCGACAGCGGCGCACCTGCTTCGCGATCCCCCCAGCGCGCACCGTGTAGCCGGTGGCGTTCGGATGAACGCCGTCGGGGCCGAACCAGCTGCGGTTGTGAGCGGCGATCGCGGCCCAGTCCACCACGCGCAGGTGCCTGTTGCGCCTCGCGATTCGATCCAGCACCCGGTTGTAGCCGCCGTAGGTTGCTCCTCCGACCGCGGGCCTGACGATGTTCGGCCAGACGACGCAACCGTGCTTCCCGACTGCGCGCAGCGACTTCCGGACGGAACCCTCGAAGCTCGACACGGCGTGGGGATCGTCGTTCGTCCCGAGGCTCGCCACCACCACGGGCGGCAACCCGCGGTGCCGGCGGGCGAGTTCCGAGGCGCCCTCCGGCGCGTGCTTCGAGATCGAGACCGAGCTCCGGATCCGCCAGCCGTGCAGATACCGAGGGAGATACGGCTTGGTCCCCACGGCGAGCGAGTCCCCGACCACGAATAGCCGCTTGCCAACGGTGTGCCGCCCCGATCGCGCGGTCGGACGGCCCCGCCGGCGCCACTGCGACCACCACCGCCAGCGCGCCAAGGGCGACGGCCACGACCCGCCTAGTCACCGGGCACGATCCCCGCCGCCCCTCCGTATGCACCACCCGCCCCGCAGGTGGTGATCGCCGCCGCGATCGCCTGCGCGCGCGCCTCGTAGCCGCCCGGGGTCGCGTGGACTCCGTCGGGGGCGAGCGAGCCCGGGTCGCGCCTCACGATCCCGACCCAATCGACGACGGTCAGGTTCGGGTTGGCTGCCGCGACCTGAGCCAGGACCCGGTTGTACCCCGCATAGCTCACCCCGTTGTACGGCGGGCGGACGATGTTCGGCCAGATGACGCAGCGACTGGCGCCGGCCGCCTCGAGCACCGCCTGCACCTCACCTTCGAAGGTGGAGGTCGCGCTGGGATCGTCGTTGGTCCCGAGGCTGACGACGAGGACGGGAGGGAGATTGCCCGCGCTGGTGATCTCGGACACCCCATCGGCGGTCGGTCGCCCCGTGTAGGCCGAGGTCCGGATCCGCCAGCCGGGCAGCAGCTGGTCGAGCGGCGCCTCGGTCCCCTCCGCCAGTGAGTCCCCGACGACGAGCGCTCGTCCGCTGGCTGCCTGTGCCGACCCGCCCGTCGCCTCCGGGGCGGCCTCGCTTTCCGCTTTCGGCGCAGCCGCGCGGGGTGTCTGGCTCGTCTCCGGCGTTCCGGCAAGCGTCCCGTACAGCGCGAGCAGGATCAGCAGCAGGGTCCCCATCCCAGGTCGAACTTAGTCCATCTGCCGCTGGAGGCGCTCAACTACGCTGCCAGAGTGCTGCCCGAGATCCACATCGGATCGCTGACCCTCCAGACCTTCGGAATCTGCTTCGCGCTCGCCTTCCTCGCGGCCGGCGCGCTGGTCTGGAGGCGGCTCGGCGAGCTCGGCAAGCCCGTCGACTGGGCCTACGAGATCAGCTTCGCGGCCCTGCTCGGCGGCCTGATCGGCGCCCGCCTCGACTTCATCCTCGAGAACTACAGCGACGTCAAGGGCGACCTGCTCGGCAACCTCTTCTCCGGCTCGGGACTGGTCTGGTACGGCGGGGCAATCGGCGGCGCGATCGGCGTCCTCCTCTGGGCCTGGTGGCGCAAATACCTCACCCTGGGCCTGCTCGACCTCACCGCCCCCGCCCTCGCCATCGGCTACGCGATCGGCCGCTGCGGCTGCCAGGTCTCCGGCGACGGCGACTACGGCAAGGCCTGGGACGGGCCCTGGGCGATGTCCTACCCGGACGGCACCAAGCCCATCGACACGCCCGTCCATCCGACCCCGGTCTACGAGACCCTCGTGATGGGCCTGGTCGCGCTCCTGCTCTGGCGGCTCCGCGACCGCCTCACCAACGGACTCCTCTTCGCCCTCTATCTGCTCCTTGCGGGCGCCGAGCGCTTCCTGGTCGAGTTCATCCGCCGCAACTCCGACGTCGCCCTCGGCCTCACCCAGGCCCAGCTCGTGAGTGTGGCCATGATGATCGCCGGCGGGGTCTGGCTGGCCCTCGCCTTCCGCCGGGCTCCACGCCCCGCGCCGGCCTGAGCATCACACCGGCTTCACATCAGGCCCGCTGTGCTCCGGTATCACCGCTCCGGGGAGTCAAACCGATGCCAAGGAGATGGAGATGAACGACGAAGTCCAGGAGGTACAGGAGCAGCCGGAGGCCGAGGAGACGATGAACACGGCCACCGATGAGGCCGCGGAGGAGCCCAGCGCCGAGGCCGAGCCGGCCGCCCAGAACGAGGTCGAGGAGCCCGATGATTCCGAGGAGTCCGACCAGGGGGAGGACTCGCCGGACGAGGGCTCGGCGGAGCTCTAGCGGCTAGACCGAGCGGAGCAGGCCGCCGTCGATCGGGATCACCGTTCCCGTGAGATAGGCGGCCCGCTCCGAGCACAGGAACGCGACCAGGTCGCCGTACTCCTCTGGCCGCCCGAGCCGGCGAGCGGGGATCCGCTCCCTCGCGGCCGCCTCCGCCTGTTCCATCGATCCGTGGCGATCGGCCAGCCGGTCGGTCGCGAACATCCCAGTGGCCACGGTGTTGACCGTGATCCCGTCCCCGGCCACCTCGTCGGCGAGCGTCTTCAGCAGCCCGACCGCCGCCATCCGGTTCGCGTTGGAGAGCGCCAGCCCCGAAATCGGCTCGCGGATCGAGCTCGAGGACACGTTCACGATCCGGCCCCAGGCTCGTTCCCGCATACCGGGCAGCACCTCCTCGATCAGGACGCGCGGCGCCAGGACCAGCGAGCGGAACGCCGCCTCCCATTCCTCCAGCGAGTTGTCGAGCGCCACGCCGCCCGGCGGCCCACCTGTGTTCGCGACCAGGATCTCGATCGGCCCGAGGGCGTCGGCGACCTCACCCGGGAGCTCGCGCACGCGGGCCAGATCCCCGGTGTCGGCCGGGAATGCCTGGACATCTCCTCCGATCTCCTCCGCCGCGGCGCTCAGCGCCTCCTCCGAGCGGCTCGAGATCGCGACCCGCGCGCCCTCGCGCGCGAGCGCACCAGCGATTCCCTTCCCGATCCCCCGGCTGGCCGCGATCACCAGCGCGGTCCGCCCCTCGATGCCTAGGTCCACCCCAACCTCCCCGGCCTTCCCGCCAGCCAGGCGCACCAGGCCGCGAACGCGGCGACCGCGATCGCGACACCCAGCCAGTGCACCCCGGCCAGAACCGCAGCGGCGCTGGGGATCCCGGCCAGCACTGCCCCGAGCATCACCCCGCGGACGGGCAGGTGCAGCGCCCAGGCCGTGATCGCCGCACAGGCCAGCCAGGCGGCCGGCCCCGTCAGCCAACCCCAGTCATCGAAGAAGGAGTGCGGCAGCGCCAGCGCCAGGATCAGCGAGATTGCAGCGACCAGCAGCACCTGCGCGCCCGCTGCCCGCCAGAGGATCGAGCGGTCCATCGCCGCCATTCTCGCAGCAGTGAGATTCCGCTCGACGAAGCCTCAGCCGGTGAGCTTGGCGAGATACGCGGCGTCATCGGGCGGCAGGCCGGGAATCGACTGGCCGTCCCAGGTGATCCCGTCGGCCATCGCCACGAAGAGCTGCTCGCGGTCCTTCAGGCTGAGGCGCTCGAAGCGGCAGAGGGCAAGGAACGAGTACAGCTTGGGCATCGAATCCCTCCAGCCGCGATCCGTGCCGTGGATCCGAGCCAGGTCGTGGATGGTCTTCGGCGCCTCCTGCAGCGGCTCGCGAAAGATCTGCGCGCAGACGGCGAAGTCCAGCTGCTCCTTCCGCCCGGGCGGCACGAGCAGCACGTCCTGATCGGGCACGAGCAGTCCCCGCTCCAGCTCCTCCGCGCTCATCAGCAGCACGCCGTCGGTCGGCCGCGGGTTGCACTCGATCATCACCAGCCCGTCGTCGGTCTCGATGAAGTCGAGCGACATCTGACCGTCCCACTGGAGATCCGTACCGAGTCGCTCCACGATCGGCAGGGTGTCGTTCGCGTCGACTGAGAGGAACTGGATCCCGGTCGAGTGCTCCCACTGCCTCGGCGCCCGATAGGACATGTGCGAGGCGACCTTCCCCTGGTGGAGCGCTGAGTACGTGCACTGCATCGGCCCGTCGACGAACTCCTGCACGAGCCACGGATTCGCCTCGGTGGGATGGCAGTCGCCCTGCTGCAGTTGCCCCGCCAGCGGCCCGGTGTTCGTGAGCAGCCCGACGCCGCCGCGCGAGAAGGCGGCCCGGGCGAAGTACGCCGGGAACCGCCCGATCGCGTCGGTGAGCTCGTCCTGGCTGTGGGCGAGGACCGTCTGCGGCGTACGGATCTCGAGCCGGTCGCAGAGCTCCTGAAAGGTCCCCTTGTCGTGTACCTGGGCCAGCGTCCGGAACGGCGGCGCGTACAGCTTCGTCACCGCCGAAAGGCGCTCGTGCTGGGCGGCCAGGTAGAAGACTTCCTCGAACATCGGCAGGACCAGCTCGATCTCGTTCTCCGCGGCGATCCGCTCGACGTCGGCGGCAAATCCCGCCGGGTCGGCCGAGGGCGACGCGGTCACGAAGTGCCCCGCCAGGTAGCGGGAGTGGTTCCCCGGCGACGCCTCGTAGCTGTCCGAGGCATAGACCTCGTGGCCGCGCTCGCCGAGCTTGCGGATCGCGTCCAGCGCGAACGGCATCCGCGAGCTGGTGATCAGCACCCTCATCGACGCCGAACCCTAAGGCCCCGCCCGGCCGACGGCTAGCGGCGGTGCTTCCGCTTGTGCCGCTTCTTCTTCTTTGTCTGGCCGGCCGCCGGCTGCGGCGCCGTCACCGGCTCGCCGAGCGGCATGGTCGCCCTGATGTCGTCGAAGGTGAGGACCCCGGCCGAACGCTGCAGGTCATACAAGCCGTGGTCGATGAAGTTGTCGATGCCGGGCACGCCGAAGAGCTGTCCGGGGCCGGGGCCACCGCCGCTGGCCGAGTTGCCAGGCTGACTCCAACCCGGCCCCTCGAGGATCGTGGGCGCCGGCTTGCCGGCCGAGACGCCCTTGCCGGGGAACCAGTGCGCGGCGATCTTCGTCCCGTCGAACGACGTGATCGTCACGTCCCTGGCCCTCGCCGCCGGCGCGAACGCGAGAGCGGCCGCGGCCAGTGCGGCCACGGGCAGCAGCCCCCCAAGGACTCGCCTCCACATGGCGCGCGACAGTACCACCGCGCTTCCGCGGCGGCGCCGGTTCCCGCGGCCCGGTCCGCCGTCCGGCAACCGCCATAATCGAGCCCACCCAGGGCGGTTAGCTCAGTTGGGAGAGCGCTTCGTTTACACCGAAGAGGTCGCTGGTTCGATCCCGGCACCGCCCACTTCTTCCGATCGCGCTGGCCATCGTCGCGCTCGTCATCTCTTCATGGGACGCGGCACCCGGACCGTCTGAGCGGGACTCAGTCCGAGGCGTCGGGGTCGTCGCCCTGCGTGTGCTGCGGCATCAGCGCGCCGGTCGAGCGAGACCGGTCGCGGGCGATCAGCTTGCGCGCCTCGGACGGCTCTTCCTCCGGGAGCAATGAGCGCTTCAGGTCGTGCGCGGCGAAGATCTCGTCGAGGTCCTCGCGGGTCAGCGTCTCGCGCTCGAGCGCGTTGCGCGGCGAGGTCGTCGAGGCACTCGCGGTTGAGCTGCATCAGCTGGCGGGCGCGGCGGTAGGCCTCGCGGGCGAGCGCCTGCGCGTTCGAGGTCGACGTCGCGCCGGGTCTGGTCGGAGAGCGCGTAGTCGCCGGTCGGCAGCGCCAGCGGCGGCGCTCGTCGGGCGGCCCGTGCGACGGGTCATGCCGAACTCGGTGACCATCTGCACGCAGACCTCGTGCACGCGCGCGAGGTCGTCGGCGGCGCCGGAGTAGGCCTCGCCGAAGACCTCCTCCTCGGCGGCGCGGCCGCCGAGCAGGGTCACGATCTCGTCGAGCAGCTGCTTGCGCGAGCGCAGGTAGCGGTCCTCGCTGGGCGAGTGGGCGACGAAGCCGAGCGCCGGCCCGCGCGGGACGATGCTGAGGATCTCCGGCGGGTCGAGGCCGACAGAGCCGCCGGCAGAGCGCGTGGCCGGCCTCGTGGTAGGCGACGATCCGCCGCTCCTCCTCGGTCAGGCGCCGCGACTGCTGGGAGCCGACCGACTGGCGCAGCAGCGCCTCGTCGAGGTCCTCGCGGGCGATCGCCTTGCGGCCCGCGCGGCCGGCGATGATCGCCGCCTCGTTGAGCGCGTTGGCGAGCTGGGCGCCGGTCATCCCGGTCGTCTTGCGGGCGACGTCGGTCAGGTCGAGGTCGTCGCCGAGCGGCTTGTCCTTGGCGTGGGAGCGGAGGATCGCCTCGCGGCCGTCGCGGTCGGGCGGCGCGACCAGGACCTGGCGGTCGAAGCGGCCCGGGCCGCAGCAGCGCCTTGTCGAGCTTGTCGACGTTGTTGGAGGCGGCGATCACGATCACCGTGCCGGGGTCGCGCTCGAAGCCGTCGAGCTCGACCAGCAGCTGGTTCAGCGCCTGCTCGCGCTCGCTGCGTGCCGCCGTCGCCGCCGCCGCCGCCGCGGTGGCCGCCGACCGCGTCGAGCTCGTCGATGAAGATCACCGCGCGGCCGGACTTGCGCGCCTCCTTGAACAGGCGGCGGATCCGGGCGGCGCCGCGGCCGACGAACATCTCGACGAAGCTCGAGCCCGAGGCGGCGAAGAAGTCGACGCCGGCCTGGGCGGCGACGGCGCGGGCGAGCATCGTCTTGCCGGTCCCGGGGGGCCCGTAGAGCAGCACGCCGCGGGGCGCGCGGGCGCCGAGCGCCTCGAAGCGCTTCGGGTCCTTGAGCCATTCGGCGACGTCCATCAGCTCCTCCTTGGCGGCGTCGACCCCCTGCACCTCCTCCCAGAGGACCGGTCCCGGTCTGGCTCGCCTTGACCGATCTCCGGCTTGGTCGACCCCATCGTCTGCCGCAGCAGAACGATGAAGACGGCCAGCAGCCCCGCCATGAAGACGACCCCGAAGACGGGATACCACTCGAAGAAGAAGTCGCTGATGGAGGATGCGAGCAGGGGCATAGATTGCGCCTGGGCTACCTATCGGCACGCCCGCGCCACGGCTGCACCCCCTTTTTCGGTGCTGCCTAGCCGAGCTAGGCCTGGCCGTAGAGCATCACCTTGCTGGTGTCGCCCGGATCGGCCTTGATCTGGAAGCGGCCGCCAGACTGACCGGGTCTGACGCCTCGCCCGGCTCGGTGACCGAATTGATCGTGGCGACTCCCGGAAGGCCGTTCTGGTTCAGCTTCATCGCCAGGTTCGCGTACTCGACGTCACCGGCGGAGGGGCTCATGTTGCCCTGCATCGGCTTCTCCCCTCGTCGATTGTTGGCGCCCGACTCCATCCCCCCTCCATTCGGATAAGTTGCTGCGGAACGACGCGGGGGAAGGAGGAGGCTTTGGACGCAACCCAGTTGAAGCGCATCCCGTTGTTCGCGGATGCATCCGACGAGGAACTCGCGAGGGTCGCGATCTTCGCGCAGTCGAAGGAGGTTCCGGAGGGAGAGGCAGCCGTCACCGAGGGCGGGTTCTCACGAGAGCTCCTGGCGATCGAGGAGGGAACCGCCGAGGTGACCCGGGACGGCGAGCACATCGCCGACCTCGGTCCCGGCGACGTCTTCGGCGAGGCCGGGATGCTCGATGACGAGATGCGCAGCGCGACCGTCACCGCCACCTCGAGGCTCAAACTGATCAGCCTGGGCCACTTCGAGGTGCAGCGGCTGAAGAAGGACGCCCCGGGTGTCTACGGGCGGATCGAGGAGCTGGTCGAGCAGAGGCGATAGGAGGCGTCAGGCGATCGTCGTGTGGAGCTCGCCCAGGGTCGGCGAGGAGATCACGATCTCGTCGCCTGGCTTCAGCCAGACGCGCGGCTCGCGAACACCTCCCACTCCGGAGGGCGTCCCCGTCGAGACGATGTCGCCCGGCTCGAGGGTCATCCAGCGCGAGAGCCGGGCGATCAGCTCCGTGACCGAGAAGATCAGGTCGGACGTCGATGCCTCCTGCATGCGCTCGCCGTTCAGGTCGAGGCTGAACGAGATCTCCTCGGGTCCGCCGGCCTCGTCGGGGGTGACCAGCGCCGGGCCGCAGGGGGCCGAGCCATCGAAGACCTTGCCGGGCATCCACTGTGGTGTCGCGAACTGGAGATCTCGCGCCGAGAGGTCGTTGAGCAGCATGTAGCCCGCGACGGCGTCGAGGGCTTCCGCTGGATCCACCTCACTGCAGCGCCGCCCGACGACGAACGCGACCTCGGCCTCGTAGTCGACCTTCTCACTCGCGGCCGGGAGCGGCACGGTCGCGCCGGACGGGACGAGCGCGTTGCGGAACTTGGCGAAGAAGGTCGGCTGCTGCGGTGGCTCGACCCCCTGCTCCTCCGCGTGGGAGCGGTAGTTGAGGCCGATGCAGACGATCTTGTCGGGATCGGGGACAGGCGGCAGCACGCGAACTGACACCGGCCGGCTCGACATCCGACTCCACCTTCGCCAGCTCCGCCAGCTCGTCGAGGAGGCCCTCCTCGATCAGCCGCCGCAGGCCCATCGGCCGCTCGCCGAGAAGCGCGCCGGCGTCGAGGATGCCGTCGACCGTCTGTACGCCGGCACAGATCCCCTCCTCGCTCCGGTAGCTCACCAGGCGCATCTCCCGGCCACCCTAGACGACCGATCCCCAATCCACGCACGCCCGGTGACCGCCGGTCGCACCGTCGGCGTTGGAGTTCGATCGTCGATCAGTTAGGCGGTATGCGGCGGACGCGTTCGCTAGGTTCCCGCGCCAGCAAGAGGGGGGAAATCCCCAGATCCGAGCAGCGGAGGCGCGGATGGCAGAAGGGACCGTGAAGTGGTTCAGCAGCGAGAAGGGCTACGGGTTCATCACCCCCGACGATGGAAGTAAGGACCTGTTCGTCCACTTCTCGAGTATCTCCGGTGACGGCTACCGGTCGCTGGACGACGGCGCGCGGGTCAGCTACGAGTCCGAGGACGGACCCAAGGGCCCGGTGGCGACCAACGTCAGCGAGCTGAGCGGCTAGCCTGCGTACCTGCGGCGGCCCGCCCCGCCGCACGCCCTCGGGGGCGTAGCTCAGTTGGTTAGAGCGCCGGCCTGTCACGCCGGAGGCCGCGGGTTCGAGTCCCGTCGCTCCCGTTCCAGATTGCGCCGCAAGTCGACCGTTTCAGAGCTAATCCTCCTCCGACCCGTGGCGACGACCGTGGCCCGCTAGTGGCCCAAACGCCTCCGAGGGGTAACGTCAGCGCCGTGGAGGCTCGTCGAAAGCGGAGAACCGTGGGCTTCTTCGGCACGAAGCGAACTAGGACCGGTCGGAGCTTCAAGGCGGGCCGCACAAGCGGCGGCACCTTCAAGACTCGCAAGGGCGGAGGGTGCTGGGTATACCGGGCAAGAAAGAAGAAGTAGGCGCTTCCTACTCACCTGTGAGGCTTTCGGGTTCGCGCGAGGCGTCGAGCGCGCCGAGTCGACCGGCGATCGACTCCAGCGCGCCGTCCAGCAGGATCCCGTAGGAGCGCTCGATCATCCGCACTGAGGTTCCCATGATCCGAGCCAGAGCGTGAATCCCGACCCCGGCAGCGAGCGCGTCGCTGGCGAAGGTCGAGCGCAGGTCGTAGATCCGCGCGGGCTTTCGAATCCCGGCGGCTTCGATCGCGGGGGACCACTCGCGGAGCCGGAAGTGATCGAGGCACATCAGGCCTCCTCTCGGAGCCGGGAAGAGGCGGGGTGTATCGAGCCGGGCCGGGAGCTGATCGAGCCCTCCCTGGCGCGCGAGCTGAGCGGGACCTGGCGACGCGCACCGGCGGTCTTGCCCAGCTCGACCACTTCGCCGCTGGAGACGGTGCGGGGGACGGTGAGCGGAGAAGCCGAGCTGTCGATGTCGCGCCGCTCCAGTGCTTGCCACTCCTCGGACCGACGCGGCGCTTGCCCTGATCGCACGCAAGGCCGACGAGGGATGAGCGGAGAACTACTCCGAAAGCCCGGCGGCTTCGAGCGCCTCGCTGTTCGTCTGATAGACGCGGTGTCGCGTGATCTTTCCCTCTCGCACGGTGATGACCCAGGAGCACGGCGAATCCGTCTCGATCTCGTGTCCGAGTCGTAAAGCTCCAAGAGGGCGTCGAGGTCTCCGCGTCCTATCGCGTCGAAGCTCTCGCGCACGATCTCCACGTTCTCCTCCGACATTGTCGACCCAGTATCCCCCGACGCCATAGGGGAGGGTGCGAGCGCAGAACTGCCCGCTCGAAGGACCGGGGTGGGCTATTCGGACAACCCGGCGGCTTTGAGGCCCTGCTGCCAGTCGCCGTAGGCGACGTTCTTGCTCGCCAGCCCGTTCTCGAACGTGAAGAGGTTCGCGTATTCCTTCTTTGCCTCGACCCCGTCCCGGCCCCAGGCATGGAACCGGAACAGGGCAAGCACCCGGTCATCGCCGATTGGCTCGATGCGCTCGACTTCGATGGAAAGGGTCTGCCATGGCCCCTGGAGGGTGCTCCAGAACTGCCTCAACCCCTCCCGCCCCCGATAGATGGCCTCTGTATCGGGAAAGAGCTGCTCCGTCCAGAACTCGTAGTCCGGAGTGACGTGCTCCAACAGCCACTCCAGATCGCCTCGGTTCCATGCCTCGTAGCCCTGTCGCACCAGCTCGACGTTCTCCTCCGACATCGCCTACTCCCGCAGGCCCGCGGTTCGAGGATGTCTCAGTACCACTTTCCCCTGGCGAAGCCTCCGAAGGCGATCAGTCCGATCAGCACGATGATCAGCCCGATCAGGAGGCTCCAGAACAGCGCTACCACGATCCCGATGATGACGAGGATGCCTCCGAGGGAGATACCGCCAATGCCGCCGCCGCGACGTTCCGGTGTGGCCATTATTGCCTCCGTTCCAGTCGATGCGGCGAGCCTACTCCGGCAGCCCGGTGACGTTCTAGAAGATGGGCCCACCACGTCATCGGGAAGACAAAAAACCGATTCGCCTGCCAATGCCGGTGCCGGTGAGTGCAATGCCGCGTGGCTATGGGGAAAACGCTCCCTCCGTCGCCCGCCGTTGGCCGTCGTCGGAACGCCCTTATCGGCCTGTCACGCCGGAGGCCGCGGGTTCGAGTCCCGTCGCTCCCGATAGCCGTCTGCCCGCAGCTAGCTCGGCAGAGATGAGCCGGCGAAGAGGAAGAACCAGACCTCGAGGGCGATCACGCCCGCGATCACGCAGGCGGCCACAACCCTCTCGGGCGCGCTCAACGAGAAGCGGGCCCGGAGGTTTTCATCCAGCTCGCCGCGCATCCGTCGCTGCCAAGGGGAGGTCCTACTGACCGCGGCGGGCCTCCCGGTCAGCTCGTCGTACTTCTTGTGCAACCAGGCGAGGGCCCAGGCGAGCAGAAACGCCAGGACGCCGAGGACCACCAGCACCGTGACGACGCCGCGCAGGCTCAGAACCTGACCGTCCTGCGCCTGTGCGCCGACCCAGACTGAGAACAGGGGCGCCCCCGTCCAGACGTTCACAGCCGCGACCGCGGTCGCGATCACGATGGCGACCCTCTTCAGCTTCAGGTGCGAGGATTCGGCCTGCTTGCCGCCCAGCTCCGAGGCGGATCGGTCGGGCACTCGATCCGGAATTGCCGTAAGCGCCACCGGCCCATCCTTTGCGTCCGCGGTCATCCCCAGCGGCAGATCGAGCTGGAGAGCGTCGAGCCCGCCTGGGAGTCCGTCGGCGAGCGCCAGCATCTGGTCGCGCGTGACCCAAGGCGTGTGCACGGTGACCGCGTTCGACTGCCCGGCCTGATGCGCCCGCAGCACCTCGATGCAATCGCGCCGCACCAGCGCGATGCCCGAAGCGGTGATCTCGTGAACAGCTCGATCCAACCCGAAGACCGCCTGCGAGCGTCGGTAGAGCCCGACGTCCGGAGAGGTCACCCAAAGCGGCCACGACGGGCCCAGATGTGTGCCGAGCCCTGCGAAGCCGAGGACCTGCCCCTCCGCGTCCCTTACCGGAAACGTCACGCGGGAGCGGAAGTAACCGTGGACACGCCCACGCACGGAGCGCGTCGCGAGCCCCGCGGCCACGATGTCCTCACTCGAGTGCCCGAGCCCACGCAGGTGGCTCATCAGCAGGTCGGGACCAACCGGCGCCCAGCCCACGCCGAAGGCCCGGATCACCTTCTCGTCAAGACCCAACTCGGCGAGCGCGACGCGGGCGCCACTGGCGGTCCCCGATTCCCAGAGGTAGGACTCGAAGAACTCGCAAGCATCGGTGAGCGCGCGCTCGAGGCGGCCCTCCGCACCCTCCCTGGCTTGGATCTCCTGTGTTGCTGCGATGGTCGAATGCTCCCAGACGGCCCTTAAGGGAGTGTGATGCGCGTCCCGCAGGGTGCCGACGCTCCGTCTTCGGAATGCTTAGTGGAGCATGGAGATGGACGTGAACCTCACCTCACCGGTCCCCGGGCTCGATGAGCTCCCGAGCGAGTTCCAGCCGAAGACGCTGCGCCGTCGCGCAGTGCAGGCGCTGATCGCACTTGCGGTCCTCTTTGCAGTCGTCCTGTTCGCCCCGGGCTTGGGCGAGGTGCGAGATCGACTGGGCGAGGCCGTTCCGGGGTGGCTCGCCCTGGCGGCGGCGCTGGAGGGGCTCTCCTTCGCCTCCTACGTGGTCATGTTCGGGCCCGTCTTCTGCACGGGCCTGGGCTGGCGTCGAGCCTGGGAGATCGGTGGCTCCGAGCTGGCCATGGGCTCCCTCGTCCCCGCCAGCGGCGCGGGCGGCCTTGCGCTGGGAGCCTGGGTGCTACACCGCGGGGGCATGGGCGGGGAGCGCATCGCCCGCCGCTCGGTCGCCTTCTTCCTGATCAAGAGCGGGGTCAACTTCGTCGCCGTCGCGGTGATCGGGACGGTGCTCGCGATCGGGTTGGTCGGGCCGGACCTCTCCCTCTGGCTGACTGCCTTCCCGGCGGCGATGGCCACGCTCGTAATCGTGGCCGTTGCGTCCCTTCCGCGGCTGGGCTCGGGTCCTCGTCCTTTTCCCGGCCCCGATGCCTCCCGATCTGAGCGCTGGCTCAGCGCGACCCGGCGAGCGGTGGTTCGCGGCACCTCGGAGGCGCGAAGCATCCTGCGCTCCGCCGACCGCCGCGTCCTGGCCGGCTCCTTCGGCTACTGGTTCTTCGACAACGCCGTCCTCTGGGCGACCTTCCACGCGTTCGGCATATCGCCGCCGATCACAGTGATCCTGATGGGCTACCTGATCGGGCAGTTGGGCGGGCTGATCCCGCTGCCGGGCGGCATCGGCGGGATCGATCTCGGCCTGATCGGCGTCCTGGTCGCGTACGGCACCTCCGCGGCTGGCACCACTGCGGCTGTCTTCGCCTACCACGTGATCCTCTTCTGGCTCCCCCTGATCGTCGGCGGCATCGCCTTCGCGATGCTGCGCCGGAACATGCCCAGCCCCGGCGAGTTCGCCAGCTGCGCGCCCGCCATCGCGGCGCAGTCCAGGTAACGCGAGCCTAAGCGGCGATCGGAGAAACTGCCCGCCATGCGTGTGCGGCTCCTGGTACCGATCGTCGGTCTGACCCTGCTAGCTCCCGCCGCCGCGGGGGCACAGGTTCCCGCGAACCCGGCGGACCAGCCGCCGTTCGACGGCGGTCGCCCATACCTGCCGGCGGTTCCCCCGCCGGGGCCCAACCCGCCTCAGGGATTCCGGCTCACCGCGGCCGGGGCCCAGGCGATCGCGACCCGGGCGGTCAGCGGCGATCTGCCCGGCCGTGGCGGTCACGTGCGGGTCCGCATCCGCCTCGGCTCAAACGACCGGAACCAGTGGCAGCTCGACTTCTACGAGGCAGACGGCAAGGACGTCGCGGAGGTCGTC
Source organism: uncultured Solirubrobacterales bacterium (assembly GCA_963848955.1). Taxonomy (GTDB): domain Bacteria; phylum Actinomycetota; class Thermoleophilia; order Solirubrobacterales; family 70-9; genus DASUPK01. The sequence goes on along the minus strand of CAWKFQ010000027.1, from coordinate 51,477 downwards.
ATCGATGACGCGACCGGATCCGTGGTGGAGAAGTGGACCGGCGCCAAGGTCGACACCAAGCTCGCTCGCGGCTACCAGGGGGCGGTCGCGGGCAAGGTCAACAGGTGGTGGATCTGGCTGCCGCTCTGCGTCCTCTTCCTCGCGCCGTTCGTCGACCCCCGGAGGCCGCTGCGGCTGATCCACCTCGACCTGCTCGCGCTGCTCGGCTTCAGCGCCTCGCTCTTCTTCTTCAACAAGGCCGAGATCGAGCTCTCGGTGGCCCTCGTCTACCCGGTGCTCGCCTACGTCTTCATCCGCATGCTGTTCGCGGGGTTCCGGTCGATCGAGCGGCGCGACCGGCTGCTCCCGATCGCCCCCCGCGGGCTGCTGGTCGCCGGGATCGTGGCTCTGGTCGCCTTCCACACCGCCTACATGGCAACCGAGGGCAAGGTGATCGACGTCGGCCTGGCCGGGGTGATCGGCGCCGACCGGCTCACGCACGGCGAGGACGTCTACGGCGAGGACTTCTCCCAGGGCCTGCCGCCGAGCTCCGACGTCCGCGGCGACGTCTACGGGCCCGTCAACTACCTCGCCTACGCGCCGTTCGAGCTCGCGTTCCCCTGGAGCGGGCACTGGGACGACGTCCCGGCCGCCCGCGCGGCTGCGCTCGGGTTCGAGCTCCTCACCGCTCTCGCGCTCTTCGGGCTCGGCCGGCGGCTCCGAGCGGGCGCCGAAGGATCCACTCTCGGCGTCGCGCTCGCCTACGGCTGGCTCGCCTACCCGTTCACGATGTACACGCTCGGCTCGAGCTTCAACGACGGGCTGGTGGCCTTCCTGGTCGTCTGCTGCCTGCTGGTGGTCACCTCCGCCCCCGCTCGCGGCGCCGTGTCGGCCCTGGCCGGGCTGAGCAAGTTCGGCCCACTGCTGCTCGCGCCGCTCTTCGCCGCCGGCCACGGCGATAGGCGAACCCGGCCGCTCCTCCTCTTCGTGCTCGGCTTCGTCGTCGCGGCGGCCCTCGTGACGATTCCCCTGCTTCCGGACGGCGGCTTCCGCGAGTTCTACGACCGCTCGCTCGGCTACCAGGCCTCGCGCGGCTCTCCCTTCAGCGTCTGGGGACAGGCGCCGTCGCTCCACTTCCTGCAGACCCTCAGCAAGGTGTTCGCGGTCGCTCTCGCCGCCGCCTTCTTCTTCGTCCCCAGGCGGCGGACGACGGCCCAGCTGGCCGCGCTCGGAGCGGCCCTGCTGATCGCCGTCCAGGTGACCGCCAACCACTGGTTCTATCCGTACGCGGTCTGGTTCGCCCCCCTTGTCCTCGTCGCCCTGTTCGCCCAGGAACGCCAGCCGGACCCGGCGATTCAGGCGAGGCACCACGCCACCGGAAGGCACTCTAGCGCGCATCTCCCGGCGCTCAGGCGTCGGATTCGACGGGCTGTCGAGCGGGCCGGGCATCTTCGACATCGGTCCAAGGATCCGGACGCCGGGCACCCGACAATTCCCTGCAAGCGAGCCACGGGAGAGCCATGCAGGCGATGAGACAGGTGGTTGCGTTCGGAGGTGGCGGGTTCTCCCAGGAGTCCGGAAACCCCCTGCTCGACGACTACGTCCTCGGGCTGACCGGCACGGCCAGTCCGCGGGTCTGCTTCCTGCCCACCGCATCCGGGGACGCCGACCACTACCTGGTGCGCTTCTACAACGCCTTCCGCGACCGCGCCCGGCCCTCCCACGTCAGCCTCTTCCGCCGAGAGCGCGGCGTCTCGGACATCCGCTCGCACCTGCTCGCCCAGGACCTGATCTACGTCGGCGGCGGAAGCCTGATCTCGCTGCTCGGCGTCTGGCGCGCGCACGGCATCGATTCGATGCTCCGCGACGCCTACGAGGCGGGCGTGATCCTCTGTGGCCTCTCCGCCGGGCTCGCTCTGTTGGTTCGCCGAAGCGCTGAGCGGATACCACGGCGAGGTCAACCGCGTGCCCGCGCTCGGCTTCCTCCGCCACTCGAATGCCGTCCACTACGGCGACGGGGACCGACGGGGCGCGTTCCATCGCCACCTTCTGGAAGGGATGCCGGGGGGATACGCCGCCGAGGACGGGGCCGCCCTGCGCTTCGTCGGCGACGAGCTGGTCGAGGTCGTCGCCTCCCGCCCGGAGGTCGCGCGCGTACAAGCTGGAGCGGCGGGGCCGCCAGATGCTGGAGACCAGGCTGGCGACCCGGTACCTCGGTGCCGAGGTCCCGTCCACCGTCATCCCGCTCGTCGCGCCGGGCCGCCTGCCTAGGTGGCCCGTCGGCCGATCCTCGCCCTCGGCGGGCACGATTTCGACCGCCGGGTGGGCAACGACGCGATCTGCGACCTGATCGTCGAGCTCGCCGACGTCGCCGAGGCCTCGGATCTGCCTGCTGCCGACCGCGAGCGGCGACCCCGAGGACCAGATCGCCCGCTTCCGGCGGGCCTTCGCCGAGCGGGACTGCGTCCCCGAGGTGATCTCGCTGTTCAGGCTCGGGGACAACCCGGTCGACCTGCGCCAGGAGCTGCTCGCGCAGGACGCGATCTATGCCGGCGGAGGGAGCATGGTGAACCTGGCGGCGATCTGGCGGGCCCACGGCCTCGACGAGATCCTGCGCGAGTGCTGGCGTGAGGGGGTCCTGATCTGCGGCCAGAGCGCGGGCGCGATGATCTGGTTCGAGGCGGGATCACGAGCTCGCAGGGCGAGCCGGCCGTCGCCACGGGGCTGGGCTCCTGCCCGGCAGCGCCTGCGTCCACTACCTGACCGAGCCGGTGCGCCGTCGCCGCTTTCTTCGGGCGGTCGCCGCCGGCGAGCTCGACTCCGGGCTCGGCCTGGAGGATCAGACGGGCGCGCTCTTCGAGGACGCCGCGCTGCGTCGAAACGATCAGCGCGCGTGACGGCGCCGAGGTCTGGGAGGCGACGCTCGACGGGTCCGGGGTCGGTCGAGACCGAGCTCCATTCCCGCCGGCTGGAGGACAGCCGGCCGCCGATCAACGAGATGCGGGCGCGAGATCCTCGAGCTCCGCCAGACGCTGGCCGCGCGCGCCTCGCAGGCGGCGATCGCCGCGTCGCCGGCCGGGCCGCTGGCTAGAGAGCGCCGCCCGCCGCGGGCGGCATGGCCGGGTCGTCGCCCTGGTCGCCGATCTGCTCACGCGCCAGGAAGTCCTCGATCAGCAGTGGGCTTTCCTTGGCCTGCTCGCAGACGTTGAGGAGGTCGTTCATCGAGGAGACCTCCTCGACCTGCTCCTTGACGAACCAGGCGAGGAACTGCTCGGCCGGGAAGTCGCCGGCGTCGCGGGCGAGCTTGAAGAGGGCGTTGATCTCGTCGCTGACCCGCTTCTCCTGCTCGAGCGCCATCTTGACCGGCCCGGTCACGTCGTCGTAGCGGGTCTGCTGCGACTTGATGTCCGGGATTCGCACCTCCTCTTCGGTGTCGAGGAGGTACTGGACCATGATCATCGCGTGGTTCCGCTCCTCCACCGCCTGGCGGTAGAAGAAGGCGGCGAGTCGGGGCAGGGTCTCGGCGTCGTAGTAGACGGCGGCCCCCACGTACTGCTGGGAGGCGGCGAACTCGTTCGAGATCTGTGCGTTCAGGGCGTCCGCGAAGTTCTGATCAGCCATGGTTGAACCCTATTCGCCCCAGCGAAAGCCTGTCTCCGTCGGCTCGGGCTGGAGCGGGCTTGGGGGCAACCCCGGCTCGGTGCCGGCGGTGTTGTAGCCCGAGGGCGCGACGTCATTCGGGGTGTCGGGGTGAAAGAGCGAGGCCAGGTACTGGATGTGGCCGCGTCCCGGGCCGAGCTCCCACTGGCCGCCCCCGTAGGCGCCGATCCCGTTCTCGTCGCAGTGGTCGTAGGCGGCGAAGAGCGCTCGCAGCGGACCGAAGCGCGACGGCTTGATGTTGACCATCTTCGGCGGCCACGGCTGAGAGGTGATGTCGGCGACCGAGTGGATCGGCGCGTCCCAGGTGACGCGATCGGCGACCGGATCGAGGATCGGCTTGGTCTCGTCGTTCACGTCGGGGTCCTCGAGCCAGGCTTCCGGGAACGCATCGATCAGCTTGCGATAGAGCTCGGGGTCGGTCTCGACGTCGACCGGGCGTCCCCTTGTACTGCCCCTTCAGGTCCAGTGAGTCGACGGCGCCCGTCTCGACGAGCTGCGCGATCAGCTCGTCGGTCCAGTCGTTGGTGGGATCGAGCTTGAACCGGAGGGTCGGGTAGATCTCGAGCCGCTTGCGGACCGGCTCAATGGTGGAGACCTCGTCGGAGCCGGGCGGCGTCAGCCTCATGGAGACGACGAAGTTCACCGGGCGCGGCTCCCGTCCGAGCACTTCGTAGAGCGACTTGCCCGCCTGGCGCAGCGCCAGGTCGAGCGCGGCGCTCTCGAACGCCCAGCGGCGGTAGTTGACCGAGACCTCCCGCTCCGGCGGGTCCGGGAACAGGTCCAGGCCCTCGAGCAGGTCCGAGAACGAGTCGATCGTGTGCTCGCCTGCGAGGTCGAGCACCGGGCCGGCGTCCCGGAAGGCCACATGGTCGAGCGCGTCGTAGACGACGTCCTCGCCCAACCCCTCGTGCCCGTCGCCCTTCAGGTGGATGATCGTGGTGAGGCGGTCGAACTCGCTCCCTGGGGGATGAAACTCCAGGCCCTGGAGCTCGTACGAGTCGATCTTCAGGGGCAGATCCTTGATCAGGTCGTAGCTCGCCACGGCGGCGGACACTACCGACCAGCCGCGCTCGGGCTGCGGGCTCGAAGGGCCGAGGACGTGGCTAGTGCCGGTGCCGGAGCTTGCGGAAGTGATGCGTCTGGGCGAGCGCCCAGACCGATTCCGGCGAAGCCCAGAAGAGCACGGCGCCCGCACCGCCCGCCAGAGCCGCCCTGAGGCAGCTCGCGGCGCGGCTCTCGTTGACGCTGCGGATCGGGAGATGCCGCTTGCTGCGGGCGTGGTCACTGAAGGAGATCTGGACCGCGAGGTTGCGCCTCTTGCGTTTGGTCCTGCCGTACTGGCGGATCAACCGCCTGGCGGTGGAGCGCATGCCCTTCGTTTCTCCGCGGCGCTTCATGCAGGAGGCCTGGGTCGCCACCACCTGGACGCCGCCGCGGCGATGACCGAACCGGCGGTTGTGGCGGTCGAGCAGCGCGCGATGCGCCCGTAGTGCCAGTCGTGGAAGTAGCTCGGCACGGCACCCACCCTGCCGCCTCCCAACCCGGCCGCGCTGACGCCCCGCGCGACGCGGCCCGACCTGTGAGCCGAGCCTGTTGAGGCTGCGCCCGAACCGGCGCTTCCAGCGCGAGAGGTGGGGGTTCGGTCGCCCTGGCGCGCCCCCAGTCGCGGCGCTCCCAATCGAGCAGCACCGCCCAGGTGCGAGGTGAGTCGATCAGGCTGCGCGCATAGCCGGGGCGGCGGGGGTCCGAACCGAGGCCGTTCAGCGCGATGATCCGATTGCAGGGGAACGAGGTGTGGAGCCGGTCGAGGATCTGGTTCTGCAGGCCGGGCTGGTCCCCTTGAAGCGGGTGTTGACGACGAAGACGTCCCTGGTCCGGAGTTGACCGTAGCTCGACTGGAGCTGTGCGTAGGCCGTCACGTTCCGCGGCTTGTTCACCCTGATCAGCATCGTCAAGCGGCCGCCCGCTCCGCCCTTCGGGCTGAGCAGGTCGGGTGTCGGCGGGCAGGCGTCGGATTGCCCTCGCGAGGGGCCGGGCGCGAGGGCGAAGGCGAGCAGGGCGATTGCGCCGGCTGCCGCCGGGAGCCAGCGGCGCGAGTGGGGCATCGCGCAAACCTACGAATTGCCCGCCGTTCTCGTGTTAAGCGGCTGGATACTGCCCCCGGCCTTGGGTTCCGTAACGTTGCTTCGTCCAGGAGGACGAAGGCCAGAGGTCGTCCAAAGAGAGGAGAAGGCATGGCGGAGTCACTCGGCGCCGACGCAGGCGCCGGCCTGAAGGCGCTCGGCATCAACTGCACGCTGAAGAGGTCGCCCGAGGTTTCGAACACCGAGGCCCTGATGAACCGCGTCCTCGAGATCCTCGGGGAGCATGGCGTGGAGACGGAGATCCTCCGCCCGGTCGACTACGAGATCAAGTTCGGCGTCAGCTCCGACGAGGGGGATGGCGACGAATGGCCCGGGATCCTGGAGAGGATCAAGGGGGCGGACATCCTGCTGATGGGGATGTCGATCTGGTTCGGAGTTCGCTCCTCGGTCTGCCAGATGGTGATCGAGCGCCTCGATGGGACCTACAACGAGCGCAACGAGGTCGGCCAGTACCCGCTCTACAACAAGGTGGCCGGCGTGGTGGTCACCGGCAACGAGGATGGTGCTCACGCCAGCGCCGAGACCACCCTCTTCAACATGACCCACCTCGGATGCGCCGTCCCGCCGAACGCCGACACCTACTGGGTGGGCGAGGCGGGACCGGGCCCGTCATACCTCGATGCGGGAGGGCCCGAGCACCCCTATACGCAGCGGACCAGCTCGTGGTGCGCGCACAACCTGCTCCACATGGCGCGCATCCTGCGGGACAACCCGATCCCGCCGATCGGGAACACCCTCGACGAGATGGGCGGCGACGTGATGCACGTCGGGTAAGCAGTGCGGGCTGCCCTTAGGCGACTTTGAGACCTGGGCCCGGCAGTGCCTCAGCATCGCGGGCTCCGACCGGCTCGCCGCAGGTGGAGCAACGCAGTTCGAGGGTGGGCTCGCCCCCACAGCCGCGATGGCGGATCTCGAGCGGAGGGCCGTCCTCGGCCATGTAGCGGTCGCCCCACTCCCGCAGCGCCATCAGCACGGGATAGAGGTCCAGGCCCATCTCGGTGAGTCTGTAGCGCTCGCGAGTGCGGACGGCGTCCTTGTAGGGCTCCCGTCGCAGAACCCCCGCGTCGACCAGACGGCCGAGGCGCTCAGAGAGCAGTGAGCGGGAGATCCCGAGCGCCGACTGGAAATCCTCGAACCGCTTGGTGCCCGTGAACGCCTGGCGGAGGATGACCAGCGTCCAGCGGTCGCCCAGGAGGGCGGCCGGCCTGGCGATCGAGCATCTCTGTTCGGCGATCTCAGCGGCGCGCATCGGCGCCAGCATAGCGAGACTGCGTTCGGAATCCGAACCCTATATTCTGCGTCCGCCTTCCGAACCCAAGCACTCGACAGCGCAGACGAGGAGAACGCAATGCCCAAGCTCGACCTGACGATCACCGCCGATGTCCTCTCCGAGGAGCAGAAGCCGGAGCTGATGCGCGAGCTCGGGGCCACACTCCTCCACTGGGAGGGTGCGCCTGACACCGAGTTCTTCCGCTCGATCACCTGGGCCCACCTGCACGAGCTGCCCGCCGAGGCGATCCAGACCCCTGACGGGGTTGCCGACCCGCACGCGATCCTCGACATCACGGTTCCCTCCGGCGCGCTCAGCGATCGGCGGAAGGCGGGCATCGTCGAGGACGCCTCCAAGCTCATCCTCGACGCCACGGGCTGGGGGGCGGAGGCCGGAGTCCGGGTCTGGGTTCTGATCCACGAGGTGCCCGATGGGAACTGGGGAGCGGCCGGCCAGGTGGTTCGCTTCGAGCAGCTCCGCGAGGCCGCCAAGGCCGAGCGTGAGCAGGAGGGATCCGGAAAGGAGAAGGTCCCGGCCGCCGCCGGCGGTGAGCAGGTGCCGGCGTGAGGCAACTCACCTTCGTCGAAAAGGGGAATCTCGAGTGGCGTGACGCGCCCGACCCGAAGCTGGAGGGCGACGGGCAGGCGATCGTTCGTCCCGTGGCGCTCGCCACCTGCGACATCGACACGGCCTTCGTACGCGGACGATTCCCCGTGGGGAATTCGTTCGCGTTCGGCCACGAATGCGTCGGCGCGGTGAGCGAAGTCGGTGACTCGGTCACCTCGGTCAAGCCGGGAGATCTGGTCAGCATCCCGTTCCAGATCTCCTGTGGGGAATGCGCCCGCTGTAGGGCCGGGGAGCCCGGAAACTGCGAGTCGGTCCCGCGGTTGTCGACATACGGCTTGCCGATCGGACCGCAGTCCTTTGGCGGCTTTGCGAGCGACGCGGTGAACGTCCCCTACGCGGACGCAATGCTCGTCTCGATACCAGACGGCGTGGAGCCGTCCGTCGTGGCCAGCCTGTCGGACAACATCCCCGACGCCTGGCGTTGCGTGGCGCCTCCGCTCGAGGCACGTCCCGGATCGCCGGTGCTGATCGCGATGGGCGCCGGGTCGATCGCGCTCTACTCGATCGCGATCGCCCTCGCCCTCGGTGCCGAGCGGGTCGACGTCGTCGGGGGTCGCCCGAGTGACCGCGAGCTCGCCGAGAAGCTCGGCGCGAACGTGCTCGATGATGGGTTCCCGGACCGCGCCGGCTTCTACCCGATCACCGTCGACGCGAGCGCTGACCCGGCGGGCATCTCCTGCGCGCTGCGCTCGACGGACGCCGACGGTATCTGCACCAGCATCGGGATCTACCTCGAGCCGACTCCGCTGCCCCTGCTCGACATGTTCACCCAGGGCGTCACCTTCGTCACGGGACGGCCGCACGTCCGCACGCTGATGCCGGACGTGCTCGAGCTGATTCGCCAGGGCAAGTTCGACCCCGACCCCATCACGGCGAACAAGGTCGCCTGGGAGGATGCCGCCGAAGCGCTCTCGGACCTGCGGGCGAAGACCGTGGTGGCCCGAGCCGGCTAGTTAGTGGGGACTGCCGACGCCGCCGGTGTTCGCCGACCCGGCGGTCGCCGGACGAAGCGCGTTGATCTGAGGCTGCTGGAAGAGCAGTCTCATTGCGTCGTCGGAGGCGAAGAAGAAGAACGCCCCGCCGCCCTGCTTCAGCGCCGGCCCCACGCAGGCGGCAGCCAGCGCGGGAGAGGTCCTGAGGAGCGGCATGCCGGTCGTTTGAGGTGTGTCGGTGAAGGAGATCTGCACGCCCAGCTGGCTCATGTTCGGCCTCCCCTGCTTCTTCAGCGGCATCCGGAAGGTCTTCTTCACCTTCTTCTTCTTGCCCTTCACCTTGACCTTCTTGGTGATGAACTTGAAGGTGTACTGGAGGCGAAGCTGCTTGGCGCGCGCGCCGAATCCGGCAGCGCCGCCGTCCGCGCAGGCGCTCTGTGTCTGGACGCTCAGCGGCCCGAGCTTCCGCTCGCCCAGCCGGGTGTTCTTCTTGTTGAGGTCCTGAGCGATCTGCCCGAAGTTCCACAACGCGTTGTCCTGGGGAACGAGGCCGGTCCGCTTCCCCGCTCCAATGGGATTGGCGGCAGCGGTCGCGGCCATGCCCGCATCCCAGGCCTTGATCCGCGGGAGGGCGGTCTTGAACTTGTCGTTCCATGGCGGCCGGGTCGGATCGGTGGCTCGACCGCTGTTCCAGTCGGCCTGCTCGAAGTCAGTGAGCAGAGCGAAGATGTTCGGATCGCCGACCCCGGTGAAGGCAAAGCCCGCGGCAGCCGGATCGAAGCTCATCCCGTTGAGGGCGATGATCCGGTTGCAGGGGAAAGTCGTGCGCAGGTCGGCGGCAAGGGTCGAGGCGACCGTGTCCGTCATCGCCGGGAACTGGCCGCTGCCCGTGAAGCGGGTGTTGAGCACGAAGATGTCCTGGGGCCGGATCCTTCCGCCCATCCCGCCCTCGGGCTTCGTATAGGTCTCGACGTTCCCCTGCGTGTTGATCCGGATCATCATCGTGAACCGCTGGGCAGCGGAGCCGCCGGGCGCGAGGCCGAAGGGTTGGGAACAGCTCGTCTGCGCCTGCGCCGCCGGCGGGGTCGCCGAGCCGCCAGCAACCAACAGAGCAGCCATCAGCGCCACCCCGATCGCAAGTGCGATCAGGCTGCGGGCGTGCGTGCGCCAATGCGATTGTGAGGCGACTCCTGCCATATGAGACGAGTGCGCCGCAAGCTAACGGCGCCTCTTTCTCCAACACGCGAGTCAGCTTGCAGTTGTGATGCGGCGTTCGACGAGGTCGCCGAAGGCCTCGATCGCCACCTTCAGGTCCGGCTCGGCGGTGTCCTCCTCGGGCGCGTGGCTGATGCCTGCGATCGAGGGGGAGAAGACCATCGCCGTGGGGAGATGCGGCGCCATCGAGGCGGCGTCGTGGAGGGCGCCGCTGGGCAGCTCGTAGGCGGTACGGGTCACGCCCTCGCAGGCCTCGCGGGCGAGCGCGACCAGCTCCGGATCGAACTCGATCGGCTCGATGCTCCAAACGGGCTCCTCGGACACCTGGCAGCCGCGCTCCGCCGCGCAGGCCGCGACGGCGTCGCGGGTCGCCTCGAGCATCCGGCCCAGGGCGTCCACGCCGCGGTTGCGCAGATCGACCACCATCGTGGCGCGACCGGGAACCGCGGTCGGGATCCCCGGCTCGAAGCCGATCTCTCCGACCGTTCCGACACCGCCCTCGGCGACCGCGATCTCCTCGACTCGCAGGGCCGTGGCGGCGGCCGCCAGGCCGGCGTCGTGGCGAGCGTCCATGGGCGTCGTTCCCGCGTGCGAGACGCGTCCCCGGATCTCGAAGCGGAGCCGCTCAACCCCGACGCAGCCACTCACCGCCGCCGCCCTGATTCCCTCGGCCTCCAGGACCGGGCCCTGCTCGATGTGCAGCTCGAGGTAGCCGCCCAGCCGCTCGAGCCTGGAGCGCGACTCCAGGACCCGCTCGAGCTCGACGCCGTTTTCCGCCAGCACTCCCGGCGCGCGGCGGCCGTCGGCGTCCCGGGCGCCCGCGAGCTCGGCCGGGTCGAACGTCCCCGCCGCCGCGGAGCTGCCGAAGAGGCTGCGGCCGAAGCGGGCGCCCTCCTCGTCGGCCCAGTCCACGAAGGCCAGCGTGCGTGGCGGCCGCGCCTCCCCTCCCGCCCAGGCGCGGAGCACTCCGAGAGCCCCCATCACGCCGAGCGCCCCGTCGAGCCAGCCCCCGTTCGGCACCGAGTCGACATGCGAGCCGACCGCCAGTGCCGGCTCCGCCTCGCCGGTCAGATACGCCCAGGCGTTCCCCGCCTCGTCGATCTCGGGCTCGAGACCGATCTCGGCGAGCAGCTCACCCAGGAAGTCCCGCGCCGTCCGCCAGCCCTCGCCCCAGCAGAGCCGCTGCGCCCCGGCGTCGTCGCTCGTCCGCCGGGCGAGCTCCCGCAGATCGGCGATCACGCGATCCGCGTCGATCGCCGGTCCCGCGTTCACCCCACGCGCTCCCGCCGGAGCGCCTGTCCCAGGCAATGGGCGCCGCCCCCGCCCAGGGTGAACATCGAGAGGTCTAGCTCGATCACCGTCGATGCCCCGGGCATGCGCAGGGCCGCGTTCAGCTCCTGCGCCCCGGTGGCCGAGATCACGCGATCCTCGCCGAGCGAGATCCCGTTCACGCCTAGCGTGAAGGCCTGCTCGGCGCTCACCTCGATCAGGTCGAAGCCCTTGTCGCGGAGCCACTGCACCGCACCGGCGGGGAGCACCTCGCTGCACACAGCCGCCAGCTTCTCGGCGAGTATCGCGACCAGCACGTCGATGTGGACGTAGCGCTCCGGGAACGGCTGCACGCGCGCCTCCCAGCCGTCGTCCTCGAACCAGCCCGCCAGCTGCCTGGCGGCGGCTTCCTGGGTGCGCGTCTCGCCGCTGCCGATCAGGACGCTGCCCGGCTCGACGATCATCACGTCCCCTCCCTCCAGCGAGCCGGCCGTGACCATGCCGCGGATCGGAATGCCCGCGTTCTCGATGGAAGTGGATCGCCGCCGCGTACTCGCCTCGCCGCCACCACTGGCTGAGCTGGGTGATGAATGTCCCGTTCGGCCCCATCGCGCTCGAGTCCCGCGCGAAGACCTGGTAGGGCAGGACCGAGTCCGGCTCGAGGAAGTGGCAGCGGACTCCCGCATCCTCGTACGCCGAGACCATCTCGGCGTGCTGCGACGCCGCCATACCGCGGTCGAATCTGTGCCCTGCGTCAAGCGTCGCGCGGCTGATGGCGCTAGTCGGCAGCCAGCGGAAGTTCTCGGCCCGGCCGACCAGGACATCGAGCAGCGTGCCGTACTCGGAGTCGACGCCCCAGCGCCGGATCGGGCGTGTTCACTCCGTCACCACCCTGATCGTTCGCAGTGTCCGGTCGCTCGCCCCGCGGACCAGGCCGCCGTGCGCGAGCGAGTCCGCGATGTAGGCGATGGTCGGAGCGGTCAGTCGCTCTCCAGGCAGGACGTTGGGGACCCCGGGCGGATAGGCGGCCAGCGATTCCGCCGCGATCCGCCCTTCGGCCTGCTCGAACTGAACCACCTCCTGCGGACCGAGGAAGGCGTCCCGCGGCGCCAGCTCGAGGGGACCCCAGGGGGGCGGCTCGGCGAACGTGCGGCGGTCCTCGACGTCCGCGGGCCCGATCTCCTCGACGGCGTGCCTGAGGCCCTCGACGAGTCGATCGGCCGAAGCGGTCGGCGCTTCGGCGATGCCGAAGACGGCGACGATCACGTTCTCGGAGAAGAGCTCGAGGATGACGTCGTCCTTCGCGCTCATCAGCTGGGCGATCCGGTGCCCGGTGGCGCCAGTGCCCCTGACGTCGACTGAGAGTCGCAGCGGGTCCCACGCGGCGACGCTGGTTCGGCCCGCGAGACGCTCGTCGAGCACGTCCAGGCCCGGGATCCCCCGGACGCGCTCCCGTGTCCTGGCGAGCGTCGCGAGGGTGTCGTCGAGTAGCCCGTGTCCCTCGGTCATGGCGTAGCGCCGCGCAGCGTCCAGGGAGGCGGTCAGCAGCGCATTGGGACTTGTCGACTCGACGAGGGTCACCGAGCGGTCGATCACGTCCTCGTCGAGGCGTTCCCCGTCGCCGAGGTGCAGGATCGCCGACTGGGTGATGCTGCCGACGATCTTGTGAGTGCTCGAGAGCACGAGGTCGGCGCCGCAGCGCAGCGCCCCGGACGGCAGGCCCTCGTGGAAGTAGAGATGGGAGCCCCAGGCCTCGTCGACGACCAGAGGGATGTCCCGGGCGTGGGCGACCTCGACGAGCTGCTCGATTCGCGCGACCGCCCCGAAGTAGGTGGGCGACACCAGCATCACGGCCTCCGCGTCGGGCTCGGCGTCGAGTGCCGCATCCAGCGCCTCGGGCGTGACGCAGTGGGCGATGCCGAGCTCCGGATCGATCTCCGGCGCGACGAAGGTGGGCCGCAGGCCGGAGAGCACCAGCCCGTCGATGATCGAGGAGTGGACGTTGCGCTGGACGATCACCGGCCCCCGGTCGGGCGGCCCGGTTCTCAGTTTTCCGCTCGCGTGGGCCAATGCCATGCAGATCGCGTGGTTCCCTCCCGAGGCCCCGTTGACCAGGAACCAGCTGCGCTCGGCGCCCCAGGCATCGGCGGCGAGGCGCTGCGCGCGCTGGAAGGGCGTCGGCTCGGGCCCGACGTCGATCCCCTCGATGCTGGGTGGGACGTCATGGAGGATGGCGGCTTCCCCCAGAGCGGCGGTCAAGCCGGGATCGGCACGGGTCCCCTTGTGGCCCGGGATGTGGAAACGGCCCGGGTTGCGAGCGACGTAGGCGACGAGTGCGTCGAGGTAGGGCGCTTCGGTCTGATCGGCCATTCGCGCCGAGTCTATTTACGCACCGTGCGGTGGCTCTCCGCCGGTGTACCGCGAGTAGGGGTACCACCACTCCTTCGGAGCGACCTCGCTCTCGATGTGGACGTGCTTGGTCTCCTGGAAGGCCTCGAGTCCCTCGCGGCCCAGCTCTCGTCCCAGCCCCGACTGCTTGAAGCCGCCGAATGGGCCGGCGTCGTTGTCGGTCAGGGGGTCGTTGAACCAGACCGTGCCGGCCTTCACCTCGCGCATGCAGCGGAGGATGGTCCTGAAGTCCTGCGTGTAGATATTGGCCCCGAGGCCGTAGGGAGTCGAGTTGGCGAGCTCGATCGCCTCGTCGAGGCTTCCGACCCGAACGAGTGGCGCGACCGGTCCGAAGGTCTCCTCACGGAGCAGGTCCGTCTCCGCGGGCGCGCCGGTGACCACGGCCGGGGCGAAGAAGTGGCCCCGTTCCTGTCCGCCCGAGTCGCCGCCGATGACCACGTCCGCGCCGGCGCGGACGGCGGCATCGAGCTGGGTCGCGACCTTCTGCCGCTGGCTCTCCGAGACCATGGGGCCGATGTCGGTGTCACTCTTCATCGGGTCGCCGATCACGAGGCTCTTCGTGTAGTCGACGAAGGCGGACAGGTAGTCGTCGTAGACGTCGTCGAGTACGTAGAACCGCTCAGCGGACGTACACACCTGTCCCGAGTTGAGGAATGCCGCCCAGGCCCCTCCCTTGGCCGCGACGTCGATGCGGTCGGCGACGTCCGAGCAGACGATGAAGGGGTCCTTGCCGCCCATCTCGAGGTTGACGCGAGCCATGCGATCGACGCAGGCCTGCGCGACCTTCTTGCCGGTCGCGACCGAGCCGGTGAAGGCGACGCCATCGACGCGTGCGTCCGAGGCGATCGCGGCGCCCACCTCGGGCCCGCCGGCGAGCAGGTTGAGCACCCCTGAAGGGAGGTGGTCGAAGCATGGGGCCAGCATCAGGGTCGAGAGTGGCGTCAGCTCGGACGGCTTGGCAACGATGGTGTTGCCCCCCGCCAGCGCCGGCGCCAGCTTCCAGGTGAGCAGGAGCAGCGGGTAGTTCCAGGGAACGATGCAGCCGACAACGCCGAGCGGCTCCTTGATCACCAAGCTGAGCTGGCTCGACTCGATCGACGGGATCACCCGCCCCGCGGAGTCGCGGCCGATCTCGGCGTAGTAGTCGAAACAGGCGGCAGTCCAGCCGACCTCGTCCGAGTTCTCCACCAGCGGCTTGCCGCCCTCGAGCGTCATCACCTCGGCGAGCTCGTCGGTTTGCGCCCGCAGCCGCGTCCCGACCTCGTGCAGCATCTCGCCACGGTCGACCGCAGGCGTCCCCGCCCAGTCCCGGGCGGCCTCTCGGGCTGCGGCGATCGCGGCGTCGACCTGCTCGCCGCTCGCCGTGCCCACGGACGCGAACGTCTCCTCGGTGTAGGGGTTCTCGACCTCGAGTGACTCGCCGGTTCCGGCTACCTGCTCGCCGTCGATGAGGAGCCGGGTCTCGTATTCAGCCACGGCCCGATCGTATGCGGACAAGGCGGGGAAGGACGGCCAGGGGGAGAAGGAAACCGGCCGCCCTATCCGCCCGCCTGCGCCGAGGCTAAAAACCCGGCGGAGGCGAGGCATCTGAATATGTGGGCGGGCGCCGGAGTAGGGGGTCTCCGAACGCCCGCCCGCTGCCTCGACTCAGAAAACATGGTACCCCTGCGCCGAGCCGGGTAAACGCACGTCCCGGAAGAGGCCGCTATCAGCGGCTTTTTGCCGCCACTGCTCGTTGCAGCTGGCCCTTGTTCATGCTCGAACGGCCCTGGATGTTGAGGCGCTTGGCCTGGTTGTAGAGCTGCTCCTTGGTCTGGCCCTTCTGCCGATTGGTGCCCGATCGCTGCCCGCCTCGCCGCTGCGGCGACGAGCCGCGGGTGGAGCTCGGCGACCTGGTTCGCGACTCGCCCGACCGTGCTCGGTTCTTGTTCACGGTCCTGGCGGCCACCTGCTTCGCGCGCGACGTGGAAGCACCGCGCCGGCTCGCAGAGCGCTTGATCTTCTCGTATTGCCTGGCACGCTTGGTGCCCTTCTTGACGCCGCGTGGTGGCATTTCGACATCACTCCTTCGGGTCCGGTGTCAGGCGTGGGTACCCGCGCCTCCCGCTGCGAAACCGCTGTTTGCGACACGGGATCCGGGTAGCTACGGTAGGTGGGCGGCCAGACCTCGAGGTCCCCCAGGGGCGACGCAGCCACGGGCATCGAGGTCGCCGGTCAATGACGGAACTTGCCTTGGCGGAAAGCCAGATGAATCAGACGCCCTCCCCGGGTCCGGGCGAGCAGCTTGCGGGTGAGCGGCGACTGCTTGAGCAGTATGCGAGCGACCGCTCCCCCACCGTCCGCGAGGAGCTGGTGGATCGGTTCATGCCCCTCGCCAGGCGATTGGCCGGGCGGTACGCCGGCGGCGCAGAGCCGTTCGACGACCTCGTCCAGGTGGCGAGCGTGGGCCTGGTGAAGGCGATCGACCGATTCGACCCCGCCCGGGGAACCGCCTTCTCCACCTTCGCCGTCCCCACCATCCTGGGTGAGCTGAAGCGCCACTTCCGCGACCGCGGCTGGTCCGTGCACGTCCCTCGTGATGTGCAGGAGCGCATCCTCAAGGTCGAGCGTGCAATGGCGGAGTTGCCGGCAAAGCTCGGGCACACACCCACGGTGCACGAGATCGGTGAGCGCATCCAGGCCACCGACGAAGAGGTTCTGGAGGCGATGCACGCCGCCCAGGGCCACCACGCGGTCTCCCTCGACGCGACCTCCACGACCGGCGAGGGGGACGAGCCGGGGCCGCTGCGCGACCGGATCGGCTCTGAGGATCTCGCCTTCGACACCGTTGAGTACGGCGAGGCGATCGGCCCCGTCCTCGACGAGATCTCCGAGCGTGACCGGAAGGTCCTCCATCTGCGATTCGTCGAGGACATGACGCAGAGCGAGATCGCCGAGCAGGTCGGGGTCTCCCAGATGCATGTCTCGCGCATCCTGCGCGCCACGATCGAGAAGCTCAGGCAGCGGATCCCGGACGAGGAATAGCTAAGGCGAAGTCGCCCCTCAGGCGACTTCGAACTCGAGGAACTCCGCTGCCTTCCCCTCGTCAGTCTCGCCCTTTGTGACCGCCATCCTGCTCGCCAGGGAGCGGAGCGAGCCGGCGCCCGGAAGCTCCATCTCGTCCAGGAGCTTCTGCCCGGCACCCTCGACCAGCGGGCCGACACGCACACCCAGCTCGCCGTCGCCGTCCTTGATCGAGATCCCAAGACGACCCTCGGCGAAGTCCACGCCCTCCGACGAGGAGACCGCGTCGCCGAGCAGGACGGTGTCGGCGAGCCGATCGACCGAGAGCTCGGCCCTGGCGGCGAGCGCCCCGATCACCCTGGCGAGCACCGGCTTCACCATCTCGCCCGGAGTGATCGCGATCTCGAGGCCCTCGGGAGCTTCGGCCGAGTCGCCGTTGTTGTTGAACTCGGGTGCGGTGTAGCCGAAGCGAATCGTGGTCCGGCTGCCGTGGCCCGCGCCGCCGCTGATCTCGAAGCTGTCCGAGAGAGCCGCGATCAGGGGAAGCCCGAGGCCGAGTGAGGGGTCCCCCTCGTTGGCGCGCGGCCGGAAGCCCCTGCCCTGGTCGGACACCTGGACCTCGAGCCCGCCCGAGCGGGGCTCGGCGACCACCTCCAGCGGGCCGGGCTCTCCCTCGTAAGCGTGCAGCACGACGTTGTTGCAGGCCTCCGAAACGACCGTCTTCAGGTCGGCAATCCTCGGTTCGGAGAGGCCGAGCGCCTCCCCGACACCGGCCACCGCCTGGCGCACGACGATCACGTTCTCCGCTGTCGCGGGGAGAGTCAACCGGAGCTCGCGGGAGGTCACGGTGGCGTCTTCCCGTCGTTGCCCGACGCCGCCAGGACGGCCTCCTCCCGTCGGGCGTGAACAGGAAGCTCTGCTCGCAGGCCGGTCACCTCGAGGACGCGGTCGACCGCGTCCGAGCCGTTCGAGCGGGCGACGGCGAACCCGATCTTCGCCTCGGCCGCTCGCCGGCGCCCATCCAGGATCACGCCGAGGATGGAGGAGTCGATGAACGTGGCGGGTGAGAGGTCCAGGACCGTCGCAACGCCCTCATCCAGCAGCCCATCGAGGCGACGCCTGAGATTCGGCGCTGTGCTGAGGTCATGCTCGCCTGAGATCGTAAGCACTGCGACTCCTGAATCGTTTCGCTCGAGCGCGATCTCCCCCGTCCGCACACGAGGCGAAATACCTCGATCGGAGGTCACTCAAACCTCCTGCTCAGGACGCACAGACGCCATCCGCTCGGCGCGCCTCTGCTGCCAGAGCACGAAGCAGATCGCGGTGACCATGAGCGCGAACAGCATCGTCGCGAGGACGTTGACCTGCACGGGGATGCCCCTCAGGTGCGCCCCGAAGACGTAGATCGGGAAGGTCTCGGTCGTGCCCTTGTTGAAGTCGGAGACGATGAAGTCGTCCACCGAGAGGGCGAAGGCGAGTAGCGCCGCACCGAGGATTCCGGGACGGAGCAGCGGAAGAGTGATGTACCTGAAGGTCTCGATCGGCGTCGCCCCGAGGTCCGCGGCGGCGTCCTCGATGCTGCGGTCGAAGCCGATCAGCCGCGAACGAACGACGACGACGACGAAGCTGATGCAGAACATGACGTGGGCGATCAGCAGGCTGGTGAAGCCGAGCGCGATGCCGTAGATCAGGAACAGCGAGAGCAGCGAGGCCCCCATGACGATCTCGGGTGTGGCCATCGGCAGGACGAGCAGGCAGATTCGAGGCACGTCGGCCGCGGAACCGATAGCGGACGAGAGCGATCGCCATCAGGGTCCCGATTACCGTTGAGATCAGCGTCGCCAGCGCCGCAAGCCTGAAGGACGTGAAGAGGGCGCTGTTCAGGTCCGGGATCGAGAAAGCGTGCTCCCAGTACTTGAGTGTGAATCCGTTGTTGATCGCGAAGGAGAGCTTGTCCCGGTTCTCGGAGGCGTCGGCGAACGAGAAGACCGCGATCACCGCGATCGGGATCAGCATGTAGGCGAGCGCGAAGCCCGTGTAGATCTTGAACCCGTTCCGCCTCACCCACGCCCACGCCGCCCGGAGCCGATCGGGCTGCGGGACTGCCGGTCTCGCTGGTGGCCGTCGCGGACTCCATCTATCGCGCCTCTTCCTCGCTGCCAGTGAACGCCTCGGTCCCCGCGATCCGGATGTAGATGAAGACGATCGTGAGGACCACCGCCATCATCAGGAAGGAGAGCGCCGCGGCGAGGGGATAGTCGCTCTGCTCCAGGTAGAGTGGACTGGATCTTGTTGCCGATCATCGTGTTGTTGGCGCCGCCCAGGAACTCCGCGTTGATGTAGTCGCCGGACGCCGGAATGAAGGTCAGCAGCACGCCCGCGATGACGCCCGGCATCGTCAGCGGCAAGGTGACCCTGAGGAAGGCTTGCCTCGAAGACGCGTAGAGGTCCTTGCCCGCCTCGATCAGACTGGTGTCGACCCGCTCGAGGCTCGCGTAGATCGGCAGGATCATGAAGGGCAGGAAGTTGTAGGTGAGTCCTGCGATGACTGCCCCGGAGGTGGCCAGCAGGCGACCGTCTTCCGGGATGATCTGGAGCGACTTCATGATGTTCACGATCGGGCTGTCGTCGGCGAGAATCGTCTCCCAGGCGACGGTCCTGATCAGGTAGGTGGTGAAGAAGGGTGCGATCACCGCGAAGAGCAGCGGAAGGCGCCAGCGCGGATTGACCTTGAGGGCGATCGCGTACGCCAGCGGGTAGGCGATCAAGAGAGCGATGATCGTCGCCGTTCCCGCGTAGAAGAAGGTGCGCACGATCTGCTCGCCACGGCCCGCCAGTGCATCCGAGTAATTGGAGAACTGCCAGCTGAACGTGAAGCCCTCAGGCGTGTTCGGCACCCCGGAGCGCAGCGACATCTCGCCCATGAAGTACATGGGGACGACGAAGAAGACGATCAGCCAGATCGCCCCGGGCGCCAGTAGCCCGTACGGGATCAGGCGCCGGCGGAGGTTCTCCGCAGAGCGTTCGCTCTTCGCCATCTCCTTGTTCCTCCGCCGGCGCATATGCGAGGGCGCGCGCCAGCGCGACCCGATTCGTCATCAGCCGGAGACCACCTCCTGGAAGGCAGCCTCGACCTCGGCGATGTCCTCCGGACTACCCGGCGGGAGTGGGTCCGCGGAGCATGGCGGCGATCTCCTGCTCCGTCGGGAAGATCTTCGGGTCGTTGGCCAACTTCGGATCCTCCTTTTGGAGGATCGGCCGGCACGCCGTCGACCGGCGTCACGTACTGGACGTATCTGCGTGATCTTCGCCGCGTTCGCGGGCGTGTAGGCGAAATTCAAGAACGCGAGCGCCGCGGGCGTATTCGGCGCCCCGACCGGGATCACCGCCTGGTCGAAGAACAGGTCGCAGCCGTCGGTCGGCCTGCGCCACTCGGCGTTCTTGTTCCCGATCAGGGAGCCGTCCCCGGACCAGCCGATCGCGGCGACGATGTTGCCGCTGGTCAAGTCCTCGGTGTACTCGTTGCCCGTGAACTGGCGGATCTGTCCCGAATCGCGCGCCTGGCGGAGCTTGTCGATCGCCGCGAGCCAGTCCTCCTTCGTCGCCTCGTCGACATTGATTCCCTCGCTCTGCAGGATGAGCGGAACGGTGTCCGTCATCTCGGTCAGCATCGTGACCTTGCCCTTGTACTTGGGGTCGAACAGGTCGGAGACCGAATCGATCTCGGGCGCCTGGGCTGTGTCGACCCAGATGCCGGTCTGGCCGCCCTGCCACGGAATGGAGTACTTGCGGTCGGGGTCCGTCGTGGATTTCTCGAACTGCGGCAGGATGTTCTGGAACACGGTCGGCAGGTCCGCGTGGTCGATCTGCTGCAGGTAGCCGAGGTCGTACATCCGCTTCGCCATCCAGTCGGTGACCACGAAGAGGCTGCGACCGCCCGAGCTGCCCTGATCCAGCTGCGGGCTTCAGCTTGTTGAAGAAGGTGTTGTTGTCGTTGACGTCCTCCTTGTATTCGGTGTTCAAGCCGGTCTGCTGGTCGAACTGGGCGACGGTCCCATCCGCCCCCGGGTCGACGTAGCCCGGCCAGTTCGAGATCAGCACCGAACCGCTGGCCGGTCCCTCCCTTGGCCACGGTGACGTCGCCAGTATCGCCGCCCCCGACGCCGCCGTCACCCCCGCCGCAGGCGGCGAGGATGACTGCAGTCGCCAGCGCCCCCCCGCTGCGACCAATGCGCGGAACTTCTCTTGCTCCTCACGTTTCCCTCTTGTCTGGCTCGTTCAAGCCGTTTCGGCCCGTCCTCTCGGTCGGGGCTGCGCCCGTTCGGTTTCGGACTCCCGAACCACGTGCATGTGTCCGGAGCCCAGAAAGCCTCACCTTTCTCCGCCTCCCGGCAGCCTCTGGCGCTCAGCCTCGTCGGCGTTCGGCACCAGGACGGTCATCCGCACGTCGCCGCGGAGCTGAACGATCAACTGGGTCGAGGTCCCCAGGTAGATCGAGCTCTCCACCAGTCCCTCGACGCTCGGCTGCCCCACGTCCGCCGAGTCGATCGTCGAGCTTCTCGGGGCGCACCACCGCGTGGCAGCGATCCCCGGGCTGAAGCCGTCCACGTCCGTGCTCACCTGGACCCCGCTGTCGAGCTCGACCTCGCCTTGGGTACCGCTCTTGCGCACGGTGGCGGGCATCAGGTTGGAGACCCCGATGAAGCCCGCGACGAAGGTGGTCGTCGGGCGATCATAGACGTCCTCCGGATCGCCGATCTGCTCGATCCGGCCCTTGTTCATCACCGCGATCCGATCGGACATCGTCAGCGCCTCCTCCTGGTCATGGGTGACGTAGACGAACGTGATCCCGACCTCGCGCTGGATCTTCTTGAGCTCGACCTGGAGGCCCTTGCGCAGCTTCAGGTCGAGTGCCCCGAGCGGCTCGTCGAGCAGCAGCACCCGCGGCAGGTTGACCAGCGCGCGGGCGAGCGCAACGCGCTGCTGCATGCCGCCCGAGAGCTGAGCGGGACGGCGGTTGGCCTCGGCCGCCAGCCCGACCCGCTCGAGCTCCTCGCGGACCCGGCGGTCGATCTCCCCCTTATCGACCCCCTTGCGGCGCAGCCCGAAGGCGACGTTCTCCTTGACGGAGAGGTGGGGAAAGAGGGCGTAGCTCTGGAAGACGGTATTCGTCGGGCGCTTGTGGGGCGGGATCCCCAGCATGTCAATGTCGTCGATCGCCAGGCGGCCGCCGGTGACCTCCTCGAAGCCCGCGATCATCCGCAGGGTCGTCGTCTTGCCGCAGCCGCTCGGCCCGAGCATCGTGAAGAACTCCCCCTCCGCGATGCTGAGGTCGATCGCGTCGACCGCCGTCAGCTCGCCGAAACGCTTGGTGACGGAGTCGAGGACGACGCAGGGGTGATGCTGCGTCGTGGCGTTCTCCATCACGGCCTGACGACCAGCACGGGGGTCTCGGAGAGCTGGACGAGCTTGTACGGGGTGGCCCCGATGATCGCCCCCCTGAGCGGGGACTCACCGTGGCTTCCGACGACGATCATCCGTGCGTCGTGCTTCTTCGCCGCCGTGATGAGAGCGTCGTGCGGATGCTCGTTGATGAACTCGACCTTGGAGTCGACCTTGGCCGCCTTTGCGGCCTCCACCGCCTCCCCGATCATCTTCTCGCCGAACTCCTCGACGGCCCTGCGCTGCTCGGGAACCTCACCGCCTCCGTAGCCGCCGGGGGCGTAGGCGAAGACGATCACGAGGCTGTCCCCGAGCGCCTTGGCGAAATCGAAGCCCTGGTTCAGGGCCGACTTCGAGGAGTCGGAGCCGTCGTAGCCGATCACTATCTCGCTCATCGTCGCCTCCTCCTCAGTCCGACATCACGGACGCTTCGCCCTTGACGGTTCCCTCGAGGATCCCGGGGTCGGCCGTCTCCCACTTGCGCTTGAAGAACTTCGGGTAGGCGAAGTTGGCGAACACCAATAGGACGACGCCGATGAGCAGCCCCCCTACCCCGATCGCAACCGGAGTTCCCACTCCCAGGAAGCCACCCGAGTAGTTGACGTCGGTGCTCGTCGTCTTGTAGTCGAAGAAGGCCTTGACGAAGATGAACGTCAGCATCGCCCCGCCCAGGAAGGGCGCCACCCCCACCATGATGAAGTTCTTCAGGCTCTTGAAGATCTCCTTGCGGTAGTAGACGCAGCAAGCGAAGCCGGTCAGGCCGTAATAGAAGGCGATCCCGAAGCCGATCCCGGTGATCGAGTCGTTGAGCACGTTCTGGCTGACGTTGATGATCAAGAGCGTCCAGACCAGCGAGACGGCGCCCATCACCAGCGTCGAGACGTCTGGCGTCAGGATAGCGCGGGTGGATCCGCCCGAAGATCTTGGGGATCGCGCCGAAGCGGGCCATCGACAGCGTGGTCCTGGCGGTCGGCAGGATGGTCGTCTGCGTCGACGCCGAGGCCGAGGTGAGCACCGCGATGATCAGGATCTTGTCCAGCGGCGAGCCCAGCACGGGTCCGCCGAGGGCGCTGAGGACGTCATCGCCGTGGTGCTTCAGGAAGGTGGTGCCGGCGTAGGCCTGGGCCGCTGTGGCCACGACGACGTAGATCAGCACGAGCAGGATCGTGCTCAGGACCGCGGCCCGCCCAGGGCCATTGTGAGCTGTCCTTGGATTCCTCGTTGACGCAGACGCCGCTGTCCCAGCCCCAGTAGATGAACACCCCGAGGAGGACTCCGTCGACCAAGCGCCGTGGTCCCTCCATGGAGGGTGAAGGGGTTGAACCAGTCCGCCTGGACGTGGAAGCCGCCCGGATCGCCGAAGTAGACCTTGGCGAGCGCGACCGCGGCGAACAGCGCCCAGTGCCGCGATCTCGGCGCGCGAGCAGGAAGTACTGGGTGCGAGCCGAGAGCTCGATGCCGATGTAGCAGATCGCGGTCATCACGATGATCCAGATCGCGGCGACGATGCTGACGTCGAGAAGGTTGGTCGCGGCCGCATCGAGGCCGAAGAGCAGGAAGGTGTAGACACCCGCGATGTAGGCGAGGGCCGCCATGACGATGACATCGGTGACGACGATCGCCCAGCCGGTGAGCCAGCCGAGCCGCGGCCCCATCGCCCTGGTCACCCAGGTGAAGCTCGTGCCGCAGTCCGGGTCAGCCCTGTTCATGTAGTAGTAGGCGGCGGCGATCAGCAGCATCGGGATGAAGGAGACGATCATCACCGCAGGCGCGTGGAACCCCATCCCCCCGATCGCGACTACGAACCCAAGCGTCGCCGCGAGGCTGTATCCAGGCGCGGTCGACGCCACGCCGATCACCAGGTTGGACACCCAGCCGAGGGCGCCGGTCTTCAGGCCCTTCTCGCCCGCCCCCGCCCCCTCCGGGTCGCTTGCCGGAATCGGGACCGCCGCGCTCTCCAAATTCTCTCCTTCCCGCAAACCAACCGTGACCGTGTGGAGGTCTCGCCTGGCCACGCCGGCCCGGATTGGCCGCCGCGGAGGCCCGAGCCTAAGAAGCGCGACGAATCGTCGCAAGGGGCGAAAGTCCTAAAAGTCGGACCCCGCCTTGTACATGTTGTATAAGCAATAGCGGGCTGATTTCACACAATTCCGCTTGTAGCCCCGAGGGCCTCAGGGTAGTTTTGTACGGGGAGGCTAGAGAGACAGGAGGAGACGGATGGCAGCACCGACCAGCGCCCCGGGCACGGCCCAGGCTGAGGCGACCTCGCTCCAAGAGCAGGCGCGAAGGCACCTCTGGATGCACTTCACGCGGATGGGCTCCTTCGGACCCGACCACGAGGTGCCGATCATCGTGCGTGGCGAGGGCTGCTACGTCTGGGACGACCACGGCAACCGCTATCTGGACGGGCTCTCAGGGCTCTTCTGCGTCAACTCCGGCCACGGGCGGACGGAACTCGGCGACGCGATGGCGGCCCAGGTCCGCGAGCTCGACTTCGTCACGGTCTGGAGCTACGCGCACCCGGGTGCGATCGAGCTCGCGACCCGTATCGCTTCGCTCACACCCGGCGACCTGAACCACGTCTTCTTCACCAACAGCGGCTCGGAGGCGGTGGAGTCGGCCATCAAGCTCGCGCGCAGCTACCACCGCACCAGGGGGCAACGGTCAGAAGACCAAGCTGATCGCACGCGAGATCGCCTACCACGGCACCACGCTCGGCGCTCTGAGCGCGACGGGGATTCCGGCGCTGCGCGCCAACTTCGAGCCGCTCGCCCCCGGTGGCATCCACGTTCCCAACACGCTCAGCTACCGCTGGCCGGCCGACAGGGACCCGCTCTGGGCTGCGGACCAGATCGAGGAGGCGATCGAGTTCGAGGGGCCCGAGACGGTCGCGGCGGTGATCCTCGAGCCGTTGCAGAACGCCGGCGGCTGTATCCCCCCGCAGGAGGGCTACTTCGATCGCGTGCGGGAGATCTGCGACCGCAACGACGTCCTGCTGATCTCCGACGAGGTGATCTGCGCCTGGGGCCGCCTCGGCCACTATTTCGGATGCCAGCGCTACGGCTTCCAGCCGGACATCATGACCGTCGCCAAGGCGCTGACGTCGGCCTACGTGCCGATGGGCGGGATGATCGTCTCCGACCGGGTCTTCGAGCCCTACGCGGAGGGCACGGCCATGTTCTCGCACGGCTCGACCTTCGCCGGGCATCCGGTCTCGGCGGCCACGGCGATGGCGAACCTGGACGTCTTCGAGCGCGAGGACCTCTGTGGCCACGTCCTCGCCAAGGAGGACGAGTTCAGGGCGTCGCTCGAGTCGCTCTACGACATCCCGATCGTCGGCGACGTGCGCGGCGACGGCTACTTCTATGCGATCGAGCTGGTCAAGGACCAGGAGACCAAGGAGTCGTTCAACCACGAAGAGTCCGAGAGCCTGCTGCGCGGATATCTCTCGGGCGAGCTCTACCGACGCGGGCTGATCTGCCGCGCCGACGACCGCGGTGACCCCGTCGTGCAGTTCTCACCGCCCCTGATCGCCGATACGGAGCAGTTCGAGGAGATCGTGGACGTCCTTCGTCCCACCCTCGAGGAGGCTGCGCGACGCATGGGGCACACCGGGTCCGGATCTGGTCGAGTGCGGCGGTCCCCTTGAACTGATGCTCACCGTCGAGAGCCTCACCTCCGAGCTCGGCCTCAAGGTCTCGGCCGGGGAGCAGGCTGCGGGCGAGTGCGAGATCCGCTGGGTGCACATCACCGAGCTGCTCGACCCGACGCCCTGGCTTTCGGGCGGCGAGCTCCTGCTCACCACCGGGATCCCGCTGGAGAACGCCGACAAGCAGCGAAAGTTCATTCGGCTCCTCGCCGACTCCGGCGTCGCCGGACTCGGTTTCGGCACCGGCTTCGACCACACCAAGATCCCGAAGTCGCTGCTGAGCGAGGCCAACGAGTGCGGCTTCCCGGTGTTCGAGGTTCCCTACGAAACCCCGTTCATCGCGATCACCGAGGCGGCCTTCAGCCGGCTGGTGAACGACCAATACGACGTGCTCTCCCGCGGCATCGCGGTGAACGAGCGGCTCGAGCGGCTCGTCCTCCAAGGCGGCGGCCTCGACGAGATTGCGCGAGAGATCGCTGCCGCCATCGGGGGCAGCTCGGTAGTGCTCGACTCGCGCAGCGAGGTCCTGGCGAGCGGCGGCCGCAAGCTCCCCGAGTATCTGCTCGACGCGATCCGCGAGGAGGTGCAGCCACGCGGCACGGCCGCGGCGCCATTCGTGCCGAACCAGACCGACCTGCGGGGCAGGGCACTCGCGCATCCAGTCTCGCCGCGGGCGGGATCCGCCGAGGCCTGGCTGGTCGTCGTGCGCCGCTCGGGTGAGCTGGGTGACTTCGAGCGGCTCTGCGTCCAGCAGGCCGCGATCGTGGTCGCCCTCGAGTTGATGCGGGAGCGTGTCGCGCGGGAGACCGAGCGCCGGCTCTCCGGTGAGGTGCTCGCGGCGACCCTCTCCGGCCGTCTCGCGGCCGACGATGTCCGAGACCGCCTCGCCCCCTTCGGGATCGGCGAGCGCGCCGTGGTCCTCGCCTTCGAGCTCGGCGATGCCGCGGCCGCCGAGCCGACGCTCGCCGAGTTCCTCTCGAGCCAGAATCGCTCCGCCGTGGTGGCGCCCCATCCGGCCGGGCGCCGCGAGCTGCTCTGCGCGGTCGTCGACGGCGGCAAGGGGGACCCTCTCGACCTCGCCACCCAGGCCCGCTCGACGCTGGAGTCGGCACACGGGCCGACCCGTGCCTCCACCAGCCGCTCGCTGCCGACGGAGCGGGTCCGCCATTCCTTTCACGAGGCGCGCTGCGCGCTGGAGGCGACCGCGTTCTCCAATGGAGCTGCCCCCGAGGTGGCATCCCATCGCGACCTGGGGGCATTCACGCTGCTCCTCTCCGTGCAGGACACGGAGGCGCTGCGCCTCTACTGCGAGAGCGTCCTGGGGCCGATCGAAGACTCCGACGAGCGCTACGCCGGGGAGCTACTGCGGTCCCTGGAGGCCTACATCGATCGCAACGGGCACTGGGAGCGGGCCGCCGGCGACTGCTACTGCCACCGGCACACCCTCCGCTACCGGATCAAGCGCATCGAGGAGCTCACAGGCCGGGACCTGAGCCGGGCGAACGACCGAGTCGAGCTCTGGCTGGCCCTTCGCGCGAAGGAGCTGATTGCGTGAGGGTGGCGGTCCTCGGAGCCGGTGGGACGATCGCGCCCGCGATCATCCGCGACCTGGCGGAGTCGGATGAGGTGAGCGCGATGCGGCTCCTGGATCTCGACCTGCGCCGGGCCGAGGGGGTGGCCATCGAGCACGGCGGCGGCAAGGCGCAGGCCCGCCAGGCCGACGCGACCTCCGATCTCGCCGAGCAGCTGGCGGGGGTGGACGTTCTGGTCAACTCGGCCGCCTACCGGATCAACCTGGCGGCGATGGGCGCCTGCCTGGACGCCGGCTGCCACTACATGGACCTCGGCGGCCTCTACCACGTCGCCGCCGAGCAGCTCGAGCTCTCCGGGAAGTTCGAGCAGCGTGGGCTGCTGGCGCTGCTCGGGATCGGCTCCGCCCCGGGGAAGACCAACCTGCTCGCCGCCCGGGCCGTTCGCGAGCTTCCCGGCAGCCCGACGTCGATCTCGGTTCTCGCCGGGGGGCGGGACCTCGATCCCCCAGGCGGCATGAGCTTTCCCTACGCGGTCAGGACGCTGCTCGACGAGATCACGATGCCCCCGATGGCGCTGATCGATGGCAGGGCCCGCGAGCTGGAACCCCTGCAGCCCGGCCCGACCGTCGACTTCGGCGAGCCGATCGGCGAGGGGGAAACGATCTTCACCCTCCACTCGGAGGTCCTCACCTTCGGCGACAGCTTCGGCGTGCCGAACGTGACCTTTGCGCTCTCGCTGTCACCCAAGGTGCTCGAGAGCCTGGAGAAGCTGCGGGGGGCGAGCGAGGAGCGGATTGCCGAAGTTGCTCGCTCCGCATCGCCCCCCTCAGCAAAGACCGTCTCCATCCACATCGTGGAGGTCACCGGCGATGACACCGTGGTGCGCGCCCGGAGCGTCACCCCGCCCAACGAGGCCTGGGGCCTCGGCGGCGGGATCGTCTCGACCGCGACGCCGGCAGCCGCTGCGGTCAGGCTGCTGGCCCGGGGCGCCATCGAGCGGCGAGGCGCACTGCCGGCCGAGAGCTGCATCGATCCCGAGCAGATGTTCGCTGAGCTCGAGGGACGCGGCGTGCGCTTCGACTTCAGCAGCGGCCCGGCCGAGAACACCGAAGCGCTGGCAAACAAGGTGGCGAGATGAGAGTCGGGGTGCCCACGGAGATCAAGGAGGACGAGTACCGGGTCTCCCTGACCCCGGCGGGCGCTCGGGAGCTGCGAGAGCACGGCCACGAGGTGCTCGTCCAGGCGGGAGCCGGCGAGGGCAGCGCGATCGCCGATGACGCCTATGCGGCGCAGGGAGCGCAGATCCTGCCGGACGCAGCCGCGGTCTTCGAGCAGTCGGACATGGTCCTCGGCGTCAAGGAGCCCCAGCCCGGCGAGGTCGAGATGCTGCGCCCGGATCACACCCTCTTCACCTACCTGCACCTCGCTCCGGCGCCGGAGCTGACCAGGGCCCTCCAGGCCAGCGGCGCGACCTGCGTCGCCTACGAGACCGTCGAAGACGCACAGGGCCGCCTGCCGTTGCTCGCCCCGATGAGCGAGGTGGCGGGCAAGATCGCGACGCAGGCGGGCGCCTTCTTCCTTGAGAAGCCGCTCGGCGGCCGCGGCATCCTGCTCGGCGGGGTGCCGGGCGTGGCCCCCGCGAACGTGATGGTGATCGGCGGCGGCGCCGTCGGCATGCACGCTGCCTTCATCGCGATCGGGATGGAGGCCGATGTCTTCGTCTACGACGTGAGCATCGACAAGCTCCGTGAGCTCGACGTCGCCTTCGGCGGCCGCGCCTCGACCGTCTACTCCTCGACCCTGGCGATCGAGGAGATGCTCCCCCGGGCCGATCTGGTGATCGGGGCGGTGCTTGTCCACGGCGCCAGGGCGCCGTACGTCGTGCGCCGCGAGCAGCTCAAGCTGATGAAGCGCAATGCTGTGCTGGTGGACGTAGCGATCGACCAGGGTGGCTGCTTCGAGACCTCCCATCCCACCACCCACCACGATCCGGTCTTCGAGGTCGATGGGATCACCCACTACTGCGTCGCGAACATGCCCGGCGCGGTGCCGATCACGTCGACCTACGCACTTACCAACGCCACGCTGCCGTATGTGCTGGCGCTGGCCGATCACGGCGTGGCCGAGGCCGCCCGGCGGGATCCCGGGCTGAGACTCGGTATCAACGTCGCGGGCGGCAGGGTCACGCACCCCGCCGTCGCCGAAGCCGTCGGCGTCGAGCACACGCCCGTAGAGGATGTGCTCGGCAGCACGCAAAAAGTCTGATACGAGCGGAGCTCGCCGACGACGCGCTAATTCGCGACGCGGATCAACTTCTTGTTGACGAACTCGTCCATCCCGTACGGGCCGAGCTCGCGTCCGAAGCCGGAACGCTTGACGCCTCCGAACGGCAATTCGGCGCCGTCGAGAAGGACGCCATTCACGAAGACCATGCCGGCGTCGATGTCGTTGGCGACGCGGTCGCCCTGCTCGGGGTCGGTCGTGAAAACGTAGGAGCCGAGGCCGAACGGCGTGTCGTTCGCGACCCGGACGGCCTCCTCCTCGGACGAGACTCTGTAAACGCTCGCGACGGGCCCAAAGAACTCCTCCCGGTAGGCGTCGTTTTCGGGGCTGATACCGGTGAGGACGGTCGCGCCGAAGTAATTGTCCTTCCGGTCGCCGTCGAGAACGGCCTCCGCGCCCTGGGCCCTCGCGCGGTCGATCTGGTCCTGAAGGCGCTCTGACGCGGTCGACGACGAGAGTGGTCCCATCGCCGAGTCCTGAACCGGATCCCCGGGCTCGACCTCCTTCATCTTCTCCGTGAACTTCGCGAGGAAGTCGTCATAGAGCTCGTCTATGACGATGAACCGCTTCGCGGCGTTACACGACTGGCCCGTGTTGTCGAGGCGCGCCTGCACGGCGGCGTCCACGACCTCGTCGAGGTTCTGGGTTGCGAGCACGATGAACGGGTCCGAGCCTCCCATCTCGAGGACCACCTTCTTCAGGTTCCGTCCGGCGACCTCGGCGACGGCGGCGCCCGCCCGCTCGGAGCCGGTGACCGAGACACCGGTCACGCGCGGGTCGGGGATCACCTTCTCGGCGATCTGCTCGTGTGTCGCGAGGATCGTCTGGTACGCGCCCTCCGGGAGGCCGACGTCGTCGTACATCTTCTGGATCGCCTCGGCCGACTCCGGGCACTGGGGCGCTGGCTTCAGCAGGATTGGGTTGCCGACGATCAGGTTCGGTCCCGCGAAGCGAGCCACCTGGTAGTAGGGGAAGTTCCAGGGCATGATTCCGAGCAACGGCCCCATCGCCGAGCGGCGGATCACCGCCGTGCCCTCGCCCGCAAGCAACTCGATCGGCTCGTCCTTGAGGAAGTCCTCAGCACGGTCGGCGTAGTACCCGTAGATGTCGCCGCAGAAGTCGACCTCGCCGAGGGCCTGCTCCATGGGCTTGCCCATCTCCTTCACGATGATGGCGGCAAGCTCCTCACGTCGCTCGAGGTGAAGCTCGCCGAGGCGCTTGATCTTCTCGGCCCGCTCTTCGGCGGAGAGTGAACTGAGCGCGTCACGCGCCTCCCAAGCCCTGGCGATAGCGGCGTCGAGCTCGCCGTCCGAGATCTCCGGGTACTCCTCAAGCTTCTCGCCGGTGGCTGGGTTAACGACCGCGTACATGCTCAACTTGATCGACCTCCGTGTCTGCTCGCTCCTCCACGGACCACAGCCCGAGGACCTCTCTGGCGCCGAGTCTACCCTCCACCCGCGAGCGGCTCACTCAAGTCCCGCTGCCGCGAGGCATCCGCCGGATCCCAGTACGACTAGCCGGCCTACTTGGTGAGCTGGCAGTAGGCGTAGGCCGTGAGGCTCGCCGGGCCGAAGTAACCGAACGCGTTCGCGGTGGTCGTGTCGCCGCCGTCGATCGAGCTGCCGGCATAGAACGCGTTGCGCGAGTCGAGTGCGAAGCCGGTGGTGGTCAAGCGCAGCCTGCCCGGGCAGCTCGGCGTGGTCGCGGAGGCGTTTGCGCCCTGGGCCACCGGAACCGGCGCCGAAGAGACCTGGGTCAGGATCCGCTTCTTGCTCGTGGCGCAGTAGGCGATCGCCGTCAGCTCGCCGCCGCCGGTCGTGCCGCTGCCGATGAAGGCGCTGCCCGTCACCTTCCAGGCGTTGCCCCCGATGGCCCGAGACTCGGTGATGTAGTTGCCGCCGTCGCTGCCGAAGTTGGTGCGCTGGAAGCCGCCTGTGATCAGCTGCTGGCCCCTTGGGCAGCGGGCGATGGCCGACTTCGTCTGACCGGGCAGGATGAACACGGTCTTGTGTGGCGTGGGGTTCTGCGGGATCTGGCCACGGGCGCAGACCGCCTGGAGGGTGATGTTCCGCGGCGTCGTCGAGCTCCAATCCGGGTCGTAGAGCACCTCTGAGATGTGGAAGCCGCGCTGCGCGCCGAGCCGCTCGTACGAGTGCGGATAGACGCCCTCGCCGTCGGGACCGGGCGGCACATCGACGGTCATCCCACCGCCGATCGGGTACCGGCCGCCCGGGCAGAACAGCTCGAGCCGGGTGAGCTGGTCCGGGGCGGACATCCTGAAGCTCTTGGTGATCAGCATCAGGCTGCGGGGCGGACCGGGGATGCCAGGCACCACCCTGGGGCCACGGCGGCCCTGCACCCGGATCGTGCCCTGAGCGGAGTCGAGGACGTAGAGACCGGACGAGGCACGCAGGGCCATCATCACCTTGTTGCAGTTGGAGCCGTGCTTGAGGACGAAGACGACGTTGGAGCGGCGCACACCACCCAGCCCGTTCGCGACCCTGACCTTGAGGCCGCGCTTCGTCTCCGCGATCTTCGTGGCCAGCTGGTTCGCGGGCGGGTAGCAGCCGTCGCTGCTCACCGAGCGTACGTAGAGCGCGATCTTGAAAGCGTCCTCGAGCTTCTTGGTGGGATCGTTGTGCCCGGCGCCGCCGCGGCCGAGAGCCGCCGGAGAGCAGGCGAGGGCGAGCACCAACATCGCGACCGCCAGGACGAGTCGAGACGGGGTCCTGCGCACGGTCAGGATCTGACACGCCTCCGAACGAGAAAGAGCGCCGCCAGGATCAGCGCGGCCGCGCCTAGTGCGAAGGGCCACCAAGGGGTACCGCCGCCGTTGTCCGACCCTTCCTTCGCAGCACTCGGCGCCTCGCCGGGCAGCACCTGCGCGAGGAAGTTCGCGTAGGCGGGGGCGCCCGTGAAGTTCGGATGGAAGAGGTCGGGGAGGAACCAGGCGCCGGGCGCCGGCTCCACCTTGTGGTGCGGCAGGCTGTACTTGACCCAGTCGAGCAGCTTGATCTGGTCGGGATGGTCCTTCGCCGCCTTCACCAGCACGTCGGTGTCGGGCGCGGGTGGCGCGCCGGTGTCGGCGTCGTAGGCGGTGACCAGGACGAGCGTCCGCTTCGGTCCGATCACCTTGAGGGCGAAGTTGATCAGCTCGTCGTTGACGCCGCCGTTGCCGTAGGCGTTGGTCAGGATCAGCTTTGGGAGCTTGTCCTGGTTGCGCAGATCGCGCGCGACCCAGATGCTCTGCTTGAAGCCGCGGCAGCCCTTGGCGTTGACGTCGAAGCCCACCCGGGTCAGGTCGGGGATGGGCAGCAGCATCGTGGAATCGCCGATCGCGATCGGCGGCGGCCCGTCATTCGGGCCGTACGGGTTTCGCTCGGCGTCCGCGGTGTGGACGTGTCCGCAGCCGAAGGCCGGCTCGCCGGCGGCGAGGGCCGACGGAGCCTGGCAGAGCACCGCGAGCGCAAGCGCGACTCCAACAATCCCCGCCTTGATCGTCACGCCACTTGCCTCAGGTCTAGAAGTTCTGCGTGTAGGAGCTCTTGATCTCCGCGTCGCCCTTGCGGCAGTCCGCCGTGGCGTTGAACTGGACGCCGGGCACGGCTTGGCGCGGGCCCTCCGTGCAGGTGAATCCCTGGACGGGGGTGTCGCACGTCCCTCCGGCGCCGCCGTTCTCGGCTCGGCACTGGTGGTAGGCCAACACGACCTTCTCCGCCTGCGAGCAGCTCACCTTCGCCACGTCGATCGTCGTCACGTACGAGGCGCCGAGGTTCTGTTGCTTGCCGTTGATGTCGCAGCCGCTCAGGGTCGCGGTACTCGTGCTCCCCGACGAGTCATCGCCGCCGCCCCCGCAGCCGAGCAGGCTTGCTGAGAGCGGGATTGCGAACAGGAGGAGGAGGACTCGTTTCAACGGGGCGCCAGTCTATTCTTCGCTTACCTTGCGCAGGGTGATTTCAGGAGGCATCGTCCTGGCGGTCCTGGGGACCGGGCTGCTCGCCCAGACGAGCGGCGCGTCGCCGAACGCACACGCTGCCAGCTTCACCCCCTGCAACATCAGCGGCAAGCAGCAGCAGCTGGGGGCGTCCTACGTGACCTCGCTGACGGTCCAGGGGGTGAGCTGCGCCAAGGCCGAGAAGCTGATCAAGTCCTACCACCAGTGCCGCCACCAGGGCGGCGGGGCGGCGGGCACCTGCCGCGCCACGCTGCTCGGCTTCAAGTGCAAGGACGGAAAGCGCACGGGCGTGCCGAACGTGCAGTACAACGCGATGGCCAAGTGCCACA
Source organism: uncultured Solirubrobacterales bacterium (assembly GCA_963848955.1). Classification (GTDB taxonomy): domain Bacteria; phylum Actinomycetota; class Thermoleophilia; order Solirubrobacterales; family 70-9; genus DASUPK01. Next base: position 17,779 of record CAWKFQ010000027.1, on the reverse strand, counting down.
AGGTCTCGAACCCGTCCAAGCGGGTGAAGAGCCGCTACACCCAGAACACCTAGCCCACTAGACGCGACGAGCGGTGTGGCGGGGGCGGCTCAGTAGTGCGAAGACCGCGGCGCCCGGATGCGGGATCCGCACGCTTCGGATCTTCGGCTGCCGGGGGTCACGAGCCTGGGCCGCGAGGCGGTGGAGCTCCGCGCGGCGATTCAGCTCGGCTGAGTGGTCCTGTGCGTGACGCTGGTTGAGATTGGAATCCATTTTCCTCTCCCCTCAGTTGATCCAGGCCTCGACCCTACGGCGGGGGTCATCGCAGGACCGTGATCATCGGCACAAACGTGCCGGAAGCACACAAGGGGCTCAGTAGTCGAAGTCCCTATCGACGGCCTGCAGGACCAGGTCGGCGGCGACGGAGGAACCCTCCTCGTTCAGATGGATGCCATCGGGCTCCCGGACGATGGTCTCCTTGCCGTCGATCCTGATCGCGTCCCGATAGGAGTCGCCGGGCGTGAAGGTCGGACGCAGGTCGACCACCCGGACCGCGGCTCCGCGCTCCGCCGCCGCCTGTTGGATGGCGAGGTTGACCGCATCGGCGATCGGCTTGCGGGCGGGGTCGCGCTGCGTGGGGATCGTCAGCCAGTAGATGCGCTGAACGCCGCCCCGCAGGTAGTTGTCCATCATCTGGCCGACCCGCGAGCGGAAAATCGCCTCCCACTGCGGCCCGCAGCAGCTCACCTGAGCGCCGTTTGCACCGGGCATCGGATAGCCCTCGTTCGCGCCGATGAAGAGCACGACTGCGTTGGGATCGTCGTTCGCCGCCTGGGTCGACGACAGCTGAGCCCAGTCGACCAGGCCCGAATTGGAGATCCCGGTCGCCAGGTGCGGATCGGGCGTCACCTGCACTCCCGCCCCCTGATCGGCGAGCTTGCGGGCGATCTCGATGTCGAGTGGGGTCGAGAGCGAATCTCCGGTGACGAGCAGGCGATCCAGCGGCTGAGGTGTGCTCGGCGGCGGGGGTGTCACGGGCGCGGCGCGACCGGGACTTACGCCACCGGCCTGAAAGCCGCTGCCGGAGAGCTGCTGGTCGGGTGAGAGCCAGGAGGTCAGGTCACGCCGGGTGTCGGCGAACGGGAGGTTGTCCGAGACCCACCCGGCCGGCCCCCCGACCGCCTTGATGATGTCCCTCCCGAGCCCGGGGTCGAGCTCGTCCGCTGCCTTGCGCACCGCGCCACCGGCGAAGATCAACAGCAGGAGCGTGGTCAGCATCACCGCCTTGACCGCGTCCCAGGCTGTGAACCGGCGCAGGTCCCAGCGGTCGAAGCGCTCCATCAGGCTGTCGTCCCCGTGCGGCTCGCCCTCGCGGCCGGGGCGCGACTCGGCCTCCATCTCGGCGATCGACTCGAAGTCCTCCGGCACGAGGCGCTCTATCCCTGAACGGGTTGCGCTGTCGCGCACCCTCTCATCTCGATTTCGTGATTTCGCCATCAGAAGCGGAAGTAGATGAACGGGGGGACACCCTGGCTCGGCACGGTGGCGCCGACGACCAGGACGACGACGGCAAGGGCGGCGCCGAGGAGCAGGGGCTGCAGCCGCCCGATCCGCAGCTCGATCCCCTCCATCGGCCGCTCGGGCAGGAGCTGCAGGCCGATCACCAATGCGATCGCCCCGACCACCGGCACCGAGTAGAGGGTGGCGGGGCCCGAGCGGACCAGGGCGGACATGTAGTCGCCGAACAGGCTCAAGTCGGTCGAGCGGAAGAGGATCCAGCCGACGACGATCAGGTTGAAGGTGACGAACCAGCGCAGCCAGCCGGGGAAGATCCGGCCCAGCCTCCCCTTGATCGCGTGCTCCGCGGACAGACCGGTCCCCTGGTAGGCGCCCCAGGCGACGAAGTTCCAGGCGGCCCCGTGCCAGAGCCCGCCCAGGGTCATCGTCGCCATCAGGTTGATGTAGGTCCGGACCTTGCCCTTGCGGTTGCCGCCCAGCGGGATGTAGAGGTAGTCGCGCAGGAACCGGGAGAGAGTCATGTGCCAGCGCCGCCAGAAGTCGCGGAAGCCGGTCGCGCGGTAGGGGCTGTTGAAATTCTGGGGGAAGACGAAGCCCATCAGCAGCGCGAGGCCGATCGCCAGGTCGGTATAGCCGGAGAAGTCGCAGAAGATCTGGGCCGCGTAGCCATAGGCGGCCAGGATCGCGTCGGGCGCGCTGTACGCCTGCGGTACCGCGAACACCGGGTCGACCACCTCGCGGGCCAGGTAGTCGGCGATCATCACCTTCTTGATCAGGCCCAGCGCCACCAGAGTCAGCCCGGCGCTCACTGCCACCCGGTTCGGATTGCGGGGCTCGCGCAGCTGGGGAAGGAACTCGCTGGCGCGGACGATCGGGCCGGCGACCAGGTGGGGGAAGAAGCTCAGGTAGATCGCTGCGTCGAGCAGCGAGGCCGGCTCGGTCTGGCGGCGCTTCACGTCCACCACGTAGGTGACCGCCTGGAAGCTGAAGAAGCTCACCCCGACCGGGAGGGCGATCGTCGCCAGCGGCAGCGGCATGCCCAGTCCGATCGTGTCGAGGACGTCCGAGACGTCCGTGACGAAGAAGCCGTAGTACTTGAAGACCGCGAGGATGCCGAGGTCGAAGACCACGCCCGCGGCGCAGATCCACTTGCGGAGGCGCTCGTCCTCGGTGCGGTGGATCCCAACCGCGGCGAGCTGGCTGACCAGCGTGATCGCGGCGAGCAGCAGGCAGAAGCGGGGGTCCGCCGCCGCGTAGAAGACGTAGCTCGCGACGACGATGAAGGGCTTCCAGAGGGGCTGCCTCGACATCAACGCCCAGGAGATGGCGAGGACGATCGGGAAGAAGATCGCGAATTCGACTGTCGGGAAGAGCACCTGCCAGGAGTCCTGGGAAATCTTCGGGCGCATGCCCGAGGAGCGGCGATGCTAGAGAATCAGCCGGTATGAACGGAGGCGCCGCCAAGGCCGGTGTGGTTCTCGCCGCGCTCGCCCTGATCGGGCTGCTGCTGGCCGCTCCCGCCGCGCAGGCGGGCTGTGGTGGGGTGGAGACGGCGGCTCCGAAGCGCAAGGTGGCCTCGCGGCCGCCCCTCGCGATCGGCGACTCGTCGATGCTGCTCGCCCTGCCGGCGCTGGCGCGTGTCGGCTACAGGGCGAACGCTCGCGGCTGTCGGCAGTTCGCCGAGGGGCTGGGCGTGCTGCGGGACGCGCGCCGCCATCACCGGCTGCCCCGCCTCGCCGTGCTGGCGCTTGGGGCGGACGCCTCGGTCTCCGCCGGCCAGATCGCCCAGGCCAGGAAGATCATGGGACCGAAGCGGAAGCTCGGCCTGGTGACGCCTCGCGAGACGGGCGGCGGTGAATCGAAGGACGCCGAGGTGATTCGAAACGCGGGTCAGCGTGATCCCGTGCACATCAAGGTGCTCGACTGGGTCCACTACAGCGCCGGCCACTCGAGCTGGTTCCAGCCCGATGGGCTGCACCTCACCTTCAGCGGCGCGAAGGCGCTCGCGCGGCTGCTGAAGAAGCTGATTCCGCTGGCCTGATGCGAGGGCGCTCTGAGCGAAGCGAGAAGCGACCCGTTTAGTGAGGGAAGCCCAAGAAGCCGAAGAAGCCCTAGGGAAAGCTGCCCTGCCGCGCCATCGGCAGCGCCTCTGCCAGGAACTGGGCAAAGGCGTCGGCGCCGGTGAAGTTGGGGTGGAAGAGGTCGGGGAGGAACCAGGCGCCGGGCGTGGGCTCGGCGGCATGGTGGGGGCGGCTGTACGTCACCCAATCGATGACGAAGATCCGGTGCGGGTGCTGCCGCGCCGCCTTGAAGAGGACGTCCGTGTCGGGCGCCGGCGGCTGGCCGGTGTCCGCGTCGTAGGCGGTGATCAGCCCGAGCACCCGCTTCTTCCCGAGGACGCCGAGGGCCTCTGAGATCAGCCCGGGGTTGACGCCGCCGTTGCCGTAGGCGTTGGTCAGGACGAGATGGGGGAGGCGGCGCTTTGCCTTGAGCTTCCGGGCGATGTTGATCGCCTCCTTGAAGCCGCGGCAGCCACGCGCGTTCACCGAGTAGCCGACGTCGTTCAGGTTCGGGATCGGCAGGATCATGGTCGAGTCGCCGATCGCGACGGGTGCCCGGCCCTTCGGGTTCGGGTCGATCTTCGCCTTGCCCCGGTGGATCTTCTTGCACCCGTATTCGGGCTCCCCTGCCGCGTGGCCCGCGGTGGCCGAGAGCAGCGAACCCGCCAGCACCACAGCCGCAAGCAGCAATCCGGCCGAGGCCGCGTCCCGCATCCTGGCCATGCGCGGCAGTCTAGAGCTAGGCCGACGCTGCGGACTGCCGTCGGAGGCGGTTGCGCAGGCCTCCGATTCGCCGGTCGCGGAGGATCCGGCGGGCGGCGTTGTGGCCGGCTGCGGCCATCACTCCGCCGCCCGGGTGGGTCCCGGCGCCGCAGAGGTAGAGGCCATGCACCGGCGTCGCGTAATGCGAGAGATCCGGCGTTGGGCGCATGAACGCCATCTGGTCGAGGCCCTGCTCGCCCTGGAAGATGTTGCCGCCCTGCAGCCCGAAGATCCGCTCGAGGTCGGGGGGCGCCAGCACCTCGCGTTCGAGGATCGCTCCGGGGACGTTGGGGGCGTAGCGCGCCAGGTGCTCGATGCAGGCGTCCGCGTAGCGTTCGCGCGCATCGCCCGCCCAGGCCTCTTCCTCCGGCGGCCCGTACTGGGTGAACATCGTCATCACCCAGCGGCCGTCGTCGGTGAGCCCCGAATCGATCGCGGAGGGCAGCTCGGCCTCCACATATGGCTCGGCTGCGGGCCGGCCCATGAGGCAGTCCTGCCAGGCGCGTTCGAGGTAGTCGATCGAGGGGCAGAGGTTGACCCCTGTGGTGTGGAGCATCCGGTGCTGCTCCTCGGTCACGCCCTCATAGCGGGGCGGCTCGGAGAGCACCATGTTGATCTTCACCGAGCCACCGCGGGTCCGGTAGCGGCGCATGTCCTCGGCGATCTCGGAGGGGAAGTTCTCGGCACCCGCCAGGTCGAGGATCGTGGTTCTCGGGTGGGCGCCGGAGGCCACCACCGGTGCAAGGATCTCCTCGCCGCTGGCGAGGGTCACTCCGACGACCCTCCCGTCGCGGACGTCGATCGATGCCACCTCGGCATCTGTGCGGATGGTCGCGCCCGCTGCCTCGGCCGAGCGTGCGATCGCCTGGCTGATCGCCCCCATCCCGCCGATCACCTGGCCCCAGACGCCCGGCATGCCGTCGAGCTCCCCGAGCGCATGGTGCAGGAGGTTGTACGCGGTCCCCGGTGTGCGTGGGCCCGCCCACACGCCGACCACGCCGCTCGAGGCGATCGAGCCCTTCACCGCGTCGTGCTCGAACCAGTCGTCGAGCAGGTCCCCCACGGACATCGTGAAGATCCGGACCAGGTCGTGGACGTCGCGCTTGGAGAGACCCGCGGCGCGGGCAGCCTCGCGCACGAGCGAGGCGATGTCGAGCGGGCTGCGTGAGCCCGGCGCGGGCGGCTCGCGAAGGAGCATCGGACGCAGGAACTCCGCCGTCCGCTCGAAGAGCTCCTCGAAGTCGGCATAGACCTCGCCGTCTCGGCGGGAGTGCGCCGCGATGGAGGCGGCGGTCTGATCGGGCTCGTTGAAGAAGAAGATCGGCCCGTCGGAGGTCATGGCGGCATAGGCCGGGTCGAGGGGGATCGCCCGGTATCCGAACTCGTGCAGCCGCAGGTCCGAGACGATCTTCGGCTGGAGCATCGAGACGACGTAGGAGGCCCGCGAGACCCGGGCTCCCGGCCAGACCTCCTCGGTCACGCACGCGCCGCCGAGCACATGCCGCCGCTCCAGGACGACTACGTCGAGCCCGGTGCGAGCGAGATAGGCGGCGGTGGTGAGACCGTTGTGCCCCCCGCCCACGACGATCGCGTCGTAGCTCGCGGGCGGTGGCCCCGGGGTGGCCGGTGCGCTGGGAGCGGGGGTGCTGGTCGCCGCCTCGATCGGGCGACCCTAGCAGATTGTTGACCTTGTAGTCAATTTCACAAACAAGCGAGCGCGTCAACCGCCACGCAACCCCGGCGGTGCACGACAACCGGGTTGAGCTCGACGAGCCGCAGCCCCCGCTCGAGCAGCAGGTCACCGAGCCGCGCGGCGAGCTCCGCCGCCGCGTCGAGGTCGAAGGGATCGCCGCCTCGTCCGCCGGTCAAGACGCGGGCGCCCCTCAGGGACCGGATCGCATCGGCGACCCGCGTGGCGTCGGCCGGCAGGGGGACGACGGCCGCATCGCCCAGTGACTCGGTCCAGATACCGCCGAGCGCGACGGTGACCACGGGGACCACCGCGTCGGCGCGGGCGGAGATCAGCAGCTCGACGCCCGGCTCGGCCATGCGCTCGACGATCAGCGCCGCGCCGTCCGCCTCCGGCAATCCCAGCAGGCGCTTTCGGGCCCGGCGCAGGTCGGCCTCGCCGGCGATGTGGAGGGTCAGCGCGCCCGAGTCGCTCTTGTGTCGCAATCCCGGGCCGGAGAGCTTCAGCGCCACAGGCCAGCCGAGTTCTTTCGCACTGGCGACGCAGCCGTCCTCGTCCGCCACCTCGAGCTCGACGCCCTCAGGAACGGGAAGGCCATGGTCGCGAAGCAGTCGCTTCGACTCCGCCTCGCCCATCCACTCGCTGGGCGCTCCGTTCGTCCCCTGGCGGGCCCTGGAGGCCGCGGCGGCGATCGCCCGAAGACGGGCTGGATCGCCCGGTTCGCCCGCCAGTGCGCGGACACACGCCAGCGCCGTGGCGAGGCCCGCCACCACCGGGATCTCGCGGGCGGAGAGCTCGCGCGCGGCGGCCTCGTCCAGCAGGTCCGGCAACGTCGACGCGATCAGCGCAGCCGCATCGCAACGCTCCGCGCCGTCGGCCAGACCGGCTCGAACCGCGCGCCACTCGGCCTCGTGCTCCGGGCGCAGGCCGGCGGGGTGGTCGTAGAGCAGCAGCAGCTGGTCGATGCCGGGATCGTCGCCGACCGCCTCGACGATCGAGGCGAGCAGCTCGCTCTCGCCCCAGATCAGGGACGTGTAGTCGAGCGGATTCCCCGGCGTCGCCGCGGACGGAAGGAGCTCGGCGAGCCTCCGCGTGGTCTCGTCGGCCAGGGGGGGCAGCTCGATCCCCTCCTCTTCGGCGAGGTCGGCGGCAATGCCCGAGTCTCCGCCCGAGCAGGTGAGGACGGCGAGACCGCCAGGTTCGCCTCGGCTCGGCCGTGCGCGCGGCTCGGCGAGGACACGAGCGGCCTCGAGGAGCCCGTGGGGGTCGCGGACCCAGGTCGCGCCCGCCTCCTCCACGAGCGCCCGGAAGGCCCGCTGGTCGCCGGCCACCGCGCCGGTGTGCGCGGCGGCCGCCTCCGCGCCGGCGCGGGATTCACCCACCTTCAGCACCGCGACGCCGACTCTGCGCTCGGCGCAAAGCGCGAGCGACTCGGCCAGCCTGGCGCCGTCGCCGTCCTCCTCGAGGAATAGTGCGATCGAGCGAATCCCCTCCCTTCGAGCAAGGGCCGCGAGCCAGTCGCCAGCATCGAGAACGGTCTGGTTGCCGGCGGAGACCAGGGTGTGGAAGTCGATCCCCCGCCGCGAGCCGATCGCGTTGACGGCGAGATTGCCGCTCTGGGTGATCATCCCCACGGGCCCGGGGCGGAGCTCCGGAACCGAGTCCCCCCAGAGGGGGGCGCGGGCCCCCACGGAGATGATCCCGTTGCCGTTGGGGCCGCAGAGCGGGATCCCCGCCCTCCCGGCGACCTCCGCCAGCTCGCGCTCAAGCGATCCCCCGCCCGGCGCCTCGCCGAAGCCGGCGGCGATGACGATCGCACCGCGGCAACCGCGCTCGGCCGCCTCGGCGAGGGAGCCGGCGACCTTGGCCGCGGGTATGGCGAAGACGACCGCGTCGACCGGCTCCGGCAGATCCGACGGGGATGGCACGCAATCCCGCCCGTGCACCGTGTCCCTGGTCGGGTGGACGCCCCAGACCGGGCCGGCGAATCCGGCCCGCTCCAGGTTGCGCATGACCGTGTCGCCGTAGGAGCCCGGCCGGTCGCTTGCGCCAACGACGGCCACCGAGCGCGGCTCCAACAGAGGCGCCGGATCGGGCCGGTGCGGGGCTCCCTCGGGCACTAGTGGAGGATGCGCTCGACCCCTCGCCGCTCGAGGCCTCTGGCGATGATCAACCGCTGGATCTCGCTGGTGCCCTCCCAGATCCTGTCGACTCTGAGCTCGCGCAGGAATCGCTCGGCGACGTTGGAGCGCACGTATCCGCGGCCGCCGAAGACCTGCACGCAGCGGTCCGCGCAGCGCCAGGCGGCTTCGCTGACGAACAGCTTCGCCATCGATGCCTTGTGGTGGGCGAGCTTGGGGTCGGCGCCGGCATCGATCATCGCCGCGACCTGGAGGGCGAGCAGCCGGCCGGCGGCAGCGTCGGCGGCCGAGTCCGCCAGCGGGAAGGAGACGCCCTGGTAGTCGTAGATCCGCTCGCCGCCCTGCTCGCGGGCGGTGGCCCAGTCCACCGTCTCCTCCAGCAGCCTCCACATCGACGCCGACGCCCCGCGCGGCGATCCCGAGCCGCTCCTCGCTGAACCAGGAGCGCTGCAGCTCGTCGCCGCCGCCGATCTCCCCGATGAAGTCCTCGGGACCGACCTCGACGTCCGTGAAGCGGATCGTCGGGTGGCGGTCCGGATAGCTGTGCGTGAAGTCCGGATCGTCGACGACCTCGACGCCCGGGCGGCCGCGATCGACGACGAACAGCGTCGGCAGCCGGTCGGCTCCGTCGACGAGGTTCGCCATCACGACGAGCACCGTCGCGACGTCGCCAGAGGTGACGAACCACTTCTCCGCGTTGATCAGGAAGCCGCCGTCCGTCCGCGTCGCGGTCGCCTCGATCCGCGAGGGGTCCGATCCGGCGTCGCGCTCGGTGACGGCGTAGGCGTCCTTGGCCTCCCCGCGCAGCGCCGGGCGCAGGTAGCGCTCGATCTGCGCCTCGCTGCCGTGCTCCCAGACGTTGTAGGCGTTCGGGACGTGCCAGTTGATCGCGTTGGTGCTGCGCCCGTACTGCTCCTCGACGAGGACCCACTCGGTCCGCGTCCAGCCCTGGCCGCCCGCCTCGGGGGAGTGGAGGCCCCCGGCCAGGCCGGCCTCGATCGCCTCCGCCTTGACCCGGGCGATGGTCTCCTCGGCGAGGCGGCCGCCTCTCGCCTCCGCCTCCTCCTCGAGCGGCATCAGCACCTCCTCGACGAACGCGCGGGCGCGGGCCTGGATCTCCCTGGCTCGGTCGTCCAGCCCCGGAATCGGGTTCGAAAGGTCGCCGACGGGCGCCGTGGCCGGCATCGTGGCGCACGTTAATGCTGCTTGACTACAAAGTCAAGACGTCCATACGATGGGCGCGATGACGCCCGCCCTGCCGCTGGACTCCGCACAGGTCTCGGAGACGCTGCGGCCCCTGGAGCAGGCAACGATGTTGCCGCCCGCCGCGTTCACCGACCCGGCCGTGCTCGACTGGGAGCTGGAGGAGATCTTCGCTGCTGGCTGGATCTGCGTCGGGCATGTCTCCCAGGTGAGCGAGCCCGGGCGCTTCCTGATGCGCGAGATCGGTCGCGACAGCGTCATCGTGATCGGCGGGCGAGGACGGCCGGCCGCGCGCCTTCCACAACGTCTGCCGGCACCGCGGCTCCCGCCTGATCACCGAGGTCGAGGGCAGCGTCAAACGGCGCCTGCGGTGTCCCTACCACGCCTGGTCCTACGACCTGGACGGCTCGCTGCGCGCCTCCCCGCACATGGACGGGGTCGAGGGCTTCGACCCGACCTGCAACGGGCTGGCGCCGGTGCGCCTCTCGACGATCGGCGGCCTGCTCCTGATCGACCTCGGCGGCGAGGCACCGGATCCGCGGCGAGCACATCGGTGACCTGCTCGAGCACCTCGATCGCTACCGGACCGCAGAGCTTCGGAGCGCGGGCAAGGTCGACTACACGGTGGCCGCCAACTGGAAGGGGATCGTCGAGAACTACAACGAGTGCCTGCACTGCCCCGGCGTGCACCCGGAGCTGAACGCGCTCAGCAACTACATGAGCGGCGAGGAGATGGAGGGAGACGGGCGCCTGGTGCGGCGGCTCCATGACCCTGACGGGCGAAGGCGCCGCGACGATGGGGAGCGGCGGGGGCCACGCCACCGAGCGGCCGCCCATCGCCGGCCTCTCGAAGGACGAGCTGGGCTCGATCATCTACGTCGCGCTCTTCCCGAACGCCCTGGTCTCGTTCCATCCCGACTACGTGATGCTGCACACCCTCTACCCGCGCGGCGGCCGACCGGACCGACGTCGTCTGCGAGTTCTTCTTCGAGCCCGCCACCATCGAGGCACCCGGCTTCGACCCCTCGGACGCGATCGAGTTCTGGGACACCACCAACCGCCAGGATTGGAACGTCTGCCAGCTCGCCCAGATGGGCGCCGGCTCCAGGGGCTACACGTCGGGGCGGTACTCGCTGGAGGAGACCGACACCCACGCCTTCGACCGGATGGTCGCCGCGCGCTACATGGAGGCCCTGCGGGATCGCGAGCCGGTCTCGGCGTGAGCGGGATCGCAGAGAGTCTCGGCGAGGTCGGCCCGGGAGCACGCAGGATCGAAACCGAGGTCATTGTCATCGGAGGAGGTATCGCGGGGCTGACCGCGGCCACGGAGTTGGCCGCCGCGGGCAGCGAGGTCCTCGTGCTCGAAGCGCGGGATCGCGTCGGCGGCCGCACCTGGAACACCGAGATCGGCGGCGAGGCCAACGAGCTCGGAGGGCAGTGGGTGGCGCCCTACCAGTCGGCGATGCACGAGCTGCTGGCAGATCTGGAGATCGAGCTCTTTGACACCTTCCGCACCGGGCAGCACGTTTTCGTGGATCAGAAGGGAAGGAGCCACCGCTACGACGGGCATGACGCGCCGCTGGGGGAAAGCTCCGAGAAGGCGTTCGAGGCGGCTGAATCCAAGCTCGATTCGCTCGCGAAGGAGATGGACCCCGAGGCCCCCTGGGAGCACCCCGACGCCGAGCGGCTCGACCGCATCACCTTCGAGTCTTGGCTGCGGGAGGAGATCTCCGACGAGATGGCGCGCGACCTGATGCGCTCGTGGCTCGCCGGGGGCTTCCTGGCGAAGCCCGCACACACCTTCTCCCTCCTCCAAGGGCTGTGGATGATCGCGGGGGCGGGCGGCACCTACGAGTTGTTCGAGCCTGAACAGTGCCTGGCCAAGCGCGTCGTCGGCGGCTCGCAGTTGATCTCGTTGCGGCTGGCCGAGCGGTTGGGCGATCGCGTGTCGCTGAGCGCCCCGGTGCGTGAGATCCGCTGGGACGACGATTCGGTCGTGGTCGAGGCAGAGGGCCTGATCGCCGAGGGTCGCCGGGCGATAGTCGCCGTGCCGCCGAATCTCACCACCTCGATCCGCTTCCGGCCGGCCCTGCCGGCTTGGCGCATGCGGATGGCGCAGTCGCTGTCGCAGGGATCGATCAACAAGGTGCTGGCGGTCTACGAGACTCCCTTCTGGCGGGAGGAAGGACTCTCGGGCCAGGGCTTCGCGCCCTACGAGCTCGTGCGCGAGCTCTACGACAACTCGCCGCCCTCCGCCTCCGCCGGCGTCCTCCTGACCTTCCTGGCCGGTGAGAACGCCGAGCGGGCCGGGCGGCTGGGCGACGAGGAGCGACGCCGCGAGGTGCTGGAAGGGATGGCGAAGTACGTCGGGTCGCGAGCGCTCGAGCCGGTCGGCTACATCGAGACCGACTGGTCCGGTCAGGAGTGGACTCGGGGCGCGTACGGAACCAGCTTCGGCCTGGGCGGCCTCACCCGCTTCGGCGCCGACCTGCGCCGCCCCGTGGGACCTATCGACTGGGCCTGCAGCGACATCGCCGGTGTCGGCCACATTCATATGGAGGGTGCGATCCGCTCGGGCAGGCGGGCAGCCGAGACCTGTCTGGCGGCCGTGGCCGCCTAGCGCCCCGGCGTCGGAGGCGCGCCCTAGTCTGGATCCATGGAGGAGGCGAGCGCCCCGCGGTCGGATGAGCCCGACGCCCAGGAGCGGATCCTCCGAGCCGCGACCGAGCTGATTGCCTCGGACGGGATCGACGAAGTCCGGATCGCCAGGGTGGCGAACCGGGCCCGCGCCTCGACAGCCCTGGTTCACCACTACTTCTCCACCCGCGAGGAGCTGCTCGCACAGGCGTTGCTCCAGTCGTTCGAGCTCGCCGCGGACGAGCGCTTCGCCGCCGGCCCCGCGGCCGCGCCTTCGGCCACGGAGGGCCTGGCGATCGCGATCGAGGAGTGCCTCCCGACGCCCGGGGAAGGCGAGCGCGAGTGGGTTCTCTGGGTGGAGCTGTGGCTCCGCGCTGCCCGCGAGCCCGAGTTGCGCCCGGTCGCGGGCCGGATGTACGAGAGCTACCGCGAGTGGATCGCCAGGGTGATCCGGCGTGGGGTGGAGAGCGGCGAGTTCCGGGAGGTGGACCCCGACGAGGTCGCCGACCTGGCGATGGCCCTCTTCGATGGGCTCGGGGTCCGCGCCCTGATCCGCGACCCGGCGATGAGCCTCGATAGCGCACGTCGAATGGCTGCCGAGCGGCTCGGGGCCGAGCTCGGTGTGGATCCCGCCTCCCTCGCCGACACGGACGACTCGAACCGCTCTTGACTTGTTGCGCCCAATCGGCGTAAGCTGACCCGCGATTCAGCTTTCGTTTTTTCGGAGGAGAGAGAGCCAGGGAAGGTGAGTCCTCGCCCGCAAATCGACCACGTCCGGCGACCGCAGATCCTCGCCGCAGCGGCTGAGGTGATCGCCGAGCGTGGGCTGGCCAAGACCCGGATCGCCGACGTCGCCGAGCGGGCTGAGACCAGCTCCCCGGCGGTTCTCTACTGGTTCGGCACCAAGAGCAAGCTGCTGACCGCGGCGCTCCATGAGGACGAGCGCCTGTTCGACGAGCTCGTCGCCGAGCGGCTCGAGAGCCTCGACAGCCCCTCGGCGAAGCTCCGCGCGGTCTTCGAGATCTGCGCCGAGGACGCCAACTGGACCCTCTGGCTCGAGCTCTGGACCCGATCGCTGCACGACGAGCCGATGCGCGAGGCCGAGCGTCAGGTCGAGGGCCGCTGGCGGGCTCTGCTGACCGAGGTGATCGAGGAGGGCCGGAGCACGGGCGAGTTCGCCACCGACTCCCCCGAGAACGCGGCGCTCGCCATCGGGGCCATGATCGACGGCCTGGCGGTCCAGGTCACGATCGAGGACCCGGCCGTGACCCGGGAGCGCATGCTCGCGATCTGCCTGTCCAGCGCGGAGACGCTGCTCCACGCCGACCTCTCCGCGCGTCCCGCGCTGAAGGCGGCTTCATGACCGAAAGCCGGCTCGGCGAGGCAGCAAAACACGCTGTCCGTGAGACCGTGCCCCACCTCGCGGACACCGAACTCAGGAGGGAACTCGAATGACGCACCACCCGAAGGAACGGCCGAACTCCCTGAGCAGGCGCAATTTCCTGCTAAAAGGCGCAGGTGCCGCCGTGGCCTTCTCCGCTGCTGGCCCCCTGCTCGCCGCCTGCGGCAACTCGACGAACGTCGCCCAGAGCACCGGCGCGGGCGGCGAACTCGTCGGGCCGGGAGGCCTGCCGCTCGCGAGGCCCGACAAGCGCGTGACCCTGCCGCGTTGGGAGGATCCCATCGCGTCGGGGCTCCAGCCGGAGACGGGCGGGACGTTCACCGTCTTCAACTATCCCTCCTACCTCTACAAGAAGGTCCTCACGGAGTTCGGGGCCAAGTACGGCGTCGACGTCCAGTACACGCCGTTCGACAACGTCAACTCCGGACTCCAGCGGCTTGCCTCCGGAGCGGTCACGCCCGACGTGATGGAGATCACGCCGGACACGCTCGATATCGGCGTTGCCGGCAAGCTGATCAAGCCGCTCAACCTCGACTACATCCCGAACCTCCAGAAGAACATCTGGCCGCAGCTCGTCGACCCGTTCTACGACGGCGAGTCGCGCTACACCGTTCCCTACACCGTCTACGCCACCGGCATCGCATGGCGGACGGACCACGATCACAGCAGGACATCGCCGGCATGGACCAGCCGTGGGACATCTTCTGGGAGTCTCAGGCGTACAAGGGCAAGGTGGGGCTCCTCTCCGAGAACCGGGAGACGATCGGCATGGCGCTCCTGCGCAAGGGGAACACGGACATCAACACCGAGGATTCCGCGCTCGTGGACCAGGCAGTGTCCGACCTCAAGGAGCTCTACGGCATCTCCAACATCAAGGTGGGCGACCTCCAGTACCAGACGGTCCCGGAGGGGTCGAGTTGGCTCAACCAGGCGTGGTCGGGGGACATGATCGCGGGCTACATCTACTACCTCCCGAAGGGAACGCCGGCGAGCGCCCTCGCCTTCTGGAAGCCACCCCACGGCAAGGGGCCGATCCAGAACGACTGCTTCGCGATTTGCTCGACCACGAAGAAGCCGGTGCTCTCGCATCTCTTCCTCAACTACCTCCTCGACAACGGCGTCGCCTATGAGAACTTCGTCGCCTTCAACGGGTATCAGCCGCCGCTGAACGAGATCGACCCGAGCACCCTGGTGCAGAAGGGAGTCGTGCCCGAGAACCTGGCGGACAGCGTTCTGACGAACGATAATCTCGGGCCCGACTCGCTGCAGTACGGGACGCTCACGTCTCAGGGACAGCAGGTGTGGGAGGACGGCTACTCGAACTTCCTCGCCGGAGGAGGGAGTTGACGGGTCCGGAGCGGGAGCGATAGGGCGTCGTGTACCGGCGCTGGTTGTGGCCCGCTCTTGCGCTCCCGGGCGTTGTCTGGCTCGTTCTCCTCTTCATCGTTCCGTTCTATGCGGTCCTTGGGGTCGCGTTTGGAACGGTCGACCCGGTCCTCTTCCAACCGGTTCCCATCTGGAATCCGCTCGAATGGAACGTGGGTTGGATCAACGAGGTCCTCGGTCGGCTCGCCCCGGGAGGAATCTGGTTCGACGTCGAGGTCAGGACGCTCCTTTACGTCCTCATCTCGCTGGCCCTCTGCCTGCTGATCGGGTATCCGGTCGCCTACTACACGGCCCGGCACGCGGGGCGGTGGAAGGGCGTCGTCCTCATCCTGATCATCCTTCCCCTCTGGATCAGCTACATGATGCGAATGCTCGCCTGGGTGAACCTCCTGCAGACGGACGGCTGGGTGAACGACTTCCTGACGGCCACCCACGTGCTCAGCCAGCCGCGGGACTGGCTCGGCGGGAGCGCCTCGACCGTCATCCTCGCGCTCGTCTACGGCTACATCCCGTACCTCATCCTGCCGCTCTTCGCCGCGCTCGATCGCATCGACCGCAGCCACCTGGAAGCGGCCCGTGACCTCGGTGCGAGCCGCTGGTACGCGTTTCGCAGGGTCACCCTCCCGCTCTCGAAAACCGGCATCCTGGGGGGCGCCGTCCTCATCACGCTACCGATGTTCGGCGACTACTTCACGCCGAACATCGTCTCGGGCTCGCCGAAGACGTCGCTGATCGGCAACCAGATCGACCTCTACTTCCACGGCGGCCCGCAGCCGACGATCGGCGCCGCGCTCACGATCGTGCTTGCCGCCTTCCTGACGATCCTCATGCTCTACTACCTGCGGAGCATCCATCGCGCCCAGACGCGAGGCCGGGACGGTGGGGGCGCTGTGAGCACCGTTGCCGAGCCGCGAGCGAGGGCGCAGCGGCCGCGAGCGAGGCCGCAGCCCTCGACCTTGGCCCGCTTGCGCGGCTGGTTCCGCAACCCATGGGGAAAGCCGCGCTTCCTGGTCGTCTTCACCTGGGCCTACATCCTGTGGTCGATCGTGCCGGTGGCGATCGCGGTGCTGTTCTCCTTCAATGCGACCCGCTCGCGCACGGTCTGGGAGGGCTTCTCGACACGCTGGTACTGGGGGGATCCAGTGGACTCGGTCTTGCACGACCCGACCCTTCGGCATTCTCTTGTTCAGAGCTTCAAGCTGGCGGGAGCGGACGTTCTCATCGCTGTCCCGATCGGGGTTTTGCTCGCCATCGGTCTCGCCCGCTGGCGCGGTCGCGGCTCCGGCACCTCCAACTTCATCATGCTTTTTCCGTTGGTCACGCCCGAGATCGTCATGGGCGTGTCGCTCCTTCTCGTCTTCAGCCACATCTTCACATTCGTTCAGTTTGGAACGGCCGCCCAGATCCTCGGCCACGTGACCTTCTCGATCTCCTTCGTGGTCGTGATCGTGCGCGGTCGGCTGTTCTCGATCGGCAGCCAGTACGAGGAGGCCGCCGCCGACCTCGGGGCCTCGCCGTTCGTCGCGTTGACGCGCGTCCTCCTGCCCTTGCTCACCCCGGCGATCGTCGCCTCGGCCGCCGTGGTGTTCGCCATCTCGGCCGACGACTTCGTCATCAGCCAGTGGCTGTCAAGCGGCGGACCCACGGACACCGTCCCGATCCAGATCTACGCAGCGACGCGCGCCGCGCCGTTACCGTCTGTGAACGCGATCGCAACGATCATGATGGTGTCAACCCTCCTCATTGTCACGGCCGGCTTCCTCACCTGGCGCTTCTTCACCCGCGGAGAGCGTCGGGCGGGCAAAGCGGCGGAGGACTTCGGCGGCGCCTTCAACCTCACCTAGTTTCGGGAGACCAATGGCACGCGGCGAAATCGAATTGAGCAAGCTGACCAAGCAGTTCGCCGAGGTGACCGCGGTGGACGGCATCGATCTCCACATCCCGGATGGTGAGTTCTTCTCGCTCCTCGGGCCTTCCGGCTGCGGGAAGACGACCACTCTGCGAATGATCGCCGGCTTCGAGCAACCGACTTCCGGTGAGATCCTCCTGGACGGCACAGACGTTGCCTACACACCGGCTCACCAGCGCAACGTCAACACCGTGTTCCAGAACTACGCGCTCTTCCCGCACCTGAACGTCTACGACAACATCGCCTTCGGGCTGAAGCGGGCGAAGCGGCCGAAAGCCGAGATCCGCGAGCGCGTCGGCAAGGCGCTTGAGCTCGTCCAGCTTCCGGGCTACGAGAGGCGCAAGTCGTCCCAGCTCTCGGGCGGGCAGCAGCAGCGCGTTGCCTTAGCGCGCGCTCTCATCCTCAACCCGGCCGTGCTCCTTCTGGACGAGCCGCTCGGCGCCCTCGATGCGAAGCTCCGCAAGGCCCTCCAGATCGAGCTCAAGTCGCTCCAGCAGGAGGTCGGCATCACGTTCCTCTACGTCACCCACGACCAGGAGGAGGCGCTCACGATGAGCGACCGCCTTGCGGTCATGAAAGACGGGCACATCGAGCAGATCGGGGGGCCTCAGGACGTCTACGAGGATCCCGAGACGCTCTACGTCGCCGACTTCCTCGGCGTGTCGAACCTCATGCAGGCCACCATCGTCAGTGCCGGCACGAGCGCCTGCCGCGTCGCGCTGGACGGCTACGAGCTCGAGACGCGCGGAACGGACCGCGACGTCACGGGGGAGGCGAAGATCGTCATCCGACCGGAGCGCATCGAGCTCGAAGAGCACGGGTCTCCGTCGGGGCCGAACCGCATCCCGGCCATGGTGGAGCGCGTCGTCTACGTGGGCTCGGCGATCCAGGTGATCGTCCGGGGCGCCACCGGGGAAGCGCTCCAGGCGCTCGTTCAGAACACCGGCGGCGGAATCCCCTACGAGCAGGGCACCCCGGTGCAGCTCCACCTACCCGTGGACGCGCTGCGCGTCCTCCCTTCGGGCATCGGCGATGCGCCTTCCCTCAAGGGTGAGGAGCCGGATCCGGAGACTGTCGCCGCCGGCTGAGCTC
>CAWKFQ010000026.1:0-19176 GCA_963848955.1 uncultured Solirubrobacterales bacterium | reverse complement strand
CCAAGCCTCGTCGAGGGCTGAGTCGGGAAGAAGCACCGCCGGGCGCCCGCCGCCCGCAAGAAGTGCCGTAGGTAGCTCTGTCTTCCCTACCGATGGCCTGGGGGATCGTGGAGCCAAGCCTCGGGCCGGCCGGTATAGCGAGCGGCGTCCCCTTGGCGGAGGTACCGATCCATGTCGATCATTTCACGAAACTGGGGCTCGCTCCCGTCTCGGCCGTGGTGGGCGCTGCGATTGCTACCGGCCTGCTTTACGCCACCGGCGCTGCAGGGGATCAGACACTGCCGACCCAGCCGGAGGCAGCTCCAACCAATCGACCGCCATCGAGGCGGCCTCGATCTATTCGGCTACAGCTCCAGGCGTCGTTGACATCACCGCAAGCGGGATCCACACGATTTCGAACGGCTTTCCCTTTCCCTCCAGATCCGAGACCGCCACGGGTACCGGCTTCGAAATCGACTCGCGGGGAGACATCCTGACCGCGGCGCATGTCGTCGCGGGTGCCTCGCAGATCACGGTCAGGCTCGAAAACGGAACCAGCCGCAGCGCGAAGGTGCTTGGCGCCGACACCTCCGTCGACGCCGCCGTACTCCAGGTCGACCCGTCGGGGCTGGCCCTGCATCCACTGCCGCTCGGGAGCTCGCAGGCGCTGGCCGTTGGCGATCCCCTCGCCGTGATTGGCGATCCGTTCGGCTTCAACCGCAGCCTGAGTACCGGCGTGGTCTCTGCCCTCCACCGGACGATCCAGGCCCCGGACGGCTTCACGATCGCGGACGCGATCCAGACCGATGCAGCTATCGACCCGGGTAACTCCGGTGGCCCTGTCCTGAACGCTCAGGGGAAGCTGGTGGGCATCACCGACCAGATCGCGACAGGTGGCTCGGGATCCGACAGCTTCACGGGGGTCGGCTTCGCGGTCCCGATCGATGACGTAATGGGCGAGCTCTCACAGCTCGAGCACGGCGTGCCGACTTCGCACGCGTACCTGGGGGTCAGCCTGGCTGAGACCGGCGCGGGTGCGGCCCTGGTCAGCGCCGTCGTGGCGAACGGCCCGGCAGCGTCGGCCGGCCTGCGACAGGGCGATTTGGTGACGGCCGTCGACGGCAAGGCGATACACGACCCCAACGGGCTGATCGCTGCCATCGCATCGCACAAACCCGGTGACAAGCTGACCCTGGCAGTGCAACGCGGCCCGCAGCAACTAACCGTGACCGCAACGCTTGGTACTCAGCCGAGCCAGCCCTGACGCCGAGGGAGGTACATCTCGGATATGACGCGACCTTCGGGTTATGAGGTCGTCCGATCTCGCTCGGTTGGGTCCTCCGCCGCCCTGTCAGACGACCACTCGTTCGCCGAGATCAGCTGAGGTTTGCTCAGTTCGGTACCACGGCTGGTACACTGGATGCCCATCTCGCGGGGAGCGGTGGGGCCCACTTTAGGATGCTCCCGCAGGCGGCACGGTCATTCGTCGCCACAACTACCCAGCAGGGCCACTCTTCTGATCCAATCCGCCTTTCCATCTTTGGCGTAATGCCTAACCATGAGCATGCCCGACACCAACGGGACAACGGGCGCCACGACGGGTGCCGGTTCGAGGCTGGGCGTCGGAATCACGCCGTTCCACGAGGATTCGGAGGCGGCGATCCGGCTTGCGATGGGTGCGGAGGAGCTCGGCTACGCCCAGTTCGGGGTCGCCGAGGGCTGGACCCAGGACGCGGTTGTGCTCCTTGCCCAAATCGCCGGGGTCACATCGCGTATCGGGCTCGCCACGGGTGTTCTCCCGGTCGGGAGCCGCACGCCGGCGGCGATAGCGATGGCCGCCGCGGGCTTGCAGCGAGCTTCCCGTGGCCGCTTCGAGCTCGGCCTCGGCGCGAGCAGCCCGCCGCTGGTCGAGGGCCTGCACGGCCTCACCTGGGAGCGGCCGATCGATCGGATGCGCAAAACGATCGCCGCCGTCAGGGCACTGCTCCGGGGCGACCGGGTGCCGCTTGAGAGAGACGATGTGAGGGCACTCCGCCTCGGGGCACGGGCCCACTGGCCTGTGCCAATCTCCCTCGCCGCACTCTCGCCGGCCTCGGTCCGTCTGGCGGGCGAGCTCGCCGACCACTGGCTGCCATTCTTGGGCCGGCTCGCGATTGCCGGATGGACGGGCACTCCTCGCCGAGGGTGAAGCGCTGGCCGAGGAGCCGATCACGACCGGGGTCACTGCCAGCGTTTCCCTCGCGATCGGCGAGGACGAGGCTGCAACCCGCCGGATCGCCGCGAGCTGGCTGCTCGCATACCTGACTCGCATGGGCCCGATCTATCCACGGATGCTCCGCGATCGATTTGGATTCACAAGGGAGGTCGACGCGCTGCTCGCCTCCAACCAGAGTGGCGGCCCTCCGCAACTGCCCACCGCTGCAGAACCACTGGCCCGCGAGGTGACTGTGATGGGCACCTACGCGGAGGCGCCGGGCGCCGTTCGGGCCTGGCTCGACGCCGGAGCCGACGCGATCGATCTCGTCTTACCGCTTGGAGTGCCGGAGGGACAACTTCGCGAGATGCTCGCCGCTGCCGCACCCACGCCAGTCCAAGCCGCTTAGGGCCAGATCCTCCACCTTGCGAGTCGAAGTCTGGGTCCGCCAGTCAGGCCAGCGTGCCAACGGCGAGAAGGTATTCCTTCTCGAATCGCGCCTTCTCGGGGGTGCCGCGGTTCCACTCGTCGCAGAACTGGTCGAGTGCCTCGTCGAACTCCGCTTCGCGCCCGTCATTCTCCGCGTTGGCGCGCGCCGCGATCGTCGGACCGTAGTACGCCTTGAAGTGCTCGCCGTAGTCGCGGGGATGCTCGAAAGCGGTGATCTCCAGGTTGTCGCGATCGAGTTTTTCCCAGTCGACACGGTCGCCGAACAACTCCGCAGGTGGTCCTCGCTGCCCCACAGGGGCGGCGGTTGCGCGCCGGGTGGAGGGGGTGGGGCAAACGGGCCCATCGTCCTGAAGAGGGCGCCGATCATGCCCTCGGGGGTCCAGCTCAACAGCGCGATCTTGCCGTCCGGACGACAGACGCGGACGAGTTCGTCGGCGACGTCCTGGTGATGAGGCGCGAACATTGCGCCGATCGAGGACATGACAACGTCATACGACTCGGCGTCGAACGGCAGGTTCTCGGCATCGGCCTCCACCCATTCAAGCTCGACCCCGGCCGACTTGGCGCGTTCGCGGCCCGCAGCGAAGAGTTCCGGCGTCAGGTCGCTGGCCGTAACGCTCGCGCCAGCCTGCGCGGCTGGAATCGACGCGTTGCCGGTACCGGCGGCGACATCCAGGACTCGCATGCCAGGCCCGATCCCGGCGGCCTCCACCAGCCTCGGCCCCAGGGGCAGCAGAAAGGTCTCGACCATCTCCGGGTAGTTACCGAGGCCCACATCTTGCGATGGCGCGCCTTCAGCTCTGCATCAGACATGGTCACGCTCCTCAGGCTCGACGGGCCGACATTATTCGAAAAGTTGGCGGCGGGGGAATCGAAGCTCAAGGTCCCATTCCACGTACTTGTCCGCAGAGCGGCTGGAGAGTAGGTTGCCTTTCGCCCGGAGGCCCTGTGAGCCACTTGTTTCCATCGCTGAGGAATTACCAGCGCGACTGGGTTCGCGGGGACGTGGTTGCCGGGCTGACGGTCTGGGCCGTGCTCGTGCCCTCGGCGCTGGCTTACGCGACGATAGCCGGGGTCCCACCCGTCGTCGGCCTCTATGCGGCGCCGGCGGCGTTGGTTCTCTACGCGGCTCTCGGCAGTTCGCGGCAACTGATCACCGGGCCATCCGCCGCCGCCGCGGCGCTGTCGGCTGCGGTTGTCGGGAACGCCGTTGCGGGCAACGGGGATCAGTTCGTCACGACAACGGCTGCGCTCGCCATCTGCGTCGGACTCGCCGCGTTGATCGCCGGCGTCTTGCGCCTTGGGTTTCTGGCGAGCTTTGTCTCCGAACCCGTGCTCAAGGGGTTCATCGTCGGCTTGTCGCTGACAGTCATCGTCGGCCAGATCCCGAGGCTGTTCGGAGTCGAAACCGGCACCGGTCACTTCTTCGAGAGGGCCTGGGACTTTCTGAGCAACATCGATCAGACCAATGGCCTCACGCTCCTGGTCGGGGTTGGGTCGCTCGCCGTGCTGTTCGGGCTTCCTCGAGTGGCACCGGCGATCCCAGGGCCGCTGGCGGCCGTGGTCCTGGGAGTCGCCGCCGTTGAGCTCTTCGACCTCGGCGCCCACGGGGTGGCGATCGTGGGCTCCATCGACCCCGGCCTGCCTTCGCTGTCTCTCCCGGACATCAGCCTCGACCGCTTCGGGGGTCTGACGGCTGCAGCCTTGGGGGTGATGCTGGTCGGTTTTGCGGAAAGCCTGGGGACCGCCAAGACCTATGCCCAGCGGGACAACCGGGAGATCGACCCGAACCGTGAGCTGATCGGCCTCGGCGCGGCGAACCTCGGCGCTGGGATCTCCGGTGGGTTCGCGGTCAACGGGAGCCTGTCCAAGACGGCGGTGAACAGCACCGCCGGTGGGCGGACCCAACTCGTCGGGCTGATCGCCGCCGGCCTGACGATGCTCACCCTGCTCTTTCTCACGGGCTATTTCGAGAGCCTGCCCGTGGCGACCCTGGCGGCCGTAGTGATCGTCGCCCTGATCGACTTGATCGACTTCTCGGCGCTACGCGATTTCTATCGGGTCTACAGCGTCCGGCTCGGCCGAGCCTACGGATTTGCGGCTCGGGCGGACTTCATTGCAGCGGTCGCCGCGATGCTTGGGGTGATGATCTTCGGAACCCTGGCGGGGCTGTTCATCGGAGTGCTGATCTCGCTCCTCCTACTCCTCTACCGTGCCTCGCGGCCGCCGGTGACAGAGCTCGGGAGAGTCCCCGGCCCAAGTGGTCACTTCTCGGATCTCGATCGGCATCCGGACAACCGGCGTGTCGAAGGAATCGCGGTGCTGAGGATCGAGGGCGGGCTGTTCTTCGCCAATGCCGAGCCGGTTGCGCGTGAGATCCGCGGCACGGCGAGGCGCGCCGACGTTCACACAATCGTTATCGACGCGGAGACGGTCCCCTTCATCGATGTGACGGCGGCCCAGGTCCTCGACCAGGTGGCGCGAGAACTGGAGGCTGATGGCGTCCGGGTGGTGATCGCCCGAAACGTCGGTCAGGTTCGCGATGTCATCCACGCCGCTCCGGGCGATTCGATTCTTGATGCCGCGTATCCCACTGTCGACCAGGCTGTGAAGCAGGTCGTCGCGGAGGGATAACGGGGCTCACCGTGGTCCCCGCACGATCGGGTCATCCACTTGACATATACCGATATAGGTATATATATTGCTCCTGATGGCAAGGGCAGCGACAACAGCAGATGCGTTCAACGCGGTGGCTGAGCCCCGGCGGCGTCAGATCCTCGACGCCCTCGCCGGCGGCGAGCTGCCCGTGAACGACATCGTCGCGCTGCTCGGCCTCGGCCAGCCCCAGGTCTCGAAGCACCTGCGGGTGCTTCGTCAGGTGGGTGCGGTCGAGGTCAGAAGCGAAGGAAGGCAGCGCCTCTACCGCCTCAACGGCGAGGCGCTCAAGCCGATCCACGACTGGGTGAAGGAGTACGAGCGCACCTGGACGGAGCAATTTGGGCGGCTTGACGAGGTGCTGGAAGAACTCAAGTCAAAGGAGCATGGAGATGGAAGCGATGACTCACAGCGGTAAGGCAGAGGTCACCCTCCCCGCTGACGACCAGATCAAGGTGGTCAGGCAGTTCGACGCCCCGGCGAACCTCGTCTACAGGGCGGTCACGGAGCCCGAGCTCGTGAAGCGCTGGTGGGGTTGCCAGCGAGGCGCGATGACGGTCACCGAGATCGACCTGCGGGTCGGCGGCAAGTGGCGCTACGTCATGGACGCCAGTAATGGCCAGGAGGTCGGGTTCCACGGCGAGTTCCGCGAGATCGTCCCGAACGAGCGGATCGTCCAGACCGAGGCCTACGAGGGGATCCCCGACCCCGACGACAGCGCCAATGTCAACACCATGACCCTCGTCGAGGCCGACGGGCGCACGACGATGGAGCTCCTGATCCAGTGCGTCAACAAGGAGAGCCGGGACATGCAGATCGCCTCCGGGATGGAGGAAGGGATGCAGGAGTCCTACGACGACCTCGAGGACGTCGCGAAGTCCCTCGCGTAGGGGCTCGCCTATTCGCCGCGATCCGGGCCGCTGGGATCAGCCCCGGCAGGCCCGGGCGTGGCGGTGGCCCTTGGCTAGTGCTCCTGACATGCTTGGAGGAACCAATCCAAAGGGGGCCAAATGAGCGCCATCGACGAGTTTGTGGAGAACAACGAGACCTTTGCCGAGGGCTTCGACAAAGGCGACCTGCCACTGCCGCCGGCCAAGAAGGTCGCGGTCGTTGCTTGCATGGACGCGCGGCTTAATCCGTATCCGATCCTCGGGCTTTCGATCGGGGACGCCCATGTGATCCGCAACGCGGGCGGCGTGATCACCGACGACGAGATCCGCTCCCTGGCGATCTCCCAACACCTACTTGGCACGGAGGAGATCATGCTGATCCATCACACCGACTGCGGCATGCTCACCTTCAATGACGCGGAGTTCGAGCAGAGGCTCGAGGAGGAGACTGGCCGGCGGCCGGAGTGGAGCCCACGATCATTTCCTCACCTGGAAGATGACGTCCGCGACTCCATCAAGCGAGTAAAGGAAAGTCCCTTCATCCCCAGGACGGATGAGGTACGAGGTTTCGTCTACGACGTTGAGACCGGCCGTCTCTCTGAAGTCACCTGAGCGACGCCGATTCTCTGAGCCAACGAACACCAAGGGCCTCTTTCACTAGGTTGGATTCGTGCCAGGAGCGGAGGAGACCCTGCGATCCGCCTATCGCGCGTTCAACGCCCGCGACATCGAGGCCGCGGTCGAGCTGATGCACCCCGAGGTCGATTGGCCCAACGCCTGGGAGGGCGGTCGGGTCGTCGGCCACGCGGCGGTCCGCGACTACTGGAACAGGCAGTTCGCCGCCATCTCGAGCAAGGTTGAACCTGAGGGCTTCACGCAGGAGGGCGACGGCAGCATCACGGTCGATGTCCATCAGGTCGTGCACGACGCGCGCACCGGAGAGCTCATTTCCGACTCCCGCGTTCGCCACCGCTATCACCTCGAGGGTGGACTGGTCGTCCGGATGGACGTTCTCGAAGCGCCTGGCCAACCCTAGGAACAACCCATGCGCAGTGTCTTGTTTGCGCGAAGCGGCAGTCCTAGCGACGGCCGCGGAAAGTGCTGCTTTTGCATGGAAAGCGGAAGCGGTGACAAGCCTCGCCTCCGGGCCGCCGCTCCTGTCAGGCGAGAGCAGCGTCGCGTCCGGCGGAGGACTTGGACCGAATCCGCAGGCGACAGCTTCCGGTCCTCGGCGCGCAGCTCATGCAGTGTCGCCGAGGTCCTTCTCGTACACCAGCCAGCCGAGCGCGGGCGCCATCCCGGCGCGCTCGTAGAGGCGGAACGCACCGGTGTCGCTCGCCGCGTCGACGCCGAGCCCGACGTTGTGCTCGCCGCGCTCCCAGAAGCGCCCGAACGAGTCGGCGAGGAGCGCTGCGCCAACGCCCTGCCTGCGCCACGGGCGACGGGTGAAAAGGACGTGGACCCAGCCTCCGCCGTACGTGTCGCCCGTGCAGATCGTCCCGGCGGCGAGCTCGTCGCCCGCGCGGACGACGCACCAGAGCGTCGGGTCGAAGCGCTCGTTCGCGAGGTGCTCCTCTGACCACGACTCGAAGTCGCGCGGCGTGAAGTCCCAGACATCGGCGAACGTCTCCTGGTGAGCGGCATGGAACTCGAGCGCGTCACGCTCCGGGTCGAACGGGACGACCCGCAGCCCGTCCGGCCACTCGGGTGCGGGCGGCGGCGCCTGGAGGTCGATGCGCAGCTCGCGGAAGACGCGCACGGCCCCGTAGCCAAGCGACTCGAGCAGCTCGCGGGCGGCGGAGTCGGCCTCCAGGATGCCGTTTTGGATCCTGCGTGCGCCGTGGCGGGCCGCGTCCTCCTCGAGCCCGGTCGCTATCAGCTTGCCGATCCCCCGCCCGTGCGCGTCGGGGTGCACGTACCCCTCGACGCGCCACAGCTTGCCTCGCTCACGGACCAGGCCGTAGCCGACGATGCGGTCGCCGTCGCGGACGACGCGCGTGTCCTGTTCGAGGTCGAGGTCCGACCACTCGCCCTCCAGATCGGCCTGCGAGAACGCGCTCGGGCCGTACAGCGACGACTCGAGCGCCGCGACGACCTCGGTCACCGCCGCCGCGTCGGCGGCCATGGCCGGTGTGGGCAAGGCGCGCTCCATCTCGGCGGCACGCTACGTCATCAGGGATGCCCGCACTCTTGCTTTGAGTCGGACGAGAAGCGGCGCCTAATTCTAAGCTCGGGTCATGTCGGAGGAGGCGAGTCGGGACTGCGAGTTCGGGTTCCCCGGCCCATTGCGCGACCGCTTGGTTGCCGCGGTGCTGAGGGGTGAGAAGACAGCGACATCGTCGCTTCTTCTCGAGTGGCAGCTAGAGGACGAGCCACTGCCGAAGGCCGGAGAGCGTCAGAAGGTCATTGACTCAGCCGGCGCGCCGGTCGCCGTGATCGAGATCGTCTCCGTCGAAGTCATCCGCCTGGCAGACGCCCGACTTGACTCTGGCACTCGAGGAAGGCGAGGGGTTTTCGAACGTCGGCGAGTGGCGGGCCGAGCACGAGCGATTTTGGAGCGAAGAGGTAATCCCTGGGCTCCCACCGGGTTCGGCCAGCCCCCTCGCAGACGACACCGAGGTCGTCGTGGAGCGTTTCCGGCTGGTGGAGTAGATGAGGACGTTTTGGTGTCTCGGCTGGGTTGGCCGCAAGCTAGGCGGTTCGCGCGCGGCGTCCTGCATAGGCACCTGTTACGGCGACTCCGAGCAGAGCCAGGATCAGGCCGGCGCCGGCGCCCACTGCCGCGTCTCCCCAGTCGAACCCATCAGGCGCCGCGGTCGGCGTCGGGGCCCAACGGCCTCGGCAAGAGCATCGAGGCGGTCGGGCGGCCCGGCGAACGGCCTCAGATCGGCCTGAATGGATGGATCGCCGACTCGCCGGACTCGGCGACGTTCCTGCGAGCGCTGATCGGCTGTGAGGGCGATCTCAACCTCTCGAGCTTCTGCGATCCCCGATCGACA
Source organism: uncultured Solirubrobacterales bacterium (assembly GCA_963848955.1). Taxonomy (GTDB): domain Bacteria; phylum Actinomycetota; class Thermoleophilia; order Solirubrobacterales; family 70-9; genus DASUPK01. The sequence goes on along the minus strand of CAWKFQ010000026.1, from coordinate 10,009 downwards.
CCGCCATCGCTCGGGCAGAGGCCGCTGGGGCCGAGGGCAGCTCCGCATGGCAGCGGATCGAGCGCCAGATCGCGCAGCGCGCGCCCGTCGTTCCCCTCACCACGCGTCGGTACGTCGTCGTGATCTCCTCTCGCGCGGGCAACGTACAGTTCCACCTCCTCAACGGCGTGCTCCTCGACCAGATCTGGGTTGAGTAGCGGACGGAAACACCAAGGGCCCTCTTTCGAGCGCCCTTGGTTAGTAGCGGGGGCCCGATTCATTTCTCGCTACCACCGCCCTAGGATCCGAGAGGGACGACGCTCCCTGCCTAGCGGTGTCGCCGAACACCGCTTTGCATGGAAAGTGGCGGTTTGACACGACCCTCTTGCTCCCCGCGCGAAGCGGCTGCGCCCTCTAGTCGAGCACGAGGGTGAGTAGGAGAATGAGGAAGAAGACGCTCTGAGTCGGGTGCACGATGATCCCCATCCAAGCGCTCTGCAACCGTCGCGCCGCGCTTTGGCAGGTGTGGGACGTCTTTCGATGTTGCCCGGGAGGGCTGGCCACCCTCTCCAAGGTGCGATCAGCTGACTGAGTCGTGACTGAGTAAGCGTTCGTGCACTCGCTGTACCTCGGGTGACGGGATGGCGCCCAGTTCCTCGCGCAGCATGACGCGAAGGCTCTCGTAGACTCGCAGGGCCTCGGCGAAGTTGCCCTGTCTCTCGAACGCTTCCATCAGCACCGCATACCCGCTCTCGCGATATGGGGACAGATCGATCAAGCGCCGAGCCGTACGCTCCGCCACGGCAACCTCGGCTCCCCCGATGCCGAGACAGCGCCGCGCCGTGCATTCGAAAGCCCTGACCTGGATTTCTTCCAGCTCTCTCCGTAGCTCGTCTATCCAGACGCCCTCCTCACCTGGCAGGAAGCCGCGCTGGCTTATGTTCTGCGCGACGAGATTGGGGCCGATCGCTGCGTACCAGTCATCAGCGGCGATCAGCGCCTCGGCGCGATGGATTCCATCCCGGGCAGCCTCCAGATCCACTCTCGCGGCGCGTCCGAGCTCAAGCCGGATCGCGCCTCGACCCCCAAGGGCTCCTTCGGGAAGGAGTCGTCGAAGTTTCGACAGCAGCGCCGAGAGTGCCGGATCCGGAGCCGAGGGAAGCTCTCGCGACCAGAGCGCGTCAGCAAGCTCGTCACGGCTGACCGCTCGGTCGCGGTTGACGGCGAGATATGCGAACAGGAGGCGCCCCTGTCGACCGGGCAACTCGTGATCGATTCGCCGGCCAGCCACTCGGGCGACGAAGCGTCCGCAGAGCTGGATCCGCGTCCCTTCTGGCCGCGTCCGCATTTCGGACACCACGCCAAGCTACCGCCAAAGCTCACCCTCAACAATTTGCTTCAGACGAGAGAGGCACCGGCACAACAAGGAGGCAAATGATGGCCTACGTGCTCACCTGCGATTGCGGCCATGTGGTTCGGGGTGAGACCGAGGAGGAGCTTGTGGAGGAGACCAATCGGCACATCGAAGAGGTTCACCCAGATATGGCTGGCAAGGTATCCCGGGACGACTTGCTGGCGATGGCCGAAGAGGTCTGACGCCAAACTCTCACCAAGCGGTTGTCAAGGCGACTGAAACGCTCAGGCTCGAAGCTCCTCCCGATGCAGTCACCAAACATGAAGGAGATACCTCATGGCAACGTTCGCTGTCATCGCCGAGCATCCGCCTGAGCTGTGCCCAACTTCCAACGCCCAGACGCGACAGATGTTGAAGGAGGGCGCGACGCAGATCCCGAAGCTAACCGAGCAGCTCGGCCTCAGCATCGTCACCCTGCGCATCTTCGGCCCGGACCACGTCATCCTCTCGGTCGTCGAGGCGGACGACATTGATTCCGTCAGGGACTTCGCCTTGAAGAGCCGCCTCATGCAGTGGAACACCGTAAAGATCCACGCCACCTACTCGATGGAGGAGGCGCTCCCACTGATCGATGAGTTGGAGCCCATCTTCTAGGCATGGCCTCAGGCTGAACTGGCGCCTCGAACTCGGCCCTCGAAGCGGCCGGGCGGTGGAAGTAGTCCAGAACTACCGCTTTGTACGAGAAGCAGCTATCTCGCTTTGCTGGAAAGCAGCGGTTCGAGAGTAGCCGCGAGATACAGCGTGGGCGATGTCACTGTTGCCTGCCCCTCGCCGGTCGTAGGCTCGGATCACCCGAACAAAGGACTAGCCGTGCAACTAGTCGGGCGAGATACTGCCCACGCCATGTCGGAGGAGAATGTCGAGATTGTCCGGGAGAGCTTCGACGCGATCGGGCGCGGTGACCTTGACGCGCTTCTGAACCTCTATGACCCAGACATCGAGTTCGCCCCTCTCACCGGTACTCGTGTCGAGACCGGCGGCTATCGCGGCCACCAAGGGGTGCGTCAGTACTTCGAGGAAGCTGACGAGGTGTGGGATGAGGTGCGCCCCGTGGCCGGGCAGATCACAACAACGGGTGACGAGGTAGTCGTCTTCGGGCATTGCTCGATTCGGGGCAAGGCCAGCGAGATCGAGACGGATTCGCCGTGCTCCTGGGTCATCACGGTGCAAGACGGAAAGATCACCCGACATCGCGTCTTTGGGACGAACAGCGAAGCTCTCGAAGCCGCCGGGCTGCGGGAGTAGTCCAGAGCTACCGCTTTGGACGAGAAGCGGTGCTCTGCATGGTAAGGAGCGCTGTTCGAGCACGCGCTTGCTTCTAGCGCAAGGGAGGGGCGTCGAGAAACGGGGTCGGACGGGGAGTGCCACGGCTTCCCCGATACGTGACGATTCGCACATCGTGGCGGACCGAAGGGGGATAGAACGAACGTCAGATGTCCCAACCGCTCGTATATCTCGACACATCGGACGTGCGCGAGGGCGCGCTCGAAGAGTTGAAGGGCGCCATCGGAGAATTAACCGACTTCGTCGAGAGCCACGAGACGCAGATCGTCTCCTACGCGGTGTACTTCAGCCAGGACGGCAGTCAGATGACCGTAATCCACGTCCACCCAGACTCCGCCTCGCTTGACTTCCACATGGATGTGGCCGGACCCCGCTTTGGAAGGTTCGCGGACCTCCTGACGCTGTCATCGATCCGCATCTTTGGCGAGCCGAGCGCGACGGCGATCAAACAGCTGGAGGACAAGGTGCGGCTACTCGGCACCGGCGAGGTGACCGTGCATCCGCTGCACGCCGGGTTCGGCCGCTTCGAGGACCCCTGAAGCAGCTATCCGCTTTGCATCAGCGGGTCAGGCTGCGCGGCGGACTCAGCGCGGTCGAGGCGCCTCGCCGACAGCCCGATAACACGGCCTTATGGAACTCTTTCATTCGAATCGAAGGGGTCAGCTGGGTTGGGATCCATGCTCTGGAAGCTCCTACTCGCCTCCGGGCCGGCGCTGGCCGTCGGGTTGCTCGTCCCGCTCGCCGCGCTCGGCGCGGGGTTGGGGTTCTCATAAGCCCCGACGATCTGGCCGCGATTGTTGATGGCACCGGGCAGGGTGCTCGGCGCACCGGGGACGTCGATCGGGGTGAACGGACCATCGACACCCCTCCGCAATACGAACCCGTGGACCGGCAGACCCGTGGGATCGGCCGACATCCCGCCGACGATGTGGCCGCGGTCGTTGATGCCGAGGGGGATGGTGATCGCCGCCCCCGGGGCATCGAAGGTGGTGTAGCCGCCTTTGCTGCGCAGGAAGCCGTGGATCGCACCGTCGGCGTCGCCGTAGATGCCGACGATCTGGCCGCTGTTGTTGATCGCCAACGGCTCCGTGAAGGAGGCGCCGGGCACGTCGAAGCTGATGAACCGACCGCGCGTCCACAGGAAGCCGTGATCCCTGTCGGCGGCGTCTTCGAAGACACCCACCACCCTTCCGCGGTCGTTGATGCCGTGCGGCACCGTGCTCGCCGCCCGGGGCACGTCGATCCGTGTGACGCGCCCGCGAGTGAGCATGAACCCGCGCGAGCCGGCGTCCTCGTCGGGCAGGAACGGGCTGGTCTCGTTGTACGCGCCAACGATCTGGCCGCGGTTGTTGATCTTCTCGACCTGGGTTCCTGCGGCACCCCGGAGGTCGATTCTGCTTATCCGACCGCGCCGGTCACGTAGGAAGCCGAACTCGCGCGTGGGGGTGAGGAACTCACCCGCGATCTGACCGCGATCGTTGATGCCCCCGGGGCCGAGCCGCACGCTCGGATCAGCAGCCTCGAACGTGGTGTAGCGGCCTCGCTCGTCGAGGATGAATCCCGGAAGCTCGCTCCGCGGGCTCGCACCGGGTCCGAGCCGGACCGTTTCCGGCTGGGCCTGCGGGGCCGCGGAGACAGGCGCCGAGCCGGCGAGCCCGATCGTGGCGGCGACGGCTGCGAGCGCCGTAATCCCGCGACGACGAACGTTCGGGATGGGTGGCGAACTCATGCTTGCCTCCTCTGGCGAACTCACCTGCTGGGCTCCTATTCGCAGCGGCGCCAGGATCGGATCAATCGCGGCCACCAACGGACACGAGGAGGCCGGAGCCGCTCCGCCGGTCGGCCGAGGCAACGCTCGAGGAGCGCGCGCCGGCGGGTGGCCTGGTGGCGTAGTCACCGACGATTCGCCCCGGTTGTTGATGTCGCTGGCGCGCGTGAACACCGCGTCGGGCGTCGCATCGATCATCGTGAGAGTGCCCCGCTCCAACAGGAACCCGCGTGAACCGCCCTGAGCGTCGTACGCAAGACCGACGATCTGGCCGCGGTCGTTGATGCTGGTCGGCTGCGTTCCTCCCGCCATTGGGTCGGCGCCGGGAGCGGCGGGGAGGCTGGTGACGGCGCCCTGCTTGTCGCGGACGAAGCCGTGGTAGGCGCCTGCGTCGTCGATGTAGGAGCCGACCGTCTGCCCGCGGTTGTTGATGCCGAGGACCAGGGTTGCCGCGGCGCCGGGGACGTCGATGGTGGTGTAGTCGCCGTCGTCCCACAGGAAGCCGTGCAGGGTGCTTCCGTCCAAGTAGATGCCGACGACCTGTCGCCGGTCGTTGATCTTCAACGGCCCGGTCACAAGCGAGCCCGGGACGTCGATGCTCGTGAACCGTCCCTTCTTGCTCCGAAGGAAACCGGTCGTTGCGGCTCCCTGCGCGTCGTCGTAGAAGCCGACGATCGCGCCGCGGTTGTTGATGTCTACGTACTCGTAGGCGCTTCCGTTCGGGGGAGCGTCAATGGTCCGGTAGCGGCCCTTCCTGTCGCGGAGGAAGTCACGGACGACCCGGTCGCGGCGGTCTTCGTAGGCGCCGAGAATGTCGCCGCGGTCGTTGACGCCGATGGTCGCGGTTCCCGCCTGCGCCTCCGGCGTGGCGGGGATGATCGTGGCCTTCGGGTGGTCGATCGTCGTGACGACGCCACGGTCGACAAGGAAGCCGTGGCTCGTGTTGCCGGCCGCCGCAGGCGGCGGGTCGGCCGAGACAGGCGACGCCGCAAGCGCCGCGAGCACGGCCGCCGCGGCGATGGCGGTGACCAAACGCGTGAGGAGGTTCGTAGGTGTCGTCATCGTGTCTCCTTTCGATTTGCGAGGTCGAGCCGAAGCGGGTAGAGGAGCCGGCTTGCGGTCCGCGGCCGCATTACCAAGGCTGCGTCGTGCCGCACCGCGGGCAGCGAACCGAGCTGGTCACGCCGGCCTTGAACGCGTGGCCACACACGCAGGAGTAGTGCGCCTGATCGTTGTCGTCAGCGAAGCGGACACCGGGGACATCGGGACGGTGGCGCGCCGTTCCGCGGGAGCCGCGACGCGCCCGCCATGGAAGTCGCTTGCTGACGAGCATCAGCGATCCTCCCTACGCGACCCTTGGCGCGGGTTCCAGGATCGGAGCTGCGCCGCCGTCGACATCGTCGCTCCCGCCGCCCTCGCGCAGGACGCGACCGCTTCCAGCGCCATCGCGCGCGGGCGTGAGCGGCCAGTAGGCGTCGGCGAGGCAGCGCGGTGACGCCGCGCAGGTCGTCGTAGCGACGGGCGTGTGCGAGTTGGCGCTCGGCGCCGTTGTGGCGAACGAGCCGGTGCACGTAGTCGAGCTGGCGCTCGCAGCCGAGCCGTCGCGCATGGCCGCAGCAGGCGTCGAGGAGCCGCTCGAGTCGCTCGATCACGGGGAGGCGCTGGCCCGTCCGCTCGTCGATCAGCCGCGCAGCGATGCCATCGCGGGCGGCGAGGAACCGGTTCTCCTCGATCAGCTCGTCGGTCCGCGGCTCCGTGCCGGGATCGCCACGTCGCTCGAGCTCCAGGCTCGCCAGCGCCTGCACCAACGCCGCGAGGGCGGCCACGTCCTCGACGTTGCTCTGCCCGTCCATGATCCGGATCTCGACGGTGCCGTATCGCGGCTGCAGGCGCGCGTCCCACCACAGAAACGACGGGTCGGAGATGGCGCCCGCGCGCAGCAGCGGCTCGACGGTCGCGATCCAATCGGCATAGCTCCGGAAGCTGCGCGGCAACCCGGAACGGGGGAACGCGTCGAAGAGCGTCGTGCGCGTCGATGCGAAGCCCGTTGGCCGCCCCCGCCAGAACGGCGAGTTCGCCGACAGTGCAAGCAGTATCGGCAGCTGCGCGCGCACGCGGTTGAGCAGCCGGATCGCGTCCTCAGAGCTGGCGACGCCGACGTGGACGTGCGTGGCCAGCGTCGGCTCGCGGCGCGCGAGCACGCGCATCGAATCGCCGATCTGCGCGATAGCGCGGCTGCGACGAGAGCACTGTGTCGCGCGCCACCGCGCACGGATGGGTGCCCGCGACGGCCGCGCGCAGGTTCTGCTCGGCCAGGGCTCGTGCGAGGCGATCGCGCAGCCGGGAGAGCTCGCTGACCGCGTCGCCAACGCGACGGTGCACTCCGGTGGCGATCTCCATCACCGCCGCGTGCGTCTCCAGCGTTACCCGGTCGCGCAGCCCGGCCGGCAGGGCGGCACGCACCTCGTCGGAGCGGAACGCCAGCGACCAGTCGACCGGGTCGAGGAGCATGAACTCCTCCTCGATCCCGATGGTCAGCTGGCCGCACTCCGGGTGCGCCCGCCACGTCGCCCACGCGGGGAGCTTCTCGATCGCCGGGGACCGCGGCGCGAGCGGGTTCAGCCGATGCCGCCAGCCACGGCCAACCACACGAGTGCGGCGACCGGGAGGGTCAGGGTGGAGACAGCGAAGGCGAGACATGTCGGTTTGTACGTCCACTCACTCGGGCGGGATCACCCAGCAGGCGAGGAACAAGGCCGAATCCACCTTTCGGTGGATGCCGTTGAGCCCTTTGGGCGATTGCCGCCCAGCCGGGCTTGGCCTACGGTCGGCCGCATGGACCCCGAGCGCCTCGTGGATGAACTGATGAGGCATGCGCCGCAGGTCCACGGCGCGGCGGTTGCCGCGTCAAGAGACCCGTCGAGCGCGGCGCGAGTCACCGAGCGAGTCCTGGGCGACGCGGCTCGCGGTCACGCCCCAGGGCAGCCGATCGATCGACGCCGCCTCGTCGAGCGCGCGATCCGCCTCGGGGTGAGATCGTGTCCGGCTGAGGGCTACGCCGGGATCGAGGAGCGGGACCGTGAGGCGATCGCGCTTGCCCGCCTGGGCGGCTACTCGGTGACCGAGATCGCCCGTGCGCTCCAGACCAGCCCCACGGAGGTGAAGCGGCGGATGTCGCGCGGCGTGTATAGCGTCGTGGCGCAGATGGCGGCCACCACATTGGATCCGAACACACATGGCGCGTGCGAGGCAGACATTCAGTCGAGGTAGCGAGCTGCCAACGCCGCCGCCTCGGCACGGTTCCGAGTCTGAAGCTTTTCGAGCACATGGCGGACGTGGGTCTTGACCGTGGATTCGCTGATGAACAGCCGCTCGCCGATCTCGCGGTTGCGGAGGCCCTGGGCGAGCAGCGTGAGAACCTCGCGCTCGCGCTCGCTCAGCTGCTCGAGCGGATCGACGGATCCCTCGGCCGAGCCCCCGACGAGGTCGCTCAACAGCCTGGATGCGATGGCCGGGGCGATGCGCGGCTCGCCATGACCCGCCTCGAGCACCGCCTCGACCAATTCGGCGGGCGCCATGTCCTTGATCAGATAGCCCGCCGCGCCGACGCGCAGCGAGGCATAGAGATCGGGCTCCTGCTCGGACACGGTCAGCATCAGCACCTGGGTGCTCGGCGTCGCGCGAGCGGATTGCCGCACACGCCTCGATCCCGGCCATGACCGGCATGTTCAGGTCGAGCAGGACAACATCCGGGCTGCGCTTCTCCGTCAGCGCGATCGCCTCGCGGCCGTCACGCGCCAGGCCCACGATCTCGAGGCGGTCGTCGGCGCCGAGCAGTGCGGCGGTGCCCTCGCGCATCAGCCGGTGGTCGTCCGCGATGAGCACCCTGATTGGCGTTTCGGACATCGCTGGGGACGGATTATCGTCGCAAGTCACCATGAAGGCTGACCACGATCTGAGCGGCGAACGCCGGGCACCCGATCAGCGCTTCACGCCTGAGGCGCTCGCCGGTCTGGGAGCGCTGAGTCGTGTCGCGAGAGCGCTGGTCGGGTCCGGCAACCTGATCGAGCTCGCCGAAGGGGCGCTTGCGGCGATCCGCGATGCGCTCGAGCTTGAACTCGCGGTCCTCGATCTGCCGAGGTCCGGGCCGCCGCCATATCTCCAGCGCTACGTGGCATCGGCTGCCGGAACCGCAAGCTGCCGAGCCCGCGACCAGGTCTCGTTCGACGACGAGGCCTGGCGCCTTGCGGTCGCCAGCGGCGTGCCACTCGTCTTCAGGGAGGAGGCGAGCTGGCTTGTGGCGAATCCGTTCGAGCCCCCGGCCGACTCGTGGCTGGTGCTCCCGCTCGTCTCGGAGCGGGAGTTGATCGGGGTGACCGTCGCCGCAGCAGCGCGACCGTTCTCGCTCGACCCCGCTGCGGCAACCCTGCTGCGCCTGCTCGGCGACCTGCTCGCCGCCGGCATCTCGACTGCCCACCTACGCCAGGAGCTTCAGGGCAGGGCGATCGAGCGGGAGCGCCTGCGGCTGGCGTCGGAGATCCACGACGGTCTGGCACAGGACCTCGCGCTCGCGATGCGCGAGCTGGCGCTGCTCGAGTCGCAGCCCCCCGAGGAACTGGCGGGGGCAAGCGCCGAGCGGCTGCGAGAGGCAGTCGCTTCCGCGAACCGCGTGGTCCGCGCCCGGCTCGAGGACCTGTTGGTTTCCGTCCCTCTCGGCGGGGTCCAAGCCGCGGTCGAGGAGATCTGCGAGCGCCGCGGCCGTGAGCTTCCGCTCGCCTGCAGACCTCCGGGCCGGCCGTCGACGTCTCGCCGGAGACCATGGCCGTCGTTGTCCGCGTGCTCACCGAAGCGCTCACAAACGCTGAGCGACACGCTGCGGCCCGCCGAATCGAGGTCCGGTTGGAGCTCGAGGACGATCTCCTGAGTCTGGAAATCGCGGACGACGGCACGGGCTTCGCCGTTGACGAGGCCGGCGGTCCAGGCGAGGGCCATTTCGGGCTGACCCTGATGCGAGAGCGCGCGCGCAGCGTGGGTGGCACCCTGAGCGTTGGGTCCGCTGTCGAAGAGGGGACTCGGGTGAGCCTGCGAGTCCCGGCAGCCTAGATCCGGCCGATATGGTTGCTCCGATGCTCGACAACGTGCTCGGTTCGGTGTTCGAGAGCGGAGCTTGCCCCCACCTCGCGGTCGTCCTCCGCAGCGAGGCTGAGTTCGCTCCGGTGGTCGCGTCGTTCTACTCATTGGGAGCGAAGCGCGGGGCATGGTTGGTGCACCGCGCGGTCGGAGGTCGAGGACGATCGCGGGGCGCTGACCGAGGCCGGCCTCGACGTGGCCGGGCTGGAGTCGGAGGGCCGGCTCGTGATCGAGGCGCTCGACCTCGACGAACCTCCGGATGTGTTGCCCGGGCGGCTTGAGGTGGGCCTCGACGCGGCGCTCGACCGGGGCCTGACCGGTCTCTGGTCTTCTCATTCGCCGGTCGGTCCCGGGCGGGATGCGTTCGAGCTCGCGATCGCGATCGAGCGTGCATGGGAGAAGCGCTTCGAGGGCCGGCCCGTGATCACGCTCTG
>CAWKFQ010000025.1:0-52225 GCA_963848955.1 uncultured Solirubrobacterales bacterium | reverse complement strand
GCGGCGCCTTGCCGAGCGTGAGCATGTTCGGCTGGCACCCCGAGCACTGCCTGGTGCTGAGGTAGCTCGAGGCCTAGGGAACCGCGGTGCTCTCGGCGATCGCGCCGGCGCCGCCCGCCCGCGCGCTGACACCCTCCTCGCGCGTCAGCCGGTGCGCGAGGTAGACGGGGATGATCGAGAGCAGGACGACGATCACGGCGACCACGTTGACGATCGGCAGCTGGGCGGGCCTGAACAGGTTGCTGAAGATCCAGATCGGCAGAGTCTGCTCGCCCGCGCCGATCGTGAAGTTGGTGACGATGATCTCGTCGAAGGAGAGAGCGAAGGCGAGCAGGCCGCCCGCCACGAGGGCCGTCTGGATGCTCGGGAGCGTCACGAATCTGAGGGTCTGCCAGGTGTGAGCCCCGAGATCCGCCGAGGCCTCCTCGAGGTTGCCGGAGACCCTCCGCAGCCGCGCGATCACGTTGTTGTAGACGACGACGATGCAGAAGGTGGCGTGCCCCGCGATCACCGTCAGCAGGCTGAGGTCCACGCCGAGGACCTGGGTGAAGGTGTTGCTGAGGGCGAGTCCGGTTACCACTCCGGGCAGTGCGATCGGCAAGACGACGAGGAAGGAGATCGTCTCGCGGCCGAAGAACCGGAAGCGCGCCACCGCGAACGAGGCGAGGCTGCCGAGGAGGAGTGCGATCCCGGTTGCGACCGCGCCCACCCTGACCGACGTCCACAGTGCGTCGCGCGCTCCCTGGTTGCCGATCGCCTCCCCGAACCACTTGGTCGTCAGGTCCGGTGGCGGCCACGCCAGGGAGTTGCCGCCGTTGAAGGCGTAGATCGCGATCACGATCAACGGGATGTAGATGAAGGCGAGCGTGATCGCGACGCCGCCTCGAAGCAGGTTCCTGGTCGCGGGCGAGAGCCTCATAGGTGCTCGAACGCTCCGAGTCGCCTCGCGATCGCCAGGTAGATCACCATCACGATGATCGGCACCACGGCGAACGCCGATGCCAGCGGCAGGTTGTTGGTGTGCTGCGAGAAGATGACGTTGCCGATGAACTGCGTGTCCGGCGAGACCAACGTTGGCGTGATGTAGTCGCCGAGGGTCAGGGAGAAGGTGAAGATCGACCCGGCGACGATCGCCGGGAAGGCGAGCGGGAGGACCACGCTGCGGAAGGTCCGCCACGGGTTCGCCCCCAGGTCCTCCGAGGCGGAGATCATCGAGTTCGGGATCCGCTCCAGGCCCGCGTAGATGGGCAGGATCATGTACGGGAGCCACAGGTAGCTCTCCACGAGCCAGACCGCGGTGGACCCGTATCCGGGACCGCTGACGCCGAGCGGGTTGAGCGCCCAGTCGATGAACCCTCCCGTCGCGAGCATCGTCTGCCACGCGTAGACCTTGACCAGGTAGAAGGACCAGAGCGGCATCAGGATCGCCACCACCAGCAGGCCCTTCACCCGTGGGCTCGCCACCTTCGCCATGTAGAAGGCGATCGGGAAGGCGAGGAGCGCGTCCGTCAGGGTCGCCGCCGCGGCAATCCCAATGGTCCGTACGGCGACGTCCTTGTAGACCGACTGGTCGAGCAGCTCCTTGTAGTTGTCGAGGGTGAAGCTCTTCTGGAGCTCGCCGCTGATCGCACTGACCCCCCAGAAGGAGGCGATCAGCAGGACGGCGAGGGACCCGAGATAGCCGATCACCAGCCAGGCGATCGGTCCGCTCAGCAGCGACCCGACCTGGAGGCCGGGGCGGCCGTGGAAGAGGTCGGCGAGCCTGCGGCCCACCGACCTCTTCTCGGCGCCGGCGCTTACGCCGGCGGCTTCCACGGCCCGTTAGTCATGAGTCGACGACGGCCAGCGACATCAACCCTTGATCTCGGTCCACGCCGAGACCCAGTCGTTGTAGTCCTTGCAGACGTCCCCGCGGTCGTCACCGCAGGCCGCAAGGGGCGTGTTCCAGTAGTACACCCGCTTCCAGAACTCCGGATCCGCTGCGTGGTAGCTGTCGCAGAACTGCGGATCCGGTGGCAGGCCCAGCGCCTTGTCGGCAGTGGCGATTTCGTTTGGCTCGCACGCCTTGCTCTGCGCGGGAGCCTCGCCGAACCACTGCATGACCTGCGCCTGTACCGGTGCGCTGGTGATGTAGTCCATCCACTTGTACATGCAGTTCGGGTGCTTGGCCTCGGACGAGATCATCCAGGTGTCCGACCACCCGGTTGCACCCTCTGTGGGAACGAAGCCCGTGTCGGCGCCAGGCGCCTTCACCGGCTGGTCGTCGGCGAGCAACGTGAAGTACTGGTACTGCCACGTCGTGCCGACCTGGTCGTCACCGCTTGTGAACAGGTTGATCTGCTTCAGGTACGAGGACCAGTAGTCCCCGACGTACGGATGCTGCTGCTTGAGCAGATCCACGGCGGCGTTGAACTGGTCTTCGTCCAGCTCATAGGGGTTGTCGATCCCGAGATCCGGCTGGTGTGCCTTCAGGTATACAGCCGCATCCGCGATGTAGATCGGGTCGTCGTAGACGCTGATGTGACCCGCGTACTTCTTCGCCTGGTTCGGATCGAGAATCACCGACCAGGACGTCGGATCGGGCTGCACGTCGTCCGTCCGCCACATGAGCAGGTTCGCCCCGCGCCCGTGCGGAATCCCGTAGTTGGTCCCGTCGAACGTGTTGTAGGGCTGGTCCTTGAGATCGTCGAAGATCGTCTTGTAGTTCGGGACGAGATCGACGTTCACTGGCGACACATCGCCACCATCCACGAGACGGGCGGTCGCGTTGCCCGAGGCGGACACACCGTCGTATTGACCGGTCCGCATCAGATCGACCATCTGGTCGGACGTATCGCCGATCTTGACGTTCGTCTGACAGCCGGTCTGCTGCTCGAACGGCGTCACCCAGTCGACGCCCTTGGTGACCGAGCCGTCCTCGCAGTAGCTGGCCCAGCAGATGATGTTCAGCTCACCCTCGCCTGCACCGACGCTGGTCAGCTCCTCACCACTGCTGCTACCTCCGTTGTCATCACTACCGCCACAACCTGCGATCACCAGCATCACGGCGGCGAGCCCGGCGACTATCGCCGCAGGTACCCAGGTTGGATGAGCTCTAATTCGGCTCACTTTCCTTCTCCTCTCCCTTTACGGCGACGGTCTGATCCGCGCGCCATCCGATTTTGACTTTCCGGCCGCGCTGCTCCTGGACCTCGGCTGAGGTCGTCTCCAGGTTCTGGCGGACGACTTGAAGCTCCCCCCCTGCTTCGAGATCGACCATGTACCGGGTCACCATGCCCGCGTAGGAGACGTCCTTGATGGTCCCCTCCTCGACGTGCATGCCGCTCGGCACCTGTCCGTTCTCGACGATGAAGATTTTCTCCGGGCGCACCGTGAACCGCCGCCCGTCACGCTCAAGGAGGTTCGACACCCCGACGAATCCCGCCACGAACGCGTTCTGCGGCCGCTCGTAGATCTCCGTCGGCGGACCCACCTGCTCAATGCCGCCGTCGTTGAAGACCGCGATGCGATCGGACATCGTCAGGGCCTCCTCCTGGTCGTGGGTCACGTAGATGAACGTGATTCCGACCTGCGACTGGATCGTGTTGAGCTCTACCTGCATCTGCTCCCGAAGCTTCAGGTCGAGCGCGCCGAGCGGCTCGTCCAGCAGCAGCACCCTGGGCTCATTGACGATCGCTCGCGCGAGCGCAACGCGCTGCTGCTGTCCGCCGGAGAGCTGGTTCGGCTTCCGCTGCTCATAGCCCGCCAGCCGCACCGTGGCGAGCGCCTCGGAGGCCCGACGACGGCGCTCCTCCTTGCCCACCCGCTTCACACGCAGCCCGTACTCGACGTTCTCGCCCACGGTCATGTGGGGGAAGAGGGCGTAGTCCTGGAAGACCGTGTTGACAGAGCGGTCGTAGGGCGGCTCGCCGGTCACATCCCGGCCCGCGAGCTCGACGATCCCGGTGTCGGGCTCCTCGAACCCGGCGATCATCCGCAGCGTGGTGGTCTTGCCCGACCCGGAGGGGCCGAGGAGCGTGAAGAACTCCCCCCGTTTCACCTCGAGGTCGAGTGAGTCGACGGCGACGACGTCGCCGTAGCGCTTGCTTACCCCGACGAGGCGTACGTCCGCTTGCTCGTCGCTCGATCCCGAGCCGGGCTCTGCCTCACTGCTTGCGGCCGTAGCGGCTACCGCCGCCTCCTTCTCCTCGGTCGATCAGGGCGTCAGATGTGCGCACCGTACAACGCCCACCGGTGGCGGCTCTAGGTATATCCGAGCGTCGCCGTGCCTCGCTAGGCCAGCCTGGCCAATCTTTGCCGGGAAGCTTGTACTTCCCGACTGCGCCGCTTGGGCCTAGAAGCCGGGGTAGTACTTGCCGGTGAAGCCGAGCGGCTTGCGCTTCTGCTTCCGCCAGCGGGGGCCTGAGCCCTGGTTCCAGCGGTCACCGCCGGTGGAGGTGTCGAAGCGCTTGCCCGCGATCACCATGTAGGCGTGGCTGGCATTGCCGTAGACCGTGATCCAGCGGCCCTTGCCGGGAGCGCCCCAGCTCGAGGCCAGGCCGCCCGAGGTCATCGGGCTCGCCAGCAGGCCTGCGGCGTGCAGGACATAGCTCACGGCGCCTGAACAGTCGTAGCCGGAGGCGAGGAAGCTTCTGTGGCCACCGCCCCAGACGTAGGGGAAGGTGTGGATCGCGTTGGCCGCGGCGATGGCGGTCTGGATCTGCGCCGGCGCGTCCGCGGGGGCGACGGCAGTGCCGTCCTTGCGGATCTTCGCCTTCCCTGGAGGCCCAACCGGGGCGGGAGTGGTCGTCGTGGGCGTGGTCGTCGTGGTGCTGCCGGGCGGGCCGGACCCGCCGGTCTGGGCGGACGCCGGAACGGCGATCGCCACTACGAAAAGAGTTGTGATCCCCGCGACTGCGAGGCGACGCCTACAGCTAAGTGTGTCTCGCATCCAACAGTTCTCCTTTGTCGGCCTGCGGGGTTAGCTGTCGGGCTAGCGCTGAAGGAGCCTGCGCTCCCACCCTTGGTTCCGGTGGGTTCGCCCCAGTATTTGGTTCCCCCGCTCCCATCGCCACGTGGTGATGGGACTCGGCGTAACTGGCGCGGGACCTTACCAAACGTGAAAGAACGTTTGCAATCGGCAACCGATCATTAGTGATTACCCGCACGAACTCGGGATTCGACGCCCGCCCCGCGCCCCCTTCCACCCAGGCGTGGCGACGCGGCCCGGGGAGAGCGGGCCGCGTCGCGCACTGGTATGGGAGGAGAGAGGCCTCCCAGCCGCCCTCAGGCGGCTAGAAGCCGGGGAAGAAGCGGACGGAGTAGCCGGTGCCCGTCCGCATGCTCGCCCGCCACCGCGGACCCGAGCCCTGGTTGAGGGACTCGCCGACCGCGGAGGTGTCGAACCGCAGGCCCGCGACCGTCATCCAGGCGTGACTGCGGTTGGCGTAGACGGTGATCCAGGACCCGGTGCCCGGGGCGCCCCAGCTCATCAGCGGACCGGAGGGGAGGGGGCTCCTGAGCAGTCCGGCGGCGTGCAGCACGTAGCTGACGGCGCCGGAGCAGTCGTAGCCCTTCGACTTGAAGCGGCGATGGCCGCCGCCCCAGATGTAGGGCCTGGTGTGGATCCTGTTACCGGCCTTGATCGCCTTGCGAACCTGACGCGGCGCGTCCGCCGGCGGCAGCGCCGTGCCGTCCGGCTGCAGCTGGGCGGTGCTGCCCGGGACAGTCGGAGTCGTCGTTGGGGTGGTCGTGGTCGTCCCGCCGGGGGGCGCCGCCCCACCGGTCTGGGCCATCGCCGGCACCGCGCCCGCGAGTGAAGCGACCAACAGCAGCCCTGCCACCGCCAGCTTCCTACTACTTCTGCTGTGTGTATCTGACCGCAAACCGTTCTCCTTCGTAGGCCTACGGGGTTAGCTGACGGGCTGACGCGAAAGGAGCCTGCGTCTCCACCCCTTGGTGGATTCGCCCCAACTGCTTTGGTTCCCCCGTTCTCGTTCCGCACTGGTGGGGACGAGATTCGGCGTTTGAACGCGCGGAACGCTAGCAAACGATCCGGAGCTGTGAGCAGCTGCTCACAAGAATCCCCGGAAGGTGCGCTTAGAGGGCGTCCCAGTGACGGATCGCGAACCCCGTCGGGGTCCGCAGCGTGAAGCGCCACCGCGGGCCGCGGCCCTGGTCGATCCACTCGCCGCGCGGTGAGGTGTCGTAGCGGAGGCCGGCGATGACCATGTAGGTGTGGGTCCGGTTGGCGTAAACCGTGATCCAGCTGCCCGGCCCGGGCGAGCCCCAGGAGGCGAGCTGGCCGGAGACCAGCGGTGAGCGGAGCACCCCGGCGGCGTGCAGCACATAGCTGACCGCGCCCGAGCAGTCGTAGCCCTTCGCCTTGAAGCTGCGATGCCCCCCGCCCCAGATGTAGGTCCTGCGGTGGATCTTGTTGGCGGCCTTGATCGCGCGCAACACGGGATATGGAGCGCCGGCCGGGATGCTCGCTTTGCCACCCGGGAGGATCGTCGCGACGTTGGTCGGTGCCGGCGGCGCGCCCACCGGTGCGCCCGGGACCGGAGTCGTGGTGCTCGCGCCGGTGGTCGTCTGGCCCGCTGCCGGGCCGGCGGCGATCAGCGCGCCGGCGAGAAGCGCTCCTGCCAGCCCAAGCCGGCGGCCCTGGTGTGATGGGCGAGACAGCAATGGATCCCTCCTCCGGTCCCTTCCTCATCGGTTGGAACCGGGCTCCTCCTTGAGCGGAAGAACGTATCAGAGCAGGGGTTTTCTATGAGCGAGACTTAACAAACCTGTGGTCGGATAGGTTGGAATCCGTGGATCTCGCCGGGAAGAGGTTGCTGCTCAGCGGAGCAACGGGGGGACTCGGGCGTGCCATCGCCGACGAGCTCGCCGGGCAGGGCGCGGTGCTCGTCCTCAGCTCCCGGAAGGGCGAACATCTCGACCAGCTCGCAGAGTCCCTTCCCGGAGGGGCCAAGAGGCACCTGGCGGTTGTCGCCGACCTAGCGGAGCCGGGGGCCGCGGAGGAGCTGGTGGAGCGGGCCGGCGAGCTCGACGGCCTCGTCGCCAACGCCGCCCTGCCCGCCAGCGGGCGGCTGGAGAGCTTCAGCTCGGAGGAGGTGCAGCGGGCGCTGCGGGTCAACTTCGAGTCCCCGATCCTGATGGCACGCGCCCTCGGCCCGAAACTGGCCGAGAAGGGGGAGGGCCACATCGTCTTCATCGCGTCGCTGGCCGGGAAGGTGGGATCGCCGCGGTCGTCCCTCTACAACGCAACCAAGTTCGGGCTGCGGGGCTTTGCCTTCGGCCTGCGGGAGGACCTGCACCCCCATGGGGTCGGCGTGTCGGTCGTCTCACCAGGCTTCGTTCGCGAGGCGGGGATGTTCGCCGACGCCGGGTCGAAGCCTCCGCCCGGCCTGGGCACCACGACCCCGAGGAAGGTTGCCGAGCGCGGTCGTGCGCGCCATCCGCAGCAACCGCAACGAGATCACGGTGGCGCCGATGCGACAGCGCCTCGTCGTCGAGTTCGGCTACCGCCATCCCGGGTTCGCGGCAGGGGTGCAGCGCCGCGGCGGCGCCGAGCAGATCGCCGAGGACTTGGCGGCCGGCCAGTCGGACAAGCGATAGGATTTTTCGCGCGTCAAGGAGTGGCGCCGGTGTGCCGAGGGACGCGCCGAGGGACGAACGAGGAGAGAACATGCGGAAGCTGTTGCTGTTGTCGGTGGTTGGCGGATCGCTGCTGCTCGCGCCAAGCGCCAACGCGGCGATCACGAATGTCTTCAACGGTGAGCTCACCTGCAACACGGTGGGGCAGCAGCGCCAATGCGGCACCGATGAGAGCAGTGACCAAGACGCCGGTGTCCGCAGCACTGCTCCCAGCTGGGATGGCACCTCGATCGACGTCAAGGTCGCTTTCCCGGCGGACCCCACCCCGGCCACGGACGGCGATTACCCACTGATCATCGCCGGCCACGGCTACGGCGGGTCGAAGAACGACTTCTCATTCGCCGACATGGAGCACTACACCGACCGTGGCTATGCGGTCTTCGCCATGACCGCTCGTGGCTTCCACCAGTCCTGCGGGAAGGAAAACGCGATCACCGCACCCGGGGCCGATTGCGATGCCGGCTGGATTCACCTGATGGACGACCGCTACGAGATACGCGACGCGCAATTCTTCGCCGGCGAGCTCGCCGACGAGAGCCTGGTCGACGCCCAGCGGATCGGCGCGCTCGGCGGCTCCTACGGAGGCGGTCTCTCGCTGCAGCTCGCCACGCTGAAGGACCGGGTGATGATGCCCGACGGCACCCTGGTGCCGTGGACGAGTCCGGTTAATCACCACCCGATGCAGATCGCGGGTGCGACGCCGAACATCCCCTGGAGCGATCTCGCCTATTCGCTCACCCCGAACGGCGGCAAGCTCGACTACGTCGCTGACGCGTCCTTCACGGGACGGGCCGGCGTCCAGAAACAATCGTTCGTCGCTGGTCTGTATCTGAGTGGCCAGGGGGCCGGCAGCTACTGCGGGCAGGCGCCTTATCCGACCTGCGCCGATTTCCAGTCGGACATCACCGCGTGGAACAACCGGCTCAATATGGGCGAGCCGTATGACGGCGACCCGTTCATCACATCGCTCCTGAACGAGATCAAGGCGCACCACTCCGCGTTCTACATCGATCACTCCACGCCGCCCGCGCCGCTGCTGATCTCGAACGGCTTCACCGACGACCTCTTCCCAGCCGACGAGGCGATCACCTATTTCAACCTGATCCGCTCGCAGTACCCGAACGCCCCGATCTCGCTGCTGTTCGGCGACTTCGGGCACATGCGTGCGGAGAACAAGGACGCGGACGTCAATGCCCTGTCAGCCGCTACGGACGCCTGGCTGGACTTCTACGTCAAGGGCACCGGATCGCAGCCGTTCCAAGGCACCACGGCGTTTGCGATGACCTGCCCGGCGTCGGCCGACTCCGGGGGCCCCTTCCAGGCCGGCAGTTGGGCCGGTCTGCAGAAAGGCGAGGTGCATCTCGATTCCCAGTCTGCGCAGGTGCTCCAGTCGGACGGCGGCTCCGAGGAAGTCGACAAGGCATTCGATCCGGTGAGCGCCGGAGGGAACCCTTGCACCACCGCCCCCTCGGCGGACCTACCGGGCGTGGCCACCTATCGCCTGCCAGCTGCGACAGGCAGCGGATTCACGCTGATGGGATCCCCGACGGTGGAAGCGAAGATCGATTCGCCGACAGCGAACTCGGAGGTCGCGGCGAGGCTCCTGGACGTCGATCCAAGCGGTACGGAGACGCTCGTCGACCGCCAGCTGTTCCGGCCGGCGGTGGGCTCGGCCAAGCAGGTGTTCCAGCTTCATCCGACGGGTCACCTCTTCGCAGCCGGTCACGTCGCGAAGCTCGAGCTCCTGCCGGGCGACTCGCACGGCAACCTGATCGGCGGCTACGGCCGCGCCGCCAACGGTCAGGGTCAGGTCACGATCTCCGATCTCTCCCTGCGGCTCCCGACGCTGGAGGGACCCGGCGGAGGTGGCGGCCAGGTCACGGCGTCCTCGCCGCTGGCCCTTCCCTGTGGCGCGGCGATCGCGCAGCAGTACTCCTCCGTCTCCTACGTCCGCGCCACGCTCGGTGCGGGCAAGCTGAAGCGGAAGGGGAGGAGCGTCAAGGTGCCGGTCGACGCGGCCCCGAGCGGCGACTCCTGCAAGGTTCAGATCAGGCTGATCGACAAGAAGCAGAAGCAGAAGCGCTCTGCGGATTCGGCCAAGAAGAAGAAGAAGAAGTGCGTGTCCTCGGCAAGGGCACCGGACCATCGCCGGCCGGACAGAGCGGGACCGTGAAGGTGAAGCTCACCAAGAATGGCAGCCGGAGCCTCGGCAAGAAGGTCATGGTCGAGGTCACCACGGTCGACCCGACCGGGAACACGGTGCAGAACGGCCAGGCGAAGGTCGGCGGCAAGAAGGCGAAGAACAAGAAGCACAAGCGCTAGCGACGTCCTGTTCCAGGGCAACCGCGGAGTGTCTAGCCGGCGGAGGGCCGGGAATAGACTGAGTTTGTGAGCGCGAAGGACAGCTTCGGAGCGCAGGCGACCCTCGAAGTCGGCGGCCGCGAGTTCGAGATCCACCGGCTCGACGCCCTGCAGCAGCGCTTCGACGTCGCTCGGCTGCCCTACTCGCTCAAGGTCCTGCTCGAGAACGCTCTCCGCCTCGAGGACGGCACCTCGGTCACCTCGGAGGACGTCGAGGCGATCGCGACCTGGGACGCCAAGGCCGAACCATCCGTCGAGATCCCCTTCCAGCCCGCGCGCGTGCTGATGCAGGACTTCACCGGCGTCCCCGCGGTCGTCGACCTGGCCGCGATGCGCGACGCGATGGAGGAGCTGGGCGGCAACCCGAGCGCGATCAATCCCCTGGTCGACGTGGACCTGATCATCGACCACTCGGTTCAGGTGGACGCCTTCGGCAACCAGCGCGCCTTCGAGGTGAACGCGGAGCGGGACTACGAGCGCAACGGAGAGCGCTACGCGTTCCTGCGCTGGGGGCAGAGGGCGTTCGACAACTTCAGGGTCGTGCCGCCCGCCACGGGCATCTGCCACCAGGTCAACCTCGAGTACCTCGGCCGCTGTGTCTGGACGCGGGAGGTCGACGGGACCACGCAGGCCTACCCCGACACACTCGTCGGCACCGACTCCCACACGACGATGATCAACGGCCTCGGCGTCCTCGGCTGGGGGGTGGGCGGGATCGAGGCGGAGGCGGCGATGCTGGGCCAGCCGATCTCGATGCTGCTGCCCCAGGTGATCGGCTTCAGGCTGACCGGTGAGCTCCGTGAGGGAGCGACCGCGACCGACCTCGTGCTGACCGTCACCGAGATGCTCCGCGAGAAGGGAGTCGTCTCCAAGTTCGTCGAGTTCTTCGGCCCCGGCATCTCCGGGCTCGGCCTGGCCGATCGCGCCACGATCGGAAACATGTCCCCGGAGTTCGGCTCCACCTGCGCGATCTTCCCTGTCGACGCCGAGACGCTCCGCTACCTGGAGTTCACCGGCCGGCCCACCGAGCAGATCGAGCTGGTCGACGCCTACACCCGCGAGCAGGGTCTCTTTCACGAGCCCGACTCCGAGGAGCCGACCTACTCCGACACGCTCGAGCTCGACCTCGGCGACGTCGAGCCGAGCATCGCCGGCCCGAAGCGCCCGCAGGACCGAATCGCGCTCTCCGACGCCAAGGACGCCTTCCTCGAGGCGATGCGGGAGTGGGATCCCGCGGCCGGGAAGGAGCTCGGCAACAGCCGCGACGAGGCGATCGACGAATCGTTCCCGGCCTCCGACCCGCCGGCGGAGGAGCACGACGGTGACGGCGGCAAGCCCCGCATCTATGTGGACAAGGGCGACGTCGCTCTACACGTCGAGACGAGCGACGCGGTGGCGGTCCAGCTCGAGAGCGGCGAGACGGTGGAGCTCGACCACGGCCGCGTGGTCATTGCGGCGATCACCAGCTGCACGAACACCTCCAACCCCTCCGTGATGCTCGCGGCAGGGCTGCTCGCCAAGAAGGCGGTCGAGCGCGGCCTGCGCCGTCAGCCCTGGGTGAAAACCTCGCTGGCGCCCGGCTCGATGGTGGTCACCGAGTACCTGGAGCGCTCAGGGCTCGACGAATATCTCAACCAGCTCCAGTTCAACCTGGTCGGCTACGGCTGCACGACGTGCATCGGGAATTCCGGGCCCCTGCCGGAGGAGATCTCGAAGGCCGTCAGCGACAACGACCTCGTCGTCTGCTCCGTGCTCTCCGGGAACCGCAACTTCGAGGGCCGGATCAACCCGGATACACGCGCGAACTTCCTGGCCTCGCCGCCGCTGGTGGTTGCCTACGCCCTGGTCGGGCGGATGGACGTCGACCTGACCAGCGAGCCGCTCGGGAGCGACTCCGACGGCGAGCCCGTATATCTCTCCGACATCTGGCCCAGCGGCGCGGAGATCAAGCAGGTCGTGGGCGACGCCGTGAGAGCCGAAATGTTCACCAAGAGCTACGCCGACGTCTTCACCGGCGACGAGCGCTGGCGCGGCATCCAGGTGCCGGAGGAGGACCGCTACACCTGGCCCGATTCCACCTACGTCCGCAAGCCTTCCTTCTTCGACGGAATGGACCCGGAGCCGAAGCCAGTCGAGCCGATCCAGGGCGCTCGTGTGCTCGCCATGCTGGGCGATTCGGTCACGACCGACCACATCTCCCCCGCGGGCGCGATCAAGCGCGACAGCCCGGCCGGAAGCTGGCTGATCGAGCAGGGTGTCGAGGTTCGCGACTTCAACTCGTACGGCTCGCGCCGCGGCAACCACGAGGTGATGATCCGCGGCACCTTCGCCAATGTCCGCCTGCGCAACCGGTTGGTCGAGAGGGAGGGCGGGTTCACCTGCCACTTCCCAGACGGCGAGGAGACGACGATCTACGAGGCGGCGATGAGCTACGCGGACGAGGACGTCCCGCTGGTCGTGCTGGCCGGCAAGGAGTACGGCTCCGGCTCCTCACGCGACTGGGCGGCCAAGGGGACCTCGCTGCTCGGCGTGCGCGCCGTGATCACCGAGAGCTTCGAGCGCATCCATCGCTCCAACCTGATCGGGATGGGGGTGCTGCCTCTGCAGTTCCCCGAGGGCGAGTCGATCGACTCGCTCGGATTGACCGGCGAGGAGACGTTCGACGTCGGCGACCTGCATAACGGCGAGGCGAAGACAGTCGAGGTGACCGCCTCCCGCGACGGCGCCGACGACGTCACCTTCGAGGCCACGGTGCGGATCGACACGCCCAACGAGGTGAGCTACTTCAAGAACGGCGGCATCCTGCACCGGGTGCTCCGGGACCTGCGCGCACGCGCCTAGAGATGGTCGAGCGAAGGGGTGAGGTCGCCGGCCTTCCGTCGCACTGGCGTGAGGCTCCGGGCGAGGGTCGCCCGCCCATCCTCTACCTCCACGGCGTGCCGACGGCGTCCTGGGAGTGGCTCCCCTTCCTGGAGCGAATCGGCGGGATCGCTCCCGATCTTCCGGGCTTCGGCGAGTCGGCCAAACCGGAGGACTTCGACTACTCGATCGAGGGCTATCAGCCGTGGCTCGAGGCGTTCATCGACTCGGTCGGCCTCGACCGGTTCTCGCTCGTCGTCAACGACTGGGGCGGTGGTCTCGGCCTCGCTATGGCGCAGCGCATCCCGGACCGAATCGAGCGGCTCGTCATCCATACCTCGGTTCCGCTCCTTCCCGGCTACCGCTGGCACTGGGTCGCGCGCGTCTGGCGAACGCCGGGGCTCGGCGAGCTGTTCATGGCGACCTCGAGCAAGGGGGCCTTCCGGCAGCTGACGCGTCTCTCGAACGTCAGGCCGGGTCCCCTGCCCGATTCGTTCACCGATCGCATCTGGAGTAGCTTCGACCGCGGTACCCGCCGCGCGATTCTCCGGCTCTACCGGGCATCGCCCTCCGAAGTCCTGGCCGGCGCCGGCGAGCGCCTCGGCGACCTGAACTGCCCCACGCTCATCCTCTGGCCGACCGAGGATCCCTATCTGGGGCGCGAATGGGGGCCGCGCCACGCAGAGGCCATCGGCGAGAACGCCACCCTCGAGATGATCGAGCGCGCGGGACATTGGCCCTGGCTCGACCGTCCCGACGTGATCGAGAAGACAGCGGCCTTCCTCGCGGACTAGCCACGGCGGTGGCCCCCATTTCCCCCATTTGAAGCCGAAGAAGAGCGGCGTGGCGGGGCCGCGGGAGGCAGGGGGTCCACACGGCCCGCGCCACGCCTGCGCGTCGGTAGCCAGGGAGGGATTTCCGACGCGATCGTCCCGGGAGGCGGGACTGGCCCCGGGACGAGCTTATGAAGGTAGTACGTCCTCCCGCCTCCAGGCCGATTATCTCTCGATTCGTCCGGCGGTGTCAACCATTTTTGTGAACAACCCCACGCGGGGCGATTCCCCAGCCGCGGCGCTCGATCAGCTCGATTCCGATCACGGTTCCGAACGGTCCTACGGGGGTCAGCGTCGCGGCAAGCAGGGGCCAGGGCGCCTCACGTCGCATCACCGCCCAGAAGATCAGTCCGAGGAGACCGAGGTAGCCGAGGCCGTGCAGGAGCCCGAACAGCGATGTCTGGGAGTGGTATCCGGGCGCGATCCAGAAAAGGAGCAGCGCCGCGAACAGGGCCGACTCGAACCAGGAGACGATCTTCACCCACCTGAAGAGGGCGCCTGGGACGGGTTTCGGGAGGGGGTGCGCAGATGCGAGGGTGCTCCGCAGGCGGCGCCGAGGAGCAACCCGTTTCGTGTCGGTGGCCACGGGCGCAAGCTAGCGCGTGCGTGACCTCGACCGAAGGTCGAAGTGGCACCGGTCGATCTTTCGACCGCCGGTCCATGGTTTCGTGGCATTCAATCGCGCAGAATGCCGCCATGGACCAATTCAATGGAGAACGGAGCTCCAGCGTGGGCATGAGGAGGCTCGTGCGGCTGCAGCGCTCATATCGGTGCGCGAGCTGCGCCGCGGAACACCACTCCTGGGCTCGACTCAGCTCCTGCCCGGACTGCGGCCATTCCCTCTCGATGGCCGTGATCAGACGGGCAGCGCTCACTCCGGTCTAGACGCGAGGGTGCGTAAGTGGGCCGCTCGGGCGGGGCGATGCCTGCTCGGACGGTCCGTCAGGCTGGGCTCGGCGCGTGCGTCAGGCCAGGCCACGACCAGCGTGGAAGTCCTCGGGGAGGATGCTGTCGGTCGCCAGAGCCGCGGCGAAGCGGCCGGCCTCGTCCACCATGTTGGCCCGCGTCAGGGCGCGCAGGCCCTCAATCAGCTCCTGATCGCTGCGGTCGAGCTCCTCGCCGTATCGGTCGACCTCGGTCCGGGAGTAGTTGTCTCGGCCCCACCACTCGCACTCGGGGCAGCGGAGCTCGACGTTCCAGTGGTAGTCGCCCTGCTCGTGCCAGTCGACGGGCTGGACCAGAATCGAGTCGCAGTCCGGGCAGCAGTGCATGCCATTCGTCAACTGCTTGTTGCTCTGGAATCCCATGCGTTGCTACGCCTCTGCAGGCCATAGGAACTACGACTGTCGTCCTATTCGAGATTGGCCCGAGTCTGGCGTGCGCGGTGCCGAGCGCCACCGTGCAGCGACATGAAGCCAGGGTCCCGCTCTACGCCAGCGCCCGCTCGTAAGTTGGCTTGGTCCGATCGCGAGGAGCTGTCCGGACTTGTGGGCCATATAGACCCCGAAGTCCGGACAGGCTCAGGAATCTCGACGAAGCGAAGGACTACGCAGGATCCGCTCGGCCCATCAGGGCCGTGAGCACGATGCGCTCCTGCTCCTTGGTGTGGGCGACGGCGTAGCCCTCTCCTGGGCTGGCGCGCGGCGGCCGCCCGACGTAGCCGAGCTCGACGCCCTCGGGCAGGAGCTCCGGCATGCGGCGCTGCATGACTGACCAGGCGCCCATGTTGCGCGGCTCCTCCTGGACCCAGACGATCTCCTTGAGCTTCGGGTAGCTCGCGATCAGCTGCGTCAGCTGCTCCTTGGCGAAGGGGTAGAGCAGCTCCACCCTCGCGATGGCCACGTTCTCGATCTCCTCGCGCTTCGGCGCGGCATCGATGTCGTAGTAGATCTTGCCGCTGCAGAGCACCAGACGCTCGACCTTCTTCTTGCTGTCCTCGGCCCGCGGGTCGTCGAGGACGAACTCGAATGAGCCCGAGGTGAGCTCCTCGAGCGTCGAGGTCGCCCGCGGCAGCCGCAGCAGTCCCTTGGGGGTGAAGACGACCATCGGTCGGGCCTTGGCGATGTGCGCCTGGCGGCGGAGCAGGTGGAAGTACTGCGCGGCGGTGGATGGGTTGGCGATGCGGATGTTGCCCTCGGCTGCCAGCTGGATGAACCGCTCGATCCGGGCGCTGGAGTGCTCGGGACCGGCGCCCTCATAGCCGTGCGGCAGCAGCAGGGTGAGGCGGGAGGTCTGGCCCCACTTCGCCTCGGCCGAGACGATGAAGCTGTCGATGATCACCTGCGCCGCGTTGCCGAAGTCGCCGAACTGCGCCTCCCAGAGGACCAGGCTGTCCGGCGAGTGCGCCGAGTAGCCGTACTCGAAGCCGAGGCAGGCCGACTCCGACAGTGGGCTGTTGTGCAGCTCGAGCGGAGCGGTGGCCTCCGGCAGGTTCTGGACCGGCGCGTAGCGCAGGCCCGTCTTCTCGTCGTGGAGGACGAGGTGCCGGTGGGAGAAGGTGCCGCGCTCGGTGTCCTGCCCGGTGAAGCGGACGTGGACCCCGTCGGTGAGCAGCGAACCGAGGGCGAGCGCCTCGGCGTGGCCGAACTCGATCCCGCCCTCGTCCATCGCCTCGAGGCGCCTGGAGAGCGGCTTGCGCAGCTTGCGGTGGATCGTGAAGCTGTCCGGAACCCGCAGCAGCTCCTCATTCAGCTTGCGCAGCCGCTCCTCGGGGACGGCGGTGTCGACGCTCGGGCTGCGGGTGCGGTCGAGCTCGCCGGTGCCGGTCGCGGTGGGGTCGGCGTAGTCGCCCGACTCGATATTGCTGCGCAGCTCGTCGTGCGCGGCCTTCAGGGAGCGCTGGCGCTCGTCGTTCCGCTCCTCGACCTCGTCCGGGGTGACGATCCCCTCCTTGACGAGCTCCTCGGCGTAGAGCTGGCTGACCGGCGCGTGCTCCTTGATCTTGGCCGCCATCAGCGGCTGGGTGTAGGCCGCCTCGTCGGTCTCGTTGTGACCGAAGCGCCGGTAGCCGATCAGGTCGATGACGACGTCGCGGCCCCACCGCTCGCGGTAGGCCATCGCCAGCCGGACACCTGCCAGGCACGCCTCGGGATCGTCGGCGTTCACATGGACGATCGGGACGTTGAAGCCCTTCGCCATGTCGGCGGCGTAGGGGGTCGAGCGCCCCTCCTCCGGATCGGTGGTGAAGCCGATCTGGTTGTTCTGGATGATGTGCGACCGTGCCGCCGGTCGCGTAGCCCTTCAGCGACTGGAGGTTGAGGGTCTCGGCGACCACGCCCTGGGCCGGGAAGGCCGCATCGCCGTGGAGCAGGACCGGCACGGCGGCCATCGGGTCGTGCTCCAGGCGCCCTTCCCGCCTGGTGGTCTGCGAGGCGCGCGCGGCGCCGGTCACCACTGGGTCGACGTACTCGAGGTGGCTCGGATTCGGGTAGAGGCGCACCCCGATCTCGGAGCCATCCTTCGCCTTGTAGACGCCCTTGTGGCCGTAGTGGTACTTGACGTCGCCGGTGCCGCCGGTCGGGATGGCGGCCAGCGACTTGACCGCCTCGATCGCCTTCGCCCCCTCGAACTCGGCGAGGATCGACTCAACCGGCCGCCTGATGTTGTGGGCGAGCACGCTGAGGCGTCCGCGGTGGGCCATGCCGATCACGACGTCGTGAGCGCCCTCCGTGTGGGCCATCTCGAAGACCTCGTCGAGCATCGGCACCACCGCGTCGAGGCCCTCGACCGAGAACATCTTCTGGCCCGAGGTAGGCCTTCTCCAGGTAGCGCTCGAAGCCGAAGACCTGGATCAGGCGATCGAGCAGCTCCTGCTTCTCCTCGGGCTCGAGCGGCTTGCGATGCCAGCCGGTCTCGATCATGTCCCGCAGCCACATCCGCTGCTGGTGCGAGGAGAGGTGCTCGATCTGGTAGGCGATCGTCCCGCAGTAGGCCTCGCGCATCCGCGGCAGCGCCTCCAGCAGCGTCTCCCCCTCGACCCCGATCCGGAGGATCTCGGCCGGGACCTGCGACATCAGCTCCGGCGTCAGGTTGACGCTCTCCGGCTGCAGCGCCGGGTCGCCCTTCGGCTCGGAGCCGAGCGGGTCGAGCCGCGCGGCGAGGTGCCCGTGCGTGCGGTAGGCCTTGAGCAGCGAGGTCGCGGCCTGGACCGCCTGGAGCAGCTCTGTGTCCGGCTTGGCGGCAACCGCCGGGCCGGCGCGGAGGCGCCGGGCGCCGCCAGCGGCGGCGCCGAGGCCGAGGCCGGATGGGCGGCGGTGATCGGCGCCGCGTCGATCCCGAGGTCGCCGGCGACCGACTCGTAGAAGTCGTCCTCGCCCTGGAGCAGCTCCTCGATCCGGCGCAGGAACGACCCTGACTCCGCCCCCTGGATCACACGGTGGTCATAGGTCGAGGTCATGGTCATGACCTTGGAGACCCCGAGCGCCTTGATCTTCTCGGGCGGCGCGTGACGCCACTCGACCGGGTAGGCGAGCGAGCCGCAGGCGATGATCGTGCCCTGGCCCGACATCAGGCGCGGGACCGACGCCACGGTCCCCAGGCCGCCGGGGTTGGTGAGGCTGATGTTGGTGCCCTGGAAGTCGTCAGCGGTGAGGCTGTTCTCCCGCGTCTTGGTGATCAGCTCCTCGTAGTAGGAGTGGAAGCCCGCGAAGTCGAGGCGGTCCGCGCCCTTGATGCAGGGCACCAGCAGCGAGCGCTGCCCCTTGCGCTCGACGTCGACCGCGATCCCTAGGTTGACGCTGCCTGCCTCGACGACGGTCGGCTTGCCGTCGGTCTCCTCGTAGTGGCGCGCCATCACCGGCCACTCCTGGGCGGCCTTGACGATCGCCCAGGCGATCAGGTGAGTGAAGCTCACCTTCATGCCGCGCTCCTTGAGCACCTCGTTGAGCGCCTTGCGCTTGGCGTCGAGGGTGTCGACGGCGAGCTCGCGGAAGGAGGTGGCCGTCGGGATCGAACGGCTCTCGTTCATCGCCCGGGCGAGGGACGCGGCGGGGCCGCGGAGCGGCCTTCCTCGCCTCCAGCACATCACGGGTCGCGCCTTCGGCTTCGCCTGTGGCGCGCCCTCGCACTGCGCCGGCGCCGTTGCCCTCGGCCGAGAGCACGTCGGACTTGGTGATCTTGCCGCCGGCGCCGCTGCCCTTGAGGCCCTTCAGATCGACGCCGTTCGCCTGCAGCGGCCCGGCGGGCTACGGGTGTGGCGCGGCATCATCGCCCGTTTGCACGGCTTCGCCACGACCGCCCACGTCCTCAGGCATTCGCGTCGCTCCTCGGGCGCCCTTGCTCGGCCGTATCGGCGTGGGCGCTCTGGCTTGGCAACCTTGCGTTGCCGCGCCGTCGCCGCTGGCGCCTCGCCCTTCGCCATCTCGGCGAGCGGCTTGCCGACCTCGACCGTCTCGTCGGGGCCGACCAGGATCTTGGTGATCGTCCCCGAGGCGGGGGCCGGGACCTCGGCGTCGACCTTGTCGGTGGAGACCTCGACGACGGTGTCGCCCTCCGCGATCTGGTCTCCCTCCGAACATGCCATTCGAGCACGGTGCCCTCGGTCACGGACTCGCCCATCTCCGGCATCACGATCTCGAGCCCACCGCCCTCCAGCGACTTGCCGGCCGACACCGAGGCGTCGTCGGTGGTCGCCTTCTCACCTGCCGGTGTCGGGCTGTGGCTCCTCGGCGGTCGCCGCGCCCGCGCCGTTCGACTCCGTGTCCTGATCGGACGCTTCCGCCGTCTTCTCCGGGGGGCCGCCGTTGGGGTCGATCTCGGCCATCGGCTTGCCGACCTCGATCTCGTCATCCGGCTGGACCAGGATCTTGCTGACGGTGCCCGAGGCGGGGGCGGGGACCTCGGCGTCGACCTTGTCGGTCGAGACCTCGACCATCGTCTGGCCCTCCTCGACCGCATCCCCCTCCGAGACATGCCACTCGAGCACGGTGCCCTCAGTCACCGACTCGCCCATCTCGGGCATCAAGAGCTGCACCTTCTGCTTAGTGGCCATTCCCCCTACTAACTGTATGCGCTTCCCCGAGCCTGCTTCGCAGGAACGCTGCTAACCGATACGTGCAATCAGGTCGACCCCCGGCCAGCCGTGCTCGCGGATGAACTCGCGGGTCGGCGCGGTCGTCTCGCAGAAGGCGCAGGCGATCTCGTCGGAGAACCCGACGGGCTCGGAGAGCGCGATCGGCACATCGCAGTTGGGACAGGCGAGGGAGCGCGTCCCGAGCCAGGCCGCACGCTCAGCAGGCCGGAGCTCCACGCGGCCGGCGGCCGCGCGCAGACGATCGTCCCGCTCGGGGTCGGAAGAGCTGGCTGGGTCGTAGAACAAACCCACGCTCTGATTATTGCGCTCGGGCCCCATGGGCCGAACCCCCGAGCAGCGGAGACCGCGCGCGGTGTAAGTTCCGCTGTGAGCACGAATGGAGGGGGAGGTGAGATGAGATGAGCTATTTCGTCACCGGCGCAACCGGTTTCATCGGCCGCAACCTGGTCGAGCAGCTGCTCGAGCGCGAGGGAACGATCTACGTGCTCGTGCGCGAGGGCTCGCGCGGGCGGCTCGAGGAGCTGAGGAATCGCTGGGGCGCTCCGGAGGGCCGCATCGTCCCGGTGATCGGCGACCTCTCTCAGGAGAAGCTCGGCTGCGGGGACCAGATCGAGGAGCTCCGGGGCAAGATCGACCACTTCTTCCACCTGGCGGCGATCTACGACATGACCGCGGACGCCGAGAGCCAGCGCGTGGCCAACGTCGAGGGAACCCGTGAGGCGGTGAAGCTGGCCGAGGAGCTCGACGCGAAGCGCTTCCACATGGTCAGCTCGATCGCCGCGGCGGGCCTCTACAAGGGCACCTTCACCGAGGACATGTTCGACGAGGCCGAGAAGGTCGAGAACCACCCCTACTTCCAGACCAAGCACGAATCCGAGGCGGTCGTCCGGGACGAGTCGAAGGTGCCCTGGCGCGTGTATAGGCCCGGCATCGTCGTCGGCCACTCCGAGACCGGCGAGATGGACAAGATCGATGGCCCCTACTACTTCTTCAAGCTCCTCCAACGGGCGCGCAACGCGCTCCCGCAGTGGTTCCCCGGCGTCGGAATCGAGGGCCGCAAGATCAACATCGTCCCGGTCGACTACGTCGCCAGGGCGATGGACCACATCGCCCACATCGACGGGTTTGACGGCCAAGCCTTCCACCTCACAGACCCGAAGCCGCTGAGCGCCGGCCAGGTGATCAACGTGTTCGCGAAGGCGGCCCATGCGCCGGAGGCGACCATGCGCATCGACTCGAAGATGTTCGACTTCATCCCCAAGCAGGTCCGGAACGGCCTGACGATGCTGCCGCCGGTGAAGCGGATCACCGACCAGGTGCTCGCCGATCTCGGCATCCCGCGCTCGGTGCTCGTCTACATCAACTACCCGACCGACTTCGACTCGACCAAGACGCAGACGGCGCTGGAGGGAACCGGCATCTCGGTCCCGCCCCTCCCGAGCTACGCGGTCAGGCTCTGGGACTACTGGGAGCGCAATCTCGACCCGGACCTGTTCAAGGACCGCTCGCTCTCGGGGGCCATCGGCGGGAAGACTGTCCTGATCACGGGCGCGTCATCGGGGATCGGGAAGGCGGCCGCAATCAAGTGCGCCGAAGCCGGGGCGGAGGTCCTGCTGGTCGCTCGCACCCCCGAGAAGCTCGAGGAGACCAAGTCCACGATCGAGGAGGCCGGCGGCACCGCCCATATCCACCAGTGCGATCTCTCGGACATTGAGGATGTGGAGCGGATGGCGAAGGAGGTTCTCGAGCAGCACGAGCGCGTCGACATCCTCGTCAACAACGCCGGTCGGTCGATCCGCCGGTCGGTGGAGCTCTCATACGAGCGCTTTCACGATTTCGAGCGCACCATGCAGCTCAACTACTTCGGTGCGCTGCGGCTGATCCTCAGCCTGCTGCCCGCCATGCGCAAGCGCACGAAGGGGCGGAAGGGCGGTCACATCATCAACGTCAGCTCGATCGGCGTTCAGACCCACACCCCTCGGTTCTCGGCCTACGTCGCGTCCAAGGCGGCGCTCGACGCTTGGTCGCGATGCGTCGCCAGCGAAGTGGTCGACGACGGCGTCCACATCACCACGATCTACATGCCCCTGGTACGGACGCCGATGATCGCCCCGACCAAGATGTACGACGCGTTCCCCACGATCACACCGGAGGAGGCCGCCGAGATGATCACCAGGGCGATGATCACCAAGCCGAAGAAGGTCGCCACCCGGCTCGGCAACTTCGGCGAGCTGCTCTACAACGTCGCCCCGAAGGCCTCCGACGCCATCCTCAACACCGCCTACAAGCTCTTCCCCGATTCGAGTGC
This sequence comes from uncultured Solirubrobacterales bacterium, assembly GCA_963848955.1. Taxonomy (GTDB): domain Bacteria; phylum Actinomycetota; class Thermoleophilia; order Solirubrobacterales; family 70-9; genus DASUPK01. The sequence continues at coordinate 30,192 of CAWKFQ010000025.1, read as the reverse complement.
GGCGAAGGGCAAGGAGGACGGCAAGCCGCCCGCCAAGGAGGAGGAGCTGTCGACCGAAGGGGTCGCCTTCGCCTACCTGATGCGCGGCGTGCATTGGTAGTCGACGGTGGCGACGGCGACGCGCCGGCTGAAGCACTGGGGTTGGGGGTACGACGACCAGCAGCCCTCCAGGAACGAAGTCGAGGGGATCGCCCGAGCCGTCACCGACCGGCTCGGGTTCGAGGTCGACGAGATCGAGGAGCCGGTCCCGCTCGATTCAGTTGAGCTGGCGCAGCCACGCCTGAAGCCCCCGAAGCGATTCGGCGAGATGTTCTCGGCCGATCCCTACGACCGGATCGCCCACTCGCTCGGCAAGGCCTACCGGGACGTGGTCCGCGGCTTCCGCGGCCAGTTCCCGAATCCGCCGGACCTCGTCGCCTACCCGGAGTCCCCTGAGGACGTCGACGTCGTTCTCAACTTCTGCGCCGACGAGAACGCGGCGGCGATTCCCTTCGGCGGAGGCACGAGCGTCGTCGGCGGAGTCGAGCCCCGGGGGCTGGAGGAATACCGAGGCGTGGTGACCGTCGACATGCGGCGGATGGACCGGGTGCTCGAGGTGGACCCGGTCTCGATGGCGGCCCGCATCCAGGCCGGCGCGACCGGGCCGGGCCTCGAGGAGCAGCTGCGCGAGCACGGGCTCACGCTGCGCCACTTCCCGCAGTCGTTCGAGTACTCGACCCTGGGCGGCTGGATCGCCACCCGCGCGGGCGGCCACTTCGCGACTCTCTACACCCACATCGACGACCTGGTCGAGTCGGTCCGAGCGGTGACGCTCGACGGCGAGTGGGAGAGTCGCAGGCTGCCGGCGTCGGGAGCGGGGCCGAGTCCGGATCGCATGCTGCTCGGCTCGGAGGGAATCCTCGCCGTGATCGTCGACGCCTGGGTGCGCGTGCGCGAGCGGCCCAACGAGAAGGTCTCCGCGGCGGTCGCCTTCGACGACTTCGCCTCGGGCGCCGAGGCGGTCCGGGAGATCTCGCAGGCCGGCCTCTATCCCGTCGAACTGCCGCCTGCTCGACGCGGTCGAGTCCGAGACCTCCTCGGCGGGGCCGCCCGGCAAGGCGCTGCTCGTCCTCGGCTTCGAGTCCGCCCATCACCCGGTTGAGGACTCGCTGGCGCTGGCGATCGACGCCGCGATGGCCCACGGCGGCGAGCCGGGCGAGGTGACGCGGCAGACGGCGGAGCAGCCGGGACCGAGCGCGCGCCGAGAGGCTCAGATGCGAGGGCGCTCCGCAGGCGGAGCCGAAGGAGCGACCCGTCAGATGGGGACGCCCGGCGACGACCCGGTCAACGCCTGGCGCCACGCCTTCCTCTTCGCCCCCTACCTGCGCGACTCGCTGGTCGCCTGCGGCGTGCTCTCCGACACCTTCGAGACTGCGATCACCTGGGACCGCTTCCCGGACTTCCACGCCGAGGTGATGGAGACGGCGAGGCTCGCGGTCGCAGAGGCGAGCGGCGGGACCCGCGGAGGGCCCCGGCTCACCGCGGATCAGCTGCCGCTTCACGCATGTCTATCCCGACGGGCCCGCGCCCTACTACACGGTGCTGGCGAAGGCGAGGCGCGGCGACGAGGTAGCGCAGTGGGACGAGATCAAGGCCGCGGTCTCCGACACCCTGATCGACGCCGGAGGGACGATCACCCATCACCACGCCGTCGGACGAGACCACCGCCCCTGGTACGACCGGCAGCGCCCGGACCGCTTCGCGGACGCCCTGCGTGCCGCCAAGCGCGAGCTCGACCCGAAGGCCGTCCTCAACCCGGGCGTGTTGATCGACCCGACGCCGGGACGCATGAGCGGCGGCTTCGACCCTGCCTCGGCCGTTTTCGAAGCCTGACGCCCTACCCTTCGCGGTCCATGGCCAGCCCCCTGACCAGGGAGAGGCCCGAGCAGCAGGCGGCCGACGTAGCCGCCGACGCCCGGACCTCCAAGCCACGCCGCGGTCCCCTGCGCGCGGTGATCGTCGCCCTGCGCCCGCAGGAGTGGGTCAAGAACCTGCTCGTCTTCGCCGGGCTGCTCTTCTCGGCGAAATACAGGGACTTCGACGCCGTCGTGGACGCGACCGTCACGTTCGCCGCCTTCTGCATGGTCGCCTCGGCCGGCTACCTCGTCAATGACGCCCACGACGTGAACGAGGACCGCCAGCACCCGACCAAGCGCTTCCGCCCGATCGCCGCGGGCGAGCTCGCCATCCCCACCGCGATCGGCCTGGCGATCGTGCTCGCCATCGTTGCGCTCGCCGGTTCAGCCGCTGCTCGAGGGCCTCGAGGTGGGCGGGCTTGTCCTGGCCTACGGGGTGGGCACCACTCTCTACTCCTACGTGCTCAAGCACGAGGTGATTCTCGACGTGATGACGATCTCCGGGCTGTTCGTGCTGCGGGTGCTCGCCGGCGCCGTCGCCGTGGGCGCCGACGCTTCGGCGTTCCTGCTCCTCTGCACCGGGATGGTCGCCCTCTTCCTCGGCTTCACGAAGCGTCGCCAGGAGGCGACGTCCGAGCTCCACGCGGGGACCAAGAGCCGGCCGGTCCTCGAGCACTACTCCATCCCCTTCCTCGACCAGATGGTCGCCCTGGTCACCGCCGCAACGGTGATGAGCTACGCGATCTACGCGGTCAACTCGCCCCTGATCGGGTCGAAGATGCTCGCCACCCTGCCGCCGGTCCTCTACGGGATCTTCCGCTACCTCTACCTGATCTACGACCGCAAGGACACGCGCTCGACCGACGCGATCCTGCTCGAGGACTACGGGATGATCGGCGCCGCGGTCACCTGGGTCGCGAGCGTGGTCATCCTGCTCGCGATCTACCACTAGCTGAGCGAGGGCGCGCGACAGCGCGACCCGTTTGAGGTTGGCCAGTCGGCCAAATCTGTAGGCTCCGCCCGTGGACCTGAGCCTCACCGACTCTGAGGCGGCCTTCCGCGACGAGGTGCGGAGCTGGCTGGAGGAGAACCACCCGGGGCCCGCGCCCGAGGGGGACGACACCGCCGAGTTCGAGTTTCGCCGCGCCTGGCAGAAGAAGATGCACGAGGCGGGCTGGGCCGGGATCTCCTGGCCGGAGGAGTACGGCGGCAAGGGCGCCACCCTGATCGAGCAGTCGATGTTCAACGAGGAGCTCGCCCGCCAGCGTGTCCCGGCCCCGGCCAATGTGCTCGGCCTGGTGATGGGCGGTCCCGTGGTGATTGCCCGAGGCAACGAGGAGCAGAAGGAGCGCTACCTCGAGCCGATCCTCTCCGGGGAGGAGATCTGGTGTCAGGGCTTCTCGGAGCCCGAGTCCGGTTCCGATCTGGCCTCGCTCAAGACCCGCGCCGTGAAGGCCAATGGCACCTGGAAGGTCACCGGGCAGAAGGTCTGGACCACCTACGCGCACGAGGCGAAGTGGTGCATGCTCCTCGCCCGCACGGACCAGGACGCCCCCAGGCACAAGGGGATCACCTACTTCATCCTCGACATGGAGCAGCCGAACGTCGACATTCGGCCGCTGCGGCAGATCACCGGCGAGGCCGAATTCAACGAGATCTTTCTCGAGGAGGCCGAGATCCCCGACGAGAACGTCATCGGCGAGGTCGGCGGCGGCTGGCAGGTCGCCATCACCACCCTGATGTTCGAGCGTGCCGGCCTCGGCGCTGCCGCGGTGCTGGGGCTGAAGCGGACCATCGAGGATCTGATCGCGATTGTGCGCGAGCGCGGCCTCGACGACGATCCGCTCATCCGTCAGCGGATCGCCGAGCTTCAGATCGGGATCGAGGCGATGCGGCTCGGCTCGCTGCGCGCCCTCACCAAGACGATGAAGACCGGGGTCCCTGGCCCCGAGGGCTCGCTCTCGAAGTGGGAATGGGCCGATTACAACCAGGCTCTGACCGAGCTGGGCAACGAGGTCCTCGGCCCCGAGGGGATGCGGAACGGAACGGACTGGAGCTACCGCTTCCTGCGCTCTCGGGCCAACTCGATCGAGGGCGGCACCACGGAGGTCCTGAAGAACATCATCGCCGAGCGCGTGCTCGGGCTCCCGAGGCTGAGGTAACGGATGAACTTCGACCTCGACGAGGAGCAGCAGGAGATCCAGCGCACCGCTCACGAGTTCCTCGCCTCCCGCTTTGCGCCTTCGAAGGTGCGCGAGCTCGCCGAGGCTCGTTCGTACGACGACGGCCTCTGGAAGGAGATCTCCGACCTCGGCTGGCCGGGGATCGCCATCTCGGAGGACGACGGTGGCCAGGGATTGGGGATGGTCGAGCTCGTGGTGCTGCTCGAGGAGTCCGGGTATGCCTGTGCGCCCAGCCCGCTGCTCGGCACGGCCGGCGCCGCGCTGGTCATCTCGGCCGCGGGCTCCGATGAGCAACGCTCGGAGTGGCTTCCGAAGCTGGCTTCAGGCGAGGCGACCGGCGCCTTCGGTGGATTCGCCGACGGCCAGAGCACGCTCTTCTGCGACCTCCCCACCGCGGACGTGGTGGTGACCCTCGACGGGGAGGGGGCGCTGCTCGCACCGGCGAGCGACGTGGACTTCGAGCCCTTCGAGGCCTTCGACGCGACCCGTTCCTACGGTCTCGTCTCCGAGGCCACCGGGGAGCGGCTTCCGGGTGACGTCGGCCCCGGGCGTGACCGGCTCGCGGTCGCGATCGCGGCCGAGCTCACCGGGATCGCGCAGCGCACGCTCGAGATGGCCACCGACTACGCGCGCGAGCGCCAGCAGTTCGGCCGCCCGATCGGCGCCTACCAGGGGGTCAGCCATCGCATCGCGGCCATGCTGCTCGCCACCGAGGAATCCCGGTCGCTCACCTACTACGCGGCCTGGACCGCCGATGCCGAGCCCGAATCCCTCCCGATGGCCGCCGCGATGGCGGGCGCCCGGTCAGCCGAGGCGGGCTGGGAGGTCCCGGCCTCCGCACTTCAGGTCTTCGGCGGCATCGGCTTCACCTGGGAGCACGACCTCCAGTTCTGGCTGAAGCGCGGCCGCGTCGCCGGCCGCATGCTCGGCACCCCACGGGATCACCACGAGCGGGTGGCCGACCTCTCCGGGCTCGGGGCCGGCGAACCCGCGGCCGTCTAGCTCTCGGCGACCTCCGCGATGTAGTCGACGCCGTCGAGGTCGCGGTGCGGCAGGTACTGGAGCATGACCCGCTCAACGCCGAGCTCCTCGAGCTCAGCGAGCTGCTGGCGGATCTGCGCGACGGTGCCGACCAGGGAATTCGGCCGTTCCGCCTCGAGATAGGCCTCGGGGTCGATCGCCTCGTCCCCGCGAATCTCCGCCACCGCATGGGCGCGCTCGAGCAGGTCGACCTCGTCCGAGCCGATGATGCAGCTCGTCATCAGCGAGATCACCGGCCCGGGTCTGTCCGCCTCCTGCCATGCGCGCCGTACCTCCGGGACCGCCGCGGCGCACTCCTCGGCGGTCATCATCACCAGGTTGTACTCGTCGGCCCAGCTGGCGGCCAATCGCAGGCTGCGGGGCTTCGCCCTGCCTCCCACGATCAGGTTGGGAGTGGAGAGCGGCTTGGGCAGCGGCGTCGCCGCTGAGCTCGTAGTGCTCGCCTTCGAAGTCGAGCGGCCCCTCCTCCCACTGGCGCCTGACGATCTCGATCTGCTCCTCGAGCAGCTCGAATCGCTCTCCCATCGGCGGGAAGGGGAAGCCATAGGCGGCGTGTTCCGCCTCGAGCCAGCCAGTCGCCCATGCCGAGCTCGATCCGGCCGCCGCCCGAGATGTGGTCGGCCGTGACGACGTTCTTCGCCAGCACCGAGGGGTGCCTGAAGGTGGCGGGCGAGACGAGGGTTCCCAGACGGAGGTCGGTGGTGACCGCCGCCAGGCCGGCGATCGTCGCCCAGGCGTCGAGAGAACCGCGATCGGTCCTGCCCATCACCGAGAGGTAGTGGTCGGAGCGGAAGAGCGCGTCGATCGGGCTCTTCTCGCAGGCCTCGGCGAGGGCCAGCCAGTCCTCCCAGGTGACCGACTCCTGTCCCTCGATCATCAGGCAGACGCGCATCAGTGCGCGACCTTCGCGTCGGAGATCACCTGCATCTTGCCGCCGTGCCGGAAGTGGACGTCCACGGTCTCATTCTTGCCGTAGCTGCCGAACAGCCCGAGGAGCCATCGCCGCCCAGCGTGCGCCGCTCACCTTCTCCTTGACCAGGGGCCGAGAGAAGACGACCTCGCGCCCGTGGATGGAGTAGTCAACGCCCTCGCGCTGCTGGGTGCCGTTGATGAACACCTGGATCGGGCGCTCCGCCCCGTTCGGCAGGCGGACGCGACGTCCGACTTCGACGCTCTCGGTCATCGACCGGACCTTATTCCCGCGCGCTCATTCGCCAAGCGCGCTCTTCAACCGCTCGAAAGCGTCATCCAACGAGTCAGCGTCGATCTGCTCCTTGCGGATCGCGCCCGTGTACGGGATCGACGGTGCCGTTGCCCATCACGTCGATACCGCCCTCGGGCGCCCGGATCAGGCCGGGGCCTGAGATCTCGATCCGGGCGTGGACACGCTGGTCGGGAGCGTGGGTCCGAAAGACGCTGATCGCGGGCAGCCCACCCTCGCGGCGGACCTCCTCGACCCGACGGCGGGCGTCATCCAGCGCCTCGTCGAGCGAGTCGAACTTCTCGCTGTCGACATCGGACCCGTCCCGAACCGTGACCTTCCACTTGCCCACGCGGGCGCAGACTAGCCTGGGATACTGCCTCGATGCCCGCCGCCGGAGCGCGCGGTCGGCGGCAGCATTCAGCGTGGCTTTGAGGGCGTGGTTCGCAACTGGAGCGACCTGCTCGCGACGTTCGACGAGTTCCTGATTGCTCCGCTGGAGTTCCACGAAGCCGAGGAACGGGTGGTCGTCGCTTCCGCCGCCTAGGCGCCGCGGCGGGGCGCTTCGGGCGCCTCGCGGGCGGTCCGGTGATCTTCTCCGGGCCCTCGCGCTTCTCGGCCGGCGTGTAGTCGATCGTCGCGACGACCGGTGTAGATCTGGCGGGGCCGGGCGATCTTCAGCTCCGGGTCCTCGTTCTGCTCCATCCACTGGGCGAGCCAGCCCGAGGTCCGCGGGATCGCGAAGATCACCGTGAACATGTCGGTCGGGATCCCCATCGCCTCGTAGATCAGCCCCGAGTAGAAGTCGACGTTCGGGTAGAGCTTGCGCGAGGTGAAGAACTCGTCGTCGAGCGCCCGCTTCTCGAGCTCGGTGGCGATGTCGAGCAGCGGGTTGTCGCCGGTCGCCTCGAGCACCTCGTCGACGTGCTTCTTGATGATCCGCGCCCGCGGGTCGTAGTTCTTGTAGACCCGGTGGCCGAAGCCCATCAGCTTCTCCTCGCGGTTCTTCACGCCCTCGAGGAAGTCCGGGATGTTCTCGACCGTCTCGATCCGGCGGAGCATCCGCAGCACCGCCTCGTTGGCGCCGCCGTGGAGCGGACCGTAGAGGGCGGCGACGCCGGCGGCGACCGCCGAGTAGGGGTCGACACCGGAGGAGCCGACCGAGCGGACCGCGTTGGTCGAGCAGTTCTGCTCGTGGTCGGCGTGGAGGATGAAGAGGATGTCGAGCGCCTTCGCCAGTCGCGGGTCCGGCTCGTAGGTGCTCTCCATCTTGAACAGCATCGAGAGGAAGTTCTCGGAGTAGCTGAGCTCGTTGTCCGGATAGACGTAGGGCAGGCCCATGCTGTGGCGGTACGCGAAGGCGGCGAGCGTCGGCACCTTGGCGATCAGCCTGATCGCCGCCATGTAGCGCTCCTCCTGGTCGTCGATGTGCTTGGCGTCCGGGTAGAAGGTCGAGAGCGCGCCGACGTTGGCGAGCAGCATCCCCATCGGGTGGGCGTCGTGGCGGAAGCCTTCGTTGAACTTCTTGATGTCCTCGTGGACGAAGGTGTGGTGGGTGACGTCGTAGGTCCAGCGCTCGAGCTGGGGCTGGGTGGGGAGCTCGCCGAAGATCAGGAGGTAGGCGACCTCGAGGTAGGTCGAGTGCTCGCAGAGCTGCTCGATCGGGATGCCGCGGTGCTGCGAGGATCCCGGCCTCGCCGTCGATGTAGGTGATCGCCGAGCGGCAGGAGGCGGTGTTGGTGAACGCCGGGTCGTAGCCCATCAGGCCGAAGTCGTCCTCGGAGACCTTGATCTGGCGCAGGTCCATCGTCCGGATGGTCCCGTCGGTGATCTCGAGCTCGTAGCTCTCGCCGGTTCGGTTGTCGGTGACGCGAGAGTGTCGCCGCTCGCCCCCGGCGCCGTCGCCGTCGCCGCTCGGCTGCTGCTTCGTCTGGTCGTCTTCTGCTCGGTCGCCATCAGACCACCTCCTCGATCGCAGTTGCGGACCAGCCGGTTCTGCGGCGAGCGTCGCGACAGCTCTAGGCGCCAGTATCGTCAGGCCTCGAGCGCGGCGATCAGCGAGCCGGCGTCGAAGGAGCCCGTCGTGCAGGCGCCCGTTGACGAAGAACCCGGGCGTGCCGGTGACGCCGCTGGCCAGGCCGCTGTCGACGTCGCGCTGCACCCGCGGTCGGCGTGCGCGCGAGGAGTCGAGCTCGGCCGCGACCCGGTCGGCGTCGAGGCCGAGCTCGCGCGGCGTGCCGATCAGGTCTCGCGGGCCGAGCGCGCCCCGCGACTCGTAGAGGCGGTCGTGCATCGGCCAGAACGCGCCCTGGGCGGCGGCCGCCTCGGATGCCTCGGCGGCGCGCTGGGCGTCGGGATGGACGTCGCGCAGGGGGAAGTGGCGGAACGCGAACAGCAGCCGCCCGGCGAGCTGGTCGCGGACCCGCTTCACGATCGGGAAGGCGGCGGCGCAGTAGGGGCACTGGAAGTCCCCGTACATGACCAGCTCCAGCTCGGCTCCGTTCGGGCCGTCGCAGTGGTCCTCGGCGGAGAGCGGCGGCGTCAGCTCGGTCAAGGTTGGCGAATCGTAGACTCGCGCGGAGCCTGTGAACGACATCGAGCTCCTGATCGCTTCTGGTCGGTGCCGCCGCCGTGCTGGTGCGGATCGCCGACGCGATCGCGATCCCCTACCCGATCGTGCTCGTCCTCGGCGGGCTCGGGATCGGGCCTGATCCCGGCGCACACCGAGATCGAGGTCGATCCGGAGGTCTTCTTCCTCGTCTTCCTGCCGCCGCTGCTTCAGTCGGCCGGCTACTACGCCTCGCGCGCAGGAGCTGCGCGCGGAGCTCTGGCCGCTGACCGGGCTGGTGGTCGGCCTCTCGCTGACGACGATGGCCGCGGTCGCGGTCGTCGCCCAGGCGGTGATTCCCGGAGCTGAGCATGGCGAGGCGCTCGTGCTCGGCGCGATCCTCGCCCCGACCGACCCGGTCGCGGCGATCGCGACCTTCAGCCGGGTCGGGGTCTCGGACCGGGTCTCGCTGCTGGTCGAGGGCGAGAGCATGCTCAACGACGCGGTCGGCCTCGTCGCCTACAGGGTCGCGCTGGCCGCGGTGGTCACGGGCACCTTCGCCGTTGCCGACGCCGGGCTCGACCTGGTGGTCGCGGTCGTCGGCGGGGTGGCGATCGGGCTCGCGGTGGCGGCCGGGGTCGCCTATGCGATCCAGGCGCCTCGACGACGCCGCCGCTGGCGATCCTGCTCTGCGTGCTCACGGCCTACTTCGCCTTCGCGCTGGCGGAGGAGGTCGAGGCGTCGGGAGTGCTGGCCGTCGTCGCCGGCGGCCTCTACCTCGGCTGGCGCTGCCACGACATCTTCGACGCCGACCTCGCTTGAACGCCCAGGCGTTCTGGCAGGTGCTGGTCTTCGCCCTGAACGCGATCCTCTTCATCCTGCTCGGCCTCCAGTTCCCGGACATCCTCGAGCGGATCGGGGACCAGCTCTCGGCCGGCGAGATCGTCGGCTACGGCCTGCTCGTCTCCGGCGTCGTGATCGCGATCCGGATCGCCTGGCAGTTCCTGCCGGTCTCGCTCTCGCGGGTGCTTCCCGGCGGTGGGAAGCGCCGATCCGGGCGACGACTGGCGGGAGCGGCTGCTGATCGGCTGGAGCGGGATGCGCGGAGCGGTCTCCCTCGCGGCCGCCCTGGCGCTGCCGCTCGAGCTCGACTCCGGGGCGCCGCTCGGCGAGCGCGACCTGATCATCTACCTGACCGTCGCCGTGATCATCTCACCCTGGTGATCCAGGGCCTCACCCTGCCGCTGCTGGTTCGCCGCCTGGGGCTCGGCGCCCGATCAGCCCTGGGCGCCCGACGAGGCGGTGGCGCGGCTGGCACGGCGCCCAGGCCGCCCTCGACCGGATCGAGGAGCTGGAGACAAGCGCCGAGCCGGTCCCGGAGGCGGCGATCGAGCGGCTCCGGGAGCTCTACCAGGCCCGGTTCGCCCGCTGCGTCGCCTCGCTCTCAGCGGCGAGGGCGGCCGAGTGCCGATCGAGAACCCGCTGGAGGGCTACCGGCACCTGCGCGCGAGACCTGATCGGAGCGGAGCGAGCCGACCCTGGCCGGGCTCCGCCAGAGGGTCGCCTGAAGGCGCGACGTCTTCCGCCGGATCCAGCGCGACCTCGACCTCGACGAGGCCCGCCTCAGGTCTTGATGCGAGGGGGCTCCGGTTATTCGAGGGCGCTCCGTTCAGGAGCGACCCGTTTGATGCTGAGGAGCCACCCGTTTCTGAGGGACGTCGAAGTGGGTGATGCGCTTGAAGTCCTGCAGGCGCTCCGCGATCTCCTCCATCGTCAGCGAGGCGACCCGCTCGGTGCCGAAGTCCTCGACGTTGAACGAGGCGAGGACCGACCCGTAGGCCATCGCCTGGCGCAGGGCATCCGGATCGAGCGGCGAGAGGCCGGCGGCCCGCTGGCCGTCCAGGTAGCCGAGGAAGCCGCCGGCGAAGCTGTCGCCGGCGCCGGTCGGGTCGCGGACGTCCTCGAGCAGGATAGCCCGGGATCGCGAAGAAGCTCGTCTTCGGTGAACAGGGCCGCGCCGTACTCGCCCCGCTTGGCGACCACCACGCTGCGGGCCCATCGCCATCACGGCCCGGGCGGCGCGGGCGAGGTTGGGCTCGCCCGTCAGCATCCGGATCTCGGCGTCGTTGAGGAGCACGCAGTCCACCTCGGCGATCGCCGCCACGAGCGAGTCGCGCTCGGTCTCGATCCAGAGGTTCATCGAGTCGAGCGCCGAGAAGCGTGCCGTTGCACTCGCTGCTGACTCGCCGCTGGAGCTCGGGCTGGATGTTGCCGAGGAAGAGCATCTCCGCGTCGCGCGAGGCCTCGGAGAGCTTCGGGTCGAAGTCGGCGAAGACGTTGAGCTGGGTGTCGTCGGTGTGGGCGAGGTTCATGTCGTACTCGTAGTGCCCACGCCAGAAGAAGGTCTCGCCGCCCTCCACCCGCTCGATGTCGTCGGTGATCACCCCCCGCCCCTCGAGCACTCCGAGCTCGTCGGTACCGAAGTCGTCGCCGACCGGGCCGACCACCCGGACCTCGGTGAAGAAGCTCGCGGCGAGGGAGAAATGGACGGCGGAGCCGCCCAGCATCCGGTCGCGCTCCCCGAAGGGAGTGCGCACGGAGTCGAACGCGATTGAGCCGACGGCAGTCAGGGACATTGGCTTGCCGAATATCCTTGGCCGGTGAAGGCTATTCAGATCGAGGAATTCGGCGGGCCAGAGGTGATGCGGCACGTCGAAATACCCGACCCGGAGCCGACCGACGGCGAGGTGGTGGTGGACGTCGTCCGCGCCGGGATCAACTTCGGCGACACCCACGTCACCCATAACGACTACCTGGCCGAGCAGACCCTGCCGCTGATCCCGGGCGGCGAGGTCGCCGGCACCGACCCGGACGGCCGCCGGGTGGCGGCGATGCTCGGCAAACGGCGGCTACGCCCAGAAGGTCGCCGTCCCTGAGGCATGGCTGGTCCCGCTTCCCGACGAGGTCAGCGACGAGCAGGCGGCCGCGATTGCTGCTCCAGGGGGTGACCGCCCACGCGCTGCTCCACTACTGCGCCCACGTCGAGGAGGGAGAGACCGTCGTCGTCGAGGCCGCCGCCGGCGGCACCGGCAGCCTCGCGGTCCAGCTCGCCAAGCGCGCGGGCGCCAAGGTGATCGCGCTCGCCTCGAGCGAGGAGAAGCGGGAGCTCGGCGGGCGCCTCGGCGCCGACGCGACCGCCGACTCGCGCGCCGACGACCTCAAGGAGGCGATCCTGGAGGCGAACGGCGGCGAGCGGGTGGACGTCGTCCTCCACATGAGCGGCTCCGGCTTCGAGGCCGAGCTCAAATCGCTCGGGATGCTCGGGCGGATCATCGTCTTCGGCAACGCCGCCAGGCACCCGAACGAGGTGGCGACCAACTACCTCCTCCAGACCTCGAAGTCGGTGATCGGCTTCTGGCTGGTGCCGCTGATCGCCCGCCGGCAGGACCTGATCCGCTCGATGATCGCCGAGCTGTTCGGAGCGGTCGCCGAGGGCGAGCTCGAGGTCGTGATCGGCGATGTCTACCCGCTGAGCGAGGCGGCGCGCGCCCACACCGAGATCGAGGGAGCGGCGCACCAGCGGCAAGCTGCTGCTCGACCCATCGGCGTGAGCGAAGAGACCAAGGTCAAGGCCTTCGGCGAGCTCGGGCTCTCCGAAGAGATCCTGCGGACCCTGGACGAGCTCGGCTACGAGCAGCCGACGCCGATCCAGGCCCAGGCGATCCCCGAGCTGCTCGCCGGCCACGACGTGATCGGCCAGGCGCAGACCGGGAGCGGCAAGACCGCGGCCTTCGGGCTGCCGATGCTCGAGTACCTCGACGCCGACGAACGCGGAGACCCAGGCGTTCGTGCTCACCCCGACCCGCGAGCTCTGCATCCAGGTGACCCAGGCGATGCGCGCCTACGCCGAGCATCTCGACGGGGTCGAGATCGTCGCCGTCTTCGGCGGCGCCCCGATCCGCGAGCAGCAGGCTCGCCTTCGCCATCCGCGCCCAGGTGGTGGTCGCCACCGTGGGGCGGATGATGGACCTGATCTCGCGCCAGTCGCTGGTGCTGACCGCGGCCCGCTACGTCGTCCTCGACGAGGCCGACGAGATGCTCGACCTGGGCTTCATCGAGGACGTCGAGAAGATCCTCCGGCTCTGCCCGAGCGGCAGGCAGACGGCGCTGTTCTCGGCGACGATGCCGGCGCCGGTCGCCCGCCTCGCCGAGCAGTACATGTACGACCCGGTGACGATCCGGGTGACGCCGCGGAAGCTCACCGTCGACTCGGTCGAGCAGGCCTACGTGATGGTCGAGCCGCGGAAGAAGCTCGATCGTCTGGTCGAGGTGCTGAAGGCGGAGGAGCCCGAGCAGGCGATCATCTTCTGCCGCACCAAGATCGGCGCCGCGAGGCTCGGCGACCAGCTCGACGACCGTGGCCTCCGCGTTCGCAGGCCCTGCACGGCGACCTCACTCAGGGCCAGCGAGACGGGGTGATGATCGCCTTCAAGGAGCACAAGACGCCGCTCCTGGTCGCCACCGACATCGCCGCCCGCGGGCTCGACATCGAGCACGTCACCCACGTGATCAACTACGACATGCCCAACAACCCCGAGATCTACGTTCACCGGATCGGCCGCACCGGCCGGGTCGGCCGCACCGGGAGGGCGATCACCTTCGCGACCGCAGAAGCAGGCCGGGGACCTGAAGACGATCGAGCGCGTGGTCAAGGCTCCGATCGGCGAGTGGGAGCCGCCCGAGGAGCGCCTCGAGCACGCGCCGCCGCCCCGCCACCGCGAGGAGCCGGTCGAGGCTCCCGACGGCGTCGTGAAGCTGTTCGTCAACCGCGGCCGCAGCGGCGGCATCGAGCGAGGAGGACCTGCGCTGGGCGCTGGTCGAGGGAGCGGTGATCCCCGAGGACTCGATCCGCTCGATCCGGGTGCTCGACCGCTTCTCCTTCGTCGAGCTCGACGCCGACGCAGGCGGAGCAGGGCGGTCGAGTACCTCGACGGCACGAAGCTGAAGGGCAGGCAGATCCGGATGGAGGTCGCCCGGTCCTAGTGAACGCCGTGGCCGCGACCCGCCGCCACCACGCGGCTAGCCGCTCGCCAGCTCCTCGATCCGGCCGATCAGCCGGTCCCACTCGAACGGCTTCGAAACGACGTCGTTCGCGCCGAGGGACTTCATCCGCTCGGGCTCTTGGGCATCAAGGTGCGCGGAGATGATCAGAACCGGGATCTTCGAGCCCGATGTCGCGCAGCTTCTCCAGCACCTCGATCCCGGACATGTTGGGCATCATCGCGTCGAGCAGAATCAAATTCGGCTCGCGGTCCTTGCCGGCCTCCTCGACCGCCTTCAAAGCCTCTTGGCCGTCGGTCGCGGTGGTCACTTCGTAGCCGGCCATCTCCAAGCCGGCGCTGCAGCATCAGCAGCACGGTCTCGGAGTCATCGGCGACCAGCAGGCGGGTCACTGGCCGGCCTTTGCCTTCGGCTTGGCCTCGGCGCCACCCTCGCCCTCTCTTGTTCCACCCGATGTGGTGGGCCGCCCGTCCTGGGCGACCGGCAGCACGAAGCGAAAGGTGGCTCCCTTGCCGGGCGTCGAGGTCGCCGAGATCGCGCCTCCGTGAAGCTCGATCAGCGACTTGGCAATCGCCAGGCCCAAGCCGGTGCCGCCCACGGCCTGGGTCTCTCCACTCTGGGCCCTCCAGAAGCGCTCGAAGACGTGGTCGAGCTCCTCCTTGCCGAGGCCGGGACCGTTGTCCGAGACCGCAAACTCGACCTCCTCACCGACCCGGCTCGCCGACAGCCGCACCCTTGCCCCCTCGGGGGCGTACTTGTAGGCGTTGGTGAGCAGGTTGGCGAGCACCTGGGCGATTCGGTCGCGATCGGCTTGGACCTCGGGCAAGTCCTTGTCGACATTGACGGTGAGCCGCTGCTTCTTCTCCTCGAAGTTCGGTCGCATCTGCCGCCCAACCATCTGGGCCAGGCTGTCTACCGGCGTCGGCTCGGCGTCGATCCGCAGCTTGCCGGCGTCGCTGCGAGCAAGGTCGAGCAGGTCGTTGATCATCGTCTGCAGCTGACTGGCGCTGTCGGCGATCACCTCGGCGGCCTCCCGCTGGCGCGCGTTGAGAGCACGCGGCTGGGCGGTCAGCATCTCCGAGAAGCCCTTGACCACGGTCACCGGGGTGCGCAGCTCGTGTGACACGGTGAGCACGAAGTCGTCCTTCATTTGCTCGACCCGGTCCCGCTCCCGGGCATCTCGCTCGAGCGAGACCGCCATCTCGTTGAACGCCTTTCCCAGCGTGGCGATCTCCACCGGCCCCCCGGCTTCGACCCTGGTCTCGAGGTCGCCGTCGGCGAGGCGGCGGGCACCCTCGACGAGCCTCGCCAGCGGCGCTCGCATTGAGTTGATCAAGCCCGAGAACAGGATCAACGCGGCGAGGAGGGCGCCGGCGAGGCCGGCGGCCACAAGGATCGTCGTGTTGCGCGTGTCGCGGCGGGCGTCGGTGCGTGCTCCCTCGCGGGCGTTGCGCGTCGAAACCGCCAGCGCTTCTCCGCTTTCGGTGACCGCCGAGGTCAGTCGCTGCTCGACGTTCCCGCCGGGGTCCTTGCCCTGGAGAAGTGGGTCCGCGACCGCACGGCGCCAGGCTTCCTCGTTGGCGGTGAGCGCGATCGAGCCGGGAGGCGAGCACCGTTTCGTCGCCGGTCAGATCGAATGCCCGGCCGGCCGCCTCGTCGAAGCTCGCTGCCGCCTGGTTGAGCTCGGTGGCGCTCGGCCTGTCGCGTCCTGATAGAGCCCGTACGGAGGCCTGCTCGAGGATGAACGCGGAGCGGAGGCGCTCGGTCTCGAGCTCCAGCTGGAAGTAGCGGCTGGTGTCGTCCTCGTAGTTGACCCGGATCTGGAACAGTCGGCCAACGCCAAGGAGCGAAACCGCAAGGAGCAGCGCAAACAGGACGACAAATCCAATTCTCAGTCGAGCAGTAAGTGAGGGGTTGAATCTCATCGCCAAGCCGCCGTTGCCGATCCCACGCCTTCCGCCTACACTACTGGCGAAGGAAACTATGCGTAAAGGAATACTTGCGCAGTGGCGCCGTCGAATGATGGCGCGGGGATTGGCGGGGGCACTGCTTTTGGCGGTGCCGGTTGTCGTTGCGGCCGCGATCGGTTTCGGCAATGGCTTTTCCGGGATCACGAGCGGGCTCTCGGAGGTCGCAAACGGCCCCGGGATCACCTCGAGCACGCCTGACGCCGCCCCTTCCCCGCGACGCGCGAGCGACGCCGCCCTCGCCGGGCCGGCCCCGGCAAGCGGCGGCTCCGGCGGCGGCAGTGGCGACGGTGGGGGCGGCTCCGGTGGGGGCGGCTCCGGCGGCGGCAGCACCGGCGGCAGTGGTGGAGGCGGTGGCGGAGGGAGCCAGCCGACCGGCAACGGCGTGCCCGGCGGCCTTCCCCCTGGCGATGCAGGCGGCGCCCCCAGCGCCCCCGGCGGAGATGTCGTCAGCGGGGTCAACGACACCGTCAGCGGGCTCCTCGGCGGCGGTACTCCCTAACTAACCGCCCCTAGCCAGCGGTCAGACGGACGCCGGTGAGCTCGGCGAGGCGCTCCCGAGTCTCGGCCGTGTCGCGGTGGCGGATCGCGGTCATCCCCACAGCCTCGGCGCCTTCGCAGTTCTCCCGCAGGTCGTCGACGAACAGGCACGCCTCCGGCTCCACCCCGAGCCTCTCGGCCGCGAGCAGGTAGATCTCGGGCTGAGGCTTGTGCAGGTGGACCTCGGCCGAGATCACCACCACCTCGAAGAGGTCGGCGAGCAGGTCGCGGTCGTAGTGATCGACGCTCCACGAGTTGGAGATCAGCCCGGTGTGAATCCCCGCCCGTCGCAGTCCGCGGACAGCCGCGAGCATCTCCTCGTCGGGGCTCATCCCGGCGAACATGCTCTCGATCAGGCGCTCGTAGCTCTTGAGGCCCAGCTTCTCGCCGAAGGCGCGCTCGAAATCCGGCTCCGTGATCGAGCCCGTCTCCAGCCGGCGGAGCAGCGCCAGCGCCTCGGGGTCCTCACGGAACAGTCGCTTGATCGCGTCGGGATCGAGCCCCTCCTCGCGGCAGAAGGCGGCGAAGCTGTCCCAGACCGGGTTGGTCAGGACTCCGCCGAAGTCGAAGAATGCCGCCTCGAATCGCCGCTCGCTCACGCGTTGCCCCGCCATATGCTCTGCCCCACCATGGGTGAAGAGGCTAACGAGGCTGCCGCGGCCGTCGACGCCCCCGAGGGCATCGATCGCGCCGGCGTCGAGGGCTGGTTCGCCGCCAATGTGGCCGAGGCGGAGCCGCCGCTCAGCTTCGATCGAATCTCCGGCGGTCGCTCGAACCTCACCTTCGGGGTCCGCGACTCCGACGGCCGTGCCTGGGCGCTTCGCCGCCCGCCGCTCGGAAAGCGGCTCGGCTCCGCCCACGACATGGGGCGCGAGCATCGCGTGATCTCCGCTCTGGAGCAAACCCCGGTCCCGGTGCCGCCCGTGGTCGGGTTCTGCGAGGACGAGTCGGTGAACGGCGCCCCCTTCTATGTGATGGGCTTCGTCGAGGGCCCGATCCTCAGATCGGACTCGGAGGCGGCTGCCTTCGACGAGGCGGAGCGGCAGGCGATCGGGGAGCGGGTCGTCGACACGCTGGTCGCGATCCACGAAGTCGAGCCGGACGCGGTCGGGCTCGGCGATCTCGGTCGCAAGGACGCCTATGTCGAGCGCCAGCTGAAGCGCTGGCACGGCCAGTGGGAGAAGTCGAAGACCCGCGAGCTCGAGCTCGTCGACGACTGTCCACGCGCGGCTCCGCGACCGCGTCCCCGACCAGGGACCGGCGACGATCGTCCACGGGGACTATCGCCTCGACAACATGATCCTTTCGCCCGCGGGCGAGGTGGCGGCAGTGGTCGACTGGGAGCTCTGCACGCTCGGCGACCCGATGGCGGACATCGGCATGCTGCTGGTCTACTGGTCGGAGGAGGGCGACGAGCTGATGCCGCTGTTCGCCCCGGCGACGATCGCCCCGGGATTTCCCACTCGCGACCAGGTCCGCGCCCGCTATGCGGAGCGATCCGGGCGCGACCTCAGCCAGATCGACTTCTTCGTCGCCCTCGGCTACTGGAAGCTGGCGATCATCCTCCAGGGGGTCTATGCCCGCTACGCCTCCGGCCAATACGGCAAGACCGACGAGGGCTTCAAGGAGTTCGCGAAGATCGTCGAGAGGCTCGCGAAGGCCGCCGACGAAGCAGAGCAGCGTTTGAGCTAGGTCGAGGCCCTGGCGGGCTCGGCCGGCCCCTCCTCGGGCACCGTGCCCTCGGCCTCGGCGCGCTTCGCCGCCCGGTTGAGCTCGCGGCGGGCGATCACCATCTTGTGGACCTCGTCGGGACCGTCGGCGACCCGGAGCATTCGCAGGAAGCGCCACATCCCTGCGAGCGGGGTGTCGTCCGACATTCCGAGGGCGCCGTGGACCTGGATCGCCCGGTCGAGCACGTCCATGACGACGTTCGCCGCCACCACCTTGATCATCGAGATCGATTGGCGGGCGCGTCGCTTGCCCTCGGTGTCCATCTGCCAGGCGGCATAGAGGGTGAGCAGCCGAGCCTGGTCCACCTCCATCCGCGAGGTGGCGATGAACTCCTGGATGAACTGCTTCTCGGCGAGCGGCTCGCCGAACGCCTGCCGCGAGTTGGCGCGCTCACACATCATCTCGATCGCCCTTTCGGCGGTGCCGATCGCGCGCATGCAGTGGTGGATCCGCCCGGGACCAAGCCTGTCCTGAGCGATCACGAAGCCGGCACCGCGTTCGCCAAGTAGGTTCGACTCGGGGACCCGGCAATCGGTGTACCGAACCTCGCAGTGGCCGGGCCCCTTGTCGTGGCCCATCACCGGCACCGGCCGGACCAGCTCGAAGCCGGGGTTGTCGAGCGGCACGATGATCATGCTGGCCCGGGTGTAGGGGGCGGCCTCGGGGTCGGTGACCACCATCGCAATCGCGAAGTCGGCGCCGACCGCGCCGGAGGTGAACCACTTGTGCCCGTTGATCACCCACTCGCCACCGTCGAGCTCGGCCCGCGTCTGGAGCGAGGTCGGGTCGGAGCCCGACACCTCGGGCTCGGTCATCGAGAAACAGCTGCGGGTGTCCCCGTCGAGGAGAGGCTGGAGGAAGCGGGCCTTTTGCTCGGCGGTGCCGTGGTCGACGAGGATCTCCATGTTGCCGGTGTCGGGCGCCGAGCAGTTGAAGGCCATCGGCGCCACGATCGGGCTGCGCCCCATCTGCTCGCAGAGGATCCCGTACTCCCAGTTGCTGAGCCCGGCGCCGTACTCGTCATCGGGGAGGAAGAGATTCCAAAGACCCTGCTCGCGGGCGCGAGCCCGGATCTCGACCAGGATCTCGGGATAGGCGACCCCGGGCTTGACCTCGTCGTCGATCGCCTGGATCGCCTCGGCCTCAACCGGATAGACGCGCTCTGCCATGAAGGCCTCGATCCGCTCCCTGAGTGCCTCGACCTCAGGCGAGGGGTTGAAGTCCATGCACGAAAACTACCGCTGCCGCGCAAGATGCGAATCGGCGCCGCGTTCAATCAAACTCGTCTCGCCGCCGATAGGGAAAGTGTGGAAGCGATAAGCGCGCCAGGAAAGCTGCGAGTGGTCGTCGTCGACGACAGCGAGGTCGTCCGGGCGAAGCTGAGCGGGTTGCTCACCGCCGCCCAGGACTTCGAGCTGGTGGGGGAGGCGCCGGACGGGGAGACCGGCCTCAAGCTCGTCGAGGCGCATCAACCCGACCTGGTGGTGATGGACCTGAAGATGCCCGGCATCTCTGGCATCGAGGCGACCTGGCAGCTGGGCACCCTCGCCCCCGAGAGCCGGGTGCTGGTGCTGACCGTCTCCGCCGAGCAGGAGGACGTCACTGACGCGATCATGGCCGGCGCCCGCGGCTACGTGGTCAAGGGCGCCCACGACGAGGAGATCCGCACCGCGCTCCGCGGGGTCGCGGCCGGCGAGCGGGTGATCTCCCCCACGGTGGCCGGCAAGCTGGCGGAGCGCACCGCTCCGCGGAGCTTCGTTCGCACCTCGCCAGAGCCCGCTGACGCACAGACGCCCTTCTGGTGGGTGCAGGCGATCGGGCTGGTCGGGGGAATCGTGGTGACGGCGATCGGTCAGGGACCCGAGATCCTCGACGGGGTGGCGGACAGCGACACCTGGCTCAATGTGGGACTCAATTTGATCGTCGCCTTGGCGGTCGCCAACCTCGCCCTGCTCGCGGTCAGGCTCCGCGACTAGAAGCCCCTTCCGCTTCTCGGCGTGCGTCAGCCCGAGGACCGGCGGTAGCGGGCGAAGAGCTCACCCTCGTGGTCGAGCAGCCAGGCGAGCTCGAGTTCCTCGACCTCGGGCAGGGCGCCCTCGAGGATCCGGGGACCCTCGCCGCCGGCGAGCTTCGGGGGGATTGTGAGGAAGAGCTCGTCGGCGAGGTTCCCCTCCCGCAGCCGCCCATGAAGGGTGGGCCCACCCTCGCAGAGGACGGACTTGATTCCACGCGCCTCGAGCAGCCACTCGAGCGCCTTGTCGAGTTCGACCCCGCCGGGATGCCTGACCACCGCAACCGGCGTCGCGGTCTCCGGCGGCTCCTCCTCGGAGGCCGTGAAGATCACCACCCGGCCGCCGCCGTCGGTGAAGAGACCGGCGTCCCAGGGCAACTCGAACCGGTTCGAGACGATCACCGCCAGGGGGTCATGGGTGAGCAGGGTCCGCTCGCGGTAGGCGCGCAGCTGAGGGTCGGAGACGATCCGCCCGTAGCGCTCGACGCGCATCGTCCCGGCGCCGATCATCACCGCGTCGAATCGGGTGCGCAGCCGCTGGAGCATCTCGGTGTCGACCTCGCTCCCGATCGGCCCTGACCTCCCGGAGATCGCCGCCCGGCCGTCGAGGGTGGTGGCGAAGTTGAGCGCGAGGTACGGCCGGTCGTCGCGGGCGAGCGGCTTGTAGTCGAGGGTCGCCACCTGCTCGGCGACCGTGGTCTCGGCGCGGTCGGGTAGGAGTCGCAGGACCGGATGCGTCTCGCCAGGGATCGCCGCATCCTCTCAACGGATCTCGCCGAGGTGCTCGACGTTCGCGCGATCGTCGTCCTCGGGGCTCGCGCTTCCGGCGAACCAGGCGTCGAGGATCTCGGCCAGCTCCGCCTCCGAGGTCGCCCGGAGGCTGAGGGCGAGGGCGTTGGCATCGTTCCAGCGCCTCGCCCCCTCGGCCGTCTGGGCGTCGAGGCAGAGGGCGGCGCGGACGCCGGCGACCTTGTTCGCGGCGATCGAGGCTCCCGTCCCGGTCCAGCAGCAGACGATCGCCTGCTCGGCACGCCCCTCGGCGACGTCGCGGGCCGCCGCCTCGCTCGCCCAGGCCCAGTCGTCGCGCTCCTCGTCCGAGAGGGCACCGTGCGGGAGCGGCTCATGGCCACGCTTACGCAGCTCCTCGAGCACCACCTCCGCGATTCCGACACGCTCGTCCGCGGCGACCGCGATCTTCATCTAACCGGCCACCTCCTCCCAATATTTAACGGGTCGCTCCTCGGCTTCGCCTACGGAGCGCCCTCGCATCCGGGGTGCCGGGTTAGGGCGCCAACGCCGTGGCAACCTTGAGCCTCAGTTGTAGTCCTTCCAGCCCGCAAACTCGCGGCCCGCGAACTGCTGTATCGCGGCGACATCCTCGGCGAACAGAGCTGTGAGATGGCCTCGGATCGAATCGGGCAGCTCAGGCTTCGGCGCTGGTGGCGCCTCCGGGTCGTGGACGACCTTCTCGACCATCCACCGCATCCGTTCTGGCAGCCGGTCGAAGTTGCGATCGAAGGAGCGGAAGCCGGGCAGCTTGATCAGCCTCTCCATGACCTGGTAGCGCTCGGATTCCTTCGCGCTCGACTTCTCCCACTCGCGGGCGAACTGCTCGGAGGTGAAGCTCTCGTCGACGCCGGCGAAGCGGAAGGCCTTGCGCATCGTCCCCTCGCGGTCGGACTGGAGCTCCTCCTGGGTGATCACCTCGATTTGGGAGCGCTCGAATCGCTCGACATAGGGCTGGAGCTGCTGCCAGTACATCGAGCGGGTGACGTAGCCCTGGTCCGCGCGGGCGAGCGCGTCCTCCATCGGCCGGGTCTCGTAGCCGGCCCCGGTCGCGTGGGACCAGTGGGAGAGGATCCGCGAGATCGGGTCGCGGACCATGTAGATCAGCCTGGCCTTGGGAACGTGCCGGTGGATCCGCTCGGCGATCCCTTCGAAGCGGGGGAGGTTCGTGTAGTGGGGCGAGGACTCGCCGCGCACGGCGAAGCGCCCGTCGAAGCGGCCGCGGTACCAGTCGAGGCCGAGATCCCAGTTGAGCTCCTCGACGAAGAAATTGAGCTCCTTCGGCTTCGACATCTGGATCTCGGGGTGGAGCCCGAGATAGTGGTGGATGCTCGTCGTCCCGCACTTGAGCCCGCCGACGATGATCAGGTTGGGCATCGCGGCGTGCTTTCGCCGGCCCCGCGGCACGCGGCCTCCCCGCTTGCGGTCGGCGGCATAACGCTCGCGCGCGCGAGTGCACATCGCCTCGTCGGAGGGGTCGTGCTTCGGCGCGGGCATGGCGGGAGTGGGGGATGCCCTCGCTGCGAACTGCCATGAGCGCGACAGTCTGCCAAGCTCCGGCCGTGGGTGTCTTTCGCACTCCCGAGGAGCGATTCGAAGGCCTGCCAGGCTACGAGTACGAGCCTCACTACGCCGATCTCGAGGGCCTCCGGCTGCATTACCTCGACGAACCTCATGAAACGGGTCGCTCCTCCAACATCAAACGGGTTGCTCCTTCGGAGCACCCTCCCGAATCGGAGCGCCCTCGCACTAACGGCGCTGCTCCGATCGTCTGCTTCCACGGCGAGCCCACCTGGGCCTACCTCTACCGGAAGATGCTGCCGCCCCTGGTCGCTGCAGGGCACCGGGTGATCTGCCCCGACTACGCCGGCTTCGGCCGCTCCGACAAGCCCACCGACCGCGGCTGGTACAGCTACGACCGCCACAGCATGCTGGTCTCCGGACTGCTTGCGGGACTGGATCTGAACGCGGCAGTCGTCGTGGTACAGGACTGGGGCGGGCCGATCGGGCTTCGCTGGGCGGTCGAGAACGCCGACCGGGTGCGCGCCCTGGTCATCCTCAACACGGGGCTCTTCAGCGGTCGGGTCTCGAAGGGCTTTCTCGCTTGGCGGGACTTCGCCGAGCGCAACCCGGATCTCCCGGTCGGCTTCGTGATCCAGGGCGCCACCGCATCCGAGGTCCCCGATGAGGTGATCGCCGCTTACGAGGCCCCGTTCCCCAGCGTCGAGTCGAAGGCAGGGGCGGCGCAGTTCCCGCTCCTGGTGCCGACCGATGACGATCAGCCGGGGGCGAAGACGATGCGCGCGGTCGCCGACCAGCTCAGCCGCTGGGAGAAGCCCGCCCTGATCGCCTTCTCCGACATGGACCCGGTCTTCCCCTACCCGAAGGGTGGCGCGCGCTTTGTCGATCTGATCCCAAGCGCCGACGAACAGGTGCGGATCGAGGGCGCCGCTCACTTCCTGCAGGAGGACCGCGGCGAGCTGATCGCCGAGCACCTGCTTCGCTTTCTCGATTGAGGCTCCCGGCCGGAAGCGAGGCGGCGCTCGCCGCCCTTCCCTGGCGCGGCCCGCCGGAGGAGCGCCCGGCGCTGCCGGTCCCCCCGAGCGGATGCCGCTCCGGCTCGCCGGCCGCTTCCGCAAGCGCTGGCGCTGGGTCGGGGCCTTCGGCGAGCGGCTGATCGTCTTCGGGGCGATCGTCGAGATCGGCCCGGTGCCGATGACCTTCTGGGGGATCTGGGACCGCGAGCGCCGCCGCCTCCGCGAGCGCACCCGCCGGATGTTGCCGGGGGCCCGCCTCGAGGTGGGGATGCCGGGACGCTCGCTGTTCATCCGCTCGGGCCAGGTCGAGGTCGATCTCGAGCTCGGCGAGGGCAAACCGATCGAGTGCATGTGCCCGAACGGGGAGGGTGCCTACACCTGGACCCGGAAGCTTGCCGCGGTTCCGGTGGCGGGCGAGGTGAGGATCGGTGGGCGCCGCGAGGAGCTCGAGGCGCTCGGCGTCGAAGACGACTCGGCCGGGTATCACCGCCGCCACACCGTCTGGAAGTGGTCGGCGGGGGTAGGCAGCCTCAGCGACGGGCGGACGGTCGGCTGGAACCTGGTCGATGGGATCAACGATCCACCGCAGGCCAGCGAGCGTGCTATCTGGGTGAACGGGGAGACGGGCGAGCCCGGGCCGGTGACCTTCGACGGGCTCGAGGGAATCGCCTTCGGAGAGGGATCGCGGCTGCGCTTCTCGGCCGAGACCGAGCGGGTCCACCACACCAGCATCCCCCTGCTCGGGCGCTCCGACTATCGAGCTCCCTTCGGCAGCTTCCGCGGCGCCCTGCCCGGCCTCGAACTGGCATCCGGACTCGGAGTGATGGAGAGCCATGACGTCCTCTGGTGAGCGCCCCGCCTCGCCGCCGAGACGAAAGCCGGCGGCGATCCGGGAGATGACCCGGGAGCAGTGGAAGGCGGTCGCCGGGGCCGTCTACTCCCGGTTCGGCGATGTCCAGATCACCGACAGGGCGGCCACCCTCGCCTATTACGGCTTCCTGTCGCTGTTCCCGGCGCTTATCGTCGCCGTCGCCCTGCTCGCCCTCTTCGGCAGCTATCCGGAGACATACGAGAGCATCATCGACACCCTGCGTGAGGCGGCACCGGGGCCTGCGGTGGACACGATCGACAGCGCGCTGCGCGACATCCTCGAGGACAGCGGCAACGCCGGCAGCCTGCTCGGGATCGGCCTGGTGGTCGCTCTGGTCTCGGCCTCCGGGGCCACCGGCGCGGCGATCCGCGCACTGGACGTGATCAATGGAGGGAGCGGCCGGGGGTTCGTCGGCAGCCGGGTTGCCCAGCTGCTCCTCACGGTCGCGCTGATGGCCCTCCTCCTGCTCGCCTTCACAGCGCTCCTGCTCGCCGGCCCGCTGTTCAGCTCGATCGCCGACGCCGCCGGCCTCGAGGCGAGCTCCCGATCGCTGGTCTCGCTGCTTCGCTATCCGGTGGGGCTGGCGGCGCTGCTGGCGGCGCTGCTGCTGCTCTACTGGCGGGGGCCGGCGGGACCGAAGCGGCCCCCGCTCGAGCACCTCCCGGGCGCCCTTCTCGCAGCGGCGCTCTGGCTGATCGCCTCGATGGGCTTCTCGATCTACGTCTCCAACTTCAGCTCCTACGACGCCACCTACGGCGCCCTCGGCGCGATCATCGTCCTGCTCGTCTGGCTCTATGTGGGGAACCTCGCACTCCTGATCGGAGCGCTCGCCAACCGGGAGCTCCGGCGGGTCCGTGAGCAGAATTGACAGAGCCCCTCCTCGCCTTAGACCTGGGCAGCAGCCTCGACCGCTTCTTTCGCGGCGCCGACGAATTCTTCGACCGCCTCGGCGACATCGGCTGGATCTCGATGTCGATCGCCCTCGCCTTCTACCTCCTGCACCTGCTCGCCCGCACCCGCGCCTGGCAGAACGTCCTCCGGGCTGCCTATCCGGGCGGGAAGTCGGCTACTGGAGGATCACCGGCGCCTATCTGGCCGGCGCCGGGCTCAACAGCTTCATCCCGGCGCGGGTCGGCGACGCAGTCAAGATCTTCCTCGCGAAGCGCTCGATTCGCGGCTCCTCCTATCCGGCGATCGTCTCGTCCTTCTTCGTCCAGTCCGTCTTCGACACCAGCGCGGGGATCCTGGTCTTCCTCTATGCGCTCACCCAGGGGCTGCTTCCCCGGCCGCCCGAGCTCCCCGACCTGCCCGCCTTCGAGATCTCCTTCTGGGCGGAGCACCCACGCTTTCTCCTCTTCCTCCTGACGGCACTCGCGATCGCGACGGTGCTCACCTTCGCGATCCTCGCCCGGCGGGCGGAGGAGTTCTGGAACCGGATCAAGCAGGGCGTCGTGGTCCTCACCGACTGGCGCCGGTACCTGCGAGAGGTCGCCGCCTGGCAGGGGGTCGGTTGGGTGGCGCGCTTCTTCTCCTTCTGGTTCTTCCTCGAAGCCTTCCACATCGGCGGCTCCTTCTCCAACGTGATGCTGGTGATGAGCGTCCAGGCGATCTCGACCTTGCTTCCGCTCACCCCCGGCGGCGCCGGTGCGCAGCAGGCTCTGCTGGTCGCCACCCTCCGGGGACCCGGCCCGATCGCCGTGCTCACCTACTCGGTCGGGCAGCAGATCGCGGTCGCCGCCTGGGCGGCCCTCCTCGGGTTCGTCGCCCTTCTCGTGATCTTCCGAACCACCGACTGGCGCAGCCTGATCCGCCGGGCGGGCGCCGAGGCGGAGGCGCACCAGCGGGAGAAGGAGGCCGACAGCAACGAGAGCTCGGAGGCCGCCCGCGAGGCCCAGCGCAGTCAGCCCGGGTAGACGTCAGGCACTTGCCAGCGCCAGGGCGGCTCCTCGGCCCGGGGGAAGGGGAAGTGGTTTCGGCCCGGGAGGGTCTCGAGCGGCACCAGAGCTGGGTCGTCCTCGAGGTTGAGCCTGATCCCGGTGGCCGCCTCGATTTCAGCGGCTCCGGCGGCGCGGGTGATTCTCTCCCAGCCCAAGGTGGGCCGGTAGAGCCAGTAGGTGACCCGGACCGGGCCGCCGGAGCGGCGTAGGTCCTCGACCGAGGTGAACTCGGTGACCCGCCGCTGGGACGCGGTCAGCCCCGGCTCGGGCCCCGGCGCCGCGCAGCTCGCCTGGCGGCAGCGGCGAAAGTCGACGGGCAGCAGACCCGACTCGCCGCTCGGCTCCGGAGCGAGATGGCGCACCAGCTTGCCGAGCGGAGATCCGTAGGCGAGCGCCAGCGGGTTGCGGCCGCAGGGCACCGGGTGCCGCGGTGCGCAGGCGATCCGCCGCCCGATCACCTCGCCCAGCTCCCTGGCCGAGCGGCGCGGGGGCGAGGAGGCGAGAGCCGCGATCGCGGCGATCACCACCAACGCGATCAGCGCCACCAGGGCGACGTGCTCCACCGTCGCCCCTCCTCGCTGCCTGCCAAGCATCGCCTCATAGTGATGCCCACGAGCGCACGAAAGGTGCGCTCTATGATCGTTTTATGGAAGGTCAAGGATTCGGAGGCCTGTTCGGCGACCCGGATGAGATGCGTCGTCGGATGGAGGAGCTGGCGGAGCAGATGCAGGGCGCCCAGAAGGTCGCCTGGGCCGACAACGCGATCAAGCTGGCGGTTGACATGACCGTCGCCTCGATCAGCTCCTTGGAGCTGAGCGGCTCGACCGACGAGCAGGCGGTCCAGGTGCGCGATGCGATCCGGATCGTCTTCCCCGAGGCGGTCACCCTGGTGCGGGAGGCCCGCGAGGGGCTGCAAGAGTGATGCGGGGCCGCAAACGCCGCCCGACGGCGCGCTAGTGGGTCTTCCCGAGCCCTCCCCGCGCGGCGCAGCTCTGGTCACCGGCGCCTCCTCGGGAATCGGCGCCGCACTCGCGAGCGAGCTCGCCTCGCGCGGCCACGCGGTCACCCTGGTCGCCCGCCGCGAGGAGCGGCTGCGCAGCCTCGCCACCGAGCTCGCCGCAGAGCACTCCGCCGACGCCGAGGTGGTTGCCTGCGACCTCGCCGACCCCGGCGAGCGCGAGCGGCTGGTCGCCGAGCTCGATCGGCGGGGGCGCTCGATCGAGGTGCTCGTCAACAACGCCGGCTTCGGCTCCCGCGGCGACTTCGCAACCAGCGACACCGAGCGGATGCTGGGCATGGTCAGGATCAACATCGAGGCTGTCGTGGACCTCACCGGACGGCTCCTGCCGGGGATGGTGGCCAGGGGCAGGGGTGCGGTGATCAACGTCGCCTCGATGGCCGCCTTCCAGCCGCTGCCCGGCTCGGCGGTCTACGCGGCGAGCAAGGCATTCGTCCTCTCCTTCAGCGAGTCGCTTCGGACCGAGGTCCGGGGCCGCGGCATCTCGGTGACCGCACTCTGCCCGGGACCGGTCCGCACCGAGTTCCCTGAGGTGGCCGGGATGGGGGACGCCGAGGCGCGGACGCCCGATGCCTTCTGGACCTCGCCGGAGGACGTCGCGCGGGAGGCGGTGGACGGGGCCGCCCGTGGCAAGCGGGTGGTGGTCCCCGGGGGTGCTCAACCGCGCCGGAGCGCTCGCCGGCCACCACAGCCCTCGGGCGGTGGCGCTGCCGTTGATCGGCCGGATCTGGAAGAACGTCTAAGCCGCGATGTCGACCCTCGAGGCCCGAGGCGTCGAGCTGAGCTGGAGCGAGCGAGGGGAGGGAGACCTCGTCCTCTTGATCCACGAGACCGCGACCGGCGCCGAGGCCTGGGTGCCGGTCGCGAAGGCGGCCTCCAAACGGGCCCGGGTGATCTCCTATGACCGCCGAGGCTGGGGCGCCTCGACCGCTCCGCCCGGGTACCAGCGGACCACGATCGAGGAGCAGAGCGAGGACGCGGCGGTCATGATCGAATCGCTCGGGGCGGAGCCGGCGCTGCTCTGCGGCGCGGGAATCGGCGCCGTGATCGCGCTTGATCTCTCCCTGCGTCACCCCGAGCTGGTCGCCGGCTCGGTCCTGGTCGAGCCCGACGCGCTCGCGATGCTCCCCGCGGCCACCGAGGCGCTCTCCGACGACCGGCGGGCGCTCGAGGCGGCTATCGCGGAGCGCGGCGCCGAGGGCGCCGTGGCGCTCTATCTCTCCGACAGGCTGGCGGCGCTCGGTGTCGGCCTCGGTCGCCTCCCGACCGCGCTCACCGCAGAGGGTCGCCGCCGTCCCGCCGGGATCTTTGCCGAGCTTGGCGCCGCCGCCGCCTGGACGATGCCGCTCGTGCGGCTCGCGGACGCCGAGCGGCCTTCCCGGATCGTCGTCGCCTCCTCGACGCCGCCGCTCCTCCGTGAGGCGGCGCGAGCGCTCCAGGGGCGGCTCGGAAGGAGCGAGACGCTCGAGATCGCCGCCAGCCGCACTCCGCCGCACATCGGCGCCCCGGACGAGGTCGCCTCCGTGATCCTGGAGCTCGCCGCCGGCTAACGCGGGCTCAATCGAGCCCCTCGCGGAAGCCCCGGCGGGCGGATACCTCGATCACTCCGCCCCTGCGGGCGAGGACGGCGCCGCCCTCGAGGAGGGCGGCGATGATCGCGGTGGGGATCGCCGCGAGCACGGTGATCAGCGCGTCGAGGGCGAAAGCGCCGCGGCCCCGGCCTGTCCTGGGCCGGAGGCGGCCGCCGAGCGCCTCAGCCGCAAAGTCGCGGTGAAAGGTGAGTAGGTTGAGCAGCGTCTGCCACATCGAGGCCATCCCGGCGGCCGCCGGATAGCGCACGCGGGTCACCAGCATCTCGCGGCGGCCGAGCAGGAGGCCGGCGGCGCGAGGGGTCGGCTTGATCTCGGAGTCACCGGGTCGAAGCGCCGCCCAGTTCTCCGCCCCGAGCCAGGCCTGGAGGCTGGCGGCGTTGGCGGCGCGCACCGTGATCCCATCGTCCGACTCCGAGCTGTCCCGGAGGAGCTCGTCGATCGCCCGCTCGGGCGAAGGCGCCGCGTCGCGAGCCACCACCAGCCCGCAGTTCTCGCAACGGTCGACGATCTGGTCCTCGCGGGCGCCGTAGCCGAGGCTCTCGAGCCAGACGAACAGGGGCTCTCCGCAGGCGGGGCAGCGAGGGGCGTCCGCGGGGGCGCCGGCCTCGAGGCTGACCGCCGGCGGTCGCTTGCGACTGAGCCCGCGGGTCACCTAGCTGCTCATCGAGGCGGCGAACGCCTCCCGCGGCCGGTCCACCTGCCAGTGGAGGTCGAAGCCGTCGAGGGACGCGAGGAAGTCCTCGGGGTCGAAGGCCTGGGCGGGCGCCAGCGCGCCGGCTGCCGAGAAGCCGCGCCCGGCGACGATCAGGCCGCCCTTGCTGACCGCGGCTGCGGTAAGGCCGTAGACGTCGCGGCCGCTGATCACTCCTCGCGCGCGCTGCTCGCCGCGGGTGGCATCGCAGACAATCACGAAGCGCATCTTGGCCCGTTGATCCGAGCTCGGCCCCTCCGGCAGCCGTGAGATCGCGGCGGAGAGGACCCGCTTCAGCGGTGTCCGTAGCGCCAGGCCCATCGGGCGGCCGAGCAGCTGCACACCCGCCGCCAGCTTCGGAGAAGCGATGGCGGCGGCGTTCATCGTCGTCCGCACGTTCCGGGTCGCAACGTGGCGTGGCACCGTGATCTGCTCGCCGCTCGGGTAGTGGATCATCCGCTGGCGGCCGACCGGCTCGGGGAAGTCGAAGCTCCCCCGGCCGATGCTTCCCGAGGTGGGCTGCCACTTGAGGTTTCGCCACTCCACGTCCTCGCCGGAGAGGATCTCGAGGGCGGAGCGGGC
>CAWKFQ010000024.1:0-453037 GCA_963848955.1 uncultured Solirubrobacterales bacterium | reverse complement strand
CTGCTCTCGCTCGTGCTCTGGGATCAGAACGTCTGGCACTGGTCGGCGCTGCAGACGGGGCTCACGATCGCGCCCAGCCCGTTCCTGGTCCTACCGACCGCGCTGCTGCTAGCCGAACGCCTGATCGTGCGATTCGGCTCGGGTGTCGTGATCGCCATCGGCTCGAGCCTCTTCGCCGTCGGTGCCGTGTGGTTCGCCCTGTTCGCCGGGCTGAAAGCGGACTACTTCGCCGACCTGTTCCCCGGCCTTGTGATCATCGGTGTCGGCGTCGGCCTGACGCTGCCGACGATGATGTCGAGCGCCACCTCGGAGCTTCCCCCGGAGAACTTCGCGACCGGCTCGGCAGTGGTCAACATGCTCCGTCAGGTCGGCCTGGCGATCGGCGTGGCGGTCCTCGTCGCGGTGCTCGGAACGCCGAGTGCACCGCACGCCGTTCTCGACGCGTTCGACCGCTCCTGGATCGTGATCAGCGCTTTCGCGGCAGCTAGTGCGCTCGCGTCCCTGGCGATCCTCGGGGTTCGCCGCCCCGCACCCCATGCAGCGCCCACGGGCGCGACCGTCCCGATCGACGGACACGTGGCCCTCGCCGAGGAGGCCTAGCCGTCATGCAACGTCGCCCCCTGATTCTCGTCTCGCTGCTGCTGGCAGCGTTTGTGATCAACCTCGACATCACGATCGTCAACGTCGCGCTGCCGACGCTGGTTCGCGAGCTGGATGCGTCGAACTCGCAGCTGCAGTGGGTCGTCGATGCCTACAGCCTGGTGTTCGCGGCGCTGCTGCTGGCCAGCGGCAGCCTCAGCGACCGCCTCGGCCGCAAGGGATTTCTGCTCGCCGGCCTGGGCGTGTTCGGAGTCGCCAGCTTCGCCGCCGGTCTGACCACGACCGCCGGCCAGCTGATCGTCGCCCGCTGCTTCATGGGTCTCGGCGCCGCGATGATCTTCCCCTCCACCCTCTCGCTGATCTCGAACGTGTTCACCGAGCGGGGCGAGCGCGCCCGCGCGATCGGCCTCTGGGGCGCGACGGCGGGCATCGCGATCGCGCTCGGCCCGATCGTCGGGGGCTGGCTGCTCGAGCAGTTCAGCTGGACGAGCATCTTCTTCGCGATGGCACCCGTCGCCCTTGTCGGCGCCGCGCTCGTCGCCTGGAGCGTGCCGACCTCGCGCGATCCGGGCGCGAACAGGACCGACGGCCCGGGACTGGTGCTCTCGAGCGCGGCGATGGCGCTGCTGACCTACACGCTGATCGAGGCCCCCAACTACGGCTGGAGCAGCGGCCGCAGCCTCGCGGGCTTCGCACTCGCAGCGGGGCTGTTCGCCGCCTTCATCGTCCGCGAGCGCACCACGTCAGAGCCGATGCTCGACCTCGGCCTGTTCCGCGACCTTCGCTTCACCGCCGCCAGCGGCTCCGTCACCGTCGCCTTCTTCGCGCTCTCCGGCTTCAGCCTCCTGATCACCCAGTACTTCCAGTTCTTCAAGGGCTACGGGCCGCTCTCCACGGGTGTCCACCTGCTGCCGGTCGCGATCTCCGTGGGGGTGATGTCGGTGCTCGGCACCAAGCTCGCCGTGCGCTTCGGCACCAAGCAGGTCGTCACCGCCGGCCTGTTCTCTTTCGCCGGCTTCTTCGCCTGGGTCTCCACCGCAACCGCAGGAACCAGCTACCTCGAGCTAGCCGGCCAGATGGTGCTCGGCGGCAGCGGCGTGGGACTCGTCAGCGCACCCGCGACCGAGGCGATCATGGGGGTCGTACCGAAGGCCAAGGCCGGCATCGGCTCCGCTGTCAACGACGCCACCCGCCTGCTCGGAAGCACCCTCGGCGTCGCCGTGCTCGGCAGCGTCTACGCCTCTCTCTACAACAACCGACTCACCGACAGGCTTCCCGCGGACCTGGCTCCGCGGCTCGCGCGCACCGCCCACGACTCCGCCGGCGGCGCGCTCGAGCTCGCCAACCGCACCAGCGTCAACGGCCACCCCGCACTCGCGAACGCCGTCCACGCCGCAGCGTCCTCGGCGTTCTTCGACGGCTTCAGCGCCGCCTTGCTCGTCGCCGCCGGCGTCAGCGCCGCAGGCGCGATCGCGCCCTGCTGCTGCTCCCAGCCCATCCCACGGCGCCGCCGGAATCGGCCGACGGGTCGCTGTCGCACTCACTCGAGCCGGCGCTCGAGGAGGGCTCATGAACAGCGTGAAACCCATCGGCGTATCGATCCCGGGTCACCCGATCCGGGGTCGAGCCGCCAAGGAAAAACAGGAGATAGCAATGAACATCCAAGACAGCACCGCCCTGGTCACGGGCGCCAACCGCGGGATCGGCAAGGAGTTCGCGGACGCGCTGCTGGACCGCGGCGCCGCGAAGGTCTACGCCGCGGTGCGCGACGTGGCCACCGTCACCGACCCCCGCCTCGTGCCCGATCCAACTCGACGTCACCGACCCCGATCGGGTCGCGGCGGTCGCGCGCGAGCTCGACGACGTGCAGCTGGTCGTCAACAACGCCGGAGTCCTCAATGTCGACATCCCGCTGAGCGCCTCGCTCGACACTGCGCGGGTGGAGCTCGAGACCAACTACCTCAGCCTGGTCTCGATGACGCAGGCGTTCGCGCCGGTGCTGGAGCGCAACGGCGGGGGCGCATTCGTCAACATGCTCTCCGTCTTCTCGTGGGTCGCGACGTCCGCTGCTCATCGACCTACTCGGCATCGAAGGCCGCGGCGTGGAGCTTCACGAACGCGGCACGCATCGAGCTGCAGGCGCCAGGGCACCCAGGTGGTCGGCGTCCACGCCGGCCCCGTCGACACGGATATGGCCGCCGCGTTCGACCTCGAGAAGATCCCCCCGGCGACCGTGGCAACGTCCGCGCTCGACGCGCTGGAGGCCGATGAGCCAGAGGCGTCCGTCGACGACTACAGCCGCGCGGTCAAGGCCGGGCTGAGCGACGACCAGGACACGCTCTACCCGCAGATCGAGCGTCAGTTCCTGGAAATGACCGGCGCAGAGGCGACAGCGACCTGAGACGACCGCGGAAGGAGCGCGCATCATGGAGTTCCTCGTCGAGTTCCAGGTGAACGTTCCCGACGGAACACCGGAGCCTGAGGTCAAGGATCGCGAGCGGGCTGAGGCATCGGCCGCGGCGCGGCTGGTGGACGAGGGCCATCTCGTCCGGGTCTGGACGCGGCGCGTCGCAGGTGGTGAGAGCAGGATCCTCGGGTTGTACCGCGCCGACGGCGAAGCCGAGCTCGAGGCCCTGCTCAGCGCTCTGCCGCTCTACGAATGGATGCACGTCACCGTCACCCCGCTGGAGCCCCATCCCAACGACCCGGGGACGCGGACAGTCGGCCGTCTGGCTGCCGCTGAGCGATGAGCATCCGGCTTCCCGACCCTCGCCTGACCCTGGTCTACCGCCTGGAGGCCACGCTGGGCGAGCCACTCGATCTCGGCGCTGTCGCCCAGGGCCACCGGCGCATCGTCCCCCAGACCGGTGGGACGTTCACCGGCCCCGAGATCAACGGGAAGCTGCTCCCGGGCGCAAGCGCAGATTGGCAGATCACTCCTGCCGGATGGCACCGCACTGGCGGACATCCGCTACACGCTGGAGACGGATGGCGGCGAGCTGCTCTACGTCCAGTCGCGAGGTGTGCGACACGGCAGCCCGGAAGTTCTGGCGCGAATCGCAGACGGTGAGCCCGTGGACGCCTCCGAGTACACCTTCCGTACCTCAACCCAGATCGAGACCGCCGCGCCCGAGCTCGATTGGTTGAACAAAGGCGTTTTCATCAGCGTCGGCGGCCGCCAGCCCTCAGGCGTGATCTACGAGACATACCTCGTTGAATGAACCCTGGCCGCACTCCATCCCACGCCACGGAACTCGCAGTCAATCTGGCCGGCTTCCGTATGACCCACGGCGCGGCGCGCTCGTTTTCGTCAGCATGGTTCTGCGACGCCGCGGCGGTTGTGTGGCCCCGAGGTATGCCCCCTGCGGCCCCTTGACTTCTTCCCCACCAGAGGCATAGGGTCGAAAGCCAGGCGTGATAGCGCCGAGTGGCTCCACTCGCCTCGACTTTGTCTGCGCCTCCGCGAGGGTCAGGAAGGCCCCCGAAAACGCACGCTAGGAGCCGCAGATGGAATCCTCAGCCTCGACCAAGCAGACCGCCGCCGATCCAGGCACGGCCAAAGACGGAGCGATCCGACCCTTCAGCATCGAGGTCCCGCAGGAGGATCTCGACGAGCTTCGCCGACGCATAACCGCCACCCGCTGGCCCTCCAAGGAGCTCGTCGACGATCGCTCGCAGGGCGTCCAGCTCGAGACGATGCAGGAGCTCGCTCGCTACTGGACCAGCGAATACGACTGCGGCAGGTGTGAGGAGAGGCTGAACGCGCTGCCGCAGTTCAAGACCGAGATCGACGGGGTCGACGTCCACTTCATCCACGTGAAGTCGCCGCACGAGGACGCGCTGCCGCTGATCATGACCCACGGCTGGCCGGGCTCGGTGATCGAGATGCTCGAGACCGTTGGCCCGCTCACGGACCCGACCGCGAACGGCGGCAACGCCGGGGACGCCTTGCACCTGGTGCTGCCTTCCGTCCCCGGGTACGGCTTCTCTCCCGAGCCGAGCGAGCCCGGCTGGTGGGCCGGCCGCGTCGCGGCGGCCTGGCCGGTGCTGATGCAGCGCCTCGGATACGACCGCTACGTCGCCCAGGGAGGCGACGTGGGCGCCGCGGTGACTGACGCGATGGGGCGCCTTGGACCCGACGGGCTCGTCGGCATCCACACGAACCTGTTCGTGCCGGGACTGGGGAACCCAGACGCCTTCCCGAAGAACACCGAGGAGGAGAAGGCGGCGGCCGAGCAGGGGGCCACATTCAGGGCGACCGGCTTCGGCTACTTCATCGAGCAGGCCACGCGGCCGCAGACGATCGGCTACGCCCTGCTCGATTCACCTGTGGCTCTGGCCGCCTGGATGCTCGACCACGACACCGACAGCTACTACAAGATCGCGAGCGCATTCGTCGAGGACAAGCCCTCGGGCAATCTCACCCGGGATCACATCCTCGACAACATCACGACCTACTGGCTGACGGCCACGGGCGCCTCGGCGGCCCGGTCTTACTGGGAGAGCGGGCAGGCACAGGCTCGCGCCGCCGGACAGGCTCCGCCGCCGGTCAAGGTCCCGGTCGGATTCACCCAGTTCCCGGGTGAGATCGTCCGGACCCCGAAGAGCTGGGTCGAGTTGGCCTACCCGACGCTCAGCTATTTCAACAAGGCCGACAAGGGCGGTCACTTCGCCGCCTGGGAGGAGCCCGATTTGTTCGCCAGCGAGGTTCGCGCGGCATTTCGGTCGCTCCGCTAGGTCACCGCGCCGGGGGTCTCCACTCCCGACCGTCCAGAGTCAGGTGTGTTCTCCCTCCTCGGTGAGTGGCATAGCAGCGTCTCGTCTCCAGACAGACCTGTGGGCGCGCATCAGGAGGAACACCACTGCTGCCGTGACCGTGGCGCCTGTGATCAGGGTGGCCGCCAGGGAGTGGTCCGAGATCAGGATCGCGGCCAGGCCCGCCGCGGAGCCCGCAATCACCGCCGTGATCACGGCGACCATGCCGGCGACGCTACGGAAAGCCTGGAAGCGCTCGATCGCGAGACCCTGCACGTGCAACCGCTCCGAAGGCGGGACGCTGAGCAGGTACGGGGCTAGCTCTGGCGCATTGGCGAAGTAGTAACCGCGAAGAAGAGCGATACGGCGTGCGTACCCGTAGTCCTCGATCCCGGATTGCATCACCCTCTCGAAGGTCACGAACCCGACGAACGCTAGCGTCGGGAGGAGAACAAGGCCGAACGCGTAGAACGCACTGCCAACGCTGGTGGCAGTCGCGACCAGACCGAGCGCGACGAGGCCGCCGGCGACCGCGGCGAGGAACATGCTCGCCCGCCCCGTCGATTCGGCGATCGTCGCCGCCCGGGCACCCTGGAGCACGAAGTGCTCGGTGGTCACGAACGTGACCGCCGCCGGGCGCGGGTCGCCGCCGGCGTCGCTCATCCGTCGAAGGCGCCCGCCCTGAGATAGCTAGCGCTCACACCGCCAAGCTAGCGCCCGCCTCGGTTGTCAGCCGCCCCGCTTTGCGGGGCTTTCATGGGCCGGGCAGAACTCGAACCTGCGTTCTTCGGATTATGAGTTACGTGTCAGGCGTTGAGCCCTGGTCTGCTGAGGGGCCGTTTCGTGCCTGGAAGTTGCTCTTAGGTCCCCTGAGTTCTCGGCAGTTCTGGAGATGTTTCGGGAGATGGTTTTCGTGTTGGCCCAGTTTCGCTTCGGCCTCCCTTCCCGAGCCTCTCTCTCCGTTCCACGCGGAAGGAGGCGTCAGCTCACCGCCCGCGCCGCTGCTGCTTTTCGTCCAAAGCGGCTATTTCGCTGGGCATAGAACTTGCGGAACGCCAGCGACGGGGCCAGCCGCTCGCCGGTCTCCCACGACCACGCGCTGAAGAAGTATGGTCGAACACGAGGTAGGAGAAATGGAGAAGGTGAAATGGCCGTATCAGACCAATTGAGCAAGTTGGCAGCTCGGGCCAAGGAAGCAGAAGACCGGGCGGCAGCCGCACAGGCCAAGGACCAGGCCACTCTGGAGCAGGACGTTCAGCAGGCGCGTGAAACGGCGCAGGCCGATGCCGATCAGCTTCACAAGGACGTCGAGGAAGGCAAGGGGAAGGTCTCTGCCTGGTGGCACGACGTGCAGCGTTCGTGGCACGAACACCTCGCCGCAATTCGCGAGGACTTCGACCGCAAGCGGGCAGAGGACGACGCCGAGCGAGCTGAGATGAACGCTGATCAGGCCGAAGCTGACGCGTCGTTCGCGGTTGACTATGCGAATGCCGCGATCGACGAAGCCGAGTACGCGGTGCTCGATGCCGCCCTTGCGAGGAAAAAGGCTGACGAACTGGCGGCGGCACCTAGCTAGGTCGACAGGAGGGCGTAGGCGGCTCGAAGAACTGGCCGAGTGACACCTAAGGTCTGAGTCGCCTGCTCCCCCCTCAGCGTGGTACCCGCTGCTTTCCATGCAAAGCAGCAGTGCTGCTTTTCGTCCAAAGCGGTAATGACTATGGTTGGCCCCCGATGAAGGCCAGTTTCCGCATGACGCTGATCGTTTCGCTGGCCTTGGCAGCTGGGACGCTCATGGTCGCCGGATGTGGCGGCGACGACAAGCCGGACTACTGTTCGGATGTGAGCGATCTCCAGAGCTCGGTCAACGAGCTCAAGAGCGTCGACCTCGGTGGGACCGACACTCTCTCTACCGTCCAGACGGACGTGGAGGCGATTCAGAGTGACTCAAACGCTGTTGTGAGCTCGGCCAAGGCGGACTTCCCGGACGAGACAAGCGCCTTGGAATCGTCTGTCTCGACCCTCTCGACCTCGGTCAAGGAATTGCCCGCGTCGCCGACGGCCGAGCAGCTGCTTGCGCTCGCGCCGCAGATCGCCAGCACCGTGTCGGCTGCGGACAACCTCAAGAGCGCCACCAGCTCGGCCTGCGACTGAAGTCGGCCGATCCCGACGGGGGAGTCGGTATCCCTCGCACCCGCTTTGCGCGAAGCGGGAGGGACAGGTCAGACCGCTCCTTTCCATGCAAAGCAGATAGCCGCTTTTCGTCCGAAGCGGCTATTTCGGTCGGTGATCCAGATCAGCTTCCGCTGCCGCCGTTGCGGCGGCCCGCGTCACGTCGAATCGGTGTGAGGCGAACGGGCGGCGTCAAGGCCAGGCAGGCCCCCTAGTCCCTCCGGAGTATCCCCCGCGCCGCGACCTCCGCCTCCGGCGGACGTGCAATCAGGTAGATCAGGACCCCGATCACCGGGAGGATGAAGATCAGCAGGACCCAGCCCGCCTTTCCCCATCCAGAAAGATCGGGGCGAGTGAAGATGTCAGCGAACACCGCGATGAACAGCCAGACCGCAAGGATCAGGAAGAACAAGGCAATCATCGAGACCAGGAGATCGCCTAGGGTGAAATCGGCTAGGAGCAGCATCGGAACTCCCTTCTCAAGCCTTCTATCGGCCCGTATGTGTGATCTGCTCGTGTGCTCGGGTCCGGAAACTATCGGACCCAAAGGGCTACCGGACTACCACACCCACTCCTCCGTCGCGCGAGAAGCGCGTGCCAGTTCGAAAGTGCTCCTTTCCATGCAAAGCAGCACTCCCCGAACCGGGCCGGGGCTCTCCCCCTTTGCGCGAAGAAGAGCAGCGCGTGGGCGCTCCTCATCCGATGATGGGCCGGGGTGGATTCGAACCACCGCGTGGCGGGTTATGAGTCCGCTGCTCTGACCAGCTGAGCTACCGGCCCTGGGCGTTGAGGTTATGGCTTCGCGATGCGAATTCTCGGGCTCGCGCTAGACGGGCTTCCTCGCGAGGTTCAGGACTTTGCTTGCGCCCTTTCTGCCTATTTCTGCCCATTCGAGAGCGCCATCAAAGGCCGTGAGGTAGGCACCGTCGAGCTTGTCCCGACGCTTGACCGCCCGCTGATAGACGCGGAACGTGAAGCCGAAATCGGTATGGCCAATCAGCTCCGCGATGTAGACCGGGCTATCCCCGCCGCCGCTCGAATCGTCCCAAGGCAGGTAGGCCACATGGCCAGCCAGATGTCTCGTACCACGGGGAGCAGGGGTGGCCCCGCCACCCGCGCGGAGCGGCGGGGCGCACCGTCAGCGTGTGCGTCTAGTCGTTTGGGCCGCGCTCGAGCTGCGCTCGAATTTCACCCGCCGGGTACTTCTCAGAGTGGACGTTCGCGTACGCCGCGCCCGCCCGAATCGCATCGACGAGCTCGCCGAACTCACCCGGGTCGATCCCTTGGTCGGCTGGGCCGATCACGTCGCCGGGGACGATCCTCCCAGTGATCGTTGCCGGCTGCGCTGGGCACTCCTGTGTGCCCATCGGCCCGTTGCCGAGGTTCGTGCACAGAAACACGCTGATCCCGCCGCTCTGGCCCTCGGCGCCGAAATGGATGTGCGCCTGGGTGACAGGTGCCTCGAGATCCCGATAACTCAACCGATATGACATTGCCGTCTTGTCGAGACGGGCCTCGAACTTGGCCTGTCCAGGGGTCGAGAGGGCGAGCGGCGTCTCCTCGTACCCGCTGAGTCGCTCCCGGAATTTGTCGCCGCCTTTGCCGCCTCCCGCCACAGCTATCGTCGCGCCGCCAACCACCACCGACACCACCGCGACCACCGCGGCCAACTTGACGCGTGGGTTCATCGTCGCCACCTCCTCCGGCAATCGACCTCAAATCCAAATACACGCGTTCGTAAGGACCTTTGCCCAGTGGACAACCGCGGCAAACTTCGGCGCGCCCGCTCGGCCGGGCCGATCCAAGGTTCTACGGTGGAACGCTAGTAGTCCCGCAGTTCGAATCGTCTAGCGCCAACCGCGACGGGGCGCAGTACATAGCTATCACCCCGTCTCAGGACGGCGTCCACCTCGAGGCCTGGGCGAGGTTCTTCATTCTGCCGGGCTCGAGAGGAGAGATCGGATCGGTCGGAATCATCGGTCGCATTGGAGTGAAGACACGGATGAGGCACGTGGGGCGCCTCACAGAGCTCTTGGCTGCTTCGCGCCAACCGCGCGGGATTCTCGGCCATAGCGCTTAGGGGCAGTGAGGGACAAGCTCGCTCCCTTCATGCCCCTGCATCAGCTCGCAGATGTAGCGGCGCTACTGGCCGAGCTTGAAGGTGATCCGGCGATAGGCGCCGGTAAGCACCTGTCAAGTTGACCGAACGGCCCCCTAGATCTTGAGCCGCTTGAGCGCGGCCCGAATCTCCTCCTGGCTCTGTTTGTCGAGGACCGGCTCGTTCTCGATCCAGAGGACGAAGGCGTGTAGCCAGAGCAGCCGCACGTCCATGAAGAGCTCGCTCGCGTAGGCCATCAGCACCTCCTCCGGCTGCCGCGGCCAGGCGGTGCCCTCCTCGAAGCGCGCGATCGTCGCCTGGTTTACCTCGATCGCAGCCGCGATCTTGACCTGCTTGACGTTCGCCTCCTCGCGCGCCTGGCGACAGGCGCGCCCCAGCCAGGGGAGCAGGGGACGCGGAACCTCCTCGGCCTTCATGCCCGCAGTTCTACCCGACCGGCGCGAGATGGGCTGGGAGGTCGGCGGGATTCGGTGTCATATGCATTTCCCGTCTTTGTTTGAAACATATGTATAGATCTGTGTACTTTCAATCAGAGTGCTAGAACGTCTTACGTGAGCTAGCGAAGGAGAACAGATGAGTCACCTCGTGGATCACGGCGATCAGCTGGATCGCCAGCACACGGCTAAGCAGCCCAGCTCGAGCACCACACGGGCACTGACCTACCGGGGCCCTGCGAGAGAAGGAAAGGGGAAGGAGACGCAATGCGACATAACGACCGCTCGAACGCCAGCTCGCCTGATTTGAGGGTCAAGCCAGCGGATATCAAGTCAAAGCGCGATTGGGACTCGGTGACTGTCGCTGTCGTCGGAGAGATCGATCTCTCGACGGCTGACCGGCTTGATACCACGCTTCGTGACGCCGAAAAAACCGAGATCGGTCGGATAGTCGTGGACCTATCGTCGCTCTCCTTCATTGACTCCACCGCCCTCGGTGTTTTCCTGGATGCCATCAAGCGAAATAGAAGGCGGGCCGGCAGTCGACTCAGCTTCGTCCCCTCGAGACATGAGGTGGTCACGAGACTGCTTGCCCTGACGGACACCACCGAGATGTTCGAGTGAGCCCCTCGACCCCCAAGCAGCTAGCCAACGAATTGTTTGAGTCAGCGTTCTAGGCGTGCCCCTTCCCCCGGAGGAGGTAGCTGTTGGTGAAGCGAGGACGCGCCGGGCCACCGACGAACGAGCGCCCTCACTGCACCGACCTAAGGAGCAGCTCCGATGTTGCTCTGTTCCTGTGGGGAAACAGTCGCCCCCACAAGTCACTCGTCAGGCCTTGACCTTCCTTCTCGAACAGTCCCTGATTGCTCTGGGTACGCAGGTGAGTCTCAGGGACCTCGTCGCCTGTCTGTCTGCCGAAATCGACCCTGATCCACCTAGATCCGCCGATATTTCGAGGGCCGGCTAGAGGCTGAATCAGGCTGTACAGGCGGGATTCCGTGTTCCTATGCCAAGTCCGTTTGAGGCAGCGGGAACGTTTATGAGTCGGCTGCTCTGACCAGCTGAGCTACCGGCCCGCGTACTGCGATTATCGCTTGCCTATGCGGGTTTCGGCCCGCGGGTCGATGGGGGTGATCGAGCGAGCAGTGGGCGACTCCGGCTCGACAGACGATGTCATCGGTTGCGAGCTCCAAAGCCCCTCGACTCCTCGGGCCTCAGCGAGCGTGTAGACCCGACGGAGGACCTCGACGATCCCGTCCGTCACCGACTACTCCGACAGCCCGGCGGCTTCGAGGGCCTCGTCTCGGTCGGCATAGGCCCTGAACCTGAGCAGCTTGCGGTTCCGGTAAGTCATCAGATGGACGAAAGGCACAGTGAGTTCCACCCCACTGCCCATGCCTACACCGTGGAACTTGTCGAAGGCGACGAGAGTGTCTCCGGCCTCGCGCGTGTCGGTGATCTCGATGCGGAGGCTCTCCCAGGGATCGATGAACTCGCTCCAGAACCTGCGGACCCCTTCGTGGCCGCGATAGACATCGTCGGTTCCGGGCATCTGAGCACCCAGGGAGAAAGTCCATTCGATCTCCGGGTCGACGAGCGCTATGCAGGCATCGAAGTCTCTGGCGTTCCAGGCCTCGTAGGCCCGCAGCGTCACCTCCCGCTCCGCCTTCAAGTTCTCCTCCGACATCGCCCGCCCAGTATCTCGCGGCCGAGCCCCGGGAAATCGGCTGCCTCAGAAAAAAACTCGCCAAGGTCTGGCGCACTCGGGGGTTATGAGTCCGCTGCTCTGACCACTGAGCTACCGGCCCCGCGGCCCGTGTATGGGCCCCATCCGCCGGGATAGATTCGTCGGATGGAGGAGCTCGATGAGCAGGATCAGACCTTTACGTGGCCCCTGTTCGGCGCGCTCTATGGCTCGCTGGTGATAATCGCCGTGGTGGCGGTGCTTGCGTCGGATCTCGGCCGAAGCTTCGAGGACGAGGTCGACGCGCCGGCCCGGACGCTGGTGGCGGCACCGGTGGTGGCGTTCGCCGCCGTGGTGTTCCTCGCGAGCATCGTCGCGCTTATCGTGCCGGGATACCGGCGGCCGTCATTGCGGGTGGCCGAGGTCGCCGGCTGGCTGATCCCGGCTTGGCTGGTGATGGCCGGGATGGGTATCGGCGCGGTGGCGTTCGCTCTCCACC
Organism: uncultured Solirubrobacterales bacterium; assembly: GCA_963848955.1. Lineage (GTDB taxonomy): Bacteria > Actinomycetota > Thermoleophilia > Solirubrobacterales > 70-9 > DASUPK01. The sequence continues at coordinate 440,777 of CAWKFQ010000024.1, read as the reverse complement.
ATGCGGACTGAACGTCAGCGGTCCAGGGCTTCCATCGAATCGCCGACCGAGGAGGGCTCCCCCACTCCCTCGGCCGCGGCCTGCGCCCCTTCGGCGAAGGCGCTCGTCGCGGTCACGACTGCCGCGGCGCTGGTGGGATTGATGCTCCCGGAGTCCACGCAGCCGGCAAGGAATGTTTCGATCCGCTTGGCCAGCTCGGCGAGCCGCTCCTGGCCAACCACCAGGGCGGCCCCCTTGAGACCGTGCACCTCGATTCGGAGCTCCTCGATGCGGCCCGAGTTCGTGTCCCCGGATGCTGCGAGCTCCTCGACGCCGGTGATGATCGTCGGGCTTCGCCGCTCGGCCTCGGCGGCCAGCATGGTCAGGAGCTCCGGATCGTTCATCCGGCTATTTCTATCCGGTCGGGGCTCGGAGCGATAGGGGCGGTGCCCTCAGGCCACCTTCTGGACGGCCGCCTCGAGCTCCTGGACACTGAACGGACCCTGAAGCACGCCGCTCACCTTGCCCGTTCGGTCGATGACGAACAGCCATGGCTCGGTCTGTAGGCCGAAGGCGGTCATCTGCGGGCGAGGGCCGTCGTTGATCTGATTGTTGTTGTAGACCTCTTGGTGGATGAAGGCGACCCGGTCGCCGAACTCCTGCTTCACCTGCTCGGCGGCGTCGGTGACGGGACCGCAGACGCGGCTCTGGCAGAGGGCGGGCGTCGCGAAGAGCAGAACGACGGGCTTCTTCCCCAGGACGTTGGCCAGGTCGTCGTTGTGCATGTCGTCGGGCGGGACCCGCGTGTCGATCTGGGAGACGTCGGAGACCTGGCCGACGGTCAGGGTGTGCACGGCCGGGGCCGGCTGGCCAACCTGCGGGGCCGGATACTGGCCTACCGGGTGTGGACTCGGCAGCAGGCTGTACTGGTAGGAGTCGCCGGTCTTGATCAGCGCGCCGAACGCCCACGGACCGGTCTTGTCCAGCGGGACGTCGCTGACGTAGGCGACTTGTGCCGCGCTTGGATCGTCGGCGGTGGTCTTGGCGCGGAAGGCTGGCTTGGTGGTGAGGTCCTCGATCCGGGCCGGGAAGGGGCCGATCGCGGGTCCGCTCGGGCTCTTGCCGGGCGTGGCGTAGATGGCCACCTGCGCGTCCGTGACCTGGTCGCGGCCTGCGGTGAAGACGCCGAACGGGAAGCGGTTGGTGCCGACGTAGAACATCGCGGCCGCCGGCGCGACCACCGGGCCCTGCTGGCCCTTCGAGGCCGAGAGCAGGACCTGCTGGAGGCTTGCGCCGTGCGGGGCGGGGAAGTCGGTGGCCGGCGAGGGCGGGCTTGCTGCGGCTCCCCGTGCCGTTGTCGGAGCCGCCGCAGCCGGCGACCAGCGCGACGGTGGCGGCGAGTGCTGTCGCTGCGGCGATGGTCTTTCTGGACACGGGCGGCATCGTAGAGATGGCCCCGATAGGGTGCCGCCCGCGATTAAAGAGAGGGTGTGCCGCAGGCGAAAGCCGAGGCGCAACCCGATTCATGCTGCGAAGAGGAGGAGAAAGTGGCGGAGAAGGCGGCCCTGATCACTGGCGGTTCGAGCGGGATCGGGCTGGCGATCGCCCGCGCGCTCGGAGAGGACGGATACGGCCTCACCGTGTCCGCCCGGCGCCCGGAGAAGCTGGAGGCGGCCGCCGAGGATCTGCGCTCGGCTGGGCTCGAGGTTCAGAGCGTGCCGGCGAACATGGCCGATGAGGAGAACCTCAACGCGCTCGTCGAGTCGCACCGGGAGACGTACGGGCGGCTGGACGTGCTGATCAACAACGCGGGCGTCGGCATCGGCGAGGAGATGCACGCGCTGACGACCAAGTACGTCGATATGCAGCTGGGGGTGAACCTGCGCGCGCTGATCCTGATGACGCGCGAGTGCCTGCCGATGCTGCGCGAGGCCGGTGCCGAGCACGGCAAGGCGCTGCTGGTGAACACCGCCTCGATCTCCGGCAAGTCCGGTCAGCCGTGGTTGTCGGTGTACTCCGCGACCAAGGCGGCGGTGATCGGCTTCTCGCAGGCGACCCAAAAGGAGATCGCGGGCCAGGGGGTTCAGGTGACCGCGTTCGCGCCGGGGTTCGTCGACACGCCGATGACCGAGTTCGTCAGGGGTCAGGTGGCGCCCGAGGCGATGATCCGGCCCGAGGACATCGCGGAGGGCGTGCGCTTCCTGCTGCGGACCTCCCCGAACTGCATGGTCCCCGAGATCCTCTTCCTGCGGCCGGGGGACACGCTGGATACGCCCGAACTAGGTTGAGCTTTCGGGCTCGGCCTCTGGGCTGAGTCGCCAGATCCGGGCGCCGCGGCGGAGTCCGATGCGAGCGCCGGTCCACCAGGCGAGCTGGCGGAGAAAGTCGAACCAGGCGTCCTCGATCCACTGGCGCCGGCCGCGGCGGCGGAGGCCGACCCAGATGACGATGCCGAGCCCCTGTAGCGGGCGGATGAGATCGCGGATCCGAGGAGGCGTGACTGGGTGGCCGCCCATGGCCTCGAACTTGGCGCCGACCAGCCCGGCTCCATACGCCCAGCCGAACTGCTGGCGGAAGAAGCCGCGCTGGGTGGAGCGGTGACGGTGGCGGGCGGTCGCCCGTTCGGCGTAGGCGAGCCGAAGGCCACTCTCCTCCTGGAAGCGGAGGCCGAGTTCGACGTCCTGGGCGCGGCTCATGTGGGGGTCGAATGGGCCGATTCGGTCGAGGACGTCGCGGCGATACGCGGCGTTCGCGGTGATCGGGTAGGGGGGATTGGAGCGTGAAAGCGAAGCGCTGCCAGTTGCCGAGCATGCGAGCCGCCTGGCGCTCGGCCGCGGTGGTCGGGGGCGCGTGCTGGAGGTCGCCGCCGACGCTGCCGACCGCGGGGTCCTCGAAAGGGCGGACCAGCTCGGTGAGCCATTGCGGCTCGACCAGGCAGTCTGCGTCGACGAACGCGAGGATTTCGCCACGGCTCTCGGCGATGCCGCGATTACGGGCGTTGGAGACGCCAGCGCTTGGCCTCTCGCAGGTACGTTACGGGCCGGGCTTGAATCAGGGCGGCGGTGGCATCCCTGGAGCCGTTGTCGATCACCAGGATCTCCCGGCGGTCGGCTGGGTAGTCCGTGGCGAGGATGGAATCCAGGCCGTCGCCGATCGTTGACTCGCCGTCGCGGACGGGGACGATCACTGAGACGAAGGGCTGGTGGGATGGCGCCCGGTTCACGGGCGCAAGGTAGCCCGGTGGGTCAGGCGTCTGCTCGTTCGGCGTCTGCTTGGTCGAGCTTGGAGGCCCGGGTCTCGGCGGAGTCCTCGGCGGGCGAGTGCTCGCCGTAGGCCGTGGTGAGCACGTCCTCGACGCTGACGTCGGAGCCCTGGCGAGCGTCGGCCTCGGCGAGACGGCGGCGGGTGGCCTGGACGTCTCGGACCTCCTCCGCGAGTGGGCGGTCAGGGTGGGTCTCGGTGTCGAGCTCGATGCCGTCGCGGATGAGCGCCATCTCGAGATAGCCCTCGAGGGTGCGGACCTCGCGGCGGGAAGCGCGACGGGGCTTGCGCTGGTTGGCGCCGGTGTAGGAGTCCCAGGCGCGGGCGAAGGTGCCGAAGTTGGTGCGGCCGCCGTTGCGGTGGGCGGCGAGCATCGGGCAGACGCCGCCGCGCTTGTCCACGTAGGCGCCGACGATCACTCGGTTGGCGCGGATGCCGCGGAGCATGGCCGCCTTGGTACGGCCCGGCAGGGCGTAGACGGCATTGCGGAGGCGTTGGGCGTTGTTGCGGCGCTTTGCCATCCATCAAGGGATACCGCCTACCCCGTAGGGTCAGCGCAATGGGCCGTTCAGACCGAGAGCTGCGGTTGCTGGTTGCCGCCTTCGGCGATCCGGGGCACGCCTTCCCGGCGATCGCGCTCGCGCGAGAGCTCGGTCGCAGGGGACACGACGTGCTGGTCGAGACCTGGGAACGGTGGCGGGACCCGGTGGAGGCCGAGGGGCTCGCCTTTACCGGGGCGCAGGAGTACACGGTGTATCCGCCGCCCGGACCGGACACGCCCGATGGGCAGACGGCAGCGGCTGCCGCCCGGGCGCTCGCCCAGTTGATGGATGACTTCGAACCGGATCTGGTGGTGAGCGACATCCTGACCCTGGCGCCGACGCTCGCGGCGGAGGTGGCCGGGGTGCCGCACGCCACCCTGATCCCGCACGTCTATCCCGTGCAGCAGCCGGGAATGCCGATGTACTCGCTGGGGCTGCGGCCGCCGCGGACGGCGGTGGGGCGGCTGGGATGGCGGGCGACGGGGCCGCTGCTCGCGATGGGGCTGCGTCAGGGACGAGACGAGCTCAACGAGACCCGGGCCCGGTTGGGGCTGGGACCGATCGAGCGGTTCCACGGCGGGATCAGTGAGCTGCTGGCGATCGTGGCGACGTTGCCGCAGCTGGAGTACCCGCGCGAGTGGCCGGCGCACGTCCGGGTTACAGGGCCGCTGTTCTTCGAGCTGCCGGGTGAGGAGGTGCCGCTGCCCGAAGGCGATGGACCGCTGGTGGTGATCGCCCCCAGCACGTCCCAGGATCCGGAGTGCGAGCTGCTGCGGGTGGCGCTGGATGCGTTGGCCGACGAGCCGGTGCGGGTGCTGGCGACGACCAACAGGCACCGGCCGGAGCGGCCGATCGAGGTGCCTGGGAATGCGGTGCTGCTCGATTGGATGCTCTACTCGCAGGCGATGCCGGCGGCCGACGTGGTGATCTGCCACGGCGGGCACGGGACGGTGGCGAGGGCGCTGGCCGCGGGGACGCCGCTGCTCGTCTGCCCGTCGGTCGGGGACATGGGAGAGAACGCGGCGCGAGTGGCCTGGTCGGGTGCGGGTCTGTCGGTGCCGCGACGGCTGCTGTCGCGGCGGTCGATCAGCTTGGCAACCCGGCGGCTACTCGGTGAGGAGCGGTTCCTGGCGAAGGCCCTTGAGCTTGCCGCGTGGTCGGACACGCACGACGGCGCGGTTGCTGCCGCGGAGGCCATAGAGAACATCGCCCGAAAGCAGAAGAGCCAGCTTTCGCCGGCTCATCACTAGGTCGCTTCGAGAGCTCCGGGGGTCGGACTCGAACCGACATGCGGCACATTAACAGTGTGCTGGCCTACCAAATGGCCCACCCCGGACCGTATACACCCGCTTGTTAGGTCCTAATCAAGCACCACCAAGATTACCGTCCAGTCCTCCCTTCAAGACCGATCGCAGGGCATCGGCTGGGAGCGTTGCGGAGCCCCATTCGACCTTCGCATGGCAGTTCGCGCAAAGCAGTACGCACTTTGCGGCCTCCCGGCGAAGCTCCTCAATCGATCTGGTCAAGCCACGCATCGCGAGGCCAAATCCCTTCTGTTTCGGGTCCACGTGGTGGAACTGAAGTGCCCCAGCGAATTCGTCGTAACCACAAAGCACGCACTTCCCACCGGCTTCCTCGACGAGTCGCAGCTTGGCGCTGCGTCTCCACCTGATTACCCCTGCTCGGCGGCACTTCAGGCACCGGTAACGCCTGACTTCCAGCACGAACTCGGCGCGCCCGTGATGGCGGCACTCCAACTCAACCCGCTTGAGCCCCTGCTCTCGCGCTCGGCGAGCCTCGGTCCTACGACGGCCCGCGGGCAGCGGCCAGAATCCGTACTTGCGAAGCCAGTAACGCACGGTTGAGATGCTTCGATCCAACCGGCGCGCCATCTCACTCAGACTCACACCCTCTTGAACAAGCGCTTGTAGCGTTTCTTCAGCTAGGCCACCTCGGTTCGCCGCCCTGCCCTTGTTCACAGCCTCGAGGCCATGCTTCTTCAGGTGGTAACTCACGGTCGATTTCTCTAGGCCGACGCGCTTCCCGATCTGCTCGAGGGAGAGGCCCTCGGCCAGATAGCGCTCTAGCTCTTCCTTGTTCATCTGCAGGAATTTTCCAAAGCGGGCCGGAGGGATCGGGCCCGAACCTGTGACGAAAGGCGCGCGAAATCACGCTGGAGCTGCGCGCGAATGAGCCGAGTGTGTGAAACCCGTTAGGAGACGACGCCCGCGTGCGCGATGCGATCCGTCAGGGCCGCGCGCTCCTGGGACAGGCGCGAGCTCACCTCGTAGTCGCCCGCCTTCTGGGCCGCCGAGATCCCGTCCTCCAGCCGCTGCTGCTCGAGCAGATCGAAGTTGAGCTGCATCGCCGCCTCCGAGGCCGGCTCGCTCTCCGCCCGCATCACCAGCTCGGTGATCAGCGAGGTGAGCGCCGGGTCGTCTCGGGGCAGACCGGACATGGGATCGTCGAGGTGAGTGCGCAGCCAACTCAGCGCCGGGGCGCCGGACGGCGACATGTGCTCGTCAGTCAGCTTCTCGATGAATTGGCGTCCGGTCCCCGGATCGACGAGGCACATGGCGAGCAGCGCCCTCTCCCGGGTTTCGCGCGGCGTCAGCGAGACGGCCACCGGCCGGGGCACCGGCTCCCCCGCCCCATTCTGTTCCGTCCCGGCCTCGCGCGCCGACCGTACCCGCGCCAGTACCAGGCTCGGATCGGTATCGAGCCGGTCGGCCACCTTCCGCACCAGCTCATCGAAGCCGAGCGCCGTCTCCCCCATCGCCTTCAGCACCGGTCCGACCTCCTCCAGCACCCGCTCCCTGCCCGGCCAGGCTGCCCAGCTCGCCCCGCCCGAGCGCCACGTCCACCCGGAAGCTCGGCAGATCGATCGCCCCATCCACCAGCTCCATGAACCGATCCGAAGACCCCCCTTGAAGCATGTCGGCCGGGTCCTCCCCCTCGGGCATCGCGGCCACGCGCAGCTCCAGCCCCCTGCCACCGGCCACCTTCTGCGCCCGGATCATCGCGTCCGCCCCCGCCCGGTCGGCATCGAGCGCCAGCACCACCGCATCGGTCAGCCCGGCCAGCATCGCGACCTGCTCCGGCGTGATCGCCGTCCCCATGATCGCCACCGCCTCCTCCACCCCGGCCTGGTGCAGCGCGAGCACGTCCGTGTACCCCTCGACCACGATCGCCCTCCGCGCCTTCGCGATCGGCCCCCTGGCCCGATCGATCCCGTAGAGCGTGTGGCTCTTCCGATAGAGCTCGCCCTCAGGCGAGTTCAGGTACTTCGGCTGGGCGTCCGGGCTCAGCGCCCGCGCCCCGAACCCGAGCACCCGCCCCCGCTGGTCACGGATCGGGAACGTGATGCGGTTCCGGAAGCGGTCGTAGTGCCCGCCCTGCCGGCCCTTCTGCGCGAGCCCGGCCGCGAGCAGCTCATCGACCTTGAACCCCGCCCGCTGGCTCCCGGTCAGCACCTGGTCCCACGGGCTCGGCGCCATCCCGACGCCGAAACGCCGCAGCACCTCCTCCCCCAGCCCCCGCTCGGCCAGATACGCCCGAGCCTTCTCCGCCTTCGGCGACTCCCACAGGTACCGCTCGTAGAACTTCGCGGTCCGCTCCAGCAGCTCCCAGAGCTTCGCCTTCCGCCGCCGCCGCTCCTCGGCCCTGGGATCCTCGTCCTCCCGCTTGAGCTCGACGCCGGTCCGCTCGCCCAGCGACTCCACCGCGGACGCAAAGTCCAGTCCCTCCTGCTCCTCGACGAAGCGGAACACGTCCCCACTCGCCTCGCAGCCGAAGCAGTAATAGAGCTTGTCCCGCGGGTTGACCTTGAACGAAGGCGTCCGCTCGTCGTGGAACGGGCAGTTCCCCCAGTAGTCCTGCCCGCGCTGCTGCAGGTCGGTGTAGGGCGAAACGATCTCGACGATGTCGACCGCCTCCTTCACGCGGTCGACGCTCTCGCGGGTGAACCTAGACATGACTAATCGGGTTGCTCCTCGGCTTCGCCTGCGGGGCCCCTCGCATATGCCTATTGCCGGCCATCAGCCGCTCGTACGTCGAGAGGCAGAAACGGTCGGTCATTCCGGCCAGATAGTCGGTCACCCGCTGCACCGGCCCGGCCGTCGGATCAGTCGCCGGCACCTCGTCGAGGTGCTCCAGGTAGTGATCGAACAGCGTGCGCAGCGCCAGCCTCGCCTGCTCCTGCTCTGCCCGCGCCTCCTCACCGAGGTAGACCCGCTGGAACATGAACTTCCGCAGTCGCAGCATCGCCCCACCGACCTGATCGCTCTGCGCGATGTCCCCCTCGGCTCGGGACCGCTCCACCATGTCACGCACCAACAGGTCGATCCGCGCCGCGCCGGTCTCGCCGAGCAACTCGATCTCCTCGGCCGGCAGATCCGCGTCCGAGATGATCCCGGCCCGCACCGCGTCGTCGATGTCGTGGTTGATGTACGCGACCCGGTCCACGATTCGCACCACCCGCCCCTCCAGCGTCTCCGGCTTCCCCGGGCCGGTGTGCTTGAGGATCCCGTCCCGGACCTCGTCGGTCAGGTTGAGCCCCCGCCCGTCACGCGCCAGAACCTCGACGACCCGGAGCGAGTGCTCGTTGTGCCGAAACCGCATGCCGTGCTCCTTCAGGGCCTCGTCGAGCACCTCCTCGCCGATGTGTCCGAAGGGTGGATGCCCGAGGTCGTGACCAAGTCCCACCGCCTCGGTCAGGTCCTCATTCAGCCCGAGCGCCCGCGCGACGGTCCTCGAGATGAAGCACGCCTCGAGCGTGTGCGTGAGCCGCGTCCGGTAGTGATCTCCCTCCGGCGCCACGAACACCTGGGTCTTGTGCTTGAGGCGCCGAAACGCCTTCGAATGCACGATCCGATCCCGATCCCGCTGGAACGGCGTCCTCACCGGACTGTCCGGTTCCGGCTCCGGCCTGTGCGCCGGATACGAGGGCGTCGCAAGGTCCCAGAGGTACTCCGACTCCCAGGAGCGGATCCGATCCTCGAACGTTGCAGCGCGAGTCTCCATCGACCCGATGTTCGCACCCCGGACGGCGCGGCTGCCGGGAACGCGGCTCGGCGTATCTGAATAGGCTCCGATCGATGGCAGAGACGGCACTGATCACCGGCGCGTCTGCCGGCATCGGCGAGGAATTCGCCCGCCAACTCGCCGGTCGCGGCTACGACCTGATCCTCGTCGCCCGGCGTAAGGACCGCCTCGAACGGCTCGCCGAGCAGCTCCCGACCACGGCGCACGTCATCGAGAACGACCTCGTCACCAACGCGGCCGACCTTCCCGGAGAGGTCGAGAAGCTCGGCGTGAATGTGGACCTGCTGGTCAACAACGCCGGCTTCGGCCTCCGCGGCCGCTTGCTCGAGCTCGACCCCGAGCGCGAGGCCGAGATGGTTCGGGTCAATTGCGAGGCGGTCGTCACCCTCACCCACGCCTTCGTCCCGGGGATGGTCGAGCGGGGGCGTGGCGGCGTGATCACCGTCGCCTCCACCGCCGGCATGCAGCCCCTCCCCTACGAGGCCGTCTACGGCGCCAGCAAGGCGTTCGCGATCTCTTTCATGGAGGCGCTTTGGATGGAGCTTCGTGGCACCGGCGTCAAGATCCTGGTGGTCAACCCCGGCCCCGTGAAGACCGAGTGGCAGGACGTCGCCGGCTACGACGAGACCACTCAGATCCCGCCCGGAATGATCACCGCTGAGCAGTGCGTCTCTGACTCGCTCCGTGCCTATGACCGCAGCAAGCGCTCGACGGTCACCGGCCGCTTCTTCCCCTGGTTCATGCGCGCCAGCAAGGGCCCGAAGGGGGTCAAGCTCCGCGTCGCCGAGCGCATGTACCGGCCGCGCAGCTAGGCCGCGGCGCGGAGCCGCACATGCGCGTGGTGCTCGAGCGTCTCGGTGATCGCCCGATCCGCCTGCGCGGCCACCCCACCGCCCGCGGACGGGGCCTCCGACAGCGGACTGGCCAGCGCATCGACCATGAACCGGTGCGCCTCCTCTGTGAGCGGAAAGCCTCCCCCCTCGCAGCTGGCGCAGACCACGCCGCCCGCCGCGCCCGAGAACGCCGCGATGTGGTCGGCCTCACCGCAGCTGGCGCAGCTCCCCAGCTCCGGTGAGAACCCGGCGGCCAGGGCCAGCTTGAGCCGGAAGGCGAGTGCGGCGCCCGGCGCGCTGGCGGCCTCCGAATCCGCATCCAGCAGCCCCAGGTAGTTGCAGAGCAGGTTGTAGGCCGCCCCGTTCGGCTCTCCCGAGTCGAGCAGCCGCAGTACCGAGTCGCAGGCTCGGCCCGCCGCCCCCAGCGCCGGCCCTGACGAGCGCAGCCGCGCGTAACCATCGACGGTCGACGCGCCGGTCACCGTGAGCAGATCGCCCCTGCCCTCGTAGAGCACCAGGTCGAGCCTGAAGAACGGCTCGAGCCGCCCCCCGAACCTGGACTTCGGCCGGCGGGACCCCTTCGCGATCGCCCCGACGCGCCCCCGCGTCGCCGAGTACAGATGCACGACGCGGTCGGCCTCGCCGTAGCGGATGCTGCGCAGCACGACGGCCTCCGTCTTCACGCTTCCAGGCATGACCAATCCACGTTGCCGCACGGCTCGGACGAGTTTTGGTCACTTTGGATCGCCACAGCGCGCGCAAGTGACCAAAACCGGCCGGAGGCCTCCGCCCTGAGAGCCATCCCGGCCGTCAAGGCCCCGCTCAGCCGGTCTGCCGCACCGCGTCCCGGACCGCCGCCGCCGTCACCGTGGCGGCTGCCGCGCCGATCTGGAAGGGCGCGAACGGATCCGGCTCCTCCCGGCCCGAAGCGAGGCAGAAGACGACGTCGCCGTCCACCGGAGTGAACACCGGATCCACCGCCCGCCCCAGCCCGGCCGTGGCGGCGCGCGCCACCATCGAGCAGCCCCGCTTGTCCAACGCCGCGTCCGTGCAGACGCAGACCGGCGTCGAGTTCCCCTCCGGCACCCGGAACTGCGGCGGCGCCTCCATCGCCGCAATCAACTCAGCGCCGCGCAGGACCTCCCCCTCCTCCCCGCGCGGGCCGGCGAGCACCGAGCCGTCCTCGTCGATCACGTCCCCGGCCGCATTGACAGCCGCCACCGCGGCCACCGTGTGGCCGGTCCCGGTGACGAGCGCCGCATAGCCGACGCCGCCCGGCCTGGCGCGATCGCGGCCGAGGATCTTCCCCACCGTCGCGCCGGTCCCCGCCCCGACGGCGCCCCGCACCGGCACCCCCGGCTCGGCCGCCTCGCACGCTGCATACCCGGCCTCGGGGCCGGGGCGGACATCAGGGCCCGAGCCCGAGGGCAGGTCGTAGATCACCGCCGCGGGCACCAGCGGCACGCGGCCATACGGGGTGTCGTAGCCGCGCTCATGCTCTTCGAGCCAGCGAACGACGCCGTCCGCCGCCGCCAGCCCGAACGCGCTGCCTCCGGTGATCAGGATCGCGTTCGCCTCCTGGGCGTTGGCGAGCGGCCGCAGCGTGTCGGTCTCGCGTGTCCCCGGCCCCCCACCGTGCACGCAGACCCCACCCCGCGTCTCGGGTGGCGGGAGCACCACGGTGCAGCCCGTACCGCCCTCCGGATCCGACCAGTGGCCGACGGCGAAGCCGTCCGGCAGCGGCGGCAGCGGCGGGTCGCTCACCTCGCCTCCGCCCTGCGCGGTGCCCGCCGACGCGCCTTCCTCCGCGGTCGCCGCCGCAGGCGCTCCTGGCAGTTCGGGCAGAAGTAGGTCGAGCGGCCGGCCACCACGATCCGCTGGATCACCGGCGGCGGGGAGGGACGGTGCTCCTCCGGGGGCCGGAGGCACGGTTCGCCCTCCCGACTGTGCACCAGAAACTCCTCCTGCATCGAGCCCCGCTCTCCGCGGGCGTCGAGGTAGTCGTCGATGCTGGCGCCGCCATGGTCAAGACCCGCCTGCAGAGCGCCGACGATCCCCTGAACCAGCCGCTCTGCGTGCTCCAGCTTCATCGAGCCCGCCGGCGAGAGCGGATGCAGCCGTGCCCGCCAGAGGGCCTCGTCCGCATAGATGTTCCCGATGCCCGCGATCCTCGATTGGCTCAGAAGGAACGACTTGAGAGGCGCCTTCCGGCCCGCCGCCAGCTCGAGCAGCCGCTCCGGGGTGAGCTCGCCCGAGAGCGGCTCGATGCCGAGGCGGGAGGCGAAGAAGTCATCGAGTTGATCGCCCGCGTCGAGCACGACGGCCTGCCCGAAGCGGCGCACGTCGGTGAACAGCAGCACCCGCCCGTCGTCGAGCTCGAACCGAGCCCTCACATGGCTCGGTTCCGGCGAGGGCGCGCGAGGCTCCGCCGAGCGCGACCCGCGTGACGCCGGCTCGCTCTTCATCAGGTCGGCCGTCATGCCCTGCGGATCTCGCAGCAGGAGGTTCCCCGTCATCCGTAGGTGCAGAGCGAGTGTTCGGCCGCCCTCGAGGCCGAGCAGCAGGTACTTGCCGCGTCGCGCAACGGCGGTCACCTCGCGGCCCGCGACGGCCCGCTCGAGCGCCGCGGGCGGTTCCGGCCTGGTGAGCCGCTCGTCGAGCACGGTGGCGGACTCGATCCGCTTCCCGACCAGCTCCGGCTCGAGTTGGCGACGGACCGTCTCCACCTCGGGTAGCTCGGGCATCCGCCCGATGCTAGTGACCCGGGCTAGCGAGACAGATGAGCCCGTGGATGGGCCTTGAAGTAGGCCTCCTTGAGCTCCTCACCCGAGAGATGGGTGTACAGCTGGGTGGTCGAGAGGTCGGCGTGGCCGAGCATCTCCTGGACCGAGCGCAGGTCGCAGCCGCCGCTCAGCAGGTGCGTGGCGAACGAGTGCCGCAGCGTGTGCGGGCTCATCCGGTTGCCGAGCCCGGCGGACTTCGCGTGGCGAAGCACGATCTTGTAGAGGCCCTGGCGGGTCAGCGGCCCGCCGCGGAAGTTGACGAACAGCTTGGGCTCCTCCGGTGAGTTCAGCAACTTGGGCCGCCCGGAGCGCAGATAGACCCTGACCGCGGCGACGGCCTTGCCGCCAACCGGGACGAGCCGTTCCTTGGATCCCTTGCCTCGGGCGCGGACGATCCCGTGCTCGACGTCGACGTCGGAGACCTCCAGCGAGATCGTCTCCGACGCCCGCAGCCCGGACGCGTACATCAGCTCGAGGAGCGCGCGGTCTCGAATGGCGGTCGGCTCATCGCCACGCGGCTGTGCGAGCAGCTTCTGCACCTCCGCATAGCTCAGGACCTCGGGAAGCTTGCGGCCACGCTGGGGTGTCTCAAGCCTCGCTGCGGGGTCGTCGTCGATCGTCTCCTCGCGGCGCAGATGCCGGTAGAAGGACCGCAGGCAGGCTGCCTTCCGATGGACGGTGGCGGTCGAGCAGGGGGCTCGGCCGTTCCCGTCTCCCTTGGCCAGGTCCGCGAGGAAGTCAGAGAGGTCGCTGGCCGTGGCGCTGGTCGCGTCGCGACCACGCTCGGCCAGGAAGCGACCGAACTGGAGAAGGTCCGTGCGGTACGCGGAGAGCGTGTTGCGGGATAGCCCGCGCTCGAACTCCAGATGCGCGAGGAAATCCAGCACCAGAGCCTCGTAGCGCTCGGACGGCTTCGGTTCTGTCGCCTCACGCGGCGGCGCAAGCGTGGCCATGCAAACTACTTCCGCGGCCACCCGCCGGTCCCTTCACGCGGGCTAGATCAGCTGCTTGAGCATCATCAGGCCGATGAGGGACTTGGCGTCCTCGCAGCGGTCGATTGCGGTGTCGAGATCGTCGAGCGCGAACTCGACGATTTCGATCCGCTCGTCCGTGTGCCGGCGCGCCGGGGTGTCGTAGAGCTCGGTCGCCAGGAAAAGCCAGACCCGCTCGTTGGCGAACCCCGGGCTCGTGTAGAAGCTCTTCAGCTCGCGCCAGTCGCCGGCGGACTTGCCGATCTCCTCGCCGAGCTCGCGCTGGGCACACTCGAGCGGGGTCTCCCCCTCGACGTCGAGCTTCCCGGCCGGCAGCTCGAGCAGCGCCGGTTCCTCGACCGCCTCCCGCGGCTGCTCGACCATGTAGACCGAGCGCCCGTCGTGCGGGACGACGCAGACCGCTCCGGGATGGAGCACCACCTGCCTCGTCGACCGGCTCCCGTCGGAGTACTGGAAGGTCTCCAAGCGCACCGACGCGATGGGGCCCCGGTAGACGAGCTTGCTCCCCTCCTTCTTGAGGGTCTCGTCGTTCTTCGGGTTCTCGTCGTTCACGCCGCCTCCCCGACCAGCGCCGCGGCGGCCAGGCCGTCCCCGGCGGCGAGCGCGGCGGCGAAGAACAAAACGTCCTCCTCGATCGAACGCCCCATGTGGTGCGCGGGCAGGCCGCTCGCCGCGTACTCGTCGACCTCTGCCTCCCCGCCCCAGACCTCATGCCGATCGCCGCAGGCGTCCCGCAGGCAATCGAGCGCGTCGCGATCGTCAGCCGGAGCCGGCACCCGTACGCCCGCGAGCAGCATCCGCAACACGGATTCCGTGTGATGGCTCAAGCCGCGGTGTCGCTCCCGCGGGTCGCCGCTCGAGAGGCGCGGCGCGAGCAGCGTCTCCAGACCCAGGCCGATTGCGGCGTGCACGGAGTCGAGCGCGGCCATGCCGCCGTGCCCCAGCGCGCTGCCGGAACCGGCGATGCCCGGCCCCGGCCCGGCGATCGCCGCATCCCAGCCGAGCGGCCCCGCCGCGGCGCCAAGCGCTCCAATTACCGAGAGCGCCTCGCGCTCGCCGCCGTAGGCGGGGCCGGCCGTGACGTGCTCGCAGAGCAACTCGCGCGCGCGAAGCTCGGCGACATCCGTCGACAGGGCTCCGGGCAAGGCACCGCCGGCCGTCTGGATGTAGCCCACGCGCAGCCCGCCCGCCACACGACCGGCGGCCCAGGCTGCCGGGGCGAGCTGTCCGTGTAGGGAGAGCACGAGCACCGGAATCGGCCTCCCGGCCTCCTCCGGCAGGGCCTCCACCGGCTCGACCGGATGCTGCAGCGGTGAGTAGTTGAGCTTCATCGCCGCCGCCTCTTCCGCCCCGGGTGCTTCGAGCCCGCGAGTCAGGTTGACGTGGACCACGTCGAAGCCGCCCGAGCCGAGCCCGAGGTCGCGCGCCTCGACGTTGACGACCACCTCGTCGCCCTCCCTCACCTCGCCGACCAACCCGAGATCCGCCCAGGCGGGCCTCCGCTCGGCGCCGACCTGCACCACCAGCGGGTCAGTCCCGCTGACCACGCCCCTACGCAGCTTCAGCATCTCGAGCCAGCCCGATCGCCGCTTCGCACACCCGCAGCATCTCAACGATGGCGCCCTCGGTGACCAGCTCCTGGGGCGTGTGGTTCGCCTCGGTCCCGTTGGCGAGCAGAACGGCCTCATAGCCGGAAGCGACCAGCGCGTTGGCGTCGCTGCCACCGCCGGTCGCGACCAGCTCAGGCTCATACCCGGCCTTCCGCAGAGCCTCGGAGGCGATCCGCACGGGCTCCGCCTTGGGGTCGAGGCGATAGCCGCGGAACATCTCGCTGACCTGCGCGTCGACATCACACCCCTGCTGGCTCGCTCCCCAGGTGCACGCGTCGACCATCTCGCCGATCGTGGCGGCCGCCCGCTCCCCGTCGACGCTGCGCGCCTCTCCCAGGATCCGGCAGTGACCGGCGACAACGTTGGACGCGGTCCCGCCCTCGATCATCCCGATGTTCGCTGTGGTCTCCTCATCGAGGCGGCCCAGCTTCATCTCGGCGATGGCGACGGCCGCCGCGACGATCGCGCTGTGGCCGTCCTCCGGATTGATCCCGGCGTGGGCCTCGTGGCCGGTGAACTCCGCGATCAGGCGCTTGTGGGTCGGCGCCGCCACGATCAACTCCCCGATGGGCGTCGCGTGGTCGAGCACGTAGCCGAACGGGGCCTGCAACGACGAGATGTCGAGCTCCTTGGCCCCGCGGAGCCCGTCCTCCTCCGCCACGGTGAAGACCAGCTCGAGCCCCAGGGGCGCAGGGTCCGCCCGGTGGCGAATTGCGAGCTCCATCAGGACGGTCACGGCCGCCTTGTTGTCGGCGCCGAGGATCGTGTCCCCGGCGCTGCGGAACGTACCGCCCTCCCGGTCCACCTCCACCGGGCTGTCGTGGGGAACGGTGTCCAGGTGCGCGAAGAAGGAGAGCCAGCGTTCCGCCCGCCCCGGGACCCGCGCGATCAGGTTCCCGGCCCCGGCCCGCGCCGGGGTCGCGGAGGCATCCTCCGCGACGTCCACCCCGAACTCGCGCAACTCCTCCAAAACGGCGTCCGCAACCTCCCGCTCCTCACCGGTCGGGCTGGAGATCTCGCAGAGACGGGCGAAGCGATCGAGCATCCGCTGGTCCTCCGGTGCGCTCACGGCGCGCAGGCTACGCGAGGCGGAGGGTTGACTCCTCTCGCGATGTGGAAATAATCCCCGGCTGCATGGAGTCAGCGACTCTCCGCAGGGTTCCCCAGCTCTCGAGCGCCGTCCAGGTCGGCCTGATTTTCAGCCTCCTGCTGCTGGCGGCCGTGGCGTGGGCGATGACCGGCAACCGGATGGACGGCATGGACGCCGGACCCGGCACCGACCTCGGCGGGCTCGGTTTCTGGGTCACGGCGTGGGTGGTGATGATGGCCGCGATGATGTTCCCCTCGATCGCGCCGATGGTTCTGATGTACGCCCGGATCGAGGAGGGCAAGCGCCAGAATGGTGAGTCCGCCCAGCCCGGGGCGACTGCGATGTTCGTCGGCGGCTACCTGCTGACCTGGGCGGCGGCGGGGCTGCTGGGCTACGCGATCATCCAGGGCGGCCGGGCCCTGGACATCGGATTCCTCGCCTGGGACAGCGGCGGCCCCTACGTCGCAGGCGCAGTGATCGTCGTCGCGGGGATCTACCAGCTCACACCACTCAAGGACGCCTGCCTACGGCGCTGCCGCAGCCCGATGGGGTTCCTCCTGACGGCCTGGCGTCCCGGCCGGCGCGGCGCCCTCCAGATGGGCACCGAGCACGGAGCCTGGTGCGTGGGCTGCTGCTGGGGGCTGATGGCCGCGCTCTTCGCCCTCGGCGTGATGAGCATCGGCTGGATGGTGCTGGTCGCCGCTCTGATCGCAGTCGAGAAGCTGCTTCCCTGGAAGGCCGTCGCCAACCGGAGCGTCGCCCTCCTGCTCGTCGTCCTCGGGATCGGTGTGGCCTTCTTCGCCGCCGACGTTCCTGGCCTCACGCTCCCGGACTCACCCGAGGCTCAGGCGGCAATGGACTCGATGGGGATGGGCGAGGGATCGTCGGGCGGCTCGATGGGCGAGGAGCAGATGAACGACCATCAAACGCCGATGCAGGACCAGGGCGGTTCAATGGAGGGCAAGATGCCGACCCGTACGGAGCCGATGCAGCAGGGCCGTTCTATGGGGATGAAGTAGTGGTCAGGCCGAGCGGCGGACGCTGACGTCCGCGGACTCCTCGGCCGCGGCCTCTGCCTCAGCAGCGGGCTCGGCAGCGGCCGGGCGCTCGGCGGCTCGCTTGGCCGCCGCGCCGACGAAGTCCCGGAACAGCGGCTCGGGGCGGGTGGGCCGCGAGTTGAACTCCGGGTGGAACTGGGAGGCCACGAAGAACGGGTGGTCGGGCAGCTCGATGATCTCGACCAGACGGTCGTCGGGCGAAGTGCCGCTCGCCACCAGTCCCTCATCTTCGAGCCGGCGGCGGAGCATGTTGTTGACCTCATAGCGATGGCGGTGCCGCTTGTAGATGACGGCCTCACCGAAGATCTCTCGGGCCTGAGTGTCGTCGTGGAGCTTTACCGGGTCGGCGCCGAGGCGCATGGTCCCGCCGAGGTCAGAGACCTCTTTCTGCTCGGGTAGCAGGTCGACCACCGGATACGGCGTCTCGGGATCGAACTCGGCGGAGTTCGCGCCGTCCATCCCGCAGACGTGCCGGGCGAACTCGACGACCGCGATCTGCATGCCGAGGCAGATGCCGAGATAGGGAATGCCCTTCTCGCGCGCGATCCGCGCGGCCTCCACCTTGCCCTCGATCCCCCGCTCGCCGAAGCCGCCTGGAATCAGGATCCCGTCGACGCCGTCGAGCTTGAACTCCTCGATGTCCTCGGCGGACACGAGCTCGGTCTCGACCTCGACGTCGTGCGCCCAGCCGCCGTGGGTGAGTGCCTCGATCACCGACTTGTAGGCGTCCTCCAGCTGGACGTACTTGCCCACCAGAGCGATCTTCACCTTGCGCTCGCGCGAGGCGTCGGCCCGCTTGATCAGGTCCTCCCACTCGCCGAGGTCCGGTGTCGGAGCGTCCATCGCGAAGTGGTCGAGGATCTGGTCGTCCATTCCCTCGGCCCGCAGGACCAGCGGCACCTTGTAGACGTTGTCGACATCGCGCGCCGAGATCACAGCCTCCTCCGGGAGGCTCGCAAAGAGGGCGATCTTGCGGCGGATCTCGCGGTCGAGCCCCTCCTCGGAGCGGCAGAGCAGCGCGTGCGGCTGGATCCCGATCCGGCGCAGCTCGTTGACCGAGTGCTGGGTCGGCTTGGTCTTCATCTCCCCCGCGTGACCGACGTAGGGCACCAGCGTCAGGTGGACGAACATGCAGCGCTTCGGGCCGAGGTCGGTGTAGAGCTGGCGGATCGCCTCTAGGAACGGCAGAGACTCGATGTCGCCGACGGTCCCACCTATCTCGGTGATCACGAAGTCGACAGCCTGCGACTCGGCGACGATCAGGACCCGGTTCTTGATCTCGTCGGTGATGTGCGGGATCACCTGGACGGTCGCACCGAGGTAGTCGCCGCGGCGTTCGCGCCGGATGACCGAGTTGTAGACGCCGCCGGCGGTGAAGTTGGACGCCCGTGAGGTGTTCTCGTCGGTGAAGCGCTCGTAGTGGCCGAGGTCCAGATCGGCCTCGGCGCCGTCCTCGGTGACGAACACCTCGCCGTGCTGGAACGGGCTCATCGTCCCAGGATCGACGTTGATGTAGGGGTCCAGCTTCTGCAGCTGGACGCGGAAGCCGCGGCTGACGAGAAGACGACCGAGTGAGGCAGAGGCGATGCCCTTACCGAGGGACGAGACGACACCGCCGGTAACGAAGAGAAATCGGGTGTCGCTTGGCTTCGGTTGGCTCAATTGACTCTGCCGAGCGAGTCTAGTCGCTCAAGAAGCGGAACTCGGCCGATCGTGGCGGAGATCGAACGGAATTCCCCATACAGCGAGATCACGATCAGGCCGCCCAGCACCAACAGGATCCCAGGCATCGACACCGTCGTCACGAGCAGGATCCCGATCATCCCGCCGATCAGGCTCGCCCCGGAATCGCCGAGCATCGCTCGCTCCCGGAGCGTCAGCCAGGCGCAGATCGCCAGCGCGGGCACAAGCGGAGCGATCGGCTCGAGCGGCGCGAGGCTCCACGATCCGAGGCAGACCCCAGCGCCGACCAGGCCCACTGCCTTCTCGGGCCGCCCCGGCCGCGTGTCGAGCAGGTTGCCGAGGTGCGCAGCGAGCGCGAGCACCAGCACGTCGATCAGCAACTCGGCGCCGCTCGCGTCCTCGCCGGCAACCGCGTAGCCGGCGAGCGCCACCGTCCCGACCGCCTTGACCGCCCCGGTCGAGAGCTCCCCTCGAACCAACGCGAGCCCATGCCCCCGCAGGCCGCGGGGCTCGCCGCCGGCCAGATCGTCGATCAGCCCCAGGCAGCCGACGCCGAGCAGGAAGACGAGCCAGCGGCTGGGACCGGCGGCGGCGGCGAGCCCGGCCGCCGCGAGCAGGACGACGCCGAGGGGGAAGAGCACCGGCCGGCCGCGGTAGTTCGCCCTCCTGGGCACTACCGCGGCGGGTACAGGTGGCTGACGCCCTTCGCGTCCACCAGCGTCTCGCCGATCCGGAGGCGGGTGAGGAACGTCGAGGACATCCCTCCGCGGCGACGCTCCAGGAACTCGACGAGGTTGAAGTGCGCGCCGACGCTGACGATCAGCGAGGCACCCTTCTCGAAGGCGAGCAGCATCGCCACGTCCTGGCTGGTGCCGGCAGAGGGAAGAACGGTGTGCGGGAGGGCGAGTCGCCGGAGACGCTCGGCGCCCGGAGCCCTCCCGTCCGAGTAGGCGTGGACGATCAGCTCCGCGCCGCTGCGCAGGGCCGCCTCGCCTGCCGAGTCCATGTCGCCGAGCACGACGTCTGGCCGCAGTCCCTCGCGGATGATCGAGTCGGCCCCCCCATCCACCCCGACGAGCACCGGGTTCACGTCCTCGATGTAGGCACGCAGGGCCCGCAGGTCGCGGATGTGATCGGTCCCCCGGACCACGATCAGGACGTGGCGGTCGCGAAAGCGCGTGCGCGTCTCCGGAAGGTCGATCGCGCCGGAGAGCAGGCCACCCTCCTCGCGGAGGTGGGCCAGCGTGTTCTCGGTGAAGTCCTGAAGGGCCCGGTCGATCCGGGCGCGCTGCGCGTCGAGGTCGCGGGCGAGCTCCTCCGCCCTCAGCGGCCGTCCCTCCGCCATCAGCCTGCCCTCCGAGGAGATCCGGCCTCCCTCGATCTCGAGCCGATCGCCGTCGGCGATCAGCTCGAAGAGCTCCGGTCCGGCATCGATCAGCGGGACGCCCGCGCGGACGAGCGCGAGCGGGCCGGTATTCGGGTAGGAACCGTCCGAGGAGGGCGAGGCATTCAGGGTCGCGCGCACACCGCTCGCGACCAGCTCCTCGGCCGCGATCCGGTCGAGATTGCGGTGGTCGATCACCGCGACATCACCGGGCCCGAGACGCTTGACCAGCTCCTTGGTGCGGCGGCCGAGCCGTGCCGTGCCGCGGATCGCTGTGGCGGTGGCGATCGCCATCGCCTGGAGACTATTTCCACAGGCGCCCTAGGCGGCCTTGAGCAGCTCGCGGGCATGCCGGTCGGCGGCCTCGTCGCCGTCTCCGCCTCCCAGCATCCGCACGATCTCCGCAACGAGCTCATCGCCGTCGACTCGCTCGACGGTTGCCGTCGCCTGCCCGCGATCGATGCTCTTCTCGATCCGGAAGTGGGATTGGGCCATCGAGGCCACCTGGGGCAAGTGGGTGATGCAGAGCACCTGCCGTTCGTCGCCGAGCGCGCGCAGCCTCTCCCCCACCGTCCTGGCGGTGTTACCGCCGACGCCCGCGTCGATCTCGTCGAAGACGTACGTCGCGGCGCCACCCGGCGCGCCCTGCCCCGCGAGCGCCAGCATCAGCCGCGAGAGCTCCCCGCCCGAAGCCGCATCTCGCAGGGGCGAGGTGGGCATTCCAGGATTGGTGGCGACGCGGAAACCGACCCGCTCCTGACCGAGTGCTCCGAAGCCATCCGGGTGGGGCTCGAGCGAGATCTCGAGCTTCGCGCCGCTCATCCCGAGCTGGTCCAGCTCCTTGGCGATCCGCCTCTCGAGGCGTTTTGCCGACTTGGCCCGCACCTCGCTCAGGCCGCCCCCCAGATCGGTTCGCGTCCGCATCGCCTTCGCCAGGTCCGCCTCCAGCCGCTCGGTCGTCTGGTCGGCGCCCTCGATCGCGTCGATCTCGGCGCGGCAATGCTCGGCGTGAGCGAGCACCGACTCGACCGAGCCGCCGTGCTTGCGCTTGAGGCGATCCATTGCATCGAGCCGCTCCTCGACCTGCTCCAACCGGCCCGGCTCGGCCTCGATTCCCTCGGCATAACCGCGCAACTCACCGGCCAGGTCCTGCAGCTCCAGGCGCAGCCCGGTCGCGACCTCGGCGAGCTTGTCGAGCGCCGGATCGACCCCCTCCCGGGCGGTGAGTGCCGCCTCGGCCGATCCCATCGCCTCGGCCGCCCCACCCGCCTGGTCGTCGCCTGATACCGCCGCGAGCGCCTCGGCGGCCGCCGCCCGCAGCGACTCCCCATGGCGAAGCCTCTCCCGCTCGGCGGCGAGTTCGGCCTCCTCCTCGGCATCGGGCTGCGCCGCCACGATCTCGTCGAGCTCATAGCGCAGCAGGTCCAGATCGCGTACCCGCGCGCCCTCGCGCTCGCGGATCCCCTCCAGCTCACGCCCTACGCGCAGCACCTCGGCATGCGCCTCCCGGTAGGCGCGCCGGCGTTCGAGGTGCCGCTCGCCCGCGAAGCCATCCAGGGTCTCGAGCTGGGCGGCCGAGAGCGTCAGCTTGCGGTGCTGGTGCTGCCCGTAGAAGGCGAGCAGCCGGGAGCCGAGGGCCTGGAGGTCCGGCGCCGAGGCGGAGCGCCCACCGAGGAAGGCGCTCGTCCTGCCAGAGGCCGAGACGCGCCGGCCGACCACCAGCTCCGAAGTTCCCTCCGGCAGACGCTCGGCGATCTCGGTGAGCTCGGGATCGTCGAGCAGGTTGTCCGGACAGCTCGAAGACCCCCTCGACGTAGGCCTCGCTCGCCCCTGGCCGGACGATTCCCTCTTTCGCCCGGCCTCCCATCAGCAGGTCGAAGGAGTGGGCCAGGATCGTCTTGCCGGCGCCCGTCTCCCCCGTGATCGCGTTCAGGCCCGGGCCGAGGCGCAGTTCGGCCCGCTCGATCAAAAGCAGATTCTCGATTCGGAGCTCGAGCAGCATCGGACCCCGTTTCTAATGGCTCAACCCGACAGATTCCCCGGCTTCGCCATCAAGGGACCGGCCGTCAGAACACCGCCGCCGGATCTACGCGGCCGCGGGCTCCCCGCCTCGGTCGCCGCCTGCTGTGGCGGACCATGCGGGACGAAGTCCCTCTGGCGCACCAGCGCGAAGGCCGCGAGCGCGCCGCTGAAAAGGATCAGCGCTCCGATCAGAAGGATGTCGTTGAAGGCATCGGTGAACGCGACGCCCGCCGCTTGGACGGCCTGGTCATGGAACTGGGGCGGCGCCTGGCTCGCCGCCTGCGTGCCGCTGGCGGCAACCCCTCGGCGAATCCGCTCGGCGCCTGCGGCAGCAGGGTGTGGAGCGAATCGGTGATCTTGCTCTGGAAAACCGCCCCGAGCGCCGCGATCCCCGTCGCGACGCCGGCGATCCGCATCGTGTTGTTGATTCCCGAGGCCATGCCCGACCGCGCCGCGGGCACCACCCCGAGCGCGGTCGAGGCGATCGACGGGTTGGAGAGCCCGATGCCGACACCGCTGACAATGAACCCGGCGAGCAGAGTCGTCCACTCCGAGTCGGGCTTGGCGCCGCGCATCAGCAGCAGCCCGAGGCCGACCAGCGCCAGCCCGATCGTCAGCGGCACCCGCGCCGGGATCCTCGAGACAAGGTTGCGGGTGACGAGCGGCACGATGAACGCAAAGAGAGTCAGCGGCAGGAAGCGGACGCCGGCCTCGAGCGGCGTCATGCCGATCACGCTCTGCATGTAGATCGTGATGTAGAGGAACATCGCGAACATCCCGGCGCCGATCGCGAAGGTGCCGTAGGAGACGCCCGAGAAGGCGGGCTTTCGGAACAGGCTGAGGTCGAACATCGCGTGGTCCTGCCGCCACTCGAAGATCACGAACGCCACCAGCAGGACCGCCGCGCCGACCAGCGAGCCGACGATCTGAGCGCTACCCCAGCCCTCGGCGTTGCCGCGCAGCAGGCCGAAGATCAGAGCGAAGAGCCCGAGCGAGAAGGTGATCAGGCCCGCCCAGTCGACGCGCTTGGCCTCGGGATCGCGCGACTCGCCGGCCTGGGTCTGGGCCAGGATCACGGTGCCGATCCCGATCGGGACGTTGACGAAGAAGATCCACTCCCAGCCGAACCCGTCGGTCAGCGCCCCGCCGACCAGCGGCCCGACCGCGACCGCGCCGCCGATCGTCGCGCCCCAGGCGGCGATCGCGGTGCCGCGCTCGGGGCCCTGGAACTCCTGGGCGATCAGGGCCAGCGAGGTCGCGAACATCGCCGCGCCCCCGATTCCCTGCAGTCCGCGCGCCAGATGCAGGAAGGTGGCGTTGGTCGCCAGTCCGCAGAGCAGCGAAGCGAGGGTGAAGAGCCCGACCCCGATCACGAACAGACGGCGGCGGCCGAAGCGGTCGGCGAGCGAGCCCACGGTCAGGGTGAAGGCGGCGAGGGTCAGCGTGTACGCGTCGACGACCCACTGCAGCCCGGTGAGGTCGGTGTTGAGTTCCTGCTGGATGTCGGGGAGCGCGACGTTGACGACGGTGATGTCGAGCAGCAACATGAACGTCGCCAGACAGACCGCGAGCAGGCTCCACCACTTGCGCTCCATAGCGCGGAGACTAGCTAGGCGAGCTTCGCCGAACTTCTCGCGGATGCGGTGGTAGAAGTTCGCGCCCGGCAGCTGCGCCAGCTTGCTGACCGATTCCTCGAAGCGCATCTCGAGCTCCGCGCCCGGCTCGAGCTCGCCGGCGGGCGCGCCGTCCAGCGAGATCTCGACCGGCTCGCGCCCGGCGGCGTTGCGCGACGATGGAGCGCGTCGTCCGGCGCGACCACGAGCGCCCGCGCGGCGAGCGTGTGAGGGGCGATGAAGCTGACCACATAGCCCTTCACGCCCCAGGCGAGGATCGGGCCGTTGTTGGCGAGGTTGTAGCCCGTCGAGCCGGCCGGGGTAGCGGCGACCAGCCCGTCGCAGCGGACGTTGCCGACCTCCTCGTCGCCGATCGTGTAGGAGAGCTCGGCCACGCGGCCGTGCGGCCTGCCGCTGAAGCTGACGTCGTTGAGGGCCGACCGGATGGTCGAGCGGCAGGCCCACCTTCAGCGCCGGCATGTCCATCACCTCGAAGTCGCCGCTGAACGCCCGCTCGAGCCCCTCGCGAGATCGGTCGCGCTCGACGGCGGCCAGGAACCCGACGTGCCGAAGTTGATGCCGAAGACCGGCACGCCCGTGTGGGCGAAGTGCCGGAGCGCGTAGAGGATGCTGCCGTCTCCGCCGAGCACCAGGCAGACGTCGGGTCGCTCGCCGTCCGCGACGCTGCTCGATGTGCGCCGCGGCCTCGACGTGCTTCTCCTGCTCGTCCGGCGGTCGAGACGAGCTGCACGCCGGCCGCCCGCGCCACCTCGGCGGCGGTGGCGACCGCCTCCTCGGCAGCGCTCCGGATGCGCGGGCGTGATCAGCATCGCGCGCTTCACTCACGCTCATGGCTCGACCTCCTTCAGGGCGGCGTCGAGGTCGACCGGCTCCCCGCCGCGGGCGGCCCAGACGAAGGTCTCGCGGTTCCCCTTCGGGCCCGGCAGCCCGGACGAGGCCAGCCCGCGGACGATCAGCCCCTCCTGCTGCGCGGCCTCGGCCACCCGGCGGATCGCGTCGCGGCGGTCGCCGGCATCGCGGACGACGCCCCCCTTCCCGACCTTCTCCTTGCCGAGCTCGAACTGCGGCTTGACGAGGCCCAGCAGGTCGAACTCATCGGCCGCGGTGGTGACGATCGAAGGCATCACCATCGCCAGAGAGATGAAGGCGACGTCCACCGTGATCAGCTCGGGCCGAAAGGGCAGGAACGAATCGCCCAGGTACCGGGCATTGAGCCGCTCCATGACGAGAACGCGAGAGTCCTGCCGCAGGCTCCAGTCGAGCTGCCCGTAGCCGACGTCGACCGCGATCACCATGCGCGCGCCGCGCTGGAGCAGGCAATCCGTGAATCCCCCGGTCGAGGCGCCGACGTCCAGCGCCAGGCGATCCTCGACCGTGACGGAAAGCTCATCGAGGGCGTTGTTGAGCTTGATCCCGCCTCGCGAGACGAACTCCTCCCCCTCTTCGACCAGAAGCTCGGCGTCCTCCGGGACCAGCTCGCTCGGCTTTTCGATCGTGGATCCGTCCTTCCCGAGGCGCACCCGCCCGGCGCGGACGGTCGCGGCGGCTGCGGTACGCGACGGCGCGAGACCGCGCTCGGCGAGCAGCGTATCGGCGCGACGACGGGTCACGCGGCGAACCGTACAAGCGCCGCTGGGCCCGGAGCGGCAATCCGGTCGCAGCTTCGACTGTGATCGCCCTCACACACGGATCGCACATACGTTCGTACCCTGGTTTTCGCGATGAGTCTCTTCAGAGCGATACCGATCAACGTCCATGCCGCCCTCGAGGTGCTGGCCGCGCCGCTGCTGATCGTGGCGCCGTTCGCGCTCGGCTTCGACTACCTGGCGGGTGCTCTCAGCATCGCGCTCGGCGTCCTGTTGATCGGTCTCGCGACCTCCGTCTATGGCGACAGCACTCGTGGAAATGTGCCGCTGAGTGCCCACGCCGGGCTCGACTACACCCTGGCCGGCGCGACCATCGCGGCCGCGGTGCTGGCCGGAATCGGGGGCGACTACGTCGCAACAGTCTTTTTGGCCGGGTTCGGCTCCGCTCACATGGCGCTGACCGCCTCAACGCGGTTCAGTCGTCCACTCGGAGCCTGAGTACCGGCTACCTCCCACAGACAACACAGCAGCAAAACATATCTCTCCTCCCTGTAGCACCCCAGAAACGGCCCTCTTCGGAGGGCCGTTTCTATGCCCGAAACGCAGGACGAGCTTCGGACGTGGGTGGGGGACGCGATGAGCTGGCCTACTCCGACAACCCGGCGACTTCGAGGGCTTCCGCTCGATCAAAAAAGCTTTGCGCCTGGCTGATCAGTCCATCTTCGAACCAAAAAAGGTGGCACCAGGGCCAGTCCACCGGAGGGGCATCCGAATAGACCCCGTGGAACCGGGTAATGCTCAGCGCCCTGTCGTCGAGGTCAAAGATCTCCTCGACGTCGACCGAGACCTCGGCGTAGATCCATATCTTGTTCAACCACCGCCGCACGTTCTCCTTGCCCACGTACGTCCCCCCGCCGGGAAAGCGCGAGTCACTGATCCAGACGATGTCGTCGGTTGCGAGCTCCAAAAGCCCCTCGACTCCTCGGGCCTCAGCGAGCTTGTAGACGCGGCGCACGATCTCAACGTTCTCCTCCGACATCGCCTACTCCCGCAGCCCGGCGGTCTTGAGGGCTTCGGCACGGGTCCAGAAGACTTGACGTCTCGTAATCAGGCCGTCCGCGAACCAGACGATCTGCCAGGTGCGGTATTCAAACGGCACGCCGCTGCCCCTACGGCGTGCTGTGAGAACCACGGCGATGAAGACCCGGTCATCACCCAAGTCCGCTATCTGCTCGATCTCGATGTGGACGCCCTCCTCCGCGTTTTCCCACATCAGCTCGATCCACTCTCGCACCCCTGCCCGCCCGCGGTACAGCTCACCAATCCCAGAGACACCTTCCAGGGCCTCCCATACGACATCAGGGCTGAGGAAGGCCAGCAAGGCGTCGAAGTCGCCGCGGTTGAGAGCGTCGATGGCCTTCCGTGCCAGCGCCACGTTCTCCTCCGACATCGCCTACTCCCGCAACCCAGCCCGGGGACTATCCACATCGGCTTCTGGTGGTCGCTCTACGGGCACCGGGGCGGATACCGTCGTCGAGCGCTTTCCGTAGAGCGTCTCGTAGACCGCCCTCTCGCTCCCTTCCGGGTAGAGGTCTTGCACCTTCCGCGCTTTGCCCGCCTGGCGTGGGCGCAGAACCACCAGGGACGCGAGGGCAATGACTGCAACTCCGAGCAGAATGAGGCCGATCAGGACCAGCACGGCGCCGATCTTAGGCACCGGGCCGCAGGGTCGGATACGGGGACGGTCGAGATGGCGATCGCGCAATACGTCTGAGTTCGCCCATCGCGCCTAAAGCTGACGGGGAACGGTGACCCCGCAGACGAGCTCTCGGGAATTCCAAGGGCCCTCGACAGAGGGCCCTTGTGCGAGTCAGCACGTTGCGAGTCCGGTGTGCTGAGTCGCACAGTGGCGGAAGGGACGCCTAGCGCCGGGCTTCCTCGTATGTCGGCCTACTCCGAACGGCCGGCGGCTTCGAGGGCCTGTGCCCTGTCGCGAAACATCCGCTGCCGGACGATCTTCCCCGCTCGGAGAGTCCAGACGCTGAAGATTTGTCCTGAGACCTCGACTCCGCTCCCCCGACCGCGTCCCTGTTGCCAACCTTCAGCCAGAACCTCGTCGCCGAAGTCGATCAGCTCGCGAATCTCGAAGCGGAGGTCGACCCATGCGCCCATCCAGCGACCGAGCGAACGGCCAACGCCCTCGTGCCCGCGCGCAACTTCCCCGTCGCCGGCGCGGGAGATATCCGGCGGACCAAACCACTCGACGTCCTGGTGGAAGGGCTCTAACGCGGCTTCAAAGTCGCCCCGTTGCCAGGCCTCATAGACGCCGCGCACGATCTCGACGTTCTCCTCCGACATCGCTTACGCAGTATCCCGCGGCGAGGCCTCCCTCCAGGAGATCGGCTTGCCTCACGCTGGTGGCGGCGCTTCGCCGAGCTGCTCTAACCGGGGTTGCCTGCGCGCCACTCTTTCAGCCAGGCATCCAGAGTGTCGCCCAAGCTCTTCAGCTCTTCTGCGGTTGCTTTGTGTCCGGCAACGCGCGGAACATCGCTGTCGAAGGCAGCTGCGGCCGTGTCAGAGGTTTCGTCATCCAGCTTCGAAACGACGCCGATCAACCTGTTGACGATTTCAGCGAGGCTGGCAACGCGCTGGTCGAGTACGGCAGGGTCGCTGGTTGGGTCCTCCATCCTTCGAGATTCTTCCAGACGCGCTTGGCTGCTGTTCGAGCCAAATGGATCAGTGAGACGGACCCGAGCTATCTCGCCCACCCAGAAACGGCCCTCTTCGGATGGCCGTTTCTATTGCCGGCTAACCCAGGCGCCGCGCCACGCTGACCTGTTGGT
The DNA here is from genome assembly GCA_963848955.1 of uncultured Solirubrobacterales bacterium. GTDB lineage: Bacteria > Actinomycetota > Thermoleophilia > Solirubrobacterales > 70-9 > DASUPK01. Next base: position 412,434 of record CAWKFQ010000024.1, on the reverse strand, counting down.
CTCCAGGCGGGGCCGCCGTCACCTTGACCTTGGCACTGCCGAGGTTCTTGAGGGAGCTCCGGCCGGCGCGGCTGAGAGGCAGCTTGACGGTGCGCGAGGCGCCCGCCGCCAGGTCGATGCCGCGCATCGAGCCGAGCTTCTTGCTCCCCTTGCGGGCCGTCAGCGAGACGTTGTTGCTCGCGAGCAGCCCTCGCAGCTTGACCTTCAGCTTGCCGCTCGAGGCGACCGGACCCAGCTTGGGGCTCAGGATCGTGACCGCAACCGTGGGAGAGGCGCTCGGGGTCACCACCAGCTCGCCAGACATCTGGGTGGGGTGCACCGTGCAGAAGAAGCGGTAGGTGCCCGCGCCGAGGGCGTCCGTTCCGTTCACCGGTGTCTGGCCGACGTTGATCTGGGCGGAGCTGAACACCGGCTTGTTATTGGCCCCGCTGTCGACCGAGAAGACGTCGTGTGGCGAGGCGCCCGGGTCCTGGTTCTGGAAGGTAGCCACGGTTCCCCGGTCGATCGTGAAGGTGGCCTTGTCGTACCTGCAGCACGCCGACGTGGTGATCGCCTCGGAGGCCCCGAGCGCCTGCGCAGCGCCGAAGGCGGCCGCGCCGACCGCGGCCACGGCAACGATCACCCGGCGCACGCTGAAACGCTTCCCCCGCACTACCCGATCAGCCTGAACCTGGCCTTGGCCGTCGAGGTCTTGCCGAACCTGTCGGTGGCCGTGGCCGTGACGATGAGCTTCTGTGCACCACTCGTTGCGAGCGCCGCCCTGAGTCGCTTGCGTGCCGCATTCGAGAACCGGAGCTTGATCTTGGTCCTGACGCTCGGATTGAGCAAGATCGTGGACCGCTTGGCGTCGAGTGCCTGGGAGAGGACGTGCGACCCGCCGGAGGCGCCCGCCGACTTCTTCGCACCCTTCACCCTCGCCTGAAGCCGCACTGTGGCCGCCTTGTCGACCGTCTCACTGACAGCCGCCACGGCGAGGTTCTGCTTCTTCTTCGCCCTGAGGGTCTGTCGTGGGCCAAACTGCGGCTCAACGCGGAAGGCTCCCCTCATGAAGGGATGTATGCGGCAGAAGTAGGTGTAGGTGCCGGTCGGCAGATCCTGAGGCGTCTGCCAGGTGTCGCGATTGGAGGCCGGAGCGTTCCCGATGGAGCCCGGGATGCCGTTGTAGCCGAGCTCACCCGAGTCGAAGGTCACCGGCCCATTGGCGATCGGGTAGGCGATGCCGGTCGAGCCGGTACACGGATCCTTGCAGCCGGTGATCGTGTGGAAGGCGTTGGTGCTCGGAACCGCGTCGTAGCTCTTGAAGGTGAGCGACTGCCCCGGCTCGATCGTCGGCACGCTCGGGCCGGCGTTCGGAACCCCCTGATACGCGAAGGACTGGATGCCGACCATGTCGTTCGGGGCCGGCACGCTCGGCAGCGAGAACGGGTCCGGGGCGCCCGTCGGGGTGCCGCCGTGGTTGTCGTTCTCGGTCAGGTGCCCGTGGGTCAGGAACTCCTCCTGCGGGATGTGCGTGCTCTGAGCGTCCTCACCGCCGACGTCCGTCCCGTCGTAGACGGCGACGGGCATGATCCCCATCACCTCATACCAGTCTGCCCTCCGGGTGTCATAGGTCGCGTGCACGCTCACCCTGTCGCCGGTCTGCACCTGCACCTTCCAGTCAGGCGACGTCCCGCCCATCGCGACGTCCCACGAGACCTCTCCCGCGGGCTCGTAGTAGTGGGCGTCCGATGTGAAGAGCGTGTTGGTCTCGCCGTTTCGGGTGTCCCGCATCTGCATGTTGAGGCCGCCCGGATGCAGATGTCCGGCGGTGGCGATCAGGGTCACGGGGTGGTTCGGGGTCCAGCTCTGGGCGGCCCCGAGGCACCCATGGCTATCGATGGCCCGCCCATTCAGCCCACACGGATGGAGGTCCGCCGCCGGCGCCTGATCCGGGAAGGTGTAGGTGCCGTTGTGGCCGTCGGATCGCAGGGCGTCGAAGACCGGATAGAGGCTCGGGTTCCCGGCGACGTCCATCCACTGGGTGCGAACGGTGTGCATGGAGGCCGCTGCGGGTGAGTCGTCGGGCACGAAGTCGATTCGCCAGACGACGTAGACCTTGGCCGGCTGGGCGACCAGGTCGTGCAGCATGTCGTTGAGGAACCAGCTGTCGGGGTGGGGCGACTCGGGGCCCAAGTTCCGCCAGCCGAACCCGTTTGGCAGCTGCTGGACCGTCTTCTCCTCCCCGACCGCGAACTGCGGATTGCCGTTGACCCCCCAGACGGCGTGGTGCAGATGCAGGACGTCCACCCGGGGGACGGTTCCGTCGGCATAGACGAACTCGGGGTCGAAGCGAGTGATGTAGCCGTCCTCCTGCGGCCAGAGCTTGTTCCCGTAATCGTCGATCGCCTCATTGAGCCGGATGATGTTCTGGCCCGGAGTGATGGTGATCGGTCCGTAGCAGTAGGTGATGTGCTCAACGCCGTCGTAGTCAACGTGGGGCACGGCATCGGGCTTGTCCGCGATCGGCGGACATCCGGGGTTGCCGGGAGTCCCATCAGTGACCACTCCAGCACGCGCTGCAGGCGCGATCAGCAGCAGCGCAACGACCACGCAGCCGAACGCGGCCAATGAGCTGCGGATCCCGAGACGAATCGCTGCTTCCATGCGCGCATCCCCTCCGAGGCGATTTATTGACCAAGAGTCAACTTATCACTGGGTGGGGGATCTCGTCAGCGCGCCTGCGCCGTGGGCCTGACCAGGATCTCGTTGAGGTTGACCCGCCGCGGCCGTGAGATCGCGAAGGCGATGATCTCGGCGATGTCCGCGGCCGTGATCGCGACCTCGCCGTAGAACTTCTCGGTGGCCTCCTTGACGCTCGAGTCGGTGATGTGATCAGTGAGCTCCGTGCCGACGGCCCCGGGCTCGATCACCATCACCCGAATGTCGGGCAGCAGCTCCTGGCGCAGTGCCTCCGACCAGCCGTTCAGACCCCACTTCGTCGCGTTGTAGCCGGAACCGAAGGCGCGTGCGGTCCGGCCGGCGACCGACGAGATGTTGACCAGGTCCCCCCCGCCGTCACGAAGCTGGTCGAGGAAGACCTCGGTCGCCGTCATCGCCCCGAGCAGGTTGACCTCGACCATCTGGCGGAGCTCGTCGCTGTGCTCGGAGTCGAAGGGGCCGAGCAGCATCACGCCCGCGTTGTTGACGAGGATGTCGGCGCCTCCGAGGTCTGCCTGAACGCGCTCCGCGGCAGAGACGAGCGAGTCCCGGTCGGTGACGTCGGCGACGATCGATACCGCGCCGTTGCCGAGCTCGGCGGCGAGCTCCTCGATGCGGTCGGCACGGCGGGCCAGCAGCGCGAGGCGGTGGCCGTCGGCGGCGAGGGCGCGTGCCGTGGCCTCGCCGATGCCCGACGACGCTCCGGTGATCACGGCGACGCGGCTTTGATCCTCGTCAGGGCTCATGGGCAACTCCTGGGAGTTGAGGGGTGTCCTGCCCACCTTACGAAGGCTTAACCCTCCCCTTGCCAACCGGTTCCCTGCGCCTGGGCATCGTCTGACGCGGGCCGCGGATAGTGGCCGCCACACCCAAGCGCAAGGAGGATTTTTGATGGGAACCATGTCGAAGACGCTGCTGGCCGTACTGGTCGGCATCCTCGTCGGAGGGGCCGCCTACGTGATGGCGGCGCCGGCCGACAAGAGTTCATCTCCCGCCATCCCGGCGGCCGCCACGACCAGCACCACCAGCACCGTGGACGTCAGCGGACCGTGCGACGAGGCAGAGCACGCCAACGATCCGCGCTGTGCGGGACCGCAGCGGCCCGAGGACAACGGGCAGACCACCACGACGGATGTCGGCCCAGGCCACGATGTCGGCGACGACAACCCCGGTGACCACAGCAACCGCGGACCCGGCTCGCAGAACTCGGGTCCCGGCAGCTCGCACAGCGATGATGGCCCGAGCCACGACGTCGTCGACGATCACGGTGGCCATGGCGCCGATGACGGCCCAGGCCACGATGTCGGCGACGATCACGGTGGCGACTCCGGCAACTCCGGGTCCGGGAGCTCCGGCTCCGGCAGCTCGGGGTCGGGCAGCTCCGGGTCGAGCCACTCGGGCGGCTCTGACGACGACTAGGACCGAACGGATCCGAGCACCACGACTGAGACACGTCGAGGACAGGTGCGGGGCCGCCGGCCGAATCTCCGGCCGGCGGCCCCAAGCCGTCTCTGCCGCCACCCCTAGCATCAGGACGCTGTGAACCCGTCGCCCCAGCGCCAGACCATCCTGCTCGTCGAGGACGAGCGGGCGATCACGGAGCCCCTAGCGGAGGCCCTCGAGCGCGAGGGGTTCAACGCCTCCGTGGCCGGCACCGCCGCCGAGGCGATGGAGAAGGCGGGCGCGCAGCCACCCGACCTCGTCCTGCTCGACATCGGCCTGCCCGACGGCTCCGGCCTAGACGTCTGCCGGGAGCTGCGCCAGGACAGCCGGGTCCCGATCATCATGCTCACGGCCCGAGGGTCCGAGGCCGACCGGGTCGCGGGCCTCGAGCTGGGGGCGGACGACTACATCGTCAAGCCGTTTTCGGCCCGCGAGGTGATGGCGCGCGTCAGGGCTGTTCTGAGGCGCGCGGCGCCCGTGCCGAGCGCCGACGGCACCGCTCCGATCACAATCGGCGACCTCACCCTCGATAGCGACAAGCACGAGGCGCGGCTCGGAGGGGATCCGATCGAGCTCTCGCGCAAGGAGTTCGAGCTGCTCCGGGTACTGATGGAGAGCGCGGGCTCGGTGCTGACACGCGAGGCCCTGATCGACGAGGTCTGGGACATGAATTGGTTCGGCTCCACCAAGACACTCGACGTCCACATCAGCGGGCTTCGCAAGAAGCTCGACGACGATCCGTCGAACCCGCGCTACATCCACACGGTCCGCGGAGTCGGCTTCAGGTTCTCCGGGGCCGACGAGGCCTGAGGCACCGATGAGCCTGCGCGCCCGCCTCCTGGCGGCTTTCGCCTACACGCTGCTCGTGGTGATCGTCGCCCTCGAGGTCCCCCTGTCGGCCAACGTCAGCGACCGCGTGAACGCCGAGGTCGAGGCGGATTCCGCCGCCCAGGCCCAGGTGGTCGCCGCTTCCGTCGCCGACCAGCTCCGGACACCCGCTCGGCTTCAGCGGGTCGCGACCGAGGCGTCGGCGAGGCTCGACGGACTCGTCTTCATCATCGACGGGCGGGGCAAGGAGATCGCGAGCTCGGATCCCGGTGCGGTGGCGAGCCCACCGCGGCCTACCGACGATCCCGTTGCGCTGCAGGCGCTCGGCGGGAACGTCGCTCAGGGCCGCCACCACGAGGGCCGCGATGTGCTCTCCACCGCGGTGCCCATCGTTCGCAACGGCCGGACGATCGGTGCCCTCGAGGTCGAGCAGAGCCTGCACGCGGTCCACAGCCAGGTCCGCCAGGACGTGCTCGCCCTGATAGGCATCGGGGTGCTCGCCCTGGTGCTGGGACTCGGCGTCGCCTGGATCCTCGCCGGGTCCATCGCGAGGCCACTGCGCTCGCTCGGTGAGGCCGCACGCCGCCGCGCCGCCGGGGACTCCGAGGCGCGTGCACCCGAGCGCGGCTCGAAGCGAACAGGTCGAGGTGGCGCATGAGTTCAACGAGATGGCGGACAGGCTCGATGCCGTGCTCGAATCTCAGCGGGCGTTCGTCGCGGATGCCTCACACCAGCTGCGCACCCCCCTGACAGGCCTGCGACTCCGCCTCGAGGCCGCGGGTGTGAAGACCGACGATCCCGAGGTCCGCAAGGAACTCGAGGCTGCCGAGCGCGAGAGCGCCCGGCTCGAGGGACTTGTCTCGGATCTGCTCGAGCTGGCCTCGAGTGAGCAGTCCGCCGAGGAGGCGAGCGCGGATCTCGACGCCGCGGCACGCGACGCGATCGAGCGGTGGCGCGGGCCCGCCGACGAATCGGGCCACGGGATCATGCTCGACGGACAGGGCGGAGGTCTCGTCCGGGCCGGCGACACAGAGCTCGCGGCCATCCTCGACAACCTGATCGAGAACGCAATCAAGTACTCGCCCCGGGGCTCCACCGTGAGGGTGGAGACCGATCACGTGGACGGGGCGGGCAGGATCGGCGTGCTCAGCCAGTCGGGACCGATCGATCCCGAGCTCAGCCGCCTCGCCTTCGAGCGTTTCTACCGTGGAAGCGGCCGCCGCGAGGGCACCGGCCTGGGACTCCCGATCGTGGCCGCCCTCGCCCGTCGCAGGGGCGGCACCGCCCGGATCGAGAACGCGGAAGAGGGAGCCGTCCGTGCCGAGGTCACCCTGCCCAGCGAGCCTTTGCCATCTCCTAACTCGCGACCTCTACGGTGATCGCATGACCACCAAGGAGCGAATTCTCACCGCCCTCCTCGGGATCACCGGGATCGTGGCGGCAGGCGCTATCGCGCTCGCTGCAAACGCGATCTCGGGCCGGGACATCGGGCTCTCCGCCCAGCCGGTCTCACTCGCCGCGTCGGCCCCGAAGCCCAGGCCGGCGCCCGTGGTGGAAGACCGCAACGATGACCACGGTGGAGCCTCGGGCCAGAGCGACGACGTCTCGGGCGATGACTCCGGTACCTCCGGCATTTCCGGCTCGGGTTCGGACGACTCGGGCGCGTCCTCAACCTCCGGATCTGGAGGCGGCGGCGGTGACGACCACGGCGGCCAGCGCAAGGAGTCCGGTTCGGGAAGCAGCGGCTCCGGAGGCAGCGGCTCGAGCGGCTCCAGCGGCGGCAGCGGTTCGAGCGGCTCCAGCGGCTCGAGCGGGTCGAGCGGAGACGACGGCGGCAGTGGCGGGGGCAGTGGCGGCGGCTCCGACGACCCACCCGGCGACGACTAGGGGACCGGCTCCCGCCAACGAATGTCTGCCGTTCGTGTTCGGTGCGACACCGAGCGCGGTCGTGGAGCTCACTTTCGACTGGCGCGCGCCCTGCGCCGATGGCGAGGTGCGCTCCAACTCGATCCGGCTCGGCGGCGCCTCCATCCGGAACGGGTCCTTCTCGTTCGACAGCACCCTCGAGACAGGCGGAGTCACTCAGGTCGAGGGGGCAATCCAAGGCGACCGTGCCTCGGGAACCTTCTCGCGCAGCAAGGGCACCTCCTTCGGGATCGACTGCGAGATCTCCGACGTTCACTGGGACGCCCGCGCGGACTCCGGAGCCAGCCCCATTTCCTGACCTAGGGTCCGTGCCCGCGCGGTGAGTGGCCGGCCAGCGCCGGACGATGGGCGTGCGCCAGACGGAGACGCCCACCGATCAGGAAGGTGGCGATCAGGAAGCCGCCCACAGCGATGGCCGCATCGACGCCGAAGGCGGTCTGGATGCCGTTGACGAAGTCGGGGCCGCTCGTGGCTCCGTCGCTCGCGCCGATGAAGATCGCCGTGGTCAGGCCCAGGCCCACCGAGCCGCCGGCGATCTGGAACATGTAGATGATCGCGCCGGCCAGGCTCCGCCTCGACTCATTGCAGGCCGTCACGCCGTCCGTGGTCGCCGTCGGATAGAAGAGGCCGATCCCGAGGCCGAGGATCGCCATCCCCGGAACGATCGCTCCGTAGCTCTCCTGTTCGGCAAAGATCGCGATCAGGGCCGGCCCGACGGCGATGCACAGCGAGCCGAGGATGAGAAGCGGTTTCGAGCCGAACCGGTTGTAGAGGTTGCCGGCGACGAAGGAGACGGCGGCGAAGGTCGCCATCATCGGCAGCATGCCGGCGCCGGCGCCGATCGGCGAGTAGCCGAGGACGGCGATCATGAACTGCGGCAGATAGAGCATCGCCGCGAAGAAGACGGCCGACATCAGCAGGATCGCTGCACAGGTGTAGGCGAAGTTCCGGTTCCCGATCACGTCGGGCGGGACCAGCGCATGCTCGCCCGCCCGCCGCTCGACCGCCACGAAGCTTCCGATCAGCACGACGAAGAGCACCAGCAACCCGATGATCCTCGGGTTGCCCCAACCCCAATCCGTGGCCTGGTCGAAGGCGATCAGCAGGGCCACCAGGCCCACGGACACCGTGGCGATGCCCCCGTAGTCGATACGGGTGTCCTCGACCTCCGGCCGCGGCTGGTGGATCTCGCGCAGGGTGACGAAGACGGCGAAGGCCGTCACGGGGACGTTGAGGAAGAAGATCCAGCGCCAGCTGAGCAGGTCGGTCAGGGCGCCGCCGATCAGGGGCCCGGCGGCATTGCCGATGCCGGCGGCGCCGAGAATGAAGCCGCCGGCCAGCCCGGCGCGCTCCTCCGGCAGCGCGGCGTAGGTCATCCCGAGGATCGCCGGCCACATCAGCGCTCCGCCGATCCCCATCAGCACCCGCATCGCGATCAGCTCGGTCTCTGTCTGGGCCGCCCCGCCGAGCAGTGAGAAGGTCGCGAAGATCGCCACTGCCGATGAAGAACGCGCGCCGGCGGCCGAAGAGGTCCGCCAGGCGGCCGCCGGTGACGATCAGGACCCCGAAGACCAGGGCGTAGGCATTGACCACCCACTGCGCGGTGGTGACGCTCGTGTCGAAGTCCTTCTCGATCTGCGGAATCGCGACGTTGATCGCCGAGAAATCGTTGGCGATCACGAAGACGGCGACGCCCATCGCGCCGAGCGCCAGCCAGGTGCCCCGGTCGATCGGCTTCATCCGGCGGCCGGCTGCGCCTCCGGCAGCACGAAGGAGTTGATGGCCGCGTCGGCGCCCTCCTCCGCGATCTCGGGATAGCGCACCCCGGCCAGCAGCGCGACGTCGAAGACCTCCTGGACGAGTTCCTCGAAGCGGAGGAATCCGACGATCTGGCCGCTCTGCGGGTTGACGGCCCAGACGCCGCAGAGCCGCTCGTCGAGGCGCTCCATCAGCGGCAGGCCGCCGAAGTCGCCGTCTCCCGCACCTGGGAGAGGCCGACGAAGGCGAGGCCGCCGGCGAACAGCAGGCCGCGGGTGAAGCCGGGCAGTTCGGCGACGGTCTCGACCGTTCCCGCATCGAGGTCGGCTACCGAGATCGTTCCCTTGCCGGATTCGAGTACCCAGAGGCGCCCGTCGAACCAGCGGGGCGAGTGGGGCATCGAGAGGCCCGGTGAGCACCGTCTCGCCGCTCTCGATCGTCCATCAGGATCCCCCCGCTTGCCTTGTTCTCCCTCCAACCGCCCGGTGTGTCGGTCTCGCCCGAGGGCGGTGACGTAGCGGGGCTCGTCATCGATCACGCACAGGCCGTTGAGATGGCAGCGGTCCTCCGAGGTGAGGGCCGAGATGAAGGGCGGCTGCCAGCGGGGGATGAAGCTGTGCTCGGCATCGAGGGTGGCCAGGCAGGAGAAGTTCGTCGCGACCAGCCAGAGCTCGCCCTGTGCGAAGGCGACCTCGTGGATCCGGATGTCGCCGGTGAAGTGCTTGTTGCGGGGAAGGAAGCAGGCGTCGTGCTTGCCCTTCGGCTCGACCTTCGGCGCGACCGCCGGGAAGTTGCGGTAGTCGAGGACCTCGGCCCGGGTGCCGATCGCGATCCGGCCGGGCGCCACCGCGAGGCCCATCGGGCCGGTTGAAGTTGCGGAAGTGGGTGTTGACCGTGCCGCGGTCGTGGCGGGCGCAGATCAGCTTCCCCGTCTGGTAGGTGGAGACGAGCAGCGAGCTGCCGAGCTGCTCCAGGAACTGCGGGAAGCTCTGCGGTGTAGACGCTGCGCAGCGGCGAGTCCGCCGGAGCCGTCCGCGGGGCGCTGTGCGCGGCTGGCTGCGGCGCGGGCGAGCAGCTCTCGGGCGCGCTCGGCCAGCTTCTCGGTCCGCGGCAGGAGCGGCTCGAGCTCCGGTCGAGCGCTCGCCCGTCGCCGCTTGGCGTCCGAGATCGCGAGCTCGTCCCGCAGCGTCCGCAGCGGCAGCGTCGACGTCCTCGTCGGCCTCGATCGCCGACGAACGCGCCGAGCCGCTCCAGCTCGCGCTTCGGGTCGTTCGAGCAGCGCCTCCCAGTCGGCGACGCACCAGCGCTCCGGCGGCAGCCCCTCGAGGTCGTCCAGCAGCGGCTCGGTCGGTCCGCAGCCACTGCTCGGTCGACGATCTCCGGCGAGCGCGCGGCCGGCGAGTCCCGCCAGCCCGGCACCAGCGGCAGGGACCAAGGCGGCCCGGCCAGTCCGGAAGCTCGCGGGTAGCTGACGCGCGTGCCCGCTCTCCCAGACCTCCAACATCGCCGGGAGCGTCTCGCGACGGCTCGCGGCGGATGTAGACGAACAACGCGTCCGGTGCGACCGCTGCCGAGGAACGGCACCCGCAGCGCGCTGCGGGGCTGTCCGTCGACCCAGCGCAGTCCCGACGCATCGATGCCCGGGCCGGTTCCCCTCGCGTCGACCAGCGTCGCCCTTCAGCCGCCGCGCAGCTCCTCGACCGCGCGCGCCTCCACATCGCCCGCGTCAGCCGGTTGCTGTCCCACTCGCGGTTCTCGGGTCGAGCTCGTAGATCCCGTCGAGCACCGGGCCCTCGCCGGCGCTGAAGACGCCGGGGCACGCGCCAGCGAGCGGAAGCAGTGCGGTCCCTCCCGAGCGCGGCGGGGCGACTATGAACACCGGCCGTTCGATCACCGCGCGCAGTCTCTCATTTGACAGCGCCCATGAGGGGATGATCCAATCGCAATTCGTCCACGCAGCACGGGCGTAATGCGAGGGGGCCCGGACGCGAAGACGGAGGAGCCACCCGATTAGTGATGGGGAGAGGAGCCGCCAAGCACCCGCTGTCAGCGCCGCTGCCATTCGCGGCGATGGTGCTCTGCGTGATCGCGACCTTCCTCGCCCTCGATCACTACGCCAGCCCGGGCCAGCAACTCCTGCTCGGCGCGGCGACCTGGGCGATCCTGATCGCCTCCTGTCGTCTCACTCGAGCCGCAGGATCGCGCCAGGGCGCTGGTCGTCGTGCTGGTGGCGAGCTGCGCGGAGGTGCTCGGCTCGATCGTGCTCGGCGCCTACACCTACCGGCTCGAGAACCTGCCGGCCTTCGTCCCGCCGGGCCACGGGCTCGTCTTCCTCGCGGGGTTGCGGATCAGCCAGTCGGGGGTGGTTCGGCGACATCCCGAGGCGTTCCTCGGATCTGTGATCGCCATCGTCGCGGCCTGGGGCGTGGCCGGGCTGCTGCTGCTCGGCCGGACCGACGTGCTCGGCGCGATCACCGGAGCGGCGCTGATCTACGTCCTGCTGCGCGGTCGGCCGGCAACGCTCTATGCCGGGGTCTTCCTCATGGTCGGCTTCCTCGAGATCTACGGGACCTCGATCGGGGCATGGCACTGGGCCGCGACCGCGCCCGACACGGCCCTGCCCGCGGGCAACCCGCCGAGCGGGATCGCGGGGATCTACGTGCTCTTCGACGTCGCCGCGATCGCGCTAGCGCCCCGCCTGCTCCGCGTCTTCCACCACGTGCGCTCCTGCCCGCCTAATCGCGTAGACGGAAAGGCAACCGGCCGGCTCTCGCCGGCCGGTTGCCTGACTACGGCGTTGGTTCTGCGATCGCTAGCGGACCGGGAACGGACCGCGATAGGGAAGGCCGGTCGCCCTCCCCACGTTGGCCTTGGCCCTGCTGGCCTTCGCCTTGCTCACCTTCGCCGTCGAGCCCTGGAACTGCGTGATCGGGCTGTTGGAGCGCGCGAGCGTCCAGATCGAATGCGTGGCCGCATCCGACATCTGATTGATCGCCTTGCGGCTCACGTTCGAGAACGTGTCGCACGCCAGGTGGTAACAGGGGTCGTACTGCAACCCCGCGATTCCGCCGTAGATCGCCTCCTCGGCCGGGGTTTTGATCCCCTCCGCTCCGGTGAAGATGCCACCGGCAGGGACGCCGTTCTCGATGAACGGGCCGTAGTCCGAGCGGCCGTCGAACGCCGTCGGTTCCGTCGGCATGGACTTCGAGCGGAAGTAGCGCAGATACATGTCCTCGATCTGCGCCGATCCGGCGGGAGCGCCGCTGGGCGGTGGCTCGCTGTCGGAGAGATCCCCGTCGTAGACGAACCGGACGAAGTTCGGCGAGCCGAGCATGTCGAAGTCCAGATTCGCTTCGATCTGCCCGATCTTGCCGTTCGCCACCTGATCCGCGACGTACGCGGTGGAGCCAACCAGACCGGCCTCCTCCGCGCCCCAGAAGGCGAACCTCACCCGGTTCAGCGGGTCCTGCTTCAGATGCGCCATCTGCTCGGCGACCTCGAGCTGTGTCGAGATTCCGGAGCCGTCGTCGTTGATGCCGGGGCCCTCCGGAACGCTGTCCAGATGAGCACCGCTGGAGATCGTCCGACCCTTCCTACCGGTCTTGCTGTCGGCGATCACGTTCATCTCCTCGTGCGGCGTCGTGGTCGCGTCGACGACGATGTCAGCGGTCACGGGACCGCCCTGGGCCTCGCTGTACAGCGACTCGCCCACCGCCGAGCTGGTCATCACGGCCGGGATTCCCATGTCCGTCGGAGCGGTGATGAAGAGCGGCTCCGTCCGGTCCTCGAACCCGTCGTTGAAGATCAACGCGGCGGCCGCACCTGCTGCCTTCGCGTTCGCGAACTTGTCGGTGAACGCGCAGGTGCCCCTCTGCATCAGGGCGATGTTCCCTGCGGTCTCCGGCGGGAAGTCCGACATCTCGCAGCCGCTCGTCCCGGTGCCGGGGCCACCCGACGGCGGGATCTCGATGTCGTTCGTCGGCACAACCTGCGCAGTGACGTCACCGGCCCCCGAAAACTGGGAGACGATGTAGTCCGTGTCCTCGGTGAACGGCGTCGCCGTCGGCGAGACCTCGGCGAACGTCGACGGGCTGTTCAGGGTCCAGATCGGGAAATCGAACGGATCCAAGTGGACCTTGTAGCCCGCCTCTTCATGCGGCTGACGACGTAGTCCACCGTGGCGTTTTGGCCAGGTGTCGTCGCGGCTCGCGTGTCGTCGTTCGCGAGGGCGATCTGCTGCAGGGCGCGTTCGTGTTCGACACCCCATCCGGGGTCACGGCCTTCGCAATTGCTTCGTCTTGACCTTGTCGATCGCCGAAGCCGCAGGCACGATGGCAAGCGCCAGCGCCGCGACGACTGCAACCCCAATCAGACGTCTCATCTGTTCCCTCCTGTATTTGACTTCGCCGGCGCCCTTCTGAGGTACCGGTTGGTCATGGACGGCGGGTCGGAGATCTCCCGCCCCGCGGTGCGCTCCTACCCCACCGCCTCCCCCCAAACGGCGGCCGGAGGACGAGCCCTAGCGGAAGATGGTCTCGCGGCTACCCAGTGCCGCCAGGACCCGATCGGCGACCGCCTCGCCGGTGAACCCGACCTCCTCGCGGAGCAGGGCGGGCTTGCCGTGCGTGACGTAGCGGTCTGGCAGCCCGACGCGGAGGATGCGGGCGCGCGCCCGGCCGTCGGCGAAGGCGTCCTCGGCGTGCTCGAGGACCGCCGAGCCGAAGCCGCCCGGCAGCACGTTCTCCTCCACCGTCACCAGCAGGTCGTGATTGGTGGCGAGCCTCTCGATCAGATCGCCGTCGAGCGGCTTGGCGAAACGGGCGTCCGCGACCGTCGGCTCCAGGCCCTTGTTGCGGAGGAGCTCCGCCGCGCCCAGCGCGACCTGGACGCCGTAGCCGTAGCCGAGCAGCGCGACCCGCTCGCCGGGCAGCAGGTACTCGCCCTTGCCGATCTCGATCTCCTTCGGCGCATCGGGCATCGGCGCGCCCTCGGCCGCGCCGCGCGGATAGCGGAAGGCGATCGGGCCGTCGTCGTAGGCGAGCGCCGTGCGCAGCATGTGGACGAGCATCGCCTCGTCGCGGGGCGCCATCACCACGACGTTCGGCAGCGGGCGGAAGTAGGAGACGTCGATGAATCCGTGGTGGGTCGGCCCGTCGTCGCCGACAAGGCCCGCCCGGTCCATCGCGAACACCACGTTCAGCTTCTGCAGGCAGACGTCGTGCACGAGCTGGTCGAAGGCTCTTTGCAGGAAGGTCGAGTAGATCGCGCAGACCGGCTTCGCTCCCTGCAGCGCCAGGCCGGCCGCGAACAGGACGGCATCCTGTTCGGCGATGCCGACGTCGTAGTACTGCTCGGGCAGCGCCTCGTGGAGCTTGTTCAGTCCCGTACCGCCGGCCATCGCGGCGGTGATGCCGATCACCCGCGGATCCCGCTTGGCCTCCTCGACCAGAGCGTCCGCGAATACCGCCGTGTACTGCGGCGGCGCCTTTGGCGGCGGCTTCTCGAGCTTCTCGATCTTCTCGGGCGAGTCGGACTCGCTCACCGGCACCGGCTTCTTGGGGGCCTCCTTGCCATCCACGATCGAGCCCGGCTTGGCGGCGTGCCACTTCTCCATTCCCACCAGGCCGCCCTCCTCGGCCGGCTCGAATCCCTTGCCTTTGACCGTCTGGATGTGGACCACGACCGGCCGGCCGGCCTGGAGCCCCTTGCGAAGGGCCGCGCGGAGTTCAGCGACGTCATGGCCGTCGATCGGGCCCATATAGGCAAGGTCGAGCTCCTCGAAGAAGAGGCCGGGTGCGAAGTACGCCTTGATCGCCGCCTTCAGCTCGGGTCCGACCCTGTCGATCCGCCGGCCCAGGCCGAGCGGCAGCTGGGTGAGGCGCTCCTCGGTGCGTCGAGCGCGCGAAGTAGAGGCGCTTGTTGAGCCGTGCCCGCTGGAAGTAGCGGGACATCGCCCCGACGTTCGGTGAGATCGACATCCCGTTGTCGTTGACCACGATCACCATCGGGGTCTGCAGGCCGCCCGCGTGGTGGAGCGCCTCGTAGGCGACGCCTCCCGTGAGCGCTCCGTCGCCGATCACCGCGACGACCTTGCCGTCCTCGCCGATGCCCTTGCGCATCGCCTCCTTCAGGCCGACCGCGTAGCCGATCGAGGTCGAGGCGTGCCCCGCGCCCATGATGTCGTGCTCGGACTCGAAGATCGAGCAGAACGGCGCCAGCCCCTCGTACTGGCGGATCGTGTCGAGCCGGTCGCGCCGGCCGGTGAGAACCTTGTGGGGATAGGCCTGGTGTCCGACGTCCCAGAGGATCTTGTCCTTCGGGGAGTCGAGGAGGCTGTGCAGCGACACGGCGAGCTCGCAGGTGCCGAGGTTGGCGCCGAAGTGGCCGCCGATCTCGCCGATCGTGTCGATGATCAGCTCGCGCGTCTCCTGCGCGACCTGCTGGAGCTGCTCGTCGGAGAGGCTGCTGAGGTCGGCTGGGGAGTCGATCGAATCGAGCAGGCGCGGCTCGGTTTTCTTCGGATCGCTGTTGTTCTTCGGCATCAGGTGTGTCGCGTGTGAATGAAGTCGGTTATCCGGATCAAGTCATCTGTGCGGGGCCGTGCCCCATCGAGCGCCGCACGAGCCTTCTGATGCGACTCGGAGGCTAGCTCGCGCGCTTCTTCCAGTCCATACGCACTCACATACGTGAGCTTTCCGTGCCTCTCGTCGCTGCCGCTCGGCTTGCCGAGCTCCTCATCGGAGCCCGTCACGTCGAGTATGTCGTCGACGATTTGGAACAACACCCCGAGCTCATCGGCGAAACGCCGGTACGGAATTGTCTCAGCTTCGGGCACCTCGCCGAGGATCAGCACAACCGACACGCTGGCGGCGATCAGGCGGCCGGTCTTGAGCGAGTGCATTTCCCGTAGCCGCGAGGCGTTGAGGTTGACCGCCGCCTCCCAGTCGACCCCTGGCGGCGGCATCGAACTCGGTCACGTCGATGTACTGACCGCCCACCATGCCCCCCACTCCCGCGGCCGTGACCAGCTCCCTGAGCGCGGCGAGCACCGCCGCCGGGTGCCCCGTCTGCTCCTCGGTGAACAGGTGCATCGCCTCGGCGAAGAGAGCGTCGCCGGCGAGGATGGCGACGTTCTCACCGAACTTGACGTGTGCCGTCGGCATCCCCCGTCGCAGCTCGTCGTCGTCCATCGCCGGCAGGTCGTCGTGGATCAGGGAGTAAGTGTGGATCAGCTCGAGCGCCGCGGCTGCGGGAAGCACGCGCTCGGGGTCGAGGCCGATCGACCGCGCCGTCGCGAGCGCGAGCACTGGGCGGATCCTCTTCCCCCCCGCGAGCAGCGAGTAGCGCATCGCCTCCTCGAGGCCCTCGGTCGGCGGGATCTGTGAGAACCGAATCGCCTCCAGATAGTTCTCGACCTGCTCTCGCAGGTCGTCGGGGTACTCGCTCATGGCCCTGTTCAGGGCGACGACGTATCCGTCGCGGCCCTCAGCGCGGCTTCCACCGCTCTCCCTGCCTCCGCCGCGGATTCGGAGGCCTCCCGCACCAGCTCCGCGCCGCGCTCCTCGCCCGGACCGGCTTCGAGCTCCTGCGCTATCCGTTCCAGCCGAGCCGTTATCGCTTCCAGATCCGGGGTCCTGGCCTCCATCGCCGTCACGGTAGTTGATCGGGCGTGCCCACTGGTCGGAGACGCGTCTCGTGAGCTCGACCTCCGGTACGTCCGAAATCCGCCGGGTGGACATTCGTCCAGAACCCTCCTCCGCTTGGCGTCGGGAGCATGCAACTTCATGCCCTCAGGTTCATCGGCAATTGTGCGCAGAGAGCGCCGGAAAACTACGGATCGTCAGATCGAGAGCAGATCGGGCACGTCGGCGATCGAGTCAACCGTCGAGGTGGGCTCAATTCCACTTTTCCGTACCAGGTCCTCCCGGTACTTGCCGGTTCTGACCAGGATTCCGGCGAGACCCGCATCCATCGCGCCGCCGACATCCGCCTCGATGTCGTCGCCCACCATCGCTGCCCGGTCGGCGCGCACACCGAGCTCCGAGAGGGCGAGCTCGAAGAAGGCGTCCGAGGGCTTGCCGACGACCTCAGCCTCCCGCCCGGTCGCGTACTCGAGAGCCGAGACGAACGGCCCCGCATCGAGAGAGAGCCCCTCAGCCGTCTCCCAGTAGCGGTTCTTCTGCAGGGCGATCAGCTCGGCCCCGTCCATCAGTTGCCGGAAGGCGCGGTTCAGGATCCCGTAGCCCCAGCCCTCCCCGAGGTCGCCGATGATCACCGCGTCGACGGATCCCTCGCCCTCCTCGAGGCCCTCCAGGTCCTCGCGGAGCTCGTCGAGCACGACCAGCGAGACAGATTCGTACCCCGCCTCCTTGCACCGCCGAACCGCGAGGGTCGCCGGCGTCAGCAGCTCTGATGGCTCAGCCTCGATCCCGAGACGCTGGAGGCGCTCCAGGATCGAGCGCCGCGGGCGCATCGTCGTGTTGGTGACGAGGCGGAGCGGGATGCCGCCGTCGCGCAGCTTCGCCAGGGCGTCGGCGGCCCCGGGCACCGCCTCATCCTGCACGTAGAGGACGCCGCTCAGGTCGAGGAGGAGCCCCTCGATGCCCTCGAGCGCGGCCGCCATCAGTCGACGGCGCCCCTCTCTTCCAGGGCGGCCCCGAGAACTCCGTTGACGAACCCCGGCGCGTCCGCGCCGCAGTACTCCTTCGCGAGCTCGACCGCCTCGTCGATCGCGACCTCGACCGGGACGTCGTCGCTGTGGAGGGCCTCGTAGAGGGCGGTGCGCATGATGCTCCGCTCCAGGGGCGCGATCCGCTCCAGCGACCAGTTCTGGGAATGGCGCGAGATCAGGTCATCCAACTCATCGCGGTTCGCCTCCACCTGCTCCGCGAGCTCCCGGGTGAATGGCTTGGCCTCCCCGAGGAGCTCTCCGAGCGGTCTGCCGGTCACCTCGTGCTGGTAGAGCGCGAAGACTGCGTCTCTTCTCTGGTCCGACCTACGCACGCGACACGTACTCGCCGCTGCGGGTGTCGACCCTGACCCTCTCGCCCTCCTCGATGAAGAGGGGAACCTGAACCACGACACCGGTCTCCAGCGTCGCCGGCTTGGTCCCGCCTCCCGAAGCGGTGTCGCCCTTGAGCCCCGGATCCGTCTGGGTCACGGCCAGCTCGACCGCGGTCGGCGGTTGGGCGCCCGCCGGTCGCTCGTCCACGAAGAGCAGGTCGACGTCCGAGTTGGCCGGGACCCAGCGCAGGGCGTCCGCGACCACGGAATTCGGGATCTCCACCTGGTCGTAGCTCTGGTTGTCCATGAAGACAGCTGCTTCGCCCGAGTCGTAGAGGAACTGCATCTTGCGGGTCTCGGTGCGAACCGGCCGGAACTTCTCACCGGCCTTGAAGGTCTTGTCGATCACGGCGCCGTCGTCGACCCGCTTCAGCTTCGAGCGCACGAACGCGCCGCCCTTGCCCGGCTTGACGTGCTGGAACTCGACGATCCGGAAGACGGTCCCGTCGACATCGATGTGCGTTCCGTTCTTGAACTGGTTGGTCTAGATCACGGCCAGGAAAGGCTAGCCGCCGGGCCACGACGACAGGGGACGCACCTTCAGTACCCAATCACCGCGCGGCTCCCTCAGTGGCCAGGCTGAGTGCGACGGTGTCTTCGACGACTGCCACGGCAGGGTCGGGCACCTGCTTGGCCAGTTGGGCCCGTACGTCGTGGCCGATCTTTGCGGCCACAATTGCGCTCGCCGCCCCGATACCGGAGGCAGGAAGCCAAGGTGCTTGCCGAGTCTGGGCGAAGAGCCCGGCTGCCAGCGCCCCCAGGACGAGTCGGCCGACGATCCCCTGCGGCTCGAGCCTGCTCGGGGTGCTCGGCAACTTGTCGGCGATCAGCTCGCCAACCGCCGCCGCCACCAACACCCGCCTGCTCCACGGTTGCCGGAGTATCGGAGGCAGAGAGGGGTCCGAGCGAACCGCGATGACCGCCACACCGATCTGGCCGCGCAGGCCCGACGCGGCTCCAAGCAACAGGCTGCCGCCGAGCGCATCCTGCCACGAGGTCCCTCGCCACCTCCTCACGGCGCGACGCGCGCCAGAGTATCTCGCACGCTTCCGGAACCGTTTCTGAATGTGCCTCTTGGACGATGTCCTCACGTTGTCGCTCCTAGCCGTTGTACTGCGGTCGATACCCGACTGCTACCTGGGACTGTGACGCCTCCCGGAACGACCGGCCGCCGGGCGACCGCGAGATACTGCGCGGAACGCCGTGGCGACGGACAGCGAGACACAGCGACTGCGGCTTGGGGCCTCCCTGAGGCAGGAGGACCGGGTGCTGCCGCTCGAGCTCTTCTTCGACCTCGTCTTCGTCCTGGCGCTCACGCAGTGCACGGCGCTGATGTCGCGAGCACACCGACCTGGACGCGGCCTCGGCCAGGGCATTGCTCGATCCTCGCGCTGCTCTGGTGGTCATGGGTCGGCTATGCCTGGCTGACCAGCGTCATCGACCCCGAGGAGGGCGGCGTCCGGATCGCGCTCTTCGCCGCGATGGCCGGCTTCCTGATCGCCTCGATCTGCATCCCCGAGGCATTCGGCGGCCTGGCGACCGAGTTCGCCGTCGCCTACGGTGCGGTTCGGATCGCGCAGGTCTTCCTGCTGGGGCTCGCCGGCCGCGACGACCCCAGCTTCCGGCGCTCCGTGACCGGCCTCGGGGTCGGGACGGCGATCGGCATCTCGCTGCTGATCACGGGCTCGTTCCTCGACCCCGGTCCGCAGGCGGCCGTCTGGGGACTCGCCCTCGTTCTCGACATGGCCGAGCCGTACCTGTTCGGATCGGAGGGCTGGCACCTGGTGCCCGGCCACTTCGCCGAGCGGCACGGCCTGATCGTGATCATCGCCCTCGGAGAGTCGATCGTCGCGATCGGACTCGGCGCCGGATCGCAGCTGACCTGGGGAATCGCAGCGGCGGCGGGATTGGGCATCGGCGTGGTGGCCGCGCTCTGGTGGACCTACTTCGACATCGTGGCCCTGGTCTCGGCTCGGCGCCTGGCGCGAGCGCCTGAGGGCAAGGCTCGAAACGAGCTCGCCCGCGACTCCTACTCCTACATCCACTTCCTGCTCGTCGCCGGGATCATCCTGCTGGCGCTGGGCCTGAAGAAGGCCATCGGCCACCCGACGGATCCACTCGAAGACGTTCCCGCGTTCGCGCTGGTCGGAGGCGTCGCCGTCTACCTGCTGGGCCTGGTCGCGTTCCGCTATCGGCACGTTCGGACGATCAACCGGCATCGGCTCGGCATGGCGCTGCTGCTCTTCGCGATCTATCCGGCCGCGCTCGAGCTCTCGGCGCTGGTGATGCTCGCGCTGATCAACGTCCTGCTCTGGACGATGATCGCCTTGGAGACGCGGCGCTACGGCGAGAACCGCGCCGAGGTCCGCCACGGAGACGCCGCCCCGGAAGCGCAGCCGACGACTTGAGATCGAGCCGGTACCCGGCTTAGAGTCTCGCCGATGGCTCAGTTGCCGCTAGGGACGGTGGCGGCCGGCGTCGACGAGACGTCCGCTCTCGTCATCGTTATCGCGGCGGCGCTCGCCGGGATGATCGTGCTCGCCGTCTCCCCGCGGCTGGCGATCCCGGTGGTGGTCGTGGAGCTCGTGCTCGGGATCATCATCGGACCGCAGGGATTCGACATCGCCGCGCTCGACCCCACCACCTCGCTCCTCGGCGACCTCGGCCTGGGGATGCTCTTCTTCTTCGCCGGCTACGAGATCGACTTCGACCGGATCAAGGGCCGGCCGCTCGAGTTGGGCGCCGTCGGTTGGGGGCTCTCACTGGTGCTCGCCTACGGGATCGGCGGAGTGCTCGCGGCGGCGGGAGTGATCCTCTCGTACCTCTACACGGGCTCCGCGATGGCGACGACTGCGATCGGGACGCTGATCCCGATCCTCAGCGATGCCGGTGAGATGCGCACCCGCTTCGGCACCTACCTGCTCGGCGCGGGGGGGATCGGGGAGTTCGGCCCGATTCTGCTGGTGACGCTGATCCTCTCCACCGGCCATCCGCTCCACGAGGCCGCGATCCTGGTCCTCTTCATCGCCCTGGCCGTGATCACGGGACTGCTCGCCGTGCGCTCCGCGTGGAGGGGATGGCCGCTGGTCGAGAGGACCTTCGAGACCTCCAGCCAGCTCGCCGTCCGGCTCGCTGTGGTGCTCGTCTTCGCGCTCGTCGCCCTGGCGGCTCAGCTCGGCCTCGACCTGCTCCTTGGCGGGTTCGTGGCCGGCATGATCACCCGGATCGCGCTGCGCGGCCGCGAGGTGGCCGTCTTCGACTCCAAGCTGTACGCGGTCGGGTACGGCCTGCTGATCCCGTTCTTCTTCATCACCAGCGGGATGGCCTTCGATCTCGATGCCCTGACCTCGAGTGCCACCGCCCTGCTCAAGGTGCCGATGTTCCTCGGCCTCTTCCTGGTGGTGCGCGGCCTCCCGGCCCTGCTGCTGTATCGAAGCGAGCTCGGATTGCGCGACAGGGTGGCGCTCGCCGTCTACTCGGCCACGGAGCTGCCCCTGGTCTTGGCGATCACCACGCTGGCGATCGAGGCCGGGCACATGACCTCGTCGACGGCCGCCGGCCTGGTCGGCGCCGCGATCCTCTCGACGCTGATCTTCCCGCTGCTCGGCGGCGCGCATCAGGCGCGGCGGCGAGCCGGTGGCGGGCCCGATCGAGGCGCCGGCGACCGCCTAGGTTCCGTCGCTGCGGGTTTCGAGCTCAGGCCTCACTTGACCGTCAGCGTTCCCTGCATGCCGGCCTGACGATGACCGGGCACCGAGCAGTAATAGGTGTAGAGCAATACGCGGCGACGTCATACGTCGGAGTCGCTCGCTGCACCATCTGCGACGGCCCCCTGGACGCGGCTGACCCTCAGTCGAGGACCGTGAGCTCCTTCGAGGTGCCGCTCAGGTTGCGATACCCGTCACCCGTCACCACCACCAGGTCCTCGATCCGAACGCCGAAGCGGCCAGGGAGGTAGATCCCGGGCTCGACCGTGACGACGTTGCCCTCGCGCAGCTCGTCCTCGGAGGTGGTCGCGAGCCGGGGACTCTCGTGGACCTCGAGCCCCACTCCATGGCCGAGGCCGTGCCCGAAATGGTCCCCGTGCCCCGCCTCGGCGATCATCTCGCGCGCCACGGCATCGATCTCCTTGCCCGAGGCGCCGACGCGGATCGCGGCGAGCGCGGCCAGCTGCGCGGCGAGCACGACGTCGTAGACCTCACGCGCCTCCTCCCCGGGATCGCCGGTCGCGAACGTCCGGGTGCCGTCAGAGCAGTAGCCGTCGAGCTCCGCGCCCATGTCGAAGACCACCAGCTCTCCCGGGCCGATCTCTCGGTCGCCGGGCTCCGCATGCGGCAGGGCGCCGTTCTCGCCGGCCGCGATGATCGGCGGAAAGGAGGGCTCCGCGCCGAGCTCGCGGATCCTCGCCTCGCAGGCGCGGGCGACGTCCCTCTCGGTGTGCCCGGCGAGGCCCCGCTCGATCGTCCATTGGAAGACCCCGTCGGCGAGCTCGGACGCGGCGGCCATCCGCTCGATCTCCTCCGGCTCCTTCACGGCGCGAAGCCTCTCGACGAGGTCGCCCGCCGGGACCAGGTCGACGTCCTCCCCGACCGCGGCCTCCAGGCGGGCGAGCTGCCGCACGCTCAGCTTGGCGTCCTCGAAGCCGACCCTCCCGCGCATTCGAGCCGCGATCTGGGGCACCAGCTCGCGCTCGGCCTCGGGTCGCTCCCACTCCTCCCCCACCTCGCGCTCGGCGCGCTCCGTGTAGCGGAAATCGGTGAAGAAGATCCTCTCCTCGCGGCCGACCAGGCAGGCGCCATTCGTCCCCGTGAAGCCGGAGAGGTAGCGGACGTTCGTCAGGTCGGAGACGAAGAGCTGATCGAGCTCGCGTTCGGCGATCAGCTCGACCAGGCGGTCGGCCCTGCTCATACGCCCAACCTCTTCGCGATCAGCTCCAGGGCCTCGTGGTAGCCGTCCGGTCCCTTGCCGTAGACCTGGCCGACTACGACTTCCAGGCCCTCGAACACGGAATGGCGGCGCCACTCCTCGCGCTTGCTGATGTCGGAGAGGTGGACTTCCACGGTCGGGATCCCGGTCAGATCGAGAGCATCGCGGATCGCCCACGAGTAGTGGGTCCAGGCGCCGGCGTTGACGATCGCGGCGTCGGCGATATCCGGCAGCCGGTGCAGGTGCTCGACGAACTCGCCCTCCGAGTTCGTCTGGAAGAAGAAGGCCTCAAGCTCCAGGTCACGGGCGAATCGCTTGATCCTCACCTCCAGCTCCGGCAGGGTGAAGTCGCCGTAGATGTCCTTGTCGCGGCTGCCGAGCATGTCGAGGTTGACCCCGTGCAGCACCTCGACGCGGTTGCGGGTCGTCGGGCTCACCGGAGCTCCTCCACGGCCGCGCGGACCCTATTGGGGTCCACCGACTCTCCCCAGCGCGGCTCTCCGGGCCGCTCGATGAGCACGAAGCCGAGGCCCTCGCTTGTCCGCTTCTTGTCGCGGCCGATCGCCTCGACGACGTCGTCGACCGAGACCGCCGAGTCGAGGGAGACGGGCAGGCCATGGGAGGCGAGCAGCCCCTCGACCTCGGTGCGGAGGTCATCGGCGCCCGAGAGGCGCAGGGCTGCCAGAAGGCCGAGGCCGACCGCCTCACCGTGCCGATAGCGCGAGTACCCCGTCGCTGTCTCGATCGCGTGCCCCACTGTGTGGCCCAGGTTGAGTACTGCGCGCCGGCCGGAGTCGCGCTCGTCCTCGGCCACGATCGCGATCTTCGTCCGTGCGCACTCGAAGATCAGGTCGCCGAGGGTGGCGGGATCCAGCGCGTCGACCTCCCCCACGCGCTCCCAGAGGGGGTCGCCGGCGATCAACCCGGTCTTCACGACCTCGACGAATCCGGCCGCGAGCTCCTCGGCGGGCAGCGTCGCCAGCACTGCTGGATCGGCGAGGACAGCGATCGGCTGGTGGTAGGCACCGACGTAGTTCTTGGCATCAGGAAGATCCACGCCCGTCTTGCCGCCATATGCCGAGTCCACCTGAGCCACCAGCGTGGTCGGGGCCTGAACGAATGGAATGCCGCGCTGGTAGGTGGCGGCGCAGAACCCGGCCAGGTCCCCGACCACGCCGCCGCCGAAGGCGAGCACGCAATCGTCGCGCCGGGCGCCTGCCTCGGCCAGCTCGCGCAGCACACGCTCTGCCTCGGAGATCGTCTTCGATGACTCGGCCCCCTCGACCTCGATCGTCGTCTCGCGCCGTGGAAGCAGGCGAGCGTGATGCTCGAGCGCGCCGGGATCGGCGACGCAGAAGGTGCGCGCCGGCAGTTGCGCCGGCAAGGCCTCGCGGGCGTCGTCGAGCAGCCCGACCGCTCCCTCGCCGACCATCGCCGGATAGGCACCGCTCTCGGACTGTGCCCACGCCATGCGGACGCTGGGCTCGCTCTGCATGGCGGCGAGCCAGGGGGCGGCCCCCTCGGCCGCGATACTCGCCTCCGACGGCAGGATCGCCCGGGCGAGCCTCTCGTAGGTCGGGCGCCGGGCGGCGAAGAGCCGGGAGAACTCCTCGCGATCCCGGGCAAGGGGGCGCCCGGACCCCGAGACGCGCTCCCATGCGACCTCCTCCTCGACGTCGCACCAGACGGGCAGGTGCTGGGCCAGCGCCCGCTGCACCGCGACCCTCTCGACCGCGCCGCCGCCCAGGGACACCACCGAGGACGGGCCGCCCACCTGCGCCGCGAGGGCGTCGAGGACCGAGACGACGAGGCGCTCCTCGCGATGCCGGAACTCCTGCTCTCCCTCGCGCTCGAAGAACGACTCGATCGGCTCGCCGAACTCCCCCTCGAGCAGCTCGTCGGTGTCGATCAGGCCGAGCCCGAGCCGCTCGGCGACGGCCTGCGCCGCCCGCGACTTGCCCGCCCCCATGAAGCCGATGAAGACGAGCCCGTGATGGGCTACCGGCGCCATCCGATGCGCTCCTTGTATGCCGAGAGCGCCGAGAGCACGTCGTCGATGTGGTCTCCCCCGAACTTCTCGCGGTAGGCCGCGGCGACGACCAAAGCCACCATCGACTCGGCGACGACGGCCGCGGCGGGGACAACCGTGGAGTCCGTCCGCTCGCGCATCGCCTGCGCGGGCTCCTTGGTCTCCGTGTCGACCGAGCGGAGCGGCTGCGTCATCGTGGAGATCGGCTTGATCGCCGCCTGCACCACGAGCGGCTCGCCGTTGGTCATCCCGCCCTCCAGGCCCCCGGCCCGGTTGGTCTCGCGGTACCAGCCGCGATCCTCGGACCAGAAGATCTCGTCGTGGGCCTCCGAGCCCGGCCTCCCGGCGACGTCCCAGGCCTCGCCCAGCGAGACGCCCTTTACCGACTGGATCGAGCAGACCGCCTGCGCCAGCCGCCCGTCGAGCTTCTCGCTCCAGGAGACGTGCGAGCCGATGCCCGGGACGAGCCCGAAGGCGCGGACCTCGAACTTGCCGCCGAGCGACTCGTTCTCCTTCCGCAGGCGGTCGATCTCCTCAACCATCGCCTGCGAGACGTCCGGGTCGAGGTTGCGCACCGGCGAGTCGTCGACGCCCTCGAAGTCCTCTGGGGAGAGGTCGTCGCGCTGCGGCGTGCTCACCGAGGCGATCTGGATCACGTGGCTGTAGACCTGGACTCCGACGGCATCGAGGAAGCCCTTGGCTATCGAGCCCGCCGCCACCCGGGCAGCGGTCTCCCGGGCGCTGGCGCGCTCGAGCACGTTGCGGACGTCGGTGAACCCGAACTTCTGCAGGCCCGCGAGATCGGCATGCCCCGGCCGGGGCAGGTGGGTCTCCTCCACCTCCGCGTCCACCGGCCACGGGTTCATCCGCTCGTCCCAGTTCGGGTAGTCGCGGTTCGCGACCAGCACGGCGATCGGGCTGCCGAGCGTGCGCCCGTGCCTGACGCCCGAGCGGATCTCGACGGTATCGCTCTCGATCTTCATCCGCCCGCCGCGCCCGTGACCGAGCTGGCGGCGCGCCATCTCACGATCGAGAGCCGCCCGATCGAGCTCGAGCCCGGCAGGCATGCCCTCGACGATCGCGACCAGCCCGGGGCCGTGCGATTCGCCCGCTGTCGTGAACCTCAAAGTCACGCCGCCAGCGTAAGTGGCGGGGCGCGGCGGCCACGGTCAGGCGGTTGCGCGGCCTAGAGCGAAGTGCCATCGCAACCAGCCCGCCGAGGGCGAGGCAGGGGGCGAACGCGATGGTGCGGCTGCGGGCCGCCCAGCCGTGCCGGGCGATGAGGGCCAGGCCGACCACGGACCCGGCGGCGAAGGCCACCACCATCGCCTCGACGACGGCGGCGCCGAGATAGACGCCGAGCACTCCCGCCAGCTTGACGTCGCCGAGCCCCATGCCATCCGGGCGGATCAGGGCGGCGGCGAGCAGAAAGCCCGCAGCCGCGGCGCCGGCGGCGAGCCGTTCCGGCAGCTGACTGGGAGCGAACAGCCCATACAGCCCGAGCGCGAGCGCCAGGCTGGCGAAGAGGGGCCCGTCGGGCACCAGCCTGGTGCGCAGGTCGCTGACCGTAACGACACCGAGCATCACGACGAGCGAGGCGTCGAGGAGCGCTGCGGCCATATCGTTGAGAGCGCCGTGGCGCCCGACCTCTCCCCCGTGTAACCGTGGCAGCGCGACGCCTGCTGATCGTGCTGCTCGTCCTGCTGGGGCTCTCGACCCTGGCGGCGGCGCTGGTGCCCCAGCGAACGCTGAACGAGGGCGGCACGACGGGCACGACCACGACGCAGGCGACGACCACCGCGCCGTCGGCCACCCCGAATCCCGCCTTCCTCCGCCCGACGAAGATCACCGTCGGCGGCAAGAAGTTCCCCGTCGTCTCTCCGATCCACGTCGGCGATCAGCTCAGGCTGCTGGTCCGCTCCCGCTTTCCGGCCGAGATCGAAATCCCCGAGTTCGGCCTGCTGGGCTTCGCCTCGCCCGATGCACCCGCGCGGTTCGAGCTGCTCCCGGACACCCCGGGGACGTTCGGAATCCTCTTTGCCGACTCTGGCAAGCCCGCCGGCCAGATCGAGGTGGTGGCTCCCGCCGGGACCGGGAAGGGCGCCAAGAAGGGGAAGAACGGGAAGAAGGAGAAGAAGGGGAAGCGCTCTAAGTCTCGAGCTCCCGCGGGGTCAGATCAAGCTTGATCAGGGCTCCCTCGCGGACGACCTCGACCTCGATCCCCTGCCCGATCCGCTCCGCGACCATCAGTCGCTGAAGATCGCCCACATCGCCCATCGGCTCACCGTCCACGGCCACGATCAGGTCCTCGGCACGAAGTCCGGCCCGGCCGGCCGGGCTGCCCGTCACGACCTCGACGACCTCGATCCCCTTCTCGCGACCTATACGAGTGGCGATCCTGGGCGGAAGCGGCCGCGACCCGCCGACGATCCCGATGTAGGCACGGCGGACCCGTCCCTCCTTCATCAGCGACGAGATGATCCTCCGGGTCGCGTCGTTGATCGGGACGGCGAGGCCGAGCCCGATGCCGGCGACCGCCGTGTTGATCCCGACGACCCGGCCGAGACCGTCGGCCAACGCCCCGCCCGAGTTGCCGGGGTTGAGCGCAGCGTCGGTCTGGATCACGTTCTCCACCAGACGCCCGGCCGAGCCCGACTGGGTCGGGAGCGATCGCCCGAGGGCCGACACGACGCCGGCAGTCACGGTGCCGGCCAGTCCCATCGGGCTGCCGATCGCGACGACGAGCTGGCCGACGCGCAGGTCGTCGGCGTCGCCCAGCTGGGCGGGCGCCAGGTCGCGGGCGTCGACACGGACCACGGCCAGGTCGGAAAGCGCATCCGATCCGACCACCTCCGCGCTCAGCTCGCGCCCGTCGGAGAAGGTGGCACTCAGGCCGCTGCCGCCGGCCACGACGTGGGCCGAGGTCAGCATGAAGCCGTCCGAAGAGATCGCGACCCCGCTGCCGGCGCCCTCGGCTCGTCCGCGACGGGTGCGCCGGGAGACAGCCAGGTGCGCGACCGATGGCGTCACCCGCTCGGCCACTCCGGACACCGTCCGGGAGTAGGCGTCGAAGGCGTCCGCATCGGGCAGGCCCTCTGGACGCGGTACCCGCGCGGCGTCGGCGACCCCGTCGGAGATCAGCTTGAGCTTCGGCACTAACGAAAAGTTAGCAATTGCATCAGGTGCGTTCTCTCGCAGCCTTTCGCATCACGTCGAGGGGTGGATCCATTCCCGTCCAGATGCTCAGTGACTCGCCACCCTGCCGGACGAGGACCTCGAGGCCCTCAACGACTGTGGCGCCGCGGGCGCGCGCCTCGTGCACGAGCCGGCTCTCGGAGCCGGCATAGACGAGATCGACGACAACGGTTCGATCGTTGAAGCGCTGGGGGTCGAGCGGCAGCTGCTCGAACGGGTCCTCGTCGCGCATCCCGATCGCGGTGCAGTTGACGAACAGCTCGTAGCCGTTGGCGCGCACCTGCTTCCCCGTGACGGCCCTGAGACGGCCCTCGGCGGGAGTGAGGGCGCCGGCATGGGCGAGATCGCGGACGAGGGCGTCGGCGCGCTCCGGGGTCCTGTTCCAGAGGGAGACCGAGGCTCCCTCCCCCGCGAGCGCCCAGACCGCCGCCCGAGCCGAGCCGCCCGCGCCCAGGACCAGGGCCGAGCGCCCCTCCACCGGCCCCGGGAGCGCGGCGAGCAGGCCGGAAGCATCCGTGTTGTCCGCGCGAATGGCGGCGTCCCTGAAGCTGAGGGTGTTGGCGGCGCCGATCTGCTGGGCAGCCTCGGAGGCCTCGTCGGCGAGCGCGAGCGCGGCCTCCTTGTGCGGGATGGTGACGTTGGCGCCGACGAAGCCCTGCGCGGGGAGCTCCGTGGTGCGCACGGCGAATTCCGCGGGCTCGATGTCGATCGCCTCGTAGCTCCACTCGTCCCCGAGACCGAGCGCCTCGAGGGCGGCGTTCTGCATCGCCGGAGAGCGAGAGTGCGATACCGGGTGCCCAAGCACCGCGAGGCGCTTCATCCCCGAGCCGTCAGCTCCGGCAGTTCGGGGTCGCGCGACCCGAGTTCGAGGCGGCGACGAGCTGGTTGAACTCCTGCTCGCTGGCCGTGAAGCAGTGGTGGCCGCTGCCGTCCCCGTTCACCACGTAGAAGAGGTAGTTGACCTTCGCTGGATGGGCGGCCGCCTGGATCGCCGCGAGGCCCGGGTTCCCAATCGGCGTCGGCGGCAGGCCGGCGTGAGTTCGCGTGTTGTACGGCGAGGGGGACTGCAGCTGCGACTGGGTGATCTCGCCGGTGTAGTTGTGGAACTCGAACCGGGTCGTCGCGTCGATGCCGAGCGGCATGCCGCGGTGGAGCCGGTTGTAGATCACGGCGGCCACCAGCGGGCGCTCCGAGGGGACCATCACCTCCTTGTCGATCATCGAAGCGATCGTGAGCACGTCGTAGACGGTCAGGTTCTTCGACTTCGCGTAGGAGAGGTTCACGCCGGCGATGTTCTGCCGGAACGCCTGGAGCTGCTGCGAGACGAGCTGGTCGACGCTCGCACCCGGATCGAGTTCGTAGGTGGCCGGGAACAGGAAGCCCTCGAGCGACTTCGGATTCTGCGCGCCGTAGCGGTTCGGATCGAAGCCCTTGAAGCTCTTGCTCGCGGCGAGGTAGTCGCCGCTCAGGCCGAGATCCTTGACCGTGGCGGCGATCTGGGTGCGGTCCTCCCCTTCGGGAATCGTCACGTTGATCTTGCCGCCGGCGCTGGTCAGGCGGTCGATCGCCTTGGCGTAGCTCATGTCGTGCGCCAGGACGTAGCGTCCGGGCAGGATCTGACCCGTCTTGCCCGCCAGCTTCAGGCGCCACTCGAAGAGCGTGCCGTTGGAGACCACGTCGTTCTCTGAGAGCAGGTCGGCGACCTGGCCGGCACTGGCGCCATCGGGGACCGTGACGATCGCCTCGCCCGAGCCGTCACCGGGATCGAACGGGGGCGGCTGGAAGAACGCGATCAGAAACCAGGCGATCAGCACGCCGACCAGCAGCAGGCCGAGCGCGAGGAACCTGCGTCGTCGGTACCTGCCCCTGGGTCTCGGCGGCGTGGGATCTCCGCCGTCCCCGCCGGAGTCCGGGGGCGGCGGGGTCGCGATGGGCTCCTTGGGCTTCGGGCGCCTCTTCGGGCGAGGGGCCTCGGCGGTCGCCGCCTGAGGCGATTCGGCGGCGGGACGGGCCTGCCGCGACTTGCCTCGCCGCGCCTCGCGCTCCTGGCGCCGGCGCTCGCGCTCCAGGGACGCGGGATCGTCCCGCCCGAACTCGTCGGTGGGCGGCTTCAATCCCTCACCAGGCGGGGTCAGGTTGCCCTCCGTATCGGCCGACCAGTCCTGCTCCTCGGGCACCTAGCCCTCCCCGTTGCTCTCTGAATCGGGTCGCTGCTCAGCTTCGCTTCCGCCGCGCCCTCGCATCAAGAGGTAGGACTCGAGCAGGTGCGCCGCCGCGAGCGAGTCGCGGTCGGCGCGGGCACCCTCGCGGGCGCTCCGCTCCGCCATCCGGGTCGTCAGGCGCTCGTCATATGTCTCGACCGGCACGTCCAGCAGTTCACTCAACTCCCCCGCGAACTCCCTGCTCAGCCTCGCCTGCTCGCCCTCCTCCCCCGACAGGGTCGTGGGCAAACCGACGATCACGCGCTCGGCCCCCTCCGCGGCGACCAGTTCGGCGATCGCCCCAGGGTCCGGCGGCTCCACCGCCGCCAGCGGGCGCACGAGGGTCCCGCTCGGGTCAGAGATCGCACAGCCGCACCGGGCGGTGCCGTAATCGAGCGCGAGCACCCGCAAGAAGCTAATCGAGGTGACGCGGCCGGTTCGACCGCTCGGTTGGGCGAGGGGACAGAGAGCGAAGTCCAGCGCGTGCGCGGCGGATTCTCGCGGGTAGCGGCCGTCGGTCTGGAGGGCAGCGCTGCGACGGCTGTCGGCACGCCGCCGGCGATCATCTCCGCGTCGACGTTCCGGGGGTGGTGGCAGGCCGCCGCCTGCCCAGACTCGTACTCGGCCAGGGGCGGTTCGTCCTGGGAGCAGATCTCGGTCGCCCACGGGCAGCGGGTGTGGAAGTGGCAGGCCGGGGGCGGGTTGACCGGGCTCGGTACGTCTCCCTCGAGGACCAGGGGCTGTCGCTCGGCCTCCACACGCGGGTCGGGAATCGGCACGGCCGAGAGCAGCGCGACCGAGTAGGGATGGATGGGGCGCTCGTAGAGGACCGCCGCCGGCGACCGCTCCACGATCTTGCCCAGATACATGACCGCGATCCGGTCCGAGACGTGGCGGACGACACCGAGATCGTGCGCGACGAAGATGTAGGAGAGGTCGAACTCGTCCTGCAGGTCGTCGAGCAGGTTGATGATCTGCGCCTGGATGGAGACGTCGAGGGCAGAGACCGGCTCGTCGGCGATGATCAGCTTCGGGCGCAGCGCGAGTGCCCTGGCGATCCCGATCCGCTGGCGCTGCCCGCCCGAGAACTCGTGCGGAAAGCGGTTGTAGTGCTCGGGCTGGAGCCCGACCCGCTCCATCAGCTGCTGGACCTCCCGGCGGAGCTGAGACCCGGAGGCGAGCCCGTGCAGCTTGAGCTGATCGCCGATGATCTGCCCCACTCGCTTGCGTGGATTGAGCGACGCGTAGGGGTCCTGGAAGATCATCTGGATGTCGCGCCGGATGGGCTGCAGCTGCTTGCGCGAGAGGCCGACCAGCTCCTTGCCCTGGTAGGTCACAGACCCCGAGGTGGGCTTGAGCAGCTGGATGATGGTCCGACAGAGGGTCGACTTGCCGCAGCCC
This sequence comes from uncultured Solirubrobacterales bacterium, assembly GCA_963848955.1. GTDB lineage: Bacteria > Actinomycetota > Thermoleophilia > Solirubrobacterales > 70-9 > DASUPK01. Next base: position 380,967 of record CAWKFQ010000024.1, on the reverse strand, counting down.
GATTCGCCGACCAAGCCGAGGGTCTCCCCCTCGTGCAGCGTCAGGTTCACGTCGTCGACTGCGTGGACCGCGGCGACCTCGCGGTCGATCAAGAGCCCCTGCTTGATCGGGAAGCGCTTGACGAGGTTCCTGACCTCGAGAAGGGGATCGCCCTTGGCCATCAGGCCGGCACCTCCAGGCCGATGCGTCCCTCCACCTCACGCAGCTTCCGCTTGTCCTGCGGATCGAGCCAGCAGCGATCGGCGTGGCCGTTGGCCGCCGGGGCCCGGTCCTCGAGCTGCGGGAGCTCGGTGCACTTCTCGAAGGCGTGCGGGCAGCGGGGTCGGAAACGGCAGCCGCCCGGCGGCGCCAACAGCGAGGGCGGCGCGCCGGCTATCTGCGGCAGTCGCTCCGGCGGCGGCTGGTCGAGCCGCGTCAGCGAGCCCATCAGTCCCCAGGTGTATGGGTGTTGCGGGTCGTAGAAGATGTCGTCGACGGTGCCCTGCTCGACGATCTGACCCGCGTACATCACGAGGACGCGGTCAGCGACCTCGGCGATCACGCCAAGGTCGTGGGTGATCAAGATCACCGCCAGGCCGCGCTCCTCGTTGAGACCTTGGATCAGGTTCATGATCTGCGCTTGGATCGTGACGTCGAGTGCGGTGGTCGGCTCGTCGGCGATCAGGATCTGCGGCTCGAGCGACAGGGCCATCGCGATCATCGCCCGCTGACGCATCCCGCCCGAGAACTCGTACGGGTACTCATCGATTCGCTTGTCGGCATTGGGGATCCCAACAGAGGCGAGCAGCTCGCGCGCGTGGTCCATCGCCTCGTCGTCGGATACCTCCCTGTGGGCCTGGATCTGCTCGACGATCTGAGCTCCCACTTTGTAGACGGGGTTGAACGAGGTCATCGGGTCCTGGAAGACCATCGAGATCTCTCGTCCCCGGATGGACTGCAGCTGCTCGTCGGTCGCGGTCACCAGGTCCGTGCCGTGAAAACGCACGGACCCGTCGATCGTGGCGTTCGGCGATCTCGTCAGCCCCATCACGGTTTGGGCGGTGACGCTCTTCCCGGAGCCGGACTCGCCGACGATCCCGAGGATCTCGCCGGGACGCAGATCGAACGAGACCCCGTCGACGGCGTGCACGATGCCGTCTTCGGTGGCGAACCGGACGCGCAGGTCGTCCACCGAGAGCAGGGGCTCGGGCTGGGCGCGCGCCGAGGGGTTCACGCCGCCTGGGTCCCCAGCCTGATCCGTGGATCGAGGTACGCGTAGACGATGTCAACCAACGTATTGAAGAACACGATGAAGAAGGCGCCGAACATGGTGATTCCGATCAGCGGGGGAAGATCGAGGCTGGCGACCGACTGCCCGGCGTACTGGCCGACGCCCGGCAGGTTGTAGACGGTCTCGGTCAGGATCGCGCCGCCGCCGATCACGGCGCCGAAGTCGAGGCCGAACAGCGTGATGACGGGGATCAGCGAGTTGCGCAGGACGTGCTTCAGTCTCACCTGGCGCTCCGGGAGCCCCTTGGCGCGCGCCGTCCTCACGTAATCCTCGTCCATCACGTCGAGCATGTTGGAGCGCAGTACGCGGCTGTAGAAGCCAATGAAGAGGACCGCCAGCGTGAACCACGGGAGGATCAGATGATTCGCCCACTGCAGGGGGTCGTCCGTGAACTTGACGTAGTCGCCGATCGGGAAGAGCCCGAGCTTGTTCGCAATGTAGTACTGGAGCACCAGCCCGAGCCAGAACACGGGTAACGAGATCCCGATCAGGGCGAGGATCGTCAACCCCCGATCGGTGGCCTGCCCCGCTTTCACCGCGCTCAGATAGCCGAAGACGATCCCGAGCAGCAGCCAGATGATGCCCGCACCGATACAGAGAGAAAAGGTGATCGGGATGCCCTTCCTGATCTGATCGGTGACGTTGCGCTGATTCTGGTAGCTGACCAGATCGCCGGTGAAGACCTTCTTCATCGTCGTCACGTATTGCTGGGGCAGCGGGTCGTTGAACCCCCAGTCCTCGTTGATCCGCTCGATCAGCGCCGGATTGGCGTTCTTCCCGCCGATCCGCTGGGCCGGATCCGAGTTCGGGATCACGTTGAAGATCAGGAAGACCAGAACCGAGATAGCGAACAGCACCGCGACCATCCCGACCAGACGGCGCAGGATGAACCGGCCCATGCCCTCCATCGAGTGCTCCATCCTGATCTTGGCCTTCGGGTTGAGGGCGTCGCGCAGCCCGTCACCGAAGACGTTCAGCGCCAGCACGGTCAGCACGATCATCAGGCCCGGGATGATCGTCAGATGCGGCGCCGTGATGATCCGGTCGGCGCCCTCCTCGATCATCGTTCCCCATGAGGCGTTCGGCGGCCTGACGCCGGCGCCCAGAAACGACAGCGCCGCCTCAAGGAGCATGTTGTTGGCGATGTTGAGGGTGAAGAAGACGATGATCGTGGAGAGCAGGTTCGGCAGGAGCTCCGTGAACATCACCCGGATCGGTCCCTTGCCCTGGGCGATCGCCGCCTCGACGAACTCCTTCTCGCGCAGCGCCAGCACCTCGCCGCGGATCGGCCTCGCCATGTACGGCACGTAGACGAAGCCGATGATGATGATCGGGAGCCAGAGCGAGTTGCCCGCTATCTCGATCGGCCCGATCTTCAGCCCCCCGATGGAAAGCGCGGTCCCAAGCGCGATCCCGAGAAGGAGCACCGGGAACGCCCAGATCACGTCCAGAACCCGCGATATCACCGAGTCCGTCCAGCCCCGGTAGTAGCCGGAGAGCAACCCGATCGCGACCGCGAAGAAGGTGGTGATCAACGCCGCCACCACCCCGATGTAGATCGAGGTTCGCCCGCCGTACATCAGCCGCACCATCACGTCGCGACCGTTGTCATCGGCTCCGAGCAGGAACTTCGCATGAGACCCGGGCCGATCGGGATCCCGGTCGGCGCGACCACGAACGTCTCCTTGCCGCCGATGTTGATCTTCTCGGTGAGGTGATTCTGGTTCGGCCCGGTGTCGGCCACGTAGTTGGCCCAGAGCGGCGCCGCGAGGCAGAACAAGACGATGATCACGAACAGCGCGCCGAAGGCCAGCGCGACCTTGTTGCGTCGCAGCCGCAGGTACGCCAGGTACCAGGGGCTGCGGCCCTCGATCGTCTCGACGTCCTCGCCGACGGGCATCGGAGGCTCGCCGGTCGGCATCGCCTCCGCCGGCGGCATTCTGGGTGTCCAGGGTTCGGTGGCCAAAAGGGCTCAGAGACAAGAGAGGGGCCTTGCGGCCCCTCCCCAATCATTCTTGCGCTGCATCAGCCTCCGTGACTAGTCCTTCAGCTGGAAGCTGGCGTAGTCGAGGTTGAACACCAGGCTGAACTGCACGTCATCGAAGTTGACTCGGTCCGACGTGAACGTCGTGAACTTCTCATTCCCGTAGGGAGCCCAGACCGCCTGCTCCATGAAGCTCTTGTCGAGCGCGGCGTACTGGTCCTCGACACCCGGGTCGCTGAGCTGCTTGGTGTCCAGCTCGTTGATCTTGGCCGTCAGGGGCGGGATGCTGACCTGGCCGTGGTTGTTGTTGTTGGTGGGATGGATCGAATCACCCGACAGCAACGGCTCGAAGAAGTCGTTGGGATGCGGGTAATCCTGGAACCAGTCGTCGAACCCGGTGTCGAGATCCGGGGTGCTGTGTTCCCGATCGTGGTGAAGTAGATGTCTCCACCGATGATCTTCAGGGTTGTGTGGAACCCGAGTGAGTTCAGCACGTCCTGGTAGTACGCACCGATCCGCTTCCGGTCAGGCTCGTCGTTCGTCCAGACCGTGATGTCCATGTCCGACGGATTCGCCTCGGCAATCAGCGCCTTCGCCTTGGCGAGGTCCGGGCCCGGATAGAGCTTGTACTCCTGGTAGCCCGGCATGCCCGGCGGCAGGATCTGCTGCGACGGGTGCAGCCGGCCGCCGAAGATCCGGGTGAGGGCGGCCGGGTCGAGCGCGTAGTTGACCGCCTGGCGCACCCGCACGTCGCTGAACGGCGGCTTCGTGAAATTCATGAACATGTAGTAGGTGTTGATCGAGTCCTCGAAGCGGAACCGATCCGAGTTCTGGCTCTCGACCTGCGGCAGCAGGTCAGCCGGCACCGGATCGACCATGAAGTCGCTCTGGTTCTGCTGGATCGCCTGTGCCTGAGCGGACTGGTTCTTGTTCTGCGTGACCGTGACCTTGTCGACGTGGGCTTCGGACAGCGTCGGTCGCTCCAGCGGCCTTCACGGTCTGGAACTGCGGGTTCCGCTCCAGCGTGTAGCTGGTCGGCGGATCGCTGTTGGAGATCATGAACGTCCCGCTCGCCGGCGGCGGGGTGCTCGTCTGGTCCTTGTCGAGCGGCGTGCTCTGCGGCACCGGCGCCGCGAACATCAGAGCGACCTCATTCTCGAAGGTCCCGCTCGGATCGTTCAGCTGGACCGTGATCTTGCCGGTCGCGTCGTCGGCCTGGATGCCGCTGATCGAGTCGGCCTTGCCGTTCGCGTAATCCTCGGCGCCGACGATGCCCTCGAAGAACGGGGCGCCGCCGGAGTCGAGCTTGAACAGCCGCTGAATCGCGTAGGGGAAATCGGATGCCTTGATCGGCGTGCCGTCCGAGTACTTCATCCCCTTGCGGAGCGTGAAGGTGTAGGTCTTCCCGTCGTCCGAGATCGTGGGCATCGACTCCGCCAGACCGGGCACGACCTTGGTGGATTCGTCACCGCTCCCACTCTGGTAGGTGAGGAGCGGGATGTAGACGTCGTTGAGCGCCTCCCAGCCCTCGAGCGTGTAGGAGAGCTGCGGGTCGAGGTAGTCCGGGAAAGAGGTCACGGTTCCGCTGATCTCCCCGCCCTCCTTGGCGCTGCCACCACCGCCGTCGTCACCACCGCCACAGGCGGCCAGTCCAATCGCCGCTACGGCAGTCGCCAACCCCAACAGCGCAACCTTTCGGAGCTTCCTCACCCTGTTCCCTCCTGTCGTCTTTCCGGATCCCAACGGGATTACTCCTGCACCCAACCCGGATTGATATATCCGCGTAAACGGTTAGTCAAGCATTCCTTAAGACAATGCCAACAGTTGGGAGCACTCTTGAGCTAGGGATCTGCCGAATCGGCCCACACCTCTACCTGAGCGACCAGCTGCTCCAGTCGCTCAGGAACAGCGGGTGGATGACCGCGGAGCTCGGGTCCACCCGCTCGCTGATCAGCTTCGGCACCAGCTGCGTGCCGAACACGGCCAGGTAGGACTTCTTGGCCGCGTACTCATCGAGGTCCCTCCACTCGCCGGCCGCTGAGCCCAGGTCCTGCGCCGGCACCAGGCTCAGCTTCTCGAGCTGCTGCTGGATGAAGAGGTCGTTGACGTGCCCTGCGTTCGGGCTTCCCGGCGGCCCGATGAAGCGCGAATCCAGGACCGAAAAGAAGTCGAGCGGGTTCGGGAAGTCGTTGAACCAGCTGGCGAAGCCTGTCTGCGGTTCCGTCCGCCCCTTGCCCACCCTGCCGAAGTCCTGGGCCGTCGACACGGTCTTGGTGCGGGCGTCGAAGCCGAGCCGATTGAGGAGCTTCGTGTAGTAGCGCGCGTAGGCGCGCTCGGGTGAGCTGTCCTCCACCCAGACGACCACCTGGAGCCCCACGCTGCCGGATTCCTGCATGAGCTTCCTGGCGGCCTTCAGGTCGCCCCGGTCGTCCGCGTCGCCGTAGGGGCAGGACGCCGACGGATGCCCCACGATCCCGTCCGGTATCAGGTAGCAGTCCGGGGCGAGGGCGCCCTTCGAGAGCTTTGCCAGGTACGGCCGGTTCAGCGCGGTGATCACTGCGCGCCGCGCCAGCTCGCTGCTGAAGGGCGGCTGGACGGTGTTGAGGAAGAAGTAGAGCGTCGAGGGGACGCCGAGCATGTCGAAGCGCTTGGAGCCCAGCGCACGGGCTCGAGCCTGGATCTCCGGCGGCACCGGAGCGCCGGGGTCGTAGCCGTCCGCGCGGCCGGCCAGCACCTGGTCCGCAGCGGCTTCCGGGCTGTGCACGATCTTCACGGAGATCCGCTCCAGGCTCCCCGAGGGAACATCGGGGATCTCGAGCGGCTCGAAGCGGGCGTTCCTGACCATTGTCCAGCGGCGGCCCGGCACGACGTCCGTGATGCGGTATGCGCCGACGCCCGGTGGGGGCTCGGCGCTCAGGTCGCGCATCGGCGTCCCGCTCGGGACCAGGCCCGTGGCGGGGAGCGCCAGCACGTTCTCGAACGCCCCCCAGGGCCGGACGAGCTTGATGCTGATCTGGCCGCTCGCGTCGTCCGTCGAGATGCCGGCGATGTCCTGGGACTCCCCCCGCTCGAACTCCTCGGCGCCGACGATGTTGTCGGTGAGGAACCGCTTTCCGGGCCAGCCGAGCCTGATGGCCCGCTCGATCGTGTACTCGAAGTCGCTCGCCATGACCTGTCGGCCATTGGAGTAGACGAGCCCCCTGCGAAGGGCGAGCCGGTAGGTGCGGCCATCAGGCGAGATCCGCGGCAGCCGCTGTGCAAGGCCGGGTATCAGCTCTGCCCCGTCGGCCCCGCTCTTGTGCCGGTAGGTGAGGAGCGGCGTGTAGGCGATCCAGTCGGCCCCGGCGCCCTCGGTCGTATAGGCGAGCTGCGGGTCGAGATAGTCGGGCGGGGTCGCCATCACCACTCTGGCCGACCCGCCGACCACTTGCTCGGACGAGCCGGAGCCGCTCAGCAGGAGGAAGGCGGTGACCGCCGCGACGCAGAAGGCAGCAGCGATCGCGACGCCCAGGCGAACGCCGTGTGGGCGCATCAGGAGGTGAGCTTGGCCTCGATCGCCTTCCGAGCGGCGGCCAATGCCTCGTCGAGCTTGGCCGGATCGCGGCCGCCGGCCTGGGCGACGTTCTCGCGACCCCCTCCCCCGCCGCCGATCACCTGCGCGGCCTCCCTGATCACATCGGCGGCCGAGAGGTCGCGGTCGGTGACCTCCTTGCTGAAGCTGGCGACCAGCGCTGCCTTGCCGTCCCCGGCGCCGCCGAGGACGACCGCCGCCGCGCCCGCGCGGGACTTGATCCGGTCGGCGAGATCGAGCAGCGTGCGCTGGTCGGCGTCCTCCCCGCGGCCGACGAAGACCGTGATCCCCCCGATCTTGTGCCCGGTCGCGGCGATCTCCTCCGCCTTCTTGCTGAGGTCCTCGGAGCCCGCCTTCCTCGTCTCCTCCTCGAGCTCGGCGATCCTGTCGGCCGCGCGGCGGGCGCCGCCCACCGGGTCCTGCTCCGAACCCAGGATCCCCCCGACCTCGGAGAGCTCGCGGGAGCGGCGGCGGAACCAGTCGATCGCCGCGGGGCCGGTGAGCGCCTCGATCCGGCGCACGTTCGCCGCGCTCGACCCCTCTGACGCGATCGCGAGGATCCCGATCGTGGCGGTGTTGGCGACATGGGTGCCACCGCAGAGCTCGCGGGAGACGCCCTCCACCTCGATCACGCGGACCCAGTCGCCGTACTTCTCGCCGAACAGGGCCATCGCGCCGAGCCGCTCCGCCTCCATCCGCGACATCTCCAAGGCGCGGACCGCGTGGCTCTCCTTGATCCACTCATTGACGCGATCGCCGATCGTCGCGCAGCTCCTCGTTGGTCAGCGGGGCGCCGTGGGTGAAGTCGAAGCGGAGCTTGTCGGGCCGCACCGCCGAGCCCGCCTGGCGCACATGGGTCCCGAGCCGCTCCCTGAGCGCCGCGTGGAGCAGGTGGGTCGCCGTGTGGTTCCGCATCGTGGCGAAGCGCGCGACGTGGTCGACCTCCGCCTCGACCCGGGCACCGGGGGCGAGTCCGTCCAGCGGGCTGTCGAGCTCCACCGCCTGGTCGTCCCCGATCCGGTAGACGTCGGCCACCCGGGCATTGCCGCCCTCCCAGCGGACCTCGCCCGAGTCCGCCACCTGGCCGCCGCCCTCGGCATAGAAGGGGCTCTCCTCCAACTTGACCAGGGCGCGAGCGTCATCATCCTGGGCGGCCAGCAGGCTGGTCTCGGCGCGGAGCTTCTGGTAGCCGACGAAGCGCGACGGCGGGGCCGCCGAGGCGAAGCTGAGCACAGCCCCGTGGTGGTCCTCGGAGCCGTGCGCGGTCGCCGTCCCCGTGCGCGCCCGGGAGCGCTGCTCGTCCATCAGCTCCTCGAAGCCCTCATCGTCCACCGAGAGCCCCTGCTCGGCGAGCAGCTCCTTGGTGAGGTCATAGGGGAACCCGTAGGTGTCGTGGAGCCTGAACGCGTCTTCGGCGTCGATCCACGACGTGCGGTCCTCGTGAGCGTGACGGATCAGGTCGGCGAGGATCTGGGTGCCGCGCTCGAGGGTGCGGCCGAAGCTCTCCTCCTCGTCCGCCGCCCAGCGCACCACGTTCTCGCGCTCCCCGGCGAGCTCCGGGTAGGCCGGAGCGAGCAGGTCCAGCGCGCGGCCGGCGAAGCGCTCCATGAACGGCGACGGCAGGTCGATCGAGCGGCCCTGCTGGATCGCGCGGCGCATGATCCGGCGCAGCACGTAGCCGCGGTCCTCGTTCGAGGGCACGACGCCGTCGGCGATCAAGGCCGCCGTTCCGCGGGAATGGTCGGCGAGGATGCGCATGGCGCGGGTCGTGGGGCCGCCGTCCGAATAGGCACGGCCGGAGAGCTCCTCGGCCAGCTCGATCAGGGGCCACAGCGAATCGGTCTCGAACACCGAGTCGACTCCCTGGAGGATCGCCGCCATCCGCTCGACCCCCATGCCGGTGTCGATGTTCTTCATCGGCAGCTCCGCGAGCGTGCCGTCCTCGGCCAGGTCGTAGGTCATGAAGACGTGGTTCCAGTACTCGAGGAAGCGGTCGGTGTCGCCGCCCGGGAGGTCGCCCTGCCGGCCGAACTCCTCGCCGCGGTCGAAGTACATCTCCGAGCAGGGCCCACAGGGCCCGGTCGGGCCCGCCTGCCAGAAGTTCTCCGAGCGCGGCAGCCGCACGATTCGCTCCTCGGGCACGCCGACTCCGCGCCAGATCTCGATGGCCTCGGTGTCGGGGCCGAGGCCGAGCTCGTCGTCGCCCTCGAAGACTGTCACCCAGATCTGCTCGGGATCGAAGCCGAAGCCCTCGGTCGAGAGCTCCCAGCCCCAGTGAATCGACTGCTCCTTGAAGTAGTCGCCGAAGCTCCAGTTGCCGAGCATCTCGAAGAAGGTGAGATGCCGCTCGGTGTTGCCGACCTCCTCGATGTCGGTGGTGCGGAAGCAGCGCTGCACGTCCGTGAGTCTCGACGCCGGCGGCTGCTCCCGGCCGAGGAAGTAGGGCTTGAAGGGCTGCATCCCGGCCGTCGTCAGAAGCACCGACGGGTCGTGCGACCGAGGGCACCAGCGACGCCGAGGGCACGATCCTGTGCCCACGCTCCTCGAAGAAGGAGAGATAGGTCTTGCGGATCTCCTCGGCCTTCATGCGGCGGAGTCTAAGGACGGCGTCACCACCTACGGCGGCCACAAACACCGCCGCCGGATCTACCGCTAGACGATCGTGCCGTGACCCACGACCAGGTCGCCGTCCAGCAGGCATGCGACCTGACCCGGGGCCGCCCCATCCACCGGCTCGGCGAGGGCGACGACCGCCTCGCTGGGATCGCCGCTCAACTCCAGGCGGCAGCTCGCGCCTCGGCGAGTGGTAGCGAAGGCGGACCCCGTCCACCCGCTCCGCGGGGCGGTGCAGGCGCGCACCGCGGATCCGGAGCCTCCGGGTTGCGAGCTCGCTCCGCGGGCCCGCGACCACCGTGTTGGTGGCGGCATCGGTGGCGAGCACGTAGAGCGGCTCCGCGCTGCCCACGCCCAGGCCGCGCCGCTGGCCGACGGTGAAGTTGTGGTGGCCGGCATGCGTGCCGAGCCGGCGGCCACGCCGGTCGACGACGTCGCCCGGCCGCTCGTCGAGGCCGGCGTGGCGGCGCAGGAACTCCCGCTTGCCCTGGCCGGCAAGGAAGCAGAGGTCCTGGCTTTCGGCGCGGCCCGCGACCTCGAGCCCGGCGCGCGAGGCGATCTCGCGCACCTCCGGCTTGGTCAACTCGCGCCAGCGGGAAGCGCAGCCGGGCGAGGGAACCGGGCCGGAGCCCGGAGAGCATGTAGGTCTGGTCCTTTGCCGAATCCGCCGCCGCGGCGAGCAGCGGGCCGTCGCCGTCGTCGACGATCCGCGCGTAGTGGCCGGTCGCGAGCCTGGCATCGCCGAGCCGGCCGGCCAGGGCGATCATCGCGTCGATTCGCAGCTCGCCGTTGCAGAGCACGCACGGGTTCGGGGTGCTCCCCTCCGTGTAGCCCCGCAGGAACGGACCGACCACGCCGGCGCGGAACTCGGTCTCCAGGTCCAGGGTCAGGTGGGGGATCCCGAGCGAATGAGCGACCCGGCGCGCGCCGAGCACCGCCTCGGGCGAGCAGCAACTGCGCTCGCCATCGGTGCGCTGGTCGGCCCAGAGCTTCAGGGTGACCGCGACGACCTCGCGCGCCGGCCTCGCGCTCGCGCAGGGCCGCGACGGCGGAGTCCACCCCGCCACTCAGCGCAACCAGCACCCGCTCGCCGTCGCTCGGGGCCCGGGTGAGCTTCACGCCCAGAGCCGGCGAGGCCGGAGAGCGCGCGGTGGAGCGCATCCGCGGTGAGGACCGCCGCGTGGCGATGACTTGGCCCGAGACCGCCGAGCTCTGCGGTGATCTCGTCGGGGCCCACCCGCGCCGCCTCGAGCACCGGTACTCCCTCGGCGAGCTCGGCCGTCGCCGCGGCGGCCGCAGCCGTCGCGGAGCAACCCTCGTGATCGAATCTCACGCGCTCGATGCGGCCCCCGCGAGCCAGCAGCGAGATCCGGACCAGATCCCCGCATGGCGCACCGCCGGCCGAGCCGCTGAAGGCGCCCTCCGGCGCCGGCCCGCGCCGCGAGTTGTCGGCGAGGTACTCCTCTAAGAGATCCCTGTTCACCCCGTCAAGGTTAAGGAGGCTCCAGCCTGCCGTTTTCCGCTCCGGCTTGGTAACCCGTGTCGCATAGGTGGTGGTCTACCGACGACCCCGAGGGACTGCCGGAAATCGACCCCCAAGCCAGTTGTGTTGGGTCAACGTTTGAAGCGGTTGGCGTACAGGCTCGGGCCTCACCCAAATCTAGCACCGGGTTTGGCCTACTCCGGCTCGTCGAGGAGGATACCAGGAGGAGATCAGTCCGTCGCGGACCCCGAGCTCGATCGCGACGCGGGAGTGTGTCACCGACCTTCCCGCTGTCCCGCCAGACGTACTGCAGCTCGGCGTGGACCAGGACGCCGCTCGTCGTCTCCTCGATCTCGATGGGCACGTAGCGCCGAAACAGGTGGTCGAAGACCTTGCCCGACCACTTCATCGCGGCGAGCCGGCCGCGGTGGATGGTCCGCTCGGTGCGGATCTCGACCTCGGGGTGCACCAGCTCGCCCACCGCCGTCTGGTCGCCGGCGCTGAGGGCGGCCAGGAAGCGGCGAGCAAGCTCGGCTGGGTCCTGCGCGCTCATCAAAACGGTTGCTGTCAACACAACGGGTCGCGCCTGGTGGCGCGCCCTCGCGTCTACCCTCGCATCATTCTCTGCGCAGGTTCTCGGTGAAGCGCCGTGGCTGGTCGCCGAGGCTCGCCTCGCGCGTGAAGCTGAGCCCGATGCCGATCAGCCCGAGGATGAGCAACGCCCACGGCCAGATACCGAGCTTGAACGGATTGGGATTGTCCGAGTTGAGGTCGAGACCGGCGATCACCAGGAACAGCGCCAGGCCGATCCCACCGACGTAGACCGGTCCCCGCGGCCCGATCTGCGAGCCGATCGCCACCAGCCCCAGGGAGACCAGCAGCAGAATGATGTCCCAGAAGTTGCTGGTCTGGATCGGCGGCGTGCTCCCACTGAGCGGGTTCAGGTTGCCGATCGCGGTGATTCCCAGGGCACAGGCGATCACCGCCGCGATCCCGGCGCCGGTGACGAGCTCCGACGCCTTCCAGAGGCCGAGGTCCCCCGAGGGAGCCGTCGCGCTGGCGCCCACGTCGTCGCCGCCGGGGTTGTTGCGCCAGACGTACAGGGCGGCCGCCAGCAGGCCGATCGCGAGGATCCCGAGGAGCCCGCGGTAGATGCCCCAGTGCGCACTGATCCCCCCGGAGAGGATCTTGTCCCAGAGCGCGGTCCAGGAGACGATCACCGCGATCGATCCGAGCAGGAACTGAACCCGCACCCCGGCCCGGGCGCCCGCGTAGAAGCCGAGCGCAGCGGTCACGGCGAAAATCCAGAAGACGTTCAGGGAGGCGGTCGGCGTCCCCCCGATGACGTCCACGAACTGCCCCAGCGCAAACGGCACGAAGATCAGGCCGAGGACGTTGTGCACCGCCTGCCAGGGCCGGAGCTCGCCGGTCTGGGGCCGGGTCAGGATGCTCCCGTACAGGTAGACGGCGGGGATCCCGAGCACGAGGAATATGGGGAAGGCCGCCCATTGCTGGTTGTTCGTCGCAAGGAACGGCCCCTTGCGGATGTAGATCATCAGTGCGGCGAGCCCGATCAGAAGCCCGCCGACCTTGCGCAGCGCATCGCGCGTGTCGTCCGGCCGAAGAACGTCGTTCATGGGTCTCCCTCCCGTCGGAGAGTGGACAGGAAATTCGCGCGGGACCCTATCCCGTGGGGCTGTCCTTCAGCGACGTGATCCGGTCGTAGGCGTTTTGGAAGAGAGAGCGGTTGAGGTCGCCGCTCTTCACCTCGCTGACCAGCGACCGGAAGGCCCGGTCGGAAGCGCCCGTGCTCTGACCGTAGAGCAGCAGGTCGTCCCCTGCCCTGATCGCGCTGGTCGCCGCCACCACCGGTGCGGTCGTCTCGGTGACGGCCGGCGCCTCCAGATCGTCGGTGATCACCACGCCGTCGAAGCCGAGCTGATCGCGCAGCAGCCCGCTGACGATCGCGGGCGAGAACGCGGCCTGCTTCTTGGAACCGAGGGTCGGGTAGCCCGCGGTCGAGACCATCACCATCTTCACCCCCGCCGCGATCGCGCCCTTGAACGGCTCGAGGTCGTTCTGCAGCTGGTCGCTGGTCGCCGCGATGTCAGTCGGCCGCTCGTCGGTGCTCACCGTCGCCGAGCCGATGCCAGGGAAGTGCTTCGCCGTGGCCACCACCCCGCCATCCTGCAGCCCCTGGGCGAAGGCGACCCCGACCTCGGTGACCACGGCCGGGTCCGATCCGAAGGTGCGGCTCTTGATCGTTGGCGCGGTGTTCTGATGAGCGACGTCGAGCACCGGCGCCAGGTCGACGTTGACGCCGAGGCCCCTCAGGTAGGAGCCGGTCGCCTTCCCCTGATCGCGGGCCTGGTTCTCGTCGCCGTTTCGGCCGAGTTGGGCCGGCGAGGCGTTTGGCGGGCCCTGAGGCAGCCGCTTCACGTCACCGCCCTCCTGATCGGTCATCACGAGCAGAGGCGGGCTGTCGCCGGCGCTCGCGGCCTGCTGGAGGGTCGCGATGTCAGCCTTGAGCTTGGTGGCGTCCTTGTTGAAGGCGATCACCCCGCCGACTCGCCCCTGCCTGACCCGCCGGATCAGCGCCTGATCTGGCCCCTTGGCGCCGAGCCTGGCGACGATCGACTGGCCGACCAGGCGCTTCAACCCGATCGTTGGCTCGCTGCTCCCGCCTCCCCCGCTCGAGATCGCGACGATCAGCAGGACGATCACCAGCGCCACGCCCGCGCCGATCATCAGATCCTGGCGGCGACGTACCCTCGCCGGCAGATCGCGCCGGCGGGCCCGGCGCCCGGGTGGCGGCCGTCTGCCGCTGCGCTCGAACTCGCCGGTTTCGCCGCGCACGCGGCGCCTCTCCTCTGTGTCGCTGCGGCGCCCGACACGCTCGCGTTCACCTGTCCCCGGCTCGCGCTGCCGCCGGGGCGGCCGCGCGGGCGCATCCGTCCACTCGAACAGATCGTCGTCGTCCGGAGGAAGGCGGCCTTCCATCTGACTAGCCCTTTCCACCCCCGCTTCGAACGGAGATCCCGAGTTCGCGCAGCTGGCGCTCGTCCACCGGAGCCGGGGCGCCGGTGAGCGGATCCGTGCCCGATGCAGTCTTCGGGAAGGCGATCACGTCGCGGATCGACTCTGTGCGGTGCAGCAGCGCGACCATCCGGTCGAGGCCGTAGGCGATCCCGCCGTGAGGCGGTGCGCCGTAGCGCAACGCCTCGAGGAGGAAGCCGAAGCGCTCCTCGGCCTCCTGTTCGTCGATTCCGATCGCTCCAAACACCTGTCGCTGCACCTCGGGGTCACTGATGCGGATCGAGCCTCCACCAATCTCCCATCCGTTCCAGACGACGTCGTAGGCCTTGGCCCGCGCGGCGCCCGGATCGCCGGGATCGAACTCGCCGGCGGGCGAGGTGAAGGGGTGGTTCAGCGGATCCCAGCGGTCGCCCTCGGCGTCCCAGCCGAGCAGCGGCCAGTCGACGATCCAGGTGAGCTCATTCGCCTCCGCGTCGATCAGGCCCAGGCGCTCCCCCAGCCGGCGGCGGAGCTCGCCGAGGACCGCGCCTGAGACGAGCGGCTGGTCGGCGACGACCAAGAGCACATCGCCCTCGCTCGCGCCGAGCTCCTCGATTGGCAGCGAGCGATCTCGTCGGCGGAGAGGAACTTGGCGACGGGCGACCGCCAGCCGTCGGACTCGACCACGGCCCAGACCAGGCCCTTGGCGCCGAGCTCGGTCGCCTCGGCCACGAGGCCGTCGAGTTCGGCCCTCGACATCTCCCGCGCCCCGGCATTGAGGCCGCGCACCACCGCCCCACCCTCGATCGCCTGCCTGAAGGCGTTGAACTCTGAGCCGCGGAAGACCTCGGTGAGGTCGTGCAGCTCGAGCCCGAACCGGAGGTCCGGCTTGTCCGTCCCGTATCGATCGAAGGCCTGGTCGTAGGTGATCCGCCGCATCGGCAGGGAGACCTCGACGCCGCACTTGCCCAGCACGAACGCCAGGAGGCGCTCGTTCAGGTCGATCACGTCGTCGGCGTCGACGAAGGACATCTCGATGTCCAGCTGCGTGAAGTCCGGTTGGCGGTCGGCGCGCAGATCCTCGTCCCTGAAGCAGCGCGCGATCTGAAAATAGCGCTCGAAACCTCCGATCATGAGAAGTTGCTTGAAGAGCTGGGGCGACTGCGGCAGCGCGTAGAAGGAGCCTTTCTGGAGGCGGCTAGGGACCAGGAAGTCACGAGCCCCCTCGGGGGTCGACCGGGTCAGGATCGGCGTCTCGATCTCGATGAATCCTTCGCCCGACAGGAACTCCCGCATGGCCGCGCTCACCTCGTGGCGAAGCTCGAGCGCCTGCCTCATCCGGTCCCGGCGGAGGTCGAGGTAGCGGTAGCGCAGTCGGGTCTCCTCGCTCACCTCACCCGAGAAGGACTCGATCTCGAAGGGCGTGGTCTCGGCGTCGGAGAGCAGTTGGGCGTCCCTCACCCGGACCTCCACCTCGCCGGTCGGCAGGTCAGCGTTGACGGTCTCGGGTGAGCGACGCACCACCGAGCCGGAGGCCGTGATCACGTCTTCGGATCGCAGCTCGTGCCCGAGCTTGAAAGCTTCGCCGGCCTCGTCGGGGTGGAAGACGAGCTGCACCAATCCGGTTCGGTCCCGCAGGTCGATGAAGACGAGGCCGCCGTGGTCGCGCCGGCGGTGGACCCAGCCGGCCACGCGCACCTCGGTGTCCACCCTGTCGGGCAGCACCTGGCCGCACCAGGTGTCTCGATACTCGTTCGGGCGCAGGCCCGGAAAGGCGTCGCTCATGGCGACGCCAGTCTCTCAGCTAGCACCGCGATTTCCTCGGCGACCCGAGCCGGATCGACCTCCCGCTCCTCACCCGAGGTCATGTCCCGAAGGGTCGCCTTGCCGTCGCCGGAGAGGATCAGCGCGTAGCTCGCCCCGACCCGATCCGCCTGCTTCATCTGCCCCTTGATCGCACGGTCGGCCAGGTCGAGGTCGGCCTCGAGGCCCGTGCGCCGCAGCTCGGTGACCAGGGCGAGGGCGACGGCGCGGTCATCGGACTCGGCGACCACGAAGACTCCGCGCCGCTGATCGGCTTGACCCGCCTCCGCGTCCTCGAGGGCGAGCGCGATCCGGTCGACCCCGAGGGCCCAGCCGCAGGCCGCGGTCGGCGGTCCTCCCAGCTGCTCGATCAGGCCGTCGTAGCGGCCCCCGCCGCCGATCCCGGACTGCGCGCCCAGCCGTTCGCACTCGAACTCGAAGACGGTCCGCGTGTAGTAGTCGAGACCGCGGACCAGGGTCGGGTCGAGCTCATAGGCGACACCGTTGCGATCGAGGTGCTCGCGCACCCGCTCGAAATGCTCGGCGTCGGCCGGATCGAGCCGATCCAGCAGCGTCGGCGCGTCGGCCATCACCTTGCGGGTCCCCTCGTGGTCGGCATCGAAGGCGCGCAGCGGATTGACGTCGAGCCGGCTCCGGACCTCCTCGGAGAGCTCGGCCTCGTGGGAGCGAAGGTAGTCGCGGAGCTCGTCGACATAGGCGCTGCGCGTGGCCGGAGTGCCGAGACTGCCGAGCAGCAGCCGTACGCCCGGGACGCCGAGCTCGGTGAGGATGTCGCCCGCCAGCACGATCATCTCTGCGTCGACCAGCGGCGAATCGGAGCCGATCGCCTCGGCATCGACCTGGGTGAACTGCCGGTAGCGGCCCGCCTGCGGGCGCTCGTGCCGGAAGAACGGGCCGTCCGTCCAGAGCTTCACCGGCTGTGCGCGCGTCTGCATGCCGTGCTCGAGGTAGGCCCGGCAGATCGAGGCCGTCGCCTCCGGCCGGAGGGTGAGAGACCGGCCGCCCTGGTCGGTGAAGGTGAACATCTGCTTCTGGACGATGTCGGTGGACTCGCCGACGCCGCGGGCGAAGAGGTCGGTGTCCTCGAAGACGGGCGTCTCGATGCGGCCGTAGCCGGCGGCCTCGAGCATCCGCCGCGCGGATGAGTGGATCCGGCGGCGCACCGGTTCCTGCTCGGGGAGGATGTCGAAGGTGCCCCTCGGGGCCTTGAACCTCTCGGGCATGGCGGAGCGACCTTAGCCGGGACCGCGGCTACCGAGCGAGCTCGGCGAGGAACGGGTTGGTCGCCCGCTCGGCGCCCAGCGTGGTGATCCCCATGTGCCCGGGGTAGACCGTGGTCTCGGGCGGATGGGAGTCGACCAGGGTGCGGATCGACTCGAGCAGCGTCGCCCAGTCGCCGCCGGGCAGGTCGGTGCGCCCGACCGAGCCCTGGAAGAGGACGTCGCCGGAGAAGATCGCGGTCTCGTCGGGGACCGAGTAGGTGACGTGGCCGGGGCTGTGGCCCGGCGTGAAGATCACGTCGATCTCCATTCCCGCGAGCTCGAGCTTCTCGCCGCCGGACACCGTGTGGTCGGCGTCATAGCTCTCGTACGGGCCGAAGCCGGGCCAGGGAACGAACGAGTTGATGTCGGCGAGGACCGGGGTCTCGATCTCAGGGCACCAGACCGGCGCGCCTGTCGCCTTCGCGACCGGAGCGACGGCGCCGATGTGGTCGAAGTGGGTGTGGGTGAGCAGGATCCCATCGATCGTGACGCCGAGCTCCTCTGCTGCCTGCAGGATCCGCGGGGCCTCGTCGCCGGGATCGACGATCAGCGCGCGGTCGGAGCCGTCCTTGCGGAACAGAAAGCAGTTCTCGGCGATCTGGCCGACCGTGAGCATCCGGACGTCCACGGCTCAGCCCTCGGCGCCGGTGCGCTGCGCCTCGCGCTCGGCGTGCTTCTGCGCCTCCTTGCGGAGGTGGCGCTGGTAGAAGAACCGGTCAAGCGTGAAGGCCATCGGCACGTAGAAGCCGAGCATCAGGACCCCGACCCCCAGTGCGACGGCCGGGTTCTGCCCGAACACGGTGATGACGCCGACGAAGAGCACGGCTGCGATCCCGCCCTTCTTCAGGGCGCTCGACCAGCTCGGCGGCTCGGGAACTCCGCGGGCCGCCCTTCTTCCGGCTCCGCTGGCCGGCCCGGGCCTGTGGCCTCGGCGCGGCTTCGCGCGCGGCCGCGAGCCGGACGCGTGTCGATCCGCCCGCCCTGTGTGCCGCGGTGCTTGCGGCGCCGCCTTTGCCTGCTTTGAGCCATCTGAGCCTGAATCTAGCGGTCCGTGAGACTGGAGCGGTCGAGCACGTTCTCGATCATGTCGGCTTGGGGTCGAAGTCCCTGATCGGCGGATCGTCCGGATAGCCCTCGAGTGCGGCCGCCGGGGCGAGCCCGACGAGCTCGGCCTCGACCGGCCGGGCGCCCTGCTCGGCGGCGAGCCGTTTGATCTCGGCGACCACCCTGGCGAGCGGAACGCCGATCGGATCGTGGACGTTGACCGAGACCTGGCACCGCCCCACCTCGCGCGGGAGCCCGAGCGCGCGGACCCCGGCGAGCCCGCCGCCCGCCTCCCGAAGGCCGGTCGCGACCGCGCGCGCGACCTCGGGGTCGGGCGTATCGAGCTCGACGTTGAAGGCGACCAGCGGCTCACGGGCCGTCACCAGGGTCGCTCCGGCGGTCGGGTGCGGCTCGGTCGGGCCCAGGTCCGGCTCGAGCTCACCCGCCTTCATCCGCTGCGCCAGCTCCGCCGGGCCGCCCTTGCGGAAGTAGGCCCGCTCCGCTCGCTCCGGGCTGCTGGCGAGCTCGCCGTAGAAGAACACGGGGATGCCGAGGTCCGCGATCGCCTCGGCGGCCGCGTGCGCCGCCTCGATCGCGTCCTCGTGGCGGTCCTCCTTCTGCCAGACGACCGGGCAGACGTCGAGCGCCCCGATGTGCGGGTGGAGTCCCTGGTGGCTCCGCAGGTCGATCACGTTGATCGCCTCCCGCGCCCCCGCCACCAGGGCGTCGACGAGGCGGGTCGGCTCAGCCGCGATCGTGAAGACGCAGCGGTTGTGCTCGGTGTCGAAGTGGCGGTTGAGGACTCTCGCGCAGCCGCCAAGCGTCGCCTCGAGCGTCTCGATCACCCTCTCGCTGCGACCCTCGGAGAAGTTGGGAACCGCCACCAGCGGCACGGGCCAGTCGATGGCGGGACTCGCGTCGTTCACCGGATCAGCAGTTCGCCGTCCCGGACGATCGCCTCGCCGTCCAGCTCCACCGTCGGCTTCATCACGATGCAGTCGAGGTGGACCGGCACCTGGACGGTCCCCCCGATGCCCGCGGAGGCGCCGAAGGCGACGTGACAGGTGCCCTGGATCTTCTCGTCCTCGAGGATCTCGCCGGTCAGGATCGCCTTCTCGTTGGTTCCGATGCCGAGCTCGGCGATGTTGGTCCCGTCCTCGCCGTGCATGGTGAGGAGCTCCATGAACGCCATCCCCTGCCCTCCCCGCGCCGAGGTCAGGTGGCCCCCTTCGACCACCAGCTCGACGGGGTGCTCGACAAGGCCGATCCCCGCGAGAGAGCCGTCGATGACGAGCGTGCCCTCGCCGCCCGCAGGCGAAATGAATGCCTCGCCACAGGGCAGATTGCCGAACGCCCCGGGCTCGGTGAGATCGCCGGCGTCGGGGATCGCCGGCCGTCCGGAGAGATCGAGGCGGAGGTCGGTGCCGTTGTCATCCGTGACCCGCGCCTCGGAGGCGAGATCGAGCGCCTCGGCCACAGCATGTCCCTTCCGCCGCAGCCCCTCCATGTCGGCGCTCATCACCCGCGCCAGCATGTCCTCGGTCACTCCGGGGAGGGTCGCGCAACGAGCGCCGGCGTCGGTGGCCCTCTTCCGCGCGGCCGTGTGCGAGAGGGACTGGACCGTGGGCGCCATCAGCACGTCCGCCGCAGCCATCGCGTCGGCGACGACCCGGGGCGGCTCGGCGCCGTGCGAGGGCCGCTCGCTGATCACCGTGAGCACGGCGTCCGCACCCGCCTCTGCCGCCTCCTCGCGGAGGCGCTCGCCCACTCGCTGCGTGGCTGGATTGCAGATAACCAGGGCCTCCTCGCCCTCCTTCACGCCGAGGCATTCGTGCACAACGGCGTGAACCGCGCGATCCAGATCGTCCATTCCCATGCACCCTATGTGTAGGAACCCCCCGGTCGTGGATAGATTGCTGGCCATGGAGGCCGGTCCGCTGGCCGAGCCCGCGCCGCCCGCAGTCGGCGAACGGCTCAAGGAGAGTTTGGGACGACCCTGGATGGTCGCGGTCTTGGTGATCGCTGCCATCTTCCTCGCACTGGTGATCGCGAAGGGGCTCCACGCGGTCGCCCAGACGGGGCTCAACGGGCTTTCCCTCGGCTCGATCTACGCCCTCGGCGCGGTCGGGCTCACCCTGGTCTACGGGATCCTCAAGCTGGTCAACTTCGCCCACGGGGACTTCTTGACGTTCGGCGCCTACATGGCGTACCTGGTCAACGTCACCTGGGGCATGCCGCTGGTGATCGGCGTCTTCTGGGCGATGATCGCGACCGCGGTGCTCGGGCTGCTGCTCGAGCGCGTGCTCTGGCGGCCGATGCGCGCCAAACACGCCGGCTTCCTGCAGCTGATCCTGATGTCGATCGGCCTGGCGTTCCTCCTCCGGGCGATCATCCAGTGGTTCTGGAGCACCGATATCCGGGTGCTGGACGTCGACACGACCAGCACCGTGGACTTCCTCGGCCTGCGAATCGGACAGACGCAGCTGATCGTGGTCGTCGTGGGCATCGCCGTGATCGCCGCCATCGGCCTGATGCTGCGGCTGACGCTGCTCGGCAAGCGGATGCGAGCACTCTCCGACGACCTGGAGCTCGCCGAGACCGCCGGAATCGACACCCGGCGCGTGATCACCTACACATGGATCTTTGCGGGGGCCCTCGCCGGGCTGGCCGGGGTGCTGGCGGCGGCGACCACGGACCTGCGCCCCGAGCTGGGCTTCGAGCTGCTGCTGCCGATCTTCGCGGCGGTGATCCTGGGCGGGATCGGCGACGCCTTCGGAGCGCTCGCCGCGGGGATGGTGATCGGGGTGATGACCGAATGGTCGACCCTCGTCATCGACGCGCGCTGGAAAACGGCCGTGGGCTTCGTCGTCTTGATCCTGGTTCTGATCGTCCGGCCGCAGGGCATCTTCGGGAAGGCGAAGGCGTTATGACCCTCGATCCGGGCACACTGGTGCCGCTCGCGGTCACCCTGCAAGCGCTCACCGATCCGGACTTCTGGGTGAGCGTCGGGGTCCTCGCCGGGATCTACGCGATCGTCGCCCTCGGCCTCCAGCTCAACACCGGCTTCACCGGGATCGTCAACTTCGGGATGGCGGCGTTCATGGCGATCGGCGCCTACGCGATGGCGATCCTCGTGCTCAAGGCCGGGTTCTCGTTCTGGCTGGCGCTGCCCTGCGCGACGTTGGCGTCGATGCTCTTCGGGGTGCTCGTCGGCCTCCCCTCCCTGCGCCTGCGCGCCGACTACTTCGCGATCGCCACGATCGCGATGGCCGAGGTCGTTCGATTGTTCGCGCAGAACGCCCGGGGCCTGACCGGCGGGAACCAGGGCCTGTTCTGCGATCTCGAATGACCCGTCGAACTGCTACCCCAACGCGTGGAGCGACGTCTCGGATTCGATCAACAACTTCATCTCCAACTTCTGGTCGGACCCGCCGACGCTGTTGCCCCTGCTGATCGTGATCTGGGTCACGGTCGGGCTGGCGACTGTCGTTCTCCTCAGACTGCAGCGAATGCCTTGGGGACGGGTCCTTCGCGCTATCCGCGAGGACGAGGACGCGGCGCAGGCGCTCGGCAAGAACACCCTGGCGTTCAAGCTCCAGTCGCTCGCGATCGCGGCGCTGCTCGGCTCGTTCGCGGGATTCTTCCTCGCGCTCGACCTGCGAACCGTCCACCCGCTCGACTTCGAGCCGCTGGTCACCTTCTTCGCCTTCAGCGTGCTGATCCTCGGAGGGTTGGGGAGCTACCGGGGGGTTGCGGTGGGAGCGGTCCTCTTCTGGTTCGTCCTCGAGGGCACCCGGTTCATCGACCTGCCCGACCCGCCCTTCACCGAGACCCGCATCGCTGCAGTCCGATTGGCGCTCACGGGTCTCCTGCTGATCGGTCTGATGGCGTTCCGCCCGCAGGGCCTGTTCGGCAAGCGCGAGGAGATGGTCATCGGTGAATGACGCGGGCAACGGGGCGACCCTGCTCGAGGTCGAGGACGTGGTCAAGCGCTTCGGCGGGATCCGCGCCGTCAACGGCGCGACGATGAATATCGGCGGGGGCAGGATCACGGCCCTGATCGGCCCGAACGGGGCCGGCAAGACCACGCTGTTCAACGTGCTCACGGGCTTCTACAAGGGCGACCGCGGCTCGGTGAGGCTCCGCGGAGAGGAGATCCTCGGCGACCCTCCCTACGAGATCGCGCGCAAGGGAATGGTGCGCACCTTTCAGATCACGAAGGCGCTCGCCGCGATGCCGGTGATCGACAACATGATGCTGGCGGCGCGCGAGCAGCCCGGCGAGACCCTCCGCAACGTGTTCTTCCGGCCCCGGGCGGTCAAGGCGCGCGAGGACGAGGTTCGCAAGCAGGCCATGGAGCTCCTCGGGCTCTTCAATCTCCGGGACCTCGCGGATGCCTACGCCGGCACGCTCTCCGGTGGTCAGCGCAAGCTGCTCGAGCTGGCGCGGGCGCTGATGGCGGAGCCGAAGCTGCTCCTGCTCGACGAGCCGATGGCCGGCATCAACCCCACGCTCGGGCGGCGCCTGCTCGATCACATGCAGGGCCTGCGCCGCGAGATGGGAGTGACGATCCTGTTCATCGAGCACGACATGGAGGTCGTGATGAATCACTCCGATCGGGTCGTGGTGATGGCTGAGGGGCGGGTGATCGCGGAGGGCGAGCCGCACGAGGTGCGCAAGGACAAGCGGGTGATCGACGCCTACCTCGGGGAGGTCGCCGTAGACACCGCGGCGGGGGAGAGCGCGGCCGAATGACCGACGGCCAGGGCAACGGGGTGGTGCTCGAGGTCGACGGCCTGGTCTCGGGATATGTGCCCGAGGTAGACATCCTCACCGGCGTCGACCTGACCGTGAGGGACGGCGAGATCGTCACGGTGATCGGCCCGAACGGCGCGGGCAAGTCGACTCTGATCAAGTCGATCTTCGGGCTGCTCCCGCCGCGACAAGGTCGCGTCGTGATGCGCGGCGAGGACCTCACCGGCCTTCGGCCCCACCTGATCACGCGGCGCGGAATGAGCTACGTGCCCCAGCTGGACAACGTCTTCGAGTCCCTCTCGGTCGATGAGAACCTCGAGATGGGCGCGCTCGAGCGGGGCACCGCCCGCAAGCGGATGGGCGACATGTACGAGATCTTCCCCAGGCTCGGGGAGCGGCGCAGGCAGTCCGCCGGGACGATGTCCGGCGGCGAGCGGCAGATGCTCGCGATGGCGCGAGCGCTGATGCCGGACCCGCAGATCCTGCTCCTCGACGAGCCCTCGGCCGGGCTCGCCCCGGCGTTCGTCGAGGCGATCTTCGACAAGATCGCCGAGATCAACCAGCAGGGCGTGACGCTCGTGATGGTCGAGCAGAACGCCCGGCGCGCGCTCGCGATGTCGACCCGCGGCTATGTGCTCGACCTCGGGCAGAACCGCTTCGAGGGCCGGGGTGAGGAGCTCCTCAACGACCCGCGGGTCGCCGAGCTCTACCTCGGCGGCACGGGTCGGTACGACAGCGCCCCCACATAACGCCCGGATCGAGCACCCTGCAGACGTGAAACGGCCGGGGCTCTCGCCCCGGCCGCTCCAGTCGCGAGCCTCTCGGCTCGCTCGAACTTCGACTACTGGTTGGGGTTGACCACGGCCTGCTCGCCGATGACTTCGAGGTCGGGGCCCTTGAACGTGTAGATGTCGTAGACACCTGCCGTCGCGTCCCCGGCGGCATCCATGTCGATCGCGCCGGAAGCGCCCTGGTAGTCGATGTCCTGCCCGTCTTGCAGGGCCTTGATGGCCTCGGGCAGCTGCTCCCAGGAGTACGGCGTTCCTGGCGGTGCGCTCACGTCGGTGAGGTGATCCGCCATCTCCTTGCCGTCGGTCGAACCAGCGGCGACCGCTGCCAGATAGCAGAGCATCGTCGCATCGAACTGCTGCGCGTCGAACGTCTGACGGTCGATGTCCGTCGGGTCGGTGCTCGTGTAGAGCTGGTCGAACGCGGTCGACGCCTCGCCCTTGTCGGGAGCGCCCGGGGCCGTGCCCCGCATGCCGCTCACGATCTGCGGACTGATGTCCTCCGTCAGCGAGCTCGAGGCGAGCCCGTCGGTGAACCAGCCCTTCGTCGGATCCCAGTTGCCCGTGCGCTGCAGCGCGGGGGCGACCTTCACGAAGGTCTCCGGGAAATCGATGATCACGGTTGCGTCCGCGTTCCCGGACGTGATCTGCCCGGCCTCCGAGTCGTAGCTCGGCTGCTCCGGGTCGTAAATGACCTCCTGACCCACCGAGCCGCCCAGGTCCTTCCAGGCGTCACCGAAGGTCTGCGTCAGGCCGGTGCCATAGGCGTCGTTACGGGCGCCGATGTTGACGGTCTTGCCCTGGGCGCCGCCCATGGAGTCGGCGATCGTGTTGGCGAGCGTCGGGCCCTGGAACGAATCCGGCGGGGACGTGCGGTTGAGCAGCCCGTCGTCGTCGATATCCGTGATCTCGTCGGCCGTGGAGGCCGGGGAGATCTGCAGGACACCGTCCGGGATCGACACCGACTGTGCGGTCGGGATCGTGTCGGACGAGGCCCAGGCGCCGGTGATGCAGCTCGCGTTGTCGGAGTCGACCAGCTTGCGCGCGGCCTGAACGGCGGCCTGCGGGCTGGTCTCGTTGTCCTCGTGGACGACCTTCACCGTGTTGTCGACTCCGGCCTCCTGGTTCGCCTTGGTGATCACGGAGATCGCAAGGTCGGATGCCTTCTGCCCCGGCGGCCCGTAGTCGGAAAGGTCGCCAGTGAGCGGAATCGAGTCGCCGATCGTCAGATCGATCTTCCCGTCGCCGCCACCACCATCGTTGTTGTCATCGCCTCCACCGCATGCGGCCAGACCGAGCACCAGCGTCAGTCCGGCTCCAGCGGCGAGGAGCCTCCATTGCTTGAGACCTCGCATCCAATTCCTCCTGTCCTGTAGGCCCTCCCTCAGGCCTCCTTCAACTTCACGAACTTCGCGCCGTATTTCTACCCTGTTCTGGCGCGAAAAGGCTTGTGCGCAGATTGTGCTGCGCGCAAAATTGCCACGCGGCCGCCGACCGACCCGTCGCTACGATTCACCGCCCCGCCGGAGTAGCTCAGTCGGTTAGAGCAGCGGAATCATAATCCGCGTGTCGGGGGTTCGAGTCCCTCCTCCGGCATTTGAGAAAGCGCCGCTAATGCGGGGTTTTTCGGGCCCGGAGGGCGGGTCGGCGACGGGATCAGCCCAGGGGTGGTAACGGAGTGATAACTCGGCCGAGAGGTTGCTGTTCGAACTGCCTCTCGGTCGGCGAGGAGACCGAATTAACTCCTCGCGCAGGATTCGCTGCACCCAGGGTCGCTCTCGACTTTGCCGCTAAGCGCCCGAGGACGAGCGCGGTGGGAGGACGGCATGCACACGAGGACGCTTTGAAGCCAGGGGGCGAGGGGAAACCGACGCTGCTGACTATGCGCCCCATTCAAAGGTGGTCTTCGCACGCTTCGCCCCAACCTCCGCGCTGCACGCTGAGTTCCATAGCTCGATGCCCAAGCGCTTCGTCGAGCACTTGAAGCGGTACTCGCGAGCAAACGCCGCCTTCGGAATCTTGCCGGTGTCGAGCAGTTGGTTCATGAAATCCCGCGCCACCTTGCGGGCAAACGAGCAACTCATATTCCTGGCCGTCACGTTAAACGCGGTATCGAAAACACTGCTGCCTCCAGCGTTGCCGCACCGCTTAACGGACACGACCGCCTGTGGATCGGCTGTCGCTGACAGCGGTAAGGCCGTATACGCGAGCATCGCAAGACAAGCTGCGAGTGCCGACACGACGCGTCCCATTGGTTGGTCCACCCTATCGACGGAGGTGATCATCCTGGGGAGGGACTCCGTTGGATCGGCAGGCTCTTGACCAGGGTGACCATCCAAACTACGGTCGCCCGAAGGTATGACCGGCCGCCCGCTCCTTCTGCTTCCCGTTCGCCGCTTTGGCGGCGCTCGTTCTCTGGCTCGCTGTGACCGCACCAACCGCACATGCGAAGGCGTGTGGGGATGTCACGGCGCGGGGCCAGCTATGGGTCGTCGGGGGCGCCGGGGCTTCCTGCAAGTTCCAGCGGAAGTGGACGCGGGGCTACCTCAACCACGGTGATCACCCGAAAGGGTGGCAGTGCCACGGACGGTTCAGAGGGAGCGGCGGTTGCGACAAGAAGGGCAGTGACGCCTTCTTTGTTTTTTACCCGCCTGACTGAGGTGCTCCCGACTGAACTCGTCGACGAGCTCGACCCCCCAAGCACCTTGCGTTGTGGAGGCGCGGCGAGGCTCCTAGCGTCCTCGACCTGGCACCGAAATCGCTGGGGGTGGTGACAGAGTTGGTAACGGATCGCAGGCGAGGACGACGGGTGACCGCCCTACTTCGACGACTCGGGCATCCATTCGAACTGCAACAGCCAGATGGGCTTGCCGCTTGCTTCCGCTATGGCCGCGAACTTCTCGGGCTGCCCTGGTTGCCAGCGGTCGTCGGGTCCCTTGATCTCGCAGAAGAACCAGTCCGAATAGTCCGGCGCGTACATCAAGAGGTCGGGCGCCTGGGTCCCGGACTCCGTCTGATCCCTGACGACGTCAAGAACCTTCGCGGGAAGCACCTCCTCGGCGATCCCCTTGTTCCTCATCACGTCGAACTTGTCCCTCCTCCCTTCTGCGATCTCTTTCTTCGTAGGAGGAGGGAACCGAAAGTCCCCCGCTTCCGCCCGGCAGATAGCCGGTCGCGTGATGGAGCACGATCACCGCGAGAGTTTCGAAGAAGCCGAATCCGAACGGCTTCCCTTGCTGCTTGTAGAACCAGTCGAAGTGCAGATCGAAGCCCAACTCGGCCCCGAATCTCCCCTTCCACTCCTTGCCGAGGCTTCCCTCCCTCCAGAGCGCCATCTGCGAGTGCTTGACCGGGAGGGTCCCGATGTCCGTGACGCCCTTCACCGGTTTTCACCATCGCGCGCCAACGCTAACGGTTCCGCACCACCCCCGGAACTCGCGGTCGCGCACTCTCGCGAGAAGGGGACACGATGCCGACTGACCTCCGCGAGGACGGGGACGAGGAGGGGGAGCGAGCACGCGCGTTCTCCCGCGAGCAGCTCGACGCCGTGCTGCGCGTCGTGCACACCTTCGCCTCGCTCCACCGGCGGCCGGGACGAACGTGCTCCAACTTTCGCGGCTGATGGGCCACCACTCGGCGGAGTTCACGCTGCGCGTGTACGGGCACCTGATCCGGGCGACGAGCCGGAGGCCCTGGACCTCGAAGCGGAACTAGGGAGGCACCCGGACCCACTCGCCACGACGCTTCCGGACCACCCGGTTCACCTCCTCTAAACCGACATCTGCCTCCGCTTCCTCGTCCCAAGACAGCCGATTGACTTCCTCTGCGGTCGGAAAAGTCGCTGCCGCCGGCTCCTCCCTTCGCTGAAAGGCGACAACCGCCGCGAGGAGCTCCTCAGAGTGAAAACGGACCCGGACGGAGCGGGTCGGAACCGGGCGACTCGACAGCGCCGGACGCGACCTCGTCCCGCCAAGCATCTCCTCCGCTGAGCCGCCGGTGGGCTGCGGCACGGGTCGTCGTGCCGAGTTAGCCAGCTGATCTGATCCGGCAGGAGCGGTGCTATAGGAGCCTGACGCTGAGCGGCTCCGGGCGCACGACACTCGTGGGGGCGGCGCCTTCGGCCGGCCCTTCGCCGGGCGCTCCGCCGGCCTGGGCTTTCTTCCAAGCATCCTCGGCCTCGGCCCCCCAATCGCGCGCGAGGAAGCTGTCGATCGCCCAGAACGTGTAGTTGGAGGCGAAGAAAGATCACTAAAACGACCAGAACCGCAATCGCCACAGCCGCCACGCCGCCGTCGAGCAGCTCCCAGCTCAGCAGCGCCACGGTGAGGAGCTGTCCGGTGACGGCGACCAGGGTGGCGCAGCAGGTCAGGGTCAGCCCGAGCTTCCCGCCCGTCAGGTCCGCGTATGCCTCCGCCGGCGGCGCCGGTTTCCAGGTATTCCCCGAGTGCGCCTGTTTCCGGTTCTGCGGGGCGGCACTGCGGAGTCCCAGGTAGATGAAAGGCCCGACCACGGCGAGGCCGGCGAACAGCAGCGCGAGCTCCGTGATCGAGTCCTTGCTGATCTCGTTGGGAACGGGGGGATAGGTGACGCCGGCCAGGACAACCGTCGCAACCGCGCCAAGGGTGGTCAAGGCCGTGGCGAAGCTCTTGCTCACATCGAAGGAGAGCCCGGGCGCCGGACGATCGAATTCCTTCCAGGGCTCGCCCAGCCCGGCGGCAACCAGCACGAATACGAGCGCCGCCGGAACGAGCGACACGAGGACGATCAGCAAGGGCCACGGTGGCCACGGTAGGGTTGGCTGCGGGCCGGGTGTGATCGTCACCCCGCGTTGCAGGGGCGCCGCGCCTCCCGTAACGATTAGCTGGCCGCTCACCTTCTGGCCGTCATTGCCTTTAAGGCCGGTGAAGGTGAGAGGGATCGCGGTGGCGCCACCTGCCGGAGCGGTTCGCTCCACCGAGCCGCCCGAGAGCTCAATGCCCTCCGGGTCCACCGCCTCCAGCGTCACCCTGACTGGAATCGGAGCAGGCGAGGCATTGAACACCGGCAGCGACGCATCCTTCGAGTCCTCCCCACTATCGCCGTTGACCTCCAAGGCGGTCGTGGCGTCCGGCAGGCTGAGCGACGGTGTTCCAGCCGTCTCAGCGCTCGCGGTGATGGGCAGGACCAGCGCCGCAGCGAGCGCCGCTACCACTCCGGCCACGCAGGTCCCGTCGCGTCATGCGGCGATCCTAGTTCCTGCTTGCCGCACGGCGAAATCGACCAGGGTGGTAACAGAGTGGTAACGGAACAAACCGGAACCGAGCGAACCCAGGCGGAATCGCGCGGCCCGGAAGAGGCGGTCTATCGCCGATTCGGGGACTGGAACGGACCGGGCCGGACTGGCGGCGCGGGATCATAATCCGCGTGTCGGGGGTTCGAGTCCCTCCTCCGGCATGAAGTTCCTGCAAAAAGGGCACCTTTGAAAACGGCACAGCAAGCGGATTCCTGATCCGCTTCCCGGCCCGAGACCTGGGTCGCCTTTCGGTGATCGTCGGCTGCAGGATGTAGTTCTCGACCCGCTGGTAGACCACCATTACGATCGCGAAGACGATCAAGGCGTCGGGGCTGACCGACAGCGCGACGGTCCCGGACAATGATGCCGGCGATCGTGAACGCAATTCAGCGAATCACGCGAAATGCGTGACGACCGGTCACCCCGATCCTCGCGACCCTTCCGTGATATGGAGGAGGGGCTACAGATGAGCGCGCCTGGCCACAACGGTCACGTACGTCAGCAGGCCGGACAGCGGCCGCCGGCGGCGGTCGGGGCGCGCGCGAAGGCCAGGTCGAAACAAGTCTTCCTGGGCGACGGGTTCCTCGGTGCCACACTCGGCGGCCTGATCCTGGCCGGCTGGGCGGTCGGCCGCTACCCGACCCGGCGGGTCCCGAGGGCCCTCCGCGAATAGGCGACAGGATGAGCGTGGAAGCCGCCATGCCGCAGGACGCCGAGATGCCGCAAAGCGCGGCAGCGCCGTCGCCGTTCACGCCGATCGGCAACTACGGCTTCCTTTCCAACTGCCACACGGGCGCACTTGTTGCCCCGGACGGCACGGTCGACTGGCTGTGCGTCCCGCGCTTCGACGCGCCGAGCGTGTTCGGCGCACTGCTCGACCGCGGCGCGGGCGGCTTCCGATTCGCTCCGTTCGGGATCAACGTCCCCAGCGACCGGATCTATGAGCCGGGGACCAACTCACTCGTAACGTCGTGGAAGACGTCCACGGGCTGGGTGGTCATTCGCGACGCGCTGACGATGGGACCGCGCCGCGGGGAGGATACGGTCACACCCCACACCCGGCCGCCGTCCGACGAGGATGCCGACCACGCGCTCGTCCGGACCGCCATGTGCATCGACGGCACAGTCGAGATCGACCTCGTGTGCGAGCCCGGGTTCGACTATGGCCGCCTTCCCGGCGAGTGGACGCTGAGCGAAGATCGGCATCGAGCCGATGCGACCGGGGCCGAGCAGGCACTTCGGCTGCAGACCGACATGCTCCTCGGCATCGAGGAGGGCCGTGCTCGGGCCCGCCACGTCCTGCGCGCCGGCGAGACGGTCTACTGCGCGCTCGCCTGGAGCGAGGAAGCACGTGTCCCTACCACCGTCGAGGAGGCCGCCGAGCAGCTCGAGGCCACGACGAGGTTCTGGCGTGACTGGCTCGCGCGCGCGGCGATCCCCGACCACGAGCTCGGCCCCCTGATCCAGCGGTCGGCGCTGACGATCAAGGGCCTCACGTACATGCCAACCGGCGCGACTATCGCGGCGCTCACCACCTCGCTCCCGGAGACACCCGCCGGGGAGCGGAACTGGGACTACCGCTACACCTGGATCCGAGACTCCACCTTCCTTCTGCGGACGTTGCACTTCCTGCTGCTCGATTGGGAGGCGGACGAGTTCATGCAGTTCATCGCCGACCTCGACCGCAACGACGACGGCGGCCTGCAGATCATGTATGGGATCGACGGTCGCCGGGATCTGACGGAATCGGTGCGCGAGGACCTGTCCGGCTACGCCGGCGCACGCCCTGTCCGCATCGGCAACGGGGCCTTTGACCAGCGGCAGAACGACGTCTACGGGGCCGCGCTCGACTCGGTCCTGCTGCATAGCGTCCGCAGCCGGCGGATTCCGCGGCGCCTGTGGCCGCTCGTGCAGGCCCAGGCTGAGTGCGCGAAAGCGGTGTGGCGTCAACCCGACCAGGGGATCTGGGAGGCGCGCGGCAAGCCGCAGCATTACGTCTCGTCAAAACTGATGTGCTGGGTCGCGCTTGACCGCGCTGCCGAACTCGCGGACATACGCGGAGAAGCGGCGCTCGCCGAGAGCTGGACACAGACGGGCTCAGAGATCAGGTCGGACATCCTCGAACACGGGGTCGACAAGCGCGGGGTGCTGCGCCAGCACTATGAGACCGACGCGCTCGATGCTTCCACGCTCCTGGCGGCAATCTTCGGGTTCCTGCCAGGCGACGACCCAACGCTGCGTGCCACCGTGCTCGCGGTCGCAGACGAGCTGAGTGAGCAAGGATTCGTGCAGCGTTACCGCACCGACCAGACCGACGACGGACTGTCGGGCAAGGAGGGGAGCTTCGTGATCTGTTCCTTCTGGCTGGTATCGGCGCTGGCGATCGTGGGCCAGACGCGCCGGGCGAGAGAGCTGATGGAGCGCCTCGTGAAGGCCGCATCTCCACTTGGGCTGTATGCGGAAGAGTTCGACGTCGAGACCGGCAGGCACCTGGGGAACTTCCCCCAGGCCTTCTCGCACCTCGCGTTGGTGGAGGCGGCCGCGCGGCTCATCGTGGCAGAGGGCCTCGAGGAGGTGGTCCGTTGAGCTCGCTCGTCGCCCCTCAGAGGTCGGCCCGAGCCTCGATCCGCCCCGAGTCCGCGGCGGCCGAGAAGGCCTTGAAGTCCTGCTCGTTCTGGTCCGCATACGCCTCCGAGAAGTCGGCGATGGCGCGGTCGAAGCCGTCGCCCCCGCCGAGGTAGGAGGCGATCTCGATCGGATCCCCCGAGCGGGCATGTGCGCGCGCCAGCGTCCCGCCGCACAGCGTCGCGTAGGCCTTCATGCCCTTGACGTCGAATCGCTCGATCTCCGCGGAGCCCTTGCCGTCCCAGAGCTGCCGAACGTAGAACTCACGTTTGCGTACGCGGCCAAGCCCCTGGCCCACCAGCCCCGGGCCCGTCAACCAGCCGAGGAGGATGTCGCTTGCCGCCTGCATGAGCTGCTGTCCTTCGACGACCCGCCGGCCCTGGTGCCTGAAGCCTTGGTGACCGGCATAGGGTTCGAGCAACGACGGCCCTGCCTCTTTCACCTGGAGGAAGAGTGGGTCCTCCTCGTCCCGCCCCAGCAGCAGCACGATCCAGCACCGGGTGCCCACGCTGCCGATCCCGACGACCTTGTGCGCAGCATCGACGTAGCGGTAGCGGTCCACGAGGCGGCGGACGTCGGGGTGCACGCTGCGGCGGTACTCCTCGATCAGGCCCTCCAGCAGCGGCTTCAGGTCGACCTTGATGCCCTCCTCCTCAGCAAGCTCTGCGAGCGGGACGATCAGTGGCGGGTCGCTGATGATGCGCCGGGAGTCGCCCTCACGCCGGGTGAGCTTGTCGAGCGCCCGCAGGCTGTTCTTGCGCTCCGCCTTGGCGACTGTGCGATCGAGCTGCTTGCCCCGGTTCGCGGCCATGTGAGAGCGGAAATGCTCGACCGTGTCGGCGTCGACGCGCGAGTACCAGATGTCCAGGTCGCGCATCGACGCCAGTCTCCTGATCTCTTTGCGGTACTCGCGCGCCGCTGTCGCCTCGACCTTTTGCCGCTTCCCCGACTTGAAGCCCAGGTGGCGAGCCGCGACGGCGAAGCTTGCCGCAAGCCGCTTGACGTCCCACTCGAACGGCCCGGGAAGGGTCTCGTCGAAGTCGTTGATGTCGAAGATCAGGCGGCGGTCGGGCGCCATGAAGGCACCGAAGTTCGAGAGGTGCGCGTCGCCGCAGAGCTGGACCTCGAGGCCGGTGTTCGGGACGGCGCCCAGGTCGGCGGCCATGATCGCGGCGGCTCCGCGATAGAAGCTGAACGGCGAGGCGAGCATCCGTCCGTGCCGGATCGGGACGAGCTCGGGCACGCGGGTCGCGTCCTGGCGCTCGAGGGTCTCGACGGGATCGGGACGATCCGGGCTCGGCTGCCAGTCCCCGTGACCCGAGCGCGGAGCCCTCGACCGCGCCGCCTTGCCCGCGGCCTTTCGCTCGCTCGGGGTGATTCGAGTCGTCGGCACCGTTTCCCTTCGGTCGTGACTCGACTCCAAGCTAGTACGTCCGGCCTTGTCCGCACAAGCAAATAGGTTTCGGCCGCTTCTCGGCCAAAGCGGCGAATTTCAACCGATTCCGGCAGCTGCAGGGCGGCCCGCAGCGAAGTGCGGACCGCCCCTCGGAAGCTGTCGGGCCTAGTCCCAGTCCTCGTCCCAGCCCGCCGTCAGCCCGTAGATGATCAGCATGTCGAGGCCGATGATCAGGAACGCCCAGAGCGGTGCGGCGGGGAACCAGACGATCTGCGCGATCGCGTTGAGGGAGACGAAGAAGACCGCGGCCCAGCGCGCCGCGTCGCTGCGGGCAAACAGCCCCACCCCCGTCAGAGCCACGAGCGAACCCAGGATCAGATACACCCAGCCCCAGGTCGTGGCATCGGAGATGATCACCCCGTTGCCGCCGACGATCACGTTCTTATCTTCGAGGATCGCCGCCAGTCCCCAGAGCGCATCGAGTGAACCGACGATCAACAGGACAATGCCGGCGAAGATCGCCCAATCTGACGGCTCTCTCTCCCGGACTGATCTGGATGCCTCCATTTGCTTCCTCCTTTGCTTGCGTTCCGTTGTGGGAAACGCGGTTGAGCACGAGCCGACCAGAGAACAAGCGAAGACGCAACGTGGTCGCGTGCCGGCTGAAATTGAGTGGCGCGCGGAGTCGAGTTCTGGCCCGCGCGCCACTCAAGTAAACGGTCAGGCCGCCGAGAGCTCGGCCGCCTCGTCCAGTGCCAGTTGAGCCTCGAGCACGTCGTACTCGGCTTCCTCGATCGCACTGTAGGCGAACTCAACCGCGACCTCGGCGTCGTCCACTCTCCTCTCGGCACGCCGCTCGGCTTGATGCACATCGAGCTCAGCCTTCTTCGTCTCGATCTGTTCTCGGATCTTCGCGACATGCTCGTTCCACGAGCGCTGCACATCGCTCCACGAGCCCGAGATCTTGTCCTTGCTTGCGTCCACAGACTCGCCAAGCCTCTTGGAGTGGGCCTGAGCGGAGTCGCGCGCGGTCGCGACGTCCTTTTCAAGGTCCCCCTTCTTCTTGTCCCGAGCTTCTGCGGCGCGGTCCTGGGCCTCCTTGGCCCGAGCCGAAAGCTCAGCCAATCTGTCTGACAGGGCGGCCAATTGGTCCGATACGGCCATGTCAACCTCCTTCGAGTTTGATTTCAACCTTCCACTTGTTATGGCGGAGGGTGAGGGATGGCCGGGTGAGCGGTCGTCATCCATTCTTGGTGATGTTCGGCACGTCACAGTCGCCACGCGCGCCCGCAAACATGAGATGCTGGGCGATGATGAACACCAACCGGGACCGCCTCGAAGCGGGCCCCGGAAGGGTTCGGCGTCTCGACTCCGCCCGTCCGTGGGCCTCGGATTCACCCGCGAGCGAGGAAGGGACCGACGTCGCGGCACATCAGGCCCGGCAGGGGCTGCCTCCGCGCAGCCGGTTGGTGCGCCGCAAGGCACTGCTCGAGCGGCTCTCGGCATGCCCTCCGGGCGGGGTGGCGCTCGTCTGCGGACCTGCCGGCAGCGGCAAGACGGTGCTGCTCCGCTCCTGGGCCGAGGGGGCGGGCCCCGATGAGCCTGTCGCCTGGGTTGCGGTCGAGCGCGGCGAACAGGATGCCCAGCATTTCTGGCTCTCGGTGATCGACGCGCTCGCCGATGCGGACGGCAAGGACCTCATCGAGCGGGTCGCCCCGACGCCGGCTTTCCGCGGCGAGGCGCTGGTCGAGCGCCTGCTCTCCGACCTGGAATCGCTCGAGGGGTGGCTCGTGCTCGTGATCGACGATCTGCACGAGCTCGACTCTTCCGAGGGGCTCCGGTGCCTTGAGCACTTTCTCGCCCGCATGCCGGCCCAGCTCAGGGTGGTGCTGACAAGCCGCGAGGAGCCGCAGCTCGGGCTCCATCGCCTCCGCCTCGCGGGTGAGCTGACGGAGATTCGGGCAGCCGATCTCCGCTTCTCGCCGGAGGAGACGCGGGAGCTGTTCGAGGAGAGCGGGACCGCGCTCTCGGAGGAGGCGCTGGTGCTGCTTCACGAGCGGACCGAGGGGTGGGCGGCGGGTCTGCGGCTCGTGGCGATGTCTCTCACCGACCACCCGGACCCCGAGCGGTTCGTGAGAGATTTCTCAGGCAGCGAGCGCACGGTCGCGGGCTACCTAGTGGCCGAGGTGCTCGACGCGCCAGCCTGCGGAGGTCCGGGAGCTGCTCCTGCGGACCTCGATCCTCGACCGGGTGAGCGGAGCGCTCGCCGACCTCCTGACCGGCGGCTCGGGGTCGGAGCGGATCCTGCATGGCCTGGAGGAGGCGAACGCCTTCGTCACGTCGCTCGACCCGGCCCGCTCCTGGTTTCGCTATCACCACCTGTTCGCCGACCTCCTGCGGCTGGAGTTGCGCCGCACCGACCCCGCGAGCATCAACCCCTGCACCGGAAGGCCGCCGCCTGGTACGCCGGACACGGGCATCCAGTGGAGGCGATCCGTCACGCCCAGGCGGCCGAGGATTGGCGGCACGCCTCCCGCCTGCTGCCGACAGCTACATCAACCTGTTCTTGGATGGCGGCGGGCGACGGTCCGCGGGCTGCTCGCCGACTTCCCTCCGGAGGCCGCGACGACGGATCCGGAACTGGCGATCGCACTCGCGGGCGCCGGGCTGTTCAGCCGCCGACCGGAAGAGGTGACCAGCCTACATCGATCTCGCCGAGCGCCAGGCGGGGACGGTGCCGGATGAGCGGCGCTCGCTCTTCAAGCTCCGGGTTGCCTACACGAAGCTGTGGCTCGCCGGCCGCCGCGGTGATCTCGCCGCAGCACGCGAAGCGATGCGGTCGTTCGAGGAGGCGCTGGCGGCCCAGCCGGCGGGAGGGGTGCCCCAGCTGGCCGAGCACCGGGTTGCGGCGCTCACGACCGTCGGCGTCGTCGAGCTCTGGACCGGGGAAGTCGCTGATGCCGTGCGTCACCTCGATGAGGCGCGCGAGCTGGCGCGCCGAATCGAAAGCCCCTACCAGGAGATCGGGGCGCTCGCCCATCTGGGGGTGGCGGTGCGGATGAACGGAGAGAGCTTCGCCAATGGGCTCCGGCTCGTCGAGCAAGCGGTCGCGCTCGCCGAGGCTCACGGGTGGGCAGACGATCCCATCGAAGGCGCTCCCGCCCTCGCATTCCTAGGTTCCGAGCTGGTCTACCTCGGCCGCTTCGAGGAGGCGCAGCTGAATCTCGAGCGCGCAGAGCGCGCTCTGCGCCAGAGAGGGGGCGCACCTGACCGAGCTTGTCATCCGCCACGCGTGGGGCATGCTGCGCTTCGGCGCAGGGCCGGCTCGAGGACGCGCTCGCGGCGTTCCGGCAGACGGAGAGGATGAGGGCCCTTCTGAGCGAGGACGTGACGATCGACCCCCGGGGACGGATCGTGCAGGTGCGGGCGCGGATGGGCGAAACGGCTCCCGCTCGGGCCGCGCTCGACGACCTCGGCCCCAAGGAGCGCGACTCGGCCTTCGGGCGAATCGCGGTCGCGCAGATTCATCTGGTGGAGGACAGCCCCGAGCAGGCTGTGGACGTGCTTGCCCCGGTGATCGAAGGCGCCTCCGAGGTTTCGTGGCAGGTTGACCCGCGGATGGAGTCGATCGAGGCACTCCTATACGACGCTGCGGCCCGCGACGAGCTCGGGGAAGCCGCGCGCAGCGGAGGCGTCGCTGGAGCGGGCGCTCGAGCTCGCCGAGCCCGAGGGGATCATCCTGCCGTTCGCGTTCGCCCCGGTGCAGGGTCTGCTGAAGCGCCACCCGGGCACGGCACGGCACACGCCAGCTGCTCTCCCAGATTCTCGACGTCCTGGCCGGGTCGTCGCCGGCCCCCGCGGCGAGGCCGCGCCGCTGCTGGAGGAACTGAGCGAGGCTGAGCTCCGCGTCGTCAGGTACCTGCCGAGCAACCTGAAGGCACCGGAGATCGCTGCCGAGCTGTTCGTCTCGCCGAATACGGTGCGGACGCACCTGCGCCACATCTACTCCAAGCTCGATGCGCACAGCCGCCGCGAGGCCGTCGATCGGGCGCGGGAGCTCGGGCTGCTTGCGCCCTCGCGCGTGCGCTAGCGCGGCAACCTCCGTACCCCCCGCGGGTCGGGACCGCCCCCACCGGTGGTGCAAGGAGAAGGAGCAGGCCTCGCAGGACTGACGACAGGAGCCCTTCCGGCCTGACCGCTCGTCGGTCCCACGGAGGTCCGGCCGCGAGGCGCCGTCGCCATCAGCCATTGCCGAAGTATCGATTAGCGGGCTCTCCAGGTCTCGGGGGAGCTGTTGGCGGCGTCCTCGGCTTCCCGGTCCACTTCGATCGGCGATCCGCGCACGACGATCAGGCGCCACACCAGCAGCACCGCCACTAGGGGCGTGCCCAGTCCCAGCAACCAGAAAGCAAGCTGCGTGTCGATCTGAGCGATCATCCAGTCGAAATTCATGCCGAAGAACCCGGTGATGAAGGTGAGCGGCAGGAAGATCGTCGCGACGACGGTGAGCCAGTACGAGGTCTCGTTCAGCCGCAGGTCGATAACGCTCGCCATGCCATTCTCCGCGGCGTCGGTCGCGTCCACCAAGCGGTTCACCTGATCGCCTAAGCGGTCGAAGTAGCGTTCCTCATCCGCCTGTAACCCCGGGAGCCGTTCGATCTCCATCCCGATCCGCTCGGAGAGGCCCCGCTGCGAGCCAGCTCGGCGCCTCATTCCCCCGAGCCCGGAGATCATTCCCCGCAGCGTCGCCATCTGTACTCGACTGCCGCGCATTTCCGTTGACTTCATCGCCACGTCGTCCAGCATCAGGTCGAACTCGTTCAGCGCGTCGAAGGCGGTGGCCACCATCGAGTCGAGGACCGAGTAGACGACATACTTCTCGCTTCGTCCCTCCGGCACGTCCGGGGCGAGCACCTCGGGCAGCGACATCCGCTCCTGGTGAAGCGTCAACAGGTACTCGCCGCTGACCAGAACGTGAACCTCGACGGGCCGCAGGCGCTGTGGGGCCTCCGGCGCCCCCTCCGCTGGCTCGAGGTAGCAGGTCGAGACGAAGACTACGTGCTGGCCGTCCGCGTGGAACTTACGCGAGGGGTCGTGGGCCTCCCCGTAGCCCACCAGCGCCTGCGATGCTCGCTCGGGAATGTCCAGCGCGTCGACCAGATCGTCGAGGCCCGTCTCGCTCAGCGCAGTGTCAAGCCAGAAGAAGTCCCCACGTTTGCGCAGCGCCGCCACGCGCTCTCGCCCTTCGCCATGGAGCCCGTAGAGGATCTCCGTCACGCGTCCCGAGAGTACGTTCGTCGCAGGACGGGTTGTGCGGCGACGACCATCTCATCCCGGCGATGTCATCGCCGGGTCGGTCATCGGAGCGGCGCTGGCGCCAGTCGCGGTGGCGGCCACCGACCGCTGCGACGCTGGGGCATCCGGACCCGCAGCGCACCGGGCCGAATCATGAACTCGAGCGGAGGGCCCAGCTCGACCGCCTCGCCGTCGATGCCGGCGTGCAGCGTCGCGGGGGCACCCACTTCAAGTGAGGTCGCGCTCCACGCCCGCCCACGCGGGGGCCGGCTTCCGGCCGGGGCGTCGATGACGATGATGCCGAGTCGGCCGCTGTCCAACGTTGGCCGGGCACCGCGCACCATCGGCGGAGTCAGTCCGTAGGCGTTGTTGGAGACGAGCACAACGGCGGGACGGCTGTGCTCGGCGCCCAGATCGTCCACGAGATCCAGCTCGGGCATCTCCCCGCTTGGACCGAGCACCGCGCGCGCCGTCTCCAGCAGCGTGCGCAGCTTCGCATCGCGATATGCCGATTGTTGGACTGCCTCGCCGTAGAGCCCCACCGAGACTAAATTCAGGAACAGGCGGCCGTTCACCTCCGCCAGGTCGATCCGACGCTCGATCCCGTCCGTGAACGCGTCGAGCGCGCCGGCGGGATCGTCTGGATTGAGCCCAAGGTCGCGCGCGAAGTGGTTGCGCGTCCCGGCGGGAACGCAGATGAATGGGACCTCGTGGGCGGAGGCGGCTCCCGCGACGGTTGCAAGCGAGCCGTCGCCGCCGGCCACTCCCAACGCGTCCGCGCCACCCGCCAGGGCTTCGTCGACTGTCGCTGCGAGGTCCTGACCCGGCTTGAGCTCGATGACCTCGATCCCACGCCCGCGTGCCCGTTCGGCAACCCGGGCCCGCGAGGCCCTGCCGCCGCCGGACCTCGGGTTGACGAAGAGCACCGGCCGGCGTGGCGGATCGGTCGCCTCGCGCCTGTGAGACGACCGCGTCACCGCGAGCCTAGGTGCCCGCTTCGGGATGTCCTTCCTGCGTATGCACTCATTCTCTTTCTCCTTATCGCCTTGGCTCCGGCCGCCTGGGGCGGCCGGAGCCATTTTCCTTTACGCAGGGACCCTCCGGCCGGAATGTGTGACTCGTCGTCACATGGTTTGTGTGATCTCGGGAGGACAAATCACATGAACCGCGTGACGACCGCTCACCCACCAGTAGGTGTCAATACGGCGACCCGGCCGCGGGATAGCGCCGCCGAGAAACCCAAGGACAGCCGGATGAGCGACTTCAGGTGCAAGGAGAAGGAGCAGCTTTCGCGCCAGGAGGTGGCGGAGTGGCTGACCGATATCGCCTACGCCCTCACCGCGGGCGGGCGGCTGAAGCTGGACGGCGACGCCGAGGTCAGGATGCCGATCGAAGGCTCCGTGGTGCTGAAACGTAAGAGCAGGTCAAGGGACGGGCGCGTCGAGCTCGGAATCGAACTGAGCTGGTCGGAGCCGACGTGAGACCGGAGGCCGGTTCACCCGAGATTCCGCCGGACCGCAATCAGGGCCGACGGCAGATGCCGGACCAGGTCGCCCAGGCGTATGAAGGGTGAGATGACCGGGTCAGAATCCGCCTCGGTGGCCGGGGACACGAGCCGCCGCGAGGTTGATGTCTTCTTCCCAATCCGGACGATCCTGCTCGTCAGTGTCGCGGTCGCCCTGGCCTGGGCGCTGGCTTCGATCGGGGACGTCCTGCTGCTGATCCTCGTCTCCGTCTTCAACGTCGCCGTCCTCTCACCGGTGGTGGGCGCGATGGAGCGGCGGCTGACCTGGAACCGGGCGGTGTGCTCCACGGTGCTGGTGCTGGCGACCGTGATCCTCGTCGGCGGCGCCTTGCTGGTCGTGCTGCAGTCGATGGTCGATGCAGTGCGCGGCTTCAGCGACAGCCTGCCGCGGCTGGTCGAGGAGGCGCGGAACAGCGACCTCGGCGGCCTGATCAACGGCGGCAGCGACTCGCTCGACACTTTGCAGGCGCACACCGACGAGATCACCAGTGGGGTTGCCAAGGCATCGGGCGGCCTGGCCCACGTCGGCGTATCCGCCTTCGGGGCGGTCACGCTCGTCTTCTCGGTCACCTTCCTGACGCTCTTCGGCCTGATCGATGAACCGCGCGTGCGGACCTCGATCGGGGCCCTGCTCTATCGCGATAGGCGCGAGCGCTACCAGGAGGTCACGGATCGGATCATCCAGACGACCTCCCGCTACATGCTCGGCAACTTGGGGATCTCCGTGATCTGCGCCACCGTCTACGGAGTCACAGCGGTGATCCTCGGCCTTCCCTACCCGCTCGCGCTGGCCCTGATCGCCGGGATCCTCGACCTCATCCCGAACATCGGGGCGCTGCTCGCTGGGATCATCATCGGCATCGTCGCCGCTCTCTGTCAGCCTCGGGGCGCTGATCGCCTTTGTGATCGTGATCGTCGTCTATCAGCAGGTGGAGAACTACATCCTGCAGCCGACGATCATCGGCAAGGCGGCCAACGTCTCGGGCTTCGTCGTGATCGTCAGCGTCCTGGTCTTCGGGTCGCTGTTCGGGATCATCGGCGCGATCATCGGCGTGCCGATCGCGGCGATGATCGAGATCCTCCTGGAGGAGGCCACCGCGGCGAGAAGAGCTCGCATTGCCGCCGCCGAGGCTGCTCAGCAGCAGCCGGCCTGACCGGACCAGATCATCCCGCGGGCCTGCCTCCGCCCCCTGCCGCCATGGCCTCGTCCACGTCCTTGGGCAGACGCCTGACCTCGAAGGCGAGCACGATGCGCATGCTCCCGATCACCACGGCCCAGATCCCGGCGACGGTGACCAGGACGGCGAGCGTCTCGCCGGGGGCGGCGAGAGCGAGGACGCCGAGGGGCACCTCGGCCAGGCCGAGGAGGAGCACCAGCCACCAATCGGGCAGCACCCGGCGTGCCGCGAACGCTCCCGAGATCGTGATCGTCCCGATCACGATCAGCCAGCAGCCGAGGAAGATGCCGAGCACGGTCAGGCCGGGGCCCGGCCAGACGATGATCGCGATTCCCGCCGCGATCGAGAGCAGTCCGATGAGGAGGTTCGCACTGCGGTTAGAGATGCCCGCGGTCATCATCACCCAGATGCCCTCGAAGATGAACAGGGCTCCGATGAACGTCGACAGGCTCCTGACGCTCCAGTCGATACTCCAGATGAGGACGCCGGCGACGATCAGCACGAGGCCGTCGAGCAGCAGGAGCGTCCAGTTTCTGGACAGCTCCTCGGCGGCGTCGCGAGTCAGCCGGTCGCCGAAGTCGTCGAACGAGGCGGGTGTGACGAACATCGATTCCTCCTTATCTAATTAGCGAGGTGAAACAAGGCATTCCTTCACTGAGGACGAGGACTCTGGAGCCGAAGCGGGTGAATCGTCATCACACGCTTTGAGTGATCTTGCGCCGACCCCAAGCGAGCAAATCACCAGGATTGCGTGACGACGGCTCACCCAGCTCCCCACGAGTCTGCACTCCAGCGGAGAGACACCTTGCAAAGGAGACAACGATGCCAGCACCGCTTCCGCCCCGAGGCCCGTTCGGCGAGCTCGATGAGCGAGTCGACAATGCTCTCGATCGCTGGTTCAGCGGCCCGCGCGGTTGGTTGCCTGCAATCGACATCGTGCGCCGAAATGGCGAGCTCATCATCCGTGCGGACGTACCGGGCATGGAGTTCGACGACGTCAAGATCGAGGTCGAGGATGGCCTGCTCACGGTCTCGGGGGAGAGGGAGGAGAGCGACGAGGAGGAGGACGGCAAGTACCTGCGCCGGGAGCGGCGCTACGGGTCCTTCTCGCGCTCGATGACGCTGCCCGCCGGCGTCGACGCGTCGAAGATCGAAGCCAAGGTCAAGCATGGCGTCGCCGAGGTCACGATTCCCCTCTCAGCCGGGTCGAAGAAGGAGTAGGTCACGATCACCCCGATTGGTGGCTGACCCGCTGGGTCGGCAAGCCCGAGGCAGAGCCGATGAGGGAGATGAAGCGCAAGGACGAGGAGCGACTCTCACCGCGACAGGCCGCGGAGCGTCTGACCGATATCGCCTATGCCCTGACCACGGGCGGAACGCTGAACTTGGGTGGCGGCCAAAAGGTCAATGTCCCGGTTGTCGATGAGGTTGTGCTAGAGCGTGAGGGAAAGTCGAAAGACGGCCACATCAAGCTCGAGCTGAGCTGGTCGACGACAACCGAATCACCACCCGCGTCTCCTGAGGCCGCACCCGGAGAGCGAGCGCACGGCCCGTGAACGTCCTGTCGCGTCCGCTCATCCCACCTGAGCCGACCGGTTCCAGAGGGCAGTGATGCTGGTTGGCAACGGTGAGCTCGGATCCCGGTGCGATACCCGTGGACGATGCCGCTCCCATCGACTGTGAGCCTATTCGAGACCGGTTGCACCCGAGCCCCTCCCCCACGCAACTGTGCGTCCAACTCCCGACTTCGGAGCGACTGAGCACACCTCACGTCACCTGAGGCGTGCCTACTCAGCCTCAGCTGACCCCTCCCCGCCGGCATCATAATCCGCGTGTCGGGGGTTCGAGTCCCTCCTCCGGCATGCAGGTGCCTGCAAATCGGCATCTCGAGAGGGCGCCACCGATCGAGAAGATGGGTGGTCTTGGTGAGGGTTCGGTGTGCTCGTCCGCACTCTGCTTCCTAGCGAGCCGGAGTGATGTTGTCGTTCCGGTTGAAGAAGTTGTCCGGGTCGTAGGCCTTCTTGACCTCGGCCAGCCTCTCGAAATTGCGGCCGAACGCGTTGTCGACACCGGCGCTCGGCGCCTCGTCGGCCCTCCCGGTGAAGTTGAGGTACACGCCGCCGGTCCCGAATCGCTGGAAGCTCTCGAAGGCCGAGCGCACCCAGGCGACGTTATCGGCGTCGTCCTCCTCGTCGGTCCACTGGCCGTCGATCGAGATCAGGTAGGGCGCGGAGCGCTCGGGGAAGGCCGTGTCCTTGGCCCCCACGTCCGCGATCGCGCCACCCATGTGGAAAGTGTTGACTAGCGTCTGCGGCGCAGGTCGGTCGAGCGCCCTGGCGGCGATCGCGGCGATCGCCTCGTCGTCGAGTCCCT
Source organism: uncultured Solirubrobacterales bacterium (assembly GCA_963848955.1). Taxonomy (GTDB): domain Bacteria; phylum Actinomycetota; class Thermoleophilia; order Solirubrobacterales; family 70-9; genus DASUPK01. Next base: position 337,694 of record CAWKFQ010000024.1, on the reverse strand, counting down.
TCAGGTGGAGCGCCTTCCAGTACGCGCGCAGCTGGTTGCGCGGGAAGAGCGGGTCGAAGCCCGACTGAACGCCTACGAATGGAGTGGGGCCGGACATGTCGAACAGGGCGGTCCCGAGCTCCCGCAAGGGCTGCATTTCCCGCATGCCGTCTTCCACGTCGCCGGCGTAGACGCCGCCGATGATCGCGACGGGCCGGTTGTGGACGGCCTCGGGCATGTCGGGGTTGGCGGGGAACGTGGTCGTGACGCAGGTGGAGGTCACCTCGTTGGGGGCCTGCTCGACATAGTCGCGCCACCTCCGGAGCACCTCGGCCACTTCCTCGATCGGATACATCACCGCCGCGAAGGCCACCTCCGGACCCAGCTCCTGCAGACGGAACGTGAAGGACGTGACGATCCCGAAGTTGCCGCCGCCGCCGCGGATCGCCCAGAAGAGGTCCGGGTTCGAGTCGGCCGATGCCGTGCGCACCTCGTCGTCCGCGCAGACGACCTGGGCCTCGACGACGCCGTCGCAGGCAAGCCCGTATTTGCGCCGCAGCCAGCCGTAGCCGCCGCCGAGGGTGAGCCCGGCGACCCCGGTGGCGGACACGACGCCGCTCGGCGCGACGAGGCCGAATGCCTGCGTTTCGCGATCGACGTCGCCGAGGAGGGCGCCGCCCTGGACTTGGACGAGCCGCTGCTCAGCGTCCACCTGAACGCCGTTCATCTCGCCGAGGTCGATCAGCATGCCGCCCTCAATCGTCGACAGGCCGGCGATTGAGTGTCCGCCCCCGCGCACGGCCACCGACAGGCCCCGGTCGCGTGCGTAGCTCACGGCCTCGACCACGTCGGCCGTGCCGCTGCAGCTGACCACGATCGCGGGGCGGCCCTGATGCATCGCGTTGAAGGCGGGCCGTACGTCGTCATAGCCGGGCTCACTCGGGTTGAGCACGCGCCCCCTGATCCCAGCCTGCAGCTCGTCCAGCGCTGCCGTCGAGTCGCATTTCGTCGATGATCGCCATTTGATGTTTCCTCCTGGTGGTGTTTCTTCCTTGGGTCACGATCATGGCGACGGGTCGCCGATCCGGCATCGAGGACCGACCGTGAACTTTGCGGCCGGGGACCCTGAGGTCACGCTGCTCGAGCGGGAATCCGAGCTCGCGTACCTCTCGACTGCGCTGGCTGCGGCGCGAGCGGGCAACGGGGCGCTGGTGACCGTCGAAGGACCAGCCGGTATCGGCAAGACGCGGCTGCTCGACGTGGCGTGCGAGCGGGCTCGAGTGGCCGGGGCGGCCACGCTCAGAGCGCAAGGTAGCGAGCTCGAGCGCGGCTACGTATTCGGGATCGCCCGCGCGCTGTTCGAGCCCGTGCTCGCCACGGCGGACGCTGGCCGGCGCTCAGCACTCCTCGACGGGCCGGCGCGGTTGGCGCTTCCGGCCCTCGGCCTGGGCCCCACCGGCCGGGAGTCCGGTGTGCCCGCAGATCGCGAGACCCTCCAAGCCGTCGTGCACGGTCTCTACTGGCTGACCGCCAACCTCGCCGCTCATGAGCCTGTGCTGTTGGCGGTCGACGACCTGCACTGGGCCGACGCGCCCTCCCAGCGCTTTCTCGCGTATTTGGCGCGCCGCCTCGAGGGCTCGTCGGTTGCGCTGGTGGTGGCCCTGCGTCCCGCCACTCCTGGCGAGGACCGCACGCTCGCGGCGTCGCTGCTCGAGGACGAGCGCGCGATCGCGCTGCGGCCGGCGCCACTCAACCTGGCGGCAGTCAGCGCGATGGCTGCGGCTCGGCTAGGCGCGCCGGTCGATCCGGCGTTTGCCACCGCCTGCCACCACGCCACCGGCGGGAACGCGCTGCTCGTCCGCGAGCTTATGCGCGCGCTGGAGGGGCGTGGGGCGGCGCCCGATGCCGCGGCGGCACATGTCGTTCCGACCATGGGCCCCGCCCGCTTGGCGCGCGCTGTGTTGCGCCGGATCGATTCCCTGCCGGCTGGGGCGACCCCGCTGACACAGGCGGTGGCGGTACTCGGGGACCGTGCTCCGCTCGACCTCACTGCCCGGCTCGCCGGGCTCGACACCGCGACAGCGATGCACGCGGCCGCCGCGCTCGCCGCCGCCGACGTGCTTGCGGACGACGTGCCGCTGAGCTTTTGCCATCCCGTGGTGCGCCAGGCGGTGGTAGACGCGATGCCAGCAGTGTCCCGGGCGTTCGCCCATGGCCAGGCGGCACGCCTGCTGAGCGAGCGCCACGCGACGCCGGCAGCGGTCGCGGCTCATCTGCTGGTTGCCGCGCCGGCGGCGGACGCGTGGGTCGTCGAGCGCCTGCGGGAGGCGGCGCGAGAAGCGCGCGCCCAGGGCTCCCCGGAGCTGGCCAGCACCCACCTCGCGCGGGCGCGGGCCGAGCCCCCGCCCGCGAGCGCCCGTGCCGCCGTCTTGAGCGAGCTGGGCTCGGCGCAGCTGGCGGCGGGGCGGCCGGAGGGCGCGCGGCACCTTGAGGCGGCCATCGCGCTGGTCGACGATCCGCGCGGGCGCGCGCGCCTGGCGCTCGAGCTCGCCGAGTGGTTCGTCCCCATGTTCCGGTGGGCGGAGGCGGCTGCGATCGTCGGTCGCGCCCGCCACGACCTCGGCGACCGCGACCGCGAGTTCGGGCTGCTGCTCGACGGCCTGCTGGCGATGTGCGCGCGGATGGACCCGAGCATCGGTGGTGATGAGGTCGAGGGGCTGCGTCGGCGGGCGCTGGAGCTGGCGGGTGACACGCCCGCGGAGTGCTACGTGCTCGCCTGCGTGGCGGCGATCACGCCGGACGACACCGCGGCGGAGCACGCACGGACGGCGGAGTTGATGATCGCCAGTGCCTCGGGCGGGATCCGCCCGCCGGTGTTGTCTGGCACAGAGATAGCGACGACCCTGATGCGCGCAGGTCGCTTCGAGCAGGCGGAGGCGTTCGTCGGCGCCGGCATTGAGGCGGCTCGCCGGGACGGGCGGGTCGCGTCCTACGCTGTGCTCGTCGGCATGCGGGGCTACCTGCAGCTCGAGCGCGGCGAGCTGCTCCCCGCCGAGGCCGACTTGCGGGCCGCGCAGGAGCTGGGCGGCCCCGCCGGACCGCTCGCGACGTTGCTCGCAGTCGTCCGAGCCGAGCAGGGCCGCCTCGAGGATGCCGAGCGCCTTCTGGACCAGCACGGCATGACCGCCGAGCTGCCGGAGCAGCAGGAGATGACGCCTTTGCTCTTCGGGCGCGCGCGCGTGCGCGCCCTCCAAGGCCGGCGCGAGCAGGCGTTGACCGACGCGATCGAGGTCGGGCACCGGTACGAGCGGCTGGGGATCCGACGCGCGGTGCCGGCGTGGCGGTCGCTCGCCGGGGTGCAGTCACAGGCGCTCGGCGACAGCGGCCGGGCGCGCGAGCTCATCTCCGAAGAACTCACCCTCGCCGAGCGCTGGGGCACACCGCTCGCGATCGGACTCGCGCTGCGCGGCGCCGGGCTCGTCGAGCGTGACGTCGAACGGCTCGCGGCGGCGGTGGACGCCCTCGAGGACTCGCCGGCGCGGCTCGAACTGGCCCGCGCCCAGATCGAGCTTGGCGCGGCGATACGCCGGTCGGGCCGGCGTGCCGATGCTCGCGCGCCGCTTCGGGCGGGCATGGACCTAGCGCACGCGTGCGGCGCGACGAGGCTCGCGGAGCACGCGCGCGACGAGCTGCGAGCGACGGGAGCCCGACCACGTCGCCTCGCCGTCTCAGGCGCGCAGTCGCTGACCGCCGCCGAACGGCGGGTTGCGGACCTCGCGTCCACCGGCCTGACGAACCGGAGAATCGCCCAGGAGCTGTTCATAACCACGGCGACGGTCGAGACCCACCTGCGACACGCCTTCCAGAAGCTCGACATCCGGTCCCGCGACCAGTTGTCCGCCGCGCTCTCGGCGCCCGAGCGTACGCCGACCTGACGTCCCCGGGGCGCTCTTGGGCGCACCGGATGCCCATCCCATGACACGACTCGCAAGTGTCTGGAGCACGTTTTTGCGCACTCCTGCTTTGCGCGAGGAGTGCGTCGACCTGGCCAGATCGTGCGGGATGAGCGTTCCGAATGAGCACGCGGAGAGGCTAACCCGTCCGGTCGACCCCGAGCTAACTCGGGGGTGGTAACAGAGTGGTAACGGAGCCGACCGGAATCGAGCCGACTCAGGTGGAGTGGCCCGTCCCGGAAACCGCGACTTAGCGGCGATTCGGGGACTGGAGCGGACTCGGCCGGACAGCACGGGCGCGATCATAATCCGCGTGTCGGGGGTTCGAGTCCCTCCTCCGGCATCTGAGAAGTCGCTGCTAACGGCGGAATCGACCTCCGCCTGACGTTCGCGGTGGCGCCCCGGGGGCAACTAAGTGGTAACGCGCCTTCTGCAACTGCAGTCGCGACGCGCTCAGCTACATGCTCGCACTGCCGGCGAGCTGGCTCGGTCGCCGTTCGACCCGTAGATCGCCGCTATGCCTGCGAGTGCTGCGTGAAGCGGCTCGGGATCAAGGCCAGGGAGTCGAGCGCGTGGCGCGACGGAGGATCGAGGGCCGGCGCCGCGTCCTCGTCCGGTTCGTGCCTCCCGGCGCCCGCTGAACCTGACCTTCAACCCGGTCGAGACTTCCGGTGCGCCGCCACCCGGCAGCGCGTCGAGCAGTAGCGGGCGTCGGATCGCTTCGGCGTGAACGGCTCGCCGCAGTTGGCGCAGGTCACAGGCTCGCGCTCGCGTCTGGCCCCGCCGGTTAGGCGAGGCCCTTGCGCACCTGGGCTGACGGGAGGCCCGCCCAGGAAGTCGTCCGCGTTACGGGAGCGAGAACCGCACCGTGCCGATGTCGTCGAAGTACCCGTGAGGGTCCAGCGCCGTCTCGAACAGGTGCATCCGCACCTCCTGGCCCTTCGGCAGGGCCGCCAGCTGGTTCACGAAGTCCTGCTGGGTCGTGAACTGCTGCCCGTTGATCGAGCTGACGGCGACGTAGGTGCCGTACTTACCCGCCGCCTGCCGGATGTACCGGCCGAGGTCGTCGCCGTAGACCTCCACCTGCTGGTCAGCCGACGAGCCCGGCTGGACGGAGTAGACGAACGCGAACCCCGGGAGGTCCAGCCCGGTCGCCTGCTGCGCGGCGACGTACTTAGACGGGACCGCGTACATGTTGATCCCCGTGTACGCGCTGTGGGTGCCAGCGGCCAGCCCCGGCAGGGCCGCCCGCAGCGTCGCCAGCGAGGTCGCGTCGTTCTGGCTCGCGACCTCCGTGCCCGTCTCGGTCATCCCGACGACCTCGCCCCGCTGGTTCAGCACCGGGCCGCCGGACCCGCCGGCGGTGGTCGGGGAGGTCGTCTGCGTCAGGTTCGACAGCGTCGTCGCGCCGTTGTCGTTCGGCGCGTTGACCTCGTTCCAGAGGCCGTCGAAGGCGTCGCTCGAAACCTGGAGCGTGACGCCCGCCACCGCCGACACGTCGCCGGCGGTCACCTGGTACGGCGAGTCGGCCGTCGTGCCGTTGCTCGGGTAGCCGAGCGTGTAGACCTTGTCTCCGATCACCGGGGCCTTGCTCGCGAGCCTGAGCGAGCCCTTAGCCGACGACCCGGGAACGCTGAGGACCGCGATGTCGTGGACGTTGTCCACCCCGACGATCGAGGCGGGGACCCCGCCGACGGTGAGGTTCGGCGCGCTCGTGCAGTGGGCGTCCGTGACGACCAGGTCCACGCCCAGGCTCCGATCGGCCCAGGAGGAGCAGGTATAGCGGGACAGGCCGGGGGAGTCCCCCGGGTAGGTGGCGACCAGGAGCTGCACGCGCCGCTGGCTGTCGGCAGCTATCTCCTGCTGCGACTTCGCCGTGTTGGTATCCCCTCCGCCACCGCCGCACGCCCCGACGGCGAGCGCCAGGGCGGAGGCCGCGGCAACCGCGCCGATCTTCTTGAATCGAGGCATCTCTGCCCGTCCTTTCCTGTAACCCGCGCCGGGCGGCGCGGAGAACCACGCCAGGCAGTGACCCCTGGCGCGGATGCTCCGCGTCAGTCAGACGCAGACCCTTAGTAGTGGCAGTACCACCCGTAGTTCTGATCCCGGTAGGAGGTGATGCCGTTGTAGCCGGAGCGACTCACGACCTCGCGGAACTCGCAGGTCGAGCCGTCGCCATAGCCCTGGTAGTTCCAGCCGTAACACGCCCACGTGTAGGTGGACACGTAGTCGCAGTCCGACATCGAGTAGGTGCCGGACGACTCGCACGCGGCGTCGGGCAGGCAGTACGCCCACGCCTGTGAAGCCACGCGATTCGCGACCTCGCTCGATGAGAGAGCCAGCGGGGTGGGGCCGGTACTGCCCCCGCCGCCGCCGCCGGTGGTCGGCGCAGGCGCGCAGACGCTGTTCTTGTAGCGCAGCGCCGACTTGTAAATCCTCAGCGCCTGCTTCAGCTTGTAAACGGGAAGCTGGCCGTTCACAACGCGCTTGCGAACCTTCTTGACGCGGACCGCCATGAAGCGGGTGTGCCTCTGCGCCCAGGCGCAGTCTCGGACCACTGGCCCCGACTTGGCGGCGGTGTGTGCCGCAGGCCCAGCGGAGCCGGACCCGGCGGCGAACGATGCTGCGCTCGGCACCGCCAGCGCTGCGGCCAGCACGGCGACGAGCAGGATGATCTTCTTCATGCTTCTCCCTCCAACGGGTAACCCCCCCGCTTCCAACTAACGGGCGTCCCGACCGTAGGGGCCGCCGCCGCGGGGGGTCGGCACTAAACCGGCACCCCCGCAGCGGTCGGCGTTCAGCAGTTCGGCCAGGCGTCGTACGGCACGCTCGCCGCCGCCGCGTCCTGCACGGCCGGCGGGGCCTCGCTCGCCTCGCCGTACGCGGGGTCCGGGCGCGGCGAGGGCCACGATGGCCGCCGCCGCCCCGATCGCGCGCCGCAACACCCGCAGTTGGGCCAGGCGCCGGTCCCGGCGAGGCCCCTCCAGATGACCGCGCGGTAGTCCTGCTCGCGCGCCGGCGCGTCGGCCGGGTTGCCGAGCCGCCGGCCCCGTCCCACGAGTCCCAGTCGAACTGATAGGCCGTAGAACCCGTCGCCGGTGTCGGCGCGGTAGCTGCCCGAGGTCCCGGACTCGCACGACCTCGTCGAGGCCAGCCAGCCCGACAGGCCCCGGAGCTTCACCCGCTCCCAGAACCCCTGTGGCTCGCCGCCGCTCGTTGTGCCGCTGCCGCTCTCGCTCCCACTGCCGTTCGTAGAACGCGGACCCCCCAGTCCGAGATGGGACCCGCCCGAACCCTCGCGAGTCGCGCGTCGCTCCTCCTGTACGCCGGCTTCGCGCGGGACCAAGCAGTTCTCCTCGCTCAGTTGTCCGGCGGAAAAACCGTGCTGCAAGGGATCGAGGAGTTGGACGCGGGAATCGAGGCCGCTTGGAAGGCCCTGAACGCCGAAGCCGGCGTCGAGTGTGGCAACGAGGTGACAACAGGCCAGCCCGGAGAGGAATCCACTCCAAACGAACGCTCCCCCTCCGAATCCCCGAAGGACCGCCGGGATTCCGATTCCACCTGACTTGGCCGGACAGCACGGGCGCGATCATAATCCGCGTGTCGGGGGTTCGAGTCCCTCCTCCGGCACCTGGGAATCCCCGCTAGGCGGGGTTTTTGCGCACGGTCGCCGCTGTAGGGCATCGTGTTCTTGCTGGGAAACAAACGGAACGGAAAGAACGCCATGGAAAAGGCACCATCCCGGATGATTGACGAGAGGATCAGGGAGCTGGGCGACTGGCGGGGCGAGATGCTCGCCCAGATCCGGACCCTGATCAAGCAAGCCGACCCCGAGGTTGTCGAGGAGTGGAAGTGGGTGAAACCCACGAACCCGGGGACGCCGGTGTGGTCTCACGACGGATTGATCTGCACGGGCGAGACCTACAAGAACGTCGTGAAGATGACCTTTGCCAAGGGGGCCGCGCTCGAGGACCCATCAGGCCTCTTCAACTCCAGCCTCGGCGGCAACACCAGACGCGCCATCGACTTCCACGAGGGCGAGAAGATTGACGAGGAGGCATTGAAGGCCCTTATTGGCGAGGCCGTGACGCTGAACGAGGCACGTGCCCACGGCTGACCGAGTTGCCGCCGTAGTGGGACCGCCGACCCGCCGGCTGCCGCCGGGGGGTCGGCGCGATCGCGCCTAGCTCGCGGCGGCGCCGTTCGCGGTCAGCCTGAGCTCGATGTTGCCGCGGGTGGCGTTGGAGTAGGGGCAGACGAGCTCCGCGGCCTTGACCAGCTCGAGCGCAGTCTCGTCGTCCTCGATTGCCGGGAGCGTGACGTCGAGCGCGACGCCGAGCTCAAACCCGCGGTCCTCGTTCGGATAGAGGGACACCTTGGAATCGATCGCAACGTCACCGGCGTCCACCTTCCGGCGCCGCGCCACCGCGCCCAGCGCGCTCTCGAAACAGGCGGCGTAACCGACGGCGAAGAGCTCCTCGGGATTGGTACCCCCTCCCCCTCCGCCCATCTCGGTCGGCGCACGAAGGTCAACCTCGAGCGCCCCGTCCGACGTGCGGCCGTGGCCCTGAGCCCGCCCGCCGGTGACGTGCGCCTCGGCGGTGTAGAGGGCGGCGCGCGTAGGGCTAGTCAGCCACCGACGCCACCGCTTGAACCGGACGTGGTCGTCGCCGGCTGGGCCGCCGCCGTGACCTGGTTCCCTGCCGTGTTCAGCACAAACCAGCTGCCGCCGAATGCCGTCGAGCCCTGACCGTTTGCGTCGCCGGGCTTCTGATCCATCACGAACGTGTACAGCGGATGTCCGTTGTACGTGACCTGTGGATTTCCGTCGGAGCGGGCTGCCGTGCTCAGCAACGAGGCATTCAGCCCGCCGCCGGCCGTCGGCTTACCGCTGTCCCGAAGCGGGGGCCACGCGGTCGCGCAGGCGCCTGAGCAGGCGCTCTTCGTGCCCGAGTCCGCCCCGAACAGGTAGAGGGTGCGCCCCTGTGAATCGACCAGGACCGTGCCTAGGCTGCCCACTTGCGCCGTGCCGACGGTCGCCGCTTGCCCGGAGGCGGTCTTGGGGGGCGCCGTCGCTGCCGAGGCGCTGCCCCCGTCGTCGCTGCCGCCACCACACCCGGCGACGGCGAGGGCCACCACCGGTAGGGCCGCCGCCCCGGCGAGGAATCTGATCGGTTTGCTGCGAATCATGCTCACTCCTTCTGTTGTGAGTCATCGATGTTCGGTGTCGGGCGCGCATCTGTCGTCGGCCTGTCGGGGGCTCTTTCACCTACGCCGCGGGAGGTATTCCCTGCGGACAGCCCCACCGCGTGTGTCGCGGCGCCCCTCAAGGCGCGAAGGCCGAAACGGCCCGGCGCAAGGTGGCCTCCTGCTGGTGCCAGCTGGAGGTCGGTGCCGCCGCAACCACCACGGCACTCGATCCTGCACCTGACGCGAAACAGGCGATCTCGCGGTAGGTCGCCCTCGAGGTCGTGTAGTCGTCGATCACGCAGGAGCCGTGCCCTCCCCGGAAGGGCAAGCCGGTCGAGGAGGCGATCAGATGCACGCTTCGATCTCCCTCGTCGCGGTTGTGGTCCGGCCGGAAGCTGGCCCAGTTCTCGAGCGTCTCCTCCCCCTGCCGAGGGGTGGCGTTCAGGTAGCCGACGATGTCATCCCCATCCCCGCCCCGGAGGAGACCCGCCGTCGCCGTGCCTGGGTCGGTCTTGAGCGGTTTCCATCCGGGCGGATACGAGAGCGTCGCGCCGCCGCTGATTCGGGTGACGTTCCAGTCGGCCGGCGCCGGGGCGGGCCGGAGCCAGGCGAACGCCCCGGCCGAGGGGCTCTGACTCCTTTGATCACCGGGGGTCAGGCCGACGAACACGCCCAACAAGATCAGGGCGACCGCGGTCGCCCCGATCGCGACTGTTGCTCGCCTGCTCACCCCTAGATGCCTCCGTCGCCGTCATCGGGGCCGCCGTGGTTGTCGGCATCATTGTCGCCCACGTCACCCTGGGGGATGCCGTTCGAGGAAGCTGACGGCTGGGGGGCCGGGGCTGGGGGCGGCGCCGGGGCCTTCTGCTTGGCGGGCTTTGCTGCGGGTGCGGGAGCGGGATTGGCCACGGCAGGCGCCTGCGACTGCTTCGCGGCGGACGGGGCGTTCGAGCTGTTGTCGCTGCCGCCGCCGCAGCTGGCGACTCCCACCGCGATGAGAAGAATCGCCGCCCCGCTGGCGAGGAAGGTGATTGGTCTGCTGCGATTCATGGGTGCTCCTCCGGTCAGGGTTTGGAATCACAGAGGTTCCCTGCCGTCGGGCCGGCTGTCGTCGGCCCGATGGAGACACCTTTGTCTGCAACCGGGGCGGTAGATCCTCGCCGGCTGGCTACCGCGCATAATGCGGTGAGGTGTACGCGGAAGTCAGGCTCCTGAACGGCGACGTCTTCGTGGTGGAGGGGACGGTGGACGACGTCGAGAGCAAGCTCTCCGATGCCTCTCGATCAGGCCAAGCCCGTCTTGCCTGGTTCACGGAGTACGGAACCAATGATTCCGTCGGCGTCAACCCGGCCCATGTTGCGAGCCTGAAGGCCAGCCAGACCTCCGACTGACCGGCCGGCTTAGGGCTTGGAGTCGCGAGAGGCGATCGGGCGCCCGGCGCTCGCTATGGAGGCGGTCCACCTCGTCCAGGACCTCGCGACGGGCGTGGAACTTGCGCTCGTATCCCCGCACCCGCTTGATCGCCGCTATATCGGCCTTGTCGAGCGCGGCCAGGACCTCGTCGCTGCCGAGCGCGTCGTAGCCGGGCAGCGGCTCATCCTGACGCAGCCAGCGAAGCTTGTCGAACACGCTGACGCGATCCTGGTGCGTGTGCTCGTAGCTCTCGATCTCCGCGAGCTCGACCTGGGAACGGCTGGAGAGCGACGCGACCACTTCCTTGGTCTTGAGCCTGTCGTATCCGGGGACCGGCTCGTTGACCGCGGCGGCGGTCATTTCATGCCTCCAGTCGTGGGGACCCGGCCGGCACGGCGGAGGGGGGCGGGATTGGCGAAGCCGACGGGATCGGCGATGCGGCCGGCATCGGTGACGCTGGAGGAATCGAGATGATTTCCGTGGCCATGGGAACACACTACCACGAATTCATGAAATACTCTTCCAGCTGTTATGGCGGACAAGACCTCACAGGAGACCCCTCCCCGCTGGGACTTCCTGACCAACCACGCGCACGTCCTGGTCTGCATCGCGCGCGACCCTGGCATCCGGCTCCGAGACATCGCCACCGCCGTCGGCATCACCGAGCGCGCCGCCCATCGGATCGTCTCCGAGCTCGTGGACGAGGGCTACGTGGTGCGCGAGCGGCAGGGCCGAAGGAACCGCTACGAGGTCAAGACCAAGCTGCCGCTGCGCCACCCCCTGGCCGAGGAGCATGAGGTGGGCGATCTGCTCGAGGTGTTGGTCGGCTAGCGAGAAGACGGTCCAGCGGGCATCACGACCGCTGGAGAGAGAAGATGCTCAGCGCTGTGATCCTCGGACTCGCGCTCGCCGTCGCGTGTGCGCTCGCGACGAGCGTCTCCTTCCTGCTCAAGCAGCGCGGCGCCGTCTCAGCACCTCCGGTGCGCGGTCGGCACCCGGTTCGAAGCGCCACCGGGCTCTTTCACTCCCGGTGGTTCGCGGTGGGCTGGCTCGTGGCGCTCGGAGCCTGGGGGCTTCACGTCGGCGCCCTCGCCCTCGCACCGCTGTCGGTCGTACAGGCCGTCCTCTCCGCCGGGCTGGTCTTCCTCGCCGTGCTCGCTGAGCGGTTCTTCGGCTTCCGCCTCGGTCGGCGGCAGTGGACCGGGTTGGTCATCACGGCGGCGGGACTCGCGATCATCGGGATTACCCAAGGGGCGCAACCCAGCGAGCCTCCGGGCTACGCACTCGCCGCCTTGATCATCATCGAGGTCGGCGTCCTCCTGGTCGCCACGGGAGTTGCCGTGATGGCTGGCCGCATCCGCGTTCTCCAGGCGAGGGAGGGCCTGCTACTCGGTGCAGCCGCCGGCGCGCTGTTCGGCATCTCGGACATAGCGCTCAAGTTCCTCACCCATGCCGTTCAAGACGGCGTGCTGGAGCTGATCAGCCCATGGGCTGTGGCGGCGCTGGCCGCCTCGGTCATCGCCTTCTACGCCTCGGCCCGTGGCCTGCAGATCGGCCCGGGGGTCGAGGTCATCGCGCTCACCTCGGTGGCGGCCAACCTGATCGCGATCGTTGGCGGCGTCCTGGTCTTTCGCGATTCGATCGGACACGGGACCGTGCCGATCGCCGGACGCATGATCGCGTTCGGACTCGTCATCGCAGGCGCGGCTTTGATCCCAGCTCCGCTCCGGGTCTCCGATGGCAAGGCCTGACGGGCGTGGCTAGGCCGGGACTGAGCTTCCGCCCTTGAGCAGGCTTTCGATGTCGGCCTCGATGCCCGCGGTGAGGGTGTCGACGTCGGGGGCATGGTCCCTGTCCCCGGTCACCCCGAAGTACAGCTGGCCGTCATACGAAAAGATCGCGACCACGATCCTGATGGTCCCCACGATCGGGACATAGGGATATGAGGCGAGCAGCCTGTGGTCCAGGGTGTACAGCGGAAGCTGAGGCCCGGGCACGTTGGTGGTCGCCGTATCCATGTTCAGGCGAGCGGAGCGCGTCGCCAGGCGGCTACCCAGAGCGAGCAACATCGGAGGCGCAAAGCCGGACAGCTGAGCGAGCGCGTCGCCGGCGACGGCCTGCTGCGAGGACTTGATCCCATCCATCTGGCTGCGGATGTCGTGCAGCCGCTCGATGGGATCCTCGATTCCGACGGGCAGGCGGGCAAAGACAGCCGAGACACGGTTGTTGTAGACGCCGCTCTCGCCCGGCTTCCGCACCGAGACCGGGACCATCGTCCGGATCACGGTTGTGGACGAGATCGGCTCGCCCCGGCCATGGAGCAGCTCGCGGTAGCCGTTGGTGATCAGCGTGAGCACGACGTCGTTGACCGTCCCGCCGAGCGCGGAGCGCACGTCCTTGACGGACGCGAGCGGGACCTTCGCCCAGCTCCAGACCCGGTGTGGGCCGATGGGCCCCGTCAGCGACGAGGTCCCGGGGCGCATGGCCGGGGCAGCGGCCGCCAGGGCGCGCGCCGCACCGCCGACCGCTCTCAGCACCTCGCCCGGAGCCCGGAGGGCGAACCGGAGCTGCGCAGCTGGATCGCGCACACGATGCCTGGCGCTGTAGGCGATCAGGTCGATGCCCGTGGGCTCCGGGTCTGGATGCCAGACCTCACCGTTCGTCGGCCTCGGGTCGCCCTCCGAACATCAGCGACATCATGTCCGTCGCCGCGACCCCGTCGACCATGCAGTGGTGGACCTTCGAGAGCAGGGCCCACCGGTCCTCGTCGAGCCCCTGGACCATCCAGATCTCCCAGAGCGGCTTCGAGCGATCCAGGTGCTGGGAGAAGACCCGGGCCGCGGTCGCGCGCAGCTGTGACTCGGCCCCGGGCGCCGGAACGGCGCTGTGGCGTAGGTGGTAGTCGATGTTGAAGTGAGGGTCGTCGACCCAGACCGGCTCGCCCAGGCCGAAGGGCACGAAGCGGACCTTCTGGCGATAGCGCGGGGTCAGATCCAGCTTGCTCTCCACCATCGCTCTGAGCTCCTCGAACGGCGGGGGCGGTCCCTCGAAGATGCTGACGCCGCCGATGTGCATCGGGGTCACGTCGTTCTCGACGTGGAGGAACATCGCATCCTGCGGGCTCATCGACTCGATGCCGCGACCTCCGTCTCCTCGAGGAGGCGCTCCAGCTCCCGGTAGACATTCACGTTCACCGCCATGCCGCAGTGGCTGCCATCCACCTCGACGCATTCGGCGTAGGGATCCAGGCACGCCCGCCAATCCACGATTCCATCGCTGCGCGAGTGGACCGCGAGCGTGGGCATCTCCGGGTCGAGGGGCTCTTCGAGGAGGGCCCGGAACTCGGCGCAGCAGGCCCCGGCGCGGCAGCTCGTCGAGAACATGCGCGGCGCGCCCAGATCGCCGAAGCGGGCGAGGGATCGCACGGTGCGCAGCACCGCGGGTGAGACCGCCAGCGGATCCAGAACCGGCGCGCCCAAGGTGACCAGAGCTGCGATCGCCTCGGGATGGCGCGCCGCCAGAGCCCGCGCCAGGGTCCCACCCCGGCTCTGCCCGATCAGGATCGCCTGACCGTCGACCTCCGCCAGCTTTCCCTCGAGCCTGGTGAGCTCGCGCCCGGCGCAGTCGGCGTTGACCACGATGCCGCTACGCCGCACCCGGTGTCCACGCCTGCGGAGCCACCCCGCCAACACAATCAGCGAGGCGTCCCCCGCCAGGAAGCCCGGGACCAGGAGGACATCCCGCGGATCGCTCGCTGCCTGGACACGATGGAATCGACGATCCGCGAGCAGCCTGGCGAGCTCCCAGCCGTATCGCAACTCTCCCCGAGCCGGCGCTCCAACGCGCCAGGGCTCCGTCGATGCCTCAGCCATCTCCTCCGGAAGGGTACGGTGCGCACCCCCCGCGACCCGGATCCACGCACGCGCGTGGGGCGGCCGGGGCGACTTGCCGACCTGACCGCGGCCGGGCTAGGCTGGCCCCATGGCCGCCGCGCAGAGGCCACTCGAGCTGATCCAGGCACGGAGCCTGATCTCGTCGCTATCCACCGCGGCGTTTCCTGGTGGACGAGGCCGGGACGCTGCTCTTCTACAACCACGCGGCCGGGGAGCTTCTCGGGATGTCGTTCGATGAGGCAGGCGAGATGCCGCCCGAGGACTGGGGCACCCGCTTTCGCCCGCGTGAGCCCGGGGGGCGCGAGTTAGCGGTCGAAGAGCTGCCGCTGACGGTCGCGCTTCGCGATGGCGAACCCGGCCATGCCCGCATGGAGATCACTGGGGCCGACGGGGAGGATCACCAGATCGCGGTCAGCGCGATCCCGATCCGCGGCCAGTCCGGGCAGCACGGGGCCTTCGCCATCTTCTGGCCCGCGTAGAAGCCTCAGTGCCGGTCGACCTTCGGCTGCCAAAAGGCGACCTCGCCCCCGTCCGGGGTCGAGACGACGCTGCGCCAGCCCTCGGGCCCCTCGCGCGGGCCGAGCAGCACCTCGCCGCCCAGCCCCTGGGCCCGATCCGTGGTCGCGCTGACGTCGCGCACCTCGACGTAGGGGAGCCAGAGCGGCTGATCGGCGGCGCATTCGACGACGCCGCCCCCGACCCGGTCACCCATCCCCAGTGCCAGATACGAGCCCTCCCCCGCCTGGATCCGCTCCGGCCGCCAGCCGAAGAGGTGCGCGTAGAAGTCCACCGCGCCGCGCAGATCGCCGGTATGGAGCTCGAGATGGACCACGGAGTTGGAATTGGGCTGGCTCATCGCCTGCCATTTAGACCGACGGTGGCGCACAAATTCATCGCTGCCGATGAATTCCGGCGGCGCGCTCCGTCTAGTCTCCATAGAACCGATGACCCCGAGCCCGCCAGAGTCGACGGTGCAGGAGAAGGAGCTCCTCGAGACCGCCAAAGAGGGCAGTGAGGACGCCTACCGGCGCCTGGTCGAGCCCCACCGCTCGGAGCTCCATGCCCACTGCTACAGGATGCTCGGCTCCGTGCAGGACGCCGAGGATGCGCTCCAGGAGGCGCTGGTACGCGCCTGGCGGGGACTGCCGAGGTTCGAGGGGCGCAGCTCTCTTCGTTCCTGGCTCTACCGGATCGCCACCAACACCTCGCTGGACGCGATCGCAGCGCAGGCCGAAGCGCGTGCTGCCGATCGACTACGGGCCAGCCGCCGATCCGCATGGCGGCGTCGGCGAGCCGGTCGTGGAGTCGGTCTGGATTGAGCCCTATCCGGACGAGACACTGGGGATCGAGGACGGATATGCCTCGCCTGACGCCCGCTACGAGCAGCGCGAGGCGATCGAGCTCTCCTTCATCGCGGCGCTTCAGCTCCTCCCTGCGAACCAGCGCGCGGTGCTGATCCTGCGCGAGGTGCTCGGCTTCTCCGCGCAGGAGACAGCCGACACGCTCGACACCACCGTGGCCTCGGTGAACAGCGCGCTGCAGCGCGCCCGCGCGACGGTTGAGAAGAAGCTTCCCGACCAGAGCCAGCAGGAGACGCTGAGTTCGCTGGGCGACGAGCGGCTGCGGGAGATCGTCGAGCAGTACGCCGACGCCTGGGAGCGAAACGACGTCGACACGGTCGTCTCGATGCTGGCCGATGACGCGGCCTTCACGATGCCTCCGATGGCCCGCTGGTTCCAGGGCCACGACGGCATCAGGGGCTTCCTCGAGCTTTGGTCCATGCTCCCCGACTGGGGCTGGCGGTCGATCCCCACGACCGCCAACGGCCAGCCGGCGCTCGCCTTCTACAGCTGGGACGCGGAGCAGGGGGCGCACGTCCCCTTCGCGGTCAATGTGCTCACCTTCGAGGGCGAGAAGATCAAGGAGGTCGACGCCTTTATCCTGCGCGCCTCGATGGATCCGGACCCGGATGTGCAGGCGCGGACCCCCGAGCAGCCGGCCGACTACGAGAAGCTCGCGGCCGCCTACGAGCGCTTCGGGCTGCCGGCGCGGCTGGATGACTGAGCTTCACGATCGCTTGACTTCGACCTAGGTCGAACCGCTACAAAACCGATTAGTTCCGGGGGCGGAGGCGGTCGTAATTGAAAACGACTGAACACATGCGCAGGAGGAAGATTTAGATGACGCAGGCACAGGTGGGAACGCAGCAGCATGAAACGGGTGGCTCCTCGGCTCCGCCTGCGGAGCCCCCTCGCGTCACCAGCGACCGCAACCGGTGGGTCGCGCTGTACGTGCTCTGCATCAGCGTGCTGATGATCGTCCTCGACGTCACCGTCGTGAACGTCGCCCTGCCCTCGATCAAGGACGATCTGGGCTTCTCGCAGTCGAGCCTCGCGTGGGTCGTGAATGCCTACCTGATCACGTTCGGCGGGCTGCTGCTGCTCGCCGGGCGGCTGGGCGATCTGATCGGCCGCCGGACGATCCTGCTCTACGGCCTGGCCGTCTTCGTCGTCGCCTCGGTGCTCTGCGGCCTCTCGCAGAGCGAGGCGATGCTGATCGGCGCGCGGCTCCTCCAGGGCATCGGCGGCGCGATGACCTCGGCCGTTGTCCTGGGCATGATCGTGACGATGTTCCCGGAGCCGCGGGAGCAGGCCAAGGCGGTGGGGGTCTACGCCTTCGTCGCCTCGGCGGGCGGCGCGGTCGGCCTGCTGATCGGCGGTGTCGTCACGCAAGCGATCAGCTGGCACTGGATCTTCTTCATCAATGCTCCGATCGGGCTCTTCACGGCGATCTACGCGCATCGCCTGCTCGAGAAGGACAAGGGCATCGGCTTCGGCCAGGGCGCGGACACGCTCGGGGCCGCTCCTGATCACCGCCTCGCTGATGCTCGGCGTCTACACGATCGTCGAGCCGGCCGCCAAGGACGGCTGGGGCGCTCCCCTGACCCTGGGGCTCGGCGCCGGCTCTCTCATCCTGCTCGCGCTGTTCATCGCGCGCGAAGCGACCACGGACAATCCCCTGATCCCGCTGCGGATCTTCCGCTCGCGGAACGTCACGGGCGCGAACCTCGTCCAGGTGCTGACGGTCGCGGGGATGTTCGGCGTGTTCTTCATGGGCTCGCTCTACCTGCAGCAGGTCCAGGGCTACGACGCACTCCAGATCGGGCTCGCGTTCCTGCCGGTAACGATCATCATGGGCACGCTCACCGGCCGCTACTCCGAGCCGCTGATCACGCGCTTCGGCGCGCGGCGGCTGCTCTTCCCCGGCCTCGCCCTGGTCGCCGCCGGCCTCGCGTACTTCACGCGCGCCCCGGTCGACGGCAACTATGTCGTCTACATCCTGCCCGTCCTCATCCTGCTCGGCACCGGCATTGGTATCTGCTTCCCCGCTCTGATGACGCTCGCGATGTCGGGCGCCACGCGGGCCGATGCCGGCCTCGCCTCGGGCCTGGTCAATACGTCCGCCCAGGTCGGCGGCGCGCTCGGCCTGGCGGTGCTGGCGACGCTTTCCACGTCTCGCACCGACAGCCTCGAGGCCGCCGGGCACTCGACGGCCTCGGCGCTGACCAGCGGCTTTCACCTGGCGTTCTGGGTCGCCTCGGGCCTGGTCGTGGCCGCGATAGCCGTTGCCGCGATCGTGATCCAGCCCGAGACCAAGGCCGCCGAGCAGTTCACGGATGAGGAGTCCGAGGAGATGCCGAGCGAGGCCGTCTACTCGGAGGCGGCGTAACGTTCGTCCGGTGGACGAGCGGATCAGGCGCGCGCTCGAGAACGATCGGACGATCGACATCACCACCACCGGCCGCAACAGCGGCCAGCCTCGGCGGATCGAGGTCTGGCGGTACCTCTACGACGGCCGGATCTTCCTGAGCGGCTCGCCCGGCACCCGTGACTGGTACGCCAACCTGCTGGCGAAGCCGGAGTTCACCTTCCACCTGAAGGGGAGCGTTCAGGCCGATCTGCCGGCGATCGCGCATCCAGTCACGGACGAGACGGAACGGCGCAAGGTGATGCCCAGCATCCTCGACGAGCTCGGACGGGGCTCCGGCGACCTCGAGGAGTTGGTCGCCCGCAGCCCGCTGGTCGAGGTCGAGTTTCCCGACACGGCCGACACCTCGCGATAAGGGCTTCGTTACCGTCCTGGCCGTGAGCTCTCACGCTTCGGGAAGGTGGCGGCTGCGGCCGCTGGTGCTCGGCATGGCGGCCGTCGCGGCCCTGGCCGCCGCGGGCTGCGGCGAGAAATCCGAGCCGGCGGTGCACCCCCCGACCACCGTGGCCGCGCCAACGACCACGGCGCCCGGACCCACGACCACGAAGCCGGCACAGACCCCGACCGCTCCGGTGCCGAAGACGACTCCCTAGGGCTGCTGCGTGTTCGCCGCCCCCGGGCGGGACTGCGCGCGCAGGAACTCGGAGAGCTGCCTCGCCTGGGTCGCCGGGTCGTCCGAGCGGGGCACCGCGACGGGCGCCGCCGCTCGCCGTTCCTGCTTCGCGGTGCTCGGTGGGCTCGAGTCGCCGGGGCCGATGGCGATCACGGCGCCGACGGTTGCCGCGGCCGCGATCAGCGCGAGCGCCACGACGAAACGCGTGCGGCGGCCCCGCCGGCGGGGCTTGCCGGGTCTGACGTCGGTCGGCGCCGGCCAGCCGGTCGTCGCCTCCCCGGCGGGTAGAGGCCTGGTTGGGCGGCCCTGGGACATGATCCGGCGAACCACGCCGACCGCGCCGTTGCCCTCCACCGTGGCGAGCGCCTCGCCGAGCTCGCTCGCGTCGCCGAACCGCTCGGCTGGGTCATCGCGGAGGCAGCGGGCCACGATCTGGCGCAGCTCGGGTGAGCGCGACTCGGGCAGCAGCTCGTCGGCCACCACCCCGCAGGCGTAGACGTCGGTCGCCGCCGTGATCCTGCCGTCCGCCAGCTGCTCCGGCGCCATGTAGCGGTCGGTGCCGATCACCTTGCCGGGGCGCGTCAGACGGGTGGTCTCCTCCGCGGCGCGCGCGATCCCGAAGTCAGTGATCTTCAGGCAGTCGTCGGAATCGCGCAGCAGCAGGTTCTGCGGCTTGATGTCTCGGTGGACCAGCTTCTTCGCGTGGGCGTGACCGAGTCCCTGGCAGAGCTGGCCGAGAAGACGGAGGGCCTCGTCGCGGTCGAGGGACCGGCGGTTGAGCCGGTCCTCGAGGGTGCCCCCCTCGACGTGCTCCATGACGATGAAAAGGCGGTCCTCCTCCTCCCCCACGTCGAAGACCTGAACGACGTTCGGATGATCGAGCCGGGCCGCGAGCCGGGCCTCGCGGGAGAACCTCTTCCGCACCTCGTCGTCGTCGGCGAAGTTGTCGGCGAGGAGCTTGATGGCGACTTCGCGATCGAGCTTCAGATCGCGCGCTCGATAGACGGTCGCCATTCCGCCGTGGCCGAGGCGGTCCTCGAGCTCGTAGCGCTCGCCGGCCAGGTTGCGCGTCATCCCTCACCCTTTAGCTTCGCCTGGCCGGGAGGCACGAACCCGCCGTGGTCCGAGTGCCCGCCGTGGTCGGAATGCCCGCCGTTCTCCCCGTTCCCGTGATCGCCACCCTGACCGTGGTCGTCACCATCGTCGTGCTCGTCGCGCTTCGGCTCCTTCGGTTTCTTCTCGGGCTCGGGCGGCGGTGGAGGCGGCGGACAGTTGACCTGGTTGACCAGGTCGCCCGCGACCGCGTCGACGCCGGGCCGGAGGTTGGCGGGGAGGTCGGAATCCTCGACCGCTGCGTGCAGGTCGTCGGCGGCGTGCGCAGCGTGGCAGGTGTCGCCGGCGTCGAGATCCGAGGCGATGCGGTCGCTGAGCTTGGCGAGGTGGTCCGCGGTCGCCGGAGAGACCACGGGCCGGGCCGTGGTGGTGGTGGTCGCGTCGTCACCCGAGCCGCAGGCCGTCAGCACGAGGGCCGACAGTCCGAGCAGCATCGCCAGCCCCGCGACCTTCCTGATCCCCATCCACATCCGTGCTCCGTCAGCCATTACCCAGGGCACGCTCCTCAAAACCGCGGCAGCTTCGCACCGGGAGCCGGGGGTAGCGGGGGAAGTCGGGGTCGGTCTTGGATCGTTCGCATAGGGAGAAAACCGAGCCGCGCGTGTTGTGGATCAGGCGCTGGTGGCGGCAGCGGTCACAGAGCCCGGCGTCGGGACGGCTCACCGCTCCGAGGGATCCGGAGGCCGTGCGGATTCCTCCGGCTGCTCCGCCACTTCCCCTTGCTCCGCCAGTGCCGTCTCCTCGGCGATGACCTCGGCGTCGATCGAGGCGCGCGCCGCCGCCTCCTCGGGGCCGAAGATCGCCCGCTTGAGCCGCTCCGCGGCGTACTCGCCGCCACGCTGTGCGCGCTCGAGCGGCTCGGTGAGCCGGACGAAGCGTCCGAGGAGCTCGTTCATGCGCTCGGCCTGCTCGAGCGCGTCATCGGCCTGCCGGCGTATCGCCTCGAGCTGCTCGCGCGAGACCTCCATCAGTTCGTTCGCCTCACGGATGCTGCGTTCCATCGCGCGGGGCAGGTCCACCGCCGTGCGAGCCATCGAGATCGGCCAGCTGATGATCTCTCTGAGCACTGGCCGGAGAGTAGCGACCGGCTAGGTGGGACATGCGAGGGTGCTCCGCAGCCGAAGCCGCCTGGGCAAGGGTCGTTACTTCACTTTCTATAGTTGAGGTATGCCCACTTTCCGGCGCCTGCTCGATTTTCTGCGTCCATATCGCCGTCCGCTGATCTTTTCGCTGCTGCTCGCCTGGCTGGCGATGGGGCTGACTGTGCTGATTCCGCTGCTGATCGGCGGCGCCGTCAACGCGATCGAGTCGGAGCACCGAGACGACATCCTGCCGCTGGTGCTGGCCCTGCTCGGCGCCGGCGTTCTGCGGCTCCTGCTCACGGTGGGCCGGCGCCTGATCGCGGGGAAGGTCTCGCTGGCGGTCGAGTTCGACCTCCGACAGCGCTTCTACGAGCACCTCCAGAAACTCGAGCTCGCCTTCTTCGACACGCAGCAGACGGGCCAGCTGATGTCGCGCGCCACGGTGGACCTGCAGTCGATTCGTTTCTTCCTGGGGTATGGGCTGATCTGGGTGAGCCAGAGCGCGCTGACGATCCTGTTCGCGGCAGTCGCGATGTTCATTCTCGACCCGCTGCTGGCGCTGCTCGCGCTGGCGCCCGTGCCGTTCCTGATCGTCACCGCGACCCGCTACAGCCGGCGCAACCGGCCCGCTGAGCAGGAGGTCCAGCAGAGAGTCGGCGAGCTGACGACGAACGCCGAGGAGAGCATCTCGGGGGTCCGCATCGTCAAGGCGTTCGCAAGAGAGGGTCACATGATCGGGCGGTTCCGGCACTCCGCGAACCGGGTCTTCGAGCAGAGCATGGTCTCGACTCGGTTGCAGTCCTTCTACACGCCGCTGATGGGATTTCTGCCGAACATCGGCCTGGCCGCCGTCCTCCTGGTTGGGCGGCCTTCAGGTGATCGATGGCAGCGCCAACGTCGGTCATCTCACCGCCTTCTACGTCTATGTCGTGCTGCTCTCCGGACCGGTGCGATGGCTGGGGATGTCGCTGAGCATGGCCCAGCGCGCCGTCGCCTCTGGCAACCGGATGTTCGAGATCCTGGACCGGGAGCCGTCGATGGAGAGCCCGCCGGATGCGCCGCCGCTGCCGGAGGGCCGGGGACAGGTCTCTCTGCAGCGGGTGACGTTGCGCTATGACGGCGCTGAGCCCGCGCTCACCGGGATCGACCTGGAGGTCGCGCCGGGCCGCACGGTCGCGCTCGTCGGGCCGACTGCATCCGGCAAGACAAGCCTGGTCGGATTGCTCGCGAGGCTCTACGACCCCAGCGAGGGGCGTGTGGTGATTGACGGCGCCGACATCAAGGAGGTCGACCTGGCCTCGCTGCGTCGTGAGATCGCCTTCGTCGCGGACGACAGCTTCCTGTTCTCCGACACCGTCGCCGGGAACATCGCCTACGCCCGGCCGGAGGCTACGCCGGAGCAGATCGAGGCCGCGGCCCGGCAGGCGCAGGCGCACGAGTTCATCACCCAGCTTCCCGAGGGGTACGAGACCGTGATCGGCGAGCGGGGCCTGACACTCTCCGGGGGCCAGCGGCAGCGGATCGCCATCGCGCGGGCGCTGCTGGCCGAGCCGCGCATCCTGATCCTCGACGACGCCACCTCCTCGGTGGACGCTCGTACCGAGGCGCAGATCAAGGCCGGGCTGCGCGAGGCGATGGAGGGCCGGACGACGTTCATCGTCGCCCACCGCCTCTCCACGATCTCGCTGGCCGACGAGATCGTGGTGATGGACCGCGGCCGGATCGTCGATCGCGGCACGCACGAGGAGCTGCTCGAGCGCTGCCCGCTGTACGAGGAGATCGCTGAGAAGGGGCTGGAGGACTCGGTCTACCTGCAGCGGGACCTCGAGGACCGCGAGGAGCTGGCGAGGCTGTGAACGACATGCGAGGGCGCCCCGATATGAGAGGGCGCGCGACAGCGCGACCCGTGAAATGCAGGAGGAGCGACCCGATTCACAAGGAGCACAGAATTTCTTCGCCCTCTTCCGCTCGCTCTGGCGGCTGATCCGGGGTCAGGACGATCGCTGGCGGAAGGTGCGCTGGCTGTTCTCGCTGCTGGGGCCGTACCGGCGTCAGGTGCTGATGATGCTCGGTGCCCTCATCCTCGCCACCGGCGCCACCCTGGCGCCCCCGTTCCTGGTCGGCAGGGCGATCTCGGCGGTCCTCGACGGCGACACCACCGCGCTGGTCCTGATCGTCGGGGGGTTCTTGGTGGCTGCACTCGTCGGTTGGGGCACAAGCTACGTGCAGACCTACCTGGTCGGATGGGTGGGCGAACGCGCTCTGCAGGACCTGCGCATCCGGATCTTCACGCACGTCCAGCAGATGTCGATCGGGTTCTTCACTCGCAACCGGCCCGGGGTGTTGATCTCGCGGATCACGAACGACGTCGACGCCCTCGACCAGCTGATCAGCACCGGGGTGGTGACGCTGTTCTCCAGCGCCCTGACGCTCGTCGGGGTCGTGGTGATCATGCTGGTGGCGGACGTCCAGCTGGCCCTGGTGGTGTTCCTGACGCTCCCGCTGCTCGCGATCGCGAGCCTGGTCTTCCGGATCGTCGCGGCGAGCGCCTATCGGATCACCAGGGAGCGGATCGCGGAGGTCACCGCCTACCTGCAGGAGAGCCTGAGCGGCGTTCGCGTGGTGCGGAGCTTCGCTCAGGAGAGCCGCCACATCGAGCGGATGGCCGAGCTCAACGAGCTCAACCGGCGGGCGAACCTGAAGACCGTCTACCTGAACGCGTCGTACTTCCCAGCCGTGGAGCTGCTCTCGGCGGTCGGGACCGCGGTGATCCTGCTCTACGGCGGCTACCAGGCACTGGATCTCGCGACCGAGTCGGCTCGGAACGCGCAGATCGGGATCGTGGTCGCGTTCGTCGGCTACCTCTCCACCTTCTTCGATCCGATCCAGCAGCTCTCCAACCTCTACACGACCTACCAGCAGGGGATGGCCGCGCTGGACAAGATCTTCGACCTGCTCGACACGGAGCCCGACATGGTCGACAAGCCGGGCGCGCTCGATCCCGGGAAGCTGCGCGGCGAGATCGAGATGGATGGTGTCTGGTTTTCCTATGGGCTTGACCGAACCGCCGGGCTGAAGCGGTCGAGCGGAAAGATCGAGAGGAGCGACGCGGAGGAGGACGATGCCGCGTGGGCGCTGGAGGACGTCTCGATTCACGTGCCGGCCGGCGAGACTCTGGCCCTGGTCGGCGAGACGGGTGCCGGGAAGTCGACGTTCGCGAAGCTCGTCTCGCGCTTCTACGATCCGCAGCGGGGGCGGGTGCTGGTCGATGGGCATGATCTGCGCGATCTGAGTTCGACCTGTCTGCGGAGCCAGCTCGGGATCGTCCCTCAGGAGGGGTTCCTGTTCTCGGGAACGGTGCGGGAGAACATCGCCTTCGGGCGGCCGGACGCGAGCGACGAGGAGATCGAGGCGGCGGCCGATGTGATCGGGGCCGGCGACTTCATCCGGCGGCTCCCCGGTGGGTTCGAGGCGGAGGTCGGCGAGCGGGGAGTGGCGCTGTCCGCGGGCCAGCGGCAGTTGATCGCGTTCGCGAGAGCGTTGCTGGCCGAGCCGCGGATCCTGATCCTGGACGAAGCGACCTCGAACGTGGACGTACGCACCGAGCGGACGATCGAGGCGGGACTGGAGCGGCTGCTGCAGGGACGGACCGCGATCGTGATCGCGCATCGGCTCTCCACCATCCGGAACGCGGACCGGATCGCGGTGCTCGAGAACGGGCGGATCATGGAGAGCGGCACGCACGACGAGCTGATCGCGGCCGGCGGCCGGTACGCGGAGCTCTATGGAACCTGGGCGGAAGTAGCCGCTTAGCCCTAGCCCGGGCCGACGCCGCCGGAGTTGCCTCCGGTGCCGCCGGTGCCTGAACCGGACGTGCCGCTGCCCGTGCCGGAGCCGGAAGTGCCGCTCCCCGTCCCGCCGCCGGTCCCACCGCTGACGGGGGGTGTGGTGCTGGGTGCGCTCGGGGTGACCACGCCACCGCTGCTGCTGGACGAGCTCGAGCTGCTGGAGCTGCTGGAGCTGCTGGTGCTGGTGCCCGAGGAGGTGATCGGCTGGCCGCACTCGCTTGAAGCCGTAGGAGGCCGCTGCCGTCTCGGCCTGGGTCTTGGCGTCGTCGAGCTCGGTCTCGAACTGCGTGGTGTCCTCGCCGCGCTGGACGGCGAGGCCGATCTTCTGGCCGGCCGAGACCTGGTCGGACATCGCCTTCAGGAACTGGTCCAGGGTCGGGTCGCTGGGAGGGTTGAGTTGCTTGATCTGGTCCACGACGCCCTGGCGGAGCTGAGCGATCTGGTCCGCCTCGGTGAGTCCCTGGCCGGACGCGGCGAACTGCTCGATCGAGCTGTTCGCCTCGGCGCAGACCGAGTCCGCCTGGGCGATGAACTCCGTCTTGCCCTGGCTCGGCTGCGTCGTCGTCGGAGCCGCGATCGGAGTCTCGGGAGAGCTGTCGCCACCGCAGGCCGAGAGAGCGAATCCCGCTCCAACCGCCGCGACCAGGACGAACACATGTCGCAGGCGCCGCATACGGCCGCGCAAGGTAGCAAGGATGCCGGAAGCGCCCGGAGCAACAAGGCCCCCAAAACAAAGAGCCGGCACTTGCCGACTCCGCTAACTCCGGGGCTAGGACTCGAACCTAGGTCTCCGGCTCCAGAGGCCGGCGTCTTACCGGCTAGACGACCCCGGAAGGCGGCGAGAACGATAGCGAGTGTCTTCGGGCGAAATTCGCCTCAGGGTGTCACCTCGGCCAGGTCGCTGTCCGGGTCCCCGAGCAGGGCCTTCGCCTCGTCAGATCCGACGTCCACGCCCTCCGCGAGCAGCGTGCGCGCGTGGCCAAGATCCTCCGAGCGCTCCACGCTCAAGGCGCCCGCCACCTTGCCGTCCTTGAGGTAGAAGACCGCGAATTCGCCGGCGTCCGGGTCCCCGCGCCAGATCTCCTCGTCCCAGTCGGTCGCCGGCCCCACGTATTCGAGGCTTGCCCAGTCAGCGAGGTCGCTGAAGAAGTACGGCACCACCTCGTACGGCTGCGTGTCCCCGAGCATCGCCTTCGCAGCATGCTGCCCCTGCTGCATCGCCACGTCCCAGTGCTCGACCCGCAGCCGCCGGCCGTGCACGCGGCTGTCATACGAGCAGACATCACCGGCAGCGAAGATCCCCTCAACCGAGCTCTGCAGCGTCTCGTCGCAGCGGATTCCGCCGTCGCCCTCGTTGATCTCCAAGCCCGCCCGCTGGGCCACCATCACGTCCGGCCTCACCCCCACCCCGACCACGACCATGTCGCCCTCGATCGTCTTGCCGCTCTCCGTGACGACCGCGCTCGCGTGGTCATCCCCCTCGAACGTCGCGAGCGACTCGCCGCCGTGGAATTCGATTCCCTTGGACTCGAGCAGCTCCTGGAACCACCGCCCCGCCCGTTCGCCGAAGGTTCGCGACAGCGCCACGTCCTCCATCATCACCAGCGAACAGTCGGTCCCCTTCGACTTCAGTGACGCGGCCACCTCGCAGGCGATGTAGCTGCCGCCCACCAGCACCACGCGGTCCGCCTTCTCGGCATCGGCCTGGATGTTTTCCGAGTTGCCGAACGTCCGCAGGTAGTGGATGCGGTCGAGGTTCGCCCCGTCCACCCGAAGAATGTTCACGTTCGCGCCGGTGGCGATCAGCGCCTTCTCGAATTCCACCTCGTCCCCGCCCTGCAGCTTCACCGTCCGCGCCTCCGGATCGAGCGACATCACATTCGTCCCAGTCCGCAGCTCGACCCCGTTCTCCTCGTACCACGAGAGCGGGTTGACGTAGGCGTCCTCGCGGCTCGCCTCACCGCGCAAATGCTCCTTGGAAAGCGGCGGCCGCTCGTACGGCGGGTCCGTCTCGCGCCCGACGAGCACGATCTTTCCGTCCGCACCCCTCTTGCGCAGCTCGGCGGCGCAGTAACCGGAGGCGAAACCCCCGATCAGCAGGAACTCAGTCCGCTCCGGCACCGTCCGACCCGAAGAAGACCTTGAGCTCCTCCTCCAACCCCGGATCGAGGACGGCCAGCACCTCGTCCCCGGCCTCGAGGATCGTGTCGGGAGTGGGCACGAAGCCCCCCTGCCCCTCGCGCAGGATCGAGATCAGCAGGCTGCCCTCCGGCATGTTCAGGTCCCCCACCCTCATGCCCGCGACCCTGCTGTTGTCGCCGAGCATCATCTCGATGATCTCCAGCCGCTCCTCGGGAAGGTCGAGCAGGTGGACCAGGCCGTACTCGGGCACCTCGTGCTCCAGCAGCCGCAGAATCAGGTCCGTCGCGGACACGTAGGGCTTGATCCCCAGCAGCTCGAAGTGGGGCCGGTTCCGCGGGTTGTTCACCCGCGCGATGATCCGGTCGACCAGGTACTTCTCCTTCGCCACCTGGCAGATCAGCATGTTGTCCTCGTCGTCGCCGGTCACCGCGACAACCAGGTCGGCGCGCGAGATCCCGGCCCGCTCCAGCACCCACAGCTCCGAGGCGTCCCCGTACTGGATGTTGTGCTCGAGCTCCTGCTCGACGGTCAGGTACCGGTTCCGGTTGTCCTCGATCACGGTCACCTCGTGACCCTTCTCGAGCAGCTCCCGCGCCAGGTTCCATCCCACCTTGCCGGCCCCGGCGATGATGATGTACTTCCCCTCTGCCATCGGTCAGCTGTTGACTCGGCCGCCCGGCCGCCTGCAGAACCTCCTTCTCGAGCATCTCAATCGCGATCCGAGTCGGGCAGACGGTGTTCACCCCCTGCTTCGAATACCACTCGGCCCGCAGCGGGTCGAGGATCCGCGCGACCACAGTCGGCACATTGAATCTCCGCTTCGCGATCTGAGAGATGACGATGTTCGTGTTGTCCCCATCGGTGGAGGCTATGAACGCGTCAGCCCGCTCGATGCCGGCGGCGGTCAACGCGTCCTCCTCCAGTCCGGTCCCCACCGTGAACTGACCGCCCGCGTCCTCCCAGGACTTCTCCAGGTTCACCTCGAGGCGCGCGTGCGCCTCGGGGTCCTCATCCAGGCAGGACACCTCGTGACCCTCGCGCAGCATCGTGCGCGCGACCGAGGAGCCGACCCGCCCACAACCAACGATCAGAACGAACACAGCCCGGATCTTAGATGGGAGCGACACGCGAGAGGCCCCGATCCGGGGCAACTACGGACCTGGCCGCGTAGTTCGACCGCTTGTCCACCGCCCGGCCCGGCCCGAGACTTGGTCTCGGTCCGACCGCGCGATGCGTGCGCATGGGATAGGGGGAGCTGGATATCCACATGGACGCGACCGAACCTCAAATGGGCAGCCCACCCATCCCGGGACCGAGCGAGCGCACGGCGGGGCATCTGCGCGCGCTCTCGGACAGCGC
The DNA here is from genome assembly GCA_963848955.1 of uncultured Solirubrobacterales bacterium. Taxonomy (GTDB): domain Bacteria; phylum Actinomycetota; class Thermoleophilia; order Solirubrobacterales; family 70-9; genus DASUPK01. Next base: position 309,341 of record CAWKFQ010000024.1, on the reverse strand, counting down.
CACCTATGCGGCTGCTGTCCAGATCGCCCTCCAGCGCGCCTCCGAGGCCGTGGAATCCGACCTCTGCGTCTACGTCGACGGCGAGCTCACGGAGAGCGCGAGCTCCGAAGCCACGCTGGTGGTGCCGGTGCGCGGCCGGCTTCGCGGCCATCTGGTCCTGGCGCGAACGGGCCGCGAGTTCCACCCCACCGAGCACGAGGAAACCCACGCGATCGCCCGGGCCCTCAGCCTCTTCCATCCCGGCCTCGGTCCCGACCTGCTCGAGCGCCTCGCCCTGCAGGACGAGCTCGCCGCCGCCCTCCGCAGGGACGAGATCCAGACCTACTTCCTCCCCAAGGTGGACCTCCCAACGGCGCGTGTCGCCGGTGTCGAAGCCCTGGCCCGCTGGTTCCATCCCGAGCGCGGCGTCCTCCAGCCCAGCGAGTTCCTCCACCTGGCGGAATCCGGCGGCCTCATGCGGGCGCTGACCGAGCGGGTCATCGAGCTCTCGGCCCGCGCCGGGGGCGACTGGTGGCGCTCCGGCCTCCGGGTCGAGCTCTCGGTCAACCTCCCCGCCGACGTCCTGGCCGAGCCCGACCCGCGTCTCGAAAAGGCCGTTATGGCCGCCCTGTCCCAGAGCGGCCTGCCCGCAACAGCACTCCGGTTCGACGTCACCGAGGACGCGGTCATGAGTGCCACCGATCCGTCGGAGGCCCTCGAGCGCCTGACCGACCTCGGTGTCTCGATCTCGATCGACGACTTCGGCACCGGCCACACCTTCCTGGACCGTCTCAAGAGCCTCACCGTCGATGAGCTCAAGATCGATCGGTCCTTCATCCGCGCCCTGGGGCGCGGCGGCGACAAAGCCCTGGTCCGCTCGACTGTCCACCTCGCCCGCCAGATGGGCCTCCGGGTGGTTGCCGAGGGCGTCGAAACCGCCGACGCCTGGCGCCAGCTCCGCGGCATGGGCTGCGACGCCGCCCAGGGCTTCCTGATCGGCGCCCCGATGCCGGCTCGCGAGTTCCCCGCCTGGATCGCCTCCTGGGACGCGCGCGGGCGCAAGCTGAACACGATCCCGCGTGAACCGCTGCAGGTGGACAAGCCCCGCCCCCGGAAACGCTCCCGCGCCCGGGACAAGGCCCCGGCCTAGCTTTTCACGGTGCCGGATCCCCCTCCGGCGTGACATCGGCCTCGTCCTCCTCCGGAGGCGCGGTCAACAGCACCCGGCTCGGCGCCTTCCTCAGCACGTACTCGGTCACCTCGCCGATCTCGTCCGGTCGCGCGCCGCCGATGCCGCCGAGGATCGCGCCCCCTCGGACGCGCGTCGGCGGCTCGCCTCCCATCACGATCACCTCCGCCCCCTTGTCCCGCGCCTCCTGGACGATGCCGGACCCCAGCGATCTCGCCGGGATCAGTTTCGTCGTCACCTCGACGTTCTCATACTCGCTCGCCGACCTCCCGCGCCCGCTCGAGCGCCCTCGCCGCCTCGCTCCTGAACCTCCTTCGGCAAGGGCGAATCGAGCGGCACCGTGAGCGGCACCTCGGCCACGTAGACGACGTCAAGGCGAGGCGGCCGCTCGCCCTGGTCCACCGAAGCGTCCGCAAGCCGGCCCGCCGTGCTGACGATGTCGTCGTCGAGCTTGGTCCCGAAGACCGGGACCAGGATGGTCGAGTACTCCACCTCCGCCGGCTGCTTCTTGAGCGAGGCCTCCGGCACCTGGACCCGCCTGGTCAGCGGAGTCCCCTCCACGTAGCGCCGGTAGATCACGTAGAAGACGAGGCCGAACAGCATCCAGCCGCCCCCGACCCAGACGGCCGTGTGGTGAAGGACGAAGACGCTGATCCAGGCGAGGCCGCTGATCAGCGCCCCGATGATCGACAGCAAGGGCAGCTCGTGCGAACCGATTCTCACGTTCCACGGCACCCGATACGGCCGCTCCAGATCCGGCTCGACGACGCGTAATCGGACGATCGAGATCTGCGCGATGGTCACCGCGAGCAGCGCCCCGAACGCGTAGACCCGCGCCAGGAAGCGGATGTCCCCCGGGATCGCCAGCGCGAGCGCCAGCACGGCCGCGATCCCGATCGCGATATAGGGAGTGGAGTAGGTCGACTCGAGCTTGCCCGCCCAGCTCGGGATCTGACGGTTGGTCGCCAGCACGTAGACGTGCCGCGAGAGCCCAAGCATCGCCCCGTTCGCCGCCCAGAACAGCACCGGCACCGCCACGAGCATCACCGCCCACTTCATGAGGTCGGAGAGGAACCCGTGGTCGTAGTTGGCGACCACCCCCAGGATCGGCTCCTCGATGTAGCGGCCGGCGAGCGCCGTCTCCGGCCCGTGCGCGGTGGGTTCAACCGGCACCGCCATCAGCGCGACCGCTGCGATCCCCGCGTAGATCAGCGGGATCGCGATCGCCCCCACCCCGAGCACCCTCTTCAGGTCGCCCGGCTCGAACTCGAGCTCGGGCGCGAGGTCGCTGGCGGCCTCGATCCCCGCGTAGGCGATCGTCGCGACCACCAGCGAATAGACGACGTCCTTGACGGTGGGCGAGCTGAAGAGATCCAGCTGATCGGTCAACCGATCCGGATGCAGGACCACCAGCAGGCCCACGATGATCACCAGCAGCTGCAGCCCCAGCTCGGCCAGGGCCAGCACCACCAGCCGGCGCTGCCGGTTGCGGCCTGTGACATCCGCGATGTTGAGGATCGCGGCGAGCGCGATTACGAGCGCGGCGACCGCCAGCTCCACATCGCCCCCGCCGAAGGTCCCCGAGATCGGCGTCAGATAGTGCGAGACCGTGATCGCCGCCGCCGCGATCACGATCAGGTAGTCGATCAGGATCGCCCAGCCGGCGATGAAGCTGATCAGCTCGTTGAACGCGTGGCGCGCGAACGTCGCCGAGCCGCCCCGCTCCCTGAGCATCGCTCCTCCCTCGACGTAGGAGAGCGAGGTGATCGCGAACATCAGCCCGGCCAGCAGGAAGATCACCGGCGTCAGGCCCAGCCCGCGGTCGGCCACCACGCCGATCGAGAAGTAGATCGAGAACCCGACCGCCGAGGACGCCGCGGCGTACAGGAACGGCACCCCGAGGAGGCGCCTCATGATCGGGCCGGCCTCCTCATCCCCGCATCGAGAGGTACAGACGCCCAGAGCCGAGCGCGATGAAGAGCAACCCGAACAGAACCCCGACCGCCAGCGGCCCCCCTCCTCTCGCGAGGGTGACGATCAGCATCGCGACGCCGAACCCGATGATCGTCACCGAGAAGATGCGGACGGCGAGCTGATAGCCCTCGTCAGCCGAGGGCCGTCGCTTGTTCATCGGGCACGACCGGCGGCCACAAACACCGCGCCGAATCTACAGGGCGATTATGGGGATGATCAGGATGGCAACGATGTTCGCCACCTTGATCATCGGGTTGATCGCCGGCCCGGCCGTGTCCTTGTAGGGATCCCCGACCGTGTCACCGGTGACCGCCGCGGCGTGGGCCTCCGAGCCCTTGCCTCCGAACGCCCCGTCCTCGATCAGCTTCTTCGCGTTGTCCCACGCGCCGCCTCCGGCGGTCATCGAGATCGCCATGAAGATGCCGACCACGATCACGCCGATCAGCAGGCCGCCGAGCGCCTGGTACGAGATCACTCCCACGATCAGCGGAACGACGATCGGGATCAGCGAGGGCAGGATCATCTCCCGCTGGGCGGCCGCGGTGACGATGCTGACGGCCCGTCCGTACTCGGGCTTCTCGGTCCCCTGCATGATCCCCGGGTGCTCCCGGAACTGGCGGCGCACCTCTTCGACCACGCCCGCCGCGGCGCGGCCCACCGCCTCGATCGAGAGGGCCGAGAACAGGTAGACCATCATCCCGCCGATCAGCAGCCCGATCAGCACCGGCGGATCGGAGATCGAGAAGCTGAGCGCCTTGTCGCCCGCCTCGGCCTGCAGCTCGTGGGTGAATGCGTTGAAGAGCACGAGTGCCGCGAGCGCGGCCGAACCGATCGCGTAGCCCTTGGTCACGGCCTTCGTCGTGTTCCCGACCGCGTCGAGCGGATCGGTGATGTTCCGGACCTCCTCCGGCAGGTCCGCCATCTCGGCGATCCCGCCGGCGTTGTCCGTGATCGGCCCGAAGGCGTCGAGGGCAACGATCAGCCCGGTCAGGGAGAGCTGCGCCATCACGGCGACGCCGATCCCGTAGATCCCGTCGGTTCCGCCGCCGGCGAGCTTCCAGCGCTCCGAGGATCGCGCAGCGCGAGCACCAGCACCGGCAGCGCCGTCGACTGGAAGCCCTGAGCGAGCCCCTGGATGATGTTCGTCGCGTGCCCGGTCTCCGAGGCCTCGGCGATGGTCCTCACCGGCCGGAAGCGGGTCGAGGTGTAGAAGTCGGTGAGGACGAAGAGCGCCGCGGTGACGCCGACACCGATCAGCCCGCAGAGCCAGAGGTCGGCGACGCTCGTGTTGCCGAGCGCCCCGCCGCCGAGCGGGTCGTCCATCAGCCACTTGGTGATCGGGTAGAAGGCCGCGGCCGAGAGGGCAGCCGAGACCGCCAGGCCCCGGTAGAGCGCCGCCTCGACGTTCCCGGTCCGCGTGCGGACCGAGAGTGCCCCGACGATCGAGGCGATGATCGCGACGGCCCCGATCGCCAGCGGGTAGATCGCCACCTCGCGGGTGAAGTCGGGGAACTGGATCACGCCGAGGAGCATCACGGCGACGGCGGTGACCGCATAGGTCTCGAACAGGTCGGCGGCCATGCCGGCGCAGTCGCCGACGTTGTCGCCCACGTTGTCGGCGATCACGGCGGGGTTGCGGGGGTCGTCCTCGGGGATCCCCGCCTCGATCTTCCCGACCAGGTCGGCTCCGACGTCGGCCGCCTTGGTGAAGATCCCGCCGCCGAGCCGGGCGAAGACCGAGATCAGCGAGCCGCCGAAGCCGAGCCCGACGAGAGCGTCGACCGCATCCTTGTCGGTGAGGTCGGTGAAGACCAGCAGCGCGCCGAAGTAACCCGCCACCCCCAGCAGGGCGAGGCCGACGACGAGCAGCCCGGTGACCGAGCCGCCCTTGAAGGCGATGTCGAGCGCCGGCGGAATGCCGCCGCGAGCCGCCTCGGCCACCCGCGAGTTCGCCCTGCACCGAGAGGTTCATGCCGATGAACCCGGCGGCCCCGGAGAGGGTGCCCCCGATCACGAAGCCGATCGCGGTCTCCACGTTCTGCAGCGGGATCAGCAGGATCGCAACGACCACGCCGACCCCGGCGATGATCGTGTACTGGCGCTTCAGGTAGGCACTCGCGCCCTCCTGCACGGCGCCGGAGATCTCCTGCATAGCTCGTTACCGGGCGACTTCGCAAGCAGTCGCTGGGTGACCAGCAGTCCGTAGACAACCGCCGCGGCCGCGCAGCCGAGCGCGACCACGATTCCGTAATCGGTCCAAAAATCAGTCAAGTGATGGCTCCCGGGTCAGAAGGTGAAAGCGGCGCGGCAGTCTATCCGTCAGTGCCGCCGCCGGGCGTCCACAAGCCGGAATCGCCCTTCGGCGGCTCTGAAGATCCCTGCTCAGGGGCACTTTCCTCACCCGCGTGCTTGGTGTACAGCACCTGCAGCTCGGAGATCGCCTGGCGCAGTTGGGGCTGGGCCTCAGGATTGACGAGATCCACGAGCGCCCGCGCCGCGTCGATCCCGACCTTCGCCTGCTCGAGGTCGCGCTCGTCGTCCTTGGCGATCCGGCGTGCCGACAGGTTGAGGATGCTGACGGCGCTCTGGAGCACAACGTCCTCGACCCGGACCTTGCGGATCTCCTCCTCCAGCTGGGCACGAAGCTCCTCCTCAGACGGTTGCTCGGCGCCGCTTCGCCCTGAATCGGGTGGCTCCTCGGCTTCGCCTGCGGAGCCCCCCTCATCTCCTCCTGATGCTGTTCCTCATCTGCCACTGACTGCTCCCTCCGGTGCGTAGGTCCTGCGGGTCTCCTCCACCGAGCGGCGGTAGATCTCCTCGATCGGCGCGCCCTCGGCAAAGCTTGCGTAGGCGCGCTGCGCGCCGTTTCGCTCCGGCAGATCCACATCCACCCCGAGGGTCTGCCTCGCCGGTCCGGCCCACTCAACCAGATCCTCCAGCACCTGGCGAGTGGGTACGACGCGCCGGTCTCGGAAATCGATCATCTCGCCGTCCATTCCGTAGCGAATCGCGCGCCACAGGTTCTCCTCGATCTCGCGCTGGCCAACACCAAGGCGGCCACAAAAACCGTCGCCGGATGAAGGCGACCGCCCCTCGTCGAGATCGATTGCCACCTGGGCCACGCAGGCGGAGATCAGGGCCGCCACGTTCAGTGATTCGTCCCCGCGTGTCTGGGCGTCACAGATGCGCACCTCCACGGTGCCGAATGCGTGGTGCGGCCTGACGCTCCACCACAGCTGCGTGGCCTCGACGATCGAGTCGGTTTCCTTGAGCAGCTCCACGAAGTCCGCATATGTGCGCCAGTCGCCGAACGGCTGGTGGACGCCGCAGCGCGGGAAGGTGCGGGTGAAGATCTCGGTGCGCACCGAGTGCAGCCCGGTGTCGCGATGGTCGAGGAAGGGCGAGTTGGCCGACAGCGCAAGGAGTGGCGGCAGCAGCTCCCGCATCCGATCCGAGACGGCCACGGCGCGATCGGGCCCGTGAACGCCGACGTGAACGTGCAGGCTCCAGGTGTTGTTCCGCTGGGCGACCCAGCGAAGGTCCTGCTCGAGCCGCTGGTAGTGCTGGGTGTCGATGATGTGCTGGTCGAGGTAGTTGGCCCAGGGGTGGGTGCCCATCGCCGCCAGGGCAAGCCCCAAGTCATCGGCGACGCCGAACAGCCGCGCTCGCCTGCTCCGCTGTCTGTCGGCCGCGTCCGCAAAGCTCTCACCGCGGCCCGAGCGGATCTCGATCTCGGTATCGATCAGCTCGCCCTTGACCGCCGGGGCGAGCTCCGGGTCGCGCAGGCAGGCCGCCTGCAGCTCCTCGAAGCGATGTTCGAGGTCGAGAATCGCCGGATCGAGGATCGCGAACTCCTCCTCGATCCCGATCGTGAAGTCGGTCGAGGCCTCGAAGATCTCGCGCACGACCTCGAGGTCCAGCGCGTCGTGCTGTGGCTCGGGATCGGTTGACACCCGCGGCTCGGTCTCTCAGGTCAAATAGAAGTAGAGCGCGTAGAGCAGGTCCACGGCGGGGCTGGACGTGTGAACGGTCACGTCCGGTGGCACCTGCAGCAGCCGCTCGGAGTAGTTGAAGATGATCTTGACGCCGGACCTGACCAGGCGGTCGGCGACCTCCTGAGCCGCGTCGGCGGGAACGGCGAGGACGCCCACGACCACCTGCTCCCCTTCGACGACCTCGTCGATCTGGTCGAAGGAGCGCACCTCGAGCCCGCCGATCCGGCGGCCGATCACAGCGGGATCGACGTCGAACATCGCGACGATCCGGAAACCGTGGTCGGCGAAGATGTCCGAGCTGGCGATCGCCTGCCCGAGGTGGCCGGCTCCGAACAGGGCGATGTTGTGCTGGCCGGCGGTGCGGAGGATCTTGCGGATCTCCTCGACCAGCGACTCGACGTTGTAGCCCACCCCCCGCTTGCCGAACTTGCCGAAGCCCGAGAGGTCGCGGCGGATCTGCGTCGAGTTGATGTGGGTGTAGTCGGAGAGCTCCTGGGAGGAGATCGTGTCCTTGCCCATCTTCCGAGCCTGGGTCAGGACCTGGAGGTAGCGGGAGAGCCGCGCCGCAACCCCGAGCGAGAGTCGATCCCCGTCCGTGAGGTCCGAGGACCCCTGCTGCTCGGCGGTCTCAGCCGCCACGTCCTCGATCATGCGGACAAGGTATCGAGACCTACACCGCAGGCTCTGCGGCTCACCCTCGGCGCTCTCAGGCACGCTGAGTTCATCTGAGTTTCTGTCAGTTCTGCTCAGATTGGTGCCAGATTTGGTGCCAAACGCTCGCTCGGCCATCGCGGTCTCATGCTCTGACGGCGAGTAGTCGGCGTAGATCATCGTCGTGTCGATCGAGGCGTGGCCCATCCATTCCTGGAGGATTCGCATCGGTACGCCGACCGCCGCCATCCTGGTGCCGAACGTGTGAGCCGAAGAGGCCGCGGACCGCGAAAGCCGACTCAGGGCGTCCACTTCGCGGCCAGGGTGCCGCCGATGAAGCCGTGGGGCACGAGTCCGCCCCAGCCGCCGACGGCCACGCAGAAGAGCCGGCTCGGACAGGAGACGCCGGGGAAGCCTCCCTGCCCGTTCACGTTTACTGTCGGGAACGATTCGAGCTGCCAGCTCACTCCGTCGAAGCGCTCGGCGATCACCTCACCGGTCGAACTAAAACCTCCGCCTATGGCGTGACACGCCCGCCGTCCCGAACAGCTGACGCCGTGGAAGGTGCCGAATGGTCGCAAGCCCGGCAGCGGCGTCGGATTCGGGGTGGGCATGACCGACCAGCGCGAGCCATCCCAGCGCTCGGCCAGGGTTCCGATATCGCGCGCGAAAAACGGGTCCGGTGGACCAAAAGACTCTCCGACGGCGAAGCACACCCGGCCATCCGGACAGGACACCCCGGTGAAGGTGGCGCCGTCCGCGCCGTCGGGCTTCGGCGCGGCCTGCAGCGCCCACGCATTGATACGCCCGGACCAGCGCTCGACGAGCGGAGCGAGAGCACGCCATCCGACACAACGACGGCGGTGCAGCTCCGCTTCCGACACGAGACGGCGCCGAGCCAGCTGGGCTCGGAACTCTGGGCGTTCGGGGTGGACTGTACCTGCCAGCCGGCGCCGTCCCAGCGCTCCGCAAGCGTGCCACCGTTCTCGTTCCCACCGCGGTGCAGGCGCGGAGCCCCGAGCAGGAGACGGCCAGAGGAAGGCGCTTGCGACGTCCGGACTCGGCTGGATCGACCAGCTCGTCCCGTCCCAGCGCTCGATGAGCGGCCTCTGGGCCAGTTCTCCGTGTTCCACGCCCACCGCGAAGCAGACGTTCCGCCGCGGACAAGAATGCCGCTCAGCGAGCTGTTGGTCGCGCCGGGCGGATTCGGGGTCGGCACGATCTGCCAGCTCGCGCCGTCCCAGCGCTCGGCCACCGTCGTCGTGGTGATCGGCCCGAAGGGGTCCTGCAGGTCGTCCGCGTGGCCGACGCCATGCACGAATTAGCCGACGAGCAGTCGACTGCACTCAGGCTCGTCGAGTCCGCCCCAGTGACGTTCGCTGTCGGCGAAATGGTCCAGGCGGCCGACGCGACCGAAGGCGCAAACAGCAGGGCCGCGGTCGCAACCAAGACCAGTCGAACCGATCTAAGCGACATCTGCCCCACCTAAGCTACGCCTCCGCTCAATATGTGTCAACCGCCACCAGCGCCCTTCGCGCCTCCGTCATGGCTTCATGGCTTCCACTTGATGGTGCAGCCCTCGGCCGCGGTCTCTGACGGGTCGGGCTCCCGTCCGACCAGCACTGCGTCGAGCGCGGCGCGAAGCCAGGCCGCGTCCTGCGATGGATCGTCGTAATCGGCATCCGGAGCGCCTCGGTAGCGCAGCTGCAAACCTGAGTCGAGCACGAATACATGCGGCGTCCGCTCTGCGCCCCACTCGCGGGCGATCTGCTGGGTCTCGTCATACAGGTAGGGATGCGGCCAGCCGCCCTCTTGCTGGACCCGTTCGACCATTGCCTCGAACGAGTCGGCCGAGTATCGCTCGGGATCGTTCGAGCTGATCGCCAGTACCCGCACGCCGCGATCCGAATAGTCGCGAGCGACGTCGAGGAGGCGCTCGTGCCAGGCGAGGGCATAGGGGCAGTGGTTGCAGGTCCAGTAGACCACCGTCGCCGGGGCGCCTTCCGCGCTCAGCGCGTGGCGCTCGCCGTCGGTGGCCGGGAGCTCGAAGTCGGGGGCCCGTTCCCCAATCGCAGTCGGCATCGGCGGCAGGCTATCCCGTCAGCGGAGCGCGGCCGCTCCGAGCGCCTCGCGCAGGTCCTCGGGATCGGGGAGCGGTGAGGTCCGCCCGTCCCGGCGGCGGTATACGCGGCAAGCGAGCCCGGTTGGCTCACCCTCCACGGGCGGCTGAACGTCCACCCCGTTCACTCGGATCGTCGGCGAGCCAACGAACTCATGCCGCCTGGCCGCCGCTTCGGTGTCAACCTCGCTCACTTCGATCGAGTCCGGATCGAGTCCCTTGTACGCCATCGCATCGCGCAACATGTCGAGCGCCCGCTCCCAGGAGGGGCACTCACGCCACCAGAAAAGCTCGACGCGCGGCGCAGAAGCCACTCATCCCAGGCTAGCTACCGAGGATCCTTCGCCCTCTACTGCTCAAAGTCAGAGTCGGTGAGCGCGCCACGCCTACAGACTGCTGCTTTGCATGGAAGCAGCGGTTCGCGAGTAGCCGCGATACAGCGTGGGCGATGTCACTGTTGCCGCCCCTCGCCGGTCGTAGGCTCGGATCACCCGAACAAAGGATTGGCCGTGCAACTAGTCGGGCGAGACACTGCGCAGGTCATGTCGCAGGAGAACGTCGAGCTGGTACGGGCACTGACCGATGCAGCCAACCGGATCGACATCGATGCCGTCATCGCTCTACTGAGTCCTGATGTCGTGTGGGAGGAAACCGCCGCCCTCCCGGGACTTAGAGAGGTCTACAGCGGGCGGGACGAGGTGCGAGCGTGGGCCAATGAGATCCTCGAGCTATTCGAGAGTCCTTTACACAACGCGCTCGACCGCCTCACGAAACTGAGCGGCGATCGCGTCTTCACCGAGAACGCCCTCACCGCGCGTGGCAAGGGCAGCGGCGTGCCGACGAAGCTCCGCTACTGGGCGGTGTACTGGATTAGGGAAGGCAAGATCTCAAGGCGTCAGATCTTCTGGAATCGGGACGAGGCTCTCGAAGCTGCCGGGCTGTCGGAGTAGCGACCGCTGCTTTGGACGAGAAGCGGCACCCGTCCGAGAGATACTGCGTAGGCGATGACGCAGGAGAACGTCGAGATTCTGAGGCGGGCTATGCCCGAATCCGCTCCTGCGAATCCGGAGGACCTGTTCTCGATCCTCGATGAAAACGTCGAGTGGGATTACGTTGGAGCGTTTCCAGAGATCAGACCGCACACGGTCCTGCGGAGGTCCGCGAATTTCTTCGAGAATGGTCGGAAGCGTTCGACGATTTCAGCTTCCAGGCTGAAGAGATGGTCGACGCAGGGGACTCCGTCGTAGTCCGCGTGCGTCAATCGGGCCGTGGCAAGGAGACCGGCGCGCAGGTCGAAAGCGACGTTGGCAGGTGTTCACCCTCCGCGACGGAAAAGTGGTCCATTGCCGGGGGTATGACACCAAGGCGCAGGCCCTCGAAGCCGCCGGGCTGTCGGAGTAGGCCAAGGGTTCATTCAGACCTCATCGAGCGGCGATCTGAGTCCCTGGGATCAAGCCCCGCTTTGATCCCTTGTCGCGCGCAGAAACGGTGCCAGATTGGTGCCAAGCCCTGGTCCCGAAACGACGAAACCCCCGGATTGGCGAGGGTTTTACGGGTCAGCGGGACAAGGTATCGAGCCTTGCGCGCAGCCCGTCCGCGTCCAGGAAGAGCTCGGAGACGATCTCGCCGTCGAGCTCCACAACCGGGATGCGTTCGAGGAAGCGGGCATGCAGCTCGTCGTCGGTCTCGATGTCGACCTCTTCGAGCTCGAAATCGAGCCCGTCCGCTCGAAGTCGCTCCAGTCCCGCTCGCGCCTCGTCGCAGAGGTGGCAGTCAGGCCGCGCGTACAGCCTGACCCGTCGCGAAGGCATCGAAGCTCAGGTAGTCCGGGTACGGGATCGGCTCGGTGAAGCGCGCGGCGGAGGCGATCATCGCCGCGTTGTCGGTGCAGAGCGAGACCGGGACGAGCTTGAGCCGCAGGCCCAGCTCGTCGCAGAGCGCCTGGGTGCGCGCGCGCAGCTCCGTGTTCGCCGCGACCCCGCCGCCGAGCGCGATGGCCGGCCAGTCGCCGGTGCGGGCCGCGCGGCGCAGCTTTGCGACGAGCTGATCGACGATCGCCCGCTGGAAGGAGGCGGCGAGGTCGGCCCGCCGGCTCTCGGTCTCCTCCGACCCGAGATCGCGGGCCTTGTAGACCAGCGCCGTCTTCAATCCGCTGAAGCTGAAGTCGAGGCCGCGTTCGCTCATCGCCACCGGGAAGTCGAACGCCTCTCGATCGCCTGCTTCGGCCGCCCTCTGGATCGCCGGTCCGCCTGGATAGCCGAGGCCAAGCAACCGAGCGCCCTTGTCGAAGGCCTCTCCTGCCGCGTCGTCCAGGGTCTGACCGATCACCTCGAAGCCCGATGGATCCCGAACTCCCGCGAGCAGGGTGTGACCGCCGCTCGCGATCAGGCAGAGGAACGGTGGCTCGGTCGGGTCGGGCTCCAGGTAGTTCGCCGCGACGTGACCGTGGAGGTGATCGACCGGCACCAGCGGCTTGCGGTGCGCTGCCGCCAGCGCCTTCGCCGTGCTCAGCCCGACCAGCAGCGCACCGATCAGCCCGGGGCCCTGCGTGACCGCGACCTGGTCGACCTCGGCGAGGCCGGTGCCGGCCTCCTCGAGCGCGGCAGACACCACGCTGTTGACCAGCTCGAGGTGGTGGCGCGAGGCGATCTCGGGGACGACTCCGCCGTAGCGCTCGTGGAACGCAGCCTGGGAGGAGACCACGTTCGAGAGGATCCGCGCCCCGTCGACGACGGCGGCGCAGGTGTCATCACACGACGTTTCGAGAGCGAGGATCAAGCGATCGAGGCGCCCTCGGCAGCCTCGAGCCACATGATCAGGGCGTCCTCGCCGTTGTCGTGGTAGTAGCGGCGGCGGCGCCCGGCCGAACGGAAGCCGAAGCGGCGGTACATCTCGATCGCAGGGGAGTTCGAGACTCGGACCTCCAGGGTGAAACGGGCGCCCGGTCCCGCCTCCTCGAAGAGCTTCTCGATCAGCTCGGTCGCGATCCCACGCCGCCGGCGCGTCCGGATGAACGGCGACGTTCATCAGATGCCAGACGTCGTCGTAGCGGGCGCAGACGAGGTAGCCGGCCAGCCCATCGGCATCCTCCGCGGCCAGGCAGATGCCCGACGGCTTGGAGAGCTCGAGCACGAACATCGCCAGCGACCAGGGAGTCGGGAAGGAGCGGCGCTCGATCGAGATGACCGAGGGCAGGTCGCCGTATCCAAGGCGCCGCAATCGAACCTCGCCCGGGTCACCCCCCGGGGACTCCACGATTTCGCTCACGCCATCTCTTTGCATCGGGCGGTCTCAGATAAAGGGGTTCGATCTGGTCCGCGGGCGCCTCGACTGCCGCCTCCCCCACCGCACATACGTGCCGTGCGGCGACCCGGTGGACCGGATCCTCGGGCGGGGCTACCGTGGCGCCGGCGGCCTCCAGCTCTGCGGCGAATCGTAGCGCTCCGTCTCCAGCCGCCAGGGGGGTTCGATCCAGCTCCCGGACTCGCGCGGCCAGCTCGTCCGGCCCCGCGACGATCGGCGCCCAGAGCTCGTCGCCGTCCCGGAAGAGCGCCGCGAAGGCCTCGCCGCGGCGGGCATCGAACACAGGCAGCGCCAGGCCATCCTGGGCAGGGCCCTCGGGGATTCCGCGCGCGAGCGCCGCGAGCGATCCGACCGGCGCGAGCGGGAGGTCATGGGCCTGGGCGAGCGCCCGGGCCGTCGCGATTCCGATCCGCAGCCCGGTGAACGAACCCGGCCCGATGCCGACGGCGATCCGGTCGATCCGCGGCCAGCCGCCGGCCGCCTCGACAGAGCGCTCGATCTCCACCAGCAGGAGCTCCGAGTGGCGCGGCCGTCCGTCCGAGGCCCGGGTCGACCGAAACCTCCCGCACGACCTCCCCGTCGGCGGTCGCGCCGACGACGGCGTGATCGGTCGCCGTATCGACACCCAGCACGAACATCAGTAGGGTCCGTCGAGGCGCGACGCGCCCACGGATCCCGGGAGAAGGAGACCGTCCATGGAAGAGCAGTCCAGCAGGTCCCAGCCTGGCGCACGAAGGGCGTGGAGCATCGCCGCCGTGCTCGCCATCGCGGTCTTCGGCGCAGGCGCCGGCATCGCCGTGGCCGGCTGTGGCGGCGATGACAACAACAGCTCGGGGGACGTGAACAGCGCGATCGACAGCATCCAGTCGCAGGCGAGCAGCGTCCAGAGCCAGATCTCGAGTGTCTCGACCAACGTCCAGTCCCAGGCGGAGAGCGTCAAGACTCAGGTGCAGAGCGTCCAGAGCCAGGTCTCGACCGCGACCACCGACAGCGGGGGCTAGGGCTACTAGGTCGGCTCGGGGTCAACCGGCCTGAAACGAGACCAGCTGCGTGCTCTCCGCCCGCTCAGGCGGCGCTCCAGCGACCTGCTGCTCCTTGACCGTGCCGATGCCCCGGACGTAGTACTTGTGGTCGACGACGCCGGGCTCGAGGGGATTCGTCTCCTCGGTAAGCATCGCCGCGTTTGATGAGACCGCCGGCGTGGTGATGCTCGTCGCCAGGCTCAGGATCCGGAAGTGGTCCTCGGCCTGGCCCTTGAACGCCTCCTGCTGGAAGGACTGACCGACCGCGGGATGCGCTGGCATGAAGATGCCGCCGCTCGCGCCGTCCCGGCCGTTCAGGAAGGAGCCCTCGGTACTGGTCACCTTGCCGCGCGCATTGAGCTCGGCGGTCTTCTCGCCCAGGTACCAGACGGTGCCCTGCTTGTCCTGTGCGTACCAGTCCGTGGTGCGCTCCGCCAGCTGACCGTTGAGGAACAGCCGGTCGTTGATCACGGCAGCGCGGATCCCGGTGATCGTCTTCACCTTGCGCGTCACCGTCATCACGTCGCGGGCGACCTTGCCGTCCTTCTGGCCGTCATAGACGTAGACGGAACCGCGCGCCAGCGGGAACCAGGAGTTCGTGACCCGGTTCGAGTTGTGGCCGAAGTGAGTCGCCTTTGGGGTCGGAAGCCGCTTCGCGGCGTTCGCCACCGGCGTCAGAGCGCCGGCTGCCAGCACTGCCGCCAGCGCCAGCGTCGCCGCCAGCCCGATCGTTCTCTTTCTCATCGAAATCATCGTTCGCCCTCCTTCGGAACGATCCGATCGAGGGCAACGCTAAGCCGCGCGCATAAACGGCCGATGACAGCGGGGGCTGCAGCCATCGGGCCGCAGCCCCGCCGCCCTGAATCGAGTTAGCCCGCATTGAACGAGACCAGCTGGATCTGCTCGGCCTGGCCGGGCGCCGCTCCGGCGACCTGCTGCTCCGTGACCGAGCCAATGCCCTGGACGTAGTACTTCTGAACCACGTTCTGGGGCTCCAGCGGCGTGGTCTCCTCGGTCAGCATCGCGCTCTTCGAGGCGACCACCGGCGTCGAGACGCTCGTAGCCAGACTGAGGATCCGGAAGCGGTCCTCGGCGTGACCCTTGTACCGCTCTTGCTGGAACGACTGGCCGACCAGCGGATTGGCGGGCATGAAGATCCCGCCCTTCGCGCCGTCGCGGCCGTGCAGGAACGAACCGTCAGTGCTGATCACCTTGCCGCTCGGACTCAGCTCCGCGGTCTTCTCGCCCAGGTACCAGACCGTGCCGTGCTTGTCCTGGGCGTACCAGTCGGTCGTCCGCTCAGCCAAGCGACCGTTCTGGAACAGAAGGTCCTTGACAACTGCGGCCCGAATTCCCTCGATCGTCTTGACCTTGCGCGTCACGGTCAACACGTCTTGCGCCTGCATTCCTTCTCTCTGGCCGTCGTAGACGTAGACGGAACCGGGCTTCAGCGGGAACCAGGGGTTGGTCACCAGGTTCGAGCTATTGCCGAACTTGGAGGCCTTCGGGCTCGGTGGCCCCTTGGCGGTGCCCGCCGCTGGGGCGAAAGCGGCGACGGCCACCACCGCGGCCATCGCCAGCGCGGCCGCCACCTTCATCGTTCTCCTCTTCATCGAAGCCATCGCTGCCCTCCTCGGGGATATGGACGGATCGCGAGCGACCGTACGAGGGCCGGATGAGCGGCCGATGACGGAACATGATCGGCGGATGAACAGCCGCGTGGCGTCAGAATTCGATCTGGCGCTCGTCACCCCCGGCGTGCCGCAGCTCGACGCGGCGGGTGATCCGGTCGAGCCACGGCTCGGCGGCACGCGGCCACTCGATGAAGGAGACCGCCTCTGGGGTGACGTAGTCGTCGAGCAGGGCCGGGTCCTCCTGGTCGAGCTCGGCGAGGCGGTAGAGGTCGAGGTGCGACACCGGCACCCGGCCCAGGTATGTGTGCCCGATGGTGAACGTGGGCGAGGTGACCGGCTCGGTGACCCCGAGCGCCCTGGCGGCTCCACGGATCAGCGTGGTCTTGCCGGCTCCCAGGTCACCGCTCACCAGGACGACGTCGCCCGGGCCGAGCTCGGCCGCGAGCCGCTCCCCGAGTGCCTCGGTCTCGGAAGCGCTGCGCGTCCGCGCGATCACGCTCGCAGCGTAATCACGCCGGCTCAGCCGCCGAAGAGGCCCATCTGGTCCGGCTCCAGCTCGCGGTCGCTCACGAGCGGCTCCGGTTCAGGCAAGGGTTGCTCGAGCAGATCGGGGATCAGCCCGAAGTCTTCGCGCAGCTGCTCGGCGACCCGCGGGGTCCGCAGTCCTGCGGCGGGATGGAAGAGGGGCAGCATGAACACCCAGCGGCCGCCGATCAGGTGCTCCTGCGGTGTGCCGCGCACCCTGGTGATCCCGGTCGGATTGGCGGTCAGCAGCTTGGTGGAGAAGTTGCCGAGGGTGCAGATCACCCGTGGCTGGATCAGCTCGACCTGCTTCTCGAGGTACGGCCGGCAGGAATCGATCTCCTCCGGCTGGGGATCGCGGTTTCCCGGAGGCCGGCATTTGAGGACATTCGCAATGAAGACGTCCTCACGGCTCAGCCCGATCCCCTCGAGCAGGTCGGTGAGGAAGGCACCTGCACGCCCCACGAACGGCAGGCCCTGGCGATCCTCCTCGGCACCCGGCGCCTCCCCGACGAACATCAGGTCGGCATCGGCATTGCCGGACCCGAAGACCACCCGGTTTCGCGTCTCCGACAGCGGGCAGCGCTCGCAGACCGAGGCCCGGTTGTAGACCTCGACGAGCGCCTCGCGGCGCGACTCGGCGTCGCTCATGAGCCCTGTCGCCGCCGGGCGGCCGATCGTTCGGCGGCGCGCTGCCGCTTGAAGCGCTCCTTGGCGCCGCCCCGATCGACGCCGCGCTTGCTCTCCAGGCGGCGCTTTTGATTGGGCGTCATCTGCCGCTGCAGCGGCGCGTATGAGGTCGAGAGCTGGCGCTCGACCTCCGCCGAGCCGCACTCCGGGCAGGCGACGTCCGCTGTCTCTCGGCCAACGTGGGATCCCACCAGCTCCTCGAAGCGGTGACCGCACGACTCGCAGACGAACTCGTAGATCGGCACCACGTTGATGGTAGTTCGGGCCCCCGACCGTCCGGGCACGGTTTCCGCTCGCAAATAGCGCCGAACGTCCCGGAGTGTGCGCTGTGCGGGGGGTTCCGGGACGTTCGCGCGATTTGGACTGGCTGGGTGGCCAGGAACGCTCTCTATACTTCGCCGTGGGCCGCGACCGAACTGGCGCGGACCTGAAACCTCTCCAACTCGTCCTAACTAACAGAGCCGTCTGGTATCTCCGATGCGGGAACTGGAACGGGATGACCTCCCCTCCCCCATGAGCCACGCCGCTGACCGTGGTCGGCCGCGGACGCGTGGGCCGGTCGCTTGCCGCCGCCGCTGAGCGGGCGGGGATCGAGGTCCGTCTCGTGCCGAACGAGGACCTCGAAGCCATTACCCGCGGAGCCGCCGTCCTGCTCTGCGTGCCAGACGAAGCGATCGCTGCGGTCGCGCAGCAGCTCGCACCCACTCAGCCGTCTCTCGTCGGCCACGTCAGCGGAGCGACCACGCTCGACGCCCTGGCCGCTGCGACCGAACATGGCGCCGCCACCTTCTCGCTTCATCCCCTCCAGACCTTCGCGCATGGCGAAACGCCCGTCGAGGGAACCCCGGCCGCAATCGCCGGCTCCACCCAGGAGTCACTCTTCTACGCCCGCTCACTGGCGGAGGCGCTCGAGATGCGGCCGTTCGAGGTGCCCGAGGAGAAGCGAGCGGCGTACCACGCGGCCGCCGCGATGGCCTCAAATCTGCTCGTCGCGCTCGAGGAATCCGCGGCCGATGTGCTCACCCGGATCGGAGTCGAGGACGCGCGCGAACTGCTCGCACCGATCGTCCTGCGCACGGCGTCGAACTGGGCGGAGCGCGGCCCAGCCGCCCTCACCGGTCCGATCGCCCGCGGGGACCACGCCACGGTTCAACGCCATCGCGTCGCCCTCGCCGAGAGCGCGCCTGAGCTCGTCCGCCTCTACGACGCCCTGGCGATGCGCGCCGAGGCCATGGCCTGGGAGTCCGTGCATGGGGCGTCCTCATGAAGATCCTCCGTTCCAGGGCCGAACTGCGAGATGCCCTCGCTGCGCCGCGGCGCCGGGACAGGCGGATCGGGCTGGTGCCGACCATGGGCTACTTCCATGAGGGCCATCTCTCGCTCATGCGCCGCGCACGTGAGGACTGCGACATCGTGGTCGTCAGCCTCTTCGTCAACCCGACCCAGTTCGGCGAGGGCGAGGACCTCGACTCCTATCCGCGAGACGAGAATCGCGACGCGGAGCTCGCCGCGCGGGAGGGCGTCGACCTGCTCTGGATCCCCGATGCTCGAGCACATGTACCCGGAGGGCTTCGCCACCACGGTCGCGGTCGCAGGTGACCTCACGGACGTACTGGAGGGCGATCAGGAGCAGCGCGGCTCCTCCCACTTCGACGGCGTCACAACCGTGGTCGCCAAGCTCTTCAACTCGGTCCAGCCGGACGTCGCCTACTTCGGCCGGAAGGACGCCCAGCAGGCGGTGGTGATCCAGCGGATGGTGCGCGACCTCGACTTCCCGGTCCGGATCGAGGTGCTGCCGACGGTTCGGGAGGAGGACGGGCTCGCCCTGAGCTCGCGCAACGCCTACCTGGACCCCGAGCAGCGCGAACGCGCAGCCGCGATCTCGCGCGCGCTGCGGGCTGCCGAGCGGGCGGCGGAGGAGGGCGAGACCTCGACCGGCGCCCTGGTCGAGCTGGTACGGAATGAGCTTCGGAATGCCGGTATCGAGCCGGAGTATGTGGAGGCCCGCTCGGCCGAGGACCTCTCCTCGATCGCCGAGATGAACGGCCGGCCCGTGCTCGTGGCGATCGCCGCGCGGGTCGGCAGGGCCCGCCTCATCGACAACGTCCTAATCGCTCCCCCGAACGCAACGGAGGCCTGATGCACCATCAGATGCTCAAGTCGAAGATCCATCGTGCGACGACCACCGACTGTGACGTCGACCTGCTAGGCGGAGTCAGCTCGGAGCAGGAGGCGCTGCTGTGAGCACCCAGCCGCCCAACAGGCCCACGCCCGACGAGCGCAGCCCCATGACCCTGCCGCGGCTCACGGAGATGAAGCACAACCGGGAGCCGATCGTGATGGTCACGGCCTACGACTACCCCTCCGCCCAGATCGTCGACGAAGCGGGAGTCGACATCGTTCTGGTCGGGGACACCGCCGCGATGGTCGTCCTCGGCTACGACGCGACCACGCCGGTCGGCATGGAGGAGATGCTGATGATGGCGGGTGCGGTTCGCCGCGGCCTCGAGCATCCGCTGCTGATCGGCGACATGCCATTCGGCTCCTACGAGGGGTCGAACGAGCAGGCGATCGAGAACGCCCAGCGATTCGTCAAGGAGGCCGGCTGCGCCGCGGTGAAGCTGGAACGCGGAGGCCCATCCGTCGACCGGGCCCGGGCGATCATCCGCGCCGGGATCCCGGTGATGGGGCACGTCGGGCTCACCCCGCAGACGGCCACCGCGCTCGGCGGCTTCAAGGCCCAGGGGCGGACCGCGGAGACCGCGGCGAAGCTGACGGAGGAAGCGCTCGCCCTGCAGGCCGTCGGCTGCTTCGCGATCGTCTTCGAGGCGATCCCGGCGGCGGTCACGGAGGCGCTCGTCCCGAAGCTCGAGATCCCGGTGATCGGGATCGGTGCCGGGCCGGCGACCGACGGGCAGGTGCTCGTCCTGCACGACCTGCTCGGCGTCTACGCCGGCCACCAGCCGAAGTTCGTGAAGCGATTCGCCAACCTCCGGGAGGAGTCGCTGAAGGGCGTGCGGACCTACACCGAGGAGGTCCGCGCCAGGCGCTTCCCCGACGAGAACGAGCACACCTACTCGATCCCGCAGGAGGAGCTCGAGGAGTTCGCGCGCTACCTCGAGGAGGAAGCGCTGGTGGGCACAGACACCCCCTGGGACTGGTAGCGACCGCCGTCCGCGGGGCGCGCGAATTCAGCCCGATCGATGCATGCACCGGTCAGCTCGCCGAGTGCCACACCGGCCAGCGCGCCCGCGATGACATCGAGCGGGTAGTGCACTCCGGTCTGGACGCGGGAATAGCCGACCACGGCCGCGAGCGCATAGAGCGGGGGCCCGGCCCAGCTGAGCTCCCGGCCCACGCCAGTCGCGAACGCAAAGGCAGCAGCAGTATGGCCCGATGGAAACGACCGAGTCGTCGGCATCCTGACCCGCGGTCGTCCGACCGCGAACAACCCCTGGCGGTCCGGTCGCCGCCGTCGCACGAGCGGCTTGAAGGCGAGGTTGACGACCGCCGAGGTGACGCCGACCGAGGCCATGCCCCGCACCGCCGCCCGCATGCCGTTCCGACCCCCTGCAAGTGCGAGCGCAAGGGCGAGCCCTATCGAGATCTTCGAGTGGTTCGCGGCCTGGGAGAGCCGGGCGAGTGCGACGTCCAGCGCCGGCGTGCGGGTGTCCGCCACCGCGCGGTAGATCGCCAGGTCGAGGCGCTTGGCCTCGGCCAAGACCGCCCCCGGCCCTCCCAGATCTCACCAGGTCAGCTCGATCTCGAGCTCCCGCTCATCGGTCTCCAGCTCGAGCTCGACCTTGACCTGAACCTCGTCGGGAACGTGGACCTTGAACTGCATGCCGCCACGCTCGAACTCGATGTCGTTGTTCTGGGCCAACTTGTCCGCGAACGTTCGCAGCCGGGCAGCGGCCTCTTCCCGCGACATCGTCTCCTTCGTCTCGACTTCCAAGATGTCCATCACGTCTCCTTTGTCTGTGGTGTGCGGCCGACCGCGATGTCGAACCAGGGCCCGGACGCCGTCCCAGGCGGTTTCGGGTATGGCTGCGGATGGAGAGGCCCCGGGGTGCTTCGGGGAAACTCGCACGCGCAGGACGCCGGGCTTGATCCGGAATCGCAGCGGCGGGTCGAGCGTGACCGCCTCGCCGTCGATGCCGGCCGGAACGGCATGCTCGGACTGCACCTCGAACTCGGCTGCCGTCCACTCGCGCCACGGCCGTTGCGCGAGGCGGCCCTGCCCGCTCCCCGTCGGCCCCGAGATGACCGTGATTCCGAGCAGCCCGTCGTCGATCCGCGGGCGCGTCCCGACCCCACGGCCGTCCCGAGCCGGTAGCGGTTGTTCGAGACAAGCACGGCGGCCCCCGAGCCGTGCTCGTTGCCGCCGGGGCCCCGCCAGGCGAGATCGAGCCCGCTTCCCTCCGGTCCCAGCATCTCGGGAACCGTGTCCAGGATCGTGCGCAGCTTGGCCTCGCGGTATCCGGGCCTCTGGACCGCCTCCGCGTAGAGCCCGAGCGAGACGTTGTTGACGAAGACGCTGCCATTCACCTCGGCCAGGTCGACTCGCCGCTCCCCCCCGTCGACGAATGCGTCCAGGGCACCGACGACGTCATCGCGGTCGACGCCGAGATCGAGCGCGAAGTGGTTCCGCGTCCCCGCCGGGACGCACGCGTACGGGAGATCCAGCTCCGCTGCCATCGCCGCGACGACCGCCTGCGAGCCGTCCCCGCCTGCCATCGCCAGCGCGTCCGCACCTCGGCGACCGCCTCTCCACCAGCTCGGCCAGATCAGCGCCTCGAGTCAGCTCGATCGGCTCGATGCCACGGGCCCGAGCTTCGTCGGCGAGCCCGAACTTCTCCGCCTTTCCCCCACCGGACTTCGGGTTGTAGAAGAGAACGGGCCGCTCCGGCCGGGGTGCGGCCGGCAGTGACACCCTTCTCCTGAACACCGCGCGCGCCAACGCCAGGCTCGCCGTCAAGCCAACGCCGATCAATATGGCCTCCACGAGGTGGTCGCCATCCGTCAGCAGGAGCACGACCGGTACGGCGAGCGCCACCAGCGCCACTCCGAGCGACGCCAGGCGGACGACGCCAGTCCGCAGCAGCCCGTACCAGCCGACCGCCAGGGCGACCACCACAGACGCGAGCACGATCAGTCCGCGAGGGAACTGCTGGACCACGACGTAGAGAGCCAGGAGCAGCGTCGCGGCCCCGAGCACGAGCGCGAGTCCGGCCGCAGCTCTTCGTCGACTCCCCGACGCCATTTCCTGCCCTCCAGCATGACGCGTCATCCGGTCGCTGTGCTCGCCCGGGTAGTTTCTGCCGATGAGAACCTGGCTCGCCGGGCTGGCGGACAACGATGCCCTCGTCGCCAGGTTGACCCGCATCGCGATCTGGGTGGTGGGCATCGCGGCCCTGATCTTGATCCTCGACCTGCTCGGATTCCGGTCAGCGACTGGATCAGAGAGCTGTTCAGGAAGATCAGGGAGGTCCCGGCATGGGCGGTGATCGCCGGCATCGTGCTGCAGAGCGTCCAGACGACCCTTGCCGCGGTCGCCTGGCTGACGATCCTTCGCGCCGCCTTCCCGCGCGCGAGGATCACCTTCCGGCTCGTGCTCGCCTCGTACGCCGTGTCGGTCGCCATGAACAGCTTCCTGCCCGCGAACATCGGCACGTTCGTGATGCTGGTCATGTTCACGACCGTGATCGCCGGCGCGACCTTCGCGGCGATCTTCTCCGGATTCCTGGTGCAGAAGATCCCGTTCTCGATCTTCAACATCGCGGTCTACCTCTACCTCTTCCTCTCCGTCGCGGGCTCGTTCTCGATCAAGCTCAGCGGCCTGGCGAATCACAAGGTCCTCGCGATCCTCCTCATCGGGGGATTCGGCTTCCTGCTCGTCCTGACGACGCGGGTCTTCCGAAGGCAGTGGGCCAAACTCCGCGAGCAGCTGATCGTGGGCGGCAGGATCCTCGGTTCCCCGAGGAAGGCGCTGACCGGCGTGTTCCTCCCCGAGCTCGGCAGCTATCTCGCCCGACTGGCGGTCATCGCCGTGTTTCTCGGCGCGTACAGCATCCCGGTCACCTTCCACAACGTCGTCTCGGTCACGGCCTCCAACTCGATCTCGAACACCGTCTCCGTGACACCCGGAGGTGTCGGGGTCACCCAGGCGATGAACAGCGCCGCGCTCTCGAAGGAGACGAGCGCGAACACCGCCACGGCCTACTCGGCCTCCCAGCAGCTGATCACCTCGGCCTGGAACGTCGTCTTCGCGACCGCGCTCGTCTGCTGGGTCTTCGGCTGGTCCGGCGGCAAGGCGCTGGTCACGAGCTCCTACGAGGAGGCCAAGGCGAAAAGCCAGGAGCTCAGGGAACGGCGTCGGAACAGGGGCTCGCCATCGACCAGCTGACGACACGGTGAGCGCCGCACGCAGAGTGGGCCGAGTCGCCTGGGCCGTGGCGCGTTGGCTGATCCTCTGGGTGCTGGTCGCCCTGATCTTCTGGGCGCGTCCTCGGCCCTGCTGCCCGGGATCGCCGTGCCGAGCTTCGAGGCGGTCCTGTTGACCACCGGCCTGATCGCGCTGCTCAACGCTCTGCTCTGGCCGCTGCTGATCCGAGTCCTGTCCTGCCGCTGACCGTGCTCACCTTCGGCCTCGGCTCGCTGGTGCTGAACGCCGCGATCGTCTCGATCTCGATCAAGCTCGTCGACGGCTCAGCGCCCGGCTTCCTGGAGGCGCTCGCGGCGGCCTTCGTCCTCTCGGTCAGCCTGATGCTGCTGGCGCCCGCGCTGAGCATCGACGACGACGCCCGCCAGCTGCGGGTCGTCCGCCGCCGGGCGCGCCGGGTTCGCGACGCCGACCGCACGGATGTACCCGGGCGTGATCCTGTTCGAGATCGACGGCCTCGCCGAGCCGGTCCTGCGCAAGGCCCTGAGCGAGGGACACGCGCCGACGATGGCCCGCTGGCTCGAGGAGGGCAGCCACCGGATCGTCCCCTGGGAGTGCGACCTCTCCTCCCAGACCGGCGCCAGCCAGGCCGGGCTGCTGCTGGGCAGCAACGAGGACATGCCGGCCTTTCGCTGGTACGAGAAGGAGAGCGGGCGGACGATGGTCTCCAACCACGGCAAGGACGCGGTCGAGATCGAGAGCGCGCCACTCCGACGGCGGCGGCCTGCTGGCGGCCGGCGGCGCCAGCCGCGGAAACATGTTCTCCGGCGACGCGCCGCACTGCTCGGCGACGATGAGCGTGCTGCGCGACAGGAAGCGGTCCAGCGCGCGGGAGTACTTCGCCTACTTCGCCGATCCCTACGGCTTCACGCGCACGATCGCGCTCTATGTCTGGGACGTCGTCCTGGAGCTGCGCGCGGCGCGCCGGCAGCGGCAAGCGGGGCGAGGAGCACATCGACCGCGGCGGCCTCTATCCGTTCATGCGCGGCGCGATCACGGTGGTCATGCGCGACCTCAACGTCGCGACGCTGCTCGGCGACATCGTCGAAGGGGTCCCGGTCGTCTACTCGACCTTCGTCGGCTACGACGAGGTCGCGCACCACTCCGGGATCGAGCAGCCCGACGCGTTCGCGGTGCTCAAGCAGCACGACGCCCAGCTCGCGCGGCTCGAGAGAGCCGATCGAGCAGGCGCCCCGCCCCTACCACCTGGTGGTGCTCTCGGACCACGGCCAGAGCCAGGGCCGGCCGTTCCGCCAGCGCTACGGCGTGGAGCTGGAGGAGCTGGTGCGAGAGCGCGCTCTCGGGCGGCAGACGTCTACGCCCCGCCCGCGCCCGACGAGGGCCTGACCTCAGTCGGCGGCGCGCTGACCGACGCCCGGGACGAGGACACGGCCGGCGGCAGGATGCTCGCGCGCGCGACGCGGGACCGCGTGGTCGACGGCGAGGTGGTGCTCGGGCCGAACCGCGAGGCCGCCGAGAAGTCGGACCGAGGACGCCTGCGGATCACACCGCGATCGTGCTCGCCTCGGGCGGCCTCGGGCTGATCTCCCTGCCCGAGCGCGACCACCGGCTCACGATCGAGGAGATCGAGGCGCTGCATCCGCGCCTGATCGAAACGCTCGTCGAGCCATCCCGGGATCGGGTTCGTGATGGTCCGCTCCGACGAGCGACGGCGCGGTGGTGCTGGGTGCGGACGGGAGGCGGCGCCTCCGCGACGATCATGTGACCGGGCGAGGACCCGCTGCGCGACTTCGGCCCCAACGCCGCCGACCACCTGCGGCGCACGGACGGCTTCCCGCACTGCCCCGACATCCTCGTCAACTGCATGTACGACCCCGAGGCGAACGAGGTCGCGCCCGTTCGAGGAGTTCATGGGCTCGCACGGCGGGCTCGGCGGCTGGCAGAGCCGCCCCTTCGCCCTGGTCCCGAGCGAGTGGAGCGAGCCCGAGGACGCCGATCGTCGGCGTGCGCGCGATGCACGACACGCTCAGGGGCTGGCTGGCCGAGACCGGCCTCGAGCTCAGGCCGCATTCGACGCACCCGTCCGACTAGATGCCGAGCAGCTGCTTCTTCTTCGCCTCGAAGTCCTCGGCGGTGATCACGCCCTCGTCGCGCAGCTTGGCGAGCTTCTCGAGCTCGGCGGTGTAGTCGGCTTCGGCCGGCGCCGCCTGGGGCGCCGCAGCCTGCGGCGCCGGCGGCGCCTGTTGCTCTTCGGCGGGCTGATCCTGCGCCGCCCATTTCTGATCCTGGTGGTGCCGCACCCTGCCCGCGACTCCCGCGGCCACGCCGACGCGGGCCGCCCCGCGGACCAGTCCGGGTCCTCGTCTCATCAACGGCATCTTCAGTCCTCCTTCGTCGTCATGCGTTTGCCCGGGCCCACTCGCGCGCCGCGACGACGACCTCGTGCGGAACCCGGTCGTAGTCGTAGAGCACGCCGCCGGCATTCCGGATCGCATCCGCCACCGGCTTCGCCCAGACGTTCTCCCAGACCAGCAGGGCCGCCGAGGAGTTCGGGTCGAGCTCCTCCCCGGCGGCCATCAGGTCCTCCTCGTTGAACAACCCAGCGGACGTCGCGCCCAGGTTCTCGAGCCCCTCTCGCACCTCCGCGTCGAGGTCGCTGAGCTCGAAAGCCACGACGTCGCCGTTCTCGTCCTTGCCCACGAACGCGACGTCGATGATCCGGATCGTGCCCGCCTCCACCAGGTCGGCGAGCGCAGGTGCGATCTCCCCGCGGAACTGGTTCCCCGGGAATGCGGCGATCAGGTACTCGACCGGACCGATCTCCTCAGCTTCTGTCATCTCCCACCTCCATTCGTATTGATCTTAGGTCGCCCACGCCCGGCTTCCAGCTGCCGACCGCGTTACTGCCGACTGTCCCTCCGCTTTGCATGAAGGGGCCCCTTTTCGGCCCATCCCCGATTACGGGCGCGCCGCCTGGTCAGAAGCCGTTGAGGCGTCCGGGAACTCCCGTGCCGTCTGGCGGCGCAGGATCTCGACGCCCACCACGGCCAGCGCGGCGAGAATGAGGACGACGAGCACCTGACCGAGGTTGTTGATCGTGGGAAGCAACGCCAGCCAGAGCAGGAAGATGAACGCCAGAACCGCATAGACGACGACCGGGCGGTCGCGCAGGTACGGCGCCAGGAAGCGTCGCACGGCGACCTCGTGGTAGCCCGGCCCTGCGAGTAGGCCCCCGCCGATGAACCCCAGGCCGATCACGAGCACGAACAACGCTCGCTCGCGCAGCCCGCCGGAGATGATGTTGAAGACGGCGGTGATGGCCGGCTTGACCGCGTCCGAGCCCGCCGTCGAGCTCTCTATCGCGCTGCCGAGCAGGCGCCTCGCCAGCAAAGTGAGCAGCGTGGCGGCCAGGATCCCGCCCCCGACTGCGATCAACGTCTCCCGCCGCCATCCCTTCGCCAGGTAGATGGCCGCCATGTAGAGCAGGAGTGCCAGCAGCGGCAGTACGAAGCCCAGGTTGCGCAGCGCCTTCACGAGATCCTGGAGGCCGCTCAGTTGGCTGGACGTCATCACGACGAGCTCGCCGGGGTGCTGAACCGCCTGACGGTTGAGTACGTCGGTGACTCGTGTCTGGAGGGAGGCGAGCGCGGGGTCGAGCTTGATGATGTTCGCCTGGCTCGGATCCTTGAGCACCGCGGCAGCTTGTCGCTGCACTCCGGTCGAGCCGTCTGCCGAGCTGGCCCAGACGGGACTGGAGGTCGGACAGCCGGCTCTGGAGCTGGGCGGGCGCCTTCGGCTGAATGCCTGTGATCTTCAGCTCGAGGCTCGCGACAGTCGCCTGGAGCTGGGCGGCATCCGTTTCGAGAGTCGTGAGGTTCTGTTGCACCTCCGGGCTGAGCGTGCCCGCCTGCGCCTGGGAGAGCGTTGCTCGCGTGGACTCGATCTTGCTCTGCATCGTGGTCAAGCGCTGCTTGAGCTCAGTCGAGTACTGCTGAATGAAGGCCTGGATCTGGGAGATCGTCGAGGGGTCTACGCCCAGGCGAGTGGCAAGCTCGGCCACGAAGCTCCCGTATTCGAGGGTGACAACGCCGCCTTCGCTCGAGACGAACTGGCCCTTGTCCTCGATCAGGTTGACGAACCGCTGCTGCGCCCCATTGATCGCGGTTGCAACGAGGTTCTGAACCTGAGGCGAGGCGAGCGCCGTCTTCGCCACGTTCACGGCGAGCTGTCTCGTCGCCGCCGCCACGGGAGCGGCGAGCGGCTGGGCGGGGGGCGGCAGCCTCTGCTCGATTTGGGTTTGGACGTTGACGTTGGCGTAGAGCTGATCGACAGCAAAGATGCTGAGCTGCTCCTGGACGTCCTCGTTCTGGAGGATCTCCTCGGTGCTGTTCGCGAACTCGTTGGAGTCGAGGACCTGGGTCTGAGCCCAGTTGGCGATCATCGAGACGAGCAGCACCACAGATGCGAGCACGACGAGAGCCCAGACGAGGACGCGGTGGCGATGCTTCGGCTCTTGCGCCGCGCGATCCTCCGAGCGCTGGCTCCCGCCGGGCTTGGGCGAGGGCGCCGAGGCAGGATCGGTCGGTGCGTCGTTCACTGGGCTCGATCCTGCATCAGCGCCGGAGTCTCTCATGAATTCGGGACGCCGCCTCGCCCGATTCGGGTGAGAACCGATCCTCGTTCGCTAGCGTGAGCGCGTGGCCGTCCACAGCGGGGAGTTGAGCTTCTCGACGCAGGGGGACTCCGACGTCATTGACATCACCGCCAAGGTGCGGCAGGTCGTGGCCGAAGGACCGGTGACCGACGGCCTCGTCACCGCGTTCGTCCGGGGATCGACGGCGGCGATCACAACGATGGAGTTCGAGCCGGGCGGAGTCGCCGACCTGCGCGCTCTGGTCGACCGGCTGACTCCAGTTCACGGCGACTACGAGCACAACCGCCTCAACCACGACACCAACTCGCACGCCCACCAGCGGGCCTCGCTGATCGGAGCCTCCGACCAGGTCCCGCTGATCGGCGGCCGCCTGGCGCTCGGGACCTGGCAGCAGCTGGTGCTGATCGACTTCGACGACCGACCCCGCGACCGCACGGTGGTCGTGCAGGTCGTCTCCTGAGTTAGCCGCTCGCCTCCGGCGCGGGACTATGGGATGCCGCGAGCCCGCGCTGCACCAGGAGCGTGAGCACACCCGACAGCAGCAGCAGCACGACATTCACGCCGAGCACTGCCGCCGCGCCCCAGGAGACGCTCACCTCGCCCAGGCCCAGCGACACTCCGAAGAGGGCGGAAGCCGGGATGGTCGTGACCGAGATCGCCACCCCGACCGCCGACGCGGCGCGAGTCTCGAAGGAAAGCATCGCCGCGACCCCGGCCGCGAGCGCCACCAGGATCGTCGAGTAGTCGATGCTCTGCAGACCGTGCAGGTTCTCCTCGTGGACCTGGTAGCTCGAGCTCAGGATCCCGACCGCCTGCAACCCCCAGGCGAGGGCGGCTGCGACCGCCCAGGTGAGGACGATCCCGAGCAACAGCGTCCCGATCGCACGACGGGCGAGCGGCAGCCGGCGCGCCACGATCCCGACACAGGCCGCACAGATCGGCAGCAAGTCGGGGCTGACGGCCATCGCGCCCACGACCAGGATCAGATTGTCGGTGATCACGCCGATCGCCCCGAGTACCGCGGCGACCGCCATCAGCGCGAGGTACTGGCCCAGGACTCTGGAGTGGGTCCTGGCCTGGCCCATGATCTCGATCCAGGCGAAGCCCTCTCCTCTGGAGTAGTGCCCGTGTGGCGGGCTCGGCGCCACCACCTCCTGCCTGGTGAGGAGGTAGTCGGCATCGTCGACCTCCCAGTCGCGAATCATCGTCACTACACGATCAGCGACCGACGGGAGAACATCGGCCGCGAGGACCACCCCCGTCCCCGTCCGCTCGGGTTTGAGGGCGACGATCCGGTGCACTCCCCCGGTCTCCTCCAGGGCCTCGGTGACGGCGTCGGCCTTGTGCTCCTCGACCGCGAGGCGGAGTCTCAGCACGCGGCGAGTCTAGGAACCGGCCGGGACGCCCTACTGGCTCCTGAAGTCGATCTCCCTGATCACCTTCGCCGGGGCGCCGGCGGCGATCACGCCGGCGGGCAGGTCCCGGGTGACCACCGAGTTCGCGCCGATCACGCACCGCTCGCCGATCTCGACGCCGCCGGTGACGACGCAGTTGACCCCGAACCAGCAGTTGGAGCCGATCCGCACCGGCCCCTGCGGCTCGAAGCCCTGCCAGGTGATCGGCTTGGTCGGGATCGTCGTAGCGGTGGTCCGACGTCGCCGACGAAGCAGTTGTTGGCGAACATCACGTGGTCGCCGATCTCGATCAGCTCGAGGGCGGCGAGCATCGTGTTCCGGTTGAGGAAGCAGCCCTCGCCGATCCTGATCCGGGCCTCGCCCGAGAGCGTGAGCCAGCAGCCGGGCTCGAGCAGCGTGCCCTCGCCGATCTCGAGCCGCCCGGAGTCGAGCGCCTCGAGCACCTCACCCTCGACCGGGTAGCGGATGAAGAAGCCGCCCTGCGCGGCGTGCCGGTTGATCCGCCAGCGGCGGCGCCAGCGGCGGTTGCGCTCGTACCAGCGCCGCTTCACCCACCAGGTGCGCCATTGCGCCGAGCGACGCCACGCCGAAGAGCTTCGCAAACGCCGAGGTCAGGTCCATCGGTGCGCCTCGTCGAGTCCCGGCTCGCCGAGCAGGCACCGCGCGGCGGGGATCGATCTCGGCGGAACCAAGATCCAGACCGTCGTCGTCGGACGCGGACAACAAGGTCCTCGGCCAAGACCGGCGGCCCGACCCCCACCGAGGGCGGGCCCGAGGACGTGGCCGGCGAGATGCTCGCGGCCATGCGCGAGGCGGCAGAGCAGGCCGGAGTCGAGACGCGCGAGCTCGCGGGCGTCGGCGTCGGCTCGCCCGGCGACGCCGACGAGAAGACCGGCGTCGTCTCCGGCGCCGCGCAACCTGCCCGGCTGGGATCGGCCCGTTCCCGCTCGGCGAGCACCTCTCCGACGCAGCTCGGGGTCCCCGGTCCGCGTCGGCAATGACGTCCAGGTGGCGGTCCAGGCCGAGTTCGAGCTCGGCGCCGCCAAGGAGTTCGACACGCATCCTCGGCGTCTGGTGGGGAACCGGCGTCGGCGGCGGGCTGATCCTCGACGGCAAGCCCTGGCTCGGCCGCGGCGCCGCGGCGGAGATCGGCCACGTGGTCGTCAAGATGCGGCGGAGCCCGCTGCACCTGCGGCCGCAGGGGCTGCATGGAGGCCTACGCCGGGCGTATGGCGATGGAGATCAAGGCTCGCAAGGAGGTGCACCGCGGGGCGAAGACGAAGCTCTTCGAGATCATGGAGGAGCGCGACCGGGACCGGCTCACCAGCGGCGATCTGGGAGCGCGCGCTCCAGCACGGCGACGACCTCGCGACCAGGCTGATCGATCGCGCGGTCAAGGCGCTCGGCGCCGGGATCGCCTCGGCGTCAACCTGATCGACCCCGAGGCGGTGATCATCGGCGGCGGCCTCGGCAGCCGCTTCGGCGAGAGGTACGTGCGGCGAATCGCCGCGCGGATGCACCCCCACCTGTTCGTCGACGACCGCCCGCCCGCGATCCGGCTCGCCGCGCTGGGCGACCTCGGCGGCGGCATCGGCGCCGCGCTGCTGGTCGACGCGCGGGTTCCCGCACCCGCAAGCTGACCCCCCAAGAGAAAGGACGCGCAGATGGCGCAAGTCGAACGAACCGGGACCGTGAGCTCCGACCCCGGAAAATGGTGGTTGGTCGCGCTGCTCGGTCTGCTCTCGATCGCGGCGGGGATCCTGGCGATCGCCTACCCGGACATCACGCTGCTCGTGCTCGGCCTGGTCGTCGGGATCAACCTGGTTCTGATCGGCTCGGTCTGGGTGGCTCTCGCAACCACGGAACAGTTCAGCGAGGGCGGCCGGGTACTTCGCTTCATCGTCGGCTTCCTCGCGATCCTGGCTGGTCTGGTCTGCCTGGTCCGTCCAGGTGCCGGCGTGCTGACGCTGCTGATCGCGCTCTCGTTCTGGTTCATCATCACCGGCGTGGCCGACCTGGCCCGCGCTCTCGACGAGCGCGAGGGCAGGGTGATCGCCGCGATTCTCGGGGTGATCGGGATCGCGGCGGGCGTGATCATCGTCGCCAATCCCGACATCGGCCTTACCACGCTGGCGCTCCTCGCCGGCATCGGCTTCATCGTGCGCGGCACGGTCGAGCTGATGGCCGGGCTCTACATGCGCCGCCTGGCCCACTGATGAGCGTCACCGGTCGGGGTGCGGCGCGCTGAGGAGTCGGGAGCCCGGCCGGAGGCCGGGCTCCCGCCGTTGGATCAGCGGACGTCCGTCCGCTCATCCACCTCGCCGTAAACGATGATCCCGTAGACCACCCACACGCAGAGGGCGAAGATCGCCAGGGACCAGAACGGATGTTTATCGCCCATCGAGAACAGGGCGCTGATCGCGCCCAAGCTGCCGGCGATGATGCCGATCACGCGGCCGTAAACATTCCCAGCCATCAGTGAGAAGCCTCCGGTTAGCTGGATGACGCCGACGATGATCAACACCCAGCCGAGCGCGTTGAGATTGGTGAGGATGTACCTCGTGTCATTGGCATAGAAATTGGCGTTGTCGAGCGCGCCGATCCCGTAGATGATGTTGAGCGTGCCCACTATCAGCAGCAGGATCGCCGCGAAGACCATCCGACCCGCACCTCTCACCTGGGTCTCCTCTCTGTAACCGACCGCACCCTTGGCGGCCGTGGGCGCCGGTCAATCCATCGACCGAGCAAGCGAGAACCTAAGCCCGGCCCCCGGCGGAACCCGCAAATTCCTGAGAATTTCAGTCCAGGCGGCTTTGAGCCTTCTTCGGTGCGTGGGCTGGGCAGCGACGGCACCCCGCCGATCAGGTCCTGGAAGCGGCGTACGCGCTTGTCGTGACGCGTCTTTCTTGCCTCGGCCTTGGCCAGCTTGCCGCTCCCAGCCGCATAGCGCCGCTTCGCCCACCAGGAGCCGGGTCGGCCGAGTCGGATCGCCGCCACCCAGGCGACCGGGGGGATGAACATGCCGACCACGGCCGCGCTTATCTTGCCCTTGATCGCGACGATCGCGCAGAAACCGAGGGTGATGGCCACGGAGATGACGATTGCCAACGTCGAACTGCCGTTGGCGTCGAGAGGAGTAAATCCCACGATGTATCCCCCGCCGATGATCGCCGCGAAGATCACTGCGTCGACCGAGCTGCGCCCCTGTTCCGCCCAGTAGACGTCCTCGAGATGGAGCCAGAGAGCGAACTCGTCGAGCGTCAATCCCATGCCGATTCCGAACAGACCGGCGGCGATCTCGAACCAGGGGCTGTTGGGTTCGACCGCGAATGCGACGAAGCCGGCCACCATCATGAAGACGATTCCGAAGACGAGGTGGTGGATGTGCAGGCCGCCCGGCGACACGTTCCCCGGCCACCAGGAGACCTCGGCCCTGATCATCCGCGTGCTGAAGCGGATGAAACCGAATGAGAGCAGCATCGAGCCAGCAGGATCAGCCCGGCGCGCTGGTCGGCGGTGTCCAGCGCGTTGCCGAAGTTGATGTCAAAGCTCGAGCGCCCCTAGCAAGCCGTCTCCCCATGCGGCCAGTATGGCCTGCGAGGACGCTAAGCAGCAACCGCTGTTTTGCGCTTGCGGGTGCGCCGGACCTTGACCTCGGGCTCGACCAGGTCGGCGAGGAACTGCCCGGTGTAGGACTCGGGGACTCGCAGCGACCTGCTCGGGCGTGCCGGTGGCGAGCACCTCGCCGCCCTCCTCGCCGCCCTCGGGGCCGAGGTCGATGATCCGGTCGGCGGTCTTGATCACGTCGAGGTTGTGCTCGATCACGATCACCGTGTTGCCGGCGTCGACCAGCCGGTCGAGCACGTCGAGCAGGCGCTGGACGTCGGCGAAGTGGAGCCCGGTGGTCGGCTCGTCGAGGATGTAGAGGGTGTCGCCGGTGGCGACCTTGGAGAGCTCGGTCGCGAGCTTCACCCGCTGCGCCTCGCCGCCGGAGAGCTGGGTCGCCGGCTGGCCGAGCCGGATGTAGTCGAGGCCGACGTCGTGCAGGGTGTCGAGCCGGCGGGCGATCTTCGGGATGTCGCGTGAAGAACTCGCAGGCCTCGGCCACCGACATCTCGAGCACGTCGGCGATCGACTTGCCCTTGAAGCGGACCTCGAGCGTCTCGCGGTTGTAGCGCTTGCCGTGGCACTGCTCGCAGGGGACGTAGACGTCGGGCAGGAAGTGCATCTCGATCTTGATCTGGCCGTCGCCGCGGCAGACCTCGCAGCGCCCGCCCTTGACGTTGAAGCTGAAGCGGCCCGGCTTGTAGCCGCGCGCCCGCGCCTCCCGCGTCTGCGAGTAGAGCTGGCGGATGTGGTCGAAGACGTTGGTGTAGGTGGCCGGGTTGGAGCGCGGCGTGCGCCCGATCGGGGACTGGTCGATGTTGATGATCTTGTCGACCTGCTCGATCCCGTCGATCCGCTCGTGGGCGCCGGGGCGCAGCTTCGCCTGGTGGAGCCGGTTGGCGACCGCCGGGTAGAGCGTCTCGTTGACCAGGGTGGACTTGCCCGAGCCCGAGACGCCGGTGACGCAGCAGAAGACGCCGAGCGGGATCTGCACGTCGATCCTCTTCAGGTTGTGCTGGCGCGGCGCCCTTGACGACCAGCTCGCCGCGCGGCTTGCGCCGCTTCTCCGGGACCGCGATCTGGCGCTTGCCGGCCAGGTACTGGCCGGTGAGCGAGGCCGGGTCGGCCTCGATCTCCTCGGGCGTCCCCTCGGCGACCACGTGGCCGCCGTGCTCGCCGGCGCCCGGCCCGAGGTCGACGAGGTGGTCGGCCGAGCGCATCGTGCCCTCGTCGTGCTCGACCACGATCACGGTGTTGCCGAGGTCGCGGAGTCGGCTCGAGCGTCGCGATCAGCTTCGCGTTGTCGCGCTGGTGCAGCCCGATCGAGGGCTCGTCGAGGATGTAGAGGACCCCGACCAGGCTGGAGCCGATCTGGGTCGCGAGCCGGATCCGCTGCGCCTCGCCGCCCGAGAGGGTCCGGGCCGAGCGCGCCAGGTTCAGGTAGCCGACCCCGACGTTGTCGAGGAAGGCGAGCCGCTCGGTGATCTCGCGGACCAGCAGCCGGGCGATCGCCTGCTCGGTCTCGGTCATCTCGAGCTCCTCGATCCACGCCAGCGCCGCCCGCGCCGAGAGCTCGCATGTACTCGGCGATCGAGATCCCGCCGACCTTGACCGCGAGGCTCTCCGGCCGCAGCCGCGCGCCCTTGCAGTCCGGGCAGGGCTGCTCGGCCATGTAGCCCTCGACCCGCTCGCGGACGCGTCGGAGTCGGTCTCGCCGTAGCGCCGCTCGAGGTTGTTGACGATCCCCTCGAAGCGGACGCTGTAGGAGCGCCGCCGGCCGAAGCGGTTCGTGTAGGTCGACCTTGTGGCGCTCGGAGCCGGTGCCGTAGAGGAAGATCTCGCGGTCCTCGTCGGAGAGCTCCTGCCAGGGGGTGTCGGTGTCGACGCCGTACTCGCTCGGCGACCGCCTCGACCAGCCGCTTCCAGTAGCGGGAGTGGCCGGTGCCGCCAGGGCTGCAGGGCCCCCTCGGACAGCGACAGGGTCGGGTCGGGCACGACCAGCTCCGGGTCGACCACCCGCTGGAAGCCGAGCCCGTGGCAGCGCTCGCAGGCGCCGTGCGGGCGAGTTGAAGGAGAAGATCCGCGGCTCGAGCTCGGGGATCGAGGTGCCGCAGTTGAGGCAGGCGAAGCGCTCGCTGAAGGTGAGCCGGTCCGCGACGCCGCTCGGGCAGCTTCCCGGCGCCCTTGGCGCCCTTCACCCCGCCGACGTTCTCGGATGCCTCGCGCTCCTCGGCCTCGCCGGTGCTCCCCTCCGCGAGCACGTCGACCTCGACGACCCCGCCGGCGAGCGCGGCGGCCGCCTCGACCGACTCCGAGAGCCGGCGGCGGAGGTCGCCCTTCATCACCAGGCGGTCGACGACCACCGAGATGTCGTGGTTGTACTTCTTGTCGAGCTTGATCTCCTCGTCCAGGCGGCGCAGCTCGTCGTCCACGCGGACGCGGCTGTAGCCCTCGAGGCGGAACTGCTCGAACAGCTTCTCGAACTCGCCCTTGCGGCCCCGGACGACGGGCGCCATCACCATGAACCGCGTCCCCTCCTCCAGGGTCATGACCCGGTCGGTGATCTGCTCGATCGACTGCCCCTCGATCGGCTCGCCGCACTCGGGGCAGTGCGGCTTACCGATCCGCGCCCAGAGCAGGCGGAGGTAGTCGTAGATCTCGGTAACCGTGCCCACCGTCGACCGCGGGTTCCGCGAGGTCGTCTTCTGGTCGATCGAGATCGCCGGCGAGAGCCCGTCGATCGAGTCGACGTCCGGCTTCTCCATCAGCCCGAGGAACTGGCGCGCGTAGGCGGAGAGCGACTCGACGTAGCGGCGCTGGCCCTCGGCGTAGATCGTGTCGAAGGCAAGGCTCGACTTACCGGATCCGGAGAGGCCGGTGATCACGATCAGGGCGTTGCGAGGCAGCTCGAGGTCGACGTCCTTGAGGTTGTGCTCCCTCGCCCCGCGGATGACTATTCGCTCCGAAGGGGCCATTACATCGAGTGTACGCGGGCGAACGGTTGTTCCGGGGGGGCCGCCGCATTGAGGCTTTGACGCCCGAGCCAGCTCGCGCCGAGCGTGACGAAGCCACCCGCCAGCCCCACCGCCAGGCCGAGGTGCGGGCTGACCTCGGCCACCGCGACGCCCGCCGCGCCGTTGCCGAAAGCCGCCCCGACGATGATCGCCGTGAGCACCCAGCCGGTGGCCTCGACCGTGGTTCCCGGCGGCGCCAGGGAATCGAGCAGGAGGTAGATCACGGAGATGGTGGGCGCCAGGGCGATGCCGCTCAGCGCCATCAGCGGAAAGGCCGAACCCACGGACGGCACCGCGACCAGAGGCACCACGCTGAGCGCGAAGACGAGCGATATCGCCGGCAGCCGATCGCCGGCGGATCCACGCCAATCTCGCGCCCCGAACCACAGGCCACCCGCCACGCTGCCGACGGCCTGGATGGCGACCAGTATCCCGCCCAGCTCGGCGGCTCCGTGATCTGACGCGAAGGCCGTAATGGAGATCTCGATGGCTCCGACCATGATCCCGACTCCCAGCGCCGCGCCCATCAACACCAGGACCCCCGGGGAGCGCAGCGGACCTGACTGTCGCTCGTGCGCCGGAGCCCCTCGCCACGCGCGCGACGCCGCCGAGCCGGCGAAGACCGCGGTGCCGAGCACGCTGAGGCCGACACACACGCCCAGCGCGGCCGACGGCGACGCGGCCGCGATCACCCCCGCGGCCAGCGACGGACCGAGGATCCAGGCGACGTCGATTGCCACGGCGTCCACGGTGAAGGCGGCCTGTCGCAGCTCCGGCTCCGGGACGAGGCCCGCCCAGAGGCTTCGCATGGATGACCCGAGCGGCGGTGTGGTCAGGCCCGCGATCACGCCCGCCACGGCCATCGCTGCAACCGGGGCGTCCGCCGCAGCCAGCGGAATGAGGGCCCCGAACGCCACCGCATTGACCACGGTCACGACCAGGATCACCGAGGTCTGCCCGATGCGATCGATCACGCGACCCTGTACCGGCAGCGATCCGGCCGCCGCCAGGGAGTAGCAGGCGAGGACCAGGCCGGCGGCCGCGAACGAGCCGGTCGATCCCTTCACGAGCAGGATCGTCGCGAGCGGCTGCGCGGCGATCGCCAGCCGGCTGATCGTCACCCCGGCGAGCGGCGCCGCCACCCCGGGAGCTCCGAGCACGCGCCTGTAGGCATCCGGAAGCATCCCGCCCCAGGTTAAGCTCGCCCGCGTGGCCGACCCGCCGCCGGTGACCGGTATCTCGGAGCTCGTCCTCGAGGTCTCGGACCTCGACGCCGCGCGGCGCTTCTACCGTGACGTGCTCGGCTTCGAGGAGACGCTCTACGGCGAGGGTGCCGAGGGCCGCTACTGGTACCTGGTCGGCGAGACCGCCCGGCTCGGGCTATGGACCGAGCAGGTCGGCCTGGCGGGCGGGCGCGGCGGCGCCCATGTCCACTACGCGTTCAACCTGCCCGACGCGGAGATCGACCGGCTCAAGGACCGAATCGAGGGAGCGGGCGCCGAGGTCGAGGGACCCGATTCAGCTCGGCCCGGGTCGCGCCATCTACGTCACGGACCCCGACGGCAACGTCGTGGAGTTCTGGAGCCAGGACATGGCGGCCTACTCGAGGGGAGCACGCGCGGGCGGCGCCCCGGGGACGTTCCGCTCGAGCGAGTGAGCGCGCCCTAGCGGGCGACGCGCCGCGAGCACTTCTTTGAGCAGCTCGCTTCGGTCGCCCGGGCCGAACCTCTCGGTCAGCTCCGCCTCGATCGCAGCCGGGTCCTTGCCGTCGACGGCCATCTTCATCGCCACGAGTCGCTCGGCGGCGTCATCGCCGTTCGTTGCAGTCTGCGCGGGCTCGGACTCCTCCTCAGCGGGGGGTGAGACCGGGGCCTCAGGAGCACCCGGGGACTCCGCCGGCTGCTCGGTCTGGGCCTCCTCCGGCTCGGACTCGGCTTTCGGGAGCGCGGACGAGACCGCGGCGGCGAGGGTGCCGCCGAGCTCGTCGAGAGCCCGCTTGGCCGCCTCGATCTGGCCGCGGGCGTCGGCCTCGGCGCGCTCGCGAGCGGCTGCGCCGTCCCGCTCGGCCGACTCTCGGATCTTGGCCGCTTCCGACTCCGCCTCGCGCAGGATCTCGGCGGCTCGCGACTCCGCCTCCGCGAGGACCCGGCGTACCGCGTCGGCCGCCCGTGTCGCCAGCTCGTCGCCCTGCTGTCCCGTGCTCATGCCCGACAGCGTAATACGGCCCACAAGCCGAGGTGGCAGGATGGGGCCGCTTCGGCTCGCATGCGCAAGTGGCTCCCCCTGATACTGCTGGCGTCGGCCCAGTTCGTCATGACGCTCGACTCGAGCGTCATGAACGTCTCGATCTCCCAGATCGTCGCCGACCTCAACACCTCGATCCAAGGTGTTCAGTCAGCCATCACCTTTTACACGCTTGTCATGGCGTCCTTCATGCTCGCCGGCGCGAAGCTCGGGGACATCCTGGGTCGCAACCGGGTCTTCGCGTTGGGACTGGCCGTCTACGGCATCGGCTCGCTGACGACCTCGCTGAGTCCCAGTCTCCCCGTCCTCCTGGTCGGATGGTCGGGCGTCGAGGGGCTCGGTGCCGTGATGGTGATCCCCGCGATCTTTGCGCTCACCGCCGCCAACTATGAGGGCAAGGATCGGGCGCTCGCCTACGCGCTGATCGGGGCGACCGTCGCGATCGCGGTTGCGGCCGGACCGCTGATCGGCGGGTGGGTGACGACCAACTACAGCTGGCGCTGGGTGTTCGCGGGCGAAACGGTGGTAGTGATCATCCTGCTGCTCTTCAGGGGCAATCTCGCCAAGGTCCCGAGAGCCGAGCACCCTCCGAAGATGGACTACGGCGGCGCGGCGCTCTCGGCGGCCGGCCTGGGTCTGATCGTCTTCGGAGTCCTGATGAGCAGCACGTGGGGACTCATCACGCCTCGGGCTGCGCCCACGATCGGGGGCACGGAGATCACTCCACTGGGCTTCTCGGTCGTGCCGTTCCTGATTCTGGCCGGCCTCGGATTTCTCGCCGGCCTGGTCCTCTGGGAGGACCGCCGCGAGCGACTCGGACTCGACCGGCTGGTCGACACGACGCTGCTCCGGATTCCGCGGCTTCGCGCCGGGCTGCTGACGCTGCTGGGTCAGCAGCTGGTCCTGATGGGAACCTTCTTCGTGCTGCCCGTCTATCTGCAGGTAGTGCTCGGACTGGACGCGTTCGAGACCGGCAAGCGGCTCCTGCCCCTGTCGGTCGCGATGCTGGTCGCGGCGCTGGCCGGTCCCAGGATCGCCGGTCGTCGTTCACCGAGGACTGTCGCGCAGTTCGGCCTGGTGGCGATCAGCATCGGGGCGGTGGTGATGATGGCGACGCTCGACGTGAACCTGAACGAGACGGGATTCAAGATCGCACTGGTCCTGTTCGGGATCGGCGCCGGTCTGCTGGCCTCCCAGCTCGGCAACGTGATCATGTCGTCGGTCGATCCGTCGAAGACGAGCGAGACGGGGGGCCTGCAGGGAACCGCGCAGAACCTCGGGGCATCGATCGGGACCGCGTTCATCGGAGCCGTTCTGATCGTCGGGTTGATCAATGGATTCAACGATCGGATTGCGGACAATCAGCAGCTGCCGCAAAACGTCCGCGACACGATCGCCGCCAACACCGAGGAGGGCATCGACATCGTGCCCGTCTCCGAGGCGAAGCAGCGAGCGCTCTCCAAGGGCGTGCCCGAGGATCAGGCGGACCAGATCGCCTCGGCCTACGGAGATGCCGAGCTCGAAGCGCTGAAGGAGTCGCTCGGGGCGGTGGCGGTGGTTGCCCTGCTCTCGCTCTGGTTCACCCGCAGGCTCCCCACCTCGGCGGACGACCCGAAGCCCGCCGCGGAACCGGCAGCCTCGACCTGACGCATCCCCAAGCTCGGCAACTCAGCACGGCAGGAAAAGCGGCTCGTGGCCCGAACCGACGGAAGTGGCCCGAGAAGGCAACGACGAGGGATCCCGTAAAGGGGCCCTGGGAATGTCGCGGCATCCCGGGGAGCGATGGTCACAGTTCGCCGAGAGGATCGCGAACGCGTTCGGCCTTGT
Organism: uncultured Solirubrobacterales bacterium; assembly: GCA_963848955.1. Taxonomy (GTDB): domain Bacteria; phylum Actinomycetota; class Thermoleophilia; order Solirubrobacterales; family 70-9; genus DASUPK01. The sequence continues at coordinate 269,100 of CAWKFQ010000024.1, read as the reverse complement.
CCTGCTCCTGGTCCTCGCGACCTACGTCCTCGGCTCGCTGACCCCATTTCACGGGTTCACAGGAGCACTGACGACGACGGTGGCCTGCCTTGCCGCCGTGGTCGGGCTCGCCGGCGCCGCCGTGCGGCCGGTGATGTTTCGTGTCGCTCTGATCCTCGCGATCGCGGCTTTGTTCCTCGCCGTGCTGTCATGGATCGCCGACGATCTGCACCTGCTCGGCGCCAGCTCCTTCATCGTGATGGTGCTCCTGCTTTTGGCCGTGGCCGCGATCCTGAGGGCGGTGCTCGCCGAGACCAAGGTCGGATTTCGCACGATCCTCGGCGCGATCAGCGTCTACATGATCCTGGGGCTGCTCTTCACCTTCCTGTATGCGGGGATCGATCGGATTCAGGGAAGCCCCTTCTTCGGCACAGGCGTTTCTGTGAAGGGTGCCGACTTCCTCTTCTTCAGCTTCACCACGCTGACCACCACCGGGTACGGGGACCTCGTGCCCGCCGGGCAGCCCGGCCGGATGTTCGCCGGGCTCGAGATGCTCACCGGCCAGATCTTCCTGGTCACCCTGGTCGCCGGGCTGGTGAGCCTGTGGCGTCCTGGGATGCTGGCGCGCCAGCGGCGCGGATAGGATCTAGTCGGTTCGGCCCCTCGACGTGGACTCGACTCAACTCCAAATCCTCCCGCTCGCCCTGATCATGGTGATGGGGCCGCAGATCCTCACAGCGATCTTCCTAGTGACGAGCCAGGAGCCGGTCAAGAACTCCGGAGCGATGCTGATCGGGGTGGTAGTCGCAGCGTGCCTCAGCCTCGCGATCTGGTTCGGCCTCTATGACGTGCTCAACATTAAGCCCCGATCGGGGTCAGGACCGAGCACCGCGGACTACGTGGTCGCGGGCCTGCTGGCGCTCGCCGGCATTCACGTGTTCCTGGGCCGAAAGAACGCCTCGGTCCCGAAGTGGATGAGCGCCCTTCAGCAGGCCGAGCCGAAGCGCGCCTTCAGTCTCGGGTTCCTGCTCATCCTCGTGTTCCCAACGGACATCGTCGCCGTGATCTCAACGGTCCACTGGCTTCATGACAACCACGACAACCTCCTGCACGCCTGGCCGCTCGTGGCCGCGGTGCTGGTTCTGATGGCACTCCCGATACTCGGCTACCTGCTGCTCGGACGGCGGGCCCGCGCGGCGATGCCCGGCATCCGCGACTGGCTGACCACCAACGCCTGGGTCGTCAACCTCGTCGTGATCGTCTACTTCATCTACCAGCTGGTCAAGTAGCGGCTAGCCCGCCGGGACGAGCAGGTCCGCGATTCCGAATCTGCCCGCCTCGTGGGAGGGCAGGGTCGGCCGCCACGACGGATCAACGGAGCGGAAGGACTCGGGGTCCGCGTCGATGATGCCGAGGAGGACCTCGCCGACGATCCGGCCGCCGACCGGACCGAGCCGATTCCCGTCCTCGAGAGCCTCCGCCTCCTTCAGCACATAGAGCCAGAGTGGGGTCTCCTGCTCCCAGCCCGCCTCGGCGAGGCCGACCTGGCTGGGAGAGAGCGGCTCGACACCGAGCTCGCGGGCAACCGCCTCGCCCGAGGGAAGGCCGACCGCCTGTCCCCGTTGGAGATCGCGGTTGGCCAGCGATGAGTAGGCCGACCCCTCCTCCTCGCCGCTGATCTGGCGCGGCAGCGAGATCAGCGAGCGAGGCAGCTTGCCGTCGATCTTCTTGGAGCGCTGGGCCGGCTCGCGGCCGGGAACGTCGAACTGGAGGCTCCAGTCGATCGCGTGACCGACCGGCACCGCGCCGAAGCCCATGAGGTCGGGGAAGACCGGGACTGGCCCGAACACCCGGTTGACCCGGTACGCATCACGCACCTGGCTGTGGCCGTACCGGTAGGCGGCGTCCGCGAACTCGAAGGGGATGAACGGGTCGTTGCCGGGCTTGTAGACCACGGGACCTCGATCGAGCAGCTCGCTCACCAGGTCCGCGCCCACGATCTGCGGCAGGAACTGCCTCAGGATCACCCACTGGTAATGCCAGGTGGTCGAGCGCCGCGCATCGTCAAAGACCTCCAACTCCTCCACTCCGTCCTCGCGAAGCCGATCGACGATCAGGTTGTGGGTCCTGATGAAACCGACGTGCATCTGGCTCATGAACAGGTGTGTGTCGTTCCGCTGGTCTCCGACCAGGGCGATCCCTTCGTGGTTGCGCGGCACGTCGTGGCCGCCCCCGCCGAGCAGCAGCTTCGCCGGATCGTCCCTCTGGAAGAGGTATGGGGACCCGGTCGGGCCGGCGGCGTAAATGACCTCGAGGTTCGCGCGCGGAGTGCGGAAGTTCTTGATGCTGTCCGGATCGGCGTGATGCCCTAGCGGCGAGCGGTCGGCCGTGATGTCGTGCGCTATGAACTGGCCGAAGAACGGCCAGCCCGCGGTCATCTCGCCGTCGGTCGACGGATCGGCGTCGTCATCGCAGATGCCACCCGGGCCGCCGAGGGCGTGGAGCGCCTCGTCCTCGGAATCCAGGGCCGGCAGATTCTCGAACAGCCGGCCGTAGCGGCCGCCGTACACCGAGCCGTCCACGCGCTCCGGCGCCAGGCATTGATCTCGTGCGATCTCCGTGGTGCTCACGAATAGCTCGGGGTCGGCGGGATCTCTTCGCCCGCCCGAACCGCCTCCACGACCTTCTCCGCGTCGGGAAGCCGGTACTCCTCGCCGTACACACGTGCCGGGCCCTCCGGGTGCTTCGATGACGGCCGCGTCAGCCGTGCCGCCGATGTCCACCGGGACGTAGCCCGCGTCGGTGATCAGGCCCATCACCACCTCTTCGCGTCCTCGTCGTCGCCGCAAACCCACTGGACCGCTCGGTCCGGCTCCGGCCGGAAGGCGGCCTCAGCCTGGACCCCGGAGTTGAGGGCGTTGAAGCTCTTCGTATAGCGAGCGCCGGGCATTCTGGCCGCGTTGTGCTGGGCCTGTGTCTCATTCTTCGCGGGCGGGCTCACGCTGCCGTAGAAGTTCGTGGTGTCGATGACGATCTTCCCCTCGAGCGAGCCCGCACGCTCCAGGGCATCGCCGATCCCGTCCCAGGGCACCGAGAGGACGACGACCTCGCCGAACTCGGTCGCCTCCGCCGGCGTGCCGACACTTGCCGCGTCGCCGATCTCCGCCGCCAGCGGCTCGAGCTTTGACGGCTCACGGGAGCTGAGCTTCACCTCGTGCCCGCCCCTGGCGAACTGGACCGCGCAGTTGCCGCCGATGCGGCCCGCACCAACGATTCCGATCCTCATCCTCAGCCGCCTTCCAGTCGTTGAACAGCTGCTCCTGATCCTAGGAGACCCGGTTCGTCTGCCCTGCGTTTCGTCGACGCCTGAGCGCCGGTGCGGCCGTCAGGCTCCCCAGGAGAACTTCGAGGTGGAGAAGCCGGCCTTCGCCTCGAACTCGAGGCCAAACGCCTCCACCTTCGAGCGGGTGGCGTGCGCAACGGTCAGCTCGGATCCAGCCTGATGGAAGATGCCGGTGAGCTTGGCCGGCTGTCCGTTCTCGACACCGAACGGCACGATGTCCTCGACCTCGAGGTCGATGGCGTCCCCGACCTTGACCGAGTGGCGTCCACCCGGCCGCCCTCGTCTGTCAAGCGAGGTTGCTTCAATCCCGACCCTGGAACCTGAGAGGACCGACTACGCACCCACCCCCGTTGAGGATTTCCTGGATCCCGACGATCCGGCGATGTTCCCGCGGCTGACGCCTGAGCAGGTCGAATACCTGGCCGGGATCGGCGCTCAGCAGACCTTCGGCCGCGGCGACGAGGTGTTCGGGCACGGCCAGCGCGAGACCCCGCTCTACATCGTCCAGAGCGGAGCCGTGGACATCATCGATCACGCGCCGGAGGGCGACCGCTACTTCACCCAGTGCCAGGAGCGGACCTTCATCGGCGATCTCTCCATGTTCACGGGGGAACCGACGCTCGCCGCCGGGTACGCCGCCGGACCGACCTCGCTGATCGCGCTCCCGCCGGAGGACGTGCGGCGGGTGGTCGCGACCGCCCCAGCCGACCTCGGCGACCTCCTCCTGCGAATCATGGTCGCCCGCCGCGATTGGCTCATGGGTCGCGGCCTGGGCCAGCAGAAGCTGATCGGCTCGCGCTGGTCGGGCGAGGCGTTCGCGGTCAGGGAGCTGCTGGAGCGCAACCTCGTTCCCTTCACCTGGCACAACCTGGCGACCGACGAGGAAGGGAGGGCCCTGCTCGACGGCTTCGGCATCGGCGAGGAGGAGTGCCCGGTGCTCATCCGCTCCGACGACGTCATCCGGCGGGCGACCGTCACCTCCGTTGCCGATGAGCTTGGGCTACGGGCGCAGGTCGACGGACAGGCCTTCGACGTGGTCGTGCTCGGCGGCGGCCCGGCCGGGCTGGCCTCGGCGGTCTACGCCGCCTCGGAGGGGCTCAGCACCCTGGTGCTCGAGCGCTTCGCCCCGGGCGGACAGGCCGGCACGAGCGCTCGTATCGAGAACTACCTCGGCTTCCCGACCGGTCTCACCGGCTCCGACCTCGCCCGGCGAGCGACCCTCCAGGCGCGCAAGTTCGGCGCCGTGATCTCCAGCGTGCACGAGGCCTCTCGCGTGAGGGAGTCCGGGCCGGACGGACTGCGAGAGATCGAGCTGGCGGACGGCCAGCGCGTACAGGGGCGATGCGTGGTTCTGGCCCCCGGCGCCGACTACCGGCGGCTGCCCGCTGAGAACGCCGAGCGGTTCGAAGGCCTCGGCCTCTACTACGCGGCCACCCACATCGAGGCGCAGCAGTGCGCGGCCGAGGACGTCGTCGTCGTCGGCGGAGGGAACTCCGCCGGCCAAGCTGTGGTCAATCTCGCTGCCAGTGCGCGCCAGGTCCACGTCGTCGCCCGTCGTCCACTCGAGGCGGCGATGTCGCGCTACCTGGTCGATCAGATCGAGGACAAGTCGAACGTCCAGGTCTGGACGGGATGCGAGGTCAGGGCGCTCGAGGGCGACGAGAAGCTGGAGTCCGTCGTGATCGCGGGCGGCGGTCCCGATCGCCGCGTAGAGACCTCGGCGGTGTTCGCGATGATCGGTGCATCACCGAGGTCGGAGGGTCTCGTCGACTTCGTCGGCCAGGACGACAAGGGCTTCGTGGTCACCGGCGAGGAGGCCGCTCGCCACCCTGAGTTCTCCCGGCACTGGAACGGGGCGGACCACGGACCGCTGATGCTCGAGTGCACGCGCCCCGGCGTGTTCGCGATCGGCGACGTGCGCACGGGCTCCACCAAGCGCGTGGCGGCCGCAGTCGGCGACGGAGCGCTCGTCGTCCGCTCCATCCACGCGGCGCTGGATCCGCGCGCGGCCTAGCCGGGACTCACCTCCTCCTTGGCCTGCTACCTCCCGGTCTTCTTGGCGTCGAAGTCGAGCGCGTTGATGTGCGTGACTATGCGGCCGTCGTCGCTCAATACGCAACGCTCACGGCCCGGCGCATGCGCGTCGAGGGGGCCGTTTCTCGTGCCCATGAAGACCTCTCCCCTCATCGCCGCCGCGCGCTTCGGAATCGGCCAGTAGACGTTCGCGCCCCGGCCGCTGAAGAGCTCATCCTTGAACTTCGCCTTGATCGAGTACTCCTGGACCTGGGTGCCCGGCGACGGCTTGTCGTCTGGGATAAGGGGGCTCTCGTACTCGAACGTCATCCCAAACGGGTACTGGGGGGTCCGCTTGCGTCCCGCCAGCGGCGCTGACCTCAGGGTGGTGGACTTGATGCTCTGGGTGATCTCACCCCCGTCGTAGGTGTACGTGCCGTCTCCGTTGAGATCTCCGACGTCGGTCTCGCATGAGAGCGTGACCGGGATGACGAAGTTGACGATCTTTCCCGCTCGAGTCAGCCTGAAGCTGACCGCGGTGCCCTGCTCGGTGACCCCGCTGTAAGCGCCGGCGAGCCGCTTCTTGCTCACCGACTTGATCACCTTCGTGCTGAAGCGCTTCGAGTCAGCGCGCTCCGCGAAGCCGACGCTCGCGAGCGCTGCTGCGCAGAGAAACACCACCAAAGCGCTGATGGGACGGCTCGTCCTCGCGGTTGTCTCCATGGTCATCTCCCCGTCGGAATCGGTATCCGGCGAAGCTACGCGCGGGCGCTCATCAAGCGCTCATCACGCTCGGAAACACGGCCCGCCCACGCTCGTTCGGGCAACTAGGCCCGGATCGCCTCGAGGTCTGCCCGGAGCTCCTTGAGCTCGTCGCGGATCCGCGCCGCCTCCTCGAAGCGGAGATCGTCGGCTGCGGCCAGCATCTCCTCCTCGAGCTCGATGACCAGCTTCTCGAGCTCCTCCGGCGTCTTGGTCGCGGTCTCATCGCGGCGGCGCCGGCGGCGGCTGGGCGCATTCGACTCCATCGCCAGGAACTCGGACATGTCAGAGATCCCCTTAGTGACCGTCGCGGCGGTGATGCCGTGCTCCTCGTTGTAGGCAACCTGGATGGCGCGGCGGCGGTCCGTCTCGGAGAGCGCCTTGCGCATCGCGTCGGTTTCCTTGTCGGCGTACATCAGCACCCTGCCGTCGACGTTCCGCGCGGCGCGCCCGATGGTCTGGATCAGGCTGGTCTCGCCGCGGAGGAAGCCCTCCTTGTCGGCGTCGAGGATCGCCACCAGGGAGACCTCGGGCAGGTCGAGCCCCTCCCGCAACAGGTTCACGCCGACCAGCACGTCGTACTCGCCGAGCCGCAGCTCACGGATGATCTGGATCCGCTCGAGCGTGTCGATCTCCGAGTGCAGGTAGCGCACCCGGAAGCCGTGCTCGAGCAGGTACTCGGTCAGGTCCTCGGCCATCTTCTTGGTCAGCGTCGTGACCAGGACGCGCTCGTCCTTCTCGGCGCGGACGCGGACCTCGTTCATCAGGTCGTCGATCTGGTTCTTGGTCTCCCGCACGTCGACCTCCGGGTCGACGATCCCCGTCGGCCGGACGATCTGCTCGACCACTCGCGTCGACTCCGCCCGCTCCCAGGGCCCGGGCGTCGCCGAGACCAGGACCATCTGGTTGATCCGGTCGAGGAACTCGTCGAACTTGAGCGGCCGGTTGTCCACCGCGCTCGGCAGGCGGAAGCCGAAGTCGACCAGCGTGGACTTGCGGGAGAAATCGCCCTCGTACATGCCGCCGAGCTGCGGGATCGTCTGGTGGGACTCATCCACGAAGAGGACGAAGTCGTCGGGGAAGTAGTCGATCAGCGTGTACGGCGGGCTGCCCGGCGGGCGCCCGTCGAGGATCCGCGAGTAGTTCTCGATTCCGGGACAGAACCCGAGCTCGCGCATCATCTCCATGTCGTAGCGGGTCCGCTGCTGGAGCCGGTGCGCCTCGAGCTGCTTGCCGTGCTCCTCGAAGTAGGCGACCCGGTTCCGCATCTCGCGCTCGATCTCATCCACCGCCCGCTCCATCGTCTCCTCCTTGACGACGTAGTGGGTCGCCGGCCAGACGGAGACGTGATCGATCACGTCGAGGATCTCTCCGGTCAGCGGATCGAAGTGCTGGATGGCCTCGATCTCGTCGCCGAAGAGCTGAATCCGGAAGGCGGACTCGGCATACGCCGGGTAGATCTCGAGCACCTCGCCCCGAGCCCGGAAGGTTCCGCGGCCGAGCGTGGAGTCGTTGCGCCGGTACTGCATGCCGACCAGCTTCCGAAAGACCTCCTGGCGGTCGACCCAGTCGCCGACCTTGAACAGCTGCATCTGCTCCCGGTAGAGCTGGGGCGAGCCGATTCCGTAGATGCAAGAGACCGACGCGACGATGATCACGTCGCGGCGGGCGAAGAGTGACGCGGTTGCGGCATGCCGAAGCCGATCGATCTCGTCGTTGATCGAGGAGTCCTTCTCGATATAGAGGTCCTGCGCGGGGACGTAGGCCTCAGGCTGGTAGTAGTCGTAATAGCTGACGAAGTACTCGACGGCGTTTTCGGGAAAGAACTCGCGGAACTCGTTGCAGAGCTGCGCCGCCAGGGTCTTGTTGTGCGCGATCACCAGCGCGGGCCGCTGGACCCGCTCGATGGTGGCGGCCATCGTGAAGGTCTTGCCCGTGCCGGTCGCGCCGAGCAGGGTCTGGAAGCGCTGATCCGAGCCCAAACCCTCGCTCAGGCCATCGATCGCCTTCGGCTGGTCGGCCGTGGGGCTGTACGCGGGATTGAGCTTGAACTCCGGCACGTATCCAGCCTAGCTGGGCGGCCCCACGCCACTTCGGCCGATTTTCCCTTGAAAGTGCGGGTACGAGCCTTCCATGGCGGAATTGATCCTTGGGCCGATGCTGCGCTACGTGAACCAGACCGAAGCCACAGTCTGGGTCGAGACCGATGGCCCCTGCGAGGCGGAGGTGCTCGGCCGGCGGGAACGGACCTTCTGCATCGATGGCCACCACTACGCCCTCATCTGCCTCATCGATCTCGAGCCCGGTTCCCGCCAGGAGTACGAAGTCAAACTCGACGGCGAGCCGGTCTGGCCGATCGACGACGGCTTTCCCCCGAGCGTCCTCCGGACCGTGAGCTCGGATGGGCGCCTGCGGATCGTCTTCGGCTCGTGCCGCGTAGCCGTCCCTCACCATCCTCCCTACACGCTCACCAAGGACGAGGACCCGGAGCACGGCCGGGAGATCGACGCCCTCTACGCGCTGGCCATGCGGATGAGGGAGCTGCCGGTCGAGGAGTGGCCGGACATCCTTCTGATGATCGGCGACCAGGTCTATGCCGACGAGGATGCTCCCGAGACCCGCCAGTTCATCCGCGAGCGCCGCGGCACCGACGGCGAGCCCGGTGACGAGGTGGCCGACTTCGAGGAGTACGCGCGCCTCTACCGGGAGACCTGGGGCGACCAGGCGATCCGCTGGCTGCTCTCGGTGGTGCCCTCGGCGATGATCTTCGACGACCACGACGTCCACGATGACTGGAACACCTCGATCTCCTGGCTCGAGGAGATGAGGGCAAAGTCCTGGTGGGACCGGCGGATCACCGGAGCGCTGGCCAGCTACTGGGTCTATCAGCATCTCGGCAACCTCTCCCCCGACGAGATCGAGAGGCGCGGAGTCCTGGCCCACGTCAGGTCGGAGGCCGACGCCGGGCATGCGCTCCACGAATGGGCGCGGGATGTCGACTGGGGCAGCGAGGGCCGGCGCTGGAGCCTCAGCCGCGACCTCGGGGACGTGCGGCTTGTGATGCTGGATTCCCGGGAGGGGCGGATCCTCGGCGAGCGTCCGCGGCGCATGTTCGACGACGGCGAGTGGGACTGGCTCGAGGGGGTGGTCTCCGGAGACGTGCGCCATCTGCTGATTGCAGACACCCTGCCGGTCTTTCTGCCGCAGGCGATCCACAACCTGGAATCCTGGAACGACGCCGTGGCGGCCGGCGCCTGGACACGGGCGTTCAGCGGCGTCGGCGAGCGAATCCGGCGCGCGCTCGATCTCGAGCATTGGGGCGCCTTCCCCCACTCCTTCGAGCGCATCGTGGAGTTGATCCGCACCGCCGGCGCGGGCGAAAGAGGTGACCGGCCGTCCTCCATCGTCACGCTCGGCGGTGACATTCACCATGCCTACCTCGCGAAGGTCGAGTTCCCGGACGGCGACGGAGTCGTGAGCCCTGTCTGGCAGGCGGTCTGCTCGCCGTTCCGGAACGCGCTCAGCAAGCGAGAGCGCCGGGTAGCGAGAGCGGGCGACTCCCGCGTCGCACGCGCGATCACCGGCGGCCTGGCCCGCTCCGCTGGCGTGGAGCTGCCGAAGGTGGAATGGCGGCTCGAGCAGGAGCCGACCTTCGACAACCAGTTCGCCACGATCGACATCGACGGCGACCGGGTCGACCTCCGGATCGAGAGGACGGTGCCGGGAGAGTGGCGGCGTCCCCGGATCGAGACCTCTCTGCAGCGCCGCCTCGCCTAGACCTGGGGCGCCCCTATCTCCTCGGCCGTGGCACCGAGCGCGCGGACCAGCATTTCGACCAGATCGTCCCGATCCGGCTCCCGGTGCTCCAGCCAGGTGAGCATCGCGGCCTCGACGTAGGCGGTCCAGGCGCGCAGGCCCACGCGAACCGCCGGCTGCTCCGGATCGAGACCCATCGCCTCGGCGAGCATGCCGACACGCCACCAGCGCGCGCGATCAAGCCCCTCCCGGACCTCGCCGAATCTGACACCGTGCGTCATCAGGTTGCGATATCCGGCCGGATGCTCGCTGATCGCGTCGGCGAAGTTGCGGAGTCCCTCTCGCAGCCGCTCGATCGGCGGCAACTGAGGGTCGGGCTCGACGCGGGAGCGGAAGCCCTCGATGAGCGGCTCGAGGCAGGCGACGTAGAGACCCTTCTTGCTGCCGAAGTACTGGAAGATCAGACCGTGGGAGACTCCGGCGGCCTCGGCGACCTCGTCGACCGAGACCTCGTCATAGTCGCGGTCGCCGAAGACCTCGAGCGCTGCGGCGATCAGCTCGAGCCGGCGCTCTCCTGCCCGCTCGGTTGTCAGGGGACGCGAGGCGATTGAGCCAGACTAGCTCCGGTTGACTTTGAGTCACCACCCACTCTCAGTGTCTGGGTCGTCAGGCCCGATGCGAAGGTCCCCGGCGTCCGTTGACTCTGAGTCAGAATCGGGGTCGCAAGGAGGAAGAGTGGGAACGACGCGCATGGACGCGCGACCGATCGCATCGTGGCAAGGCAGCGGTGTTCGCCGCACTGCTCGTCGCTGCGATGGCGGCCGCCCTGCTCGTACCCTCCGCCGGCTCGGCGACGAGCGGCGTAGCGGGCTGTGACACCGGCACGCCGGCCGGACCCAACCTGACCACCTACGAGTGCAACATCCCCACTGGGACGATCGGCGGCTATGAGGTGCGCCAGTGGTACGCCCTGGCGCCCACCCCGCCAGAAAACGGCTTCATCACCCACATGGAGACCGACATCGTGGACGAGGGCACCGGAGCGCAGGTCCCCATCTCTCGGCTGATGCTGCACCACATCGTTTTCCTCGACGTCAACAGACAGGACAGCACCTGTGCCGGCCAGGGGTACATGGGCTTCGACGGCCGTAAGGAGTTCGGGAACACCTTCGCACCGCAGCGCTTCTACGCCGCCGGCGAAGAGCGGGCCAAGATGTCGATGCCTGCGGGCTACGGGTATCCGACCGATCAGTCGCATACGTGGGCGGTGGTGGCGATGGTCATGAACCACCGTTCCACCGTGGACCACGCGCTCATCCACTACGAGGTGACCATCGACGACGGTCAGGGCGCCCCGGTCACCCCCGTCAAGCCTTACTGGCTCGACGTCCGCGACTGCCGCGCCGACCCGATCTACAACGTTCCGAGCGTCGCCCAGAAGGCCACAAAGGCGAAGGCAAAGGCGAAGAAGGAGAAGAAGGGCCGGAACGCCGCCGCCTCCAAGAAGCGCTCAAAGGACAAGAAGGCCAAGAAGAAGCGGAAGAAGAAGACCTCGGCGGCGCCGCTCACCAATGAGACCGAGGACTACACCTTCCCGGAGAGCGGCCGGCTGATCGCGGGCGCCGGGCACGTGCACGGCGGTGCGATCAAGGAGACCCTGACCGAGCCCAGCTGCGGCAACCGGCAGGTGGCCGAATCGACCCCGACCTGGGGCCTCGCCGACCATCCCTTCTACAACGTCCGGCCGATCCTGCACGAGCCGGGGCCGATCAACATGAGCGCCTTCCGCAGCACGACCGGCCTGCCGATCCGCGCCGGCGAGACGGTGCGGCTCAACTCGATATACGACGACTCACAACCCCATGTCCGCGTCATGGGGATCATGGTCGTCTACCTGGCGCCCGACCCCTCGGTCACCCAAACCTGCGGCCCGATCCCCGACTGGGAGACCTTCAAGACGGATCAGCCCGGGCGATCAGGGTCCGATCCCGTTCACCATTCCGCTGACCGGCCTCGACACGAACGGCCAGGCAACCAACATCAACGCGCCGCCCGGAGCCATCCAGAACGCGGGCCGGAACACCGTGATCCCCGTGGGCGACCGCTTCTTCGGCGCCCCGAACCTGAGAGTGCGCAAGGGCTCCTTCCTGACCTGGCAGTTCAACGGCAAGGAGCTGCACAACGTCACCCTCGCCAACGGGCCGCTGGGCATCGGCACGGACAACCTGGACGGCGGCCGCACCTTCACCGAGAAGCTCAATCGGCCCGGCACCTACCGCTTCTTCTGCGCCCTGCATCCCGTACAGATGCAGGAGCGGGTGATCGTCACCGCCAAGAAGAAGCACAAGAAGAAGCGGTACACGGAGAAGCGGTAGACGGCTTCGCCATCAGATCGCGGCCACAAGCGGCCGCCCCACATAACCGCTCGGGGCTACGCCCCTCGCTCATAGTGGAGCGGCCTGGTGGCCGCTACGGAGCGTTGATGAAGTCGAGGCTCGAGGCGACTCTCGAGTAGACCGTCGGGGCCGCCGGCAGCCCGCAGAGCGCGCCTCCGAAGGAGACCGTCCCGACCTCGACCGCCCCAGTGGGGGTGTCGGCGACCAGCGGGCCTCCGCTGTCGCCGGAGCAGGCCGAGGTGTGGATCTTGAAGCGGCCCGGATGCTTCCGCTTCGCACCCGAGCGCGCAGACCATGCTCTCGGGCGCGTAGAGATCCCTGGTGTACGCCTTCAGGCAGCGGCGGTCCGTGCGGACGATCTCGAACGTCTGCTTCAGGAAGGGCGAGAGGTGGACGCCGAAGGGGTTGGTCGCGCCGTAGCCCGCCACGCGGAGGCGACCTCCGGCGAGCGTCGCCGCGGCACTCTGCTCGGGCGTAGCCAGGGGAATCGGCGCGACGCTCGTCGGCTGGGCAAGGTTGAGCACCGCTACGTCGTGCAGGCCCGTCTGCTCGAAGTCGGGATGCACCCGGCCGGAGCCGACCGCGACGATCTGGCCGAGCGCCGGGTCGCGCAGATTCGGTCGCCCGACGATCACCTGGAAGTTGGCGAGGTTGAACCCCGCGACGCAGTGGCCCGCCGTCAGCACCTTGGTCGGGGCGATCACCGACCCGCTGCAGTGCATGTGACCCTTGCGGAAGATGGCGACGGCGTAGGGCCACTGCGCGGGATTCGCAGCGCCGCCACCGACGATCGAGGAGCGAGCACGAGGCGCAGCGGCGGTACCCGGCGGCGCCGCGACGCCGGTCAGGGCGCACGCGCAGGCGAGGGCTGCCACCAGGTTGCGGTTTCGACGCGTCGAGTCCATTGGTCTTCGTTCGGCGCTGCCGTCCTCAGCCGAGTCCGAGCTCGTGACGGTAGTGGCGCGCGTACTCGACGCGCTTGTCGAGCACATCCTCCACGTATCCGCGCGTCTCCGGGAAGGGAATGTCATCGACCTGAAGACTGGAGCCGCCCCAGGCGGTCACGTTGGTCTCCCCCGCGTTGTAGGCCGCGAGCGCGGCCACCACGTTGTCCCCGAACTTGTCGATCAGGTAGCGGAGGTAGTAGGTCCCGTAGCGGATGTTGATGTCCGGGTTCGAGAGGTCCTCGAAATTGAAGGTCTGGCCACCGCTGAGCCTCTCGATCAGCTTCGCGGTGGCAGGTGTGATCTGCATGAGCCCCCGTGCGCCGGCGTGGGAGGTCTGGTCGCGGAAGCGGGATTCGGAGTAGATCACCGCGGCGATCAGGTCGGCGGGGACCCCCTTATCGGCGGCCTGCTGGCGAATGATGTCTTCATGGCGGAGCGGGAGCGTGAACTCCTCGAGCGTTCGCTGGAAGCGGCCGCTGTTGAGCAGGAGGAACGCTCCGAGCCCGGCGACCAGCAGCGTCCCTCCGATGACGAGCGTGCGGCGGCCGCGCCGGCTTCGCCCCCGGCCGCGAGCGCGCGATCCTCCACGCGCCGAGCGCCCGCCGCTTCGGCTCCCGCTCGTGCGCTTGGCGCGCACCGTGGCGCTCATCCCGGCTCCTTTGCAGTCAGTTCCTCGATCACCTTGCGCACCTCTGACTCCAACTCCTCGAGCGAGGCATCGTTGCGGATCACGTGGTCGGCACGGCGCTCCTTCTCCGCCTGATCGAGCTGCCGCGCCTCGCGCCCGCCCAGACCACCCTGGCCCCGCTCACGGAGGCGGGCGTCCCGCAGCTCGTCATGGGCGACGATCGCCACCGTGGCGTCAAAGGCGTCCTCCATTGCGGCCTCGAAGAGCAAGGGAACCTCCACGACGGCCACCGACACCTCAGGATCGAGTGCCTGCCGCCACTCGAGCACGTGGGCGCCAACGCGCGGATGGGTGACACTCTCCAGCCAGGCGAGCTCGTCGCGGTCGTTGAAGACGATCTCGCTTACGGCCTCGCGGTCCACCTTGCCATCGGGTGCAACGTCCTCCCCCCAGCGGTCCACGAGCGCGGCCCGGACCTCGTCGTCCTCGAGAAGGTCATGGGCGACGCGGTCGGTCGAGAGTGTCGCCGCGCCGAGACGGTCGAACGCGGCCAGCGCCTCAGACTTACCCGCCCCGATGCCCCCGGTGAGCCCTACGAAACGGGTCAATCCTGCTTGGGAGGTGGCTCCTCCGCCGATGGCTCTCGGCCGGAGGTTCCTCGGTCGGAGGTTCCTCGGTCGGATCGTCCGCAGGGGCCTCATCCGGAACGGTCTCCTCGGGCGGCGCCTCGGGGGCGACCTCCGCGGCTGGCTCCTCAGCTTCCTCGGGAGTCTCCTCCGCTGGGGTGGGCTCCTCCGCTGGAGCGGGCTCCTCCGCTGGGGCGGCCTCCTCCGTCGGAGCGGCCTCCTCCGCTGGCGCGGCCTCCGGCTCCGGCAGGGGCGCCAGGTCCTCGGGCGGCTCGGCGTCTTCGATCACGACGTCCTCGCTCGGCTCGCGCATGGGGAGCTCCTGGCCCTCCACGCGCTTCACGCTCAACGAGAGGCGCCGCCGGGCCTCGTCGACCTCGAGGATCTGGACCTTGAGCTCGTCCCCGGGCCGGACGACCTCGGCCGGGCTCTCGACGTGGTGCTGGGCAAGCTCGGAGATATGGACGAGGCCCTCGACGCCAGGCAGGATCTGGACGAAGGCGCCAAAGGCGACGATCTTGGTGACCCTGCCCTCGACGACGTCGCCCGGCTTGTACTCGTTGAGGACCCGCTGCCAGGGATCCTCCTGGGTCTGCTTCAGGCCCAGGGAGATGCGCTGGCGCTCCTGGTCGATGTCGAGCACCTTGACCCGCACGGTGTCGCCGATCGAGACGACCTCGGAGGGGTGGTTGACGTGGCTCCAGGAAAGCTCGGAGATGTGGATCAGGCCGTCGATGCCGTCCAGGTCGACGAAGGCGCCGAAGTCGACGATGTTCGAGATCTTCCCCTCGACCACCTGGCCGGGCTCCAGGCGACCCAGGATCTGCTCGCGGACCTCCTTGCGCTCCTCCTCGAGGACCGCGCGACGGGAGAGGACGACGTTGTTTCGGGAGCGGTTGAGCTCGATCACCTTGCACTCGAGCTGCTGTCCCATGAACTCGTCGAGGTTCTGGACCCGGCGGATGTCCACCAGTGACGCGGGCAGGAAGCCGCGCACTCCGAGGTCGAGGATCAGGCCGCCCTTGACGACCTCGATCACTGTGCCGGTGACGGGCTTGCCGGTCTCCGCGGCCTCCTCGATCTTCCGCCACGCCTTTTCGAAGCGGGCGCGCTTCTTGGAGAGGATCAGACGCCCCTCCTGGTCCTCCTTGGTGAGGACGAGAGCGTCGACCTCCTCGCCGAGCTCGACCTCCTCCGAGGGCTTGACCGTCTTGCGGATCGAGAGCTCGTTGGAGGGAATGACCCCCTCCGACTTGTAGCCGATGTCGACCAGGACCTCGTCCTGGTCGATGCGCACGACCTTGCCGGTGACCACATCCCCCTCGCTGAAGGGATGGATGGTCGCGTCGTAGTTGGGGACGAGCTTGCCGTCGACCTCGATCAGCAGGTTGTCGGAACTCGCGGCGCCGTTCCCGGCGGTCTGCTCCGGCTCGACCTGCTCGAGGCTCGGTCTGCGCCTGCTCAGGCTGCGCAGCCTCTGTCGTTGTGTCCGTTTCGGGCACGGCCGCACAGTGTGGCAGACACATGCCGGAGGGACGGGTGTCGTTTACCTTTGCGATCGATGCCGAAGCGCCTCACGAAGAGCGGGGATCAGCGCACGCCGCTGAGCGGCAGATATGACGTGATCGTCTGCGGTGCGAGCTTCGCCGGCCTGACCGTCGCGAGGCAGCTGGCCGGGTCGGAGGCGCGAGTCCTGGTGCTCGATCGCTACGAGATTGGCGAGCGCCAGACCTCGGCCTGCGGGATCCCGACGGACTGGCTGCGCGTCATGGGCCTGGAGGCCTCCGCCAAGCAGGAATTTGGCGAGCTGGTCGTCCATACGCCGCACGGCACCTCGCGGTACGAGCTGCCCTGGACCTTCTCCACCTTCGACTACCGGCAGCTCTGTCAGCTGCTCTGGGCCCAGTGCGACGCCGAGTTCGAGACCGCCAAGGTGAACGGGCGCACCGGCGAGACGGTTCACACCGATCGCGGCGACGTCTCGGCCCCGCTGATCGTGGACGCGCTCGGCTGGCGGCGGATCCTCGCCTCCGACGGCGGCTATCAGCCGCCCGACGCTCCGCTCTCACGCGGGCTGGAGGTCCATCCCGAGGGCGGCTCCGACGACCTCGAGATCTGGATCGACCGCCGCTACGTCCCGGCCGGCTACGGGTGGAGCTTCCCGGCGCGCGACGAGCAGCGGATCGGCGTCGGCTCCTTCGACCCGCGCTTCCACGTCAAGGACACCACCGTGCTGCTCGCCGACGACCTCGAGAGACCCCCCGTTCGCTACCAGGGGAACTGGATCCCACACAAGCTCCGCCCCGGTACCGAGGACGGGATCTTCTTCGTCGGCGACTCCGCCGGTCACTGCCTGCCGCTGACCGCCGAGGGCATTCGGACCGCCTTCTACTTCGGGATCAAGCTGGGAGACGAGCTGCGCGCGGTCGTCGAGGGGCGTCGTGACCGCGAGGCGGCACTCCGCAGCTACGCGGAGTTCGTCGACGCCCACGAGTGGAAGTTCCGCTGGATGCTCCGCGCCCAGCGCCTGCTTCCCAAGCTGCCGGCGCGGGTGCAGCGCGCGGTGATCCGGGCCTGCGGCCGCAAGCGCTTCGTCGACTGGGCCTTCGACCACTACCTCCGCATCGCCCCGCCCCAGTTCGCGGGATCCCCGCCGGAGCGCCGCGACGAGCGCGAACCGGTTCGGGCCGCCGCTTAACGGACAACCAGATAGGTGCCGGTGAGCAGGAGGCCGACTCCCGCGACCCGGCTGGCGGTGAGCGGGGTCTGCTCGAGGCCGAGGAACCCGATCCGATCGAGGATCACGGAGGTGGTGAGCTGCCCGGTGACCGTCGCCGCCGCCACGGCGCCCGCCCCGATCTCGCTGACCAGCACCAGCGCCGAGAAGACGTAGGCGGCACCCAGCACGCCACCGAGCAGGTAGTACCACTGGACGTGGGCGGCACTCGAGAGGCCTCCGGCCTTGCCGCTCGCCACCACGATCGCGGCGAGCAGGAGCGTCCCCACCGCGAAGGAGACCGTGGCCGCGGCGAAGTTGCCCGTGAAGCGGCCCAGGCCTGCGTTGATCGGCGCCTGCAGGGCGATGCACCCGCCGACTACGGCCATGATCAGGACGGCGAACCCGCGATCCATCGGGCGTGATCTTCGCTGATCGGGCCGATTTCGGCTCAAGCGCGTGATCTTTCGGCCGATTCCGAGTTCAAGCTCTGAATCCTCAACCGCGTGGAGCTCGTAGTACGAGTGGAGGAGTGCCCCAGACAGTGAAGACCGGCCGCTTGACCACCCGCTTCCTCGGGGGACGAGCGCTGCGCTTTCAGCCCGACGGACGGCTCGTGTCCCTAGTGCGCGATGGCTACGAGTCAGCGTTCGAGGAGATCTTCCGTCGCTACGGCGCCCCCCTGCGCGGCTACGCCGCCTCGATCGTCACCGCACAGCGGGCCGATGACGTCACCCAGGAGGCCTTCACGAAGGCATATCTCGCCTTGCGCGGCAGTGACAAGGAGATCCAGCTCCGCCCCTGGCTCTACCGGATCGTCCGCAACACGGCGTTGAGCAACATCCGGGACGAGCCGAAGCCCGCGCTCGAGCTCGACGAGGCTCGGGCGGCCGGCATGTCACCCGAGGAGCTCGCCGAGCAGCGGGAGGAGATCAGTCGGCTGTTGGCCGGTTTGCGCGAGCTTCCCGAGCCGCAGCGGGCGGCGATCGTCATGCGGGAGTTGGAGGGCCTTAGCCACGAGCAGATCGCGGCCTCCCTCGGACTGAGTGGGGGCGCCGTCAGGCAGTCGATCTATCGCGCGCGTCGCGCCCTTCGCGACGCCGCGGGGATGCTCGTTCCGATGCCCTTGCTTCGCCAGCTGCTGGAGGAGGGATTCACCCAGGGCGCCTCGGCCGCGGCGGCCGGCGGCGGCGCGGGGATTGCGGTCAAGACCGGGGTCGCTGCCCTGCTCGCCGCCGGCACGCTGACCACGGGCGCCGTCGTCAAGCACGAGCTGAAGTCACCGTCGAAGGCCGACGCGACATCCACCAGGGCGAAGGTCGGCGGGACGCGTGGCGACCGCACGCTCGCGGACATCTCGCCCAACGGCGTGGCGGGTTCGACGGACCGGTCGGGCCGCGGTGGCAACAGCGACAGAGGCAGCGGCCGAGGCGGCTCGAACGACGGCGCCTCGGGTCACCGGCGCTCAAACAGCGGGCCGGGAAGCGAGCACTCGGGCACCGGGTCGAGCAATTCCGGGTCAGACGACTCGCACTCCGGGTCCGGGTCGGGCGCATCCGGATCGGGCAAGTCGGACTCGAGTGGCTCGGGGTCGGGCGAATCCGAGTCGGGCGGCTCCGGATCGAGCGGCTCCGGGTCGGGTGGATCCGGCTCGAGCGGCTCAGGGTCTAGCAGCTCCGGGTCGGGTGGATCCGGGTCGAGCGGCTCCGGGTCGGGTGCCTCGGGCGGCGACCAGCACGGCAGCGGGTCGGACGACCCACCCGAGCTCGACGACCACTAGAAGGGACGGCCAGGCCCGAGTGATCTTCGTGGCCCATGCGAGTTAGGGGACTCGTAGGACCACGAAGACCAAGGAGGTCTGTCAGATGTCACATCACAGAAGGCGACGCCGGCGTCGTCGCGGGAAGCTCTCCGACTCGACGCCCGCGCAGCCGGGAGCGGGTCACGGCGCTACCACCAGCAGCAACAGCGTCTCCAACACGAACACCAACACCAACACGGGCAGCGGCGGCCACGGAGGGCCAGGCTGAGAGCCCGTCTACGCAGTCTGTTCTCGACGCCGGCCGAGGGCGAGGCGCTCGTCAGCGCCTCGCCCGAGGTGCCGGTTCGCGAGATCTTTCGGCGGTTCTGGCCTTACGCCCGCCCGTACCGCCGCTGGCTGGCGCTCAGCCTGGTGCTGATCGCGCTGGTCCCACTGATCGACACGGCGATGATCTGGATGTTCAAGGTCGTCGTCGACCAGGTGCTGGTCCCGCAGGACTTCGGTCCGTTCGTCTGGATCGCGGCTGCGTACGTCGGCTTGACCGTCCTGGCCGGCGTGCTCGGCTTCTTCGATGACTTCCTCGCCAACTGGATCGGAGAGCGCTTCCTCCTCGACCTGCGCACCAGGTTCTTCGCCCACCTACAGGGGCTCTCGCTCGACTTCTTCGACCGCCGCCGGCTCGGCGATCTGATCTCCCGTCTCACCGGCGATATCGCCTCGATCGAGGCGTTCGTCCTCTCGGGCGTGTCCGACGCGATCTCCTACATGCTGCGGATCGTCTTCTTCTCTGCCGCGCTCTTCTACCTTCAGTGGGATCTCGCGCTGATCTCGCTGGTGGTCGCCCCGCTCTTCTGGCTGGCGGCAAAGCGATTCTCCCGCCTGATCAAAATCGCCTCGCGCGAGAAGCGGCGCCGGAGCGGCTCGATCAGCTCGGTGGCGGAGGAGAGCCTCTCCAATGCAGCGCTGGTCCAGGCCTACGGGCAGGAGACGGCCGAGGTCGAGCGGTTCCACCGCGAGAACGAGGGCAGCTACCACGCGGAGATGGCCTCGGTGCGGCTGAAGGCGCTCTACTCGCCGCTGATCGACCTGATCGAGCTGAGCGGTGCCCTGCTCGTGATCGGGCTCGGGACCTGGGAGCTCTCACAGGGCCACCTGACGCTCGGCGGGCTGCTCGTTTTCATGACCTTCCTGACCCAGCTCTACAGCCCGGTCCGCGGGATGAGCCGGCTCATCAATCGGATCCACAGCGCCTCGGCGTCTGCCGAGCGGATCATCGAGATGCTCGACCAGAAGCCATCGGTGGTCGAGTCCTCACGTGCGGTCGGGCTCGAGCGCGCTCAGGGCCGGCTCGAGCTCGACCACGTCACCTTCCGCTATCCGGAGACGGAGCGGAACGCGGTCTCGGGCGTCTCGCTTTCGGTCGAGCCCGGCGAGGTGCTGGCGCTGGTCGGCCCGAGCGGTGCCGGCAAGTCGACACTCGCGAAGCTGCTGCTCCGCTTCTACGACCCCCACTTCGGCCGGATCCTGCTGGACGGGGAGGATCTGCGCGGACTGACGCTGGGGTCGGTGCGAGACAACGTCGCGCTGCTGCTGCAGGAGACCCTCGTCTTCGACGGGACGATCTACGAGAACATCGCGTACGGCCGGCGGGGCGCGACCCGCGACCAGGTGGAGGCCGCGGCGGTCGCGGCCGATGCGGACGACTTCATCTCCGCCCTCCCCGAGGGATACGACACCGAGATCGGCCAGAAGGGCAGGCGGCTCTCGGGCGGGCAGCGTCAGCGGATCGCGATCGCGAGGGCGATGGTCCGCGACGCCCCAGTGCTGATCCTGGACGAGCCGACGACCGGAGTCGACGCCGAGTCGGGGAGCCGGATCATGGGGCCGCTCCGGCGGTTGATGGGCGGTCGGACCACGATCGTGATCTCCCACAACCTGGTGACGGTCCGGGACGCGGATCGGATCGCGGTGCTCGAAGGCGGGCGAATCGCCGCTTCCGGCACTCACGAGGAGCTCCTGCTTCAGGGCGGGACCTACGAGCGCCTCTACCGGCTCCACCACGTCGGCAGCGAGGATTTTGCTCCACCGACCGCGGCTCGGGCGGTGGTCGTGCCGTGAGCTCGTCGAACGGCACGGTCAACGGGCTGCTGCACGAAGGCGATCGCGTGGCCTCCGGTTATGAGGTGATCGCGCATCTGAGCCGAGGAACGGCGCTGGACGTCTACGACGCATGGAGCCTCGACCGCGACTGCCGCTGCGTCGTCAAGGTCGTGCGGCCCGACCGGCGGGCACCGCGCGTGCGCAGGCGGCTGGTGCAGGAGGGCGAGCTGCTGTTGGAGCTGGTCCATCCGAACATCGTCCGGGCCTATGAGCTGCGTCGCCGGCCGCGAACCGTGGTGATCCTCGAGACCCTCGGCGGCGAGACCGTCGAGCACATGATCCACTCGGCTCGCAGGCGCCTGGCGATCGCGGACGTCGCCCACCTCGGCCTGCAGATCGGCTCGGCGATCGGCTATCTGCACGGGCGGGGCTACCTGCACCTCGACCTGAAGCCGTCGAACGTGATCGTCCAGAGCGGGCAGGCGCGGGTGATCGACCTGAGCCTCGCGCGCAGGCCGGGGCCTGTTCCGCGCGGGATGGGGTCCCCCCCGTACCTGGCACCCGAGCAGGCCCGCGGGGAGAGCGTCAGCGCGGCGACCGACGTCTGGGGGATCGGGGTAACGCTGTATGAGGCCGCCACCGGAGCGTGGCCCTTCCCGGACGCGAAGCGGCGCAACTACCCGCAGCAGGAGCGCCGAGCCCCCTCGCTGGCCGAGAGCAGGCGGGCGCCCTCCCGCTTCACGTCGGCGATCGACGCCTGCCTGGCGCCTGACCCGTCGGAGCGGCCCTCGATGGTCGAGCTCGCTGACGAGCTCGACGCGGTGATCGGGGCCTGACCCTGCCGCTACTTCGCGGCGAGCCAGTCCTTGCCGACGCCGATGTCCACGGTCAGCGGCGGGTCGAGCTCGAAGGCCTCGGTCATCTCGCGCTCGACCAGCTCGGAGGCGGCCTCCATCTCGTCGGCGGGGCCTTCGAAGAGGAGCTCGTCGTGGATCTGGAGCACGAGGCGGGTCTCGAGGTCGGACCTGCCGAGGGCTCGCTGGCAGGCGACCATCGCAATCTTGATGATGTCCGCCGAAGTGCCCTGGATCGGCATGTTGACCGCGAGGCGCTCGCCCTGGCTGCGTACCTGGGGACGGCCGGAGCGGAGTTCGGGGATCGGGCGGCGCCGGCCGAGGAGCGTCTCCACGTAACCCTTCTCGCGCGCGAACTCGATGGTCTCCTCGATGTAGCGCTTGACCGCGGGGAACCGCTCGAAGTAGCGGTCGATGTATTGGGCCGCTTCCTCCTGCTCGATGTTGAGGCGATCGGCCAGGCCGTAGGCGGAGAGGCCGTAGGCGATGCCGTAGTTGACCATCTTGGCCTTCGAGCGATCGCCGGGGCTGACCCTCTTCGGGTCCGAGCCGAGCACCTCGGCGGCGGTGGCGGCGTGGATGTCCTCCCCACGGGCGAAGATCTCTCGGAGGGCGTCCTCGCCCGCAATGTGGGCGAGGATCCGCAGCTCGATCTGGTTGTAGTCGGCGGAGAGCAGGCGGTGGCCGCGCGGGGCGACGAAGCAGGAGCGGATCGGCCGGCCCTCCTCGGTGCGGATGGGGATGTTCTGGAGGTTGGGGTTGGTGCTGGAGAGCCGGCCGGTGGCGGTGGCGGTCTGGTTGAAGGTGGTGTGGAGACGGCCGGTCTCCGGGTCGATCAGCTCGGGGAGGGCGTCCAGATAGGTGCTCTTCAGCTTGGTGAGCTCGCGCCACTGCTCGACCTTGGTCACGATCTCGTGCTCCTCGCGGATCTGGGAGAGGACCCGGGCGTCGGTTGAGAAGCCGGTCTTGCCGCGCCGCTTCTTGGTCAGGCCGAGCTCGTCGAACAGGACCTCGGCGAGCTGCTGGGGGGAGCCGATGGTGAATTCGTGGCCGGCGAGCTCGAAGATGTCTGCCTGGAGGGTCTCGATGCGCTGCTCGAAGCCCTCGTTGATGTCGGCGAGGCGATTCTCGTCGACCTTCACCCCGGTCTGCTCCATCGCCGCCAGCACCTCGATCAGCGGCATTTCCACCTCGTCCATGAGGCGCTCGATCTTCTGTTCCTTCATGCCCTCGCGCTGGAGCTGGGCGATCTCCCATACCAGGCGGGCCTCGGCAGCGGGATCGGGCGGCGGCTCATCCCCGAGCTCGAGCTGGTCGCCGTCGGCGCCTTCCTCTTCCTTGGAAGCAGCCGCGAGGCCGCGCTGGGCCGCGATGTCGATGAGGTCATAGGAGCGGCGCGCGGGGTCGAGCAGGTAGGCGCCGACCATCGTGTCGTGGCGGAGGTCGAGGCCGCCCGGGCCGGCGGCGGCGAGGACTCCATAGCGAGCACCGCCGCCGAGGCTCTTCAGGTCATGGCCGATGAGCCGGCGCTTGCCGAGTGCCTTGACGAGGTCCGCGAAGTCGGGGCAGTCGCCCTCGACGAGGCTCTTGCCGTCGTAGCCGGACCAGGTCTCGCCGGCGATCGCCAGGGCGACCTCCCCGTCGGCGAGGTCGTCGATCGATCCCTCCTTGGCCGTGGCGTCGAGCTCCTCCTCGACCTTGGAGTCGGGGACGAAGTCCGCCCCGAGCTCCTCCTCCAGGCGCTCGAGGATCACGCGGAGCTCGAACTCTCGGGCGACCTCGCGGAGTCGGCTGCGGTCCATCCGCTTCGCCATCAGCTCGTCGAGGTCGAGCTCGATATCGATGTCGGTGATCGCGGTCGCGAGCTTCTTCGAGATGCGCGCGTCCTCAGCGTGGTTGGTGAGGTTCTCCTTGCGCTTGGCGCCGGAGATCTTGTCGATGTTGGCCAGGACCCCCTCCAGGTCGCCGTACTCCTGGAGCAGCTGGGCAGCGGTCTTGTCGCCGATGCCCGGGACACCGGGGATGTTGTCCGAGGTGTCGCCCTTCAGCCCGATCAGATCGGTGACGAGCTCGGGCGGCACGCCGTAGCGCTCGACCACGCCGTCGCTGTCATAGATCTTGGTGTCGGTGACACCGCGGGAGGTGGTCATCACGCGGACCCCGTCCTCGACCAGCTGGTAGACGTCGCGGTCGCCGGAGACCACCATCACCGCCAGGTCCTGCTCGCGGGCACGCTTGGTGAGCGAGGCGATCACGTCGTCCGCCTCGAAGCCGTCCACCTTGATGTTGGTGAAGCCGAAGGCCTCGGCCAGCGGCATCAGGTGGGGCCACTGGTCGCGCAGGAGGTCGGGTCGTGGCTTGCGCTGGGACTTGTAGGGCTCGTAGGTCAGCTCCCGGCCCGACCAGCCCGCGTCCCAGCAGACGACCACGGCAGCCGGGTCGTGGTCGATCAGCATCTTGGCGAACATCGAGGCGAGGCCATAGATGGCGTTGGTCGGCCTGCCGTCGTGGGTCGCGATCGACTCGGGCAGGGCGAAGAACGCCCGGTAGGCGAGCGAGTTGCCGTCGATCAGGAACAGCTCGGCAGGCTTCTGCTTGCCCTTTCCACCCTTCGCGGGAGCCTTTTTCTGGGTCGTTGCCGGCACGTATCCATCATAGGTTGGGTGCGAGAGACCTCCGGCCGAGCAGGGCCCGCAAGGCCGCAACGACGGCAGATCGGTCGTCTGTCACCTGCCGGTAGGTGAAGCGGAGGACCCGAAACCCGAGGCTCTGAAGGTGGGCGTCGCGGGCGCGGTCGCGCTCGAATGCTGCGCGGTCGCCGTGGTGGCGAAAGCCGTCGGTCTCGACGATGAGGCGGCGGACGGGCCAGAGGAAGTCCACTTCGTACTGGCCGACGCAGGCGTTCACCTCAGGCTCGGGAAGGCGGTGGCGGCGACAGAGGCTCAGGAAGATGCGCTCGAGCTCGCTGCGGGTGAGGTGTGCCTCGCGTCTGACGTCCGCCGAACTCACGAGCCGCAGGTCAAGCGCCCGCCTCAGTGCCCGGCGGAAAACCGGCTGGGAGAGGTGCGGTGAAGGTCTCGAAGCGTGCGGCCCGGCTTCGTCACCGCGATCCCGTTGCGGCGGGTCGTAACACCGGCAATGAGGGAGTGGGATCGGTGGACCCGGATGCCCTTCCGCTTCTCCCTGCCGCCGTCCCCCGGGACTGTGACGTCGATCGGCCCCGAGTGCGGGTTGAGCATTCCCCACACGGCAGCAGCGCTCTGGTGGCTGACCACAGCCCGGGCACCGAGGGCAAGGACGGCCGCCACACAGCGGCCTTCGAAGCTGAGTCGGGCATGTCCCACGGCGTAAACCCCGCGATGAATGCGGTGCAGGCGCCCGGCCTTGCCACGCCTGGAAGCCGCGACCTTCGAGATGCCCGCCGCCTGGAGTTGGGCACTACTCAGGACTCCGTGCTGCCGGGCGGCGATCTCGCCGATCAGTCGCTCGGTATTGGCGGGTTGGTTGCCCACCCGGCAACTAAGCCGCCAACTCCGGTCCCTCTCCCCCTTCATCGCCGCTGTTCGTCCCTCTCCCCCTTCATTGCCCGGCATTCGGGGCCCGCCCCCTCCATTGCCGGTTTTCCGAGCAACCGGGCGGCATTCGGCGCCCCGTATCCTTCTCGCGCCATGGCTGCCTCCGCTCAGTACAGCGTCACGGTCCGCGTCGAGCTCGACGCGCGTCAGGAGCCGCTCGGCAAGATCACGGCCCAGATCGCCGAGGCCGGCGGAGCGCTCCAGTCCGTCGACCTGATCCCGGGAGCGGGCCCTGAGGGCAAGCGGGTCCGCGAGTTCACGATCGACGCGGCCAGCTCCGAGGCCTGGGAGCAGATCCTCCGCTCGATCGGCTCCACCCGCGGCGCGCGCGTCCTCGGCTTCACCGACCGCACCTTCGAGATGCACAAGAAGGGCAAGATCGAGCAGCACAACAAGTACCCGCTGAAGACACGCGACGACCTCTCGATGGCCTACACGCCCGGCGTCGCGCGGGTCTGTGAGTACATCGCCGAGGACAAGACCAAGGCCTTCGACTTCACGATCAAGGCGAACACTGTCGCCGTGGTCTCCGACGGCTCGGCCGTACTGGGCCTCGGCGACATCGGTCCCGAAGCAGCCATGCCGGTGATGGAGGGCAAGGCGATGCTCTTCAAGGAGTTCGCCCAGGTCGACGCCTTCCCGATCTGCCTGGCCAGCAACGACCCAGAGGAGATCATCCAGACGGTCAAGCTCCTGTCCCCCACCTTCGGCGGGATCAATCTCGAGGACATCTCCGCCCCGCGCTGCTTCGAGATCGAGGACCGGCTGAAGGAAGAGCTCGACATCCCGGTCTTCCACGACGACCAGCACGGCACGGCAGTGGTGGTGATGGCGGCGCTCTTCAACTCCCTGAAGATCGTCGGCAAGCCGATCGAGAGCCTGCGGGTGCTGATGCTGGGCCTCGGCGCCGCGGGGGTCGCCTGCACGAAGATGATGCAGGAGTCGGGGATCACCCAGATCGTCGGCTGCGACCGCCAGGGCGCGATCTCGACGGATCGCTTCGACTACGTCGACGGGGGGATGTCGCCGATCAAGCGTTGGTACGCCGAGAACTCGAACCCGGAGAAGCTGAGCGGCGGCCCGAACGAGGTGATCGAGGGCTGCGACCTGTTCATCGGACTCTCCGGTCCCGGCCTGCTCGAGCCCGAATCCCTGGCGAAGATGAACGACGACGCGATCGTCTTCGCCATGGCCAACCCCACCCCAGAGGTGATGCCGGAGGAGGCCGACCAGTACGTCCGGATCATGGCCACCGGCCGTTCGGACTACCCGAACCAGATCAACAACGTCCTCTGCTTCCCCGGGATCTTCCGCGGCGCGCTGGACGCCGGGGCGCCCCGGATCACCGAGGAGATGAAGTTGGCGGCCGCTCGCGGCATCGCCGAAGTCGTCACCGACGACGACCTGGCCGAGGACTACGTCATCCCCTCGGTCTTCAACCGCGACGTGGCTGCAAGCGTCGCCCGGGCGGTGGTGGACGAGGCCAAGGCCGCGGGCCTCGCCCGGTTCTCCGAGGAGACCGGGACGTTCGAGGTCGTCAGCGGCGACGGCGCCTCATCCGACGGCACCGGTTGACCTGGGCACCGGGCCGCGACTACTGCGAGCGCCGCGTCGAGGGCAGCAGCCACGGCGGCGGCTTGACGAGGATTCGCGCAGCCCAGAGAAAGCAGAGCGCCCCGACCAAGGTCATCGAGGCTTCTCTCACCACAGCGGCCATCGCGGGAACCTAACGACCAGTCCTGGTTAGCATCCGGCGCCCATGCGCGTTCTCGTCACGGGAGCCACCGGCCTGATCGGATCTGACCTCTGCGACGCCCTGCTGGCGCGAGGCGACGAGGTCGTGGGACTCACCCGCGACCCGGACCGGGCGCGCTCGACGAACCCGACCGTCACCTGGCACGCCTGGCGGCCGACCACCGAAACGCCGCCGCCCGCGGCGTTGGACGGCATCGACGGCGTCGTCAACCTGGTCGGCGAGGAGATCAACCAGCGGCTCACCGACGCGGCGAAGGTCCGGATTCGCGAGAGCCGGATCCTCGGCACCCGCAACCTGCTCGAGGGCATCAAGGCCTCCCCGACCGAGCCGAGCGTCTTCGTCGGGCAGTCCGCGATCGGCTACTACGGCGACCGCGGGGCCCAGGTCGTCGACGAGGAATCGGAGCCAGGCGAGGGGTTCGCCGCCGAGGTCCCGATCGACTGGGAGGCAGCGGAGCGGCAGGCCGAGGGGATCTTCGACCGGGTGGTGATCTTCCGCACCGGGCCCGTGCTCTCCAAGAACGGGGGGCTGATCAAGCAGCTGCTCCTGCCCTTCAAGCTCGGGGTCGGGGGGCCGATCGCGGGCGGCGACCAGTACCTGTCATGGGTGCACATCGAGGATGTTGTCGGCCTCTTCCTCTGGGCCCTGGATGACCATCGTGTCTGGGGAGTGATCAATGGGACCGCCCCGAACCCGGTGACCAACCGCGAGTTCTCGAAGGCGCTCGGCCGCGCCGCTGCACCGGCCCGCTTTCATGCCGATTCCGAAATTCGCCGTTGCCGCTCTGCGAGGGGGCGAGCTCGCCGACACGGTGGCGGGCGGCGCCCGCGTTCTGCCCCGCCGAGCGCTCGACCTCGGCTATGAGTTCCGCCACCCGGAGCTCGACGAAGCGCTGCGCTCGGCACTCCGCTGATCTGCTCAGACGGTTCGGCGTGGCTCCGGCTCGTCCCGAGGCTCGAGCTGAATCTCCCGCTCTGCGCCCGGGACGCCCTCCTCGAACTGCTGCTCACGCTCGCGCTCGGCGTTGAGCTCGTGCCCGAAGAGGATGGCCAAGTTGGTGATCCACATCCAGATCAGGATCACGACCACGCCGGCCAGTGAGCCATAGACCTTGTTGTACGAGCCGAACTGTGAGGCGTAGAGGCCGAAACCCGCTGAGGCGAGCAGCCAGACGACGAGCGCGACAAAGCTTCCCGGCGTGATCCACCTGAACCCTCGCTGCTTGACGTTCGGCGAGGCGTAGTAGATGACGTCGATCATCACTACGAACAGAAGGGCGATCAGCACCCACTTGGCGTAGTTCCAGATCGAAACCGCCGTGTCGGAGACGCCGATCGGCTCCGCAACGTCGGAGACGATCGGCCCGGTGAGGACGATGCCCAGCGCCATGACCGCTAGCAGCAGCACCAACACCAGCGTCAGCAGAAGCTGAAGCGGGCGCAGCTTCCAGAAGGGACGCCCCTCGCGCGTCTCGTAGATCACGTTCGAGGCGCGGATGAACGCCCCCAGATAGCCGGACGCCGACCACAGGGCCACAAGGGTGCTCACGATGAGGGCGAACCCGGCGGTCCCGCGGCTCTCGGTCACCTGCCGGATCGGCCCCTCGAAGGTGCTTGCAGCGGAGTCAGGGCCCACGCGGGTGACGATGTCCGTGAGCGTGTTGGTCGTCGATTGTGGATCGCCGACCAACCCCACGATCGAGACCAGCACGATCAGGCCCGGGAAGAGGGCGAGCAGGCCGTAATAGGTGAGCGTGGCGGCCCAGTCGGTGAGGTTGTCCTCCTGGAACTCCTGCGCCGTCCGCTTCAGCGTCGGCCACCGACCCGTCCGGCGCTCGACGCCAGTCGGGGCGAAGTCGTCGCCGCGCCGCTGCGTGGGGTCCTCATCGGGATCGGTCCTGTCGGACCGATCGGCGGTGTCGGCGTCAGCCATCGTGTCGCTCTAGGCCTTCTCTGGAGATTCCTCGCCTGGCCAGGCGCCCGTCATGCGGGCGAAGCCACGCCGCGCCGCGTGGTCGAACAGACCCTTGACCAGCCGGAAGATGGCCCCCTGAATCATCAGCGCGATCGCCAGCTTCGCGAGGCTCACCTCGCGCTGGTCGGGCTGCGGCGGCTCCTGTTCGTCCACCTTGCCCCAGATCGCGTCGAACACCTTCTGGCCGATCAGACCGGCCAGGAGCCCGCCGAGGATGCTGACGGGGATGAATGCAAGCTTCATAGGGGCCATTTGCCCGTGCCCTGCACGGTGAAAACACTTCCGATGGGGCAAGATGGGTATGGATGAAGCTCGAAGGCGTCCACCACATCACCGCGATCACGGGCGACTCCCAGAAGAACGTCGACTTCTACGTCGGCGTCCTGGGTCTCCGCCTGGTGAAGAAGACGGTGAACCAGGACGACCCAACCGTCTACCACCTCTTCTACGCCGACGAGAAGGGCGACGCCGGATCCGACCTGACCTTCTTCGAGTACCCCGGCGCCCCCCAGGGTCGCGCGGGCGACGGGATGATCCACACGGTCGCCTGGCGGGTGGCGTCACCCGAGGCACTGGACTTCTGGGCGGAGCGGCTGGACGGTCAGGGCATCGAGGTCCGGCGCGAGAGCGACAGCCTTGGGTTCGCCGACCCCGAGGGTCTCGGCCATGAGCTGCGAGTGAGCAACGTGGAGGACGAGCCGCTGATCGCCGAGCAGCCCGACATCCCCGGCGAGGTCGCCCTCCAAGGGTTCGATGGCGCCCGCGCCTACGCGAGCAATCCGGAGGCGAGCCGCAAGCTCTTCGAGGAGGCTCTCGGCTTCCAGCCGCGCGACGACGGCTGGGAGGCCCGGGGGGACAGCCGGGGCGGCCTGTACGGGTTCGACCCAGCCCCCTCCGAGCGCGGACTGCAGGGGGCGGGCAGCGTCCACCACATCGCCTGGGCATCCCAGATGGACGATCACGAGGCCTGGCGCGACCGGGTGACCGCAGCAGGCGCCCGTCCCACCCCTGTGATCGACCGCTTCTACTTCCGCTCGATCTACTTCCGCGAGCCGAGCGGCGTCCTCTTCGAGATCGCGACGCTCGGCCCCGGCTTCACGGTCGACGAGCCGCTCGAGTCACTGGGCGAGAAGCTCTCGCTGCCGCCCGACTACGAGCACCTCCGGGAGCAGGTCGAGCCGGTCCTCCGGCCGATCAACAACCCGCGTGTCACCGCCTGACCCGCCGGCCGAGCGCCCGGGCCAGGTCGTCGAGCTGGTCCACCTGGCTCGCGAACCAGCCGGCGAACCCGACGGCGCGCTGATCCTGCTGCACGGCCGCGGCGTCGACGAGCGCGACCTCTATCCACTGCTCGAGGAGCTCGACCCGGAGCGCAGGCTGTTGGGCATCACGCCAGGGGCGCCGCTCACGAACGTCCCGCCGGGTGGGCGGCATTGGTACGTGATCAGGGAGGTGGGCCATCCCGATGAGGAGACCTTCGTGGACACCCTGAACTCGCTCTGCCGCTTCCTCGACGACGAGCTTCGCCACCGCGGCATCCCCTGGGAGAAGACGGTGGTCGGCGGGTTCAGCCAGGGCGCGGCCGTGTCCTGCGCCGTGGCGCTCGGGATGGGCCGCCCGCGCGCCGCCGGCCTGCTGATGATGAGCGGTTTCTATCCGATGGTCCCGGGCTGGAGGATGGACCCCAGCGCCAAGCGGGGCATGCCCGCCTATGTCACCCACGGCTCCTACGACCCGGTGATCCCCGTGGGCTTCGGCCGCAAGGCCCGCGACCTGATCGAGGAGGGCGGTCTGGCGGTGACCTACCGGGAGACACGGATGCAGCACGGCATCGACCACGCCGTCATCCCGGAGATCCGTGCCTGGGTCTCCTCGGTGATCACCGGCGAGCCCGTGATCGAGGGCCCGCCCTCCGCGATCTAGCCCGACTCGGGCGGGCAGGGAGCGGCGAGCGGCACGGTGACTCTGCCGATGTCTTGGCCTCCGATGCTGGGCCGAGCTCTCGATCCGGTAGCGCTGGATCATGCACTCGGTCGTGTCGCCCTCTGAGGTGATCGAGTAGCTGCCGAGAACCGTCCCGTCGCGGTGGGCGCCGATAACCGCGTGGCGAACGTCGTCTCGGAATGAGGACGCGTCCGTCCCCGCATCGCCGATCCCCTGGAGGACCAGCGCCATCGCCTCGTAGCCGTAGGCGGCGGAGGGGCCGGGACTGCGGTGAAAGCGGTGCGCGAAGCGGGAATCGAAGTCCTTGTCGGGGAGCAGTTTCGCGTCGAGCTCCGCGCTCAGCCGCAGTGTCTGAGTCGTGCCTCCGTAGACCGTCAGCCGGGCGCCGCCCGGCTCGTACACGGCTCGCGTGCCCCCGCCGGGCGCTACCGCCACCTCGCTCGGCGGCTTGCCGGGGCTCACCCGGATCCCATGGTCTGCCGCGGCCGACTTGAACTCGGCCGCGGCAAGGTTCTGGAACAGCGAGCCATCCGAGGTGACCGCCGCTGCGGTGACGCCGAGCTCCGACGCCCAGGCGGCTGCGGCGTCCACGACGACGTCGTCGGCGGGAACGGTGCGGGCGAAGCTGATGTCGCCAGAGGGCCGGTAGCGGTCCGGGGAATCCGGATACCCGGCCGCCGGTGCGGTCAGGTCGACGGCGCCCGCCCCCGGCGACACCTGGGCGATCCCGGCCTGGTTGGTGATCGGGGCGGAGGATCGCGTCGGCTCGGAGTCGAGCTCACCGATGTAGGCGGCGGTGGTGTGATCCTGCACCGCGGTCCGGGCATTCGCCCCCACCGCGACCGCATCCCAAGGCCTGCCCTTGGCGTCATCGAGGAAGTGGGCCCGCACCTCGAGTGATCCGGCCCTGCCATGCGCCTCCTCGAGCGCGAGGCGGGCGCCGTCGGCGGCCTCGCGGCCGTCGACGCCGCGCGGTCCGGTGAGCGGCAGGCTGACGTAGACCGCGACCGGGGCCTCGATCTTCGCCCCGCCGGTGATGCCGCACCCGGCAGTGGCAAGCACGACAAGCAGCAGCGCCGCAAGCGCCGGACGAGTCATGCCACTAGCCGAAGAAGACCTCGGCCTCGCGATACAGCGACTCGGGAACCGTCTTCAGCTCCGCGGTCGCCTCGACGAGATCGACGAGCTGGATGTCGGTGCTGCGCAGCGCGGTCATCGTTCCCCACTGCCCCTCGTGCGCCGCGTCGATCGCGTGCAGGCCGAACCGCGTCGCGAGCACCCGGTCGAAGGCGGTGGGCGTGCCACCCCGCTGAACGTGTCCGAGCACCGTTGCCCGTGCCTCGTGGCCCGTCCGCCGCTCGATCTCGCCCTCGAGCCAGTTGGCTATGCCGCCAAGCCTGACGTGTCCGAAGGCGTCCGTAGGCGCCCCGTCTCCGGTCGGCATGCCCCCCTTTGGCTGCGCGCCCTCGGCGACCACGACGATCGGCGAGTACTGGCTCTCGAAACGCCGGACGATGTAGTCGGTCACGAGGTCGAGGTCGAATGCGACCTCGGGGATCAGAATCACGTTGGCCCCGCCGGCGAGCCCCGCGTGGAAGGCGATCCAGCCGGCGTTGCGGCCCATCACCTCGCAGATCAGCGTCCGCCGATGGCTCTCCGCGGTCGTGTGCAGGCGGTCGATCGCGGACATCGCGATGTTCACCGCCGTGTCGAATCCGAAGGTGTAGTCCGTGGCGGAGAGGTCGTTGTCGATCGTCTTCGGCACCCCGACGACGTTGACGCCGCGCTCGAAGAGCTGCGACGCGGCGCCGAGAGTGTCCTCGCCGCCGATCACGATCAGCCCGTCGACGCCGTCGGCCCTGAGGTGCTCGGCGATCCTCTCCGCGCCACCGTCCTCACCGAAGGGGTTGGTGCGGGAGGAACCGAGGATCGTTCCTCCCCGTGGCAGGATTCCCCGCACCTCGGGGACGCCGAGCGGCCGGCTGTCCCTCTCGAGCGGCCCCCGCCAGCCATCGCGGTAGCCGACGAACTCGTGGCCGTACTCCCCCACCCCCTTGCGCACGATTGCGCGAATCACTGCGTTCAGCCCCGGGCAGTCGCCACCTCCGGTGAGCACGCCTATCCGCACGCGCTCAATCTACCGACGCGGCTCCGCCGCCCAGCTCAGCGATCCGAGATCTCGCCCTCCAGAACCGGCTTGACGTCGAGGATCGGAGTGCCGTCAAGCGCCTCCAGGTTGCTCACCTTCACCCTCGGACCCTCGATGGCCAGCACCTCGACGGGATGCAGTCCGATCGGATTGGGGCGGTGGTGGGACCTCGTCGCGAACACTCCTGCCGGGGGCCTCGACGTATCGCCGCGCGGATGAACCACGAGCACCCTCCTGTCGGCGCGGTCCAGCCAGGTGAGGATCACCAGGCGATCGCCGGGCTCAAGTCCCCTCAGCCCATCGAGCACATCGGGCTCGAACTCGATCCAGACGTCGGGCGCGCCCTCATCGCCCTGCCTGGGCGCGGACTCCATCTCGGTCAGCGGCGAGGTGACGCGGCCGATCGCCCGGAGCTCGAAGACGGCCTCGCTGGACACGCCGACAGCCTATGTCGACGAGCGCCGCAGCCGACGGCGCGACCAGACTGCCCAGCCCACCCTGAGGATGAGGGGAACGAACGGGGCGCGCGCTACGGCTTGGTGGCCCAGTCGATGATCGGGCGCGCCACGCGCAGGAGCGCCCCGGTGAATACCCCGCTGAGGAAGAGCAGTCCGCAGACGGGGCCGGGAACACCGAGTGCGTAGGCGATCACCATCACGCAGCCGCCGAGAACCGTGAAGAGGACTATCTGCACGCGCGAAAGCCTATCCGGCGAGCGCCGCGCGAGCCTCGCGAAGAAAGTCGGTGACCGCGGCCACGGCCGCGTCGCGATCGGCCGCGTCGGCCACCGCGCGGACCAGCCTGGTGCCGATGATCACGCCGTCGGCGAGCCCTCCGACGGTGGCGGCCTGATCCGGCGTCGAGATACCGAAACCGACGGCGACCGGCACGCTCGCCTCCCGCTTCGCGGCGGCGATCAGCTCGGCCAGCTCCGGCGGTAGCTGCTCACGCTCGCCCGTCACCCCAACCGTCGAGACGAGATAGACGAAGCCCTCGGCGTCCGCGCAGATCCGCGCCCGTCGCTCCGCCGGGGTCGTCGGTGCGACCAGCGGAATCAGCGCGAGGCCCCGCCGGCCGAGCGCCTCGCGGATCGGACCCTGCTCCTCCAGCGGCAGGTCGGGGACGATCACGCCCGACGCCCTCGACTGCGCGGCCCTGTCCGCGAACTCAGGGGCGCCTGCGGCAAGCACCATGTTCGCGTAGACCATCAGCGTGACCGGGACCCGCCCGCCGACCGCGGCGCAGGTCTCGAGCACCGACCCGAGCGTCGCCCCCGCGGCGAGCGCGGCGGTGTCGGCGGCGTGGATCGTCGGACCGTCCGCCAGCGGGTCGGAGAACGGCACGCCGAGCTCGATCAGATCGGCGCCGGCGTCCGCGTAGGCGCCCGCGACGGCGGTGGCGGTCTCCAGGTCGGTAAACCCGCCCATCAGGTAGGGCATCAGGGCCGCCCGGCCGTCCTCTCGCGCGGCCGCGAATGCGGCTTGGATGCGGGCTGCGCCCGTTTCGGTCGCCGTCCCGTCAGGCATCGAGGCCAGAGAGCTTCGCCGTGACCTCGTCCATGTCCTTGTCTCCCCGGCCGGAGAGGGTAAGCACGTCGTAGCCGTCGCCACCGCCGTTTTCCAGCAGCCAGGCGATCGCGTGGCTTGGTTCGAGCGCCGGGATGATGCCCTCCAGCCGGGCGAGCTCTCGGAAGGCGAGGAGGGCCTCGGTGTCGGTGGCGGTGACGTAGGTCGCGCGTCCGGAATCGCGCAGGTGGGCGTGCTCCGGGCCAACACCCGGGTAGTCGAGGCCCGCCGAGACCGAATGCGCCTCGAGGATCTGGCCCTGCTCGTCCTCGAGAACCGCGGAGAACGCCCCGTGCAGGACTCCCTTGCCGCCGGCCACCAGGGAGGCCCCGTGATGGCCCGAATCGAGCCCCTCTCCCCCGGCCTCGACGCCGATCAGCTCCACCGGATCGTCGAGAAAGGCGTGAAAGCTGCCGATCGCGTTGGAGCCGCCGCCGACGCAGGCGATCACCCGCTGCGGGCAGGGACCCCTCCGCTTCGAGCCCCTGGACACGGGCCTCGTCGCCGATCACGCGCTGCAGGTCGCGGACCAGCGCCGGGTACGGCGCCGGTCCGACGACGGAGCCGATCACGTAGTGGGTGGTCCCCACCGAGGCGACCCAATCGCGGATCGCCGCGCTCACGGCTTCCTTCAGCGTCCTGGCGCCCGCCTCCACCGGGATCACCTCGGCTCCGAGGAGGTTCATTCGCTCGACGTTCGGGGCCTGACGGCGGATGTCCTCGGTGCCCATGTAGACGGCGCACTCGAGGCCGAAGAGGGCACAGGCCGTGGCGGTGGCCACACCATGCTGGCCAGCGCCGGTCTCGGCGATCACACGGCTCTTCCCCATTCGGCGTGCGAGCAGCGCCTGGCCAACGGCGTTGTTGATCTTGTGTGCGCCGGTGTGGGCGAGGTCCTCGCGCTTCAGATAGACACGTCCGCCGACCCGCTCCGAGAGCCGCTCGGCGAGATAGAGCGGCGTCGGCCGGCCGACGAAGTCGCGCAGCAGGCCGGCGAGCTCCGCCTGGAAGCCGTCGTCCTCCCTCGCCGCGGCCCACGCGGTGCTGAGCTCGTCGAGCGCCGCGATCAGCGTCTCGGGGACGAACCGGCCGCCGTAGGGACCGAAGCGCTCCTCGACAGCCGGGCTCATCCCGACGCCGCCCTGGAGGGGAGCTCGACGCCCACGGCCTCCAGGAAGGCCTCGACCTTGGCGCGGTCCTTCCTCCCTGGCTCGGCCTCGACGCCGCTGACGACGTCGACGGCAAACGGCTTGACCAGCTCGACCGCTCCGGCGACGTTCTCCGCGGTCAGGCCGCCCGCCAGGATCATCGGCACCTTCGAGCGCCGCTTGGCGACCAGGTCCCAATCGAAGGCCTGGCCCGTACCCCCGTGGATCCCGTGCCAGTAGGCGTCGAAGAGGTGGAAGTCGGTCCGGAACGCCTCGGCCGCCTGGACGTCGGCGGCGCTCGTGACCCGCATCGCCTTGATCACTCTCGCGCCGGTGCGGCGGCTCGCCTCGACGCAGAACGATGGCCCCTCCTCGCCGTGGAGTTGGAGCAGCGTGAGGTTCTCCCGGTCCGCGGCGTCGATCACCTCATCGAGGGTCGAGTTGACGAACACGCCTGCGATCTCGCAGCGCCGCTTCATCGCCGCGCCGATCTCCTCGGCGACCTCGGGCCGCACGTAGCGAGGGCTGTCGGGATGGTGGATGAGGCCGATCGCCCAGGCGCCATGGCTCGCCGCGTGCTCGGCGTCGGCGAGATTCGTCATGCCGCAGACCTTGACCTTCGTCATGCGACAAGGGTAGGGGCCGGTCCCGTCGGGGGCGTGCCCCTGGGGCGGCCCGGAACCAAGCTGGGCGCCGACCGCCGACGAAGCCGGTAGCGGCGCTACCGGCGAGGAGGTGGGGGGCGACCCAGCGCCGGTGCCGGGCAGCATCCAGGGGTGCGTCCTCGGCGGGACCGGCCCCTTGGGCCGAGGCAATTGCTCCCTGCCAGAGCCTCTGCCAGCGCATAGGCTTGCGTCGATGACCGCGATCGAGAGCGCCTGCCGGCGGTTGGCTCTCCGGGTCCTCTCCGGCGTCCGCGACGGCCGGCTGGTGCTCATCGAGCCGGCATCAAACGGGTTGCGCTCACGCGCACCCTCGCATCGGCGGCTCAGCTTCGGCCAGGGGGACTCCGAACTCGCGGCGACGGTCGAGGTCCACTCGCCGCACTTCTACCGAGCGATGCTCGGCGGGAGCGTCGGCCTCGGCGAGGCGTACCGGGACGGGGTCTGGGACTGCGACGACCTCGTTGCGCTTTCCCGGATCGCCGCCCGCAACATGGGCCCGCTCGACCGCTGGCGCCGCCGGCTGCACCCCGTGCTCGCCCCGCTCCAGAAGACGCTTTGGCGCGTCCCCCGCAACAACCGCCGCCGCGTGCGGCGTCACATCTCCGCCCACTACGACCTCGGCAATGACCTCTTCGCCCTCTACCTCGACGAGTCGATGATGTACTCCTCGGCCGTCTTCCCCCATCCGGACGCGACGCTGGGCGAGGCCCAGGAGCACCGGCTGGAGCGCATCTGCCAGGCGCTGGAGCTCGGACCCGACGATCACCTGCTCGAGATCGGCACCGGCTGGGGCGCAATGGCCGCGTACGCGGCGAGTCGCTATGGCTGCCGGGTCACGACGACCACGATCTCGGAAGAACAGCGTGCGGGCGCGCTCCGGCGCATCCAGGACGCCGGCGTCGAGGACCGCGTCACCGTCCTGCTCGACGACTACCGCGACCTGCGCGGCCGCTACTCGAAGCTCGTCTCCCTCGAGATGATCGAGGCGGTCGGCTGGCAGTACTTCGACACCTTCTTCCGCCGCTGCTCGGAGCTGCTCGAGCCCGATGGGCTCCTCTTCCTGCAGGCGATAGTCATCGACGACCGCCTCTACGAGGTCGAGAAGGCCGCACGGAGCTTCTCGAACATGCTGATCTTCCCGGGCGGCTGCCTGCCGTCGGTCGAGGTGGTCGAGCGCTGCATCGCACGCGAAACGGACATGAGCATGGTCTGGCTGGAGGACATAGGGGCCCACTACGCCCGCACACTCGAGCTCTGGCGCGAGCGCTTCATCGCCAACACCGATCTCGCCGCCGAGCTGGGTTACGACGAGCCGTTTCGCCGCCTCTGGACCCTCTGGCTGGCGATGAGCGAAGCCGGGTTCCGGGAGCGCCGGCTCCGTGACGTCCAGGTGCTCTTCGCCAAGCCGGAGCGCTCGATCGGGGCGATTGCTCCCGCCCGGGCAACGGGCGTGATGGACTAGGCCGATGGCGGAGGGTGACGGCAAGACGGTTCTCGTCACCGGCGGCTCCGGCTACCTCGGTGGCTGGTGCATAGTCGAGCTGCTGCGGCGTGGCTACCGCGTCAGGACGACCGTCCGCGACCCCGCCCGCGAGCGGGAGGTTCAGGAGGCGGTCGCCTCGCAGGTCGACCCGGGCCACCACCTCACCGTCCATCAGGCCCACCTGCTGAGCGACGAGCACTGGGACAACGTCATCGAGGGCTGCGACTACGTCCTGCACGTGGCCTCCCCCTTCCCGCCGAACCAGCCGAAGGACCCGGACGAGCTGATCGTGCCGGCCCGCGAGGGGACGCTGCGCGTGCTCGGCAAGGCGCTCGACCACGGCGTGAAGCGGGTGGTGGTCACCTCCTCCATCGCCGCGATCAGGCTCGCGAAGGGCACCCAGCAGAGACCGCTGACAGAGGAGGACTGGACCGACCCGGACGCGGACGGCCTGACCCCCTACGTGCGCTCCAAGACCATCGCCGAGCGTGCCGCCTGGGACCTGGTGCGCGAGCGTGGCGACGAGGACCGGCTCGCCGTGGTCAACCCGGGCGCGATCATCGGCCCCCTCCTGCACGACGACATGTCCTACTCGGTGCAGTCGGTCGAGCGTCTCCTCAAGGGCATGCCGGGCGTCCCCAGGCTGGGCTTCAACTTCGTCGACGTCCGCGATGTCGCCGACCTGGAGATCCGGGCGATGACATCACCCGAGGCCGGCGGCAAGCGGTTCATCGCCGTCACGCAAGTGGCTCTGGATGTCCGAGGCGGGGCAGGTCCTTCGCGACCGCCTGGGCGATCAGGCCTCGAAGGTGCCGACCCGGACCGTTCCCAACCTGGTCGTCCGCGGCATGGCGCTGTTCGACGGCGGGATTCGCTCGATCGTCGGCACACTCGGAAAGCGGACCGACCTGAGCTCCGAGAGGGCGAGAAGCACCCTGGGCTGGTCGCCCAGGCCGATCGAGGACACGATCGCCGAGACGGGCGAGAGCCTGATCCGCCACGGGGTCGTCAAGACCCCCGCCGCGGCGTAGCTAGGGCTGCGTGCTGGAGTTCGAGTCCTGCACGTGGGCGGGACGATCGCCGAGCTTGACGGTGACGTCCCTCTGCTGACCGTCCCGCCAGACGGTGAGGGTGAGGTCGTCGCCGGGCTTGTGCCCGTTGACGGCCGAGATCACGTCGTCCATGCCGGTGATCTGCTTCCCGTCGACCTTGGTGATGATGTCGCCGCCGATCGGGATGGTCTGTCCACCGATCGTCGCCTGCCCGGTGGCGCCGTTGATGCCGGCGTCGTCCGCGGGACCGCCGTTCAGCACCTGCTCGATCAGCACACCCTGCTGAACCGGCAGGTTGAGGGCCTGGGCGATGCTGGGGGTGATGTCCCCGCCGGAGAGACCGAGGTAGGCGCGGTGCACCTCACCGCCGCTCTCGAGCTGCGAGACGACATCGGCTGCGGTCTTGATCGGGACCGCGAACCCGACGCCCTCGTTCCCGCCGCTCTGGCTCTCGATCTGTGAGTTGATCCCGATCACCTGACCGGCCCCATCGATCAGCGGCCCGCCGGAGTTGCCGGGGTTGATCGCGGCGTCGGTCTGGATGACGTCGCTGATGGAGAAGCCGTTGGGTGCCTGGATCTGGCGCTGGAGCGCGGAGACGATCCCGGTGGTGACGGTGCGATCGAGTCCGAAGGGGTTGCCGATCGCGACGACCGGGTCGCCGACCTCCACCTTGGTGGAGTCGCCGAGCGGAAGTGGGTTGACACCCTCGGTGTTGTCGACCTTGAGCAGGGCGATGTCGGTCGATGGATCGGTCCCGAGGATCTGGGCCTGCTGGGTGGCGCCGGCGCCGAGCTGAACGTCGACTCGCTTGGCGCCCTGGACGACGTGGGCGTTGGTGAGAACGTGGCCGTCGTTGTCGATCAGGAAGCCCGAGCCCGTGGCGGTGCTCTGCTGCTGCTGCGGGAAGCCGAACGCCGACTGCGTCTGCTGCACGATCTGCGAGCTGATGAAGGCGACACCCTGGGAGTCGCGCTGGTAGATGTCGTGGACCGTGAGCCCCTTGCTCGACGAGTTGCTGGCGGGCTTGGCGAGGGCCGCGGGCGCCACGACCGCGGACGACGACGAGTCGTCCCCCGTGTCGACGACCCCGGCCTCGATCAGGATGAGGCCGCCGATCAGGACGACGAGCCCACCGCCGATGGCGGATCCGAAGCTGGTTGAAAAGAATCTCTTGACGCTCTGCACGCAAGCCAGTGTGGGTGCAGGCGCTTAACCCTCTCTAAGCCCCCTCTACCGGTTCCTTAAGAAACCAGCATGAAACGGGTTGCTCCTGCATTAATCGGGTCGCTCCTGCGGAGCGCCCTCGCATGGACCCTCCTATCAAAGGAAGTGCTCGCGGGTCGAGTCCTCGTCGGCGATCAGCTCCCTGACCTTGGCGGCGGGGTCGTCCGCGCGCATCAGCGCCTCCCCGACCAGCACCGCGTCGACGCCGACTCGCTCGAGCTGCTCCAAGGTCGTGCGGTCCGCGATGCCGCTCTCGGAGACGACGGTCTTCCCGGCGGGGACGTCCGTGATCAGCTCGAAGGTGGTCTGGATGTCCACTTTGAAGTCCTCGAGGTTGCGATTGTTGATCCCGATCACGTCGGCGTCGAGGGCCAGAGCAGTCTCGAGCTCGGACTCCCTGTGGACCTCGACCAGGCAGTCGAGATCGAGGCCCCTGGCCTCGTCATACAGCTCGGCCAGCCTCTGACTGTCGAGCGCCGCCACGATCAGGAGGATCGGCGTCCGCCCCGGCGAGGGCCGCCTCAAAGAGCTGATAGCGGTCGACGACGAAGTCCTTCTGCAGCACCGGCAGCTCGCAGGCTTCGCGGGCCTCGGTGAGGTCGGAGAGCGAGCCGCCGAAGTGGGCCTCTTCGGTGAGCACCGACAGGGCCGCGGCCCCGCCCTGCTCGTATGCCCGCGCGATCTCGGCAGCCTCGGCACCTTCTCGGATCTCGCCGGCGGAAGGTGAGCGGCGCTTGAACTCGGCGATCACCGAGAGACCGGGCCGGCTCAGCGCCTCGCCAAAGGGCCGCTGCTCGGGTCGCTCGTCCAACCGGCGCTCCAGATCATCCAGCGGTACCTGAGCGCGTCGCCGCGCCACGCCCGCCCGCGCGGCAACGACCAGCTCTTCGATCATCTCCATCTCGTAGCGCTAGACCCTAGCTCGCATGCCAGCTCAGCCCGCGCCGGAGAGCTCGCGGGAGCGGGCGACCAGGCGCTCGAGAACGTCGCGTGCGGCCCCGGAGTCGATCGCCTGCGTCGCCTTGGAGACGCCCTCGGGCAGGTCCGCGGCGCCGCCGGCCACATAGATCGCAGCGCCCGCGTTGAGCACCGAGACGTCGCGCGCCGGACCAGCCTCCCCCCCGAGCACGGATCTGACGACTGCGGCGTTCTCGGCCGGTTCGCCGCCCGGGATCGCCTCGAGTGGCGCCGACTGAAGCCCGAGCTCCTCGGCCTCGACGAACCACTCCTCGGTGCCCCCGTCGGCGACCTCGATGACGCGTGTCCTGGAGGCCACGCTGAGCTCATCGATCCCGTCGTCGGCGGAGACGACAAGCGCCCGCGCGCAGCCGAGCTGCAGCAGGGCGTCGGCGATGATCTCCTGGTAGCTGCGATCGGAGACGCCGAGCAGGTGAGCGGCGGCGCCGGCCGGGTTCGTCAACGGGCCGAGGAAGTTGAAGATCGTGCGCACGCCGAGCTCCTTGCGAACCGGGATCACGTGAGCCATCGCCGCGTGGTGCTTGGGAGCGAACATGAAGCCGAAGCCGATCTCCTCGATGCATGTGGCCACCTCGGCCGGGGAGAGCTCGATGTCGACGCCCAGCGCCTCGAGCACGTCCGCCGATCCCGAGCGGCTGGTCGCGGAGCGGTTCCCGTGCTTCGCGACTGGGCAGCCCGCCCCGGCCGCGATCAACGCTGCCGTGGTCGAGATGTTGAAGGTGGTCGGCCCTCCGCCCGTCCCGGCCGTGTCGACGAGACCTGGCTTGTCGATCTCGACATGGGCCGCGAGCTGCCGCATCGTGCGGGCCAGACCGACCAACTCCGAGACCGTCTCGCCCTTCGCACGCAGCGAAACGAGGAAGGCGGCCGTCTGCACCTCGCTCGCGCGGCCCTCCATGATCTCCGCGAGGGCCGCGGAGGTGTGGTCGGCGGTCAGGTGTGTGCCGGCGCAGATCTCGTCGATCGCGCGGGTGAGGATGTCGTTCGGCATCTCGAGGGCCTCCCTTAGGCGCCGAGGAAGTTAGCCAGCAGCCGCTTTCCCTGCGGGGTGAGCACCGACTCGGGGTGGAACTGCACGCCCTCGGCCGGAAGCTCGCGGTGGCGCACGCCCATGACCACCTCGCCGTGGGTGGAGGTGACCTCCAGCTCGTCAGGCAGGTCCGGGTCGGCGATCAGCGAGTGGTAGCGGCCGGCGACCAGGGGATTGGAGAGTCCCTCGTAGATCGCCTTGCCATCGTGCTGGACCTCGGCGTCCTTGCCATGGATCGGATCGCCTCGGACGACGGTGCCGCCGAACGCCTCGACCATCGACTGGTGGCCGAGGCATACCCCGAGGACGGGGGTGCCGGCCTCGGCGAAGGAGCGGATCACTTCGACCGAGATGCCCGCCTCCTTCGGGGTGCAGGGCCCCGGAGAGACGACAAGACGATCGGGTCGCAGCTCGCGGAGTTCCTCGACGGTCGCCTTGTCGTTGCGGACGACCCCGACCTCGGCTCCGAGCTCGCCCAGATACTGAACGAGGTTGTATGTGAAGGAGTCGTAGTTGTCGATGACGAGGACGCTTTGCCTCGCACCTGTGATTCGCGCTCCGCTTCGCTGCTCGCTCACGGCCACTCCGGCTGCTCGGCGGCGAGCTCCACGGCACGAAAGACCGCCTTCGCCTTGTTGACCGACTCG
This sequence comes from uncultured Solirubrobacterales bacterium, assembly GCA_963848955.1. Lineage (GTDB taxonomy): Bacteria > Actinomycetota > Thermoleophilia > Solirubrobacterales > 70-9 > DASUPK01. The sequence goes on along the minus strand of CAWKFQ010000024.1, from coordinate 226,025 downwards.
TTGTACTCGTAGGCCGGCTGGGCGTCGGCTACCGTGCCGCCGCCCGCCTGCACGTGCACCAGCCCGTCCTTGACCACCACGGTCCGGATGTGGATCGCGGTGTCGAGGTCGCCTGTGTAGGAGAGGTAGCCGATCGCCCCGCCGTACGAGCCTCGCTTGTGCGGCTCGAGCTCGTCGATGATCTGCATCGCGCGCACCTTTGGCGCTCCCGAGAGCGTGCCGGCGGGGAGCACAGAGCGGAGCACGTCCATCGCGCTCACACCCTCGCGCAGCAGGCCGGAGACCTGGCTGACGATGTGGAGGACGTGGGAGTAGGTCTCGACGACCATCAGCTCGTCGACGCCCACCGACCCGTACTCGCAGACGCGCCCGAGGTCGTTGCGGCCGAGGTCGACCAGCATCACGTGCTCTGCCCGCTCCTTCGGGTCCTGGAGCAGCCGCTCGGCCTGACGGCGGTCGTCCTCCTCGTCGGCACCGCGTGGATAGGTGCCGGCGATCGGCCGTGTCTCCACCCGGCGACCCGTGACCTTGACCAGCGGCTCGGGTGACGCCCCCGCGATCTCAAAGTCGCCGAAGTCGAGGAAGTACATGTACGGCGACGGGTTGACCGTCCGGAGGCCGCGGTAGATCGAGAAGGCCTCCACCGGCGTCTCAGCCGTGAAGCGCTGCGAGGGGACCACCTGGAAGGCGTCGCCCGCGTGGACGTATTCGATGATCCGGGAGACAGTCGCCTCGAACTGGTCGCGGCTCATGTTGGACTCAAAGGCGACGTCCGCAGCTCCGGCCGAGGGCTCGACGGCCGGCACCGGCTCGCGGAGCTTTTCGCGCACCTCGCCGATCGCCTCGACGGCGCGCGCGTACGCGTCCTCGATCCCGCCGTCCTCGACGAAGGCGTTTGCGATCACGGTGACCTCGTGGCGCTGGTGATCGAAGGCGACCAGCAGGTCGCTGATCATCAACGCCATGTCGGGCAGCCCGATCGGGTCGGGGTTCGGCTCGGCGAGGGGCTCGACCGTGCGGACGAGGTCGTAGCCGAAGAAGCCCACGGCTCCGCCGGCGAACGGCGGCAGCTCATCCGGCTCGGCGATCTGGAAACGCCCGAGGTAGTCGGCGACCGCCGCGTACGGATCCGGGGCCTCGGTGACGCGGTCGGGAGCCGCTCCAGAGCCCGACTCCGACGTCGATTCGCTGCCCCACTCGGAGAGCCGCCCGTCGCTCCAGCGCAGGAGCGACCGCGGCCGGAAGCCGAGGAACGACCAGCGGCCGAGGCGGCCCTGCTCCGCCGATTCGAGCAGGAACGAGGGGCCGTCGCCCCGCAGCTTGAGGAAGGCGCTGACCGGGGTCTCGAGGTCGTCGACGAAGCGGTAGCGAACCGGGATCACGTTGGCGCTCCGCGCCAGCTCACGGGCGCGATCCAGGTCCGGCTCGAGGCCGGGCATGATTCGGGGGCGCGCGTAAGCGCGACCCGTTTCATCGCTCGCACCAATCGCGTTCATCGGGACCGTCTTCGGCCGTTCAGGATCTGCAGCACCTCGGCCATCGAGACGCCGCGGGAGAGCAGCAGAACCGCCAGGTGGTAGACGACGTCGGCGCCCTCCTCGGCGACCCGCTCCTCCGACTCGGAGCTCGCCGCCTTGACGACCTCCGCCGCCTCCTCGCGGACCTTGTCGCTCGCCAGCCTCGGATCCTCGAGCAACTCGACCGTGTAGCTGCCCTCCGGCCGATTGCGCTGCCGCGACACCAAGGTCCGCTCCAGGGAGGCCAGCGCCTCGTAGGGCAGCGGCGCCGGCTCGCCCGGGGCCGCCGCGGCGTCGACGCCCGGGTCCGCGGTCCCCTCCAGGTCACGGTAGAAGCAGGAGCGCTCGCCCGTATGGCAGGCGGGACCGGCCGGGTCGACCAGCGCGACGAGGGCGTCGCCGTCGCAGTCGTAGCGGACCTGGCGAACCCGCTGGATGTTCCCGGAGGTCGCTCCCTTCCGCCAGATCTCGCGGCGGTTGCGGCTGTAGAGGTGGATCTCGCGGGTCTCCAGAGTGAGCTGGAGCGCCTCCTCGTTCATGTACGCGAGGGTGAGCACCTCGCCGGAGCGGGCGTCCTGCATCACACACGGCACCAGGCCACGCTCGTCGAAGCGGACCTTCGCCGCGTCTCTCGCAGTCTGCACAACCATTGGGCGATTGTACGAATCGCCCGCTTACGCCCCTGACGGGGCGTGTTCAGCTATCTGTCGTCAGCGGGGTCCTCGGCCGCATCCTCGATCGGGCCGTACTCCTCCTCCGCTTCACGCGTCTCCTCTTGAAGCTGCACTTCGGCGGCGATCTCGGGATCGAGGTCGGGGTCCTGCTCGTCTACGGCCTCGAGCCCGACCGCCAATCCCTCTTCCTGGACCGGCATCGGCTTCTCCGGCCCCTTCGGGTGGCGCTCGTCCTCGTCGGTCCATTCCTCGCGGTCGCGTTCCTCGCTCATCTCACTCCTCTGTCGGGGTGGCGCGATCATCCGCGCCCCAGCGACTCCCGCGGTGAACGGGATGTGAAGGGCTACTCGATGCCGAGGCGATCGAGCAGGCCCTCATCCTTGCGCCAGCGCTTCCGGACCCGGACCTGGAGGTCGAGGAAGACGCGGGCGCCGAGCTCCTGCTCGAGCTCCGCGCGTGCGGCGGTGCCGACCTCCTTGATCTTGCGGCCGCCGGAGCCGATCAGGATTCCCTTCTGGGACTCGGTCTCGGCCCAGATCTGGGCGCGCACCTCCACCACTCCGTCCTCGCGATACGCGACCTCGCCGATCTGGACCTCGACCGCGTGCGGGAGCTCGTCGCGGGTCCGGCGCAGGACCTGCTCGCGGACCAGCTCGGCGAGCAGGACCTCGCTGGGGAGGTCCGACCGCTGCTCCGGCGGGAACAGGAACGGCCCCTCCGGCATCAGCTCGACCAGCTTGTCGATCAACACCTCGAGGCCGATCCCCCTGCGGGCGCTGACCGGGAAGATCTCGTCGACCCCTTCGAGCTCGCCGGTCTGCGCGAGGACGGCAGCGGTCTCCGCGTTGTTGAGCCGGTCGATCTTGTTGACCGCGCAGACCACCGGGGTCTCGGCATTCGCCTGGAGCAGCGCCTTGGCGATGAAGCGGTCCCCGGGACCGACGCCCTGCTCGGCGTTGATGACGAAGAGGACCGCGTCGGAATCGGCGATCTCTCGCTCGACACGCCGCTGCATGCGCTCGGTGAGGGCGTCGCGTGGGCGCTGCACGCCGGGCAGGTCGGTGAGCACCAGCTGCCAGCCGCCGTCGGCGTCGGTGGACACACCGCGGATCGCGCGGCGGGTCGTCTGCGGGCGTTCGGAGACGATCGCGACGCGGGCGCCGACGATCGCGTTGACCAGCGTCGACTTGCCGACGTTCGGCCGCCCGGCCACTCCGACGAAACCGGACGTGGTCACCGCAAGGAGGCCATCACCTTGGCCTGCAGCTCGAGCATCTCCCCGCTGTCCGACTCGTGGTCGTACCCGCAGAGATGGAGCGCGCCGTGCACCGCGGCCTCGGTGACATCGGTCGCCTTCTCCGGGCAGATGAAGACGTCGCCGAGCTCACGTGGACCCGTGTCCTGCTGCGAGGGGGCTCAGTCGATTGGGAAGGCGAGGACGTCTGTCGCCTCGTCCACCCCACGCGCTGCGTAGTTGAGCGTCCGCATTCGGCCCTCGCCGACGATCTGCAGGCCGATGTGCCCGTCGCTCACGCCGGCGGCGTGCAGGGCGGCGCCCACGGGTCGCCTCAGATCGCCGGGGACGTCCGAGAGGTCGATGTCAGTCGCTCCCGGAGTCGCCGGATTGGGCGCGGCTCTCGGCCTCGCCGTAGGCAGCGACGATCCGCTGCACCAGCTTGTGGCGGACGACGTCCTCGCCGCCGAAGCGGATGAAGTTGATGTCCTCCACCCCGGTGAGGATGTCGCCCACCTCAATCAGCCCCGAGCGTGAGCCTTTCTCGAGGTCGATCTGGGTGATGTCGCCGGTGACCACGAACTTCGAGCCGAACCCGAGCCGAGTGAGGAACATCTTCATCTGCTCGGGGCTCGTGTTCTGGGCCTCGTCCAGGATCACGAACGAAGAATTCAAGCTGCGGCCCCTCATGAAGGCCAGCGGCGCCACCTCGATCGTGCCGCGTTCGAAGTAGGAGTTGACCCGCTCGGGATCGAGCATGTCGTAGAGCGCGTCGAAGAGAGGGCGCAGGTAGGGATCGACCTTGGCCTGGATGTCGCCCGGCAGGAATCCGAGGCGCTCCCCTGCCTCCACGGCCGGGCGCGTCAGGATCACGCGCTGAACGTCGCCGCGCGAGAGCGCCGCGGCGGCCATCGCCACTGCCAGGAAGGTCTTGCCGGTGCCGGCAGGTCCGATCCCGAAGGTGATCGTGTGTCGGCGGATCGAGTCTACGTACTGCTTCTGGTTGACCGTCTTTGGGGCGATCCGGGTGTTGCGGTGCTGCCAGACGACGTCCTCGAGGATCTCCGCCGGGCTCTCGTGCTGGTCGAGCGCGCCGGTGACCGCCTCGATCGTGCCGGGGGCGATCTCATGTCCCTGCTCGATCAGGTCGACCAGCTCCCCGACCACGGTCTCCGCGGTGCGCACGTCTCCGGCGTCGCCGTCCAGGGTGAGGACGTTGCCGCGCAGGAAGAGGTCGACGTCGAGATGCCCCTCCAGCGACTTCAGCACGGCGTCCTCGGAGCCGGCCAGCTCCGCGGCGACCGTGTTGTCGATCGTGAGCTGCCTACGAGCCAAGTGCCTCGCGCACCGCCTGGCTGACCCGCTTGCCGTCGGCTCGCCCGCCGACCTTCGGCATCAGCACCTTCATCGCGCCCCCCATGTCCTTGGGCTCAGTGGCGCCGGTCTCCTCGATCGCTCCGGCCACCAGCTCGGAGAGCTCCTCGTCCGAGAGCTGCTCGGGCAGATACCCCTCGATCAGCTTCGCCTCAGCCTCCTCGGCATTCGCCTGCTCGGTCCGATCGCCCTCACGCAGGGCCTCGGCGGCGTCGAGGCGGCGCTTGCGCTCGCGCTGCAGCGCGGCGACCTCGTCGCCCTTGCCCTCCTTCTGTTCGGCCTGGAGCGCGTTGACGATCATGCGTAGCTGGCCGACGCGCTCGCGCTCGCGGGCCTTCATAGCCGTCTTCACGTCCTCCTGGACCTGCTCGAGAATGCTCATCGGCTAAAGCGTAGTCGGCGGCGAGGCCGCCCCGTTGGTCTCGAGACCCGCCGCGCGCAGCACCAGGGTGAGCGACGCCTCCGGGCCGGGCCACGCCTGCGCACGAGCTCGATCCCGCCGCCACGAACCACGACGCGCAGGGCGAGGCCGAGCAGGACCGCGTCGTCGAGCTGGCCGATCCCGGGCAGGAAGTCGGGGACCAGGTCGATCGGCAGGGCGAGGTAACCGAGGACAGCGAAGAGGAGGGCGCGACGAGGGCGTGAGATTCGCCGGTCCCTGGCCAGGCGCGAGACGAGCACGAGGCAGTCCGGGATGAACCCAGCCAGCGCGCGGGCATCCTCGCGGCGGCCGGCGGCGATCAGGGCAGCGACGCCGAGGACGTAAAGACCGGCAATGAAGAGGAGGAGCCCCCAGGGCCAGAACGGGACCTCGTCAGGAGTTATGGCCGCCATGGAAGGAATCTCGAGCGATTTCCCGTCTCAGGGCCGGGAAAGTGCACACAATCCGTTCAGGGGAGGTCCACTCGCTCGATCTTCCCGAGTGGCATCTGCAGGAAGCGGGTCCCCAGCTCACGGAAATCCTCCGGGTCGCCGGTGCAGAGGAACCGGTAGGTCCCCTCTTCATTGCCGCTTTTCGCGAGCCCGGCCTCCGCCAGGACCCGCTGTGCGGTCGCGGCGATCGCGTGTCCCGCGGTGACCAGGTGGACGTCCCGTCCGAGGACCCGCTGCAGCATCGGGCCGACGAGCGGGTAATGGGTGCACCCGAGGATCACGGTGTCGACCTCCGCCCGTTTCAGCGGCTCGCAATAGGCGCGGACCATCTCGACGACGCTCTCTGAGAACGGGAAGCCGCGCTGAATCACCGCCGCCAGGTCGGGGGCCTCCACCTCCGTGACGGTCAGCGCACGCTGCTGCGCTCCGAGCGAGCGGAGGTAGGCGCCGCTCCGCACCGTGGCGGGCGTCGCGAGAACGCCGACCTTTCCCGTCCGGCTGAGCGTCGCGGCGATCTCGGCCTCGGGATCGATCACCGTCACGACACCGATGCCCGCCTCGGCCGCGACCTCCCTGGCCACCCCCTGCCCCGCGGAGGCGGCCGAGTTGCAGGCGATCACCAGCAGCTTCGCCCCGCGGGCCAGGAGAAAGCGGCTCACCTGCTCGACGTGCTCGCGGAGCTCGTCGGCGGTTCGGGCCCCGTAGGGAAACCGGGCGTCGTCGCCGAGGTAGACGTAGTCCTCCTCGGGCAGCGACACGAGGCACTCGTGGAGGACGGTGAGCCCGCCGACGCCCGAGTCGAACATGGCGATCGGCAGCTGCGGGCTGAGATCGGGCGCCATCAGCCGCTCGGGACCCGTCGGAGGAGCAAGGCCCCCCACTCGTGCTCGGTCAGCCGCCGGCTCTCCTCGAGGCCGAGCGGAGCGAATGCGTTCGCTACCTCGTCGATCTCGGTCTCCAGCATCCCGGAGCAGACGAGTGTCACCGGGGCGTCGTCGCGCCGCAGGTGACGGGCGCAGTCCTGGAGCAGATTTCCCGTCAGGTTCGCGACGACGGTACGCGCCAGCGGTGGTGCGGTCTCCCGGACGTCAAGCCGCTCGAGCGCCAGCTCGACGCCGTTGGCCTCCGCATTGGCCCGCGCGGTGTCCAGGGAGGCTTCCTCCCGGTCGCAGCCCGTCACCGGGCTCCAGCCCAGCTTGGCCGCGGCGATCGCGAGCACACCAGAGCCAGTGCCCCAGTCGGCGATCGGGCCCGATGCCTCGCCGGCCGCCTCGAGCTCGATCAGCAGCGCCAGAGACAGGCGGGTCGTCGGATGGCCGCCGGTGCCGAAGGCGCGGCCCGGGTCGATGAGGACATCGATCAGGCCGTCCTGCGGATCCCACCAGGACGGGCGCACCCCGATCCTGCCGCCGACCTCGATCGGGCGGTGGAAGTCGACCCAGCGATCGGCCCAGTCGTCCGGCACGGACGTGGTGGTGACGTCCACGAGGGAGCCGCCCGCCGCGGCCTGAAGCTCACCCAGCTCCGGCACCTCGCCGGGCGGCCCGTAGATGGCGAACTCCACCCAGCCCGGGCCGCGTTCCTCCTCGAGGCCGTTCGGCGCGAGCTCGAGCAGATTGGACATCACCCGCTCCGCGTACTCCGGCTCGCAGCGGACCGCGAGACGGATCATCTACGCCGGAAGGCCTGTCTCTGTCCGAGCAGCGTGCCCAGGCGCTCGGCGGCCCCCCGCTCGACCTCGTCCAGGTCGGTGGGCACGACCAGCTCGAAGACCACGTGCTGGTCGCCCCGGCGTCCCCCGTGCAGCGGTGGCAGGCCCCGGCCTTTGAGCTTGCCCATGTCGCCGTGCTGCGTGCCCGCCGGCACGTCGATCCCCACCTCGCCCTCGAGCGTCGGCACGAACACCTCACCCCCGACGATCGCCGTCGTCACAGGAACGTTCGCGCGGGCGACCAGCTCAGTGCCCTGACGAGAGAAGCGCTCGTCCGGCTCTATCCGGATCTCGACGTAGAGGTCGCCCTGGCGGCCGCCGGCCGCGCCCGCGTGTCCGGCGCCGGCGATCCGCACCCGCTGGCCGTCCTCGATTCCGGCCGGGATCTCGACCTCCCAGGTGCGCATCTCGGTCACCCGCCCCGCCCCGCCGCAGAGCTCGCATGGGGTCTCGGGGATCCGGCCATCGCCGCCGCAGCGATCGCAGGGCATCGCGCGCACGACCTGGCCGAAGATGCTCCGGCTCACCTCGCGCAGCTGGCCGGTGCCCTCGCACTTGGGGCAGGTCTCGATCGGCGTGCCGGGCTCCGCGCCGTTCCCCCGGCAGCGTTCACAGACGCTCACGGCCTCGAACGAGATCTCCCGGCCCTGGTCCTCGAGGACGTCCTCGAGACCGATCTCGACGACCGCCCCGATGTCGGCGCCCGCGCCGGATCCGCGACCGAAGCCGCCAAAGGGGTCGCCCCCTCCGAAGATCGCATCGAAGACGTCCTGGAAGCTCCCGAACCCCGCCCCGGGCTCGAAGCCCCCTGAGCGCAGCCCCTCGTGACCGAAGCGGTCGTAGGTCCGGCGGCGCTCCGCGTCGGAGAGCACCTCGTAGGCCTCTGCGGCCTCCTTGAACTTCTCCTCGGCCTCCGGATCGTGGGCGTTGACATCCGGGTGGAGCTCCCGGGCGAGCTTGCGAAACGCCTTCTTGATCTCTCCGTCGGAGGCGCTCCGATCGGCGCCCAGCACCTGGTAGTAGTCGCGCTTGGTCGTTGCCATGGCCTGGCGCTATTCGTCGTAGACCGTCTCGAAGAAGCGGGAGAGCTCGCCCGCGGCCCCCCGGACGCTGGCGATCGCGGTGGCGTAGTCCATTCGGAGCGGGCCGATGATCCCGACCGACCCGAGGTTCCGGTAGCCGAGTCCGTAGTTGGCGCCCACCACGCTCACCGAGCGCAGCTCAGGCGCCGGGTTCTCGCCGCCGATCCAGACGAACACCGACCGCTGGTCGATCGCGGTGCGAAGCGCGCGCAGGACGTTCACCCGGCGCTCGAGTGCCCGCATCAGATCGTCGGCGTGCGGCAGGTCGGCAAGGTGCTCCTCGGAGAGCAAGCGGGCCGTCCCGTCGACGTAGAGCGTGTCCTCAGCCGATTCGTCGAGATCGATGAAGGCGCCCGAGATCTCCGCCAGGAAGGCCCTCTCCTGGTCCCCCAGCTCCTCGTCGCGCAGCCGGTCCACGGCCATGCGAGCTCCGAGCCCGAGGCCGGCCAGTCGCTCGTTCAGGTAGCTGGCGGCCCACTCGACCAGCCCTGGGTCGACCTCCCGCTCGAAGGTGAAGGCGCGCTTCGTCACGCCCCCGTTCGAGGCGATCACGACGACCATCACCACCCGTGGCTGCAGGCGCAGGACTTCGATCCTGTGGATCGTGGCCGTGTGCAGCGGAGGAGCTGTGACCAGGGCCACCAGGTCTGTGACCTGGGAGAGCGCCGTGGTCGTATCGCGGATCGCGACATCGACCTCGCGGCGCATACGTGAGAGTCCGAGGTCCTCCGAGGTCGGGCGGGGCAGCCTGTCCTGCCGCTCGAGAAGCTGCCCCACGTAGAAGCGGTAGCCGCTGTCGGTGGGGACTCGACCTGCGGAGGTGTGGGGGTGCGTGAGGAACCCCTCGTCCTCCAGGGTCGCGAGTTCGGCCCGCACGGTGGACGGGCTCCAGGCGATGTCCGCGCGCTTGACGAGCGCGCTGGACCCGACCGGGCGCCCGTCATCGACGTAGCGCTCGACCAAAAGTCTCAGGATCTGGCTCTGGCGTTCACTCAGCACACCGTTAAGGATAGGAACGCCGGCCTACGGGACGTGAACCACTGCCTCCGCGTTGCGGATCACCTGGTTTTCCCCCTGCGCGGCCACGGTGTCCACCACGACGCGATCGCCGTCGGCCTCCTTGACGGTTCCACTCACGACGAGCTCCTGCTCCGGGAACCCCATCCCCCGGAACTGGACCGAGAGGCGCTTCAGCGCGCGCGGATCACCATCCGCGAGCTGGGCGTTGGCGCGTGCGACCTGGGCCATCATCCAGAGCCCGTGGAGGATGTTGCCGGGCAGACCGACCTGCCTGGCGAACTCGGGGTCGATGTGTATGGGGTTGAAGTCGCCGGAGGCCCCCGCATAACGGTGCGGCAGGTACCTGTCCGGCGTCACCCTGAGGTCCGGTACTGCGTCGCCCGACTTCAGGTCCGTGGGCATCACACCCCCCTGACGATGTTGGTCCAGGTTCCCTGCACGGTCTGCTTCCGATCCTGGTTGGTCGAGATCGTCTCGAAGACGTAGAAGCCCTTGCCGTCCTTCTCATAGATCTCCAGGCAGTTCGCCGTCGTGGAGATCACGTCGCCGTCGCAGACCGGCTCCTCCCACTCGAACTCCTGGGAGCCGTGCAGCATCACCGCCAAATTCATGCCGATCTCCGGGTCGAGGATCGCCGGGGCCATCGCCCGGGCGCTGTAGACGACGCAGAACATCGGCGGGGCGACCAGATCGCGAAAGCCGGCCGCCTTGGCGGCCTCGTGATCGAGATGCACGGGGTTCGCAGCCCCGATCGCATTCGCGAACTCGCGGATCTTCTCCGCCCCGACCTCGTAGGTCGCCGGATCCCATTGCTTCCCTATGCCTTCGGTCTTCACCGCCACGGCCGCGGATTCTAGGAATCGAGAGCTCCTTGGGGCTTTCCCAATCCGTGGCTAGGCTAGGTAGAGAAGGTGTCTCCGTTCCTAACCACCAGGGATCCACAAGGGGGCACGCGCTTCCGCCCCTTCGCCATTCCGCTGATCATCGCCGCGATCTGCACGGCAGTAGCGGCTGCGATGGCCCTCTCGTCAACGGGGCTCGGGGCCGGGGTCGGAATGGCGGTGGGTGCGGTGGCCGCCACCTCGCTGGTCACGTTCGCGGCCCGCGCGAAGCCGGATGGCAAGCTCGAGGTCGCTCCGAGCGAGGACGCGGGGCATCGCGTCCTGGTGCTGGCAGTGGACGAGGCCACCCCCGCCGCGGCGCAGCGAATCGCCGACATCACGGGCTCGCCATCGGATGTGCGTCTCCTCGTCCCTGTCCCAAGCCACCGCCTTGATCGCTGGCTCTCCGCCGAAGACAAGGCTCGCCGCGAGGCCGAGGCACGCCTGGCCCGCTCCGCGGGCGTCCTGGTCGCCGCTGGGCTACCGGTGAGCGGGTCGGTGGGCGACGCGGACCCCGCTCAGGCCCTGGAGGACGAGCTGCGCGGATACCCCGCGGACGAGGTCGTGCTGCTGAAGAGTGGCGGCAAGGATCCCCTGGGAAAGGTCGAATCGCGGCTCGGCCTCCCCCTGAGGCGGGTCAGCGCCTAGGCGCTCTCCCGCGCCTCGGCCATCCGGACCGCCTCCTCGGGGGTCGGAAGCATCGCCAGATAGCTGCATAGGCCCTGCTCGTTGACGTCGAAGAGGAAGGCGAGCTGCATGCTCACCTCGATCCCGCCGCGGCCCCGGCCCTCCTGGTGGACCGTGGTGACCACGTGGCGCTCCCCGACCGGGGTGTTGTCAGTGACCTCGGCCCCCACCTCCTCCCAGGCGTCCGTCCAGGCCGTGATCCAGGTGACGAACCCGTCGTGTCCGCTGTATTGCCCCGCGTTCGCCATCTCCGGCGAGGCATAGACCTCGACGTCCTCGGTGAGCGCGGCGAGCATCCGCGTCATGTCGCCTTCGTTGAAGGCCTCCATGCCGGCCTGCGCCAGCGCCAGGCGCTGGTCGCTAGTTGCCATTGCCATCCATCTCCAGGACGGCAAGGAACGCCTCCTGCGGCACCTCGACGGCCCCCACCTGCTTCATCCGCTTCTTGCCCTTCTTCTGCTTTTCGAGCAGCTTCCGCTTCCGGGTCACATCGCCGCCGTAGAGCTTGGCCGTCACGTCCTTGCGTACCGCCTTGACGGTCTCCCGGGCAATTACGTTGGCGCCGATCGCGGCCTGCACCGGGACGTCGAACTGCTGCCGCGGGATCGTCTTGCGGAGGCGCTCGACCAGGTTGCGCCCCTGGTCGTAGGAGGCCTCCCTGTGGACGATCAGCGAGAGCGCATCGACCTTGTCCCCGGCGAGCAGGACGTCGAGCTTGACCAGGTCCGAGGGCCTGTTCCCGATCGGCTCGTAGTCCAGCGAGGCATAGCCCTTGCTGCGCGACTTGAGCTGATCGAAGAAGTCGAGCACGATCTCAGCAAGCGGCAGGTCGTACTGGACCTGTACCCGGCTCGGCGATAGGTAGTGGAGGCCGACATGCTCTCCGCGACGCTTCTGGCAGAGCTCCATCACCGGCCCGACGTACTCGTTGGGGGTGATGATCGTCGCCCTGATGTACGGCTCCGAGATCGACTCGATCGAGGCGGGATCCGGCATGTCCGTCGGGCTCCGGACCTCGACCACCTCGGCGGTGTTGATCAGCTTCACCTCATAACGCACATTGGGAGTGGTGGCGAGCAGCTCGAGGTCGTACTCGCGCTCGAGCCGCTCCCGAACGATGTCCATGTGGAGCAGGCCGAGGAAGCCACAGCGGAAGCCGAAGCCGAGCGCGTCAGAGGTCTCCGGCTCGTAGGAGAGGGCGGCGTCGTTGAGCGCAAGGCGATCGAGGGCGTCGCGAAGGTCGGAGTATCGGTCGGTATCGATCGGAAAGAGCCCGCAGAAGACCATCGGCCGGACCTCGCGGTAGCCGGGTAGCGCCTCCGCGGCGGGCTGCTCCCGGCTGGTGAGCGTGTCGCCGACGCGGAGCTTGGTGACGTCCTTGATCCCGGTGATCACGTAGCCGACCTCCCCCGCCGCCATCCCATCGGCCGGCGTCATCTTCGGCGAGAAGAAGCCGATGTCGTCGATGTCGGCCTTGGTGCCGGCCTGCATCGCCTGGATGGGCTCGCCCTTCGAGAAACCGCCGTCGAACATCCGCACGAATGCCACGACGCCCCGGTACTGATCGAACTCCGAATCAAAGATCAGCGCCCGCGGCGGGGCGTCTGGCTCGCCCTCTGGGGCCGGAATCCGCTGAACGATCGCCTCGAGCACGTCGGTGACGCCCTCTCCGGTCTTAGCCGAGATGCGCAGCGCCTCGGATGGATCGCCGCCGAGCAGGTCCGCGACCTGCGCCGCGACGCCGTCCGGGTCGGCCCCTGGTAGGTCCACCTTGTTGAGGACGGGAATCAGCTCGAGGCCGGCGTCGATCGCGGCGTAGGCGTTGGCAACGGTCTGCGCCTCGACGCCCTGGGCCGCATCGACGACCAGCAGAGCTCCCTCACAGGCCGCAAGGCTGCGTGAGACCTCGTAGGAGAAGTCGACGTGCCCGGGAGTGTCGATGAGGTTCAGGTGGTACGTCTCGCCGTCTGCCGCCGTATAGGCCACGCGCACGGCCTGCGCCTTGATCGTGATCCCGCGCTCCCGCTCGAGGTCCATCGAGTCGAGCATCTGCGGCACGTGGGAGCGCGCGTCGACGGTGCCCGTGAGCTCGAGAATTCGGTCGGCGAGCGTCGACTTGCCGTGATCGATGTGAGCGATGATCGAGAAGTTGCGAATCCTGTCCATGTTCGGAGAGGAAGGGTAGGGCGAGGCGGCGCTAGGGATTCCGAAGCTCGCGCTCGCCGATCCCCATCGCTATCACGCCAACCGGTCCATCCACCATCCTGACCGGAAGCTCGGTGTCGCCGAGCCGGCTCTCGAGGGCCTCGCGGTCGCCGGCCACCTCGAGCCACGTGATTCCGCCGGCGTCCGCCCCCTCACCCGGATCGGCGACACCCTCGTCCCGTTCGAGGAAGAAAGGAAGAACCGGATTCCGCAACGCCTCAGCGAGGCCGGCCACCCGGGCGCTGAGTCCCTCCCTCGCGACCGTGATCACCGGCAGGCCGAGGCGATCGGCGAACTGCTCTACGCCGTCCAGAACGATCACCCAGGCGAAAAGGCCGTCCCCTTGCTCGGTGAGCCGCGCCTGTACCGCGCTGCCCATGGGCGAGTCCGCAGCCTCGTGAGGATCGGCGACCGCCATCAGCTCGAGGTACCCGCCGCCGAGCGGCACGATCCGGTTGTGGGTGCCGTGGCCCTCGTGCCGGCCGCCCGGCACGACGCTCAGCCCGAGCTCGGACTCGACCCTCGCCGCGGCCTCGTCCAGGTCCGCGGTCGCGTAGATGACGTGGTCGATGCGCACAGCTGGACGCTAGCGGCTGGCTAGAGTCCGGCCCGCGATGGAGTGGGGCGCTGGCCGATACGAGCTGATCGCCGAGCAGCTGCTGCCAGCGGCGGAGGTCGTGGTCGAGCGGGCCGCGCCACAAGGGGGCGAGCGCGTCGTCGACATCGGCTGCGGAACGGGCAACGCCGCGCTGCTCGCAGCCGAACGGGGTGCGACGGTCACCGGAGTCGACCCCGCGCAGCGGCTGCTCGACGTGGGTACGGCCACCGGGGCGGAGCGGGGGCTGGACGCCACCTTCATGCTCGGCGAGGCCGCCGACATCCCGCTCGAAGACGAGGGCGCTGACGTTGCCCTTTCGGTCTTCGGGGTGATCTTCGCGCCGGACCCCGAGGCGGCTGCCGCGGAGATCGACCGGGTCACCGCCCAGGCTGGGCGGGTCCTCCTCGCCGCCTGGATCCCCGGAGGAGGGATCTCCCAGGCGGTGCGCTTCACCCGCCAGACGCTGGCGGAGGTCCTGGGTCAGCCGCCGGCCCCGCCGCCGTTCGCTTGGCACGAGCTGGAAACGCTTTCCGGCTTGTTCGAGCCGTACGGGTTCACGCCGTCACTCACTGAGCACGCACTCGCCTGGGGCGCATCATCCGTCGACGAGTTCATGCGGATCGAGGGAGAGAACCATCCGCTCGCGATCGCAGCCCGCCCCGTGCTCGAAGGGGCCGGCCGCGTCGAGGAGGTGCGAGAGGGGATGCGCCGGATCTACGCCGGGGCCAACGAGGACGCGGACGGCTTCCGGATCACGAGCCGCTACGTCGTGGCGGAGATGGAGCGCAAGCCGTAGCGGGCGATGACACGGTCGTAGTTAAGCCGCATCAGCTCGATCACGTCCCGGACGTCCTCGTCGGTCTCGATCCGGCGCGCGGCCGGACCCGGCTTGCCCGGGAAGACGGGATGGTCGACTGCACGCCCCTGCTCCTTCAGGGCGGTGCCGATCTCCTTGCCGAAGCTGAAGTGGGCGGCATGGTCGCCGTGCAGGTGGCCGACCTCGTGCCCGTTGACGTAGAAGCCGAACTCGCCGCGCTTTCCGTATCCGGATTCGACCCCGTCCCAGGACGTGACCTCGTCGGTGATTCGCTGGCTTGCTGATCTGCTGTCGGTCATCGTGCCTCCTCGTCGAGCTGGTCTCCACAAACTACAAGCTCAAGTGAGCTTGAAGTCAAGTCCGATCCGTGCTTTCCTGCCCGGATCAACGATCTGCTCACCATCGGCGAGGTGGCGAAGCGAAGCGGTGTCGCGACCTCCGCCCTGCGCTTCTACGAGGATCGGGGCCTGATCGGCTCCGAACGCGCCGGGTCGGGACACCGTCGCTACCCCCGTGCCGTCCTTCGCCGAATCGCCTTCATCGTCTTCGCGCAGCGGATCGGGCTCACCCTCGACGAGATCAAGGAGGAGCTGAGCAAGCTGCCCGGGGACCACGCCCCCAACCGCCGAGACTGGTCGCGGCTCTCCGCGAGCTGGACCTCTCGCATCGACGAGCGAATCGCCGAGCTGGAGCGGCTGCGCGCCGGGCTGACGGAGTGCATCGGCTGCGGCTGCCTCTCCCTCGACCGCTGCCAGCTCGCGAACCCCGGCGATCGGGCCGGCCGCTCGGGACCAGGCCCGCGCTACTGGGTCGGCGACCCCAGGCCCGCCTGAGGGGAGCGAGTCCGGCCCAGCTAGACCCGCCGCACCAGCCGCACGATCTGGGCCGCCTCCGGGACGCGCAGCGCCAGCACGGCGGCGAAATAGGCTGCGAACCCGGCAGCGAGTGCGACGCCGAGCGAGAGGATCTGGGCGATCGTGCTGCGGCCCAACGCCTGATCCAGCCCGTACCAGACCAGGTAGCTCACCCCGGCTAGAACCGCAGCCGAGACGGTGACACGCACCGCGCTCTGGAGGAAGCGTCCAAGCTCGATTCCACCCAGCAGGCGTCTCAGGACGACCGCCTGAGCGCACACGCTGGCGATGGTGGCCACCACGGTCCCCACGACGATCCCCCCCACGCCGAAGGGCGAGTAGAGGGCGAGCGCCACGATCGCGGTGACCAACAGGTTGACCCCGGAGATCGCCGTCGGCACCCAGGGGCGCTGGAGCGAGAAGAAAGTCCGCGTCAGGAGCAAGAACAGTCCGTTGAACGGGAGGGAGAACGCGAACCAGAAGAGCGCCTGCGCCACCAGATGGGTCTGCTCGGCGTCGAACTCCCCGCGCTGGTAGATGAGGCGGGTGATCGGCACCGATAGGACCAGGACCACAGCGGCGGCCGGCACCAGGAGCAGGAGGATCTGGCGCATGCCGTTCGCCATGGTCGCGCGCAGATTGTCGTACTCCCGGCGGGCCGCAAAGCGGGAGAGGGTCGGAAAGACCACGGTGGCGACTGCGACCGAGAAGATGCCCTGCGGGAGCATGTAGATCCGGAACGCCTTGTCGATCGCCGCCGGCGCCTGATCGGAGACGAGCGTGCCGAAGAAGCTGTTGATCAGGAGGTTGAAGTTGATCAGGCCGAGGCTGAGGGTCACTGGGAGCATCAGCAGCAGGACGCGCCGCACGTCGGGCATGCGCCAGTCGATGTCCCGGGTGAACTTGAACGGCGTGTTGCGCAGGTCCCACGCGGGGATCGCGAGCTGGACGACCGTGCCGACCAGGACGCCGATCGCGTACGCATAGATGCGGTCGTTCCCCTGGAACGCGGGCTCCAGCAGGACGAGCACGAGGATGATCACCACGTTCCAGAAGAACGGTGAGATTGCGAAGGCCGCAAAGCGGTCGTAGCTGTTGAGGATCCCGACCACCATCCCCGTCGCCCCCAGCAGGATCAGGATCGGGAAGAGGATCTGCGAGAGCGTGACGGTGAGGTCGAGGATCTCCCCGCTGAAGCCGGGCGCGAAGAGCGGCACGATCAGCGGCGCGGCCAGCACGAAGATCGCGGTGATCGCCCCCAGGAGGAGGGTGACGAGGTAGATCAGGGTCGAGGCGAGACGGAACGCCTCCCGCTTGTTGCCCTTCTCGAGCTCCTGGGTGAAGACGGGGACGAAGGCTGCCTGAATCGCCGCGTCGGCGAACAGCGAGCGGACGAGATTCGGGATCTGGAAAGCCAGGGTGAACGCCGACATGGGCCCGCTGATGCCGAAGTAGCTCGCGGCGACGATCTCGCGCACCAGGCCGGCCACCCTGGAGAACGCCGTCGCAATCGAGAAGAAAGCCGTCGACCTGCCCGAGGCGCCCCTGCCGCTCCTCGAACTCGGGCGGGACGAACGGGGTGGTCGGCGTCGGGGCCGGGATCGCCATGAAGGTCGAGGTGTCCATCGAGACCGCCTCGTGGCGCTGCTCGATGCGCTCCGCCTCGCCTTCCGGCCACGGGAAACTCGCCCGTCGACGGATCGAATGGCTCGCCTGCCCCTTCGCCCCTCTCGGTCATTGCTCTATTCTCTTCGGCGCCCCCGACGGGGGTCTTTTCATGGCCAATATCGCCTCCCAGAAGAAGCGGAACGCGCGCTCAGAGCGCGAGCGTCAGGAGAACCTGCGTTTTCGGAGCTCCGTGAAGACCTACTTCCGGCGCCTCGAGGCCGCCGTTCAGGCGGGCGATCCGAACGCGGTCGCGTCGGAGCACAAGGCGCTCGTCTCGCGGATCGACAAGGCGGTCCAGAAGGGCGCCCTGCACCGCAACACGGGCGCCCGCAAGAAGTCCCGCGCGGCGAGCATCGCAGGCGCGGCCTCCCAGGCTCAGGGCTAGCGGAGAGCCCAAGAGAGCGGCTCGGTGTCGTCGGCCTCGAGGCCGATTGCCCTACGCAGCGTGATCGTGAAGGCCACGCGCTCGGGATAGTCCGAGCCGCCTCGTGACCAGAGCTCGAGGTCGGCCAGGGCGCGGATCGCGGCATCGAGATCCTCCGGGGAGCGGCCCTTGACGTTCGAGACGAGCATCTTGGCGGCATACGGATGCATCGAGAGCCCCTTCGCCACCTCGCTCGACGGCCTCCCTGCCTCCAGCTCAGTGGCCGCCTTGAGCCCCTGGCGCAGCCGCGGGGCGAGCGAGTAGACGATTCTGGGAAGCGCCTCGCCCTGCGAGACCAGGCGCTCCGCCACGCGCATCGTCTCGGCCTCATCACCGGCGATCACGGCGTCAGCCAGGGTCCAGATCGCCTCCTCCGAGGTATCGGAGATCATCGCCTCGAGATCGTCGACTCCAACGCTGCCGCCCTCCCCGGCCCAGAGCGCGAGGCGCTCCAGCTCGGTCCGGAGCCGCATCGGCCTCGGACCCAGGCGCCCCACGAGCAGGCGGGCCGCCCCGGGGTCCAGCTCGAACCCGAGCTCTCTTGCATCGGCGACCAGTTGCTTGGGCAGGTCCCGCTCGCGGGGCAGCGCGAACGAGAGCACCTCCCCCCCGGCCTTCTCGACCGCCTTGGCCACGCCCCCGGGTGGCTTGCCATGGGCGACCAGGGCCACCGTGGTCTCCGGAGGGATCTGGCCCAGCGCCTGGACGGCCTTCTCGGCGTCCCCCTTGCCCCAGCTCTCGACCCCATCGATGAGCAGGTACCGCCGCGAGGCGATCAGGGAGATGGCGGCGAGTGAGGCAAGCACCGCCTCCACGTCCGGCGAACGCCGGCCGTCGCCCGCCTCGAACACCTCGAGCGCCCCCGGTCCGCCCTCACGCTCGGCGCGATCGCGCAGCCGGCCGCGCGTCCGGGCGATCTTCGCCTCGTCGTCGCCTGCGATCAGATAGGCGGGCTTCATCTCTGCCACGCCGCCGAGTCTAGGGCTCGATGCCGTCGGCGAACGGAGGGCGCGGGGGCCCGCCTGGGCTGGCTAGATGCCGAAGACGGGGCTGTCCGCAGCCCTGCAGGTCTGCGGCGCCTTCCGAGCCCGGAGCCGCTCCTGGGCCGCCTGGGCCTGGTAGACGCCCGGGTACACCGCCTGCGTCAGGTTGACCTCGTACCGGCCCTTGCCGTCGGCCCGCTGGACCGACAGCAGCGCGCTGTTGCCCGTCTGGTCGGTGTAGAAGACGTTCACCAGGCGCCCCTTGAAGCAGGCGGCGAGGTTCGAGTCGACGGTTCCCCTGAACCGCGTCGGCGAAGGGTGCGCGAGCGTGATCTTGGAGCCCCACACATGGCCCTTCCGCTTCTTGTGCTTCTTCTTCGCCCCCGCGAGCGCTCCGCCCATCCCGAGCGCGAGCAGGGCGACGATCAGCACGACTCCTGCCCGCCTCACCTCCATCATCAAACGGGTTGCTCCTCAGCTTCGCTTCCGGGCACCCTCGCATAAAGGCTAACCCGCGTCCGGGGCGGCTGTCCAGCGGGAACCGTCCGCCTCGAGGTCGATCTCGCCCTGCTGGTCCGTGCGCATGACGGGCACGCCATGCTCGCGCAGGTCGGCGACGGTGGGGTCGGCCGGGTGGCCGTAGGAATTGCCGGCACCGACCGAGATGACGGCCAGCTTCGGGACGGAGCGCTCGAGCAGCTCGTCGAGTCCCGTGTCCTCGGAGCCGTGGTGGGCGACCTTGAGAACGTCGACGGGGCCGGGATCGATCGGCACGGACTCCGCCTCGGCGTCGCCCGTGAGCAGCATCGAGAAGTGGCGCCAGCGGACCGCCAGGACCAGGCAGAGGAGATTCGGGTCCTCGCCGATGTCCCCGAGCAGCTCGCGGGGCGGCCAGAGCGCGCTCATCCGGAGGCCGCCCGAGTGGATCTCGCCACCCTCGGCCAGGCGGTAGGGCCGCACGCCGGCGCCGAGGGCAGCGCCGCGCAGCCGCGGATCCGCACGTCCGTAGACCAGCCGGTCGACGCCAACCGAGTCGAGCAGCGCGCCGAGGTCGCCGGCATGGTCGGACTGGTCGTGCGTGATCACGATCGCCGCGAGCCGCTCGACCCCGAGCTCGCGAAGCCGGTCCTCCACCCCATCTCCCGGAGGTCCGGTGTCCACGAGCACCGGGTCGCCGTCGGGCGGATCCAGCAGGATCGAGTCGCCCTGGCCGACGTCGAGTACGCGGATGCTCAGATGCGCTTGCGATGACGGCGCGCGGCGGCCAGCGAAGGGCCAGGGCGCCAACACCAGCACAGCGATGATGGCCACCGCGGCGAGACCGCCGGCCTTCAGCGGAGGGACCTCCCATCGCCATCGCCCCGGAAGCCGACCGACCCAGCGCAGGAGCAGCTCCATCGCAATCAAGAGCACGGCGGACGCTGCCGCCACCGACCAGATGGAGCCGAGGTGCACGGTCAGGAGCGCCCAATCCGGGGCGGCCAGCCAGTGCGCGACCTGCGCGATGTAGGCAAGACAGAGCGAGTCGAGCCAGTTGAGGGGCTCGACCGGCAGGAGCGGCGCCTGCCCGAGGATCCCGGACAGCATCCCGAGCCACATCGCCGGCGCGACGGCGGGCGCCGCCAGGACGTTCGCGGGCAGGGCGGCCGGCGAGAACTGATCGAATTCCGCGGCCATCAGCGGGGCCGTCGCGACCGTCGCCGAGACCGTGACCGCGACTGCCTCTGCAAGCGCGCTGGCGCGCCGAGCGTCGCTCGGCGCCGCCTGACAGGACGGCGGCCAGGCGCTTTGCCCAGAGCATGATCCCGATGACAGCGGCGAAGCTGAGCTGCCACCCGACGTCGCCGTCGGCTCTTGGATTCACGGCGAGGGTGATTCCGGCCGCGAGCAGCACCGCGTACCAGCGCGAGCGCGGACGGTCTGCCAGCGCCGCGACCAGACCGGCCGCCCCCATCACACCCGCCCGCTGAATCGAGGGGCCGGCGCCCGTGACGGGCACGTAGATGGCGATCAGGCACAGCGTTCCGATCAGGCGGGCACGCAGAGGCAGACCGAGCAGCGCCAGCAGCGGCCAGGCGAGCACCCCGAGGAGGATCACGTTCTCCCCGCTCACCGCCAGCAGGTGGGCCAGATTGGACCGCCGGAAGTCCTCGCGCGTCCGTGGGTCGATCCGGTCGTCCTCCCCGAGCACGAAGCCCCGTGCCAGGGCCGCCTCCCGATCCGGCATTCCCCGCCCAACTGCCGTCTCGGCTCGGAGACGAACCTGATCGATCCATCCGGTGAGCCCGCCCCGCCCGCCCGGGCCACGATCGATCCGCTCGACCCGGAGCGTCAGTCCGATTCCCTGCCGGCGCAGAGACGCCGCTCTCCATGGCTCCGGCTCCTGCAGAACACCCTTCGCCCGCACGTCGGAACCCACGGGAAGCTCCGCCACCGGCTCCGGCGAGATCACCAGCACGCGGCCGGCCGACGAGTCGACGCGAACGGCGACCTCGCCGTGGTCTCGGCGCGGCACCGCCGCGACGAAGCCGCTGAGCGAGGCGTGTACGCCGGGTTGCGCCCGGAGCGCGCCGCCATCGATCGCATGCAGGCGCGCCCCTCCGGCGAGCAGGCCTGCGAGCGCAGCCGCGAGCGCGAGCAGGGTGAGCCAGGTGAGCTCGGCCCCTGGACGGGATCCCTCGGCAGGCCGCAGTGCGGCAAGGCCCATCACGGCGATCGGGGCGGCGCCGACCACGGCAAGTGCGGGATCGGGCGGAGCCAGCGGGGCCAGCGCCAGCCCGGCAGTGGCGCCGGCGAGCGCCGCGAACCGCCATTCCCGCGACCACTCGCGTCCTCCCAGGACGTGTTTCACGCAGTGGTCACGTGGTACGCGGAAGTGAACGCAAGCTTCGACCGAAGGAGGAGCGATGGCCCCGAACCGCGAGCGGCCAAGGCGCGGCGAGGTTCACCGCGCCAAGAAGACGGATATGGAGCTGCACCTCGAGACGCGGCGTGCCGAGATGTACGCCGCCGAGGGGCACGCGGGCAGCATTCCGCGTGGCAATCAGGAGCCCGAGCACGAGCCGCTCGGGCAGCGCCGCCACGAGTGGGAACGGGTGCTCGGCCACTGAGCTAGGGCTGGAGGGCGGACCTGAGGGTCTCCATGGTGGCCGGCCCGATCCCGGCCACCTCGTCCAGCTGGTCGATCGAGGAGAGGCCGCCCTTCTGGTCGCGGAACTCGATGATCTTCTGCGCAGTGACCGGCCCGATGCCCTCGACCTGGTCGAGCTGCTCGACGGTCGCACTGCCCAGGCTGATCGGGCCGCTCTGCCCTCCCACCGCCGAGGGTGACGTCCCGCCGCGACCCGGAACGACCACCTGCTGACCGTCGCCGAGACGGGCCGCGAGGTTGATCGTGTCGTGATTCGCCCCTCGGGCGAAGCCGCCGGCCCGCCTCACCGCGTCGGTGACGCGAGAGCCGGCCGGCAGCCGATAGACGCCCGGGCGCCCGACCGCGCCCGCCACGTGCACGACCAGCATCCCGCGTCCCCTCGGCCTCGTGTGTGGAGTCGGCGGCGAAGCTGAGCTCCGCTCCGCCGCTTGGTCCGGTGCGGCCGGAGCGGATCCAGCGGGCACCGATGACGATCAACGCCACGGCGATCACCGCATAGAGGAGCAGCTGGGAGCGGCTCAGCTCGGGCATGTGGCGAACCTGGCCGCGCCACCCGCGCGGGTGCCGCCGGGTTCGTGCCGGATCAGGTACGGAGCCGGGTCAGATCAGCGAACGTCGAAACCCGATAGCCCCTCGGGCTCCTCATCCATCACGTCCACGGAGGCGACCTCCGCCCCGCTCGGCCCATGCCGGCAGAACTCGACCAGCTGATCGACCGCCTGCGGATCGCCCTCGAAGACCGCCTCGACGGTTCCGTCTCGCGTGTTCCGTACCCAGCCCGCGACGCCGGCCGCCTCCGCGCGCCGCCGGACGCTGTCCCGGAAGAAGACTCCCTGGACCCGGCCGCTGACGACGACCCGCCTGCGGGTCAGGGGCTAGCTCACTCCTCTTCGTCGTATTCGGAGGCGACGCCGACGCCCGAGCGCCCGAAGACCTCGGACGAGGTGACGGGCGGCGACTGCACCGAGACGCAGCAGAGGTCCGCGGAGTTGGAGTTGGCGATCGAGTGGTCGGTGGCCGGCGGGACGAGGACGAGGTCGCCCTCACCGACTTCCTGCTTGTCGCCGGCGACGGTCATGGTGCCGCGGCCGCTGACGACGATGTAGACCTGCTCGGCCTCCTCGTGGGAGTGGAGCTCCTGGTCGATTCCCTCAGGCACCTCGAGCCAGGTCACCGACATGTTGCGCGAGCCCAGTTCCCCGGCATCCATGAGGATGCGATTGCGAAGCCGGTGCCACTCCTCTGTCGGAGCCTCCTCGAGCCGCCTGACCAGCACGGGGTCTTTCTACCAGATCATCCCTTTACGACAAGGTTCACCAGGCGGCCGGGGACGACGATCTCCTTCACAATCGCCTTGCCGTCGAGATGTCGCTGGACGTTGTCGCTCGCCTTGGCGAGCTCGACGAGCTCGCTCTCCGCGGTGTCGGACGCCACCTCGATCCGGTCCCGCAGCTTGCCGTTCACCTGCACGACCAGCATGTAGGTCTCGCGCTCGAGCAGCTCGGGATCGGCCTCCGGCCAGGGCTGCTCCCACACCCGCTCGCCCTCCAGCCACTCGTAGACCTCGGAGCAGAGGTGGGGAGCGAACGGGAAGAGCAGGGACGCCGCGGTGGAGGTGGCGAAGCGGACCGCCGCCGCACCGGTCTCACTGCCGTACAGGCCCTCCTTGAGCCGGTAGACCTCGTTGACGAGCTCCATCACCGCGGAGATCGCGGTGTTGAACTGGAAGCGGGGATCGATGTCCCGGGTGACCTTGTCGATCGCCCAGTTGGCCTTCGCGAGCAGCTCTCGGGCCTCGCCGTCCGCGCCGTCGACGGGACCGCCCCGATCGGTCCGCTCGGCGACCTCCTGACCGAGGCGCCAGAGCCGGCTGAGGAACCGGAAGATCCCTTCGACGCCCTCATCCGACCAGTCCCCGCCCTTGATCGGCGGCCCCATGAAGCAGATGTAGGTTCGCAGCGAGTCCGCCCCGAAGCGGTCGACGTACTCGGCCGGATTGACGGTGTTGCCGCGGGACTTGGACATCTTCGCCCCGTCGCGGGTGACCATTCCCTGGGTGAACAGGTTGGCGAAGGGCTCGCGGGCCTCGAGCAGGTCCATGTCGTGCAGCGCCTTGATGAAGAAGCGCGAGTACATCAAGTGCAGGATCGCGTGCTCCACCCCGCCGATGTACTGGTCGACCGGCATCCAGTAGTCGGCGACCTCTCGCGCCCACGGTTGCTCGTCGTTGCGGTTGTCCAGGTAGCGGAGGAAGTACCAGGACGAATCGACGAAGGTGTCCATCGTGTCCGTCTCGCGACGGGCCTCGCCGCCGCATGACGGGCACTCGGTCCGCACCCAGTCCTCCGCCGCCGCCAGCGGGCTCTTGCCCTTCGGCGCGTACTCCTCGACGTCCGGGAGCAGCACGGGGAGCTGGTCCTCGGGCACGGGGACCATCCCGCACTGATCGCAATACAGGATCGGGATCGGGGCCCCCCAGTAGCGCTGGCGGGAGAGCAGCCAGTCGCGCAGGCGGAAGTTGACCGATGGCTTGCCGCGGCCCTCCGACTCGAGCCAGGCCACGATCTCGTCGTATGCCTCGCGGTTGTGCTTGCCGTCGAAGCGGCCTGAATTGACCATCATGCCGTCGCCGGAGTACGGAAGTCCTTCGTCGCCCCGAGCTTCCTCGGGGTCGGTGCCCTCGATCACCCGCCGGATCGGCAGGTCGAAGGCCCTGGCGAACTCGTAGTCGCGGTCGTCATGGGCCGGGACGGCCATCAGGGCGCCGGTCCCGTACTCCATGACGACGTAGTCGGCCACGAACATCGGGATGCGCTCGCCGTTCACCGGGTTGGTGACCTCGCGCCCCAGCGGCACGCCGGTCTTCTGGTGCTCCTCGGCGGCGCGCTCCTCGGCGCTGGCCCGGGCCGCCTCGTTGACGTAGTCGCGTACCGCGTGCTCATGCTCGGTGCCCGCCGCCAGCCGCTCGACCTCCGGATGCTCGGGGGCGAGCACGAAGAAGGTGGCGCCGAAGAGCGTGTCGGGGCGAGTCGTGAAGACCGGGAAGTCGATGTCGAGGTCCTCGCTGCGGAAGATGACCTCGGCGCCCTCCGAGCGGCCGATCCAGTTCCGCTGCATCGTGATCACGTTCTCCGGCCAGGACTCGAGGAGCTCGAAGTCGTCGAGCAGCCGCTGCGCGTACTCGGTGATCCGGAAGAACCACTGCTCGAGCTGACGGAGCTCGACGAGCGTGCCGCAGCGCTCGCAATGCCCGTCGATCACCTGCTCGTTGGCGAGCACCGTCTGGTCCTTGGGACACCAGTGGACGGGCGCCTCGTGGCGGTGGGCCAGCCCGCGCTCGAAGAGCTTCAGGAAGATCCACTGGGTCCAGCGGTAGTAGCTGGGCTCGTGGGTGCCGAGCTCCCGCGTCCAGTCGATCGAGATGCCCCAGCGCATGAACTGCTCGCGGAAGGCCCTGATCGACTTCTCGGTCGCCTCCCGCGGAGGCTCGCCGGTCTGGATCGCGTTGTTCTCGGCCGGCAGCCCGAAGGCGTCGTAGCCCATCGGGTGCACGACCCGATAGCCGCGACGGCGCCGGAAGTGGGCGATTGCGTCGCCCACCGAGTAGGTCTTCAGGTGGCCGACGTGGGGCTCGCCCGAGGGGTAGGGCAGCATCTCGAGCACGTAGCTCTTGGGCTTCGACGGATCGAACTCGGGTGACCCGGGGTTCGGGACCACCCAGGTGTTCTCGGCCTCCCAGACGAGCTGCCACTTGCGCTCGATCGCCTGGGGGTCGTAGCGGTCCGTTGTCTCAATCTCGGGCATGGCGGCCAGTTTACGAGCGAGACCGCGGCGTATATTCGACCGAGACGAAAGGAGGAACGGGGATGTCGAGACTGATCAGGCTTGACCGGACGGGACACACCGAGCTGGCGAGCTGGAGCAGCGAGGACGTGGACTCTCAGCGGGCTGCGGTCGAGGCTTTCCGCCGGGAGCTCGACGAGGGGATGCTGGCCAGCGCGACGCTTCCCGACGGGTCGGCGGAGGTCGTGCGGGAGCTTCCGCTCGAAGCGGATCTGGTCGTGATGCGCCGCCCGATCGCCGGGGGCTGATCTTGGAGGCGAGCGCCGCCACGCCTGGCGTTCTCGCCGAAGCCGCGGCGATGCCGTGGCGGCGACGGACGACTCGACCGGAGCCTGAGGCGGGAGGGCCGGATCTGGACCCTGTGGAGTGTCGGGATCGTCATCACCTTTGGGCTGCCGGCCGGCCTGCTGATCTGGATCGAGCCGCTCGCCGCCCCGGTAGCGGCGATCTTCCTCGGGCACGGGGTCGCGGTGCTCCACCTGCAGGCGCGCCGGGGGGCACGCGGGGTGAAGCCGATCGGCGGGGCCACGGGAGAGCCGGAGCGGCGTGCGCTCGGCCTCCTCGGGGACCTGCTGGGCCACGAGTCGCGGGACCTGCTCGATGAGACTGGTGTTGCCCTCGAGCGCGGTCGGCTGGGTGCGTGGCTGGTGGGACAGGAGGGGACGATCCTGGTGCGCCCGGGCGGGCATCGGGTGCACTGCTTCTGCGTCCGAGTCAGGGAGGCCGACGATCTGCCGCCCGGCGACCGCGTCGCCCATCTGCTGCTGGCACTGCGCGAGGACGAAGAGGGCTTTGCGACCGTCGCGAACCGAAACTTCTCGGGCGCGAGCTGGCGGCTTCGGCTGGAACTGCCGAAACGAGCCCGCCCCGCGTTGGGGAGGGCTCGCTCGGCGGTCCTCAGTTCTCCTCGGCCTGGATCTCGTTGACCCGCTTCTCGAGCTGCTCCATGACCGCCGGGTCGCGGAGCGTGGTCACGTCGCCGAGCTCGCGGCCCTCGGCGATGTCGCGGAGGAGCCGGCGCATGATCTTGCCCGACCGGGTCTTGGGCAGGTCCCCAGCCCAGATGATGCGCTTGGGCCTGGCGATCTTCGAGATCCGCACCGCCACGTGGTCGCGGATCTCCTTCGCGATCTGATCGTCGCCCTCGAGGTCGCCCTCCAGGGTGACGAAGGCGACGATCGCCTGGCCGGTGTCCTCATCCTGGATGCCGATCACGGCGCACTCGGCAACCCTGGGGTATGAGACGACCGCCGATTCGACCTCCGCGGTCGAGAGGAGGTGGCCGGAGACGTTGACCGCGTCGTCGGCGCGCCCGAGGATCCAGAAGTAGCCGTCCTCGTCCTTGCGGGCCGCGTCGCCGACGTAGTAGGTCTTGTCGAACTTGGAGTAGTAGGTCTCCTTGAAGCGCTCCTCCTCCTTGTAGAGGGTGCGGAGCATTCCCGGCCAGGGCCGGCGGAAGACCAGAAAACCCTGTTCGTTATCGACCTCGTTGCCCTCCTCGTCCACGACGGCCGCGTCGACGATGCCCGGCAGTGGCTTGGTGGCGGAGCCCGGCTTGGTCTCGGTTACGCCCGGGAGCGGGCTGATCATGATGTGGCCGGTCTCCGTCTGCCACCAGGTGTCGACGATCGGGCAGCGCTCGCCGCCGATCACCTCGTAGTACCAGAGCCAGGCCTTGGGATTGATCGGCTCGCCGACGCTTCCGAGCAGGCGGAGCGAGGAGAGATCGTGCTTGCCGGGGTACTCGATGCCCCACTTCATGCACGCGCGGATCGCGGTGGGGGCGGTGTAGAGGATGGTCGCCTTGTAGCGCTCGACGATCTCCCACCAGATGTCCTTGTCCGGATAGTCAGGAGCGCCCTCGTACATGACGCTCGTGGCCCCGTTCGAGAGGGGGCCGTAGACGATGTAGGAGTGGCCGGTCACCCAGCCGACATCGGCCGCGCACCAGTAGACGTCGGACTCCGGCTTCAGGTCGAAGACGTACCGGTGGGTGAAGGTCACGCCGACGAGGTAGCCGCCGGTCGTGTGCAGGACGCCCTTGGGCTTGGCGGTAGAGCCGGACGTGTAGAGGACGAAGAGCGGATGCTCCGCGTCGAGCGGCTCGGGCGGGCACTCTGGGTCCGCCTTCTCCATCTCCTCGTGGAACCAGACGTCACGGCCCTCCTTCATCTCGCAGTCCGCACCTGTGGAGCGGACGACGAAGATGGTCTCGACCGAGGGAACGGACTCGATCTCGGGGTCCACGGCGCTCTTGATCGGGGCTGTCTTGCCCTTGCGGCGGGCGCCGTCAACGGTGATCAGGGCCTTGGCCTCGGAGAACTCCATCCGCTCGCGAACGGCCTCCGGCGAGAAGCCGCCGAAGACGACGTTGTGGGGAGCGCCGATGCGCGCGCAGGCGAGCATCGCGACCACGACCTCGGGGATCATCGGCAGGTAGATGCCGACGACGTCGCCCTTGCCGATGCCGCGGGCCTTGAGGGCGTTGGCGAAGCGCTGGACGTCCCGGTGGAGGTCCGCGTAGGTGATGTCGCGCTCCTCCCCCTCCTCGCCGCGCCAGTGATACGCGACCCGGTCGCCGTTGCCGGCCTCGACGTGACGGTCGACGCAGTTGTAGGAGAGGTTCAGCTTGCCGTCCGTGAACCACTTGTAGAAGGGAGCGTTCGATTCGTCGAGGATCTGCGTGGGCTTCTCGGCCCAGTCGACCAGCTCCTCGGCCTGTTTCGCCCAGAAACCCTCCAGGTCCTTGGCCGCCTCCTCGTAGATCGATTCGTCGGTGATCAGCGCCTGGTTGCGGAAGTCGTCCGGGGGCGGGAACTTCTCGATCTCGAGCATCGACTCGAGTTGCTTCTCGAGGTCCTCGCTCCTCACATCAGTTGCCATCTCTCCTCACTCCCTCGAAATCGGGGTCCTGCTTGCAACTTACCCGCTGTGTGGCTTTCTAAGAGACCGCTTGGGTCACAGGCCCGCGGCATCGGCGAGAAGCCTCACCTGGTCGGGATCCGAGGCGGCCGGGAAGAAGATCAGCTCGTCGCAGCCGTGACCCTCGAAGGCGGAGATGTACTCCTGAACCTCGTCGGCGTCCTTGGCGGCGGAGCCGACGATCAGCTCGGCGATCTCTTCACCCACCCAGGCGTAGTAGTCCCCGAGGTCGTGCTCGGCGTTCTTTTGGGCGTCGGGGCCGAGTGAGAAGTAGATCAGGGCCAACTTGTAGGGGCTTCCGTCTCGGCCGGCCGCGCTTCCACGCCTGCTCGAGCTTTGCCACGTCTTCCTTGAACTGGTTGGGTCCGGAGCCACCCTGCGTCCAGCCGTCCGCGTACTTGGCGGCGCGGTCGAAGGCGGCCTGCACGCCGCCGCCGACGAGGAGGGTTGGGCCGTCACCCTTGGTCCGGGGGCCGACCTTGGCCTCGAGCTCGCCGTCGCCGTCGAAGATCGCGCGGATCCTCGGCAGGGCGGTGTCGAACCACTCGCCACGGGTGGACGTGTCGATGCCGGAGACCGTGTAATCGTCTTCGCGCCCGCCGAGGGCGATGCCGAGGACGGTTCGGCCCCCGCCTGCAAGGGCGTCCAGGGAGAGGGTTTGCTTGGCGATCATCGCCGGGTTCTGGCGGAGCGGGCCGAGCATGACGTCGGTGACCAGGCGGATGCGGTCGGTCACGGCGGCCGCGGCGGAGAGGGCGACGATCGACTCGTAGCTGTCATAGACAATGCGGTCGATGGTGCCGAGGGAGCTGAACCCGGCCTCCTCGGCCGCGCGAGCCCAGTCGGTGAGCTGCTCGCCCGTGGTGCCGGCGATCGCGTTGGGGAGTCCGATTCCGACCTGCATAGCGTTCCTTTCGTCGACCTAGAGTGGAGTGCGTGCCTGATCCTGAACCTACCGAGGTTGTTGCGTGGGCAAACGAGCTGCTCGAGGACGCGAGGGTGGCGCGTCTGGGGGTCCTGGATCTGGAGGGGGCGCCGCGGGTGCTGCCGGTGACCTTCGCCCTGGCCGACGGGCGGATCTGGAGCGCGATCGATCGGAAGCCGAAGCGGTCGGGGGAGCCGGCGCGGCTGCGGTTCCTGCGGCGCGACCCACGGGCGGCGCTGACGGTGGATCGCTACTCGGACGACTGGGACGAGCTTGCCTGGGTGCAGGTGCTCGGGCGCGTCTCGATCATGGAGGTCGGCGAGGGCCGGGCCGGTCTCGAGGCGCTCAGTGCCAAGTACGAGGTGTATCGGGAGGAGGCTCCTCCGGGTCCGCTTCTGGCTCTGGATCCGCAGCGATATCTGTGGTGGCGAGCTGGGGATCGGGAGGGCCGAGGCGGGCGAAGCGGCGGCCGCGGCGGGTGATCAGGATCTCGTCGCCGGCGGCGGCGCGCTCCATCCAGTAGCCGAAGTGGTTGCGGAACTCGTGGGCGCCGACGACGGCTTCAGCGCCGGTTGGAGGAGTGGAGCTAGCGGGGCTCGAACCCGCGACCTCGGATGCCACGGCAGCGCTCTCCCAACTGAGCTATAGCCCCAGAGGGCAGTATTCGTGCGCCCAGTTTATCGCCGCTCGCTGGCTTTCCGGGGTGGACGCAACCCTGAGATCGAAGGCCGTCCTGGCCGGCCACCTCGATGCGGGCAGAGAAGTAAATCGCGAGTCTAGCGCTGGCAATAAGCCGCGACGGCGTCGATTTCTTCGGCCGTGTACTGTGCTGCGGACCGATGCCTCGACTCGTCAGTCGTGTACCCAACGACGATGTCACGCAGACGCGACGGCTGCTCGTCCAGGCGTCGCCCATTTGCACTGCACGCGGAGAATCCGATGACCGAGATCGAAGGCGAGGTCGTATCGAACGTGCTCGGCAACGGGCTTGAGGACCTCGATCCCAAGTTTCGATCGCCTCCAAGGCGATCGCCATCTCGGCGATGTTGCCTTTCTCGTTGGAATGTCAGGCACCCGGCCGATACATGCCGCGGAGCCTATCGCACGGACGCGACTCGGTGAATCGTCAGGAGACGTGTGACTGAAGTGCAGCGCCGGAATGCCTGCAGCTACGCGGCGCGGTCCTGCTGCCCGCTGCCGTCCTCGTTCACGTCGAGAGTCAGGCCGTCGCTGCGCATGTCGCGCACCACGAAGTCGAACGGAGCCCTCTCCTCGAGCTCCCGCAGCAGCTCGACCGGGTCCTGCAGGTGCATCGAGACGGTTGCCCGCCCCCGGGAGAACCCCTTCACATGGATCTCGGACGCGCCCCGAATTCCTGCCGCCGCATCCTCGAACCCGGTCAGCTGCGCGAAGTCATTGAGCGGCCCGACTTCCACCTCGACCCGGCCCGCGTACATCCCGTCGACCCCTTCGGCGGACGCCTCGATTGCGCGCGCCTCCTCCGCCTCCAACCCCAGGCGCGCCCGCGCGACCTCGGCCAGCTCCGAAACCCGCGCGCCCAGCTCGTCGCGCAAACTCGTCAGCTCCGTCACACGCTCGGCCATCTGCACCGCATCCTCGAGCGCCCGCATCCGGATCCGCGTCGCCTGCCGCCGCGCCTGCCCATAGATCTCCTCGACCGATGTGAGGGCGCGCGACAGCGCGACCCGATTCGTGTCAGCGGCTGCGGCCACCGGCCTCCTGAGCGCCTGCTGCAGCTTCTTCTCCCGCTCGACCACCCGCTCGGCGAGCCGTTGAGCCTCCCGCTCGAGCCGGGACAGTCGCGCATCACGCGCATCGATCGCAGCATCGACCTCCTCCGGGTCGTAGCCACGCAAGGCGCGTCGGAAACGCTCCTTAGGCACGGGGGCGAGACTACGTTCGCCGTCGGACGGCTTCCGCGCAAATACCGAAATTCGGACTCGAACGGCCTCTCCGGCGGCTAGGCGGCGCCGCGCTCGCCCGCGAGGCCCAACTCGAGCCTCTCGGCCTCGCCCCACAGCACCTCCAGCCGGTACCGCTCCCGCAGCTCCGGCGTGAAGATGTGCAGCACCGCGTCCAGATAGTCCATCAGCACCCACTCGGCCTCCCGCTCGCCCTCCACCCGCGCGGGCAGCCACCCGTCCCTCTTCAGCTGGTGATAGATCTCGTCGTGGATCGCCTTTGCCTGCCGCTCGTTCCGGGCCGTGCAGATCACCAGGTAGTCCGTGTAGGAGACGAGGGCCCGCACGTCGAGCGCGACCAGCTCCGTCGCCTTCTTGTCGTCCGCGATCGCCGCCAGGCGGCGCGCCAGCTCGTCCGGCGGCATCTCCTTCCCCCGGCTCACCGGTACAGCCCCCGCTCCTCCATCAGACCGATCACCGCGTCCGGCACGAGGTGCCGCAGCGGCTTTCCCTGACGAGCTCGCTGCCTGACTGTGGTCGAGGACGCTCCGCAAAGTGGCATCTCGATTATCTCGGCCCGATCGGCGGCACCGAGCCGCTCCAGCGCGGATTGCACCGCACCGATCCCGACACCCGGCCGCGGCACCACGCCCAACCTGGCCAACTCGACCACCCGTCCCGGCTCCTTCCAGCTGGCCAGGCCCGCGGCCATGTCGGCCCCGAGCAGGAAAAAGAGCTCCCGCCCCGGCTCCTGATCGGACAGCAGCTCGAGGGTCCGGTAGCTGTAGGACACCTCATCCCGTGCCACCTCGAGATCCGACGCCTCCACCCCATCCTCGCCCTCCGCCGCCAGGCGAGCCATCTCGAACCGGACCTCTGCACCCGGATCGTCCTCGATCTCCTTGTGCGGCGCCCGTCCGGTGACCATCAGCAGCACCTCGTCCAGCCCGAGCTGCCAGCGCGCCTCCTGTGCGAGGAGCAGATGACCGACGTGGGGCGGGTTGAAGGCCCCGCCCAGGACCCCGATCCGAGAAACAGCCCTACTCCCTGACCTGCCCGCTGCCGTGAACCACGTACTTGGTCGTGGTCAGCTCGCGCAGCCCGATCGGGCCTCGTGCGTGCAGCTTCTGCGTCGAGTTCCCGATCTCCGCACCCATCCCGAACTCGTAGCCATCGGTGAATCGCGTGGATGCATTCACGTACACCGCGGCCGAATCCACAGCATCCGTGAACTCGTCCCCCACCTCCTGCGAGGTGGTCAGGATCGCATCCGAATGCCCGGTGCCATGTCTGTTCACGTGCTGAATCGCCTCGCCCAGCGAATCCACGACGCCCACCGCCATCTTCAGGCCGTGGTACTCCGTGTCCCAGTCCACCTCTGTGGCCTCACCGACGGGCACCGAGCCGGCCACCTCACGCGTCCGCTCGTCACCGACCAGCTCCACCCCGGCATCGCTCAGCTTCGCGAGCAGGCTCGGCAACAGATCCGCCGCAACGTCCCTGTGGACCAGCAGCGTCTCCGCCGCGTTGCACACGCCCGGCCTCTGCACCTTCGCGTTGTAGGCCACCCGCTCCGCCATCTCGAGATCCGCGTCCTGGTGCACGTACACATGGCAGTTGCCCGCCGCGGCGTACATGACCGGCACCTTCGCCACCTTCTTCAAAGCCTCCTTCAGTCCCTCTCCCCCGCGCGGAATGATCAGATCGACCAGCCCCTCCTGCGTGGCCAGCTCCTCGAGCTGCTCATGCCCACCGCCGGAGAGCAGCGAAACCGATGCAGCCGGCAGCTCAGCGGCCGCCAGCGCCTCCGCGATCAGCCCGGCCAGGAAAGCGTTCGAGCTCTCCGCGCTGCTCGAGCCCCGCAGCACCGCCGCGTTGCCGCTCTTCAGGCAGAGCGCCGCGGCATCGATCGTCACGTTCGGCCGCGCCTCATACACCACAGCGACCACCCCGATCGGCACCCGCTTCTTCGCAACCTCGAGCCCGTTTTCCAGCGTCCAGCCCTCCACGACCTCGCCGACCGGGTCATCCAGGTCCGCGATCTCCCGCACGCCCTTCGCCATCTCGCCGATCCGCCCCTCGGTCAGCGTCAGCCGGTCGAGCAGCGCCTCGTTCAGCCCCTGCTCCCGCCCCGCCTCGACGTCCGCGCGGTTGGCCTCGAGCAACGGGTCGACGCCGGCATCGATCCGGTCCGCCAGGTCACGCAGGCAGGCATCTTTCTCATCCCTGCTCGCACGAGCGAGCAGGTGCGAAGCATCCTTCGCCTCGCGGCATGTCTGCTCTACGGTCTTGGCTGCTGTCGCCACGGGCTAAGGGTAACTACGGCGTCACACTGGAGCTGATGGCAGGGACCCAGACGCAGACACGCGAGTCGATCTCGGCTCGATCCGGAGGCAGGGTCGAATCGGGATTCGAGCCGCTCGCCGAGGAGTTCAGGCGACTGATGGCGCGCGGGCCACGCGGCGGCGCCCTTGTATTGCGCCTCGGCGATCGCGTCCTCGCCGATCTGCGGATCGGTTGGGAAGACCACGCCCGCACCCGCCCCTGGCGCCCCGAGACCCAGGCACTCGGCTTCTCCTCAACCAAGGGCCTCGCCTCGATGGTCCTCCACCGGCTCGCCGACCGCGACCTGATCGACTACGACCTGCCGGTCGCCGACTACTGGCCCGAGTTCGCCGCGGCCGGCAAGGGGCAGATCACCGTCCGCGAGCTGCTCAGTCACCGAGCGGGCCTCTACGACGTCCAGGCCGTAGCGCACAACGCCGATGAGCTCCTCGACCACATCGGGATGGAACAGCGCCTCGCCGCCGCGACTCCGCAGGGACCTTCCGGCCGCCCCGCCTACCACGCGATCACCTTCGGCTGGCTCGCCTCCGGACTGGCGCGAGCGGTCACCGGAAAGGGAATGCGCGAGCTCGTCCGCACCGAGCTCGCCGAGCCCCTGGGCACCTCAGGCCTCGAGATCGGCACGGGCGGCGGACCCACGAAGCCCGCCGAGATGGTCGGCCGCTCCCTCCGGATCTACACGGCTTTCGGCATCGCAGCCACTCCCCTCCTCGGCTGGCTGCCGGTCACCCGGGCCGGCTTCCGCGCCCTGCACGCACCGGGCTTCGAAGAGCTCTGCCGAGGACCCGATCCCCTCGTCTGGCGCACGGAGATGCCCGCCGTGAACGGCGCGCTCAGCGCGGACGGACTCTCCCGCCTCTACGTCCCCCTGGCCAACAGCGGACTCGGGCCAGGCGGCCAACCCTTCCTCTCACCCGAGACGATCGAGCGCCTCGGCAGGGTCCAGACCCGCGGCGTCGACCGAGTCCTGGGAATCCGCATGCGCTGGCGGCTCGGCTTCCACCACGCGTTCGCCCTGGGCAGGCCAGGGCCCCGCGCCCTCGGCCACTACGGATTCGGCGGCAGCGGCGGCTGGGGCGACCCCGACACCGGCGTCTCGTTCGGCTTCGTGAGCAGCCACATCGGCAATTTCACGACCGCCATCGGCGACCTGGGCATCCTCCGCCTGACAGCTGTGGCGCGCGCCTGTGCGGTGCGCGCCCTGTAATCCAGCTCTCCTGCGTCAGATCTGAATGGACTTGACCTCGAGGAACTCCTCGAGGCCGAACTTGCCGTATTCGCGGCCGCGGCCTGACTGCTTGTAGCCGCCGAAGGGCGCCACTGGATTGAAGGTGGCTCCGTTGATCTGCACCTGGCCGGTGCGCATCCTCCTCGCGAACGCCTTCGCCCTCTCGGGGTCGGCCGACCAGACGCCGCCGTCCAGCCCGTAGATGGTCGAGTTGGCGATCTCCGCCGCCTCATCCTCCGAGTCGTAGGGAATGATCGAGAGCACCGGTCCGAAGATCTCCTCCTGGGCGATCGTCATGTCCGGCTTCACCTCAGAGAAGACCGTCGGGCGGACGAAGTACCCGCTCTCCAGCCCCTCGGGCGGCTCCGTGCCACCGGTCACCAGCTTGGCGCCCTCCTCCTGGCCCTTCTCGATGTAGCCGCGAACCCTTTCCCGTTGCGCCTCGGAGACGAGCGGCCCGAGCCGCGTCCCCTCCTCGAACGGATCGCCCGGCGTCGCCTTCTCGGCGGCCGCCTGGGCAACCGCCTCGGCCTCGGCCAGCTTCTCGCGCGGCACCAGCATCCTCGTGTGCGCGCTGCAGGTCTGTCCCGAGTTCAGGTAGCAATTGGCGACGCCATAGCCCACGGCCTTCTGCAGGTCGGCGTCGTCCAGGATCACGTTCGCGGACTTGCCGCCCAGCTCGAGCGCAACCCTCTTGACGGTGCCTGCGGCGACCTCGGCCACCCGCCGCCCGGCCCGGGTCGAACCCGTGAACGAGACCATGTCCACGTCGTCGTGGGCGGCGATCGCCTCGCCGACAACCGGCCCAAAGCCGGTGACGAGGTTGAAGACTCCTGCCGGCAGGTCGAGCGAATCCACGATCTCGGCGAGGATGAAGGAGGTGAGCGGGGTCACCTCGCTCGGCTTCACCACGACGGCGCAGCCGGCGGTCAGCGCCGGGGCGACCTTGGCGCAGATCTGGTGGAGCGGGTAGTTCCACGGCGTGATGCAGCCGACCACGCCGACCG
The DNA here is from genome assembly GCA_963848955.1 of uncultured Solirubrobacterales bacterium. GTDB lineage: Bacteria > Actinomycetota > Thermoleophilia > Solirubrobacterales > 70-9 > DASUPK01. The sequence continues at coordinate 190,079 of CAWKFQ010000024.1, read as the reverse complement.
GCTCCCGCACCACAGCGAGTTCCCGATCTGCTCCTCCCAGGCGACCTCGGACGCGACCTGCGCCATCGACCCGAAGTCCATCGCGGGCAGGCCCGCCTGAATCGTCCGCGCCAGGGCCAGCGGCATGCCGACCTCCGCAGCGATCAGCGCCGCAATCTCATCTGCCCGCTCGGCGAGCGCTGCGCTGATCGCTGTGCACGCCTCCACCCGCTGCTCGACGGGCACCTCGCGCCACGCCTCGAACCCGGCTCGGGCGGCCTTCACGGCCCGGTCCACGTCCTCGGGCGTCCCCTCGGGGATGCGACCGATCACCTGCTCGGTGGTCGAGTCGATGACCTCGATGGTGCTCGGAGCCGGCCGGCTCCACCCACTCGCCGCCGATATAGAGGCGGTCGCGGACGATCTCCTCCGTCGGATGGCCGGTCTTGGACGTCGTTCGCCTGGGTCTCGGTAGCCAAGTCGTGCTCCTCTGTTCGAATTTTCTCTAGGCGGGTTGGGCTTCGGCCGATTCGGCGGCGGGCGCCGGCTCGCCGGCATCCTCCGCGATCGCCTCGGCGGTGCGGTGCGCGAGCGCCATGATCGAGACCATCGGGTTGGTCCCGGACGAGGTCGGAAAGGCGCTGGCGTCCCCGATCCACACGCCCTTGGTGTCGTGCAGCTCGCCCCACGGCCCCGCGACCGAGGTCTGCGGGTCCTCGCCCATCCGGCAGCTGCCCATCTGATGGGCACTGAACAACTTGTAGCCGCCGGCGCGGAACGGAATCCGCTTGACGGCACCGATGAAGGCCTCGAGGTCGTCTCCCCGCCGCCAGGTCGGGGCGCCCTCGGCCAGAGGACCGATCATGTGCGCGCCCGCCGCCTCGTGCAGCCGGATCTGCACCTCGATCCCCTTCTTCAGGTTCTCGAGGTCGAGCTCGTCAGTCACCGCGTACATCGGCAGCGACTCGCCGTTTGCGTCGACGCTCACCTGTCCGGCGCCGCGATCCCGCGTCAGGGAGATGAAATTGGCGGTGAAGCGAAACTCCTCCATGCGCTGCTTGTGGTCGGCGGCCGAGATCCACGGAGTGGCGGAGCCGATCAGCCCGGGCGCGTACTGCGCCGTCTCGATCAGGAAGCCATAGCCGTCACCCGTGTCCGCGAACTCGTCGCAGAGGCCGGCCTGCGGGGCGCCCCACCAGGCCTCCTGGTCGGCGCCGTAGGCGCCGCCGACGACACTCGATGGATGGAGTCGCAGGTTGTGGCCGACCGCGGGGCCACCGATTCCGGATCGCAGCAGTAGTGCGGGCGACTCGAGCGAGCCGGAGGCGACGACCACCCGTGGGGCCCGGACCGTGACCTTCGCGCCTCGCCCGTCCGGTGGCTGCCAGACGGCCTCGACACCGGTGGCCCGGCCACCCTCGACGAGGACGCGCGTGGCGCGGGTGAAGGTGAGGAAGCGGGCCTCGTGGTCCTGTGCGTCGGCGAGCCAGGTCCGGTCCGCGCTCTGCTTGCTGCCGGACTGGTCGCCGAAGCCGAGGTACGCCGCCGTCTCGGGCGAGTACTTGTCGCGGTCGCTGTTCCGCACGATCGTCTCGAAGCTCCAGCCCAGCGCCTCCGTCCCCTTGCGCAGCCTCTCGTGGGTCCCGTTCAAGTCGCTGCACTGATCGTTGGCGCTGATCCGCTCGAGGACCGCATCGAGATGGCGGTCGAAGGCCGACTCGCCCACATCCCCGAGCCCATGCTCCGCCCACTGCTCCCGAACCCAGGGGCGGGTTCGCAGGCAGTTGGTCCAGTTGATCGTCGTGCCGCCGCCCAGTGTCGTCCCGGCGACCAGGCTGACGTTCCCGTCCGCGGTCGGGGTCGGCCCGCCGCGCCAGAACATCTGCTGGTAGGCGGGCAGCTCGAGCTGAGTGAAGTCCGACTCGTTGTAGTAGCCCGCGGCTTCGAGGACGACCACGTCCAGCCCGCGAGCGGCCAGCACCGCCGCCACCACCGAGCCGCCGGACCCCGAGCCGACGATGCAGACGTCCGCCTCGATGGTCTCCTCCGAGCCCTGTGGCTCCTCGATCTTCAGTGGCTTCTCCACCTCCGGGGGCGCCGAGATCGGCCCCGGGTATCCGAAGGTCTCCCAGTTCGGGTTCTTGCCCGTCTGCGGATCGGGTGCCCCGTAGTGCAGGAAAAGAGTCATCCCGATCAGCGCGGCCACGCCCGCCGCGGCCCGCGGATCGGACAAGGCCGTGTTCCGCAGGATCTGCTCGCGGGATTCCTGGGACGGGGCGCGCGTGATCCCCTGTCCCGCGATCGCGTCCAGCAGCAGCAACAACCCGCCCCGCAGCTCCGGGTCGGGGATCTCGGAGATCAACTGGGCGGCGCCGAGATCGACGCCCAGGTCACTCGCCTTCCGGCCCCAGTGACCCTGCGGATCGCGGTCACGCGAGAGCGCTGGGACGACGGTGTCGCAGACGGCGGTCAGGACGGCGCGCTGCGAGTCGCTGAGCGCCATTCCGGCTTCCTCTCCCGGACTCATGGAGACAGGACTTTACCCGGGACTGGCCGGCTGGCCAGTCCTCGGAAGCTCGCGTGCCAGGACGGCGACGAGCAGGGCAAGCCCGCAGCCCGCCGCGGCGGCGGCGAAGGCCGGGCCCGCTCCGTGTTGCTGCGCGAGCGCTCCGGTGACCGCCGCCCCGACGCCGCTGCCGATCGCGCTCGACGTCGAGGACCAGCCGAAGGCCTCAGCCAGCAACCGCGGCGAGGCGAGATCGAGCAACAGAATCAGAGTGGTCAGGACCGGTGTCAGAACGATTCCCAGCACGAGCAGGACCGCGCCCGCGACGACGAGGCTCTCGATCGGGACGAGCAGGGCGAAGCCGACAGCGTTCATGAAGAGCAACGCGACGATCCGCTTACGCGGAGACGAGAGCCAGTGGCGCGCGCCGTAGACGAGTCCGCCCGCGATGCCGCCGACGGAGGTCAGCGCGAGCAGGAATCCGGCGGCGGAGGGATGGCCCTCAGCGGTAGCCAACGCGGGCACGCCGATCTCGATCCCACCCAATGCGATCCCGAAGAAGAATTCGAGCGTCAGAACGAGCCGCACCGCCTGCTCCCGGAGGAGTCCGCGCTCTCGATCCTCAGGCGAGCGCGCCCTGAGGTTCGGTACCGAAAGGCCGAGCCACAGAAGGCCAACTCCCGAGACCACAGCGACCGTGATCAGCGCGGCGGACGGTGAGACGGCGCCGACCAGGACGCCCACCACGAGTGGCCCCGCGAGAAGCGACCCCTCCTGGACCATCCCGATGACGCTATAGACGGTGGTCCTGTCCTCACCCGCCAGGTCGGACCAGACCAGCCGCTGCGTCTGCGACACCGGCGGAAGGCCGAGGCCCGCGACAAGCGAGATGCCCACCACGACGGCGCCGGCAACGTCCGAGCGCACGATCGGCACGAGCGCGAGCAGCGAGATGGTCTGTCCCACGGCGATTGCGACGAGGACGGTCCGGGGGCCTCGTGTGTCGATCAGCCGGCCCTGGATCGGCCTGGCGATCGCGGCGCCTACCACGTAGCCGGCGGCCGCGGCCCCGGCCAGACCCAACGACCCGCGAGCCTGCTGGATCAGCAGGATCAGCGCCAGGACCGCTCCGCCCTGGCTGAGCTGGGCGATGAACCCCGCCAGAGCCTGGTTCCTGAAACCCGGCTCGGCGAGCAGCGGTCTGTAGCGGGCGAAGTCCGGCAAGCCGGACCTCACGCTACTTCCCGCGTAGTCAGTGTCGGTCCACTGCCCGAATCAGGTCAGGACGAAGTAGTCCCGGTGCACAGCCTCCTCGGAGGCGTCCGGGATCAGCTCCCTCACCTTGTCGGTCCTCAGTCCCTTGATCCGCCGGAGCTCTCCGGCCGAGTAGTTGACGATCCCCTTGCCGATCGCCTTGCCGTCGGCGGCCACATCGACGGCGTCGCCCGCCTCGAACTCGCCCTCGACGTCGGTGATCCCGACCGGCAGCAGGCTGCTGCCGCTCTCGCGCAGCACCCGAGCTGCACCGTCGTCGACCCGCAGCGTCCCGTGGCTCGGCTTCGCGTAGCGGAGCCACAGCTTGAAGCTCGAGGCCCGCTCGGGATGCGGGCTGGAAGCGGGTGCCGGTCGCCTCGCCCCTGGCGGCCGCCAGGAGCGTTCCATCCGCCGTGCCGTCGCAGATCACGGCCCCGATCCCCGACGCCCCCGCCATGCCGGCCGCCGCGACCTTGCTGCTCATGCCCCCGAGGCCGAACGGCGACGTGTGCTCCCCGATCTCGTAGCCGGCGAGCTGCGACTCCTCGTTCACCTCCGGCACCAGCTCGGCGTCGGGGTGGCTCCGCGGGTCCTTCGTATAGAGCCCGGTCTGATCCGTGAGCAGAACCAGCAGTCTGGCCTCGAGCATGATCGCCACCTGAGCCGCGAGGAAGTCGTTGTCGCCGAAGGTGATCTCGTCGGTGGCGGTCGTGTCGTTCTCGTTCACGACCGGGACGATGCGCCAGTCGAGCAGCCGGCTGAGCGTCCGCCGGGCGTTCAGATAGTTGGTGCGGAGCTGGAGGTCGGAAGCCGTGAGCAGGACCTGTGCCGAGCGAACGTCCCCGCCCGCCAGCCGCTCCTCGTATGCCCGGAAGAGGCTGCCCTGCCCGACCGCGGAGGCGGCCTGCAGCTCGTCGATCGCCTTGGGACGCCGTCCGAGCTCGAGCACGCGCATGCCGCGCGCGATCGCGCCCGAGGTGATCAGCACCACGTTCTCGCCGCCGACATGGAGTTCGGCGACCTGCGAGCAGACGCGGTCGAGGACGTCGGTCCGGAGCGCACCCTGATCTCCGGCGACGATCGAGGAGCCCAGTTTCGCCACCACGGTCATGGCGCGGCAAGTGTAGGTACGGCCATGTCGGCCCCGCGGGCGTATGCTCGCCGCATGACCGAGCTCCGGACGGTGCGAGTCGCAGCTGTGCAGGCGACCCCGGTGATCCTCGATGGACCGGCCTCGGTCGCCAAGGCGGCCGAGCTGATCGGCGAGGCCGCCGCAGAGGGCGCGGAGCTGGTCGTGCTCCCGGAGACCTTCGTGCCGCTTTACCCCTCCGGCACCTGGGCGAAGAAGGCGGCCGACTTCGACGGCTTCGACGAGCTTTGGGAGCGGCTCTGGTCCAACTCGGTGGAGGTCCCCGGTCCGCTCGTGGACGAGCTCGTCGCCGCCTGCCGGAAGCACGGGGTGCACTGCGCGATCGGCGTGAACGAGCGCGAGCTCGAACGCCCGGGAACGCTCTACAACGCGCTATTGCTGCTCGGCCCCGAGGGGGTTCTGGCGAAGCACCGCAAGCTGATGCCGACCCATCACGAGAAGCTCTTCCACGGGATCGGCGCCGGCGGCGACCTGGAGACGATCGAGACGCCGCTGGGCCGGATCGGGGGGTTGATCTGCTGGGAGAACCGGATGCCGCTCGCCCGGTACGCGGTCTACCGCACCGGCCCGCAGATCTGGGTGGCGCCGACCGCCGACGACTCGGACGGCTGGCTGGCGAGCATGCGGCACATCGCGATCGAGTCGGGCGCCTACGTGGTGTCCGTACCGCAGTACATCCCGCGCTCGGCCTTCCCGGACGACTTCCCGGCGGACCTCCCGGACAAGGAGGTCTTCCTCCGGGGCGGCGCCGCGATCGTCGAGCCCGCGGAGGGAGAGATCATCGCCGGGCCGCTCTACGACCGCGAGGGGATCGTGATGGCCGAATGCGACCTCCGGACTGGCCTGCATGCCAAGCGGTGGTTCGACTCGGTCGGCCACTACAGCCGCGAGGACGTGCTGCTGGCCGAGATCGAGGCGCCGGCAAGGAACGGCGATGCGGCTTCGCCACCAGATCGCGGCCACGAGCGGCCGCCCGACACAACCGCTCGGGACTTCGTCCCTTGATGCGAGGGTGCTCCGCAGCGCGCACAGCCGACCCTATTCGGAGGAGCAACCCGTTTAGTGCGCTCGAGCGGCCTGGTGGCCGCTAGGACGGTTCGAGCTCGAACTCGACGTCCCCCACCACAACCTCGTCTCCCGGCTCGAAGCCCGCACGCTGAAGCGCGGCGATCACGCCGATCTCACGCAGTCGACCCTCTAGGTAATCCAGAGCCTCAGGGTTCTCCAGGTCGTGGCGGGCGATCAGGAGCTCGATGCCTCGACCGGTCACCCTGAATCTGCCCTCGCCCTCAGCGGATCACGTCGAAGCCCTCGCCCTCGCCTGGGCGGTAGACGCGGTGCTCCGCCTCGAAGTCCCCGCGCCGCGCCGGCGCAGCCTCATCAGGAAGCGCCGTGAAGATCGCGCGGACCAGCTCGTCGAGGCCGGCGCCGGTGGCGGCCGAGATCCCGAGCACCCCGACGGCCTCTGACCCGTGCCGCTCGCGCCATTCGGCGACCAGCCTCTCCTCCTCCTCGTCCGGAATCAGGTCGATCTTCGAAAGGGCGATGATCTCGGGCAACCCGTCGAGCCCCGACCCATATCCGGCCAGCTCGCTTCGCACCGCCCGGTAGTTGGCCTCGGGGTCGCCCTCAGCTGGAGCGACCTCGACCAGGTGGACCAGGAGCCGACAGCGCTCCAGGTGGGCGAGGAACTCGTGTCCGAGGCCCGGCGCCCTCGGCGGCGCCCTCGATCAGGCCGGGGATGTCCGCGATCACCAGCTGCCGGTCGTCGAGCTCGATCGTCCCGAGGTTGGGCTCGAGCGTGGTGAAGGGGTAGTCGGCGACCTTCGGATCGGCCCGCGTCAGCCGCGCCAGCAGCGATGACTTGCCGGCATTCGGGAGGCCGACCAGGCCGACGTCGGCGAGCAGCTTCAGTCGCAGCTCGATCTCCCCCTCCTCGCCCTCGAGCCCCTGCTCCGCGAAGCGCGGCGCTTGGCGAGTCGAGGTCGCGAAGCGCTTGTTTCCGTGTCCACCCGAGCCGCCGCGGGCGACGACGACGCGCTGTCCGTCCTCGAGCAGCTCCGTCTCCGAGCCATCGAGCCCGCTCACCACGGTTCCGGGCGGCACGGCGATCACCCGGTCCTCCCCGCGCTCGCCGTGCTGGCGCTTGCCCTTGCCGTGCTCGCCGCGCCCGGCGCGGAAGTGGCGGCTGCGGCCGAGCGAGGAGAGATCGCGGCGCTGCGCATCGGTGACGAGCACCACGTCACCGCCGCGGCCGCCGTCACCCCCGTCGGGGCCGCCGCGCGGCACGTGTGCCTCGCGCCGGAAGCTGACCACGCCGTTGCCGCCTCGCCCGCCCTCCACATGGACCTTGGCTCGGTCGAAGAGCATGCCGCGACGATAGGCCCTTGCCCTTCGCGGACGGGATGGCCTTGGCGCACGGGCCGCGAAGCTAGTCGGCTTCGACGACCGAAATCGTTCGGCCGCGGCGGCCGGTCGAGAACTGCACCACGCCTGGGCGAACCGCGAAGATCGTGTGGTCACGCCCGATGCCGACACCATCGCCGGGGCGGAAGCGGGTGCCCCGCTGGCGAACGATGATCTCGCCGCCGTTCACGTTCTGGCCGGCGAACACCTTTACCCCCAGGTACTTCGGGTTGGAGTCGCGGCCGTTGCGGCTGGAGCCGAGCCCCTTCTTATGAGCCATCGCTCTCCTCCTTCTGGGCCGTGGACCCGTCGGCGGTTCGTGTGGCCGACGACTTTGTGCTGGCCGTAGATGCAGCGGCGGTCTTTGTGGCCGCCGGTTTTCTACTCAGCATCTTCACGTCGGTGATCTCGAGCCGGGTGAGCTCGGAGCGGTGCCCGGCGCGACGGCGATAGCCCTTCTTCGGACGGTATTTGAAGACCCGCACCTTGGGGCCGCGCTCGTGCCCGGCGACCTTCGCCTCGACCTTGACCTTCTCGAGGTCCTTGCCGAGCACCATCTCCTTGTCCCGGAAGGCGACCGGGCGAAGGTCGACCTTGTCGCCCTCGTTTGCGGAGAGGCGGTCGACGAGCAGGGTCGACCCCTTCTCGACGCGGTATTGCTTCCCGCCTGTCTCGATGACTGCGTAGCTGGCCATGGTTTCTTAGGTGTTGGAACCACCACCGGCGCGTGAGCGTCGCCTTCCGCCCCTGCTTCCGCGACGCCGGCGCCCGCCGGAGGACGAGGATTCTAGCTTCTCGCCGCGATCTCCATTGGAGCCCGGTTGCACGACGTTTCCCTCGCTGTCGAGCAGCAGAGCGGTCGCGGCCGACCGTCCGACGCTCTCGATCCGAACCATCCGCTGCTCGCCGACATGAGGGCCCGCCCCGGCGACGCTGACGATGTAGGAGTCGACCCGCGCAACGGCGTCATCGACGTTGTACATGTGGGGCTCCTCGATCGAGACGAGCACCTCCTCGCCCACCTGGAAGGGCAGGGCACGCTCCTCGATCTCCTCCCGGCTGCCCGCCTCGACGACGTGGAACGTGTCGAGCGGTAGCGGGTCGCCTCCCTCGAAGTGGAACCGCTTGCCCGTTTCCTCCTCGAGGTCGGTGAGCCCGGAGTCGGGCGAGAGCAGCTCCGCGGCGACTCGGGGGTTGACCCGGATCAGGTACGCCTCGGGGTCCGGCTGCTCGTCGACGACCTGCTGGAGCTTGCGCACGATCGAGATCGCGACCGTCTCCTCGGATCTGACGACTCCCTCGCCGTCGCAGGTGGGACAGCGCTTGGTGAGGATCTCCCGGACACCGTCGGTGACGTTCTGCCTGGTCATCTCCACCAGGCCGAGCGGCGAGACCTCCACCACGTAGGTCTTGGTCCGGTCCTCGTCGAGCGCCGTGCGCAGCGTCTTCAGCACCTGGTCGCGGTTGCGTGCCCGCGCCATGTCGATGAAGTCGATGACGATGATCCCGCCGATGTCGCGCATCCGCAGCTGGCGCACGACCTCCTCGGCGGCCTCCACGTTCACCTTGGTGATCGTGTCCTCGAGCCGGCCCCTCCCCTTGCCTGTGAAGCTGCCGGTGTTGATGTCGATCACGGTGAGGGCTTCCGCGTAGTCGATCATCAGGTAGCCGCCGGAGGGCAGGTCGACGCGACGGCTGAGCACCGAGTCGAACGCCTCCTCGACGCCCCACTTCTCGAAGAGGGGCTCCTTGTCCTTGTAGAGCTCGACTCGGTCGGCCAGCTCCGGTGCGGTCCGCTGCAGGAACTTGGTGACCCGGTCGTACTGCTTGTCGTCGTCGATGATCGCGCCCTCGAACTCCTCGACCAGGACGTCGCGGACGACGCGGATCGAGAGGTCGGCCTCCTGGAAGACCATCTGGCCTGCCTCGGCCTTCTCGGCGCGCTCGGTGACCACCTCGTTGAGGCGGTGCAGGTAGGCGATCTCGCGGGCGAAGTCCTCCTTCTTCGCGCCCTGCGCGGCGGTGCGAACGATCACGCCGCCGTCGCCGATGTCCACCTTCTCGATCAGCTTGCGAAGCCGCTGGCGCTCGCCGTCGGGCAGGCGCTTGGAGACACCGATGCCACCTCCCTGCGGCATGTAGACCAGGTAGCGACCGGCGATCGAGAGCTGCATCGAGAGTCTGGCCCCCTTCGTCTTCAGGGGGTCCTTGACGACCTGGACGATGATCTCCTGGCCGGGCTTGATCAGCTCGTCGATGCGGCGGCCGCGACCTCGGCCCCGCTTTGGAACCGCCTGGCCTCCGGGGAGCACGATCTCGTCGACGTGCAGAAAGCCGTTTCGCTCGAGGCCGATGTCGACGAACGCGGCCTCCATGCCGGGAAGGACGTTGTCGACCTTCCCCTTGTAGATGTTGCCGACGATCGAGCGGCGGCCGCGGCGTTCAACGTAGAGCTCGGCGACCTTCCACTCGTCGCTTGGGGCCGCCTTCTTGCGCTTCTTCTGCGGCGGCCCGTTCGCCTCCAGCGTCGCGACCCGGGTCTCGCCCCGGTCGACGCTGACGAGGATGTTCTTCTTCATGAGTTTCCTTTCTTGGCGCTAAACGGGTTGCGCCTGACGGCGCACCCTCGCATCACACAGACACGCGTCACGGCTCCGCCTCGATGGGCGGAAACCGGCGCGGATTTCGTCGTGTGGTTTTGTTCTTGGTGGCTCAGCGCAACAGTGGGATAGGCGCCCTGCTGCGTGTGGAGCTATTGAGCCGCGCCTGGGTGTGAATGCTCTGTAGGAGACCGATCGCGAGGAACGTGGCGATCACCGAGGAGCCCCCGTATGACATCAGGGGCAGGGTGACGCCTGTCACGGGCATGATGCCGAGCGTCATGCCCACGTTCACAAAGATCTGGAACATGAGCATGGCGACGATGCCGCCCGCGATCAGGGTCCCGAACAAGTTCTTGGAGAGCGTCAGGATGCGCAGAATTCTCCAGATAAGCAGGGCGTAGAGGGACAGTACGAATGCTGCTCCCATGAATCCAAAGCGCTCCCCGATGACGGCGAAGACAAAGTCCGTGTGCCGCTCGGGCAGGAAGAGGAGCTTGGTCTGGGTCGAGTTGTCGCCGCGTCCGGTTTTTTCGCCGGACCCGATTGCGGTGACACTCTGGTTGACCTGATAGCTCGCGTCGCTTGGATCGTTTGAGGGATGCAGGAATGCTGTAAGCCGGTCCTGCTGATAGCCGTGAAGCGGACTGGGCAGGCCAGCGGCCGGGGCGATGACGAGGACAAAGCTGACGGCCGCGGCCGCCAGACCCCCGATCACCGCGAAGTGCCTCCATGGTAGCCCGGCGAGGAAAAGAATTGCGATGGTGATGACCAGCAGCACGATTCCCGTGCCGAGGTCGGGTTGCAGGAAGACGAGTCCGGCCGGGACCAGGCCGAGCGCCAGAATGCGGGAGGTCTGGCGCATCGGGGTGCCGCGGCGGGTGCGCTCGATGACGAACGCCGCGAGGGCGACGATGAGCAGCAGCTTGGCGAGCTCCGAGGGCTGGAAGCGGAAGAAGGGGAGCTCGATCCAGCGTCGGGAGCCGCGCGCCGCGGCCCCGAAGACGAGGACGAGGCAGATGGAGGCGATCATCAGCGAGTAGATGCCGACCCTGATCTCGCGGAAGCGCGAGTAGTCCACCTTCGCCACGGCAAGCATCAAGACGATTCCGACCACGGCGTAGAGGGTCTGCCGGATCGCGAAGTAGAGGGGCTGGCCCTGGACGGCGTCCGGGGTGGCCACGGCGAGGGTGAAAACGCTGAACGCGACCAGTCCGAAGGCGGCGACTAGCAGCCAACCGTCGAAGTAAGCCACGCCGAGGCGCTCACCGATGCGAGCCCGCCTGGGAGTGAGCGTGATAGGTGCCGCTTCCAAGTCAGTTCCGGAGGGTAGTGGTCCGCCGGGATCCCGCCGCCATCACTCCTGCGTGTGGCCGTTTCCGGCCGTACTCGAGGAGGCGGTGGGCGTGATCGGTAGGTGGAAGTAGCGCTCGAGGATCCGGGCGGCCACCGGCGCGGCCGTATCGACGCCGAAACCGCCCCGCTCGATCGTAACGGCCACCACTATCTGAGGGTTCCTTGCCGGTGCGAGGACGATGTACCAAGACTGGTCGGGCTGGTTGGGCCGCTGGGCGGTTCCGGTCTTGCCGGCCACCGGGAACGGGAAGTTGCCGAAGACCGGGTAGGAGGTCCCGCCCGGCTCCGTCGCGGCGCGGGTCAGCCCGGTCATGATCGTGTCCCGGGTGGCTGGAGAGATATCGATGTGGCGCCGGGGCGCCGGGCGGATTTCCTGGAGGACTCGGCCTGTGACGCTCTCGACGTCGTCGGCGATGTGGGGCGTGAGCACCGTCCCGTCGTTGCCGAGCGCCGCATAGGCGACCGCCATCTGCAGCGGATCCGCCTCGAGGTCGCCCTGGCCGACCGCGAGGTTGACGTTGTCGCCGGCGCTCCACGGCCTATCCGTGAGCTTCTGGGCGTAGAGCCGGTTGCGCCAGGCGGGAGTCGGGATCAGCCCGTCGACCTCGGCCGGCAGGTCGATCCCGGTCTTCTCCCCCAGCCCGTACTGACGCGCCCAGTCCTGGATCATGCCGTGGCCCTTGGAGGACTTGGACTTGAGGCCGAGGTTGTAGAAGTAGATGTCGGAGGAGACCTTGAGGGCATCGCTCATGTTGAGCGGCCCGTAGATCGCCCTACCCGCGTTATGCAGGGTCAGGTTGTCGTCGATTTTGAGCGAGCCGGTGTCGTTGAAGATCGTGTTCGGCGAGATCAGGTGGTCCTGGAGAGCGGCGGTCGCAGTGATCGGCTTGAACGTCGAACCGGTCGGATAGAGGCCCTGGATCGCGCGGTCAGCCAGCGGGGCATCGGTCTTCCTCGAGGTCAGGTCGCGGTACTCGCTCGGCGTGATCGGGTGAGTGAAGATCGAGGGGTCGAAGGTCGGTGCCGATCCCATCGCGAGGATGTCGCCGTTCTGTGCGTTCATGGCGACGAAGGCGCCCGGAAGGCCGAAGGAGCCCATGGCCCCCTCCCCCGTGGCCTGAAGATTCGAGTCGACGGTCAGTCGCACGTCGTCGCCGGGCTCCGCCGGGAGGCTGCGGAGCTGGCCGGTCGGCCTGCCGAGCGCGTCGACCTGCACCCGGTCCGTCCCCGGTCTCCCTCTCAGGTAGCGGTCGTACTCGTACTCCACCCCCGACTGGCCGACCTGATCCCCGGGATGAAGCCCGGCGTAGCGCGGCTCCTTGAGCTGCTCCGCGGTGACCTCGCCGACGTTCCCGAACAGGTGGGCGGCGATCGTGCCCTGGCGGTACTCACGGGTGAACACGCTCTCCACGCTCACGCCGGGGAAGCTCGACTGGTTCTCGCGCAGGTAATAGACCTTGTCCACGCCGAGGCCCTTCTTGAGGATCACCGGGCCGCCCGGCGCGGCGCGACTGCCGCCCTGGAGCGCCTTGCGGATCTCCTTCATCGTCATGCCCGTGACGGTGGCCAGCTGCTTCAGCTCGCGAGACCGATCCGGTCCCGGCGGGGGCAGGTCCTGCGGCGTGACCTGGATGGCGAGCTCGGTGCGATTCGCGACCAGGACCTTGCCGTTTCGGTCGAGGATGTCGCCGCGCGGCGCCTGCACACGGATCTCGCGGATCCGGTTGTCGTTGGCCTGATTGCGGTACTGGTCCCCGGAGAGCACCTGGACGTACCAGAGCCGCAGGAAGAGCACCGAGAAGATCGCAATGGCGAGGCCGGTGATGATCGAGATCCTGAGCGCCAGGGGCGAGGTTCGCCTCTCCGGCTCGACTTCATCTCGACGCAGATACATCAGCCACTCTCCACTGGTCGCGGGGCCGGTGAACGTCGCGCCGCTCTGCGCTCGTCCACCAGCGCCGATCGCACCACCAGTCTGACGAACAGGAGGACGGGAATCGCGAGCAGCGCCCCGATCAGGCTCTTGACGAGCGCGTCACGCACGACCAGGAAGCTGACATTCGCGTCGATTCCGGTGCCGATCTGGATCGCCGCGATCACGAGTGCCCCGAGCAGCGTCAGTGAGCCGCCGAGCAGTGCGACCGCGCCGCGAGTGGGACGGCCGAGGGTCTCGCGATAGCGGCCGGCGACGTAGCCGACGGAGAGCATGGTGAGCGCGAAGGCCCCCATGGTCTCGAGCAGGAGGCAGTCGATGAGCAGCCCGATCGAGAAGCCGGTGACGGCTCCGCTCAGGCTGCCGCCCAGCAGCCCGACCGAGAACACGACGAGCAGCGCGATGTCGGGGCTGGTGCCGAAGATGTCCATCTTCGAGAAGCAGACCACCTGCGCGACCGCCACCAACGCGCCGAGCACTGCGAGCCGGGCGATGATCCCGGGCGTGAGGATCATCCCTTGTTCCCCCCGGAGTGGGTGGTCAGGACCTTCACGAAGTCCATGTCGCGAAGGTCGGCGAAGGGCTCGAGGTGGACACGCTGGTAGGCCTGCTGTTCCTCCACGGTCGCCGTCGTGATCTCCCCGATCGGGATGCCCGGAGGGAAGATGGACCCGAGGTCGCCGGTCGAGAACCCCGCTGTCACCACCATCTGCCCCTCCGCGATCTGTGCACCGCGCTCGAGGAAGTCGAGTTGGAGGTCGTTGGGGTTTCCGACGTCGGGCTCGACGACCCCGGTCGCGCCGCTCGGGGTAACACGCGCCGTGACGGCGCTGTCTGCGTCGGTGATCAGCGTGACCTGCGCGGTGTTGGGAGTGGTCTGGGTGATCTTGCCCGCCAGGCCCTGCGCCGCGACGACCGGATCGTCGATTCGCAAGCCGTCGCTCGACCCGTGGTCGATCGTCACCGTCGAGTACCAGACGGTCGGCGAGCGGCCGATCACTCTGGCCGTCACGGGGTCGCTCCCGTCCGGGACGATCCCGCCGCTCGTCAGCTCGTTGAGCGCTGAGAGCTCCTTGGCCTCCTGCTGCTGGGTCTGGGCCCTCGCCAGCTGATCGCGCAGAGTCGCCACCTGGTCCTCGAGCTTCGAGCGATCACCGCGGGCGTCGAAGGTCTCGCCGAACCAGTTGACCAGGTCGCGCACCGGTTTCAGGGCACGATCGGCACCGGACTCGATCGGGCTGAAGACGGTGGAGATGACGTCCTGGGTGCCGTGGAGCGGCCCTCCGTTGCCCTCTCGGTAATAGAGGCTGAGCAGTGTCAGCGAGGCGGCGACGAGCAGCAACAGCACCGCCCGTCGACGGCGCACTTGCTTGCGGTACATGTCTGGCTAGCCCTCACAGCTCACGGTCGATTCAGCTCACGGTCGATTGTCGGCCCCACCCAACATGAATCGGGTTGCTCCTCGGCTCTCCCCTGCGGGGAACCCTCGAGCGATCCGAGAGTAGCGCCTAGCCTCAATGGGACCTGAAACACCACTGTTAAACGGGTGGCGGCCAGAGCCGCCCCCTCGCATCGAACGGGTGGCGGCTAGCGCCGCCCCCTCGCATCAGAATGCGCGTGGATCGCCTGCAGCAGGCCAAGCGCCAGGAACGTCCCGAGCACCGACGAGCCGCCGTAGCTGATCAACGGCAGCGTGATCCCGGTGACCGGCATCAGCCCCAGGTTCATGCCCAGGTTGATGACCGCCTGGAAGGCGAGCATCGCGACTATCCCGCCGGCGATCAGGACCCCGAAGTAGCTCGTGGCGATCCGCATCACCCGAATCGCTCGCCAGAACAGCAGTGCGTAGAGGAAGACGAGGAACGCGGCGCCGAGGAACCCGAATCGCTCCCCGATCACAGCGAAGATGAAGTCGGTGTGGCGCTCGGGGAGGAAGAGCAGCTCGGTCTGAGTCGCATCGTCACCGCGCCCGGACTTCTCCCCGGAGCCGACCGCGATGATCGCCTGGTTCACCTGATAGCTCGCGTCCCCTGGGTCGTTGCTGGGATGAAGGAAGGAGGTCAGCCTGTCCTGCTGGTAGCCCTGCAGGGGGTGGACGCCGAGGGCCTGGCCGCCGAGGTAGGCCCCGCCGGCGAGCAGCGCGGCCGCCGCGCCGATCGCAGCGAAGTGCTGCCAGGGGATGCCGGAGACGAACAGGATCGTCAGGGTGATCGCCACCAGGACGATCCCTGTGCCGAGGTCCGGCTGCAGGAAGACGAGGCCCGCGGGCACCAGGCCGATGGCCAGCAGCCCGACCGTTTGCCGCAGCCCGAAGGGTCGCCTGACCCGCTCGTAGACGAAGGCCGAGAGCGATAC
Organism: uncultured Solirubrobacterales bacterium; assembly: GCA_963848955.1. Classification (GTDB taxonomy): domain Bacteria; phylum Actinomycetota; class Thermoleophilia; order Solirubrobacterales; family 70-9; genus DASUPK01. Next base: position 174,540 of record CAWKFQ010000024.1, on the reverse strand, counting down.
GCAGAGCAGGACCTTGGCGAGCTCGGACGGCTGGAACTGGAAGAGCGGCAGGTCGATCCAGCGGTTCGATCCTCGAACCGCCGTCCCAACCAGCAGTACCAGGCCGATCGAGCCCACCATCACCGCGTAGATGCTCACCCTCAACTCGCGCAGGCGCGTGTAGTCGATGTGGCTGATACCGATCATCAGGGCGATGCCGATCACGCCGTAGAGCGTCTGGCGCACGACGAAGTAGTGAGGGTCCGCCGCGATCTCGTGCCGGCTCGCCGACTCCAGCGTGAAGACACTGAACGCCATCAGCCCCACCGCGGCCGCAAGCATCACCCCATCCAGATTGCGGAGGTTGAGCAGCTCGAGGACACGCGAGCGCTGCGGGGCGATCGTTAGTGAGGGCTTGGCGGCTTCCATCACTCGACTCCTCCCGCCGAGGCCGCCGCCGCCCCGCTCGCGCCACCGGCGTTCAGGTGGAAGTAGTGCTCGAGGATCGACCGGGCGATGGGGGCGGCCGACTCGACGCCGAAGCCGCCGTGCTCAACCGTGACGGTCACGACGATCTGTGGGTTGTTGTAGGGAGCGACCACGCTGTACCAGGACTGGTCCTCCTGGCCCAGCCCACGCTCCGCCGTGCCGGTCTTGCCCGCGACCGCGAATGGGAAGCCGCCCATGACGGGATATGAGGTGCCGCCGGGCTCCATCGCCGCGCGCTCGAGGCCGCCCAGGATCACGTTCCTTGTCTCCTCGGAGATCCCCAGGTGCCGTGTCGGAGCCGGCTTGATGCGCTCGACGGTCTTCCCGTTCACGCCCACGATCCGGCCTCCCAGGTGGGGCGTGACCAGGGTCCCCCCGTTGGCCAGCGCGGCGTAGGCGCGCGCCAGCTGGAGCGGGGTGACCATGACGTCGCCCTGACCGACCGCCAGGTTCACGTTGTCCCCCTGGTTCCAGGGACGGTCGATGTACGGGTTGTCGTGGCTGCGGTAGACGCGGTTGCGCCAGGCGGGGGTGGGGATCAGACCCGCGCTCGCGTTGGGGATGTCGATGTCGGGACTTTGGCCGAGGCCGTATTTGTGGGCCCAATCCTGGATCTGGCCACCCTTGCCGCTCGCGCTCGCATGGAGCCCGAGGTCGAAGAAGTACACGTCCGATGAGACCTTCAGCGCCGTGCTCATGTCGATCGGGCCGTTGGCGGCGCCGCCCGCGTTGTGTACTACGAGGCCGCCGATGTCGAGCGAACCCGTGTCGTCGAAGATCGTGCTGGGCGTGATCAGGCCGTCCTCGAGCGCTGCCGTGGCGGTGATGGGCTTGAACGTCGATCCCGTCGGATAGCCGCCCTGGTCGGCCCGATCCACCAGCGGGTCTCCGGCTCGGTTGCCGAACGCGTCGTATTGCTGCTTGGTATGCGGCTGTGTGTAGAAGGTCGGGTCGTAGGTCGGGTAGGAGCCCATCCCGAGGATGGCGCCGCTGTGGACGTTCATCGCGACGAAAGCGCCCGGCAGCCCCCTCGCGCGCAGAGCCGATTCGCCGACCTCCTGCAGGCCCGAGTCCAATGTCAGGCGCAGGTTGTCGCCGGCCTGCGCGGGCCGGTTGCCGAGCGTCCCGCGGGGGCGACCGAGCGCGTCGACCTGGATCCGCTGACTGCCGGCCGTGCCGCGGAGGAACTTGTCGTAGCGGTACTCGACGCCGGCCTGGCCGATGATGTCGCCGGGGTGCAGGCCCCGGTACTTCGGCTGTTTCAGCTGTCGCGGGCTGATCTGGCCGACGAGCCCGAGGAGATGGGCGGCCAGCGTCCCGTCCGGGTACTTGCGGACGTAGGTCCGCTCGACACTCACGCCGGGGAAGCTCTCCTTGTTCTCGAGCAGGTAGAAGAGGAGCTGCCGGTCGAGCCCCTGCTTGAGCACCACCGGATATCCGGCGTACTGCGGCGTCGCCCTGACTCTCTGGCGGATCTCTCGCTGCGAGAGTCCGAGCAGGTCGCCCAGCTTGCTCAGCTCGCTCCTGCGGGCGCCGCGGTCGCTGGGCAGGTCGGAGGGTCGCAGCTGGAGGGTCATCACCGTGCGGTTGTCGACCAGGACCTTGCCGTTGCGATCGAGGATCTCGCCGCGCGGTGGGTGAACCCGGACGTCGAGGACGCCGTGGTCATTGGCGAGGGCGCGGTAGTGCTGACCGTCGAGGATCTGCAGCGACCAGAGCCGGAGGAGGACCGTCGCGATCGCGACGACCACGACCGCGCCCAGAATCGCGATACGCAGGTTGAGGCGAGTGGTCAGGCGCGGCGGGATGTCCTCGGGACGGTCAAGGAGATACATGGCCGCGTCTGCCTGTCACCCGGCGCTCAGTAGCGCCTCCGGACACGGGAGTTCTTGAGCGCTCTCTTGATCGCCTCGAACTCCTCCAGGGCCTGTCCAGATCCGGTGGCCACGCAGGTGAGCGGGGACTCGGCGAGCCGCGCCGGCATCTGGCACTCCGCGCTCATCCGTTCGGCGAAGCCGTGGAGGAGGGCGCCGCCCCCGGCCAGCGTCATGCCTCGCTCCATCAGATCGCCGGCGAGCTCGGGCGGCGTGCGGTCCAGGGTGTCTCTGACCGCCGCGATGATCTGCTGGATCGGATCATCGAGAGCCGTCCGGATGTTCTCGGAGTTGAGCTTCACGGCCCGGGGCAGCCCGGAACCGAGGTCGCGGCCGCGGATCTCGATCTCGATCTCGTTGTCGAGCGGATTGGCCGAGCCGGCCTCGTGCTTGATGTCCTCGGCCGTCTGATGGCCGATCAGGAGCTGGTGCTCGCGCTTGCAGAAGTTCATGATCGCGTCGTCCATCTCGTCGCCGCCGACGCGAATCGACTGGGAGACGACGATGTCGCCGAGGGAGATCACGGCGACCTCGGTGGTCCCACCGCCGATGTCGACGACCAGGCTCCCGGTCGGCTCGCTGACGGGAAGGCCCGAGCCGATCGCCGCGGCCATCGGCTCCTCGATCAGATAGGCCTCGCGGGCCCCGGCCCCGAGGCAGGCCTCCTCGACCGCACGCTTCTCGACCCCGGTCACACCGGAAGGAACGCACACGACGACCCGCGGATGGGTGAAGCGGCTGTGATTGGCCCGCTTGATGAAGTAGCGGAGCATCGACTCGGTGATCTCGAAGTCGGCGATCACCCCGTCCTTGAGCGGCCGCATCGCGTTGATCGTCGATGGGGTGCGCCCGAGCATCTGCTTCGCCTCGGCGCCGACGGCGTGGACCTCGCCGGTGGCGGTGTCGATGGCGACCACCGAGGGCTCGGAGAGGACGATGCCGCGGCCGCGGACGTAGACGAGCGTATTGGCCGTGCCGAGGTCGACGGCCATGTCGCGGGCGGGGCTGATTGAGCTGAATAGGCCCATGGAGGGGGACGATTAACGGATGCTCATAAAGGAGGACGCTAAGCCAAAGGTCGCCGGAGCCTAGCGGCTTGCTTTAAAACGCCCAAAGTCCGCAAGTTTCGGGCCCGGACGCCTACTGGGGAGTGAGCAGCTCGGGTGCGAGCCGGAGGAGGAGCCCGACCGGCAGGCCGATGACGTTGGAGACGTCACCGCGGACGATGTCGACCAGCGCCGACCCCAGACCCTGGATCGCGTAGGAGCCGGCCCGGCCGCGCCACTCACCGGAGGCCAGGTAGGCATCGAGGAGCGGCCGGTCGAGCTCCTTGAACGCAACGGTCGAGACGTCGACGCCGGTGCGGGGCTCCCCGGCCTCGGGCCCGATCAGGGCGAGGCCGCCGAGGACGTGATGCTCCGAGCCGGAGAGGCGCTCCAGGTGAGCACGGGCCCCGGCCTCGTCCTGCGGCTGTCCGAGCACCTCGCCGTCGATGACGACCTCGGTGTCGCCGGCGATCACCAGGGCGTCGGGCGTCTCCGACGCGACGGCCTCGGCCTTGCGGGTCGCGTTCCGGACGACCAGGTCCCGCGGCTCGCCGTCGGTCTCCTCCTCGATCTCCGGCGCCCGGACCTCGAACTCGAGACCGAGGGCCTCGAGCAGGGCGCGCCTCTGAGGCGAGCGCCGAGGCGAGGATCAGAGCTCGGGGAACCAGAGCGAGATCTCGCGCGCGGCCGATTCGGGCGAGTCCGAGCCGTGCACGAGGTTGAAGGTGACCTCCGTGGCGAACTCACCGCGGATCGAGCCGGCGTCGGCCTCGAGCGGATTCGTCGCACCGATCAGCTGGCGCGCCGCCACCACCGCGCTCTCCCCCTCCAGCACCATCGCGACCAGCGGGCCTCCGGTGATGAACGAGACGAGCTCGCCGAAGAACGGCTTGTCGCTGTGCTCCTCGTAATGAGCGTTCGCGAGCTCCTCGTCGGCCTGCATCAGCTTCATCGCGACGAGCTTCAGCCCCTTGCCCTCGAACCGAGAGATGACCTCGCCGGTCAGCTGTCTCTCGAATGCATCGGGCTTGACGAGGATGAGTGTGCGTTCGGTCGCCATCGGCGCGGGAACCTACACGTATCGGGGGTTCGGGGCGGTGTCTGGGACGAACACCGGCAATGAAAGGGGGCGAGATCTGCGGAGTTGGCGCCTTACCCACCTACGTGGGTGGGCAACGCGCCAATAGCGATCCGGACGCCGTAATTGCGCGCTTGGCTGCGCGCCAGCACGGTGTCGTCTCCGTGCCCCAACTCGATGCGGCCGGCATTCGCGAGCGGGGTCGTCTGCGCCGAGTCCAGTCTGGACGTCTTCACCGCATTCATCGCGGGGTTTCGCCGTCGGGCACCCGAGGCTTGAGCGAGGGCCGGGCGATGGATGGCGGCGGTGCTCGCCTGGGCAGGCGGCTGTGCTGAGCCACACCAGCGCGGCCGAGCTCTGGGGCATGCTGCGGAGTCGCCGCCCTCCTTCCCCAGCCGGTGTTGACGAAGACAGTGCACGTCACGATCCCAAAAGAGGCGGGCCGCAGGAAGCGCCACGGCATCGCGATCCACCGCTCACACACGCTGAACCGCAGCCAAGTCACACGCCGCGCTTGCAATCCCTGTGACCACTCCTGTCCGAACCCTGAGGGACCTCCGCCGCACCCTTCCCCAGCCGCAGTTCGCGGCGGCCCTACGACAGGCCGAGTTCCTCGGCTCCCGCTCGACGACTCGCTCGACTGCCGGATCGCACGCGCAGCGAGCTGGAGGCGCGCTTCCTTGCGCTCTGTCGCCGCCACCGCCTTCCCCAGCCGGAAGTAAATGTTCGGATCGGCGGCTTCGTCGTCGATTTCGCATGGCCCGAACAGCGCCTCATCGTCGAAGTCGACGGCTGGGACGCACACCGAACCCGCTCGGCGTTCGAGGAGGACCGCGCCCGTGATGCCCGCCTTGCTGTTCTGGGCTACGAGGTCGTTCGTTTCACCTGGCGCCAGCTGAGGCGCGATCAACCCGCGGTCGCAAAGACGATTCGCGGGCTTCTCAGGGCGAGGGCGGCCTAGCGCGAGGAGCGGCTCGAGCGGGTCGGCTGCTCCTGCTCGCGCGCTGCGACCGGACGCGGCTTGCGCCGAGCCGGGCCGTCGTTCCGATCAGCCCGGTCGCTTCTGTCACTTCTTTCACTTATTTCGCTTCTCACTTCGTTCGCTTCTGTCGCTCCGCTCGCTTCGGGCCGTCCTCTGCGCTGCGGCGCGAGCCGTCCGCTGGCGGTCGGTGCGCCGCGGCTCGCGTGCGGGCCGCTGCTCCTTGCGCACCTCCGTCTCGCAATAGGGGCAGATCCCCCACTTCGGATCGAGCGGCTTGTTGCACTTCCGGCAGGGATTGCGCAGGCGCCGCTCGCAGTTCGGGCAGCGCAGGTAGTTGCGCTCGATCGGGTACTCGCAGTGCGGGCAGGAGTTCTCGATCCGCTGCCGCAGCTCGAGCTCGGCGGCTCGCAGCTCCAACTCCCGCTCCTCGCGATCCTCGAGGAACTCCGGCGGGCGCAGGATCGTGTAGACGATCGTGCCCAGGTACGGAAAGACAGACGCCAGCGTGGCGCACGCGATCAGCACCGGGTCCTCGATCCGCCTCCGGGCGTCGAGGTAGGTCCAGTAGATCAGCGCCAAATAGACGACGATCAGGAAGAGGATCAGCAGGTTGACGATCAGGCCAACGCCGCCGTCGAGTCCGAAGAGTGCGAGGGGCATGGGAGTGGGAGGCGCGAGTGTACGTATTTCCTTATAGGTGCGTGGAACCCTGCCTGCGTGCGGGATTTACGGGTCTTTCGCCCTGATCAGAGGAAGAGCAGCCCGAAGACGTAGCCGAAGGCGAAGAAGACCAGGATCACCACCGCCACGACCACGGCGACGAGTCCCATCATCGTCAGGAGCTCTGAGCGGGCCTCTCTGTCCATATCGATGACAGAAGGTAGTGACTGCCGGCCGCCAGCGCGACCCCTCCCCGCTCTCTGGCAAGTTCCCGTGCCCTCTCCCAGGCGGCCAGCGGATCCGCGATCGCCTCGGCGTCCACCCCCGCCTTCTGGCACAGCGCCGCCACCTCGAGCGCCGGCCTCGAGCGCCCGCCCGGCCGGCCGGAGCCCTCGATGCGCTCCGGCGGGATCTCGGTGCAGACGCAGTGCGAAACCGCGGGCGCAAGCGCGCTGACGATGCCGGGTGCGTCCTTGCCCTCAAGGATCGCGAGGCAGCAGATCACCGGGCGGTCGTGAGAGAGACCAGGGAGCAACTCGGCGAGCGCCCTCGCTCCGTCGGGGTTATGCGCTGCGTCATAGATGACGTCAGGATCGCCTGGCTCCAGCTGAGCCCTGCCCGGTATCGACATCTGGAGACGGACTTGGAACGTCGGATCCCAGTCCACCTCGCCGAGCACCTGACGGGCGGCCGCCAACGCAAGCATCAGATTCTGCGCTTGAAAGCCGAACGTGCCGTCGCCGGTCGGCGTAGAGGGGATTGACATGCCGGGCCTCCGCTTCCCGATTCACCACGGACATGGCGTTCGGTGGAAGGTTCCCGGCGATCAGAGCAGTGTGGTCCCGCAGCACGGCCACCTTCTCCGCCGCGATCTCCTCCAGGGTCTCCCCCAGCCACTCGGTGTGGTCGTAGCCGACCGAGGTGAGGACCGTGAGCTGCGACGGGATCACATTGGTGGCGTCGAGGCGGCCGCCCAGGCCCGCCTCGATCACCGCGTAGTCGACGCGCGCGGCGGCGAAGGCGACGAAGGCCGCCGCGGTGAGCAGCTCGAACTGGGTGACGGGCCCCTCGTCGCCGGCCGTGCGGTCGGCCACCTCCGCGGCCTGCTCGGCTCGCTCGAGCGCTCCGCGTGAACGCCTCTTCCGAGATCGGCTCGCCGCGGATCAGAACGCGCTCCCGCCACGAGGTGATGTGCGGGGAGACGTAGGCGCCGGTCGTCACCCCGTGCGCCTCCAACAGCGCCGCGGTCATCCGCGTCACCGAGGTCTTGCCGTTGGTCCCGACGACGTGGATCGAGGCGAATCGGTTCTGCGGCATCCCCAGCAGCTGGCAGAGCCGCCGCATCCGCTCGAGCCCCAGCTTCCAGCCCAGGACCTCGCGGCGGTGAAGGATCTCCTCGGCGGTGGCTATCCGCCCAGTTCCTCGAGCTCGGCCCGGTAGGCGGCGAGCTTCTCCCGCTCCGCGTCGACCACGTCAGCGGGGGCCTTCGCCACGAAGCCCTCATTGGAGAGTTTGCCCTCGCCCCGCTTCACCTCGGCGCGAAGCATCTCTCGCCGCTCCTCGATCCGCGCCGCCACGGCCTTCGGGTCGACCCCCTCGGTCTCCAGGAGCTCGACGCCGGCGACACTCGCGATCGGCGCGCCGCCGTCCTCCGAGAACTCGACCCGGGCGAGCCGCGAGACCAGCTCGTGTGGCCGGGAGTCATCGGTCCTCGCGGCCAGCACCTGCTTCACCGGCACGCCGGCCAGGTCGCGCCAGCGCCGCAGCGCGCGCGTCAGCGCGATCGCCTGCCCGATCTGGGCCTCGGCGGACTCGTCGACCAGGCCCTCATCCGGCTCCGGAAACGGATGGATGACCAGGGCCTCCGCGCTCGGCTCGGGCAGATACGAGTAGATCTCCTCGGTGACGAAGGGCATCATCGGATGGGCGAGGGCCAGCACCTGCTCGAGCGCCCAGAGGAGGGTCGCCGAAGCGTCCTCGTCGCCGTCGTAGAGCCGCGGCTTGACGATTTCGAGATACCAGTCGCAGAGCTCCGACCAGAAGAAGTCGTAGAGGTCGAGGGCGGCATGAGAGAAGTCGTACGCCTCGATCGACTCGCTCACCGAGCGCACGGCCCGCTGCAGCCGCGACGCGATCCAGCGGTCCTCGACGCGGTTCGTGCGCGGCCCCGGCTCGACATCGTCCCGAGCCTCCATCAGCACCAGCCGCGACGCGTTCCACATCTTGTTGGCGAGGTCCCGACCCTGCTGGACCCGCGCCTCGGAAAAGCGCACGTCCTGCGCCGACGACATCGCCAGCAGCCCGAAGCGCAGCGCGTCCGCTCCGTGCCGCTCCATCTCCTCGAGCGGGTCGATGCCCGTGCCGAGGCTCTTCGACATGCGCCGCCCGTCGGGCGCCTGGATGATCGAGTGGACGTAGACGTCGGAGAACGGGGCCTCGCCCGTGAACTCGAGCGAGGTCATGATCATCCGTGCGACCCAGAGGAAGATGATGTCGCGCGCCGTCACCATCGTGTCGGTCGGGAAAAAGGCCTTGAACTCGGGCGCGTCCGTGTCCGGCCAGCCGAGCGTCGCGAACGGCCAGAGCGCGGAGCTGAACCAGGTGTCGAGCACGTCGGACTCCTGCTCCCAGCCCTCGCCCTCGGGCGGCTGCTCACCGACGTAGGTCTCGTCGCCGCGGTACCAGACCGGCAGCCGGTGCCCCCACCAGAGCTGTCGGGAGATGCACCAGGGCCGGATCCGCTCCATCCAGTCGAGGTAGACCTTGGTGTGGGGATCGGCGGGGATGAACCTGACCCGCCCCTCGCTCACCGCCTTGATCGCCGGCTTCGCCATCTCGTCCATCCGGCAGAACCACTGCAGCGAGATCAGCGGCTCGATCCTCTTCCCGGAGCGGTGCGAGAACGGCACCGAGTGTGTGTAGGGCTCCTCCTCCCGGATCAGCCCCTGTTCGCGCAGCTCGGCAACCACGGCGTCCTGCGCCTCCTCGGCGGTCATCCCGCGGAAGCGCTCCGGCGCCTCGTCGGTGATCCGCCCGTCCTCGCCGATCACGCTGATCTCGGGCAGGTTGTTGGCGCGGCCGATCTCGAAGTCGTTGGGGTCGTGGCCCGGCGTGATCTTGAGCGCGCCGGTGCCGAACTCCGGGTCGACGTGCTGATCGGCGATCACCGGCAGGCGCCTGCCGACGAGCGGCAGGATCGCGTGCTTGCCGACGACGTCCCCATAGCGCTCGTCGGCCGGGTTCACCGCGACAGCCGTGTCGGCAAGCATCGTCTCGGGCCGCACCGTCGCCACGATCAGCTCTCCGCCGTCCTCCAGCGGATAGGCGATCTCGTAGAGCGTGTCGATGACCTCGCGGTTCTCAACCTCGAGGTCCGAGATCGCCGACTGGGTTCCAGGGTCCCAGTTGACCATGTAGTTGTCGCGGTAGATCCAGCCCTTGCGGTAGAGCTCGGCAAAGACGCGATAGACCGCCTTCACATACCCGTCGTCGAGCGTGAACCGCTCCCGCTCGTAGTCACACGACGCGCCGAGCCGCTGGTACTGCTCGATGATCGTCGAGCCGTACTTCTCCTTCCAGGCCCAGACGCGCTCGGTGAACGCCTCGCGTCCCAGCTCCTCGCGCGAGGTGCCCTCGGTGGCCAGTTCCTTCTCAACCACGGCCTGGGTCGCGATCCCGGCGTGGTCGGTGCCGAGGATCCAGAGCGTGTCGCGGCCGCGCATCCGGTTGAGGCGGATGAGGGCGTCCTGGACGGACCCGTTCAGGGCATGGCCCATGTGGAGCGCGCCGGTGACGTTCGGCGGCGGGATCGCGATCGAGTAGTTCTCCTCAGGCGAGCCCTCCGCGGGCGGGTGAAACCAGCCGCCCTGCATCCAGCGCTCGAATACCTGCCGCTCCACCGCACCGGGGTCCCAGCGGGTCGTGTTCTCGAGTGTCTTTCGGCGCTCCGCGTCCACGCGGGCGATGTTAATCGCGCCCCGCCGCTGGGCTAGGAGTCAGGCGGCCCGCCGTCGAGCGACTCGAGGATGCCCAGGATTTCGCCGACCCGGCAGACGAGCAAGCGCTCCTCGTCGATCTCGACCCAGACGCCCGCCGCCGATGGGAAGACGACGTGGTCGCCGGGCTGCACCGGCATGTCCACTCCCGCACCCTCCCACCAGTCGAGACCCGGCCCGACGGCCAACACGATCCCCTGCTGGGGCGGGGGCTCGTCAATGCCCTGCGGCACGACGAGGCCGGACCTGCGCATGCGGTCCTGGTCCAGCTCCTTGACGACCACCTGATCGAACAGGGGCCGGAGCTGGTGCCTGACCGCCTCAACGGGCTCGCGGGACGAACGTGTGCTCATGGGCCTGGAGGATAGTTCGTGGTTCCGCGGAGCCACCCACAGAATCCGCGGGCCAGTCCGCCACAAACCGAGGAGGGACCATTGTCCGGGCCATTCATCTTCGTCGCCACCAACAAACTCAAGGAGGGGAAGCTCGACGACGAGAGGAGGCGGGTCCCCGGCCTCAGCGACTTCATCCAGGAGAACGAGCCTCGGCTGATCGCGTTCAACGAGTACGCGAATCGGGAGGGCACGGAGGTGAAGGTCGTCCAGGTCCATCCCGACACCGACTCCTTCGAGTTCCATATGGGAGTGGTCCGGGAACGGGCGGAGCAGGCGTACGCCGAGACCCTCGATGCCACGACGAGCGTCGAGGTCTACGGATCCCCCAGTGACGGCATCCTCGAGATGCTGAAACAGCAAGCGGGTGCGGGCGTTGCGCTCAGCGTCACACCGGACTATCTAGGCGGATTCAGCCGGGCCGGGACGGCCTAGTCCGATAGCCCGGCAGCCTCAAGCGTCGCTTCCCAGGAGAAGAAGATCTCGACTCGTGCGACGAGCGTGTCGCGGATCTCGACGAGATAGCCGAGCGGCGACTCGACCCGGTCCCCGCTGCCGATGATTCGGCCCTCCTGCTGGAGCAGGAGGACGACCCGCCCATCCCCCGCGTCCATCACCCGTTGGGGCATCACCCTGTACTCGTCGAAGAGCTGGGTCCAGTAGGCCGACAGGCGCCGGATGCCGTCATGACCCTTGTAGAGCCGGTCCTCCAACCACTCCGGCGGGGCCACCCATTCGATCTCCGGATGCAGGTAGGGGAGCGCGGTCTCCACCCCCGTCTCGTTGAAGGCCTCGATCGCATTCAGCATGGGAGCTGCCCTCTCGTCCAGCATCGTCCCACCGAGTATCGCGCCCCCGCATGGGGCTGAACTCCTCATCTGCGCAGATACCTACGCCGTCTGCTCGCCGAGCGCCGGGTCCTCGAGCACGGTCTCGTGCTCACCGGTGGCGTCGGTGACAAGCATCGGGCGCTGGCCCTTCTCGATCGTCTCCCTCGTGACGACGCACTTCTGGACGTCGCCACGGGAGGGCAGCTCGAACTGGACGTCGAGCAGCGTCTCCTCGAGGATCGACCGGAGTCCGCGGGCGCCGGTCTCCCGCTCGAGCGCCTTGTCGGCGATCGCGGAGAGGGAATCCGGGGCGAAGACCAGCTCGATGTCGTCGAACTGGAAGAAGCGCTTGAACTGCCGGGCGAGCGCGTTGCGCGGCTCGGTGAGGATCGTGATCAGGTCGTCGCGCGAGAGCTGGTGGATCGCGGCGACGACCGGGAGGCGGCCGATGAACTCGGGGATCAGGCCGTACTCCATCAGGTCCTCCGGGAGAACCTGCTCGAAGAACTCGCCGGTGTCCTTGTCGGCGGGAGAGGTGACCTCGGCTCCGAAACCGACGCCGTGGTTGCCGATCCGCCTGTCGATCACCTTGTCCAGCTCGCCGAAGGAGCCGCCGCAGACGAACAACACATTCGACGTGTCGATCGTCAGGAACTCCTGGTGCGGATGCTTGCGGCCACCTTGTGGCGGGACGGAGGCGGTGGTGCCCTCGAGGATCTTCAGAAGCGCCTGCTGCACGCCCTCGCCGGAGACGTCGCGCGTGATCGACGGGTTGTCGGCCTTGCGGGCGATCTTGTCGATCTCGTCGATGTAGATGATCCCCGTCTCGGCCTTCTTCACATCGAAGTCGGCGGCCTGGATCAGCTTCAAGAGGATGTTCTCGACGTCCTCGCCGACATAGCCGGCCTCGGTGAGCGCCGTGGCGTCGGCGATCGCGAAGGGGACGTTGAGGATCTTGGCGAGGGTCTGAGCGAGCAGCGTCTTGCCGCAGCCGGTGGGCCCGAGCAGCAGGATGTTCGACTTCTGCAGCTCGATTGCCTCGTCCCCCTGTTCATCCGATGAGGCCATCTGGACGCGCTTGTAGTGGTTGTACACCGCGACCGAGAGCGCCCGCTTGGCGCCCTCCTGGCCCACCACGTACTCGTTCAGGACCTCCCAGATCTCCTTGGGCTTCGGGAGGTTCTCGAGCTCGAAGGTCGGCGGCGCGGTGAGCTCCTCATCGATGATCTCGTTGCAGAGATCGATGCATTCGTCGCAGATATAGACGCCGGGCCCGGCGATCAACTTCTTCACCTGGCGCTGCGACTTCCCGCAGAAGCTGCAGAGGAGCTGCTCGTTGGATTCGGTGGGACGTGCCAGCGGAATGACTCCCTTTGGTCTCGCTTCGCCCGGCCGGCTCCTTCCTCGCTTTCGAAGCTTAGACGGCCGCTGGCCTCGGCCTGACGCACACGAACTACGCCGCGTAGCGGCTGTTTCCTTCCGCAGTTACATCGGCGGCACGAATGGTCGCCGGCACCCGCCTGATCGGTAGGGCCAAAACCCGCGGTCGATGGCCCTAACTGAGAGCCTCGATCACATCCTTCGAGTGGGCGACCGGGACCCTGCTCCCCTCGAGCTCGATCCGCGAGCCGCTCTCCGGGTGGATCAACTCGAGGACGCGGACGTTGACCCGCTGATGGACCTTCACGTCCAGTCCCGCCCGCTCCGCCTTGAAGACCATCGCGCCGGGTGTCTTGCTGCGTGAGCGCCCGTCGAAACCGTAGACCGTGTCCGCGGTCACACCGACCAGCATCCACTGCGGCATGCCGCTGCTCGCCTCGTTCGCCCGCATGCCTCCGGCAACGCCGGCGACCTCACCGACGGCCTCCCCCACGGAGCCCGCTGCCCCGCCGATCTCGCCTCCCGCAAGACCCCCCGCGAACATCGAGCCGGTGTGGCCTCGGGGGTTGAACTGGCCTGCCGCCAGGACCTGCTCATCGATCCCTTCGCGAGCGAGGGCCTGCTGCACTGCGCGGTCGATTCCTTCCTCGGACATCTCAGCTGTAACGATCCCACGCCCAGAGGTAAGGCGCAGGGTTCACCGGCCTTCCGTTGACGTGGATCTCGAAGTGGAGGTGGCAGCCCACCGTGCGGGCGTTGCCGGTCCGGCCGACGCGGCCGACGATCTGGCCGACATGCACGAAGTCGCCGCGATGGAAGGTCGAGGGATGGACCATGTGGGCGTACCAGTACTTGCGCCTCTCCGCCAGTCCCCTGATCACCACGTAATTACCGTCGAGTCTTCCGTCGTAGGCGCGCTTTACCACGGTGCCGGTCACGGTCGCGGCCAGCGGCGTCCCGCATCGCGCCACCACGTCGAACCCTTTGTGCCGCCGGCCCCCGTTGCGGGGCGCCCCGAACTCGCCCACCGGGCCTCGGGTGCCGTGCGGACCGCGCACCGGGAAGAAGTGGCGGTGGAGCTCGACTGTCCCGGCGTCCTTCTGGTTTCCGCCGGCGACCGCGACCACGATCCGATACGTGCCGTCGCCCACCGGCCGGCCCCCATTGGTGAGCCCGTCCCAGCGCTCGGCCAGGTCCTTGCCGGGCGGCGACTGCGCCACATCGATGGTCCGAACCTCCCCCTCCGAGCCCGAGATCCGGATCACCACGTCGGTGGCCGCGGAGCCGCTCAGCCGGTAGTCGATCCGAACGCCCCCGAGCGAGTCGGTGAACCCTCGCGCCGGGGAGGCGGATGCCTTCTGCACGACGACGTCCTGGGCGGTGGCAGGTGCCGCGGCTAGCGCTACGGCGAGGCCGAGGAGGATTAGCGGGAGAAGCCTCAGCGGTGCTCGATCACGCGGTCGACGATCTTGTACTCCTTCGCCTCCTGCGCGCTCATGAAGTAATCCCGCTCGGTGTCCTTCGCGACCTTCTCCAGCGGCTGGCCGGTGTGCTTGGAGATGATCTCGTCGAGTCGCTGGCGGACGTCGATGATCTCCTTGGCGTGGATCTCGATGTCCGTCGCCTGGCCGGAGAAGCCGCCCGAGACCTGGTGGATCAGGATCTTCGAGTTGGGCAGCGCCATCCGCTTCTCCGGTGCGCCGCCCGCGAGCAGCAGGGCGCCCATGCTCATCGCAACGCCCACGCAGATTGTCGACACGTCCGGCTTGATGAACTGCATCGCGTCGTAGATCGCGAGGCCGGCATAGACCGAGCCACCCGGCGAGTTGATGTAGATCGAGACGTCCTTGTCGGGGTCCTCGGACTCCAGGTGGATGAGCTGCGCGACGATCAGGTTCGCGATGTCCTCGGTCACAGGGGTGCCGAGGAAGATGATCCGCTCGTTCAGCAGGCGGGAATAGATGTCGAACGCGCGCTCGCCGCGCGACGTCTGCTCGACCACCATCGGGACCAAGGGACTCATGGGGGCGTGAGCATAGCGACCACCCGGCGCGGGCCGGGCGCGGGAGAATCCGCGAATGGCGTCCGAAGGGGAGATCCTCACGGTCGGCCACTCGAACCACGAGGAGGGTGAGTTCGTCGAGCTACTGCGCGGCGCCGGCGTCGAGCTGATCGCCGACGTCCGCCGTTACCCGGGGTCGCGCCGACAACCGCACTTCGAGCGAACCGCGCTCGCCGCGGTCCTGCTACAGGCCGGGATCGGGTACCGCTGGCTCGGAGAGTCGCTCGGCGGACGGCGCAAGCCGTTGCCGGACTCACCCAACGGGGCCTGGGAGAGCGACCAGTTCCGGGGCTACGCGGACCACATGGCGAGCGAGGAGTTCGCCGCGGCCTCGCCGAGCTCGAGGAGCTCGCCCGGCAGCAGCGCGTCGCCGTCATGTGCGCGGAGGCCTGGTGGGTGCGCTGCCACCGCCGCCTGATCGCCGACGCGATCACCGCCCGCGGGTGGCGCGTTCTCCATCTCGAGTCGAACGGACGCCTCACCGAACATGTGCTGACCGACTTCGCCGTCGTCGAGGACGGCATCGTCACCTACCCGGAGGCGCAGACCAGCCTGGGTCTCTAGGGACGGCCCGGGCCCGAACGCCCGTTGTCCGGCTTGCCGTTCTGAGGGTTGACCAGGAACGGCATCGTCCGCCGCAGCTTGCGGAGCTCCAGCGCCCTGGCGATGTAGAGGCCGAGCAGGGCGAGCATCAGCACGAACGAGACGATCCCGGCAATGGCGCCGATCTCTTCGACCTGCTTCGGGAGGGCGCTGGCGAGCTCGAAGGGCATGGGCTAGTCGGAGCCGGGCGTCCAGAGGCCGCCCTTCTCCTCGCGCTCCTTCTCGGGTGTCCAGATCTCCTCGCGCGCCTCCGCCTGCTCCATTGGGATCGGATTCGCCTGCTCGGCGATCAACTCGAGTGCGCGCCGCATCCGCAGGTCATCTTTGAAGAGCTCCTCGCGGCCGGACTCGCGAATCTCCCTGAGGGCGTCCGCAGGCGCAGGATGGCCGTGGTCCTCATGACCGGGCGGGACCTGCAGGGCCTCGAGCTCGTCCTCCTCCGTGATCTCGATGTCCTCCGCATCGGCGACCGCCTCGAGCACGGCCTCCCGCTTCAGCGCCTGCTCGGCGTCCGGCCTGGCCTGCTCGATCATCTCCTCACGCGTCTTGCCCTGGATCTGGAGGTAGTTCTCCGGATCCATCCCCTGGCGGCTCAGCTGCCGCTCGACTCGCCGCCACATCTCCTCGGCCCTGGCCTGTATGACGGAGTCTGGGATCTCGACCTTCGCCTTTGCCACGGCGGCGTCGAGGGCGTCCTCGCGGAAACGCTCGGCGATCTGGCCGTCGAGGATCTGCCTGATCTTCTCGGAGATTTCCGCGCGCAACTCATCGAGGGTGTCGAACTCCGAAGCCTCGGAAGCGAAGTCGTCGTCGAGGTCGGGCAGCTCTTTCTCGCGGACCTCCTTCAACTTGACGTCGAACTCGGCGGTCTTGCCGGCGACCTCCTCGGCCGGATAATCGTCGGGGAACTGCACGGTCACCTGGCGTTCGTCGCCGGGCTCCGCCCCCTCGAGGCCCTGCTCGAGCTCGGGCAGAACTCGGCCCTCCCCCAGTTCCAGCAGATAGTCGCGGGCGCTGCCGCCCTCGAAGGGCTCGCCGTCGATCTTGCCCTCGTAATCGATCAGGACCACGTCCCCGGGCTTCCCCGCCCGCTCGACCGGATTGAGCCGCGCGAAGCCCTCGCGAAGCCGGTTGATCTCGGCCTCGACGGCCTCCTCCGGCACCTCCGGCTCGGCGCGGCCGACCTCGAGGCCGCTGTACTCGCCGAGCTCCGCGGCCGGGCGGACCGCGACCTCGATGGAGAAGCGCAACGGCTTCCCCTCCTCGGGTAGGTCGGAGAGGTCGAGCTTCGGGTCACCGACGGGATTGACGCCCGAGTCGAGCATGGCGCGCTCGTACCAGTCGCCGAGCGATGACTCGAGCGCCTGGGTAAGCACGGTCTGGCGGCCGAGCCGCTGCACGACCATCTCGGGTGGCACCTTGCCCTTGCGGAAACCGGGCAGCTTCATGTCCTTGCCGAGCTGCTGGGCGGTGCGGCTGATGCTGCCCTCGACGTCCTGCGGATCGACGTCGACGTCGACCCGGACCCGCGACTCGGGAAGCTCCTTTACCGTCGTCTCCATGGAGGAGACCACCTTAGACACCGGCAGTCGCGAGCGGGTGCCTCTCAGCAGCCGCGATCGGCTGGCTTCCTGGCTCTACACGGGCGCGCCCGGCCGGCTGGCCTCGTTCTCCATCGACCTGGCGCTCTCCATGGCGGCGCTCGGCCTCTGGTCGGCGCGCCGGATCTGGCAGCGAATCCGCGGGGATCACTTGGCGGCGTAGCCGAGGATCGAGCGATCGACCAGCCACTCGACCGGCGCGCGATCATCGGTGTAGACCTCACCACCCTCGAGAGGAGGTCCGAGTCGCGCCGCCTCGACGTGGGCGATCGTCTGAAGCTCGGGGGGCAGGCCACGGGCCAGCTGGCGCAGATGAGTTCCCGACCCCCTCTCCCCCCGATCATGAGGGTGTTCTCGTCCTCGATCGGATCGCGGAGCACCACGGGGAAGGCCTCGGCCATCGTCCGGCCCACGACCTTTTCGAGCTCGGTCGATCCCTCTGGGTGGCCGACATTGACGATCAGGACCCCACCCGGCAAAAGGCGATCGCGAACGAGGTCGAAGAACTCTCGCGTTGCGAGATAGAACGGGATGTAGGGCTGGCGGTAGGCGTCGAGGACGATCACGTCGTAGTCCCCTGTTGCGTTCCGTAGCCAGGGACGCGCGTCCTCGGCGTGGAGGCTGAGGTGCGGGGCGTGCATGTCGAAGTAGCGGCGCCCGATCTCGGCCAGGTCCGGGTCGATCTCGACGGCGTCGATCTGGGTCGCCGGGAAGTAGTGGCCGTAGGCGCGTGCCACGGTCCCGGCCGCGTTGCCGAGGATCGCGACTCGCGAGGGCGCGTGGGTGAGGGTCGCGAACGGAGTCACCAGCAGCCCGTCCCAGTAGTTGCCGGTCAGGTAGCTGCCCGGCCGGTACAAGGAGTGCTCGGCGATGCCCTCGTTGAGCTCGAGCTTGCGCGTACCGTCGCGCTCCTCCACGACGCGGGCGTACTGCAGCCGGGTCTCGGTCTCGTAGATCACCCGGTCTCCTGCGTCGGTCTTCGCCTTGACCGTCCCGACCGGGACCGCGATCACCGCGGCGACGGCCACGGGGACCGTGAGGTAGCGCCAGCCGAGCCCGGCGGCTGCCACCAGGCCGAGAGTCAGGGCGAAGAAGAGGAACGTCCGCTGGGTGCCGATGAACGGGATGAAGAGCAGCGCGGCCGACATGGTCCCGACCAGCGATCCCGCCGTGGAGATCGCGTAGAGACGTCCCGCCGTGCGACCGGAGTGATCGACGTCCGGCGTCGCGAGCCGGATGGCCCAGGGGGAGCACGCGCCGAGCAGGACGATCGGGACCGCCACGAGAGCGAGCACGCCCACCAGCGAGCCCACGAAGGCGCCGGCGGAGATCTCATCGAGAGCGTCCACCGAGACCGAGAGGAACGGCCTGGCGGCGAACGGGACCAGAGCGAGCAGGACCGCTGCGGCGGCGACCAGCGAACACAGGCCCCGCATGTGCGGGTGGTCGTCTCCGAGTCGCCCGCCGAGCCAGTAGCCCGCCGAGAGCGAGACCAGGACGACGGCGATCGTGTTCGCCCAGACGATCGTCGAGGCCCCGAAGTAGGGCGACATCAGGCGGGCGGCGGCGATCTCGGCGCCCAGGCTCGCCATCCCGACGACGAAGACGAGCACGTAGAGCAACCGCCGGTCGCGGCTCAAGTGGACTCCTTGATCCTCTCCTCGAGCCGGGCCCCCTGTCCGGCCGCGGCCGCGCGCGCCGCGCGGGCGTCACTCAGCGGCACGCCTCGCTGCTCGGCCAGATCGAGAAGGCGCTGGCGCTCGGTGTCCTGCTTCGCCCACTCGAGGAAGAGCCAGGAGAGAACCCCGAGGGTGACGAGGCCCCCCTCCACCATCATGATCACGCCGGCGATGCTCTGGTCGGCCACCGCCGAGATGTGCCACCTCGCCTCCCCGGGTGCGTAGTCCGGGTAGAAGACCGAGTTCGACCACATCAGCACGTTGCCCAGCACGATCCCGGTGAATCGGACCCCGATCAGGTAGCCGATCTTCGCCGGGATGCCGAACCACGTCGGCTGTGGCAGCGGCCCGACCAGCGGCATCCACATCAACACTCCGAAGCCGATGAAGCAGGCGTGCTGCAGGGCGTGCACCGAGGTATGAGCGGTGGCCGCCTGGTAGAGGAACGGGGCGTGCCAGACATAGAGGTCGATGGCCCAGAGCGGCAGGGCCACCAGCGGGTGCGCGAGATGCCGGATCCAGCCGAGCCAGCGATTGGCGAGCAGTGGCTGGAGGAGTGGGCCCGTCAGCCCGAGCACGATCAGCAGCGCCCCGATGTCCCCCATGAGGAGGTGTTGCGACATATGGGCGAGGACCAGCTCGGTATCGAGGTGGCCGAGCGGGGAGAGGAAGGCGACCGCGATCAGGAGCAGGCCGGCTGCGAAGCAGATGGCCCGCCAGACGGGCACCGGACGGCCCTGCCGCCCCAGGGTCATTGAGCGGAACGCGTAGGCCGTCGCGACAAACGTCAGCCCGAAGACCTGAAGCGGCTCGAAGACCGGGCCGCCCACGTGCGCGAGCGGAATCACCCGCTCATCGTAGGGGTCGGGTCGAGGCCGGTTGAGGGCGCTCGGGTCGGGTAGGACAAGAGTGAACCGGGGCGCGGCGGCGCCCGGGTAACTCCGGACCCTCCGAGCCCCACCGAATCGAAATGACGCGCGTGCCTGATGACGGTGGCACCGCCGCTTGATTCGGACGACAGGAGGAGTGACATGGCAACTGAGATCAAGATTGACGAACGAGCAAGGGAGTTCGTCGGCAAGGACCATCCGATGCTGATCGGCGGCGACTGGGTCGATGCCGCCTCGGGCAAGACGTTCGAGGTGTATGACCCGGCGAGCGGCGAGGTGCTGGCGAATGTCGCCCGGGGCGACTCGGAGGACATCGACCGCGCCGTAAAGACCGCGCGCGCGGCCTTTGAGACCGGGCCCTGGTCGACGATGACGGAGTCGGCTCGAGGCAGGGCCATCCACAAGCTGGGCGACCTGATCCTCGAGAACGGCGACGAGTTGGCGACCCTGGAGACGCTCGACAACGGGAAGCCGCTGGCGGTCGCCAAGGCGGCCGACATCCCTCTGTCGGCCGACCTCTTCCACTACATGTCAGGGTGGACCACCAAGAACACCGGGCAGACGCTGTCGCTGAACGTCCCGTACATGCCCGACGCCCAGTTCCACGCGTACACGCTGCACGAGCCGGTCGGTGTCGTGGGGCAGATCATCCCGTGGAACTTCCCGCTTCTGATGGCGGCGTGGAAGCTGGGGCCGGCGCTGGCCTGCGGCTGCACGGTGGTGCTGAAGCCGGCCGAGCAAACCCCGCTGTCGGCGCTTCGCCTCGGCGAGCTGATCCTTGAGGCTGGCATCCCCGAGGGCGTGGTCAACATCGTCACCGGGTTCGGCGAGGAGACGGGTGCTCCGCTGGCGGCCCACGATGACGTGGACAAGATCGCCTTCACGGGATCGACGGAGGTCGGAAAGATGATCGTCGGAGCGGCACAGGGCAACCTGAAGAAGGTGTCCCTGGAGCTCGGCGGCAAGTCACCGAACATCGTCTTCGCCGACGCGGTCTCCGACGAGACGATCGAGGGCGCGGCGAACGCGATCTTCTTCAACCACGGGCAGTGCTGCTGCGCGGGGTCGAGGTTGTTCGCGGAGAAGAGCGTCTACGACGACGTCGTCGCCGGGGTCGCGGACCATGCGAAGAACATCAAGGTCGGGTCGGGCCTCGACCCGCAGACCGAGATGGGTCCGCTGGTCTCCAATGAACAGCTCGACCGCGTCTGCGGCTTCCTCGATTCCGGTGAGGCCGAGGGCGCCGAGACGGTGGCGGGCGGCAAGCGAATCGGCGAGAGCGGCTACTTCGTCGAGCCGACCGTGCTCGCCGGGACCCACCCGAAGATGAAGGTCGAGGCCGAGGAGATCTTCGGCCCGGTGGTCACAGTGAAGCCGTTCGAGAGCACCGAGGAGCTGGTGCCGGATGCGAACCAGAGCAACTATGGCCTGGCGGCCGGCATCTGGACGAACGACCTCAGCACTGCTCATCGGACCGCCAAGCAGCTCCGCGCCGGCACGGTGTACATCAACTGTTACAACGTGTTCGACGCCGCGCTTCCCTTCGGCGGCTACAAGGAGTCTGGCTGGGGGCGTGAGATGGGCGAGGACGCCCTCGAGATCTACACCGAGGTCAAGTCCGTCTGCACTCAGATCTGAGCCGGCGGACCCTGGATTTCAAGACGGAGCGAGCCGCCCTCTCAGCGGGGAGGGCGGCTCGTCGCTTTCAGCGGCGCTAGATCCAGTCGATGCGTCTGAAGAAGCTGGCCAGCGCCACCACGCAAACCCCCATCAGCGCCAGCGCGTAGGCGTAGCCGTAGTGCCAGCGCAGCTCGGGCATGTTGTCGAAGTTCATGCCGTACACGGAGGCGATGAAGGTCGGCACGGCGATGATGCCGAAGACCGCTGAGATCTTCTTGAGGGTTTCGTTCTGGTTCACGCTGACCAGCGAGAGGTTCGCCTGCAGCACGCTGGTGAGCAGCTCGCGCTGCGAGCTCACCTGGTCGTCGACGCGCTTCGCGTGATCGGCGACGTCGCGGAAGTAGCTCCGCAGCTGCTCGGGGACGCGCTCGAAGCCGCCCTGCTCCAGCGTCTCCAGGGGGTTGAGCAGCGGCCAGACCGCACGATGGAACTCGATCACCTCGCGCTTCAGGTTGTAGATGCGGGCCGTCGGGGCCGGGATGTCGTCGTCGAAGACGTCCTTCTCCACCTCCTCGACGTCGTCCTCGATCGCATCGGCGACGGGGATGTAGTCGTCGACGACCTTGTCGAGGATGGCCCAGACCGCGGACGCGGCCCCGAGCTGCAGCAGATCAGGACGATGTTCGAGCCTCTCCCGGGCCGTGTGCAGCTCGCTGCCCGGACCATGCCGCACGGTGATCACGTAGCCCGGGCCCGCGAACACGTGGATCTCGCCGAAGTGGACCTCCTCGCGGTCCTCGTGGTAGTGCGCGGTCTTCAGGACGAGGAACACGTCCTGGTCGTAGTCCTCGATCTTCGGGCGCTGGTGGGCCTGCGACGCATCCTCGACCGCGAGCTCGTGAAGCCCGAAGAGCTCCTGCAGGTGTTTCAGGTCCCCGGCCTCCGGCTCGTGGATCCCGATCCAGACGAACTCGCCGCTCGCTGCGTCGCGCCTGAGCTCCGCCGCCCGCTCGGGCGTGAGCGCCTCCTCGTGCTGGCGCACGCCGTCCTTGTAATGGGCGCTGTCGACGATCATCGTGGGGCTCCGGATCCCACTTCCTCCCTCGGGCCGCGCTTCCTGCGCCCGGCACGGAACCGCCCAGCGTCAGATGTCTCGCTCGGCCTTCAGGCGCCCGGAGTCGACGGCAGCGGTGGCCGCCTCGTAGTCGCGCTCGTTCTGGTCGGCGTACGCCTCCGCGAAGTCGTCCATGGCGCGGTCGAACTTGTCGCCCCCGCCCAAGTACGAGGCGATCGCGATCGGGTCGCCGGACCGCGCATGCGCTCGGGCGAGGGTCGCACCGCAGAGCTGCGCGTACAGCCCCATCGTGTGCGCGGTCATCGTCTCGATCTGAGCCGAGCCCTTGCCGTCCCACAGCTGCCTCACGTAGAAGTCGTGCCGCCCGCCGTCGATCCCCTCCTCGTTGGTGAGCCAGCCGAGGAAAATGTCGCTGGCCGCCTGCATCAGCCGCTGTCCCTCGACGACCCGCCGGCCCTCGTGCTTGTAGCGGCCGCCGCTCGCGAAGGGCGCGAGCACCGAAGGCCCGGCTTCCTTGACCTGCAGGAACAGTGGATCGTTCGAATCGCTACCGAGCATCAGGACGATCCAGCAGCGGGTTCCGACGCTGCCGACGCCGACCACCTTGTGGGCGACGTGGACGAAGCGATAGCGGTCCGCCAGATATCGGATGTCGGGGGCGAGACTCCCTCGGTACTGGTCCACCAGTTCGACCAACCCGGTCTGGACCGCCTTGAGCTTGTTCTTCGGCACGAGCTCCTCGATCGGGACGATCAGCGGAGGGTCGCTGACGATCCGCAGTTCCCCGTCTTCCTCACGGGTGAGCTTGGTGAATGCGCGCAGGCTGTTCTTGCTCTCGGCCTTGGCCCTCGCCTTGTCGAAGTTGCGGGCGACCCTGCGGCTCACCTGCGAGCGGTACTGCTCGATGACCTCGATATCGACTCGCTCGTACCAGACGTCGATGTTGCGCTCCGCGGCCAGCCGCCTCATCTCCTCCCGGTATGCCCGACCCGCCGTGGTCACCACCTCTCGGCTCTCCCGCTTCTTGAACCCGCGATCCCGCCCGGCGACCGCGAAGCTCGCGGCAAGCCGTTTGACGTCCCATTCGAACGGTCCGGGATGCGTCTCGTCGAAGTCGTTGATGTCGAAGATCAGCCGCCGGTCCGGAGCGGCGAAGGCGCCGAAGTTGGAGAGGTGGGCGTCGCCGCAGAGCTGGACATCGAGGCCAGACCGCGGGGTCACGCCGAGGTCCCCCGCCATGATCCCCGCCGCCCCGCGATAGAAGGTGAACGCGGAGACGAGCATTCGCCCGTGCCGGATCGGGATCAGGTCCGGAACGCGGTTTCGGTCCTCCTCCTGGAGGATCTCGACGGGGTCCGGGCGATCCGGTCCCGGCTCCCACCGGCCCTGCACGGAGCGAGGCGCCCGACGACGAGCGGCCTTGCCGGCGGATTCGCGCTCGCTGGTAGTGAGGGTCTCAGTCGAGGGCACCGCTACAGCCTCTCACTAAGCGCCGTATTCGGCAATCAGGCGAGAGCGGCTTCGATCTCGCCGATCGCAGCGCGCTCGGCGTCGCTCACCCGCTCGCCGCTGAGGCCCATGAACCCCTCCTTGCGGGCCTCCGCAACCCGCTCCGCCAGACCGAGGATGAACTTCCGGTACTCCTCGACCTCCTCGTCGGCCCCCTTTGTCTTGAGCACCGAGATCGCCTGCCTGACGTTGTCGAGGTTGTGCTGCTTGAGCTCGTCCGACGAGCCGGCGCGGGCGCGATCCATCTCCGGCTTCGTCGCGGCAATCTCATCGAGCAGCTCGCTGTCACCGTGCTGCTTGCGGGCCTCGGTATACGCCTTGGCCATCGAGAAGGTCTCGCGAATCGAACCCCCCCGGTCGGAGAGGATCACGACGAGGCCCGCGCTCGGCGGTGCCTCGAGGATCGTCTTCCACTCCTCCTCGGTGAAGTCAGCCTTGCCGGTCATCGCCCTGGAGTGTCTCGCAACTCAGCCAAGGTCGTCGCCCGGTACCCAGGCGGCGTCCATGTCGACCCGCGCCCCCTTGAACGGAACGCCCTCCGCCTCGAGCAGCCGGCGCTGTCCATCGTCCTTGGCGAGTGAGCCATCGGCGCGGACCACCCGATGCCAGGGCACGCTCGGGTCGTGGCAGGCCGAGAGGACCTGCCCGGCGAACCGCGGCGCCCCAGGCGAGAGATCGCCATAGGTCGTCACGTGTCCCTCGGGGATCTGGCGGATCCGCTCGAGAACCTCGCGTTCGCGGGCCGATCTCAACTCAGCCGCCATGAGGTCCAGATGCCGACGAGAGCCGCGGGCAGCGCGGCGGTGAGGCCAAGGACGGCCGCCCGGCGCTCTGAGGTCCCAAGTGCCATTCCGAAAGCGAGCGTGTCCCCGGTGTCGGCGGCGGCGTTTGCCAGCGTCGCCGCCCTGAGGCGGTCGCGATGGTCGAGCGCGGCGAGCGTCGCGATGCCGAGTACGAAGTCCCGCACGCCGGCGACTCGGCTGACCGCCACCGTGGCAGGGTTGACCTCCTCGAAGCCGAGCATGCGGGCAGACCTCTCGGGCGCGGCCAGCAGGCCGAGGCCGATTACCACACGGCCGAGGCCGGAAGCGAGCGACCAGACGCGGACATCCGCAGACACACGGCGAGCCTACGCGATGGCGGCCGGCCGGTCGGAGGATCTGTCGGGGACCGTCGATAGCTTCCGCGCGCAGCTGCTGGCGCCGTTGTTTCGTCCCAAGAGAGGGGTCCATCGTGAAGCTGGTGATCGGCATCGTCCGGCCCGAGAAGGCCAACGACGTGTTGGAGGCGCTCTATCGAGCTGAGGTCCGTGGAATCTCGATGACCCGGGTTCAGGGCCACGGCGGTGAGCTCGACCGCGTGGAGACCTATCGCGGAACGACCGTGAAGGTGGAGCTCTCCGACAAGGTCCGCTTCGAGATCGCGGTGACCGATCCGTTCGTCCAGCCCACCATCGACGCGCTCTGCGAGGGCGCGCGGACGGGCGAGGTTGGCGACGGCAAGATCTTCGTCGTCCCCTGCGAGCGGGCGGTCCGGATAAGAACCGGCGAAACCGATGAGGCCGCTGTGACCCCGGTGGATGCTTGATGGACGCGCCGATACTGGCCCAGGCAACCCAGATCGACACCGGAGACACCGCGTGGATGCTGGCGTCGACCGCGCTCGTCCTGATGATGACCATCGCGCTGGGGCTCTTCTATGCCGGCTTGGTCCGAGCCAAGAACGCTCTGAACACCTTCATGATGAGCGTCAGCGCGATCGCGATCGCGGGCGTCGTGTGGGCGCTCATCGGATACTCGCTGGCCTTCGACGGCACCGGGGATCTGATCGGCGGGCTCAACTACGTGGGGCTCCACGACGTCACCTTCGCCCCGCGGGATGGGACGACGATCCCCCACCTGGTGTTCTTCGCCTTCCAGGCGACCTTCTGCATCATCACGGTGGCGCTGATCTCCGGTGCGGTCGTGGAGCGGATGCGCTTCGGGCCATGGATGGTGTTCGCGGCGCTCTGGTCGGTGCTGGTCTATTCGGTGCTCGCCCACTGGGGCTTCGGAGGCGGCTGGCTGCAGGAGGGTGGGACGCTCGACTTCGCGGGGGGCATCGCGGTCGAGATGGCCTCGGGCTTCTCGGCGGTGGCGGCCGCGATCGTAGTCGGGGCCCGAAAGGACTACGGCCGCATCGGACTCCTGCCGCACAACTCGGTGCTGGTGCTGCTCGGCGGAGGGCTTCTGTGGTTCGGCTGGTTCGGCTTCAATGGCGGCAGCGGGTTCGGAACGGGTGATCCGAGCGTGCTGGCGTTCACGAACACGCTCCTGTGCCCCGCAGCCGCCCTGCTCACCTGGATGATTCTCGACCTGATCCGCGACAGGAAGGTGACGGCGGTGGGCGCCGCGACCGCGATCATCGCCGGCTGCGTACTGATCACGCCCGCGGGCGGGTTCATCAGCCCTGGTTGGGCTCTCGTCCTCGGAGTGCTCGGGGCCATTCCGGTCTATTTCGTGATCGTCTACCGGCCGCGGACACGGGTCGACGAGACCCTTGATGTCCTTGCCGCCCATGGCACGGCGGGATTCCTGGGGATCCTCTTCATCGGGTTCGTCGCCGAGCAATCGTGGAACGGCATCTCCGACGGCTGGTTCTACGGGAACATCAGTCAGCTGGGGGACCAGGCCTTGGCCGCGCTGGTGACGCCGCTCTACGCGTTCGGAATGACCTTCATCCTGCTCAAGGCCATTGGCGCGGTGATGCCGCTGCGCGGTCCCGAGCATGACGAGTCGATCGGGATGGACTCCATCTACCACGGCGAGGAGGCATACCCGAGCGGCGAGGGCGCCATCTTGGTCACGCCCGAGGCCGGCGAGGAAGTACCCGTGCCGGTGGTCAGGCCCTAGAGGCCGCTCGCTACTCGTACGCCAGCGCCTGAAGCACGTCGAGGCGAGCGGCACGGCGGGCCGGGGCGATCGCCGCCACCACCCCGGCGAGCGCGGCGACGACCAGGATGAAGAAGAGCTGGCCGACGGGGTAGCTGAGCACGAACCCCTCGTCCTGCAGCGGCACCGACAACAGGGCGGCGAAGATCAGACCGAGAATCATGCCCAGCACCGCGCCGATCAGCGCCGTGATCACCGACTCGTAGCGGATCATGCGTCGGACCTGGCGGCGCGACATGCCGATCGCCCGCAGCATGCCGAGCTCGCGGGTGCGCTCGTAGATCGAGAGCGCCAGGGTGTTGGCGATGCCGAACAGGCTGACCACGATCGCAAGCGAGAGCAGGGCGTAGACGAGCCCGAGCAGCGGATTGATCTGGTCCTCCTGGTTCTGCTTGAGCTCCTGCTGGTTCATCACCTCGGCGGTGGGGAACTGCTTGGTGAGAAGCCCGTCGATCCGGTCCTGGACCGTGGACGCATCCGCCCCCGGCGCCAGCTTCACGAAGTCGAAGGTGTCCTGGGTTACGGCGAAGTCCCTGGCCATCGCCCCCTGGGTGACGACCATGCTCCCGAGCAGGTCGGCGTTGTCCTTGACCTCGCCGACGATCGTGAAGCTCGCCCGGTTCCCAGTCTGCCCCAGCGTCTGAATCGTGTCCCCCACTTCGAGCCCGTTGGAGTCGGCGAAGCTCTTGTCGATGATCGTCTGCGAGTCGGTCAGGTTGCTGCAGCGTCTGCTCCGTGGTGTCGCCCTGAAAGTCGAACTTCAGGACCGTGGAAGCGGTGGCCGGGTCGAGGCCCGTGGCCCGTGGCTTGCCCCCCACCCCATCGATCTTGATCTGGGTGGCCTGCAGCGTCGAGACCGTCTG
Organism: uncultured Solirubrobacterales bacterium; assembly: GCA_963848955.1. Classification (GTDB taxonomy): domain Bacteria; phylum Actinomycetota; class Thermoleophilia; order Solirubrobacterales; family 70-9; genus DASUPK01. The sequence continues at coordinate 147,003 of CAWKFQ010000024.1, read as the reverse complement.
TACGCCAGGCACCTGGCGGACGGTCCCCGCGATTGCCTTCGGGATCGGGTCAAAGCCGTTGGTGTTCTGGATCTCGAGCTCGCCCTGGAAGCTGTTGTCGATCGCGTCGGCGATCGATGCCTTGAGCCCGGCCGCGAATACGGTCACGAACGAAACCAGCGCCAGCCCGATCATCAGCGCGGCCGCGGTGGCCGCGGTACGGGAAGGATTCCGCTGCGAGTTCTCGCGCGCCAGTCGGCCGGTGAGCCCGCGGAGCTTCTCGAGAGGTGCCCCGATGGCCCCGGCCAGGGGCCGCACCAGCCGCGGGCTGTAGAGCGAGACGCCGAACAGCACCACGGCGGCCCCGCCGCCGAGCAGCAGCGCCGCATCCCCGGTCTTCTGGTCACCGAACAGCCCGACCAGGACCAGGCCCAGGCCGCCGAGCATCAGAACCCAGGCGATGATCGCTGTGATCGCCGAGCGGCGGCGGCTGGCTGTGAGGTCGAGGTTCTGCATCGCCGCGATCGGCGGCACCCGGGTCGAGCGCAGGGCCGGGTTGAGAACGGCGATCAGGGTCACTGCGATGCCGATCACCACCGAGACGATCACGGTCCGGGTTGCGACGACGAGTGCCGTCGTGGGCAGGCCGATCCCGAGCGCATCGAACAGCGACTCGATGCCCTTTGCGAACAGTAGGCCGCCCAGAACCCCAGCCGCCGCGCCAACCAGGCCGATCAGCGCAGCTTCGACGAACACGGAGGCGAGCACCTGTCTGCGCGAAGCCCCCAGTGTCCGGAGGAGCCCGTACTCGCGGATCCGCTGCGACACGGTGATCGAGAAGGTGTTGAAGATCACGAAGGCCCCGACGATCAGCGCCACGGCCGCGAACACGCCGAGGAAGATCGGCAGGAAGCTGAGCGCGTCGTGGATCTCGTTGGATGATCGGTTCGCGTTCTGCTCCGCGGTCTCCACCCGAAGCGTCGGCGGCACCACTCGCTCGATCCGCGCCTTCAACTCGTCCGACGAGACATCGGGGTTGATCGCGACCGAGATCTGATTGAAGCGGCCGACGTTGCCAGTGATGAACTGGGCCTCCGGCAGCGTGAGCTGAGCGATGCTCGCCCCCCCGAACGATGTGCCGCCGAGCTCGGTGAGACCGACCAGCCGGTAGGTGCGGACGCGGCGGTCGCCCGCGATCCTGACGGGGTCCCCGATCGAGAGGCCCGCGTCGTCGGCCGCCGCCTTGTCGAGTGTGGCCTCGTGGGCGTCGGTCGGTCGGTGTCCCTCCACCGTCTTCAGAGACTCGATCTGCGGCGGCAGCACCGCGGAGATGAACTTGGGAGCGAACTGCGTGCCCACCTCCTTGTCGCCATTGAAGATGCCGCCGCCGGTGAAGACCGTCCCGGCGGCGAGCGTCACCCCCGGCACCGCCTGCACCTTCTTGAGGACCCCGGCGGGGAAGCTGGTGGAGGTGTTGGTCTGCTGGGTGACCGGCTGCTTATTGGTGATCACCACCGAGGTGCCCTTCAGCGAGTCGGTGAAGATCTGGTCGAACGCCTTGTTGATCGTGTCGGTGATCACGTACGTGCCGGCGATCAGCGAGACGCCGACGAACACCGCGACGGTCGTGCCGAGCGCGCGCAGCTTGCGCGCCCAGAGGCTCTTGATCGCGACGCTAACCAAGCTGCTTCATCAGCTCGATGACGTCGTCCGTCGAGCCCGGGGCCGCGTCGGAGACGATCTCGCCATCGCGCAGGGTGAGCAGGCGGTCCGCGTAGGCCGCCGCCTCCGGCGCGTGGGTGACCATCACCACCGTCTGGTCGAACTCGTCGACCGCCTGCCGGAGCAGCCGCAGGACGTCATCGGAGGCCTTGGAGTCGAGGTTGCCGGTCGGCTCGTCGGCAAAGACGACGGCGGGCCGCGAGATCAGGGCTCGGGCCACGGCGACCCGCTGCTGCTGCCCGCCGGAGAGCTCAGAGGGCAGGTGGGTACGGCGGTCCTGTAGCCCCACCGTGTTCAGCAGCTGCTCGAGCCAGGCCTTGTCGGGCTTGCGGCCGGCGATCGACAGCGGCAGCACGAGGTTCTCCTCCGCCGTCAGAACCGGCAGGAGGTTGAAGAACTGGAAGATGAAGCCCAGCTTGTCGCGGCGCAGCTTGGTCAGGTCGCCGTCGTCGAGCGTTGGTGATGTCTGTGCCATCGATCAGCACCCGGCCGCTGGTCGGGCGGTCGAGCCCGGCGAGCACATGCAGGAGCGTCGACTTCCCCGAGCCCGACGGCCCCATGATCGCGGTGAACCGGTCGCGCTCGAAGTCGACGCTGACGTCGCGAAGGGCATCGACGGCGGCGTCGCCCTCGCCATATCGGCGGCTGACGTCGATCGCCTGCACGATGGGACTCTCCGCCGCCACCGCCGTGCCGTCCGTCCGCGCCTCTGTCTGCTCATTCACCTGATCGGTCATCCGTGACAACCCCCGCGCGTTGAAGGACCGGTCGCAAGCTAGCGATTCGGATCGGTGGGTGTCCATACTGGATGACCCTGATGTGGGCCGAGGGAACGATCAGGGGCAGCTCCGGGTTGCCCGCCGGCGCCGAGTTCGCCGGCTTCAGGATCGAGCGCACCCTCGGGCACGGAGGGATGGGAATCGTCTACCTCGCCCGAGAGGTCCGGCTCGACCGGGATGTCGCGCTGAAGGTGATCAGGACGGAGCTCGCCGAGGACGAGCGATTCCGAGCGCGGTTCCGCGAGGAGACGCGCACCGCAGCCTCGATCGAGCATCCGCGGGTGGTCACGGTCTTCGGCGCCGGCGAGCGCGACGGCCTGCTGTTCGTGTCCATGCGATATGTGCCCGGCCGCGATCTCGGGCGGCTGACCGCGGCCCACGGCCCGCTGCCCGCCGACGAGGCGGCCTCCCTGATCGCGGAGGTAGCTGACGGACTCGATGCAGTCCATGCGGCCGGCCTCGTGCACCGCGACGTCAAGCCCGCGAACGTGCTCGTCGGAGAACCCGGGCCTGCTGACGACGGGCCGGCGGCGTTTCTCACGGACTTCGGACTCGCGAAGATCGCGGCCTCGACTGGCGGGCTGACCGCCACGGGCGAGGTGATCGGCACAGTCGACTACATGGCGCCGGAGCAGATAGAGGGACGCCGGGTCGACGCGCGGACCGACGTCTACGCCCTCGGTTGCGTCCTCTTCCACGCGGTCACCGGCGAGGTCCCGTTCCCGGAGCGCGAGAGCTCGGCCAAGATGTGGGCCCACCTCAACGAGCCGCCGCCGGCCCTCGGATCCCGGGGCGGCGGTCGAGCTGCACTGGACCCCGTGATCCGCCGGGCGATGGCCAAGGATCCCGCGGACCGGTTCCCCTCGGCCGGCGACCTGGGTCGAGCGGCCGTGGCCGCAACCCGGGGCGAGGCGGTCACCGAGCCCGAGCACCTGGTCGGTGTAGGGGAGGCCGCACCTGCCGCAGAGACGATCCCCCTGCCTGGGGCGACGGCGCCCACGGAGCGCCACCCGCGGGGGCGCGGACGCCGCCGCCTGCGCAGGATCCTGATCCCGCTGATCGCGCTGGTCGTCGCCGCCGCCCTCACCTTCGGCGCGCTGATCGCGGTGCCGAAGCTGACGGACTCGGACAACCCGCGCACCCAAGCCGAACGGCATCACGGTCCCCTCGCTCGCCGGTCAGCCGCTGGATGTCGCCGAGCGGCGGCTCGACGACCTGGGACTGGGCTCGACCGAGGAGGGCGGTGGGATCTTCGGAGTGCTGATTCCGTCCGACTGGGAGGTCTGCGCGACCTCGCCCTCGGCGGACTCGACGGTCCGCCCGGGCGCAACGGTCCGGCTGCTGATCGATCGCCCCGGCGCCTGCTGAGCATCTCTCTGGATAACCCCCCTTTCCGCGTCCCGGAGGGCGTAGTACTGTCGAAGCCAAGAGCCCCGCCGGGACTCCGACCCCGAAAGGAGAGCCATGGCCACCACCACCCTGTCGAGGGAGATGCTGGAAGCCCACCCCTGGCCGGCTCAGCTCGATCGGGATGTCCTTGCCCGCTGCATCGACGAGTGCCTCGCGTGCCAGCAGTCGTGTACAGCGTGCGCGGACGCGAGCGTTGCCGAGGAGGATGTGGACGACCATGCGCAGGTCGATCCGCCTGTGCCTCGATTGTGCGGACGTTTGCACCGCCACGGGCCGCGTCCTCACACGGCAGACGGAGTACGTCGCCGGAAACCGCCCGCGCACAGGTGTCCTCGTGCAGAGAGCTATGTGTCGCCTGCGCCGAGGAGTGCGAGCGCCATGCCGACCATCACGAGCACTGCCGGATCTGCGCCGAGGAGTGCAGGCGCTGCGAGGCGGCTTGCTCGGCGGTACTGGAGGCGATTGAGTGACGATGCCTGCCGAAGAACTCAAAAATGCCCTGCAGGACACGAACGAGGTCGACCTGACCGTCACCGGTCGCAAGTCCGGAAACGAGAGCTCACGTCCCATCTGGTTCGTGGAGGAGGGGGACCGGGTGCTGCTGCTCCCTGTGAGCGGGTCAGCCAGCAACTGGTACCGGAACCTCGTGAAGACGCCGGAGGTCGGGCTGGCGGCCGATGGAGCGGAGGTGCGCGCGAACGCCAAGCCGATCGAGGATGAGGCCGGCGATAGCGGACATGCTGGAGAAATTCAGCGCGAAGTACGGCGCCGATCAGGTCGAGAAGTACTACCCGAACCAGGACGCTGCGGTCGAGGTCCCGCTCGGCTAGTCGACGGACGAAGACGCGGCTGGGGCCGCCGGGGCCGCCGTGGTGGCCTTCGCCTCCTCAGCAGGATCGACGTGGGGCAGGGGCACGCCGGCCACCTCGTAGGCCTCCGGCTGGTCGAGCGTCTCGTGGTCCAGCAGCGCGTTGGCCAGGGCGTCGAGTTGTTCGCGATGCTCCTGGAGGAGGTTGATGACGTCCCGCTCGGCCTCCTCGACGATTCGCCGCACCTCCTGGTCGACCAGCTCCTGGGTGGGCTCGGACGCCGGCATCACGCCGGGGAGGAGCGGGCCCCCCTGCCGGCCGTCGGTGACGGCGATCGGGCCGACCGCGTCGCTCATCCCCCAGCGGCCGACCATGCCGCGAGCGACCTGGGTGAGGTTTTGGATGTCGGACTCCGCGCCGGTCGAGAGGTCGTCGAAGACGACCTCCTCCGCAGCGCGGCCACCGAGGGCAACCTTGATCTGCGCCTCGAGCTCCTCGCGCCGGTAGTTGTAGCGGTCGCTGTCCGGGGTCGAGAGGGTGACACCCAGCGCCTGGCCGCGCGGGATGATCGAGATCTTCCGCACCGGATCCGCACCCGGGGTGAGCATGCCGACCAGGGCGTGGCCTGACTCGTGGTAGGCGGTGCGTCGCCGGTCGGCGTCCGTCATCACCACCTGGCGCTCGGCGCCCAGAAGGATCTTCTCGATCGAGTCCGTGAAGTCGCTCTGTTCGACCTTGGTGTGGCTGCGGCGGGCGGCGAAGAGGGCGGCCTCGTTCACGAGCAGGGCGATGTCGGCGCCGGTCGACCCCGGGATCGAGGCCGCGATCCGGTCCAGGTCCACGTCGGGCGCCAGCGGCACTCCCCGGCTGTGGATCTTCAGGATCTGGACGCGACCCGGGCGGTCGGGCGGGTTGACCGCGATGCGCCGGTCGAAGCGCCCCGGGCGCAGCAGGGCGGGGTCGAGGATCTCGGGGCGGTTCGTCGCGCCCAGGACGATCACGTTCGTGCCGGGCTCGAAGCCGTCCATCTCGGTGAGGATCTGGTTGAGCGTCTGCTCGCGCTCGTCGTTCCCGCCGCTGAGTCCGCCCACGTTGCCCGAGCGCGAACGCCCGATCGCGTCCAACTCGTCGACGAAGACGATGGCCGGGGCTGCCTCCTTTGCCTGCTTGAAGAGGTCACGCACCCGCGAGGCGCCCACGCCGACGATCGCCTCGACGAACTCCGAGGCTGACGCCGAGAAGAAGGCCGCATTGGCCTCGCCGGCGACCGCGCGTGCGAGCAGCGTCTTTCCGGTCCCGGGTGGCCCGTAGAGCAGGACGCCGTGCGGGACCCGCGCCCCGAGCTTCGTGTAGCGCTGCGGGTTCTTCAGAAAGTCGACGACCTCGACGAGCTCGTCCTCGGCGTCGTCGATGCCGGCGACGTCGTCAAAGGTGACTCGGTCCTGCCCGCCCGGTTGGACCCGCCGTGCAGTGGAGCGGCCGAAGCCCCCGAGGATCCCTCCCCCTCCCCCACCCATCTGGCGGCGAATGAGCCAGATGAAGAAGCCGATCAGCAGGATCGTGGGCAGGAAGCCAAGCAGCAGCGTGCCGATCAGGGAGCGGCCGGAGTCCGGCGGGTTCGCGTTGAGGACGACGTGGTGCTGGGCGAGCAACTGAGTGACCGAGTTGTGATCGATGAAGGACGGCACCTCGGTCTTGAAGTCCTTGTCCACCGTGACCGGCTTCGCGTCACCAGGCGGGTCGTAGGTCGCCTGGTTCTTGAGCGTCCCCTCGATCGAGTCACCCTCCGAGCTGATGTCCTGGACGTTGTTGGCCGTGACCTGGTTGACGAAGAACGGCTGGTACGGGACACGGGGACGACTCGCCGGCCCGCTGGTGAGGACCGAAATCAGAAGGTTCACTGCCAGCAGCCCGACGAGGAAGGCGATGAACGCCCTGCTCCGGGGAATCATCGGCGGCTTCTCCTGCGGCGGCGCCCCTCGTCCGTCGGAGGCCGGATCCACGCGCCACCCCTTCGGGTGCGCCTTCGGCGGAGGTGTTCTGTTGGCGGGCGAGTCGGAGGGCAGAGCGTTCAAATCTACTCCGCGACCGATCCCGGAGCTAGGCACGGCCGGTTTGAGGACTTCCAGCTCGGAATTGCCCGTCCTCGGCGCGAGCGGACTTGCCCAGTGGCCGGCTGGCGCGCTCGGCCCTGAGCAGCACGAGAGCGGAAATCAGGGCGAGGACCGACATCCCAACCGCCCAGATCATGGTGTGCCCGAAGGCGGTTGCCAGAGGCTCGCCGATCTCGGCCCGCTCACTCGTGGAGAGAGGAGCCAGCAATCCTCCGGCGCCGCCGGCCGACGACATGTGAACCGTTGCCTCGTGCTGGAGCACCACAGCCAGGAGCGCGGTACCGATCGAACCGCCGATCTGCCGCAGGGTGTTGAGGGCTGCGGTGGCCCGCGGGACCTGAGAGGAGTCGAGCAGTGCGTAAGCGGCAGCGGCACTCGGCTGGATCGAGGCGCCCAGGCCGAGGCCGCGCACGAAGAGCACGCCCCCCAGCAGCGCGAACGACGTGTGGCTGGTCAAGAACACCAGCGGCACGGTGGCGAGGACGATCAGGCTGCAGCCCGCGACCACCACCGGACCCCCGCCTATGCGGTCGGTCAACCGGCCGCTGATCGGCAGCATCACAGCCGCTCCGAGGCCCTGCGGAGCCAGCAACAGGCCGGCGTTCAGCGCACTCTCGCCCCGGTCGACCTGGTAGTAGAGCGGCAGCACAAGCAGCGTGCCGAAGAGGGTCCCACCGAGGAGGAAGATGGTCGTAGTGGCGGCGCGGAAGCCCCGCGACCGGAACAGCCGCAGGTCGATCAGCGGTCGCGCCACGCGCAGGCTGTGCCAAACGAATAGCCCGACCAGGGCAAACCCGGCGACGATCGGGCCGAAGGCGATCGGGTGACCGATCCCGCCGTGGCTCTCGGTCTCCGAGAGGCCGAAGACGATGCCCGCGAGCCCAGGGCTCAGCAGCGCCGCGCCGACCCAATCGAGCGCGCCGGCGTCGGCGCGCCCCGCGTCCGCCCGTAGCAATCGGGCTGCGGCGGCGATCGCCAGTGCGGCGATCGGGATGTTGACGACGAAGATCCACTGCCATGCCGCGTTGTCGACGATCAGCCCTCCGATGATCGGCCCGAAGATCGGCCCGAGAAGAATCGGCACCCCGGCCACCGCGAGGGCCCGTCCGATGCGCTGCGGTCCCGCGCTCTGCGCGATCAGGGTGAATCCGACCGGCACCAGCATCCCGCCGCCGATTCCCTGCACGACCCGAAAGGCGATCAATTCGCTGGCCGACGTCGCCAGCGCGCAGAGTGCCGAGCCGAACGCGAACAGCGCGATCGAGGCGATCCAGGTCCGCTTGGATCCAAAGCGCTCGGTTATCCAGCCGGAGAGCGGGATCACCGACGCCAGCGACAGCAGATAGGCGGTCGAGACCCACTGGATGGTGCTGAGGGGAGCGTGCAGGTCCCTCGAGAGGGTGTCGAGCGCGACGTTGACGATCGTCGTGTCGAGGACCGCCATGATCAAGCCGAGGGTGGCCACAGCGGCAACGACAATCGTCGGACGGTCGAGACCGCCGGCCAGGCGCTCTATACCGGCGTCGGCCGACCCGCGGTCGGTCACGACCGCAAATGCGCCGCAGATGACGTCCAGACGAAGCACGCCATACATGGTCCCGCCTAGCCGCCTACGCGTCATCGCCCTCGGGAACCCCCCCGGCGCTACTACTTGCGCAGTACGTGATGCCGGTCGGGGGTAGGTCAGCCCACGCAGCTGACGCTAATCGATCTCCTCGATTGGAAGGCCAGCCTTCATCCATGCGGCGAAGCCGCCCGCCACCTCGGCCGCCCCTCGGCGCAAGGTCGCCTTCGAGCGGATCGCGTGTTGGCAGAGGTAGATGGCGCCGGGGCCTTCGGGACTTGCCATGTGCTTGACGAGCGAGACCGGTCTCGCCCCTGGCGGGGCTCCGTAGCGGCGACGCTCGATCCCGGTTCTCACATCGAGAATCTCCGCAAAGCCGAGCTGGACGGCCCCCCACGCCGCCTCCGGGTCAAGAGATCGCCCTACTACGTGAGGTGCGTGAGATTCCTCCACTGCGGTCATTATCCCTCGACGGAGCCCCGCTTTCACTCAGACCGCCCATTTAGACGAGCGTCGGGTCGACCGCCGCGTCAAAGATCTTCGCTCGGGCGGCTCCACCACCGACTCCGGCAGCATCTTCATGACCCTGTCCACCTCCGGAAGTGACTCCTGTCGTTCGAGAGCGGCCCCGTCCTCGTAAATCGCGGTCGCGATGAACGAATCAGGGTCGATCAGGGCGCGGGCGATGTCGAAGCTGATGACGCCCTCCGTGGCTCGCGCCGGGGTGATGATCTCGCCGAGCGCGGCCATCAGCTCGTCGCTCTTGTCGGGTTTGGAATGAATTTTGAAATGCAGAATGACCATTGCTCCTCCACTGGATTGAGACGCCGTTGGAGCAAAGTCCTCGCGCCCCATGCTCAGCAAAGCGTCGTAAGCCCTCAGCAGATCGGCGAAACCCTTGCGCTTGCCAGGGCTTCGTGAGGGGTGAGCGACCGGACTCGAACCGGCGACCACCTGGACCACACTCCTAACCCCTCGTCGCTGTTGGGCACATCCGAGCTCGGCTCAGCCTCGTCGGGTTCGCTCCGTTCGCTCGTTTTGCTCGGTTTAGTACCCGGGCGGTACAAGAGCGTTTACACCGGTTCGATAAGAGGGCCGCTGCGCTCCAGTCGCGCCGCTGCGTAGCCACTCCGCCAAGGCGCCGGATCAGCGCAGGCGTCGCGACTGGTAGGTCACGGAAGCAGGTACTCGACCACGCGGTCCATGATCTCGTTGCGCGTGGCGCTGCCGGTGATGCCCTCGAAGCCGAAGCCCATGTAGACCGTGTCCGGAGTCGCGATCACGGCGCCCTCCTTAATCCCGAGACCTCCGCGGGGGACCCAGTCGTTGCGGTTCGGTCCCTCGATCCCCTCCGCGTCCTGCGGCGCGCCTGGGACGGTCCAGCCGTCCATCGCGTCCCCATCGTCCTCGAACGAGGTGCTGCCCTCGCCGGTCGAGACGTCGATGTCGTCGATGAACACGCCGGGGAACTGCTGGAAGCCCCAGTCGCTCACCGAGGTGATCGAGATCTCGACCTGGCTACCGCCGGACCGCCGGAGATGTTCGACCTGGAACTGCTGCCAGCCGCTGGAGCTGCCGTTCGCGGCGTTCCACTCGCCGGATGATCCCGGTCGGGCTGCAGGCACCGGTCGCCGGATCGAAGGTCTGGTAATGGGTCAGGAACGGGTGCAGCACGTTCACCGCGTCGTCGGGATTGCTCCACCCGCCGGTGCACGACTGATCGTTCGAGAGATCGTTGGTCGTGTGCCCGTTCTGATCCGGCAGCGTGGTCCAGTCGTCCTGCCCGACCGTGTGCGCCTCGACGATCAGGTAGTCGAAGTCCTGCTCGATGTTGAAGCTCGTCCAGAACGACATGGTCGCGCCGCCCGCCGGGACGGTGATCGTCCGCGTCAGGCGCTTGTAGGCCTCGTCGGCGCGATCCGACCACATGAACGACTGCCCGGTGTGCGGATCGAATGGACCCGCGAGCCCGCTCAGGTACTCCGCCGCCGGCCAGCTCTCGAACTGCGGGAAGCTGTCCGCAGGGTCGGTCACCTCGAGATAGTCGCCGGTCGCGATGAACGACGAGTCGGTCCCCTGGTTCTGGGCGCTGTCGGCGCCGTTGCGGTCGAAGTTCAGGCCGCTCAGCGGGTCATCGATCCCCGAGATGGCGAACGGCTCCCCGGTGTCCGGATCGAGTCCACCGTCAGGCGTGGTGATCGCGGCTCCGAAGAAGTACTCGATCGGATCGCCCTGGGAGTCACCGGACCCGGACAGGGCCAGGCAGCGCGCCTCCACGGCCGGGTCCTCCGGCGGGTCGGTGATGCACTGCTGGTTCTCGAACGGGTCGTAGAGCTGTGTGCCGAGCGCCGGCGTGTACTGCTGCCCGGCCGACTGTCCCGTGTACAGGGCACGGCCGCCCTCGTTGATGAAGTCGCGAACCTCGAGCAGCTCCTGCATGGCCAATCGCGACGCGTTGCCCGGCCCCCATCCCGGCTCCCGCGTGACGACGTCGTCGCCCGTGTACCAGAGCACCGCGTCGTAGTGGCTCAGCACTCCGAGGGCATCCGGGGCCGTCCGGCCATGCGCATCGACGTCGTAGACGTCGAATGGAACGCCGTTGGCATTCAGAGCGTCGGTGTAGAACGAGAGGTACTCCGGCGAGGTCACCCCCGGCTTCGCCGGTGACGCGCCCGTGTAGTCCTCGGCCGACAGGACCAGAACGCGGTTGCCGCTGTCGGAGGCGACCGTGTAAGTGAACGATCTCGCTCCGCTTCCGGCGGCCCTTGAACCAGACCTCGACCGCTGTCTCCCGGCGATGTGCCGGTCACGCTTCCGCGAACGACGTGGTAGTAGCGCCCGTTGCCGGGCCCGTAGCGCTCGCCGCCGTTCCACTCACTCGTCGCTCTGCTCCGAACCGGCCCGCCATTGATCCGGTACTTCAGCGCCACACCACCCAACTTGCGCTTGGCGAGCACGCGCACCTCCTGCGGATCGCCGTAGGAGACGCCGAACTTGAAGTCGAAGAGGGACGTCTGTCCGTTCTGGGGATCGATCTCGTCCGCGTCGAGGTAGAACGGCTTCACCTTGATCCCGACCGGCGACTTCGGGTTCGCGGGCTTCCGGGCCGACTTCGCGAGGCCGAGGTGGAATGCGAGCGTCCTCTGGAACTCGGCCTGGATCAGGTCCTCGTCGTCGGGGAAGACGAACCCTGATCCTGGCGTCCCCTCGCCCAGCTCGGGTGTGAAGGAGATCGTTCCCCTGCTGGTATCGGCGTAGTCCGTGGTCTCCCCGTTGGTGACGTAGAGCGTGTCGGCGGACTGCCCCGGGTTGAACCCGGGGATCGCGCTGTTGGCATCGGTTCCTCCGGTCGCGACGTAGAGCGGGTAGTCCGCGTCGAGCGTGCCCACCTGCCAGCCCTGCGGGTAGAGCAGCCACTCGCCGTAGGAGTGCAGGTTGGACTGGAAGCGCGGGCTGATCCGGTTGATCAGGCCCTGCATCGCCCGCGTCTCGGGCTCCGACGCGACGGCCGGGCCGCGGTAGGTCTCGTCCGCCTGATCCGGGGAGGAGCCCTCGTTGTCGTAGCCCCAGTGCTCGGCGAAGTTGCGGTTCGGGTCGACGCCGTCGACGATCGTGATCTGCCCGTCGCCGTTGTTGTCCCGCAGGTTCTTGCGCCAGAGCCGCTCCGCGTCGAACGTGTACTGGTAGCCGTCCGGGTTGGCGGAGATCACGAACCACAGCTCGGTGGTCTTGAGCAACTTCTTGATTCGCTTCTTGTTCGCCCGCCAGCCGTCGACGAAGTAGTGCAGCAGCCGGCGGTTCACCTCGAGGCTGATCCACTCGCGCGCGTGCTGGTTCGATGAGTAGAGAACGGAGGGGCGGGACCCGTCTCGCACCTTGCGGGCGTCCTTGGTGACCTTCAGGGCGATCAGCTCACGACCCTGATGAGTCTTCCCGAGCACCTCGAGCTTGACCAGCTTCGGGTTCCGGCGAGCGAGGCGGTAGAGCTCGTCGCGGATCCCTCCCGGCTCATCCCAGGAGCGGTAGACGTTGAAGCCGTTGGCGGCCTGCCTGGCCGCCTGCTGCCTGACCGTCAGCCCCTTCTTGTTGCGCTTCAGCTTGATCGTCACCCCGGCGGCGGCGACCCTGCCCCGCTGAGCCTTGGTCAGGACCGCGTCAGCCCGCACTCCGGCAGGGGTCTCCCGCGGGGCGACGAGCTCGACGCCCGAGGCAGCGCGAGCGATCTCATCGGGCGGGCCCTCGAGCGTGTACATGTCGAGTCCCTCACTGCTCTGAGCGCCGGCGGTGGGCGCGAGCGCCAGCATCAGCGCCGAAACGGCTACCCCAACGAAACCGCCAACCTTGGCCAAACCAAATCCCCCTGTTGTCTCCTCTCGGCATCGCCTTCATGGCGACGCCGCCGTGCGGTCCCTACCCCGGCCGACGGACTCTAAACACGCCCGCAAATGCGGAACCCGTACTTTCGTCCACGCCGCTCGGCCGTCACGGCGATCACTCCAACGCGAAATTGGGACCGCATCACGGGGGTTTATCCGGGGATGTGTAAGTCCCTATCCGTCAAGGACCGCAGCGATCCCTCCCTTGGCTCAAGGCTATCTCCAGCGGTGGCTAATCAGCGCAGCCATCTGCGTCCCGAAGGTGTGACGCAAATCGTGGAACGTCACGATGCGGACTCCGGCTCGGACCTCCGCAGCCTTGGAATCGCTTGAGAGTCTTTGAGCGGTCCAGCGGCTTTCCGATCTGCGGATGACCGAAGACAAGGTCGTCGTCGGCTTGGTAGGCGGAACGCTGGAAGTGGCGTTCCAACTCGGCAGGAAACCGACACGTCCCGTTCGACGCCTAGGCTCCGGGCGGCCTGCGGTGCTTCAGCAGTTAACGACGGTGAAACCGATCGTGAAGTCGAAGTCTCCGAAGACGGGGTCCTGAACGAATGTCTGTACCTGATGGCTGCCCACCGAGAGCGTGCCCGGAGGCAGGAACGCGCCAAAATTGACCGCGAACCCTTCTTCGAGGAATGCTGGGTCGGGATGTGCGATCCGCTTGATGGCGGTCCGCTTCGTCTCTAGCGGAACACCATCGAGGACGAACCGAATGTCCACGGAAGACAGGTAGTCGAACAGTTCCTTCTTGCCGCCGGCGAAGTTAGCCGGATCGTCGAAGCTGTCCAGCTGAATCACGTGCCAACCCGGCGCGCAGTACACCAGACCATCCTGACCCGCAAAGATGCGAGCACCATCTGGTGGCGGTTCCTCCGGTACCCCCGGTGCGCCGTGGGCCGATGGGTTGTGAGCGCGGATCGCGGACCCGCCCGTTAAGAACGCCTGAAAGACCGCCTGGGCTTCGCCTCGCGTCGGCCCTTTAGGGGGAGCCGCAGACGCGATTGAGCTTCCGAGGGCAACTCCGGCCACCGCACACACCAGCGCAGGAAATAGGAGTCTTCTAATCCGGCATCGGCGCATACGTAAGATCGACCCTATGTCACAACGGGCACTTAGTCAACGCTTCGCCAACAGTGTCGCGTTGGACGAGAAGCGGCGATGGCGGCACTGTGAGTTTCCCGTCCCGCCGCTCCCACTTTGTCTGCCTATCTGGGTAAGCGAACCCCCCGTGCGCAGGGTTACGGGGACTAAGCCTCTTAGCTGCTGCCTATCGACCTAGTTGTCCCTCGCTGCCTCGGCTGCATGGGACCCACTCGTAAGAGATGACGGACTAGAGGCGTTCATATACCGTCGGCGTTGCCGCGGGCGGGCAGCCTCCCCTACGAGGTCCGCCCCGGCGGCGCCGGTTCGACGCGGCTGGCCGAGTCAGCGCCACCGCCAGAACTCCGACAGGGGACCGGCGATTGGACGAATGATCGGGTTCATCTGGAGCCTGTGGTCTCGTATGTTCGGCCCGTGGCGGTAGCGGAATGGACTCTCTACCACTGGCAGGAGGACACAGAGGAGAATCGGGAGCCAGTCGGCGAGGCGGTCGAGACGGATACCTGGCACGCGGCGGTCAGGAGGATCGGTCCGATTACGCCAGGTCGCTACCTGATCAGGAATGAGTCCGCTCCCAACGGCGGTCAGTACTTCTTGCTGGAACCGGACAAGACCATCGTTCCGGTCGACGCCTTTTGATCGCCTGGTCGCTGCGACTGTCTTGGCGCAGAGAAGCTCCCGGCGCTCGCTCATAGCTCCCCCTCCATCCACAGGTTCATGTACCAGCGACGCCGCGCCCTGACCTTTTCGCCCGCGTAAAGGGCTCGCCATTCGAGGTCCGAGGGGCCAGCGAACCAGTCGTCATCGCGGACCCGCTCCTCCGGGTCGCGATCTGGGTCGAAGAGCCGCTTTACCTGCTCGGGGTCGATCTCCATCCGCTCCCTCAGCGGCCGCTCTCCCTTGTGGCGGCAGGCGCGTGAGCAAAAGACGTGACCACGCCGACGAGGCCAGAACCGTCGCCCGCAATGGAGGCATTCCGCGCTCCCATCCTGCGGAATGGGTTGCGGATTTGCCGGAGCCGATTTCAAGCGGGCGCGTTTCCTTTGCACGGACGTGGTCGGCGGTTTCCAAAGATCCGTGTCTCACGCTCGCGACCCTCCCCCCAGCCGATTCGTGGAAGACAGTCTTCACGCCGAAGTCAGTCGATGGCGAGGACTTCGTTCCAGGCGACGTCGACGCCGTCCAGATCCTTTCGAAGCTGCTCTCGGGCCGCGTCGTAGCTGTCGAACTCGCCGAGGTACGTCACCCGCCACGACTCGCCCGGCGCTTCCACCTCCACGGGCCGGTCAAGCCCGCCGAGGATCCCTTCAGCTCGGCGCTGTCCTGCTTCGCTCGGGTCGATCAGACCGACCTCGACCTCGCAGATGGACTGGACCACGAGCGAAGCCTATGAGCTATCCGCGAAGGTGATCGTCAGCGTCGGCCTCGCTGTCGAGCGCGTCCATCGCTTTCAGCCGGGTAGGGCCTTCGCCACGCAATCGGACCTGCGGCTCCATGTCGCCGAGCGACCACGTGAAGCACGCCTCCCAGGGACCGTCATCTATACGCCGCACGACGAGCTCGAAGTCGCGAGCCTTGGCACGCTGCTCTAGCCGTTCATCCAGAACCGACTCGTCGATCTCTGCCATGTCCTCACCCTAACGGCGTGAGGTCACGACTCGCTGCGATGCCTCGAGGGTCTGTAGTCGGGATCCTGGTCGCGGCGCTCAGTCGCCTCGGTGTAGGGATTCCTCACACCCTGGCGCTGTTGGGAGCGCTCGCGCTTACGGCCGCGCCGGTGGAGATCGCACCTCCCTCGGGACGTCGCCGGCCGCCCGCATCCTGTCTCGAGGCAGAGCCTCACGACCATCCGTGCCTCCGATACCAGGCGTCGAGGACCTGCTCGACGGATGGGCCGGTGTCAGGCACCGTGGACGCGCGCATCGTGACTCGCGCCTTCTCGATCGCCTCGGTGAACCGGCGTTGGACTTCCGGGTCGGATCGAAGCGCGTCGGCGAGCTCGCGGAACCTCATCAGTTCCAGCGGGCCGCGCCGCCCTTCTGCTCGGGCTTGCTGGCGAATCTGTTTCGCGCATCCGCCTTTCACGCTTACGACCCTCCCCCCGAGCTGGCGCGGTGCCGCTTCTCGCTGGGTCGCAAGCTGCAGCTAGTGCGAATCGCAACCTGCAGCTAGGACGAACCGTTTATCCCCACAGAGATGGGTCTATGCCGGCACCAGAGCTAGAAGACCGCCTCGACGAGCTTGACGACAGTTTGGGTGAGTTCGAGGCAATCGATCCCACGCCCTGGGAAATCGCTCTGATCTTCAACGCTCTTCTCGAAGAGGTGAAGCGTGGGCATGGCGACGATCCAGTGGTGAGGTCGATCGGGGCGCTCGAACAGTCGTCCGGATCCTCACTCACGGTCGTAAGGAAGCTGATGTCGCTCTCTCAAGGCCCGTACGCGACGGCCAACATCGGCGCTGTGCGCACCGCCGTCAAGCAGATCCTGGTCGTCGTCGACCCAGCGGGACAAAACGGCGATAACGACTAGCGACGGTGCCTCGACGGTCTGTAGTCGCGGCGGTCTTTCAAGTGGACAATTTTCGCGCTGTCACCCTTCCTTCCGCCGGGGGATACTGCGCGGGCAATGTCGGAGGAGAACGTCGACGTCGCTCCCACGCAGGAGTATTCTCAGGTTGAGGTGTGCCATGAAGTCTGGTCGGCGTGAATCGTCGTCGACCAAGGAGAGCAGCAGATGGCTTCCACCGGGTCACTCGCAGTAGGTCTCCCCCCGAAGAGCTGCGCGGTCTTTCCCGTTCCTCCAGGGGCCAGATCGTCGGAAGGGCAGCGATCGGCGGCTCGCCAGCACCCTGGATGCGGCTCAGCGCGCCTTGGAATTCTCGGCCGACTTCGACTGGACTTGCAGATTATCTACCGACCGGCGATCCCGCCGGACCCATCAACCTCACGGCTGAAAGGAAGGCGTCCCAATGGAATCAAGCGAGCAAGGCCGTCCAATGGAATCAAGAGGGCCTAGGGAGGTAACGCATCTGGACCATGCCGGCGACCAAAACGCTGGGTGGGTCAACTTCTTTCATGCCCTATTTGTCCTCGCGGCTGTGGGTCTCATAGTGGCTTACATCGTCGACAAGGCGTAGACCCGCTTTGGACGAGAAGCGGCGCTCCCGACGCTAGTCGGTCAATCCTCTAGCGGCTTCATCAAACGGGCCTTCCGAGGGCCTGCGTAGAGGATTTCGACCCCGTAAACAACAGCGCTGCAGAGATCGAGCGCCTCATGCCAGCCCGAGCCGTTCGCCTCGGCAAGCGCGACCAGATCGTCGTCATAGTCGATCTCCTTGATTCCCGATTCGCGCAGCCAGTTCACCACCAGGCGAAGCTCGCGGTAGCTCGGAGCAACTCCAAGGAAGCGGAACGCCTGCGCCAGGTCGACCTGCTTCCCCGGCAGGCTCCTTCCGAGCCGGGTCATGAGGCCCGCTCCCAACGGGCCTCGGCGGCGTTCCTGGCGCTTCTCACCGCATCCCTGGTCGACTCCGGTAAGTCCAGCTGACCGAGCAGGCGCCCGAGCACGACCCGGCCCTGGCGAGCTTCGCTCAGACTCGCGTTGACCACCTCTTGGCCCTGGCTTCCGCGGACGAGATAGCCGCGCTCCTCGAGGTCGGCCTCGGCGCGTTCGACGTCGCGGGCCTGCCTCGCCGCCAAGCGGAGCAGCGTCTCCTCGCGCTCGTCGAACTCGACTCCGGGAGGCAGTCCGTTGCGGATCGCTTCGATCAGGTCGGTCTCAGGCTTACTCACAAGAGACCGCCAGATATCCGTCCAACTCCAGATCGAATCGCTGGCCGCTGACCGAATCGGAAATAGCCTCCCGCTGAGAGGCCGGTTTGGGGATAAATCGGCTCATCTGTGCGGAGGCCCGGCATAGGACGGGCCTCCCGCACGTTCAGGGGAAAATCACCCGCCCGGCAAAAGTTTTTCTTATGCGGACCTGATCGGCGGTCTTTCAGGCGGGCAGTTCTGCGGTGGCACCGTCCCCTTCCCCTCACTCGTTGGTGAAGCTCTTGGTCCATGCTCATCCCGAAGCATCCGCACGATTAGAACTAACCCTAGGTGGTAAGCCGAAAAGCATGGAAACTCTCGCGATCATCGGCGTCTGCCTCTTTGTCGCGCTGGGGCTTGTTGGTGCCTTGGTTCCCGTCGCCGCCGGCCGTCTCGAACGAATGTCCCCCGTACAACCGCCTCCCAGGCGTGCTCGTCGGTCGCGGCGGGCGTATCGGTCGGACCGGGCGTACATAGGTGGGCACTCCCAGCCCCTCGCCCACTTGTAGAGCAGAGAGTTACTCCAACTCGGATCTCGCGGCACACGCCGTTTTCCGGCAGCCGGAATCCAGGCCAGCAACCCCCCTTTTCCCTCGTTTGGCTCTGGCGCCTTCGGGAAGCATCTGAGAGACGAGCGACCCCCCGGTCGAGACGGCTCTGGGCGAAGGTTCTGCGCTGAATCCCGCGCAGAGAACCCGACTGGAAGGGTCGCTCAGCTCGACTCCATCGCGAGATACTCCGTGGGCGATGTCGCAGGAGAGCGTCGAGATCGTGCGTGAGGTGATCGATGCGTGGAACCGCAACGAGCAGGACCAGGTGCTCCGGTTCCTCAATCCTGAGATCGTGTTCGATGCAACCCGACGCGTGCTCAATCCCAAGACCTACGTCGGGATCGAGGGCATTGCCGACATGCTCGCTGACCGCAACGAGGTGTGGGACGAGTTTCGCACCGAGCCGTCCGAGTTCATCGACGCCGGTGATCGGGTCGTGGTGTTCGGCCATTGGGTAGGCAAAGGGAAGGGCAGCGGGATCGAGGTGGAACAGCCCGTAGCGCACGTATTCACGCTCCACGACCATCGCATCGTTCGCGTGGAACTCGCATATACCGATCGCGCCGAAACCCTCAAAGCCGCCGGCCTTTCGGAGTAGGGCAAGCATCAGACCTCGAAGCGGATGAAACGGTCTACCCATACCAGCGGTAGTACGGGACTATCTTCGTCGCTTCCAGAGAGGTGACTCGATGGGTATCCCGGCCTCTCTGGATGCACCGGAAGCGGCTCGCGTGACTCCTGATGCGCGGGTCGCTTCCACTTCCGATACGCCGTGAGCGCCCGGCCGGATTGCAGCTTATGTGGAGAGCGCCCGTTTCTCGAAACAGGACGGACGAAGGTTTGATTGGTGGAAGCGTCGGCGGTTTCCGGAGCGGGCACTTCTCGCCTCGTACCCTCCCCTACTAACGGCTTGGGATACTGCGGGGGCGATGTCGAAGGAGAAATCGGAGTACGACCCCAACGAAGCGGTCGCAGACGAAGTGGAGGAGTTCCTCGAGGTCGAGCCAAGTCTCAGCGACAACGCTCTCAGGGCGGCGATGCTTGGACACCCCGACGCAGATGCGGACACCGTCGTCGACATCGTTCGAAAGAGAAGGGGACTCCCCCGGCTGTCGAAGTAGGTCGCTCACCACGTCACGCCCCGCGCCGTCGCCCAACCGGCGGTTTCCAAAGCTCGCGCTCCACGTTCGACGAGACGGTCGCCTTCATGCCCATCCGGGACGCTCTCGGCCGAAACCACTACGTCAGTACCCTCGAGATCGTCGAGTTCCACGACCTCTCGGCCCCCGACAGCTAGTTCTTCCGTCATTTGATCTCGAAGGTGGCGATTCGGATCGGCCTAGCTGTTCGCGCTGCCTTGGCTTCCCTGGCGGTGATCTCCTCGAGCATCCGCTCAAGCTCCCGGTCCTTGCGGTCCTCCTCCTCGCGCTGGCGCCAGAGGTCATCCCAGGGCTTCTTGCTCGCTCGAAACCCGTCGTCCCAGCCGGTGTCGAGGGTTAGGGACGCCCGTGGTCTCTCTCACGTCAAAGTCCAACAAAGTCCAACGGCCAGTCGCTCGTCCCCGGCTATCGCCGACCCTCGCTCCAATCCCTTTAGGTCGGTGGTCCTTGGGGATGCAATGGGTTCGAGGGACAACGGCTGGCGCGGGGCGTACCACCCCGTACAGCTGGGGGCGGTACGTCTCGTATGCAGCGGGACTGAGGAATCCGTTTGGACGAGGACCCGCAGACTCGAGCGATGGCCGGTTACTGCCTATTGCCCCATCTCGTCTGCGTCCACCCAGGGCTTGCACCCTTCGGACATTGAGCCGCCTCGGTACGTGGTCACCACTCGGCGGCGCCGGGTCCTCCGCTCACGATCGCTTTCACGTCCGAGGTCTGTAGCCGTCACCGGGGCGGAGGGTCGCGGTCGGTCTGGATCGCCGACCAGCGCCGGGAGGCGTTGGAGGTCTCAGTCGATGGCGCCTCCACGGGAGGGAATGGACCCCAATTGGACCCCCGCGAGGGGTCTTGGGGAATCAGGTGAGGTGAGGCACCGCCTCTATGCAGGCGGTTTAGAGGGGTGAGCGACCGGACTCGAACCGGCGACCACCTGGACCACAACCAGGAGCTCTACCAACTGAGCTACGCCCACCGCGTGGCTTTCAATCTAGCGTGAGCGGCGGCCTCGGCAGGCCAAGCGGATCTCAGCGCGCCGGCAGCATCTGCTGGAAGAAGGCGAGCGCGTCGGCCTCGCCGGCGGTCGTCACGCCCACATGGTCGATGCCCGGGTAGGTCTTGTAGGTGAGCTGGTTGCCGGCCGCCAGCAGCTCGTCCTTGAGCTGGTCGGTGAAGACCTTGAAGACGGTCGTGTCGGCCTCGCCCTGCTCGATCTGGATCGGCGCGTTCGAGCGGACCAGCGGGTTCATGGCGGCCAGCACCGAGTTGAGGGCGCTTTGGTCGACGCCCGGTCGCTCGAGCTCGGACGGCGGAATGCCGCCCAGCTCATCCGTCTGGGCCAGCCGGCCCAGACACTGCTGCTGGAGCAGCGGGTAGAACTGGAGCACGCGGTCGGAGAGCAGCTGGTTCACGTTGATCGCCTTGGATTGGGTGGAGGCGCCATCGAGGATCAGCGTGGCGAGCGCCGTCAGCGCGCTCGGCTGGGTCAGTGAGGGGAGCAGGGGCACCTGCTCGAGGATGTGGGAGGCGGGGGCGAAGGCGACCGTCCCGCGCAGCTTGAACTTCGGCAGGTACTTCTGCGCCTCACCGGCCGCGAACAGCGCCGCGTGTCCCCCCTGCGAGTGACCGGAGATCAGGTAGCGCTTGCCGATCCGCGGATCCAGCTCGCGAGCGGCCTGCACGATGTCGAGCACACCGCGGCCCTCTGCCTTGCCGATCAGGTACTGATGCCTGCCGGGGGTCCCGAGGCCCTGGTAGTCGGTTCGCAGCACCGCGTATCCGGCCGCGAGCCAGGCGTTCAGGTCGTCATTGATGTAGGTCTCCCCAGTCCGGTTGGGGTTCCCGGCGAAGTCGCGGGACGGCGCGCAGACGTCGGCCACGCCGGTGGTCCCATGCGCCCAGGTGATCACCGGCCAACCGCCCTTCGGCGCCTTGCCCTTCGGGACCGAGATCGAGCCGGAAACCGCCACCTGCTGGTTCTGCGGGTTCCGCGAGGTGTAGAGGACGAGCTTCGTGTAGCGCGCGTTCGCGAGCGGAACCAGTCCGCCGGCCTTGCGCGCCCAGATCAGGGTGCCGTGCTGCTTCGGCAGCTTCTTCGGACTCTTGTAGAACATGAGCCCCTTCGGTCCCTTGACGACCTTGACCGCCTTGGGCTTGGCCTTCGCTTCGGCTCGCTGAGAGCCGACCGCCAGCAGCAGAAAGGCGGCAATCGCGATGGCGGCAAGCGCGACGGTCCTCCGGACCGGAAGCGTAACGGCGTGGGCGTGCAAGTCCTGCTCCTCTCTCGACCCCGGCCCTCCTGCCGGGTGTCCGTCCCCATGAAGCTCCGGCAATCTAACCATTGCGCGGGCAAATAGTTTCGGTGATCCGCTAGCCCTTGACGGGCCCGCGCCGCTTCACGGCGATCAGGCGCTCGCAGTTCTTCACCTTGTCGATGCCATCGACCTTGGCGCGGTCGATCCCGGGACCGCAGTCGACGCGGTCGCGGAGGCCGTCAATCGCGCGGATTAGATCGCGGCCGTTGCCGCCGGTGATCACATCCGCGCCGCGGCCGCCCGTCAGGTTGTCCGCACCGGGGCCGCCGAGCAGCTCGTCATGACCGTTTCCTCCGTGCAGGGTGCTGCCGTCGGGCGTGGCCAGCAACGTGTCGCGTCCGCCCTGGCCGAGCATGACGCGGCGGGAGGCCACCCGGGTATACCCCGCCTGCGAGGAGAGCCGGTCATTCCCTCCCCCGGCCTCGACCAGAAGCACGGTGAACTGCCCGGTCACATCAGCGTCGTCATCGCCGTTGAGGTTGACGCCGCCCGCGGCGAAGCTGAGACGATCCGCCGAGGCGCCGCCACGGATATCGACGAACGTCGGGGCGAGGTACTGAAGCTCGATCTCGGAGATCCCGGCCGGCTCCGGCGCGAACCCGGGCGCCAGCTGGCCGCCCCTGAGGTCGACGGTCGCGGCGCTCTGCCCGGTGTGGTTGATCTGCACGAGGTCGGTGTTCAGGATCGCCGGCGAGCCACCGGCGCACGGCACGAGCTGGTGGCCGTCGTCGATCTGGATCTCGTCGGCAACGCGCGCGACCTTGGTGAAGTCATCCGTCGCGCTGACCGAGAGCTGGTGGCCAGTCGCCGAGTAGGTACAGCTGACTGCGGCCGATGAAGGTGCTGCGGACGCCAGCGTCGCGACCGCCGCAACGAGGAATACGCCTGCTGCCGAGCGCGTTTTCATCTTCTCCCACCTAGCCCCCTGCTCTTACGGCCACCCTATCCATTCGGGCCGCTCATAGCCAAGACACGCCTGCGCCTCGGTTGTTTCGGAGAAACTGCCCCCGTGGAGACGACGCGACTGCTGCTCAGCTGCCCCGACCGGCCCGGGATCGTCGCTGGCGTCGCGGGCTTCCTGGCCGACGCGGGCCGGAACATCATCGACGCCGACCAGCACTCCACCGACCGCGCCAGGCTGTTCATGCGGCTGGTCTTCGAGTCCGCGCCCCCGGAGGATCGCGATGAGCTGTACGCGCGCTTTGCGAGCGAGGTCGCCGAGCCACTTTCGATGGACCATCGGTTCGCGGAGGCTGGGCGCTTGCCGCGAGTCGCCGTGATGGCGTCTGGGGAGGACCACTGCCTCCTCGACCTGCTCTGGCGCTTCCGCTCCGGGGAGCTGCCTGGCGAACCGGCGCTCGTGATCTCCAACCATCCCGATCACGAGGAGGCCGTCCGTTCGTTCGGCCTGCCCTATCACCATCTCGTGGTGACCCATGAGAGCAAGCCCGACGCCGAGCGGGCCGCGCTCGAGCTGATGCGCGGCGAGATCGACCTGCTCGTGCTCGCCCGCTACATGCAGATTCTCTCGGGCGAGTTCCTCCTGAGCCTGGGCTCTCCCGCGATCAACATCCATCACAGCTTTCTGCCGGCCTTCGCGGGCGCCGACCCCTATCAACGCGCCTGGGAGCGCGGGGTCAAGCTGATCGGAGCGACGGCGCACTACGTGACCGAGGATCTCGACGCTGGACCGATCATCGAGCAGGACACCGGCCGGGTCTCCCATCGGGACGAGGTCGGCGACCTGGTCCGGATCGGTCGGGACCTCGAGCGGCTGGTGCTGGCCCGCGCCGTCCGCGCTCACCTCGAGGACCGCGTGCTGGTCGACGGCGAGCGGACCGTCGTCTTCTAGCCGGAATCAGCGCCCCCGGCAGGACTCGAACCTGCGACATCCGGCTTAGAAGGCCGGCGCTCTATCCGGCTGAGCTACGGGGGCCGCGCAGGCGGAGCGTAGCGCCGGGTTCCGCCGCTAACGACCTCCCTAAAATTGGTAGAGACACCTAATCATTTCTAGGGAGCATAAAATTAGGTATGCTCCTCGCAGAAGCTTTAAGTCGTACTCAGGGGTACGCAGGAGGGACCGGCGCGCGGAGCCAAACGGGAGAGGCTCCACGGGTCGGTCCCTTCGTCATTCAAGCTGGTTCGCGAGCCGCTCGGCGAGCCAGAGATCGCATAGCCACGCCCCGGACGATCCCCCTTGCGGTCGACAACGACCCCATTCCCTCACGATCGCGGCGAGCGTAACGTTCCGGGGCGATGCACTCGCGAGAGGTCACCTCCCTCGGACGGGCACGGCGGGAGTTCCTGCGCAAGGAGTCGCCCTGGGCGATCGGGGCGGGCATCGTCGCCCTCGCAGTGATCCGAATTCTGGTGGGTGACCTGAGCTGGCGCGACGCCGTCGCGGTCGCCGCGATGGTTGCGATCTACCCCTTCGGCGAGTGGGCGATCCACGTGTACCTGCTGCATGCAAAGCCGATCAGGATCCGCGGCAGGAAGATCGACACGATGGCGGCCCGGGCGCACCGCGCGCACCACAGCGAGCCGAACGACCTCGACATGGTTCTCCTCTACTGGTGGCAGGCGGCGCTTCTGATGCTGCTCGCGGTGCCGTTCACCGTCGGTCTCGGCGCGCTGCTGGTCACCCTGGTCGCGGGGCCCGTGCCACTCGGCGTGCTGGTCACCGCGGGGCTCGCCGGCTTCTGCATGATCTTCCTCTACGAGTGGACCCACTTCCTGATCCACACCGCGTACCGCCCGCGGTCCGCGGCATACAAGGCCATCTGGAAGAACCACCGCCTCCATCACTTCAAGAACGAGCACTTCTGGCACGGGGTGACGAACAACCTCAGCGACCGAGTCCTCGGCACCAATCCGGATCAGCGAGAGGTCGCGAAGTCGGAGACGGCCCGCGCGCTCGCGGCTGAATGAGCCTCGACGAGCGCTGGATCCGGTCGCTCCACGTCGAGGCCATGCGGCACGCCGACCTGCATGGCGGCCGGGAGCCGCATGTGCTCTTCCAGGCTTCGACGATCGGCGCTCTCCTGGAGGGGTCCTACGAGGGAGACGTCAGCTTCGGCGAGCTCGCCGAGCACGGGGATCTCGGCCTGGGAACGGTCAACCACCTGGACGGCGAGATGATCGCGCTCGACGGCCTCTTCTACCGCGCCGAGGTCGATGGCGGGATCGACGACCTCCCGAGCTCGGAGCGCACGCCGTTCGCCGTCGTAGTCCCATTCCGCCCGGTCCTCGAGTTCGATCTGGAGGGGTCGCTCGACCACGACCGGCTGCTGGGGGAGATCGACCGGCGGATCCCTGCCGGCAGCGCAACATGCGCGGTGCGGATCGACGGCCGCTTCGAGCTGGTCCGGGCGCGGTCCGTCCCGCGCCAGGAGCCGCCGTATCGGCCGCTCACCGAGGTGGTGGCAGACCAAAGGGTGTTCGAACTCACCGCGGTCGACGGGACCATGCTCGGCTTCCGCTTCCCCGACTACGCCGAGGGAATCGAGGTGAGCGGCTGGCACCTTCACTTCATCAGCGCGGATCGCTCCCGCGGCGGGCACGTCCTCGCTTCGCGCTCCTCCGCTCTGCACGTACAGCTTGATCCATCCGGCGAGTTGCACGTCGAGCTGCCTCCCGGCGTGGATCTGACGAACGCCGAGCATGCCGGCAGCACCCATGACGCGATCGATCGCGTCGAACGCCAGGGGTAGGGCCGCCAGCGCGTGAAAGGGCTCACAGAGCGGCGGCCTCGCTGTCATCAGCGTCCGTATCTGGTTCAATCGTGTGCAAGGGGGCGCTGCTACACCGGGAGAAGGACAGTTGTTGGAGTGGTCTCGACTCAGACCCAGGCTCGCCGTGTGTACGGCGGCAGCCGTCGCGCTCGGCGCCGTGGTGCTCGTTGCTTCGGCCCTTGCCTCCAGTGACTGCCGCCGACCGACTGTCGTCGGAGATCCCGTAGTCGGCAATGTGCTCAGCGTGACCTTCACGACCAAGGACACAGCCACGTCTACGGACACCAAGCGGCTTCGACGGGCTCTACCGCTGGCAGAGCTGCGACCCGGCCGTAGCGGATTGCTCGGCCTCCAGCGCACACGACGACGACAACTGGACGAACCTGCCGGCGAGCGATCCCGATCCGCACAACAACCCGACCTACACGATCGTTCCCTCAGACTTGGGGCACTTCATCCGGGTCCTGACCCACGAGAACAGCAAGGGGTCCAAGTGGAGAGCCTCGGACCCCGTCGGTCCGGTAACGGTGCCCCCGAAGGCCGCGGCGCCCCCGCCGCCGCTAGAGCCCGAGCACGGCATCTCGTTCCTCGTGCAACCTGCGGGCGGCACGGTCACGGTCAAGGCGCCTGGGCAGACCGACTTCACCGCCCTGGACGGGCTCCAGAAGATCCCGGTCAATAGCGTGATCGATACGCGGAGCGGCACCGTCAACCTGACCGCCGCGACCGGCAACCTGGGCGACACGACCGAGGACAACTCGGTCAACCTCTGGGATGGCCTGATCCGCATCGAGCAGCCCGGCGACACGAACGCGGTCACGACCGCGAAGCTGGTCGAGAAGCTCCGCTGCGCTAAGCGCAAGGGACGCCAGGCCAAGGCCACGAAGTCCTCGGGGCCGGTCGCGAGGACCTCCCGGAAGAGTCGTCGCCGGGTCTGGGGCAGCGGGCGCGGCAACTACAAGACGGGTGGCAGCGGCGGCACCGGGAGCGTCCGGGGGACCACCTGGCTCACCAAGGACACCTGCCGGGGGACCTTCTTCAAGGTCACCGACGGAATCGGGATCTCAGTATTCGACTTCGACCTGGGCCAGACGTTCGATCTGGGCCCGGGGCAGAGCTACTTCGCGCGGAACCGCTGAACCGGCCGGTCAGGCCGGGGCCCAGACCTTGATCTCCTCGGCCCTGCCCCGCACGGGCATCGAGTCGACGTAGCTGAGCTCGCCGTCGCTCTCGGAGAGCCGCTCGCGTGTCGAGTCGGAGACGAACAGGCTGTGGCCGCTGCCCTTGGTCATCCCCTCCAGACGGGCGGCGGTGTTGACCGTGTCGCCGATGGTCGTGAACTCGAGCCGCTTCTGAGAGCCGATGTTGCCGGCCATCACGGGGCCGCTGTTGAGGCCGATCCCGATCTGGAACTCGGCACCCACGTCGTTCTCCCGCATCCACTCGTTCACTCTCGGCAGCCGGACCTCGAGCATCTCCTTGGCGGCCGCGAGCGCGCGGTCGGCGTGGTCGTTCATGTCTATCGGGGCGCCGAAGGCGGCCATGATCCCGTCGCCCATGAAGGAGATCAGGGTGCCGCCGTGGTCCATGACCGCTGAGGTCATCTCCTCGTGGTACGCGTTGAGCACCTCCAGGACCTGCCCCGGGTCGCGGGTCTCGGAGAAGGTCGTGAAGCCGCGGATGTCGCTGAACAGGACCGTGACGTCCATGCGCTGACCCTCGAGGCGCAGGTCGTCGTCGGTGCGAGCCAAGACCTGGCCGACGACGGACTCCGGGACGAAGCGGGCGAACGTGTCGTGCACCCGCCGGCGGATGAAGGCCTCACGGACGTAGTAGACGAGCAGCGAGCCGACCAGCGAGAGGCCGAGGGCGATCATCGGATAGAGGACGGGCACGATCCGCCCCGAGTTGAAGGCCAGCTGCGCGCAGACGAGGTAGAGGGCAGCGGCGAGCAGGCCGAGACCGAGTGCGCGGATCGGCGAGATGCGGTAGCTCGCCAGTGGCGCGATCACCCCCATCAGCGCGATCAGGAAGAGATCAAGGCCGAGTGGGGTCGATTGGAGCGGGAAGTCGTCGAGCGCGGTCGCGATGGCGTTCGCGTTGATCTCGGCGCCCGAGGTCAGGTCGCTGCGGCTCATGGGCGTCTCGGCGATGTCCTTGAGGGTCGGGTCCGAGGCACCGATCACGACGACCTTGTCCTTGAAGAAGCCGGGAGGGAATTGGCCGTTCAGCACCCGCGAGAACGGGACAGACGGGTAGGTCCCGGGCCCGCCGGCGTAGTCGATCCAGGCGGAGGGTCCGCCCATCTCCTCGGTGGTGATCGGCTTGCCTGAGGCGATCTCCGCGGCGACCAGCGGGAAGGTCTTCATGTTCCCGACCTCGTAGGGGATCCGCCGCCGGACCCCGTCCGAGTCCTCACCGATCTGGGTGTTGCCGGCCCGCGCCTTGATCTGGTCGAGAGTCTTCTGGCCGCCGAAGACGCCGCTGCGGCCCTGCGGGTCGGGCTGGCTGTCGGCGAGTACGACCTTGTCGGGACCGGCGCGGGCGACGGCATTGATCAGAGCGTTGTCCTCCTTGAGTTTCGTGGGCTGGAGGAACTCGACGTCGTAGGCGATCGCCTTCGGGCCCTCCGCGCTGACCGCATCGATCACCCGGGCGTGCAGCGAGCGCGGGAACGGGAAGCGGACCGGGAGCTCGCGGGAGGTGGTGTCGTCGATCAGGACGAGCACGATGTCCTCGCGCGGCTTCTCGTCACCCCGGATCGAGAAGCGGGTGTCGACGCTCGCCAGCTCGGTGTCGTGGAAGAGGCCGGTGGCGTAGAGGAGCAGCGCGATGCCGGCCGAGGCGATCGCCACCGCCGCCAGCAGATACCCGTAGGACCCGCCCCGGACTACTGCCTTCATCTACCTCCTCCCAGCCCCCTAAGGCTGAAATCAGACCCGATCGATATCGGGGCGCCCGGATTTGAACCGGGGACCTCTGCCACCCAAAGGCAGCGCGCTACCAGGCTGCGCCACGCCCCGTGGCGAGCGAGTCTAGGGTGTCGCCCCCGTGGCAGAGGTGCTTCCCGTTCAGGCGGTTCACTACGACCTCGGCAGGGTCGGGGCGCTGGCCGACGTCGTCGCTCCTCCGTATGACGTGATCGACGACGCGCAGCGGGCCGAGCTCGCCGCGCGCTCGCCGTACAACGTCGTCGAGCTCGACCTGCCGCGCGATCCAGGCGGGGGCGACCCGTACGAGCACGCCGCCGAGCTGCTCCGCCAGTGGACCGATGAGGGAGTCCTGACGCGGGATTCGGACCCGACGATCTGGCCGCTCGAGCAGGCCTACACGACGCCCGATGGCTTACGGCTCACTCGGCGGGGCTTGATCGCGCGTGTCCGTCTCGCTCCGTACGGCGAGGGGATCCGTCCTCACGAGCGGACCCAGCCGGGCCCCAAGGAGGACCGGCTGCGACTGACCCGCGCCACCCGACACAACCTCTCCGCCATCTTCGCCCTCCATCCTGGCGACGCCTGGCGCCACCTCGGGCCGGCGCTCGACGGCGAGCCCTGGGGCGAAGCGACCGATGGCGAAGGGACGACCCACCGCGTCTGGCGGATCGAAGACCCGGCTGTCCACGAGGCGATCGCCGCCGAGCTCGAGCCGGGCGAGCTGCTGATCGCCGACGGCCATCACCGGTACGAGACCTCGCTCGCCTACCAGCGCGAGGTCGGCCCCGGTGGCCCCGCCGACTACGTCCTGATGGCCCTCGTCTCCCTGGAGGACCCCGGGCTGACGGTCTTTCCCACCCACCGTCTGATTTCGGGACTCGCCGACGATCCCGCCAAGCAGGAGGCCCTCGGCAGCGGGCTGAAGGACCTCTTCGAGGTCGAGGAGGTCCCGAAAGAACAACTCGACCCCGGCGGAGTGGAAGGAGTCGGCGTCTTCGGCTACCTCGAC
Organism: uncultured Solirubrobacterales bacterium; assembly: GCA_963848955.1. Lineage (GTDB taxonomy): Bacteria > Actinomycetota > Thermoleophilia > Solirubrobacterales > 70-9 > DASUPK01. The sequence continues at coordinate 117,636 of CAWKFQ010000024.1, read as the reverse complement.
TCGCAATTCAATAGCGCCTACCGGCTGCGACTGGCCTCCAACCCGGCTCTTGATCGGGCGCTCGCGGGGCGCTCCGAGGCCTACCGCACCCTCGACGCGGCCATCCTGGAGGAGCTCGTGCTGAAGGGGATCCTCGGGATGAGCACCGATGACATCGCGGCCAAGCGCGGCATCGGCTACACGCCGAGCATTGACGAGGCACTGGCCAAGCTCGACGCCGGCGACTACCAGGCGGCCTTCCTGCTGCGCCCCACACCCGTCGATCAGGTCCGCGAGGTCGCCGCCGCCGGCGAGACGATGCCGCCGAAGTCCACCTACTTCTTCCCCAAGCTGCTGACCGGACTGGTCTTCAACCCGCTGAGCTGACCGCCGCGGCCCGTTGGATAAGGTCGGTTCGTGGTCAAGATCTACACGCGCAAGGGCGACGATGGCACCACCAGCCTCTGGTACGGCGGCCGCGTGCCCAAGACCGATGTGCGCACCGAGGCCTACGGATCGCTCGACGAGGCGAACTCGGCGCTCGGCGTGGCGCGGTCGCTCTGCAACCGAGACGAGCAGGCCGACCTGTGCGAGACGATCCTCGCCCTCCAGCGGAATCTCTTCGTCGCGGGGGCCGAGCTCGCGACCGCTCCCGAGGCGGCGGAGCGGCTCGAGGGCGGCGTCAGCCGGATCACGGACGAGATGGTGGAATCGGTCGAGGCCGACATCGACCGATACATGAGCCAGGTCGACCTCCCGCCCCACTTCGTCATCCCGGGCGGGACCGAGCTCTCGGCCGCCCTGGACGTCGCCCGCTCCGCGATCCGGCGGGCCGAGCGGCGCGTGGTCGAGCTTCGCGACGCCGACGGGCTCGCCTCCGACGTCGTCCTGCGCTACATCAACCGGGCGTCCGACCTCGCCTTCGCATTGGCGCGCTTCACGGACGAGACAAACCCGCAGATCTTCGAGGGCAGGAGCGGGACCTGATGCGACGTGCCGTCGTCCGCCGGCGCAAGGGCTACGAGCACGAGATCGAGATGAGGGAGCACCGGCTGATCATCGACGAGCCGGTGGAGAAGGGCGGCACCGACCTGGGGCCGATGCCGTCCGAGCTGCTCGCCGCCTCGCTGGGGAGCTGCACCGCGATCACGATGGAGATGTACGCCGCACGCAAGGAGTGGGGACTCGGCACGGTCGAGGTGGCGGTCGACTTCACCGAGGCGACCGTGGACGACCCTCCCACGTTCGACGTCCAGATCACCCTCGGCGCCCAGCTCAGCGACGAGAACCGCGACCGGCTGCTGACAATCGCCGGTAAGTGCCCGGTGCACAAGGCTCTGAAGGACCAGAACGTCATGATCTACGACTCGCTCGAGTTCGTCGAGGACGTCGAGGACGAGGACTGACCTGTGGATCTCGGCCTCAGCGGCCGCGCTTGCGTGGTCACCGGAGCCAGTCGCGGCATCGGCCGCGCCACCGCCCGGATGCTCTGCGCCGAGGGAGCGGACGTCCTCCTGGTCGCGCGCTCCGAGAAGCGGCTCATCGAGGCGGCGGACGAGTGCGTGGTGGCGGGGGAGGCAGCGGGCGGCCGGGCCGAGTCGCTGGCGATCGACGTCACGCAGTCGGATGCAGCGGACCGGATCGTGCAAGAGGCGGACGAGCGTCTCGGCCAAGTGGATGTGCTTGTCAACAATGCGGGCGCCGCTCGCCGGCGCGACCTCGACGAGGTTCCCGATGAGGACTGGTACGCAGCCTGGGAGCTGAACGTGATGGCACCGATGCGGCTGATGCGGGCCGCAGTTCGGCAGATGGGCGATCGCGGCTGGGGCCGGATGGTCAACGTCTCCAGCTCTTCAGGCAAGCGCCCGTCCGCGGCGATGCCGGAATACTCCGTGGCGAAGGCCGCAGAGCTCTCCCTATCGCGGCTGTTCGCTGACCGATACGCCGCGCAGGGCGTGCTGATCAATGCGATCTGTCCCGGCGCGGTCAAGTCCGAGCTCTGGACCGAGGACGGCGGCCTGCTCGACCAGGTGATGGAGATGGAAGGGCTGTCCAGCCGGGAGGAGGCGCTCGAGGCCGCCGCTGCCGGGCGCCCCATCGGCCGGCTGGCCGAGATAGATGAGGTCGCGGGCGCCATTGTCTTTCTCTGCTCCGAGCAGGCCTCGTACACGTCTGGGGCAGCGTGGAGCGTCGATGGCGGAGTCGTCCAGATCATCATCTGATCTGCGGGAGTTGCTGCTCGCCCCGGCGGACGCGGCGGAGCTCGAGGCGCACGGGCGCACGGAGGCGGCGGTGCTCGTCCCGATGCACGGATGGCCCGACAATCCCGGGCTCGTCTTCACCGAACGGCGCTCGGACCTGAAGCGCCATGCCGGCGAGATCTCCTTCCCGGGCGGGCGGCGCGACGAGGGCGAGGAGCTGATCGATACCGCCCTGCGCGAGGCCGAGGAGGAGATCGGGCTCTCTCGGGACAACGTCGAGGTGGTGGGCGCCCTCCCCCCGATCGGGACCTTCGTCACCAACTACAAGGTCCACCCCTTCGTCGGCCTTATCGACGAGGGCATGCGCTTCGAGCCCAACCCCATGGAGGTGGAGAGCGTCCTGGTCGCCTCCCTCGACGACCTCGCCGCCGCCTACGAGAAGCGGCGGCTGGTGCGACGCGGGGTGCCGATCAAGACCGACACCTACCTGGCCGCCGACAAGCTGATCTGGGGGGCGACCGCCCGTATCCTGGCGATGCTGCTCGAGCGCCTCAACGCCAGATGATCACCGATGAGTCTGCGGACGACCGACCGTCTATAGAGACATGAGCAAAGTGAGAGCCCACATCTCGATTTCGCTGGACGACTACGGCGCCGGACCGAACGAGAGCCGCGAGAACCCGCTCGGCGAGGGCGGCGAGCAGCTACACGACTGGGTCGTCGAGCTGAAGTCCTGGCGTGAGCCCCATGGCATGGAGGGTGGCGTGGTCAACGCCAGCACCGCGGTGGTCGAGGAATCACTGGCGAACGTCGGCGCAGAGATCATGGGGCGCGCCAAGTTCGGCCCTCCGGAGGGCGGCCCCTGGGGCGACGATTCCTGGCGAGGGTGGTGGGGTGAGGACCCACCCTTCCACATGCCGGTCTTCGTGCTGACCCACCACGAGCGCGACCCCCTGACGCTCTCCGACACGACCTTTCACTTCGTCACCGACGGGATCGAGTCGGCGCTCGCTCAGGCGAAGGAGGCAGCCGGCGAGGAGGACGTCATGCTCGGGGGCGGCGCCCGACTCCATCAACCAGTACCTGGCGGCCGGGCTGGTCGATGAGATCGAACTCCACGTCGCCCCGATCCTGCTGGGGGGCGGCAAGCGACTCTTCGACGGAGTCGGCACAGATCTGAAGCTTGAAGAGCTCCGCGCGGTCGAGGCACCCGGGGTAGCGCACCTCAAGTACCGCGTCGTGAAGTGACGGGAGCGGCCGGCCCACCGACGCCGGCCGGCCGCTCCTGCACTACTCAGCGGATAGCTAGGCGTCCTTCTCGATCGGGACGTTCACCAGGTTCCCCCACTCGGTCCAGGACCCGTCGTAGTTCTTGACGTCGCCCTCCCCGAGCAGCTCGTGGAGGACGAACCAGGTGTGCGCCGAGCGCTCGCCGATCCGGCAGTAGGCGATGATCGGGCTCGCCGTCCTCGATCACGCCCTTGCCCTGGTAGAGCTCGCGGAGCTCGTCCGCGGACTTGAAGGTCCCGTCCTCGTTGACCGCCTGGGCCCACGGCACCGAGGCGGCGCCGGGGATGTGGCCGGAGCGCTGCGCGCCCTCCTGCTCGTAGCCGGCCATCGCGATCAGCTCGCCGGAGAACTCCTGGGGGCTGCGGACGTCGACCAGGTTGGTGTCGCTCGTCGAGCGCGTTCAGCACCTCGTCGCGCTTGGCGCGGATCGCCTCGTCGCCCTCCTTGGCCTTGAACGTCGCCTCGGGATGGGAGGGGACGTCGGTGCTGGTCTCGCGGCCCTCGGCGATCCACTTCTCGCGCGGGCCGTTGATCAGCTTGACCTTGTCGTGGCCGTAGTAGCGGAAGTACCAGTAGGTGTAGGCGGCGAACCAGTTGTTGCGGTCGCCGTAGAGGACGACGGTGTGGTCGTTGGAGATCCCGCGGCTGCCCATCAGCTCGCCGAACTCCTCCGGGCCGAGGAAGTCGCGCTTGACCTGGTCCTGGAGGTCCGCCTTCCAGTCGAAGCCGATCGCGCCCGGGATGTGGGCCTCGGCGTACAGCGCCGGGTTCTCGTCGACCTCGACGATCCGGATGTCGTCGTCGTCGAGGTGATCCGCGACCCAGTCGGTCTCGACCAGCACGTCCTTCGCGTAGTCGGCCATCACTTGCCTCTCTCCGTTCAAATTAGCTGAATCCTGATCCGACTTTACCCAATTGGCTGACGGCTCGCGGCGCCTGGTCGAGGCCGGCGCGGCGTCCGCGACCGGCGGTATGGTTGCCGCGGGATGGCGGAGAGGCGTCCGAAGGGCGAGGACACGGCGCGCGCGACTCGAGGCACCGCGCCGAGCGCGGCGAACATCGAGGATCTCGAGAAGTTCGAGGCCTCAGAGGAGCGCGAAGCGCACCAGCCGTCAGACGTCGACGCGATGGGACAGCGACAAGCGCCGCGCAGGTGATCGGCCACGCCTACGGGCCCCTCGGCGCGGAGCCAGATCATGTTCTTCGTCGCGGTGGGAGCCGTGGTGGTCGTCATCGTCGGCGGGTGGCTTGGGCTGGTCGCGCTCTTCGACAAGCCTCCGACCCACTACAAGGACAGTGCGCCCTGGTCGAGGACGCGGCCAACGCCTCGCTCGCCGCTCAGCGAGCGCCAGCCCGTCGATCCCGCGGGCCGTGCGGGGAGCCCGGAAACCCGTACCCGATCCCGCCGCAGAGTCCCTGCGCGCCGCCCTCGAAGGCGAACGCCTTCCAGGCCGACTCATCCGGCGACAGCCGCTCGATCGCGCCGGCTGAGCGCGGGCCCAGCCGGGCTCACCGCGATCCCCGGTGAGCAGGTCGACCGGGATCCGCCACCTCTCCCCGCCGCGCTCGGTGATCCGCGGCGCCCTCGGCGAGCGTCTCGGCCGGCCACCGATCCCGCCGCCTCGTAGACGAACCCGCGCACCGGGGTGTCGACCAGCTTCTCCAGCAGGCGCTCCAGGCGCGGGCCGTGGATGCGCCGAGATCGCCTCCGGCTCGCCGCTCGCCGAGCCGAGCAGCCAGACGACCACGGCGACGTCGCCGCAGAGCTCGAGCACCGTCCCGGCCGGTCCGGGTCGGCCATCGGCGGCCTCGATCCCGGCGGCCTCGATCGCCTCCAGCGCCGGCGGCCCGCGCGCTCGTGCCGCGCACCTGCCAGCCCGCCGGCAGCAGCTCCGCGCCGAGCTCGCGGCCGTGGCAGCCGCAGCCGACGATCAGCGCCCGGGCCAACTCACTCAGCCGTCGACTGTCGCCGTCCTCGGAGAACGGACCGCGACCGCGCGCCCTGCATCGCCTGGTCCTCGCGAGCCTGGCGCTCGACGTCCTCCTCGGTGATCTCCGGGGCGCCGCGCCTGCGCCGGTAGCTCGTTCTGCGCCTCGATCATCTGCCGGACGTCGTCGACCTCGTTCTGGGCCTCGACCTCGGGCGAGCGGGTCGGCTTCCAGTCGATGAGGTCGGCGACCGCTGTTCCGTTCGAAGGCACGCGTGAGCGCGACCATGATCAGGAAGAGGAGGACGAGCAGCCCGAGCGTAAGGCCTATAAGGACCATCTCCCAGCCCTGAGGCTACAGTGCCGAGCGGTGCCTGAGGCGGTGATCATCGATGCGTTGCGGACGCCGATGGGCGGCTTTCGCGGCGTCCCTCGCCGGCATCAGGCCGGACGACCTCGCCGCCCACGTCGTCTCCGCGGCGGTCGAGCGCAACGGGATCGATCCCTCCCGGATCGACGACGTCTACATGGGCGCGGCCAACCAATCGGGCGAGGACAATCGCGACGTCGCCCGCATGGCGGCATTGCTCGCCGGGTCTCCCGGTCGACGTTCCCGGGGTGACCGTCAACCGGCTCTGCGCCTCGGGTCTCGAGGCGGTGAACCAGGCCTCGCGGGCCCTGCGCCTGGGCGAGGGAAGCCTCTACCTCGCCGGCGGCGTCGAGTCGATGAGCCGCGCCCCCTGGGTCCTGCCAAAGCCCGAGAACGGCCTGCCGCGTGGCGAGCAGACGCTCTACGACACGACGCTCGGCTGGCGGATGATCAATCCGCGGATGGCGGAGCGCTACTCGACCGAGTCGATGGGCGAGACCGGAGAGAACGTCGCCGAGAAGTACGGGATCTCACGTGAGGAGCAGGACGCGCTTCGCGCTCCAGAGCCACCAGCGGGCCGTCGCCGCGCAGAAGGACGGCCGCTTCGCCGAGCAGATCGTGCCGGTCGAGGTCCCTCCTCGGAGCAGGCGGGACGAGCCCCGCACCATGGACGCCGACGAGGGGCCCCGCGAGGACACCTCGCTGGAGAAGCTGGCGAAGCTGCGGCCCGCCTTCCGGGAGGGCGGGACGGTGACGGCCGGCAACTCCTCGACGCTGAACGACGGAGCCGCCTGCCTCGTGCTGGGCACCGAGGAGACGGCACGCGAGCTCGGCAAGGAGCCGCTGGCCCGCATCGTCTCGATCGGCGTCGCCGGAGTCGATCCTGCCTACATGGGGATCGGGCCGCTGGTCGCGATCCCCAAGGCCCTCGAGCAAGCGCAGCTCGAGCTCGACCAGATCGACCTGATCGAGTTGAACGAGGCCTTCGCCTCCCAGGTCCTGGCCTGCGCCGAGAGGCTGGGCATTGACGAGGAGCGCCTCAACGTCAACGGCGGCGCCATCGCCCTCGGCCACCCGCTCGGCTGCTCCGGCGCTCGGCTGATGACCGCCCTGGCATGGGAGCTGCGGCGGCGAGGCGGCCGCTACGGGATCGCCACCCTCTGCGTCGGCGTCGGCCAGGGGGTCGCGACCGTGGTCGAAGCGCTGTAGCGGCTCGCCCCGTGGCGTGCGTTCGGCGGCCAGGCTTTAGCCGGGTGTCCAGGCGTTTGCAGCCTCCGATAGCCTCGCTCGGGCATGAACGCACCGGAATTGGCCAGCGTCGATGGACGAATTGGCGAGACCTCGGAGGCCCGGATCCCGGCCGCGGATGACGGCTTGCTTCGCGGTGACGGCGTCTTCGAGGTGATCCGCCTCTACGGCGGGCCGGCCGTTTGCGCTTGGCGAGCACCTCGATCGCCTGGAACGCTCGGCGGCGGCGATCGAGCTCCCGATCGAGCGGCCCGTCTTCGAGGAGGAGATCTCCGCGCTGCTCGACGGAGTTCGGCGAGCACGAGGCGCAGCTGCGGCTGGTGGTGACGCGGGGCGGCCGCCGCCTCGCGTTCACCGAGAACCTGCCGCCGTACGCCGATGCCGTGTCGATCAGCCTCGCCGCCGTCACCTATTCGCCCAACGAGATCCTGAACGGCGTCAAGTCGCTCTCCTACGCGGCCAACATGCAGGCGTCCCGGCTGGCCGTGGCCGCGCGGGGCGGACGAGGCGGTCCTGGTCCGCCCCGACGCGGTCGTCCTCGAGGCGCCCGACCTCGACCATCTTCTGGGTGACCGCCGACGGCCGCCTGCGCACGCCGAGCCTCGAGGTCGGGATCCTCGCTTCGATCACCCGCCACCGGCTGGTCCGTGAGCTCGACGTCGAGCAGGGCGCGTTCCCGCTCGAGGACCTCGAGGGCGCGAGCGAGGCCTTCCTCGCCTCGACGGTGCGCGAGGTCCAGGCCATCTCGGCGGTAAATGAGACAGAGTTGGCAGAATGTCCCGGCCCCGCGACCCAGGAAGCGCGCCGAGGCGTTCTCCGCGATCCTCGATCGCGAGCTCGCCGCCTCTGCCTCGAGCTGACGCCGAGTTGGACTTCCAGCTGACAGACGAGCAGCGCCTGATCTCCGAGACCGCGCGCGATTTCGCCGACAAGGAGATCGCGCCGCGCGTGCGGGAGAACGATCGCGCCGGCCGCTTCGACCGCGAGCTGGCCTCGATGATCGGCGAGATGGGCTACCTCGGCGCGACCGTCTCGGAGGAGTACGGCGGCCGCAGCCTGGACTACCTGAGCTACGCGCTGATCGTCGAGCAGATCGGACGCGCCGACTCATCGGCGCGGACGGTCGTCTCCGTGCAGACGTCGCTGGTCGCCGGATCCATCGAGCGCTGGGGCAGTGAAGAGCAGAAGCGCGAATGGCTACCCAGGCTGTGCTCGGGGGAGGCGCTCGGCTGCTTCGCCCTCACGGAACCCGACGCCGGGTCCGACCCGGCGGGCCTGCGCACTCGCGCCACCAAGACGGATTCGGGCTGGACGATCACCGGCAACAAGATGTGGATCTCGATGGGCAATGTCGCCGAGGTCGCCCTGGTCTTCGCCCAGACCGATCCGGGGAAGAGGCACAGGGGCCTCGCCTGCTTCCTCGTGCCGACCGCGAACGAGGGCTACAGCTCGCAGGAGATCCACGGCAAGCTCGGGCTGCGCGCATCCGACACCGCGGAGATCTCGCTCGACGACATCGAGCTCGGAGAGGAGGCGATGCTCGGCGATGTGGGCGATGGCTTCAAGGTCGCAATGAGCGCGCTCGATAACGGGCGCTACAGCGTGGCCGCCGGCTGCGTCGGGATCTGCGATGGCTGCGTCGACGCCTCGGTGTCATATTCGAAGGAGCGCCAGCAGTTCGGCGTGCCGATCGCGAGCTTCCAGCTCGTCCAGGAGCTGATCGCGGACATGATCGTTAAGCGGGACGCAGCGAGACTGCTGGTCTACCGCGCCGGTGAGCTGAAGGACCGGGGCGTTCGCAACACCGTCGAGACCTCGATCGCCAAGTACTACGCGACCGAGGCGGCGGTCGACTGCGCCAACGCCGCGATCCAGGTGCATGGGGGGTCGGGCTACGTCGACGACTACCCGGTCGAGCGCTACCTGCGCGACGCGCGGGTGACCACCCTGTACGAGGGCACCTCCCAGATCCACAAGCTGATCATCGGCCGGGACGCCACCGGGATCAACGCGATGGTCCCCCCTTCATCTGACCAGTGAGAATCGGCGTCGTCGGCGCCGGGACGATGGGCGCGGGGATCGCGCAGATCGCCGCGCTGGGCGGCTACGAGACCTTCCTCTACGAGATCGACGAGAAGCAGCTCGAGCGCGGGCTGGAGATGGTCCGGAACGGGATGCGCCGGGGCGCGGAGCGCGGGCGCTGGAGCGAGACGGAGGCGGATGACGCCCTCGAGCGGCTGCGCACCGACACCCTGATCGAGTTCCTGCGGGACTGTGATCTGGTGATCGAGGCCGCGCCGGAGGACCTCGACCTGAAGCGCAACCTGTTCGATCGGCTGGCGACGGTCTGTGGGCCGGAGGCGGTGCTCGCCAGCAACACCTCCTCCCTCTCGGTCACCGCGATCGCCGCGGCGGCGCCGGAGCCGCAGCGGATCGTCGGCATGCACTTCTTCAACCCGCCCGCCCTCATGCAGCTCGTCGAGGTCGTCGCCGGCGACGAGAGTGGCGAGCCGGCGCTCGCGCGCGCCACGGAGGTCGCCCGCGGGATGGGCCGGACGCCGATCCGCGCCCGTGACTCGGTCGGCTTCGTCGCCAACCGCTGCGTTCGGCCCTTCTTCCTGGAGTCGCTGCGGATGCTCGCTGAGGGAGTGGCACGTCACGACGAGATCGACCGGATCGTCCGGCTCGGGGCCGGGCTGCGGATGGGCCCCTTCGAGCTCATGGACCTGATCGGCATCGACGTCAACTTCGCCGTCGCCCGTTCCTTCTGGGAGCAGTCGTTCGGCGAGCCGCGCTGGCGGCCCGACCCCGATCCACGAGCGGATGGTCGCCGTCCGGGCGGCTGGGCCGGAAGACCGGTCGTGGCTTCTACACCTACGAGAAGGGCGAGCCGCACCGGCCGCGGGACCCGGACGTCGACGCGGAGCGGCCCATCTTCGACGAGGACGAGCTCGAGCAGGTCGCGGGCCCGAACGCTCCCGGCGTCCTGACCCGGCTCGGCTCGACGATCGTCAACGAGGCCTGCTTCGCCCTCGGCGAGGGGGTCGCGTCGGAAGAGGACATCAACACCGCAATGCGGCTCGGCTACAACTGGCCGATCGGCTCCCTGGAGTGGGGCGAGCGTCTCGGCTGGAGCCGCGCCCTCGGCGTCCTCGAGGAGCTCCGTGAGCTGCAGGGCGAGGCCTACCGGCCGGCGCGGCTACTCCGAGAGCGGGCTCGCGGCTAGCTCCTCCCGGGCCCAGCGGCGGCGTTGCCCGGGCAGCCGCCCCTCGACCGAGAGCCAGGACCCGGCGAGGATCAGGGCGAGGCCGCCGATCGTCGCGACCGTGATCTCCTCGGAGAGGAACAGGGCGCCGTAGACGATCGCGAAGCCCGGCGCCACGTAGCTGACGATCCATGCCCGGGCCGGGCCGACCGTCGAGAGCAGCCAGAAGAAGACCACGAACGCGAATCCGGTACCGAGGAGGCCGAGGGTCAGGACCGCCGCCACCGGTCCGAGGCTGGGAAATGAGTCCGGCGCCGTCGCGAACGCGACCGGCAGCAGGAGCAGCGCGCTCGCCCCCGTCACCAGCCCGGACATCCCCACGCGGCGCCATGCCCGGCGAGCCTGTGCTTGACCAGCAGGCCGCCGATCGCATAACCGAGCGCGGCCGCGACGACCGCGAGGCCGCCGAGCAGCTCGGAGCCGCCGCCGCCCAGGTCCACCCCGAGCAGCAGTCCCACGCCGGCGAAGCCGATCAGAACCCCGACCAGCCGCAGCCCCTGAGAGCGCTCCTCGTGGTCGACCCAGATCGCGAGCACGGCCGTCCACAGCGGGGTCGCGGCCACCAGGATCCCGGCGAGCGAGGAGCTGATCTCCTCCTCCCCGGCGGCGATCAGGATGAAGGGGCCGGCGACCTGGATTGCCCCAACGAGGACGAGCCAGCCCGCATACGGACGCGCCCCGGCCAGGGCGCCCTGGGCGGCGGCGATCGGGATCAGGACTCCCGCGGCCAGCGCGACGCGCAGGAACGCGACCATCCCGGGCGAGAGGTCGCGGAGGCCGATCGCGATGAACAGGTAGGACGCGCCCCAGATCGCCCCGAGGGCGAGCAGCCAGAACCAGGCTCGACGATCCATCTAGCCAAGTTAACGGTGCCCTCAGGTGGTCCGTGAGGCCGCGAACACCTCGGCGCCCCGACTCGGGACGTTGGTGATCGTGCTCCTCACCGGGTGCTCGGGCTCACCGCCGGCGGCTCGCAGGCTGCGCCGCGCGACGAGCTCCCGGAGGACCACCGACATCTCGAACTCGGCGAAGGCGCCGCCGAGACAGCGCCGCACGCCGCCGCCGAACGGGATCCAGGTATAGGTCCCCGCGGGCTGATCGAGGAAGCGCTCGGGGCGGAACCGCTCGGGCTCGGGGTAGATCTCCGGCCGGCGGTGGACGAGATGGATCGAGGGCGCCACCGAGGCGCCCGCCGGGAGCAGCCGGCCGCCGATCTCCATCGGCTCCACCAGCTTGCGCAGGACCAGCGCGATGACGGGGCGAAGCCGGAGCGTCTCTTTGATCACCGCATCGAGGTATGCGCCGTCGCCACCGGCGACGGCGGCCTCGAGGCGCTCCAGCTCGGTCGGATGCCGCGCGAGCAGCTCGACCGCCCAGGAGAGCCCGGTCGCGGTCGTCTCGTGGCCCGCCACCAGCAGCGTCATCAGCTCGTCGCGGAGCTCCCTGTCACTCATCGGGCGGCCGTCCTCGTGGGTTGCCTGGAGAAGGAGCGAGAGGATGTCGTCACGGTCAGCCAGGTCGCTCGCCCCCCGACGAGAGCGGATCTCCTCGAAGAGCAGCCGGTCGACCCGCTCGATGTTCCGCCGGAACGGCGGGAAGCGGCGCAGCCGCTCGGGGCCAAGCAGCACCATGAAGATCGCGCGCCGGGGGTCGGAGAGGAGGTTGAGGGTCGAGCGCAGCTCATCGCGCACTCGGCTGAGGCGCTCTCGCTCCTCGACGCCGAAGACTGCGCGGAGGATCACCTCGAGCGTCACCGCCTGCATCCGGGGGCGCATCCGCACGGGCGCATCCGTGGGCCACCGATCGATCTCCTCACGAGCCGCCTGCGCCATCACCTCCCCGTAGGCCTGCATCCGCGGGCCGTGAAAGGCCGGCAGCATGAGCTTGCGCTGGGCCATGTGCTCGGGCTCGTCCAGCAGCAGGACGGAGTGCTCGCCGAGCACCGGCAGCAGCACGATGTTGGCGGCGCCGGCATGGAGCAGGTTGGGATCGCCGGTGAACACCTGCTTGATGACCTTGGGATCGGAGACGAACACCCAGGTCCCCTCGTGAGGGAGCCGGATGGTGAACATGTCCCCGTAGCGCGCCTGGCACTCCTCGAGGGTCTGCAGAGGCCGCCTCCACCAGTGCCACATCGTGCGGGGCAGCGACCAATCCGGCCCAGGCGGAAGCTCCGGTGCCACGGTGGGCGGGGCGCTGGGACGCTCGGCAGTCGCGATACCCATGGTTCGGATTATGCTTGCTGCCCTCTCGAGAGGACCAGAGGCCAAGGAAAGGCGGCGGGATGGGTAGCGCGGGGAGCACGAGGCACCTGAAAAGGGCTACGGGACCGGCATTGCTGGTGGCGGTGGCGATCGCCGTCATCTCGCCCACCGGCGCGTCCGGCGCGAACTCCCTCGCCGTTCACGGCAGCGTCAACCAGGCCTACGTCACCGGCGCGCAGCCGGGCACGAGCCTGCGACTGGTCCGCAAGGGCAAGGTCGTCTCCAAGAAGCCGGTCGGCAGCCTGGGAGGGGTCGTCTTCCGCCGGGTCGCCAGCGGCAAGGGTTATCGCGTCCGCGCCGCCGATGGCTCACTTTCCAGGCGCATCTCCGTGATGTCGGAGCGGCCCCCCAAGAACACCTCGATCTACAACCAGACCCTGCCGGCGGGCGGCTACGGCTACGTGTACACGCGCGACGGCACCGGCCTCGCACTCGACGTCCGTCTGCCCGGGCCCGCCGCGGACGGCCCCTACCCGACGCTCGTCGAGTATTCGGGCTACGGCTACGCCAATCCGTCCGGCGCGGAGAGCGGGATCAGCCAGATCCTGAACCTGCTCGGCTACGCCGTCGTCGATGTGAACATGCGCGGCACCGGCTGCTCCGGCGGCGCCTTCGACTATTTCGAGAAGCTCCAGAGCCTGGACGGCTACGACGTCGTCGAGACCGTCGCGCGCCAGCCCTGGGTCCTCCACAACCGGGTCGGCATGGCCGGTGTCTCCTACGGAGGGATCAGCCAGCTCTTCGTCGGCGCCACCGCCCCGCCCCACCTCGCCGCGATCACACCGCTGTCCGTGATCGACAACACCGCGACCACGCTGTATCCGGGCGGGTTCCTCAACACGGGCTTCGCCCTGCAGTGGGCCGAGGATCGCGTCGACGACTCGAAGCCGGCCTCGCCGACCGAGGGGCAGGGCTGGGCCTACAAGCGGATCCAGGAGGGTGACGAGATCTGCAAGGCGAATCAGACCCTGCACACCGCCGCCGCGGACCTGATCGCCAAGATCCACCACAACCGCGTCTACCGGCCGAAGGTCGCGAACCCGCTCGCGCCCTCGACCTTCGTCAGCAAGATCCGCGTGCCCGTCTTTATGGCCTGCCAGTTCGAGGACGAGCAGACCGGAGGCCACTGCGCGAACCTCGCCGACCGTTTCACAGGAACGAAGCGAAAGTGGTTCACCTATACGAACGGGCTGCACATCGACTCGCTCGACCCGGAGACTTTCAACCGCTGGTTCGACTTCCTCGAGCTCTACGTCGCCGGGCGAAGACCCCAGATGTCACCGGCGACCGCGGCCGCCGCGCCGGTCATCTACCAATCGGCGATGGGCGTGCCCGGCGTCACCCTGCCGCCGGATCCGATCCAGAACCAGCCCAGCTACGAGGCGGCGCTGAGCGCCTTCCAGAGCCAGCCGTCGGTCCGGATCCTGTTCGACAACGGCGCGGGCGGCGCGCCGGGTACTCCGTACCCGGGCTTCGAGCGCTCGTTCAACCGCTTCCCGATCCCGGGCACGAAGCCGCAGTCGTGGTTCTTCAGGCCGAACGGCCTGATGACGCGCAAGCCCGCCAAGAAGGGCAGCAAGGGCGGCAGCACCAGCTTCAACTGGGACAAGACGGCCCGCCCTGCAACCGACTTCGCGGGCACCAACACCGGCGGCGGCGACCTCTGGACCACCCACCCGAGCTTCGACTGGCGGCAGCCCCCGCCAGGAACCGCGGCTTCATTCGTCACCCCGCCGCTGGGGCGCGATGCGGCGATCATCGGTGCCGGGGCGGTGCATGCCTGGGTGAGGACCTCGGTCCCTGACATCGACCTGCAGGTGACCGTCTCGGAGGTACGGCCGGACGGCCAGGAGACCTACGTGCAGAGCGGCTACCTGCGCGCCAGCATGCGGCGGCTCGACCCGCGCAAGAGCACGCTCCTGGAGCCGGTGCTCAGCCTGCGTGGCGACGACACCGCCAAGCTCCCCAAGGGCCGTCTCTCGAAGCTGATCATCCCGCTCTACTACCAGGGGCACATGTACCGGGCCGGCTCGCGCATCCGGGTCACGGTGAGCGCCCCCGTCGGCGACCAGCCCGTCTGGGCTTTCGCGGAAACCGTGCCACAGCACAACACCAGGGTCACGCTGGCGCTTTCGCATAAGCGCCCGTCTCGCCTCATCCTCCCGTTCGTCCCGGGAGTCACGGCCCCGACCCCGCTGCCCCCCTGCCCCGCGCTGCGGGGCGAGCCCTGCCGGGCCTTCGGCGGCTAAGGCCCGCCCGGCTATAGGCCGCAGAAGTGAGGACCGTCCGCGCAGTGGCCGCTTTTCGTCCAAAGCAGGGTGTTGCTATTCGGACGCCCCGGCCGCCTCGATGGCCTCCGCCGGATCGGTGAATACCCGGATGGAGGTTGCTTTGCCCTTCTTACTGCGAACCAGCCACGCCCAAGGCGATTCGATCTCGGCGCCGCTTTCGGCTCCGCGGGCGTGCATCGTCCCTATCGCGAGGGCCTGGTCACCCAGGTCACGGATCTCGGAAACCTCGAAGTGGGTCTCGGAGAAGACCTCCCAGAACTGCCGGATCCCTCCCGCGCCCCATCGTGACCGCGGAAAACCGTTGTCTCCCCACCGAGCAAACCGGTGAAGGCAGGATGCCACTCGACCTCGGGATCGAGCAACTCCATGGCCGCGTCCACATCGCGGCGCGCAAAGCACTGAATCCCGCGCTTGAGGACGTCAACGTTCTCCTGAGACATCGCCGCGCAGTATCCCGAGGGAGAGCGTTGGTTTCCATGCAACGCAGCGCTGTTGACGTCGGCCCCTGTGGCGACGGGAAGCGCTTACGAGGCCTCGACGGCCTCGATGATGGCGCCGGTGTTGGTTCCCCAGTGCTCCTCGGGGTCCGGCGGCATGTCGCGTAGGAACCACTCAGCGTCCAGGGCGCCCTTGGTGCCGCTCCCGGCGGCGGTGACCGCCTGCCGGTAGGTGTGGTCGACGAGGTCGCCGATCGCGAAGACCCCGGCAAGCTTCGTCTTGGTCGACGGTTCATCGACGACGACGTATCCCTCGTCATCCAGTTCGACCTGGCCCTTGACCAGCTCGGAGCGGGGACGGTGACCGATGGCGACGAAGGCCCCGCCGACGTCGATCTCCCTCGCCTCACCGGTCTCGGCGTGCTGCAGCGTGATCTTGGCGATCTTGCCGTCGTCGCCGGGAACGAACTCGACCGGGACGTACGGCGTCAGGAACTCGATGTTCTCCTTGCCGCGAGCGCGCTCCTGCATGATCTTGGAGGCGCGGTACTCGTCGCGGCGGTGGATCGAGAACAGCTTCTTCGCGAACTTGGAGACGAAGATCGAGTCCTCCATCGCCGAGTCCCCGCCGCCGATCACGGCGACGTCCTCGCCCTTGAAGAAGGCGCCGTCACAGACACCGCAGGTGGACACGCCGCTCCCGGCGAGTTCGATCTCGCCCGGAATGCCGAGGCGCTTGGGCTCGGCCCCCATCGAGAGGATCACTGCCTTGGCCCGGTAGGTGTCCTTGCCGATCTTGACGGTCTGGAGCTCGCCGTCGGAGAGCTCGATCTCGGTCGCGTCGTCGGTGATGAAGCGGGTGCCGAAGCGCTCTGCCTGGGCGCGGAAGTCGTTCATCATCTCCGGCCCCATCACGCCCCCTGGTAGCCGGGGTAGTTCTCCACGTCGGTGGTGTTCTGGAGCTGGCCGCCCCACTGGAAGCCCTCGATGACGAGCGGCTCCAGCTCGGCCCGAGCGGCGTAGAGCGCAGCCGTGTAGCCGGCGGGGCCGCCGCCGACGATGATCAGACTTTCGACCTTCTCGCTGCCGTTCGTCTTCTCGTTCATCTCGGTCCTTTCGGAGCCTACCCAGACGCTCGGTGGAAGCTTCTTCCGGGGGCTTTACTTCACTTTTTATAGTAGCGCCAAGGGCCGGCACGTTACGGGTTGCTCCTCCATCGCTAACGGGTCGCGCTTGCGCGCGCCCTCGCATCATCGGAGCACCCGCGCATCACGGTCCCGCCGCGGCCGCCTCAGGCTCCCGCACCCCCATCCGCTCGGGCCGATCCCTCCCCTCCGCCTCCCAGCGGTTGACCGTCTTGCGCAGCTGGAAGAAGGCGACGATCCCCGGTGGGATCGGCAGCCAGAAGGCGATCACGCGGTAGGTGAGCACTGCCGCGAACACCTCGGCACTGGGCAGGCCGAAGAGCACGAAGGCCCCGATCATTCCCGCGTCCACCGCTCCCACCCCGCCGGGAGCGAACGGGAAGAGGTTGGCGAGCATCCCCAGGAAGAAGCCCTGGATCACCACGCCGAGAGGGACGGAGACGTTGAAGGCGTGGAAGCTCGCCCAGAGAATGGCGATGTTCGCACCCCAGAATCCGACCGCGCCTCCGAATGCCATCGCGGCGGACCTCGGTTGGCGCACGAAGGTGAGCGCGGTGCGCACAGCCTGCGCGAAGGTCGCGGGGACGGTGGCGAGTCGCCTGGCGACCTTGCCGAAGCGGCCGGATGTATGCCGTTCGATTCGGCGCTCGAAGTCGTCCGGAACCAGGGTGATCAGCAGGCCGATGGCGATCGCCAGCGCGGCCAGTGCCGCTGGGATGACCGTGCCGGACAGGGGCGCCTCGCCCGAGAGCACGTCGGTTCTCAGCAGGACGCCGAAGATCACCAGCGCGGCGAGATAGACGGAGTAGAGGACCACGAGGAAGGCGACCATCCGGCAGACCGCCTGGCGTGTCTCCATGCCGGCCTTCCGCAGGGCCCAGTAGCTGAGCAGGATCCCGCCGGCCCCCCCAGCGGAGAACAACCTGGTCGCCGCCAGTCCCGCCATCGTGATCTGGTAGCTCTCGTTCCACTCGAGGTGGATCACCTTCTCGCCGACGACGCCGCGGAAGAGCGCGACGTAGGCGGCGAACATGCCAACGCAGAAGACGACCCCGATAGCGATCCATAGTGGATCCCCCTCCCCGATCTTGTCGAGCGCGTCCTGCAGGTCGAAGAGCCGCGGGACCAGCACATAGATCGCGATCAGCAGCAGGACGACGGCGATCCCGGTCTGGATGAGCCGCTTGGGGTCCGCAAAGAAGCTCGGCTCATCGTCCGCGACCATTTCGCGGTCGCGGTCTGGCTCAACCGGCTTTGAAGCGCTTTGTGGGCGCTCCTCCCTCACCCTTGGGATGTTCGCAAACGACGCTCCCGGAGAACCAGCGTGAGTCAGATTTCGGGATTTCCCATGCGCTCGAGCCGCTGCAACCCGCGGCTGACCGCCTGGGCGACCGGCTCGACGTAGCGCTCGCCGCGGCGGACCGCGACCACGATCGCCGCTCCGGCGAGCAGGTCGACGACGTAGTGCTCGCCGAGGTAGACCAGGGCGAAGCCCAGCACCCCCGAGTAGGTCCACCCCAAGGCTCCTGCCGCGGGACCGGTCTCGGAGAGCAGCAGCGCGGCCATCAGCGAGGTGGCGAAATGGAGGGACGGCATCGCAGCCCACGGGTTTCCGCCCAGAGTGTCGTAGAGGACCGGCCAGGCACGCCCCCACTCCTCCTCCCCGACCTCCTGCATGATCCGCCGTACGTTCGCGTTGGTGTAACCCTGCTCCGAGGCCCACCATGGAGGCGCCGTGGGGACCGCCATATAGATCGCGCAGCCGATGTCGTAGACCGCGGACATCTGGCGCGCGGAGCGCGCGAAGTGCTCGGGGTGCCGGGCCAGGATCCAGGTCAGGGAGCCGTGCGGCTCGAGGAACCAGGCCCAATGAGCCCAGGAGAGGAAGCGATCGACTGTGTTTCGCCTGCCGAGCCCTTCAAGGGCCCGCTGGAGGCGGACGTTCGGCAGCTCACCGCCACCGAGCACGGTGTCCGCGCGGATCGGGAAGTCCACCCGCAGCCGGCGCCGGGCTGCGCCGGGATCGTCGTAGGGCAGCTCGTGGCCCATCGTGAACATCCACATCTGGAGGGCGTACATCCCGGCGTCGCGGAGGCGGGTGCGCCTGCCGACGACCGCGAGGGATGGTGGGCCCGCGGCGAGCGCGGCAGCGGTGACTGCGGGCGGGATCCTGAGCCTCTTGCGCAGCAGGGGGACCGCCACAGCGGCGGCGAGGCCCGCCGCCGCCGCGCCCCTCACGAGCCTATGCACGGCTGATCCGCTCCAGCGGGATGAGGAAGGACTCGTAGGCGGCGCCGGTCCCCTGCTGCAGGCCGATCTCGCAGGTGCGGTTGCTGCACAGGTAGGCGTCGTGCCTAGCGCGGCGGAGCTCGGCTGCCTCCTCGGCAGTGGCGGAAGCCGTGAGTTCCGGGTGGAGCAGGCCGCGGTCGCCCGCCATCCCGCAGCAGGTGGCGCGAATCGGCTGGACAACCTCGCCCGCCATCTCGCCGGCGATCTCCCGCAGCTCTCGCTCCAGCCCCAGGTGCCGGGTCGAGCAGGTCGGGTGAACGGCGACCGATCCGAGCTTCTCCCGGATCGGAAGCTCCGGGAGCAGGCGCTTCGCCCAGGCAACGGAGTCGAGGATGTCGAGCTGGCCGTGGCGCTCGCGGTTCTCGTCGGTGAGGTTGTCCGCGACCTCGCTGGCGAGACCGAGGGCGCAGGAGCTCGCGTCGATGACGATGGGGAGCTCGCCCTCCCCGCTCCAGCGCCACAGCGCCTCGACCGTCCGGTTGGCCATCAGACTGGCGCCCTCCGAGTAGCCCTTGGAGGTCCAGGGCACCGAACAGCAGTGGCCGGAGACGTCCTCTGGGATCCAGACCGGCAGGCCGGCCCGGGCCGAGACCGTGACCATCGCCTCCGGGAGATGAAGGCCGGCGCCGTCGTCGCTTGGGCTGCCGAAGATCCGGTTGACGCAGGCCGGCATGTAGACGGCGGCGGCGCCCTCGCGCCGGGTCCTCGGCAGCTTCGCCGGCGCGGGTGGCGGCATGTTGCGCGGCCAGCTGGGGACCAGCTCGTCAGTGACCAGCGCACGCGCCGCGTTGGACGCGGCGCGCATCAGGGGCCCGGCCGCTCTCCCCGTGCGCAGCCCGGCGCGGGCGAGCCCTTCCACCTGCTTGAACCGCTCCGCAACCTTGGCGGCCTGATGCTGGGCGCGGGGGGTGTGCTCCCGCGCTCGGAACCCCTTGACCAGCTTGCCTGTGTCGATCCCGAGCGGGCAGGCGATCTGACAGGTCCCGTCCGCCGCGCAGGTCTGGATCCCGTCGTACTCGTACTGCTCCAGTAGCGCGCGCTGCACCGGCGAGCCGGCCGGCTGACGTGCCATCTCCCGCCGGATCACGATCCTCTGCCTGGGCGTAGTGGTCAGGTGGCGGCTGGGACAGACCGGCTCGCAGAAGCCGCATTCGACGCAGGTGGTCGCCACCTCCTCGATCTCGGGGGTGGTCTTCAGGTTGCGCAGGTGGACGCCCGGGTCGCGGTTCAGCAGCACGCCCGGCGAGAGGACCGAGTCGGGGTCGGCGAGGGCCTTTACCCGCCACATCAGCTCGGTGGCCTTCGGGCCCCACTCCCGTTCGACGTAGGGAGCCATGTTGAGGCCGGTGCCGTGCTCGGCCTTGAGCGAGCCGTCGTACTTGTCGAGGACGAGCTCGACGAGCTTCTCCATGAAGGCCTCGTAGCGCTCCGTGTCCTCCTGCTTGGAGAAGTCGGGGGTCAGCATGAAGTGGAGGTTCCCGGCGGAGGCGTGGCCGGCCACCCCTGGAAGGAAGCCGTGCTCGCTGAGCAGCGCCTGGATGTCGCGGGCCGACTCCGCGATCCGCTCGGGCGAGACGCAAACGTCCTCGATGATCAGCGAGGTTCCCGGAGGCCGGAAGCGCCCGATCAGGCCGTGCAGCCCCTCGCGCACGGTCCAGGAGACCTCGATCCGCTCGGGGTCGCGAGTGAAGTCCGGTGGGCGGATCAGCTCGTGCTCGCGGAGGATCTCCTCGGCGCCCGCCACGAGCCCGTCGAGCTCACCGTCGGTCTCGGCGCCGAACTCCACCAGCAGCGCCGCGGAAGTGGGCGGCAGCTCTAGCCAGTCCTGGGGCGCCCCGGCGATGTTCTGCGCGGCCACCATCAGCGCCGGAGCGACCATCAGCTCGACCGCGGTCGCCCCGGATTCGACCAGCGCCGGCACCGGCTCCGTCGCCGTCTCGATGCCGTCGAAGTGGAGCCAGGAGACCGTGGTCCTCGGCGGCAGCGGAACGGTCTCGAGGACCGCCTCGGCGATGAAGGCGAGCGTGCCCTCGGAGCCGATCAGGAGGCGCCGGAAGATCTGCACCGGCTCGTCCTCGTCCAGGAAGGCACAGAGCCGGTAGCCGGTCGTGTTCTTGATCCGGAACTTGCTCCGGATCCGCTCGCTGAGCTGCTCGTCGGCGCGGATCTCGTCGCGCATCTCGGCAAGTCCGTTCGCCAGCTCGGGCTCGGCTTGCGCGAAGCGCTCCGCGGCGTCGGGGGCGGCCGTGTCGATCACCGTCCCCGAGGGCAGGACGAAGGTGAGCGAGCGGACCGTGCTGTAGGAGTCGGCCACGATTCCGCAACGCATCCCGCCGGAGTTGTTGGCGAGCACACCGCCGACGCAGGCGATGTCGGTGCTCGCCGGATCGGGCCCGAGCTTGCGGCCCTGCGGCGCGAGCACCCGGTTGGCGTGGCCGAGCACGGTCCCGGGCTTGACCCGTGCCCGAGCCGCGCCGTCGAGAACCTCCACCCCGCTCCAGTGCCGCCGCACGTCGACCAGGATGCCGTCCGTCTGCGCCTGGCCGTTCAGGCTCGTGCCGCCCGCGCGGAAGGTGATCGGGATCTTGGCCGCGCGCGCGTAGTCGAACACCTTCGAGACGTCCTCGGCGTCGCGAGCCATCACCACGGCCCTGGGAAGCAGCCGATAGGGGCTCGCGTCCGAGGCGTAGCGGACCAGGTCGATCACCCGGGTGAGGACGCGGTCCTCCCCGAGCAATCCGATCAGCTCGCTGCGCAGCGGCTCGGGCGTCCCCGAGGCGAGCTCATCCGGCGCCCGGTCATTCGCCGGCGCATTCCCCTCGGGCGCGATCCGGTGAACGTCGGGGGCGAGGAGATCCATGGCGGGCAGCCTAAGTCAGTCGCCGCGGGTGGCGGCCCTGTCCGCAAGGGATACTGCGTGGACGATGTCGGAGGAGAACGTCGAGCATGCATGGCAAGCCACTCGTGCCTGGAATGAGGGCGGTATCGAGGCGTTCCTGTCGTACCTGGACCCGGAGGTCATCTGGCACGCGCCCCAAGAGTCGATGGAGCCTGGCAACTACCGTGGGCATGCCGGGGTGCGTGACTACTTTGGTCGCCTGACCGAGGTTTTCGATGAGCAACGAGCGGAGCCCGTCGACGTCATCGATGTCGATGCCGAGCGCGTGATCGCGGTCGTCCGGGTGATGGCTCGAAGCGTGAAGTTCGGAACGGAGATCGACGCCGAATGGTCCTGGCTGATCCGGACACGTGACGGGAAGAGCATCGAGGTATGGACCTTCACCGACCGTACGAAGGCGCTCGAAGCCGCCGGGCTCCGGGAATAGTCAGAAACC
This sequence comes from uncultured Solirubrobacterales bacterium, assembly GCA_963848955.1. Classification (GTDB taxonomy): domain Bacteria; phylum Actinomycetota; class Thermoleophilia; order Solirubrobacterales; family 70-9; genus DASUPK01. The sequence goes on along the minus strand of CAWKFQ010000024.1, from coordinate 95,594 downwards.
GAGGTACGCCTAGTCGAGCAGCTCCTCGACCCGGTAGGTCTTCACGCCTCCCGGCGTCTCGAACTCGACGTCTTCGCCGACCGGCGCATCCCGCAGCGCCTGCCCCGCCGGCGACTCCACCGAGAGCTTCCCCTGCTTGGGGTCGGCCTCCGTCGCGCCGACCAGCGTCCAGGTGTTCGTCTGGCCGCTCTCCACGTCCTTGATCTCAGCGGTCCGGCCGAATGCGAAGACGCTCGCGCTCGTATCGGCCTCCACCACCACCGCCTTGCCGAGGCGCTCCCGGAGCCGCTTGATTCGTGTCTCGAGATGCGCCTGCTCGTCCTTGGCGATGTGGTACTCGGCGTTCTCCTTCAGGTCGCCGAGCTCACGCGCCGCCTTGATCCGCTTCGCCATCTCACGACGCCCCGTCCCCTCGAGCTCGTCCCGCTCGGCGCGTAGTGCCTCGATTCCCTCGGCAGTGATTGGCTCGTCGCCTCCCGGCAGGCCGGGCGACGCTCCTGTCTTCGACTCTTCGGTCACCTAACGGAGGCTACGCGGTCGACCGACGCGTAATACCTTCGCTCCCAGCACGGCCTACAGGCGCACCGTCCGTGAAAGCCCGAAGTGCTCGAAGAGGGCGGTGTCGGCGAACCACGTCATCGCCGCGGCGGCGTCCCCCTCGAGCGTCAACACGAACAGCCCACGAGGGCGGGCGATCCCTGCATCCGCATCCGGCAGGTAGCAGGCGAAGGCCGGCTGGGTATTCGCCCGGGTCGGCACGACACGCAGCGGCGTGCCTCGCGCCTCCTCGCGGTAGCTGAGGAAGCCGGCGATCGCCTCGTGTCCCTGGTACTCGAGCGGCAGGGGCGGCATCGTGAGCAGGGCGTCCTCGGTGAGCAGAGAGACCATCCCGTCGACGTCACCGCTCTCCACCGCGCCGGCGAAGCGCGCGGCGAGTTCGAGCTCGCGTGGCGAGCGCGGTCGCGGCGGGCGTTCGCGGTCGGCTGGAAGGCGGATCTCGAGCGTCGCCCGCGCGCGTTGCAGAGCGCTGTTGACCGAGACCTCGCTGCTTTCGAGCATGTCCGCCACCTCTGCCGCGTGGAAGCCGAGCACGTCGCGCAGCACGAGGACCGCCCGCTGCCGCGGTGGGAGGTGCTGTAAGGCGGCGACGAAGGCAAGGGTCACAGCCTCCTTCGTCTCGTAACGCGCCTCCGGCCCGGGCGCGGTCTCCGCGAGCCCCTCGAGCAGCGCGTCGGGGTACGGCTCGAGCCACAGCGGCTCTCCTCGGCGAGTGGGCTCGGGGAGCTCGAACGGGAGCCCTGGGGCCTCGCGGGGGCGCCGCCGGCTATCGCGGAGCGCGTTCAGGCAGCGGTTGGTCGCGATGCGGTATAGCCAGGCGCGCAGCGAGTCGCGCTCCTCGTATTGCTCAAGTCCGCGCCACGCCGCCAGCAGGGTCTCCTGGACCATGTCCTCCGCGTCCTGAACCGAGCCCAGGATCCGGTAGCAGTGGAGGTGCAGCTCGCGGCGGTAGGGGTCGGTCAGCGCGCGGAACGCGTCGTTTTCCCCCAGACGAGCGAGACGGAGCGTGCTCTCGGTCACGGCAGAATCCTCGCACGCCCTCTTCGTCTCGCGGCAATCGACGCGGATCGCAACACCATCCGCGCCGCAAATTCATCGCTGAGTTCCCGTCGCCTCGGGTGTTTCGTCAAGCAGAAGGACAACACGGAGACGAAAAGGAGAACCGAAATGGGAAGGATCGTGATCAGTGGCCCACAGAACGTCTCGCTCGATGGAGTCGTCCAGGACCCGGACGGCGAGGAGGGCTTCAGGCTCGGCGGCTGGTTCGTCCAGTTTGGGGGCAAGGACCTCGAGGAGTGGAACAAGGTCGCGCTCGCGGAGGCGCTGGGCGCCGAGGCATGGCTGCTGGGTCGGCGAAGCTACGAGTTTTTCGGGGTGAGGTGGCGACCCCGGAGTGGCGAGCTTGCGGACAGGTTGAACAGCATGCCCAAGTACGTCGTCTCATCCACTCTCGTAGATCCCGATTGGAACAACTCGACAGTCCTCAAGGGCGATGTCGTGGAGGCGGTCTCGAAGCTGAAGCAGGAGCTCGACGGAGAAATCGTCGTCCCTGCCAGCTATCAGCTCGGGCGCACGCTAATCGAGCATGACCTGGTCGACGAGCTGCGGCTGGTCGTCTTCCCAGTCGTGCTCGGCGCGGGCGAGCGCCTCTTCGGCGAGACCAGCGACAAGAAGCCCATGCGCCTCATCGATACCCAGACCATCGGTGACGGCCTCGCCTTCCTCACCTACGAGTTCGTCCGGGAGAGCGCCCGCGGGTAATCCGCCGGCCTCACTGCTCAAAAAGGACCGAGCGAGGACCGAAGATCAGAACAGAGCCATGCCGGGAGCTACCGGGACCTCGACCAGCTTCGGTTGGGAGGAGCCGATCGCTTCCTGGAGCGCCTCGTGCAGCTGGTCGCGGCCGGATACCGCCTGCGAGGAGACGCCGTAGGCCTCGGCCACCTTCGCCACCTCGAGGGCCGGCAGGTCCAGGCCCGGCGCGCCCGTCACCTCCTCGATGCCGGCGAACCACTTCAGGATCGAGTACTCCTCGTTGCGCAGCACGAGGAAGGTCACGGGCACGTCGTAGGCGGCCGCGGTCCAGAAGCCGGTGATCGCGTACTGCGCCGAGCCCTCACCGAGCACGCAGACCACTGGCCGGTCCGGCTGGGCCAGCTGCACCCCGATCGCCGCGGCGAGGCCGAAACCGAGGCCCCCACCCGCGCCGAAGTAGTAGCTGCCCGGGCGAGACATCCGCATCTGGTTGCGAAGCGAGAGCGTGCTGGAGGGCGACTCGAGCACGACGATCCCGTCCTCGGGGAAGACCTGCGCGAGCGTGTTGTGGACCATCGTGGGGCTGAGCGGCTCGGTCTCGTCGCCGGGCGTCGGCTCCGGCAGGGGGTCGGGTTCGGCGCGGTTCGCCTCGCCGACCTCCTCGAGCAGCGCCCGCAGCGCGAGGCCGACGTCCGAGAGGATCACGTCTCCCATCGGCGCGCGAGCGGCCTCGTCGGGGTCGCTGGTGATCGCGACCAGAGAGGCGCCCTCGGGAAGGAGCGGGCCGGGGATGTACGGGTAGTAGGGGAAGACCGAGGAGCCGACGACCAGGATCAGATCGCGGCCCTTGAGCGTCTCGGTCACCGGTCCGATCGCAGGCGGAAGGACCCCCTGGAACAGGGGATGGCCCTCGGGGAATCCGAGGCGCCCGCCGCCGGGGGCAGGCGAGGCGAACACGGGAAGCTTCTGCCGCTCGGCCAGGGCGACCGCGTCCTCCCAGGCCCCCGATGCGTCGATGTCGGGACCGGCGACCAGGACCGGGCTGCTCGCAGCGCTGAGGCGTTGGGCCAGCGACTCGATCGACGCGGGGTCCGGCCCCATCCGCGGCTGGGCGATCCGCTCGATCACGTGGCCGGACTGGGCATCGGCCTCCTCGTTCCAGTCGTCCATCGGCAGCGAGACGAAGGCGGGGCCCTTCGGAGCCAGCGATGCCGTGTGGATCGCCCGCGCGAGAGCGTGCGGGACGTCCTCTGCGCGCGGCGGCTCGAAGCTCCACTTGACGAACGGGTGGACCACCCGCGTCGCGTCCCGGTTGGTGAGATTGGCCTGCATCGTGATCTGGGCCCGGACCTGCTGGCCGGCCGTGACCAGCAGCGGCGCGTGGTTCGCCTGCGCGTTGAAGATCGCCCCCATGCCGTTGCCCACCCCCGGCGCCGTGTGCAGGTTGACGTGCGCCGGCCGGCCCGAGGCCTGGGCGTAGCCGTCCGCCATCCCGACGGCCACCGCCTCCTGCAGCCCGAGGACGTAGCGGAAGTCGTCAGGGAACTCGGCGAGCATCGGCAGCTCGGTCGAGCCGGGGTTGCCGAAGATCGTCGTCATCCCGTGCTCCCGGAAGAGCTCGAACGCAACTTCGCGGACTGTGCTCACGGACCGGACCCTATGCGGTTCCAATCCGCGCGGCGGTCCTCGTTCGTCCGTCCAGGCCCCCCATTCCGGCGTCCACCGCTCTCAAGCCCGGGCAGCCCCAGCTCGACGGACAACGAAAGACGTGCGGCAAGGAAGCCGCGCAGATGACACGGAGGTCATGGTGAAGAACAGGACGAAGGCAATCGCGACCGCCGGGACGGCAGCGGTCGCCTACCTCGCGGCGCTCGCGCCGGCGGGACAGGCAGCGACGGTCTGCAACGAGGCCGAGAACTCACACCGGGGCGGCTACGAGGTCTCCGGAGGAATCGTCGATCCGCTACCACCCGCCTTCCTGCGCGGCTCGCAGATGAGAGTGGGCAACGACCGCTCGAAGGGGCTCGCCAATGCAGCAGATCGCTCGCCGGCGCTGCGGCAATGCGCTCCCGACGACGGTGACGGGGGCGGCGGAGGCGACATCCCCACCTGAGCCCGTCAGTCAGGTCGGTCGCATCAGACCTGCGTGAAGTGCCGGGGCGTCGAGGGCGATGTCGAGCCGCGCCTGATCGCGTCGTTCCCGAAGCGCTCGCGGATCTCGTCGATTGCGAGGTCGAGCGCGGGGTTCACCTGCGGCTCCAGCGGCAGCTCGAGCTGTGCCTCCGTGCTCAGATTGGCGACCGTGATCCCAAGCAGCGTGATGCCGCGCCGGTCGATCATGGGCCCCGAGGCGGCGAGCAGGGTCCTCGCGGCAGCGAGGATCGCGCCTGTTCCGGCCGTCGGATGGGGCAGCGTCCGAGAGCGTGTGGCGCGGGAGAAGTCGGCGAAGCGAAAGCGAAGCGTGACGGTCCGGCCGGCGCGATTGGCAGCACGCGCCCTTCGCGTCACCCGATCGACCAGGGTCACCAGCAGCGCGTCGAGATCGGATCCCGACCTCCCGCCTCCGGCGAAGGCCGACTGGGTGCCGATCGAGCGCCGGGGACGGCCGCGGCGAACTCGCCGCGGGTCGCGGCGGTTCGCGATCGCATGGAGGTGCCGCGCCGCATGTCCACCGAGGAACATCGCCAGCTCCGCCTCGTCCCGCCGCTCGAGCTCGCCGATCGTGCTGATCCCGTGGGCGCGGAGCTTCTCCGCGGTGGCGAAGCCGACCCCCCAGAGAGCCTCGACCGGCAGTGGGCGCAGAAACTCCGCCTCCCGGTCCGGCTCGATGAGGAGAAGGCCGTCCGGCTTGCCGGCCCGGCTCGCCATCTTCGCGAGGACCTTTGTCCTGGCGATCCCGACGGTGACGGCCAGGCCCACTCGCTCGCGGGCTCGCCGCCGCAGCCGCTCGGCTATCTGCCGGGGGGTCCCGGAGATCCGCTCGAGTCCAGCCACGTCGAGGAACGCCTCCTCCAGCGAGAGCCCCTCGACGAGCGGCGCCGTCTCCTCGAAGAGGTTGAACAGCGCCCGGCTGGCCTCCGTATAGGCGGAGAAGCGGGGCGGGACGATGGCGGCATGCGGGCAGAGCCGCCGCGCGCGCCATCCGCCCATTCCGCCATGGATCCCGAAGGCGCGCGCCTCATAGCTCGCAGCCATGACCACACCGGCGCCGACGATCGTGGGCCGTCCGCGCAGACGCGGATCGTCGCGCTGTTCCACCGAGGCGAAGAACGCGTCGGCGTCGGCGTGCAGGATCGACGCAGCCCCGGACACGAACGTATGTTCGCATCGAACCCTGCTCGGATCAAGCCGAACGCCCGGCAGGGCCGGACGACTAGGAGCCCGCAGCCTCCTCGGCGATCACCCGCCGCTCGGCCAGGCCGCCGAAGTCGACCGGGCCCGGCATCAGCCGCTCCGGCGGCGGGATCTCGATCCCGATCGCCGCCATCCGGCGCTTCAGCGCCTGGTAGGCGAAGCCGTAGACCTGCGAGGAGTGGTGTCCGTAGGAGACGAAGTCGGAGGGATCGTCGGCCTCCGGCGGGCAGAAGACCTCGGCCGCCTTCGGCAGCAGCTTCTCCAGGCGTGTCGCAGGATGACCTTCCTTCATCTCGGGCCGCTCCTCGCAGACGTCCTTGAGGAAGCGGACCCCGAAGGCGATGTGGCGGTGCTCGTCCTGCTCGACCAGGCGGAAGCCCTTGTTGAACCCCGGGTAGAGGTCGTGATCGGCGGTGTACTCGATCATGATCCGCTGGCCGGGCATCGCCAGGACTCCCTCGGTGACCATGTGGTAGGTGACGATGCCCTCGACGAAGAGCTCGAGGTCGTCGGGTCGCGCCTTGATCCGATTGGCGACGTCGCGCAGCGAGTCGTCGAAGAGGAAGTGCCAGGGGCCGAGCATCCGCTCCTCGATCTCGCTGGAGCCGCTCGCGGAAGCTGCCGGCCTCGAGGCCCATCACCTCGGCTCGCCCAGCGGTCGAAGAAGACCGCGTGGCGCATCTCGTCGACCAGCTGGGTGGCGAGGAAGGCCTCCACCTCGCCGCTCGGGGCCGCGAGCAGGAACGGGGCGAGGTCGGCGGTCACCCGCTCCTCGCCGACGTAGAAGCTGCCGATGCTGAAGGCGGTGTGCCGCTGGGCCTCGGCGGGGCTCACCAGCCAGTGCTCGCGGTCGACCGAGAAGTCGAGCTCGTGGGCGCGCCAGTTCTGCCGCTCCCAGAGCGCGTAGAGCTGCTCGTAGCTCATCAGCCCGCCCTTCGGGCGGCGGGTCTCGGCCGGGTCGCCCGGCATCGCCCGAGGCGCCGGCGGTTGTCACCTTGCTGCCCCAGCTCCCGGCGTTCTCCGCCTGGAGGCGGCGCTGGCGCTGCTCGCGCTCGAGCTCCGGGCCGTCGATGCCCTCGGCCCGGTCGATCCAGCGTCCGAGCCTGGTGACCGGCGGGATCTGGCCCTCGACCTCGGTCATCCCGAGCCGCATCGCGTCGGGCGGCGTCAGCTCGCCCGAGAGCAGCGCGAGCCAGTCCGAGTAGCGGATCCGGACGATCGCGTCCGGGCTCTCGCCAAGTCCCCGCTCCACCCTCACGGCGCCGTCGTCGACCTCGACACGCCAGGTCCCGCCTCCCTCGCCGACCAGCTGGTAGGCGACAGTGAAGTGGTGCCCGCGCGTCCACTCGGGCTCGATCGCGTACGGGAGGGAGCGGAAGACGAGGTCGGCATCCACCGCGTGGCCGAGGCGGGCCAGGTCGCGGGGCCCAGCGTCGGGATCGAGCCGGCGCAGCGCCATGGCCTTGCGCCGGCGACCGCGCAGCTTCAGCCGTCCGCTCATCAGCGGACCGACCGGGCTCCGGCCGGAGGCGACCCTGGCGAGCGTCTCGGCGTCGGTGGAGATCGCAAATGCCTCTCCGTTGAGATCGGCGCCGGCGAGGACCTCGGCCACCTTTCCTCGACCGCCGAAGGAGCTGACGGTCCAGGCGCCGAGGCCGTCGAGCTCGAGCCTGTAGCTCATGCCCTCCGGCAACTTGGCCGCGGCCGCCGGGAGGGAATGGAGGATCAGCCGGGCCGCGAGCTCGGGGTCGGACTCCGCCATCCGGCGCAGCGCCCGCTGTGCCGTCCCGTCAGATCCGTCGCCGTTCTGGGCCATGCCTCCTCCTCCGTCCGTCCTGTGCGCCGATTCTGCCAGACGGCGGGACGAATTTGGCCAGCCAGCCAGGAGCGCCGGGGTGGGCGTGGCGAGCGGGCGAATTAATAGACTCACGCCGCCTTGCTAGCGCTCCTCAGCCCTCCCGGCGGCCACTCGCCGAACGCAGACGACCTCAACACCCTCTACTGGGTGATGCTCGTCGCGGGAATCGTCCTGCTCCTGGCGATCAACGGCGCCCTGCTCGCGCTCGTCATGCGCTTCCGCTCCGCGCGGGGGCGCCAGCCGCGACGGCTGGTGGTGCGCCGCCCCGCCCAGCTCGGGACGGCCGGGGCGTTCGCGGTCCTGGCGCTCGTCGCCTTCGTGCTCGGCGTGATCAAGACCGACAACGCGAAGCAGGTGGAGGCGTCGGGTCCCGATGGGCTGCAGGCGTCTTCGCTGATCACGGCGCAGCGAGGACTCAGCGTTCCGGCCGGGGCCAAGACGGCGCCGCTTCAGATCCAGGCCTGCGGACAGCAGTGGATCTGGCGATATCAGTATCCGACCGGGGTGTACTCGTATTACGAGCTCGTCGTCCCGGTCGACACGGCCGTCGTGCTGAGGCTCTGCTCGACCGATGTCGTCCACCGCTGGTACGTGCCCGGCCTGAGTGGCAAGTTCGACGCGACACCGGGCACGAGCAACCAGACCTGGTTCAAGGCCGACCAGACCGGCGACTTCGACGGGGCCAGCTACGCGTTCTCGGGCGCCTCCTACGCCGTGATGCGGACCCGGGTGCACGTCGTCGACGTGCCGACGTACCAGGCCTGGCTCGAGCAGCAGGCCGCCGGCATCAAGGAAGCACAGACCTTCGTTCAGAACGCGCTTGGAGAACCAGGATGAGCGACGGCAGGACACTCGCCCCTCATCGGCCCGAGCTGGTCACCGACGGGCCCCCGGCGACACGGCCGCGCTGGCTCGAGATGGTGATGAGCCCCGACCACAAGGACGTCGGCCGGATCTACATCGGCGCCGCGGTCTCGTTCCTGGTGCTCGGGATCGTCGCCTTCCTGCTCATCCGCCTCCAGCTGGCGGTGCCGGAGAACGACCTGATCGCGCCGGTGACCTTCAATCGCCTCCTCTCGGTCGGCAGCGCGACCCTGATCGTGCTCTTCGCCCTGCCGTTCCTCTTCGGGCTCTTCACCTACGTCGTTCCGCTGCAGATCGGCGCGCGGTCGCTGGCCTTCCCGCGTCTCGCCTCGCTGTCGCTCTGGCTCTACCTGCTCGGCGGCGCCCTGCTCTACGTGAGCTTCGTCTACACGCCTCCGGAGGCGGGCTTCAACTCGTGGCCGCCGCTCTCGGACACGGTCTTCATCTCCAACAACGGCGTCGACGTCTGGATCACCGCAGTCGGCCTCACCGTGGTCGGCCTGGTCCTCCTGTCGATCAACCTCGCCGTGACGGTCGCGAAGCTGCGAGCGCCCGGCCTCGCCTGGCGCCGGCTCCCCACCTTCAGCTTCTCGGCGGCAGTCTCGAGCTGGACGATGATCATCGCCGGCACAGCGATGGCTGCGGCGCTGGTCATGCTGGAGATCGACCGCCACTTCGACGGTGTCTTCTTCGATCCGGGTGAGGGCGGTGCGCCGCTCTACTACCAGCACCTGAGCTGGATCTTCTTCACCGGCACCTACCTCGTCTTCCTGCTGGGCCCGATCGGCGCGATCTCGGAGATCCTGCCCGTCTTCTCGGGCAAGCCACTGCTCTCCCGCCGGGCGCTGGCGATTTCGATGGCGGCGATCATGCCGCTCGGCCTGCTCGCCTGGATGCAGAACATGATGAGCGCCTCGATCCCGATCGGCTGGCTCTACGGCGCGATGCTGATGTCGCTGCTCCTGGTGATCCCGATCGGCGCGGTGTTCGTCAACTGGCTCGGGACGCTGGCCGGGGGAGTCCTGCGGATGCGGGCGCCGCTGGTGTTCGCCCTGGCGGCGATCTCGACCCTCAGCTTCGGTCTCGTCATGGAGCTGATCCAGAGCGTGATCCCCGTCAACTGGCTGCTCGCGGACACCACCGCCTCGACCGCGGCCAGCGGCTACGTGCTGGTCGGTGGCCCGATACTCGGCGGGTTCGCCGCGCTCTACTACTGGTTCCCGAAGATGACCGGCCGGGTGATGGGCGAGAGCCTCGCGAAGTCGTCCGCCACGCTGATCGTGCTGGGGGCCCACGTCACCTTCATCCCGCTCTTCCTCGCTGGAGTGGAGGGGCAACAGGTGGACATCTTCAAGTTCTTCGAGGCGAGCGATGCGATCAACGCCATGAGCCTCAACGCCTACAACCTGATCGCGACGATCGGCTCCTTCGTGCTCTCGCTCGGGGTCGTGCTCACCATCGTCAACGGGTATGTCTCGGTCAAACGCGGCGTGCGCGCCGGCCACGATCCGTGGCATGGCGAGACGCTCGAGTGGTTCGCGACCTCGCCCCCACCGCCCCACAACTTCGACGTCGTCCCGGACGTTCGCAGCGACGAGCCGCTGCGCGATATTCGCGAGGCTGTGCGCCGCCATGACGCCTCCCACGCCGCCCCGACCGAAACGCGCGAGCCGGTAGCCTGACGCCATGGCCGGACCCGGTGCCGGCGGCGGCGGTGCAGGGCTCCGCCGGTTTCGCCGCTTGGCAGACCTCACCGCTGTTGTCACCTTCCTGCTGATCATCGTCGGCGGGGTCGTTCGCGTCAGCGACTCCGGGCTGGGCTGCGGCCCCGGCGGCAGCGGGACCAAGGGATGGCCGCTCTGTGGCGGCGACGTGATCCCGCTCGTGGGTGACGAGAACACCTTCATCGAGTTCTCGCATCGCCTGCTTGCGGCGGTCGTGGTGGTCCTGATCGCGCTGCTCTGCTGGCGCGCGTATCGCGACCTGCGGAACGGCAACGGTTGGGCCTTCCGCGGCAGCATCGCCGCCGGCCTGCTCGTCCTGGTCCAGGCCGGGCTCGGCGGGCTGACGGTCGAGCACAGCCTCAAGGACGGGCTGGTGGCGGCCCATCTCGGCGCCGCGATGATCCTCTTCGGCCTGCTGCTCTGGCTCAGCTTCAAGGCTCGCTCCGAGGCTGCGGTGGAGGCCGACCAGCCGGTCCGGGCGCCGGTCCGTGGGCTGAAGCCCTACGCAGTGACGGCCGCGGTTCTGCTGCTCTGCGCGATCGTCGCCGGCGGCTATATGGCCGGGACCGAGGAGCGTGGCGTCAACGAGGTCGGCCCGAACATCGCCGGAGCCCATCTCGCCTGCGGGCATCAGTTCCCGACCTGTGGTGACGGGAAGTTCCTGCCCTTCGGAAACAACCGGCTGACCGATATCCACCTCACCCACCGCGTCTTCGTGTACGCAGCGACGCTCGCGATCATCCTCTTGCTATCCGTCGCCTTCGCGCGGGGCTCGCGAGACCGCCTCCTTCTGCTCGCCGCGTTGCTCCTGTTCGCCCAGGTCCTGCTCGGAGGGATGAACGTCTGGCTCGGCGAGCATGCGGCGCTGATCGTCGGCCACCTCACGGTCGCGACGCTGCTCTGGGCGGCCGTGATCTCGATCGCCTATCGGCTCGCCTGGCTCCCGAGCCCCGCTCGGTCGGACGAACGGGCACCACGGGCTGAGGCCTCGGCGGCGCCGGCATGAGCGTTCATCTTCGGACCGGCCAGCAGCGGATCGGCCGCCGGCGGCGGCCGGGCGGCGACCACGTCTCGGTCACCCCGGACGATGCGCGGGCCCGCACCATGCGGGCGGCGATCGGCGTGGCCAACGACTACGTCACTCTGACCAAGCCGAGGATCATCTCGCTGCTTCTGCTCACCTGCGTGGCGACGATGTTCGTCGCGGACCCGGGGGGCCCCGCGCTCTCGACGATCCTCTGGACCTGCCTGGGCGGCTACCTCGCCGCGGGCGGCGCCGGAGCGATCAATCACTACATCGAGCGGGAGCGGGACGCGCGCATGGCCCGCACCGCCAAGCGGCCGCTGGCGAGCGGGAGGATCGAGCCGCGGCGCGGACTCGCCTTCGGGTCGACGCTGGGAATCGTCGCGGTGGCCCAGTTGTGGATCACGGTCAACGGGCTGACCGCGGCGCTCGCCGCCGCAGGCCTGCTCGGCTACGTCTTCGTCTACACGCTCTGGCTGAAGCCGCGGACGCCGCAGAACATCGTCCTCGGCGGAGCCGCGGGGGCGATGCCACCGCTGGTCGGCTGGGCGGCAGCCACCGGCGCCCTCTCTGCGCAGGCGCTCTGGCCGTTCGCGATCGTCTTCTTCTGGACTCCGCCCCACTTCTGGGCGCTCTCCCTGCTGATCTCGGATGACTACGCGCGCACCGGCGTGCCGATGCTGCCGGTCGTCCGCGGCGAGACCACCACGCGCCACCAGATCGTCGCCTATGCGGTGCTGCTGGTCGCCGTGACTATCGGGCCGGTGCTGACCGGCCTGTTCGGGACCGCCTACCTGATCACTGCGCTCGCGCTGGGCGCCGGCTTCATCGGGCTCGCGCTCGTGCTGCTCGCGCACCCGACGCGGCAGGCGGCGCGGCGGCTCTATCTGAGCTCGCTCGCGTACCTGGCGCTGCTCTTCTTGGCGATGGCCCTCGATCGGGCGCTATAGGCTTCCGGCCCGTGGACCGCGAGCGCGCCAGAGCACTCATCAAGTCGGGCATGATCGCCAGCTCGCTCGCCCTGCTCGTCTTCGCCCTGGCCTTCTACATCTCCGTCCTCTATCTGCGATGAGCCAGCCGCCGAAGCCGACCGAGTCGATCTACATGCCCCGTCCGAGCGTCTATCCGGCGCTCCTCGCCCTTGGGCTGTCCGCGGTCATCGTGGGCCTCTACGCCTGGTGGCCATACTCGGTGATCGGCGCCTTCATCGCGCTGCCCTCGCTGATCGGCTGGCTGCGCGCCAACCGGAACGAGATCGAACGCATGCCGCGCCACCAGCGCACCGATACGGCGCCGATCCCGCTGTCGGTATCTGTCCCGGAGGACTAGGGCGGCGACATCGACGAGGTCGCGCCGACCTCGGTCCAGCAGCGGACGATGTCCCGCATCGAGAGCACGCCGACGAGCTCGCCGCGATCGACGATGACCAGGTGGCGGATGCCGCGCTGGACCATCTCGTCGGCGGCCTGCTCGAGGCTCCAGCCGGGAGCAGCGGAGATCACGCTCTCCGACATGTGATCGGCGACCTTCTCGCTGTCCGGGTCCTTGCCGGTGCCAACGGCCCTCAGGATGTCGCGCTCGGTGATGATCCGCGGGCCCGGCGACTCGTCGTCGAAGACGAGGGCGGCGCCGGTTCCCTTCTCGGTCATCTTGGTCGCCGTCTCCCGCAGGGTGTGGCCCGGCCCGACGGCCAAAACCACGCTCGACATGCCCTGGCGAACTTCCACTCGACCTCCTCCAAGTGCCGTTCGGCGCAAGCTTATCCCACGCCCGGTGACGTGCCGAGGGCTCGGGGGCGACATATAGGATTCCGGCCCCGATGAGCGACCTCTTACACGGCGGCCACCGGATCAACGGGCGGGCGATCTGGGTGGTCGCCACGATCGCCGCAGCCGCGGCCATGGTCGCCTTGACCGGCTGCGATCTCGGCCCCAAGCCGGACATGGCGAGGGGCCAGCAACTGTTCACGCAGAAGTGCGGCAGCTGCCACACGCTCACCGCCGCGGGGACCACCGCCCAGATCGGGCCCAATCTCGACTACGCCTTCAAGGAAGCGCGCGCCAACGGTCAGGACCCGGACACCTTCGAGGGCGTGATCAAGGCGCAGGTCGAGAACCCCCGCCCTGCCACGCCGGAGCAGATCAGCGTGTACATGCCCGCCGACCTGGTCACCGGGGATGACCTGAACGACGTCGCCGCATATGTCGCGAGCGTCGCGGGCGTGCCGGGCATCAAGCCGCCGGTCTTCGCACCGCCGCAGTTCTTCGCCACCAACTGCGGCGGCTGCCACACCCTCGCGCAGGCCGCCACAACCGGCACCACCGGCCCCGACCTCGACGATGCCCTGAAGGGGATGAGCGCTCAGCAGATCTCCCAGTCGATCACCGACCCGAACGCCAGATCACCCCGGGCTACCCGCCCAACGTGATGCCCCAGAACTTCGGCCAGACCCTCCAGCCGGACCAGCTCCAGGCGCTGGTCTCCTACCTCCAGACCGCCACGGGCGGGGGTGCAACCGGGGGCGGCGGAGGCGCAACCGGGGCGGCGGCAAGAAGTAGGCCCTGGCGCTAGCGCTCGGCCGGGTCCGACCCGTAGCGGCGCCAGTCCTGGATCAGGTTCCAGGTTCGCCACAAGCCGATCGCGACGAGGATGACCCCGACGATCAGCCCGGCCAATGAGCCGAACAGCAGCGCCACCGCGATCACGATCGCGGCGGCGATGGCGAACATGATCAGGACGCGGAACATGTCCGCTTCCCGCTTCAGCGGGTTATGGGGCTGCGGTGTGGACGGCGGGGACACGAGGCGATCATAGGTGGGCAATAGCTGGCTCGAGTCCCACCTGCATCGGCTGCTAGAGCGCGGCCAGCGCCTCTCCGCTTTGTACCGGTCGGGCTAGAGGACGTACAGCGTCGTGAAGACGATGATCCACATGCTCGGATGTTTGCGCGGTCCCGCCACTCAGGCACGACCCAGCCACTCCGGGTGCTGCTCCGATCCTTCTTGGGAGGGTCGAGCATGAAACGGCCATGGACGGAAGACCGCCAGCTCGGAGATCAACTCGTCGAGCGTCGAGCGCGAAATTACGGACGGGGTCGCCACCGGTGCTCGGTGCTCGCCCATCCCGGCCAACTAGTAGCCCCGTCGCTCCCGTGCGTCGTGGCCCTCGCGCGCGTACTCGTCGTGATATTTCCCCTTGCGGAGCTCTCGACGCAACCGGAGCTCGTGAATGGTGAACAGGACGATCAGAGACAGGGACACGACACTGAGTAGCCCGAGCTCAAGAGGTCCGTAGAGGCCAAGGAACAGGCCATAGATGTAGAGGCCGATTACGGCGGCCGCGAGAGCCCACAGAAGCAAGCGAAACCGTTCAAACAACGACGCCAATGTCACCGATTCCTTTCGAGCCCATCCTATGGCGATCTCACGGGCTCGGTGGAGCGGTCAAGCTCCGGGCGGGTATTGTCGGTTTGGGATGAGCGTCGAGTCCACCTCTCCGTCAAGGCCGACGGCGAAGCAGTGGGTGTTCGGCTTCGAGGAGGGATCGGCGGAGATGCGCGGCCTCCTCGGCGGAAAAGGGGCGAACCTGGCAGAGATGACCCACGTCCTGGGCTCCGCCAGGGTCCCAGGCGGATTCACGATCACAACGGAGGCCTGCGTCGAATACATGAAGACCGACGAGCGCTTTCCGGAGGGGCTCGAGGACGAGATTGCCCAGGCCGTCACTCGCCTCGAGCAGGACGCGGGCCAACAGTTCGGTGGCGGGAGCGATCCATTGCTCCTCGCCGTGCGCTCGGGCGCCCCTGTCTCGATGCCCGGCATGCTCGACACGGTCCTCAATCTCGGCCTGAACGCCGAGTCCGTGGAGACCCTGTCAGAGGCCAGCGGCAACCCCCGTTTTGCCTGGGACTCCTTTCGGCGGCTCGTCCAGATGTACTCGGATGTGGTCCGGGGCCTTCCTGCTGAGAGCTTCGAGGATGAGCTGGCCAAGGCGCGCGAGGCGACCGGATCGGCCATCGATGCTGACCTCGAGCCGGACGCTCTTCGGGAGCTCACCGAGCGCTTTCTGGCCCTGTTCACCGAGCACACCGGCGAGCCCTTTCCAGAGGACCCGCGGGAGCAGCTGCGGGGTGCCGTCGAGGCGGTGTTCCGTTCGTGGAACAACGATCGCGCGATCGCCTACCGACGCTTCGAGGGGATCCCGGATGAGCTCGGCACCGCAGTCACCGTGCAACGGATGGTCTTCGGCAACCGCGGCGCGGACTCTGGCTCCGGGGTTGCCTTCACGCGAGACCCGACCACCGGGGCCCCCGAGCCGGAGGGCGACTTTCTGCTCAACGCCCAGGGCGAGGACGTGGTCGCCGGCGTCCGCAACACCGAGGACCTAGCCGACCTCGCCCGCCGCATGCCTGAGGCCCACGCCGAGCTGATCGACGCCTTGAAGCGGCTCGAGCGCCACTACCGCGACATGCAGGACGTCGAGTACACGATCGAGCAGGGTCGCCTCTACATCCTCCAGACGCGCAACGCCAAGCGGCCCGCGCAGGCTGCTGTTCGCTTTGCCTCCGACGCGGTCGACGAGGGCCTGCTCGGCCGGGACGAAGCCCTCGCCACGGTTGAGCCGGGGTCGCTGGACGCACTCCTCCACCCCACCTTCGACCCGGAGCAGACCTACACCGAGCTGACCCGGGCCGTTCCCGCCTCTCCTGGTGGAGCCAAAGGCGCGATCGTCTTCACGGCCGAAGAAGCCGAAAAGCGGGCGGAGGCGGGCGACGACGTCATCCTGGTGCGCGAATTCACCTCTGCGGACGATGTCGGAGGCTTCCATGCCGCCAAGGGGGTGCTGACCTCACGCGGGGGAAAGTCCTCGCACGCAGCCATCGTGGCGCGCGGCATGGGGCGCCCGTGCGTCTGCGGTGCATCCGAGCTCGAGATCGACCTCGACGCAGGTGTCGTGAGCGTCGGGGGCACGGAGCTTCATGCCGGAGACACGATCGCGATCGACGGGTCGACCGGGGTGGTCACCGCCGACGATGTGCGTCTGATCGAGCCAAAGGTCGGCGAGGACTTCGCGGCGGTCTTGAGCTGGGCGGACGAAATCCGGCGCCTCGGGGTAAGGGCCAACGCCGACACAGCCGAGGATGCCGCGCGAGCGCGCGAGCTTGGCGCGGAGGGGATCGGCCTCTGCCGGACTGAGCACATGTTCTTCGGCTCGGACAGGGAGGAACTGGTCAGAGACATGTTCATCGCCGGCGAGCTCTGGCGCCGCGGGCGCGAGCAAAGCGAAGCCGGCTCAGGCGTCGGGAAGGCCGATGACCCTGACCCAGCCGATCAGGAGTTCAGCCGAGCGCTGGATGGATTGCGCGAGATGCAGAGAGCCGACTTCATCGAGATCTTCGGAGCGATGAGTGGCCTGCCGGTCACCATCCGGCTACTTGACCCGCCGATCCACGAGTTCCTCTCGATTCCCGACTTCGAACAGGCCCTCGAGGAGGCCGAGCGTGAAGGAGATTCCAACGCGATCGAGCGCTCTCGCCTACGGCTTGCGGTGGCCCGCGAGCTCGAGGAAACGAATCCGATGCTGGGCACCCGCGGGGCGCGCCTCGGCCTGTTGCTGCCCCCGCTCTACGAGATGCAGGTCGCCGCGATTCTGGAGGCTGCCCTGGCGGTCGCTGCTAAGGGGAAACGGCCGAAGGTCGAGATCATGATTCCGCTAATCGCCTTCGAGGGCGAGCTCGAGACCCTGCGGGATCTGGTCCATCTCAGGGCCGAGCGGGTCATGCACGATGCTGGCGCCGAGGTTGAGTACTTGGTCGGCACAATGATTGAACTACCGCGTGCTTGCCTGCAAGCGGGTGAGATCGCCGCCAACGCGGACTTCTTCAGCTTCGGAACCAACGACCTCACGCAGACGACGCTCGGCCTCTCTAGGGACGACGCCGAGGGATCGTTCCTGCCGATCTACCTGTCGCAGCGGATCCTGGTGCGCAGCCCCTTCGAGACGATCGATATTCCTGGCGTCGGTGAGCTGGTCAAGATCGCGGTCGTGCGCGGTCGGGCCACCAGGCCCGATTTGCAGCTAGGCGTCTGCGGAGAGCACGGCGGCGACCCCGCGAGCATCGAGTTCTTCGACTCCGCCGGACTCGACTATGTGAGCTGCTCGCCCTTCCGTGTTCCGATCGCGCGAGTCGCGGCCGCACAGGCCGCCGCTGACACCGCACCGGCGCGGCGATAGACCGGATTTCCCGAAACCAATGATCGAGCTGCTCACGGTCGTGGCGCTTGGGGTAGCGACAGCGCTGGCGACTGGGTTAGGCGCCATTCCTGTCTTCTTCCTTGGTCGAAGAGCCTCGGACTGGGAGCCGGCGCTCTGGGGCCTTGCCGCGGGGGTCATGACCGTGGCCTCGATCGTCGGTCTGCTCCTGCCGGCAAGGGACGAGGGCTCCACGGCGGAAGTCTTACTGGGCCTCGCGGTGGGCGTTGCGTTTTTGACGATCGCCCAGCTCGCGCTTCGCGGTCGGGATATCCACGTCGGCGAGATGAGCGGCACCGGGGTGCGTTTGTCGGCGCTCGTGTTCCTCGTGCTCTTCATCCACAGCCTGCCGGAGGGTTTCGCGATCGGGACCGCCTACGCCTCGGACACCGCGGGCCTCAGCCTCTTCGTCATCCTGGCGATCGCTCTCCAGAACATTCCGGAGGGCACGAGCGTCGCGATCCCAATGGCCGACGCCGGGTTCAGCCGGCCGCAGATGTTCTGGGCTGCGGTGTTGACCAGCGCCCCGCAGCCGCTCGGCGCCGGGATCGCGTTCGTGTTGGTCGACACGGTGAGATCCCTCCTGCCGATCTCCTTCGCGTTCGCCGCCGGAGCGATGTTGGCCCTCGTGATTGCGGACCTGTTGCCCCGATCTCTTTCGCCCGTGGGTTGGCGCGGGCCGCTTGGGCTTGCGGCGGGGGCGCTGGTCATGCTCACCCTCAGCGCGGTGCTCGGCGTCTAGATCAATCGACGCGGGGCGGTTCGTTTACGTCTAGTGCCATCGGCTCCGTGTGCCAGTCATTCGGCAACGCGACCTCCACGTCGAGGGAACTCCCGGGCGGTTCGGGTTCGGCATGGACCTCGCCATAGTGCAGCAGTGACGCTAGGTAGCGGGAACTGATCTTGTGAGGCGGCCACCACAGGTAGTCGAGCGAGGCAACCCCCTCGCCACCCCCACCGGCGACATCCGCCCTCATGCTCATCGACTCGCCGCCCGTCAGCAGCTTGCCACGGAGGATGGGCCTGAATGGCTCGGGCGTCTCCCGGGCGCCAACCCGGTGGGCTATGTGCGCCGCAACGGCGTCGGCCTGTTGGGTTCCCAGGCCGCCCTGCTTGATCGGGAAGTTCGTTCCGTCGCCCGCCGCATAGACGTCCTCCACACCCTTCACTCGTCCGTGATCGTCGACCGGAATGAAGCCGCCCTCATCTGCCGGCAGGCCATCGATCCTGGGGCCTTCCATCCGCGGCAGAGCAATTGATTCCGACGGGCCGATCCTTCGGTCGCCGGGGTTCAGCGTGATCCCTGCTCCGCCGAGGTCTCGCACGGTGGAATTGGTGAAGAGCTGGATGCCTCTCGCCGCCAGCAGCTCGCCAACGGCGGCGCTCGCAGCGGGCCCGAATATCGCCAGAGGAGCGGACTCGGGCGTGATCACCGCAATCTTCGCGTCGACGCCCCTCTCCGCGGCCCGGCGTTGGGTCATCAGAGCGAGCTCATAGAGCGGTAGCGACCAAGTCACGCCTGCCGGGACGATGAACGCTACGCGGTGGTCTTTCGCTTCCGCGCGGTCGAGGAGTCCGTCGGCGCTGAAAGCCTCGCCGCCCGGAAAGGTGGTCGCCCCGTCGATCGCCGGCTTGAAGCGACCCCCTGCGCAGACCACCAGGTAGTCGTATTGCAGGGTTGAGCCATCGTCGAGTTCGACGACATGGTCCTCGGGCCGGACCGAGCTGACGGCAGACAAAACAAACTCGGCCCCCTTCTCAGCGGTGAGCGGCTCGAGTTCGTGTCGCTCGGCCGGCCCGAGGTCGAAAGGCTCCTCGACCAACAGCGGCTTGTAGACGAAGTCCGGCTGCGGCGCGACGCAGCGTTAGGGCGACTCGCTCGCCGGCAAGATCATCCAATGCCAGCAGCGTCTCGAGCCCGGCAACGCCCCCGCCCACGATGACCACGTGGGTTCCGTTTCCATGCTGCTCGTTGCTCATCGCCCGCATCGACCCAGGATTTCCGCCATTCGCCAAAGCTATCGCCATAGAGTCGCCGAATGGACGCGGGGCTCGCGATTGCGGTCTTCCTCGCTCTGGGCTTTGCGGTGACCAATGGGCTCCACGACGCCTCGAACGCAATCGCGACGCTGGTGGCTACCCGCGCCGCCCGGCCCTCGCAGGCAATCGTCCTGGCCGCGTTCTTCAATCTCCTGGGCCCGTTGCTGCTCGGTGCGGCTGTCGCCGACACGATTGGCGGGATCGTGACGGTCTCGCCGTCGGAGGCGATCGCGGTGATCGGCTCGGGCCTGGCGGCGGCCACCGCCTGGAACCTCACGACCTGGCGCCTCGGATTACCCTCGAGTTCAGGCCATGCCCTGGTCGGCGGTCTCGTCGGTGCGGCCGTCATCGAAGGAGGCGTTCATGCCGTCAACTGGGGCGGGATGGACGGACTGCACCCGGTCGGTGTCTTTGGAACGCTGATCGCACTGGCGGTTTCGCCGGTACTGGGAGGCCTCGCCGCGCTTGCAGTCATCCGGGCCCTCCGACGGGCCGCGAGGCGTGGAACTCACCGCTGGCGCGGCGGCGCACAGGCTGGCCAGTGGGTCACTTCTGCGGCGCTCTCCTTCAGCCATGGGGCCAATGACGCCCAGAAAACGGTCGGCGTGGTCGCGGCCCTGTTGTTGGCGGACGGACGAATCGACTCGCTCTCGGCGCCCACGTGGGTGATCGTCGCCTGCTCTGTTTCGCTTACGGCAGGCACGGCGTTCGGTGGTTGGCCCATTATTCGCACCGTGGGCCGGCGGATCTACCGCATTCACCCTCTCGAGGGTCTCTCATCCCAGACCTCCTCGGCGGGCGTAATCCTCGGCGCCTCGTTCCTCGGTGCGCCCGTCTCCACCAGTCAGGTCGTCGCGTCATCGGTGGTCGGAATTGGTGCCGGGCGCCAGCGCCTACGACACGTCAACTGGGACCTGGTTCGCCAGATCGGGCTGGCCTGGGTGATCACGCTTCCCGCCTCAGCGGTGCTCGCTGCGGCGTTCTTCGGACTCTCGAGGCTGCTGACGTGACCCCCCGCAGGAAACAGCGCTGGTTTCTTCCGGAGACGCCTGACGCGATCGGCCTACTTCGCCGGCAGACGGCGGTCACCATTGAGGCGCTTGAAGGCCTGACAGCCTGGGCCGAGGGCGACGCGGGCGCCGCCCAGACCGTCCGCGATGCCGAGCCCCGTGGCGACGCGGCGAAGCGGGACCTCCTGAATGCCCTGCGCGAGGCATTCATCCTCCAGATGGAGCCCGAGGACCTCTTCACCCTTTCCCGCGGAATCGACTGGATTCTCGATCACGCGGTCGACCTAATCGAGGAAGCGCAGGCAATGGGCCTTTCCCTGATGCGGGGCTGGCCGTGATGGCGAACCTGCTACTGGAGGCGACCCGGCAGATCGACGATGCCATCGCCGGGCTGGGGTCCGACGACGAGGCCGCCACCGCTGCCGCCGACGATGCGATCAAGACCGCGCGGCGCCTCGAGCACGTCTACTACGCGGAGACCGCCAAGCTGCTCGAGGTCGAGGACACCCGGGAGCGCATCTCCCACCGCGAGCTATACCGTCGCTGTGATCGGCTGAGTGAGGTCGTGATCGACGTAGCCGAGCGAGTTGTCTATGCCGTCGTCAAGGAGAGTTGAGCGGTACGCCCGCTGGCGCTCCGAAGGAGTGATCGGCGCCTCGCCGCCGTGATTCCAGGCGCCCCTGGTCCGCGAAGGTAAGCTGCCATGCCCCCAAGCCCTCGAAGCCGCCGGGCGGTCGGAGTAGTTCGGAACTACCGCTTTGGACGAGAAGCAGCTATCGAGACACTGACTGGCGCATGGGCTCGCGCACCGCTGGCGGACCCCGGACCCGAAAATGCCAATTAGCAGGGATTTTAGAGGACGTAGACCGTCGTGAAGACGATGATCCACATCACGTCGACGAAGTGCCAGTAGATGCCGGGGATCTCGACGCCGAGATGGTCCTTCGCCTCGGGTCCGTAGTGGCCACGGAAGGCGCGGACGTTCGCGATCCCCAGAAGTATCAGGCCGACCGTGACGTGGGCGCCGTGCAGGCCGGTGAGGCCGTAGAAGATCGAGCCGAAGGCGTCGTCGCGAGCGCTGAAGCCGATGTGGACGTACTCGTTGAGCTGGATGAAGAGGAAGGTGGCGCCCAGCAGGAAGGTGGTTATCAGTCCCATCTGGAGCCCGCGGCGGTTGTTCTTCTGGATCGACTCGAGCGCCCAGTGCATCGTGAAGCTCGAGGAGACCAGGATCGCGGTGTTCATCCCTGCGACCGCGACCGGCAGCTCGAACGGGTCGGGCGGCCAGGGGCCGTCGTTGGCCACCACCCGGAGGAAGAAGTACGAGGCGAAGAACGCCCCGAACAGCATCACCTCGGAGACGATGAACAGCAGGATCCCGAGGGTCTGGCGGTCTATCCGCGAGCTCTGGTTCGCCTCCGGCGGATGAGCGTGGTGCTCCTCCGCGTGGCCGACGGCGACTGAGGCGGACTCCATCAGGTCGGCCTCCCCCGCGCCGACGGGCTCGGGCTCGCCTGTCGTGGCGCTGAATGGCTCGGTGCTCGACTCGATGTGCTCGACCGGCTTGTCGGTGAGGTCGCTGAACCTTCTCGATCAGGCCCTCCTCGAGCCACTTCGATTGCTCGCCCCTCAGGGTCGAGATCAGGATGTCGTCGATCCGGTAGTGCTCGATCGCGTTCTCGATCGCGTGGTACGGATCGGGGCTCATCGGCTGGCCGGTGGCGTCGATCTCGTTGCGGTACATCTCCGCGAGGGTCGCGGCCAGACGGGAGGCAGATCTCGCTCGCGGCTGATCGCGCCGGAGCGCGGGGAGATGAACGTGTAGCGGTGCGGCCTCTCCCTGGCGCGCTCCTCGAGCCGGTCCACCAGGTCCTTGCTGTTCACCGTCTGGGTGGCCACCACCAGGGTGTGGGTCACGTCCCAGCGAACCGCGTCGTCGTCCACGCGCACCGGGATGTGCTCGACGCTCGGCCGAAGCGGGCCTTGGCCCACTCGACCAGGTCCTTGCGCGTCAGGCCGAAGCGGGTCTCGTAGAGGCAGGAGAGCAGGATGTAGTCGGGCTGCGTGGCGCGCACCGCGTCGTCGAGCGCGAGGGCGGGCTCCGGGTCCATCACCGCGCCCTCCGAGTCGATCCCGAACTCACGCGAGCACCGACTGCGTCACGTCGACCCGGCTCTGCGCGGCGTCGCGGCGCTCCTCGACGTCGACCAGCTGGCCGACGATCGGCAGGTTCTGGGGAGCGACCACGCCGAAGTAGTCGGCGCCGGCGTCGGCGAGCTCGCGCGAGGCGGTGAGCAGCTTGCGGCCGCCGGCGACCTCGTTCAGGAAGATCAGGACCCGCTTGACGCCCTCACGCGAGGGGGGCGGGTCCGGGTCGCCGAAGGTCGCGACCTCGCGCTTCGCCGACCACCTCGGAGGCGTGCTCCGAGGGCGTGCCGACGTCGGTGATCTCCTCCTCGCTCGGGTCACGTCGGCTCGTCGCGCTTCTCTCGTCGGTCACGACGGCGTCCCCGACCTCGGCCCTCTCGGGCTTCTCTGACCTCCGCCTCCTCGCCGGCCATGATCGCGTGCCGCGCGCCGGGCACGCCGAACTCGTACGGGCCGCCGACCACGCGGGGGATCTCGTCGAAGTTGAAGATCGGGCGGCGGCGAGGAGACCTGCCACTCGATCGTCTTCGCCCGCCACGGGTTCGGGCCGGCCTTCGGACCGAAGCGCCAGCTGACGATCATGTTGTAGAGGAAGACCAGCTGGGCGGCGCCGAGCAGGAAGGCGAAGACAGGAGATGAACAGGTTCCAGTCGCCGAACTGGGCGGCGTAGTCGGCGACGCGGCGCGGCATCCCCTCCATCCCGATCCAGTGCATCGGGATGAAGGTGCCGAGCATCCCGACCAGCGTGCCCCAGAAGTGGACGCGGCCGAGCTTCTCGTCGTACATCCGCCCGGTCATCTTCGGGAACCAGTGGTAGATCCCGGCGAAGATCGTGAAGACCGAGCCGCCGAAGAGCACGAAGTGGATGTGGGCGACGACGAAGTAGGTGTCGGAGACGTGGATGTCGATCGGGATCATCCCGAGCATCACGCCCGAGATCCCGCCGATCGTGAAGGTGACGACGAAGCCGAGCGCGAACAGCATCGCCGTCGATCTCAGGTGGATCTTCCCGTAGAAGAGCGTGCCCAGCCAGGAGAAGATCTTGATCCCGGTCGGTACCGCGATCAGCAGCGTGGTGATCATCATCGGCACCCGCAGCCAGCTGAACATGCCCGGCGACGAACATGTGGTGCGCCCAGACCGAGTAGCTGAGAGACCACGATCCCGATCAGCGCCAGCGCCATCAGCCGGTAGCCGAAGATCGGCTTCCGCGAGTGCGTGGAGATCACCTCGCTGACGATCCCGAAGCCCGGCAGCATCATGATGTAGACGGCCGGGTGCGAGTAGAACCAGAAGATGTGCTGGTAGCTGACCACGTCGCCGCCGAAGGCCGCCTGGAAGAAGTTGGTGTGGAGGGCGCGGTCGAAGAGGACCATGAACTGGACCCCCGCGATGAACGGCGTCGCCGCGACCACGAGCAGCGAGGTCGAGAGGTTCGCCCAGACCAGCAGCGGCAGGCGCCAGAAGTTCATCCCCGGCGCCCGCATGGTCATGATCGTGACCAGGAAGTTGAGCGCCGTGGCGATCGATGAGGCGCCCGCGAACTGCACCCCCAGGTTGAAGAAGGACTGGCCTAACGGCGCGCCGGTCGAGAGCGGCGCGTAGCCGGTCCAGCCGGCGTCGAAGGCTCCGCCCGGGCACGAGGAAGCTGCGCCACGAAGAGCATGCCCGCGATCGGCAGCATCCAGTAGCTCAGCGCGTTCAGCCGCGGGAACGCCATGTCCGGCGCCCCGATCATCAGCGGCAGGACGTAGTTCGCGATCCCGGCGAACGACCGGGATCACGAAGACGAAGATCATCAGCGCGGCGTGGGTGGAGAAGAGCCCGTTGAAGGTGCTCGGGTCGACGATCTGGGTGCCGGGCTGGGCGAGCTCGGCGCGCATGATCATCGCCATCGCCCCGCCGATGAAGAAGAAGAAGAACGTCGTGACGATGTACTGGATCCCGATGACCTTGTGGTCGGTGTTGACCTTGAAGTAGTCGCGCCAGCTGTAGGCGCCGTGGTCGTCGTGCTCGCGCTCGTCCGGGAAGGTCGGGGCGCCCGACCGCCCAGCGGAACCAGTAGTCGAAGCAGCCGATGCCGACCAGGAAGCCGAGCGGGGCGGTGATCGCGGGGACGACCACCTGCGGGTAGCCGGTCTGCTCGGTCTGAAAGGCCGACAGCCCGGAGATCTTGCGAAGCACGACCACCAGGGCGAAGCCGAAGGCGCCCGCCAGGATCGTGTAGGTCAGGGCCCGCCACCAGCCCGGCCGCTTGAACAGTGCCGCGGTCACTCCCGCCATCCTTCCATCGCCGCGATTATCGTAATCCTCCCGGCTCTCACTGCCTCAGCCTCGTCGGTGTCGTCTCCCCCGGCTTCGGCTCGCTTTCCGGGATCGGTTGCTGTGTCTGCGACCACTGGTGGAAGTCTGCCTGGGATCTCGACCATGACCGGCGCCCTCATCGTCGCGTGGCCGAAGCCGCAGAGCTCGGTGCAGACCAGGCTGTAGGTCGCCCGTCTTGGTCAGGCGTGACGTAGGCGCGCGTGGTGATGCCGGGGACGGCATCCCTCTTGATCCGCCACTCCGGCACCCAGAACGAGTGGACCACGTCGAGGCTGTGCATTCGGAACTCGACCTGCCGGTCGACGGGCACGTGCAGCTCCCGCGAGGTGACGCCCTGGCTCGGGGTAGTTGAAGTGCCACTCGAACTGCTGGCCATAGACGTCCACCACCATCCGGTCGGGGTCCTTGGCCTCGATGTCCGAAAGCGTGATCCAGGAGTAGATCGCGCCGAAGAGCACGATCACCGTCGGGATCACGGTCCAGGCGATCTCGAGCCTGGTGTTGCCGTGGATCGGCGCGCCGTCCCCCTCGTCGCCCGGACGCGCCCGCCAGCGCCAGATGGAGTAGCCGAGCATCACCAGGACGATCGAGAAGACGAACGACGAGAGCACGATCATCACGTCGAGCAGATCGTCGATCTTGTGCGCGGCCGTCGAAGCCTGCTCGCCGTTCCAGTTCGGGATCAGCATGATCACCGAGGTGATCACCGTGAGCACGATCACCGCGGCGATCAGCTTGGGAATCGGCACGCCCCGCATCGGGCGGCATTCTATTCAGGGAACCTGAAGTCGCCGCGCCGGGGTTTGTCACCTACGTGACGACCGGCGTCAGCTCGTCCAGCTCCCCGCGCGAGGCGGCGATCACGCTCCGGGCGACCCCCTCCCAGCTCCAGAGCTCATCGACCCGCTTCGCCAGTGAGAGGCCCGCCTCATGGCGCTTGCGCGGGGTCGAGGGCGAGCCAGCCGGACACCCGGTACGCCAGCTCGGTGACGGCCTCGGGGCCGACCGGGAAAGATGAGCAGCGGGGCCAGCTCCGGGTCGACCGCCTCGGCGAGCAGCTCCGAGACCTCGCGCATCCCGGAGTGATCCGCCGAGACCGGCGGCACCCCGCAGGCCGCCGCCTCGGCCGGCACCATGCCGAAGGACTCGGGGAAGGTGCTGGGCATGGCGAAGGTGTCGGCGACGGGCATCACCTCGGCCACCTCGTCGTGCTCGAGCCGGCCGCTGATCAGCATCGTCCCCGCGGCCTGGCGGGCGGCCTCCGCGTAGCCGTCCGGCGGATCGGTGAGGAAACCGGCGAGGATCGGCAGCGGCGCGTCGTCGTCGCCCTCGTAGCCGCGGCCCCGCGCAGCGACCCGGAGGGCGGCCTCTAGGTCACCATGGCCGAGCGCCTCGACCAGCTCGCGCAGACCCCGCTCGAAGGCGCCGAAGCCGGCGAACAGCAGCCGGGGTGCCTGTGCACCCGCGGCCACCCGCTCGCGATGGACCAGCGGCCAGGCGGCGGCGAGCAGATCGACGCCCTTGCTGACCAGGAACTTGCCGACGTAGAGCACGCGCTCGTCCCCCTCCGACCACTCGCCGAGGGCAGCCGCGATCGCCGGGCCGTCCCGCCCGAAGGAGTCCTGGCCCTCGCCCGCCGCCGTGGCTCTCCGAGTCGAGTCGCCCCGCGAGCAGCCTCCAGGTTGCGCCGCGCCTCGGCGGGCTCGCGCGGGTGGAAGCGGTGCACGTCCACCCCGGGCGGCCCGAGCCTGGTTCGCCCGGGCAGCGTGGGGTCAGGGACGGTCTCGAAGAGGATCTGGGCGGTGTGGGAGGAGCCGACGAGGATTCCCGCCGCCGCGTCGGTGCCCTCGAGCGCGTAGGGGACGAAGCGCTCGGGATGCGGTCTCACCATGTAGGAGAGGTCGGAGCCGTGGACCTTGATCGCGAAGCGCAGTCCGGCCCGCGCGAGGATGACGGGTCCCATGATCAGGTGGTTCGCGAGGGCCGCGTCCGGCTCGCCGTATTCCTCGACCACCTGGCGCACGGCGGAGACGTTCGCGTCCAGGTAGCGGTCGAGCTCCTCGTCGGTCAGCTCGGGGAAGGTCTTCACCTCGAAACCCTCGTAGCGGTCGGCGACGAATACCGGCAGGAGGCCGCCGATGTCGGGGATGTGCACCGTGACGTTCTCGTTGGTCCGAACCCAGTCGAGCTCGTCGGCGCGCCGGTCCTGGCAGAACAGGTGGACCTCGTGCCCCTGGCGGCGAGCGCCTGGGCGAGGCTGGCGTTGTAGACGTTCGACCCGGTGCCGTGCAGCAGATAGCCGTGGAAGACAGAGTACTCGCATCCGGCGCAACGGTATTGTGCGCGCCGTGCAGAACCCGGAACAGGACTACCGACTTCGAGCACCGGCCTCCGGCAGGGAGGCGATCGCCAAGGCCAAGCCCGACGGCGTCTATGTCGACCGGGAGAGCGGCGAGGAGATGCAGGTCGTCGCCGCGACCCTGCCCCTCGCACCCTCCGAGTCCGCGCTGGTCAGGACCCCGGAGAACCTGCGCACCTGCCGCCGCTGCGACCAGCTGATCGGGCTCGACGTCAGCGACTGCCCGTATTGCGGGCTTCGCCAGCCGGCGCTCGACGGCTCCTCGTGACCCGGGCCCTCGCGGCCACAACACTCCTCATCGGCCTCGCGATCGCCGGCTGCGGAAGCGACGACTCGGGAGAAACGACGGCCCCCATCCCCGCCATCTCGATCCCTCCGATCACCTCGCCGATCCCGGCGACCACGACGACACCGGAGACCACCAGCACATCCACAGGTACGACCGGCAAGGGCAATGGCGGTACAGGCCCGCCCAACCGCACCGACCCGAACCTGCCGGACTCCGCGACCAACGACGTCGCGCCACCTGCCGGGAGCCCCCAGGAGGCCTTCGAGAAGCAGTGCGAGCAGAACCCGAAGGCCTGCGGCTAGCTGGCGCGCTGCTTGGGAAGAGCTCACTTCCGCAGCCGCTGCCTTGCATGGAAAGCAGATCCGAATCGACTGCCCCGATTGGCGAGCGTCGGCACCGGGGTTCGGACCAGTGTGTTTGACTGGTGCGAGCTCGACGTCGAAGCATCAGCCTCGTAGCCTCGTTATCCGCTCCGTGAAAAGGAGATCCCGCATGACAGCTGCTGACGAAACTCCCGACTCCGGCTCCGAGGCGTCGAAGCCCCCAGCGGGGTCCGCCGACACGCTCGAGGCCCTCGCGGCCGACGGGCAGGTCGAGCTTCGGGAGGGCTACGCCGAGGTCGGTGACGTGCGGTTGCATTACGTAGAGGCGGGTGAGGGGCCGCTGATCGTTCTGCTGCACGGCTTCCCGGAGTTCTGGTACGGCTGGCGGCTGCAGATCGCGCCTCTCGCGGCGGCGGGTTTTCGAGTCGTCGCCCCCGACACGCGTGGCTACAACCTGTCATCGAAGCCGGAGGGCTTCGAGGCCTACGGCGTCGACCTGCTCGCCGCCGACATCCGCGGCCTCATCGGAGAACTCGGTGCCGAGTCCGCGCGGTTGGTCGGTCACGACTGGGGCGGGAGCATCGCCTGGACCATGGCGATGAACCACCCCGAGGTGGTCGACCGACTCGCCATCCTCAATGCGGCCCATCCGCGGCGGCTTTCCGAGGGACTGCACCACCCGAACCAGCTCCGTAAGTCCTGGTACTTCTTCTTCTTTGCGACACCGGGACTGCCCGAGGACGTGGTGCACGCCAGGAACTGGCACTTCTTCCGACACTTCCTCCATGACGCGAACCCGCCTTACACGCCGGAGGAAATCGAACGCTACGTCGAGGCGTGGTCGCAGCCAGGGGCAGCAGCCGGGATGATCAATTACTACCGGGACTCGGTGAGACAGAACCAGAAGGAGGCCGCAGCAAAGCTTCGCCCGCTTTCGGCGCCCGACGCTGGTCATCTGGGGAGAGCGCGATTCCTACCTCGGCTCCGAACTCGCCGAGCCCGACCACGACGACGTGCCCAACCTCGACCGCGTCGAGCGCCTACCCGACGCGTCGCATT
This sequence comes from uncultured Solirubrobacterales bacterium, assembly GCA_963848955.1. Taxonomy (GTDB): domain Bacteria; phylum Actinomycetota; class Thermoleophilia; order Solirubrobacterales; family 70-9; genus DASUPK01. The sequence continues at coordinate 66,651 of CAWKFQ010000024.1, read as the reverse complement.
GGGTCCATCACGACGAGGCGGAGCGCGTCAATCAGCTTCTCATCGACTTTTTCGGGGGCTGATCGGCTTGGTCCCGAGGCTCCTTCGTTGAAGGAGTGGCGGGCCAGGAATGCGTCAATCCGACAGCATCGCGTGAGCACGATGAAACGCTGAAGGATTTCCCGGCGTTGAGCCAGGAAATCGCTCACGATCTGGCCGATGGCGCGCCGGGATGCCAGGGCGATGCGACGCCTGGCTACTTCTTCTTCTTGGGCGGCGCGGCCGGCTTCTGGTTCGGGTCGGCGACGACCGTCGCCGAGTAGAGCAGGCGGGCGGTGTTGTAGGTGCAGCCAAAGGCGCGCTGCGAGCCGGGGGCGTCCTGCGGGGTGCCGGCGAGAATGTCCGCGGTTTCGTTGCACTTGCCGCGCTTGCGGCTCGCCACCCACTTCGTGTTGGCGCTCTGGTTGATCGCGAAGGCGGGCGCCCAGGTCGGCACGGTCAGCGCGACGACGTTGTTGGGCTTCACTCGCAGTGGCGCGTCAAGGGTGAAGGTGGTCGTCTGGCCCAGGTATGAGGAGAGGTCCTCGACCGGCGACTGCGACTTGAGCTTGTAGATCGGGTGCCCCTGCTTGATCTGCTTCATGATCGGCTTCAGGACCGAGATCCGGGCCTTCGGGGTGCCGCCGAAGGTCTTGACGAAGAAGTCGAAGTCACTCTGGTTGTCGTTGTTCGGATTCGGCTTCGTGCTGGGGGCGCCGGTCTTGATCGACCAGGCGACGATCCGCCCCCGGGAGGAGACGACGAACGGATTGCTCGCCCCGGTGATCGAGCTCTGGAAGCCGGTCGTCTTCCCGATCGCCTGGCAGCTCGTCGGGCACGAAGGAGTCGCCGGAGCGGCCGCGCCCAGCACCGCGACGCGAGGGGCGCCAACCGCCTCGCCCGTAGCGAGGACTGCGGCGAGCGCGCCGACGAACACGGCGATGGCGACAGCGATGGCGAGCCTATGCAGGCGCGCGAAGGCGTGAGCGTGGTGGCCCATGGACTTCATTGAACACGTCATTTCCGGGAGGGTTGCGGGGGTCCTTGCAAAGCGGGACCTCGTCGAATTCCCCTGCGTCGGTAGGGTTGCGAGCCCATGGAAGCCGGATCCGCCTTCCAGCGCTACCTCGACTCGGGCCTGGAGAGCTTCGGGATCGAGGCCGACGAGACTGAGCGCGCCGTGATGGCGGGCGTCTGGTCGATCTGGGAGCCGGGCATGAATCTGCTTCGCGACTCCGATCTGGACGGGGTGGAGCACGAGCTGAACGCGGACCTCTCCTCGCCTCCCGCCGGATGACCGCGCTCGACCTTCCCCTCCGCGAACAGGCCACGGGGATCGCCGCGGGCGAGATCGACGCCGGCGAGCTGCTCGATGCCTGCCTGGCGAGATTCGAGGAGCGCAACCCGGAGCTGAACGCGATCGTCGCGACGTTCCCGGATCAGTCGCCGCGAGATGCTCGAGGCGGCGCCCGACGGCCCGCTGCGCGGGGTGCCGGTCGTGATCAAGGACGAGTGGCCGCTCCCCTGGCGGGCCGAGACGGTCGGCGCGGCAGCGGTGCCTGGAGTCACCACTCACGCCAGGCGAGTCGGGCCCCTACCGCGCCCTGCGGGACGCGGGAGCCGTGATCGCCGGGATCGGCAATATGCACGAGCTCGGCTCGAGCAGCACGGGCACACCTCGGTCTACGGAGCCGCGCACAACCCCTGGGACCTCGACCGCTGCCCCGGCGGCTCCTCGAGCGGTCCGGGCGCGTCCGTCGCCGGCGGGCTCGTCGTCCGGCGCGATCGGCGCCGACGGGCTCGGATCGATCCGCTATCCGGCCGCCTACTGCGGCCTCACCGGCCTGAAGCCGACCTTCGGCCGCTCCGCGATGGAGGGCCACCACATCGCGCAACACGGAGACGATCGTCTCCGGGACCCTCTGCCGCGACGCCGCCGACTGCCGCCTGCTCGCCTCGGCGATGTTCGGTGAGGAGCTCGGCGCGGATATAGGCGAGGGTGCGCGCAAGCGCAACCCGTTTAGTGAGGGGCTGCGGATCGGCGTGATCCGCGACCCCTATTGGAGCGACAGCGCGCCCGGCGTCCGCGAGGCCTGCGAGTCCGCACTCGAGTCGCTGCTGTCCGAGGTTGGCGGCGATCTGATCGAGGTCGAGCTCCCCGATCAGGACCTGATCCTCCCGGCCGCCGTGCTGGTCGCCCAGTCGGAGGAGGCGGCCCACCTGACTCCGCTCGAACCTGAACGCGCTCGCCCGAGGAGCTCAGCGTGCTCAACCGCGGTGTCCTCAAGCTGCGGGCGCCTGATTCCCGGAACCCTCACCGCACGCGCGTTCTCGGCACGCGCGCAGGCGCGCCGCAACTCGCGCAGCTCTTCGAGCGGATCGACCTCCTCGCCTGGCCGACGGTGCCCGCGGTGGCGCCGCCGCTCGCCGACCCGACGATCGAGCTGCCCTCCGGGCGCGACGTCAGCGCCGACGCCGGCAACGCCCGCCAGGGCGTGATCGCCAACCTGACCGGGGTCCCGGGCGTGAGCGTTCCAGTGGGCCTGGACGACGGCCTGCCGGTCGGCCTGCAGCTGCTGGGCGCGTGGGGCCAGGACGCGCTGCTGCTCGACGCCGCCGAGGCCCTCGAGCGGGCCACGGACCGCGAGTTCGTGGAGCTACGCCCGGCCGCGATCGCCTGATTGCAATCCTGACCCGATGAGTCGGCGGGCATGGTTCGCGTTCGCGGCGCTCTCGGTGATCTGGGGCGTCCCCTATCTCTTCATCAAGGTCGCGGTCGACGACGGCATCTCGCCGTTCTTTCTCTCCTGGGCGCGGCTGGTGCTCGGCGCCGGGCTGCTCTTTGCACTGGTGCCGCGGCGAAGCGTCGAGATGCTTCGCCGCGGGCCGCGAGGCTGGATCCTCGCCTATGCCGTCGTCGAGATGGCCCTCCCGTTTCCGCTGATCGCCGCGGGGGAGCGCCACGTCGACTCCTCGATCGCCGCCATCGTGATCGCGACGGTTCCTCTCTTGATCGCGTTGCTGGCTCTCCGGTTCGATCACACTGAGAGGCCAACCCGGACTCGCCTGCTCGGCATGCTGGTCGGGCTCGCCGGGGTGATGGCGCTCGTCGGAATCGACCTGAGCGGCCGGAGCACCGAGCTTCTGGGGGCGGGCGCCGTGATGATCGCCGCGGTCGGCTACGCGGCCGGTCCGATGATCATCAAGCGTCATCTGCTCGAGTACGACCCGCGAGCCACGATGGCAGCCAGCCTGGCGGTCGCGGCGACGTTGCTCACCCCGGCCGGTCTGCTGACGATCCCGGGCTCCGTCCCGCCCGCCGACGCGCTCACCTCGCTGATCGTGCTGGGCGTGCTCTGCACGGCAACCGCGTTCGTGATCCTGATGGTGCTCGTGTCGGAGGTCGGCGCGGGCCGCGCCTCGATCATCACCTACATCAACCCGGTGATCGCCGTGGCGCTCGGGGTGATCGTGCTCGGAGAGAGCCCCGGCGCGGGGGCGATCGCGGGACTGCTGCTCATCCTTGCGGGGTCGTGGCTCGCCACCGACAATCGTCTGCCGCCGAACCCGACCGCGATCGTGACGCGCTGGCGCGGCAGGCGGGGGCGAGCGGTGACGGAGTCATCCGTACCCGTCCGGGCTGTGTGACGCCCCTCCTCGGGCCGCCGGGAGCGGCGGTTATCTTGCTCTGACGTGGCGGCGATCGAGACGCACGAGCTGGCGCGCGAGTTCGAGGGCGGCATCAAGGCCGTCGACGGCGTTGATCTCGAGGTCGCCGCAGGGGAGATCTACGGATTTCTCGGCCCGAACGGCGCCGGCAAGACGACGACCGTGCGGATGCTCACCACTTTGCTGCGGCCCACCGGGGGACGGGCGGCGGTTGCCGGCCACGACGTCGCCAAGGACCCCGGAGCGGTCAGGCGGAGGATCGGCGTCGCCCTGCAGGAGGCGGCGCTGGATCCCTTGATGACCGGTCGCGAGCTGCTCGACCTCCAGGCGACTCTTCATGGCATCTCAAAGAAGGACGCCCGCAACAAGGGGGGCTGGCTCCTCAACCGCGTCGGTCTCACCCTCGCCGCGGACCGTCGCATCGGCACCTACTCGGGAGGCATGCGACGGCGGCTCGACCTCGCGGCGGCGCTGATGAACACGCCCGAAGTCCTCTTTCTCGATGAGCCCACAACGGGCCTCGACCCCGTCAGCCGCAAGGCGATCTGGGAAGAGGTACGCAAGCTCAACGAGGAGGGCACGACCGTTTTCCTCACCACGCAGTACCTGGAGGAGGCTGACCAGCTCGCCGACCGGGTGGGGATCATCTCCGGCGGCAAGCTGGTCGCCGAGGGGACTCCGGGCGCTCTGAAGGCTGAAGTCGGCCGGCCACACCTCGAGCTCTCCCTGGTTGAGCAGGAGGGCAAGGAGTCGCGGGCCGAGGTCGTCCTGGCCCGCTTCGGGCACCCACTTCCCGCCAGGGACGGGACGCTGATGGTGGAGCTCGAGCACGGCACCTCCGAGGTGGGCCCGATCGTCGTAGCGCTCAACCAGGAGGGCCTCGACGTGGAGTCGCTCGACCTCGTCCAGCCCACGCTCGACGACGTCTTCGTCCAGAAGACCGGCCAGCACCTGGAGGGAGCGTCCGAGGACACAGATGAGACGGAGGCAGTAGCCGAGTGATTCAGACGCTGGTGGCGAACGCCCGCGTGGTCGCCGCCCTAGGGAGACGCTCGATCATGCAGACGCTCCGGCGGCCACAGCTGCTCGCGCCGTTGATCGTCTTCCCCACTGCCCTGCTCGCCATCCAGACCGCGGGAGCTGGACGGGCTGTGGACCTGCCCGGCTTCCCGGAGGTCCCCAACTTCCTCTCCTTCATGCTCGCCGGGTCGATCGTCCAGTCGGTGATGTTCACCGGCAACTCCGGGGCGATCGCATTCGCGATCGACATGGAGATGAGGTTCACCGACCGCCTCTATGCCGCGCCGATCGCGCGCTCCTCGGTGGTGTTGGGGCGGCTGGCGGCAACCGCGACCATCGGGGCGATCATCGCCGTCTACTTCATCGTGCTCGGGCTGATCTTCGGCGCGAGCATCCACGAGGGCGTTCCCGCGGTGATCTGGATCGTGGCCCTGACCTCTGCCTCCGCCCTCGCATTCGGGACGATCGGCGCGGCGATCGCGCTCCGCTCGAACAATGCCAGCGTCGTGCAGGGGATCTTCCCCCTCGTCTTCGTGATCCTCTTCCTCTCAGACGCGTTCTTCCCGGCGAACCTGATGCTCGAGCCGGCCTCCTGGATCGCCCAGTACAACCCGTTCAGCTTCATCGTCAACGGGATCCGCGATCCCATCATCAGCGGCTGGTCGGCGACGACCGAGCTGAAGGCGATCGCATCGGTGATCGGCATCGGCGCGCTCGGGTTCGCCCTGTGCGCGCTGGCGATGCGCAGCAGGCTGCGGAGGGGCATATGAGCTGGCGCGGAGCGGCCGCCAGCATCGGGGTCCTGGTCAAAAGGGCCCTGAACGAGATCACCAGGGTGCCCGGCGCCGCCATCCCCGGCGTACTCGCCCCGACGATCTTCTTCCTGGGTCTGACCAGCGTCTTCGGCAGCCTGACGCTGCTGCCGGGATTCACGACCTCGAGCTACCAGAGCTTCCTGATCCCGGTCAGCCTCCTGCAGGGAGCGGGCTTCACCGGCGCGGCGACCGGGGTCAACCTCGCCCGTGACATCGAGCAGGGATGGTTCGACCGGCTGCTCGCCTCCCCCGCCCCCCGACCCGTGCTGCTCGCGGGCCTCGTGCTTTCGGCCAGCCTCCGCTGCCTCCTCCCGGTGACCTTCCTGCTCATCGTCGGCTTCGCGGTCGGCGTCCACTGGCCCGGGGTGCTCGGCCTGTTGATCGCCATCACCCTGGTGATGGGAATGGCGGTGGTCGCGGCGACCTGGGGAACATCCCTCGCCCTCCGCTTCCGCACGCAGGCGGCGGCGCCGATCATGCAGGTCGGGATGCTGCTGGCCGTCCTGCTGACCACCGCATACGCTCCGCTCGATCTGCTCACCGGCTGGCTGCAGGAGGTGGCCAAGCTCAACCCGGTGACGCAGGTTGTCGAGGCGGTCCGCCAGGGCTTCGTCGGGTCGGTGAGCTGGAGCGACACCTGGCCCGGATACCTGACGCTATTCGCGCTCGCCGCGGTGCTCAGCTACTTCGCCCTGCGCGGCATGCGCCGCATGACGTATTGATGGCGCAGCTCCCGCTGGTGGTGGACGCGCAGGTCCGTGACACCGTGATGCGGATCGCCCAGCAGACACTGAGCGCCAGCTGGATCGAGGGCGAGCGGGACGGGGTCGGCTACGCCTACTCGCGGCCGAGCCCGGGCCACTACCCGTGGCAGTGGTACTGGGACTCCTGCTTTCACGCCATCGTCTGGCGCCGTTTCGACCAGGACCGGGCCGAGCGGGAGCTCCGCAGCCTGCTCGACGGCGGGAGGGCGGACGGCTTCATCGGCCACACGATCTTCTGGGACCGCCCCGTCGACTGGAAGCGCCGCTGGACCTACAACGTCACCTCGAGGAGCGCGCGGAACACCTCGACGATCCAGCCGCCACTGCTCGCCTGGGCCTGGAAGATCGCGGTCGGCGACCCGGGGGAGGAGCGGAGGATCGCGGCCCATCACCGCTGGCTGGAGGCGAACCGGGACCTGGACGGGGACGGCCTGCTCTGGATCGTCCAGCCCGATGAGTCCGGTCTGGATTCCTCACCGAAGTTCGACCCCGTCTGGGGCCGCCACGCACACGGGCACCCCATGTTTCCGCTCCTGATCGCGAGGAACCGCAAGGTCGACTGGGACCCGCGCCGGGTGGTCGCCGCGGGGGGACCGGTGCTCTGCGAGGTGGTCACCAACGTCCTCTGGTGCCTCGCCCGGATTGCGGCCGGTGAGCCCTCGATCACGCCGGCGCTGATCGACCGCCTCTGGGACGAGCGCCGCGGGCTATTCCTGGACACCGCGCGCGGGAAGGTCGCGAAGGTCGATGACACCGATCCGACCGGGGGTGACCATCGCATCCGTGTCTCCACCTGGTCCGCTCTGGCGCCACTGGCGCTCCCGGACCTGCCGGAGGAGATCGGCAAGCGCCTGGTCGAGGAGCACCTCCTCGACCCGCGCAAGTACTGGCTGCCCTACCCGCCCACCTCCGTCTCCGCGCAGGAGCCCAGCTTCGAGCCGCGCAGATGGCAGCGCCCGCTGCGCCGGCTCTACTGGCGCGGGCCGACCTGGATCAACTCGGCATGGCTGATTTGGATCGGCCTGCTCCGCCAGGGCTACGAACCCGAGGCGCTCGAGATGGCGAAGCGTCTCTGCGAGGCCGTCGTCCGCGAGCGCCTGCGCGAGTTCTACGAGCCCCATACCGGCGAGGGTCTCGGGGCGAGGGAGTTCGGCTGGTCCTCGCTGATCGCCGAGCTGGTGGAGCCGGACCCCGGCGCGGCGAGCTCGTATCTCGGCTAGACGGCTTCCACTGCGGCCGTTGCCGCGCTGCGCCGGGCGGCGTCGAGCAGCTCGAGGCCGGTAACCGCGTCCCAGGGATCGACGGGGGGTGGTGAGCCCTCCCGGAGGGCCCGCTCGAGGTCGGTGTAGAAGCGCGGCCAGTCCCCTCTCTCGCTGGCGACGGCCTCGCTGCTCTCCTCGATGACCAGCCGGCCCCACCGCTCAGGGGGCTCGACGCCCCACTCCTCGTCATCGCTCGGCCTGGCGCCGGCGCGCAGCGCATCCTCCTGCCCGTCGACGTCGGTGACGATGTAGCCCGCCTTGTCGCCGAGCACGCGCAGGCGCGGCCCCGGCGCCGCCGCGACCAGCGACGCCCAGAGGTGACTGCGCGCGCCCGAGCGGTGCTCCAGTGCCAGGAAAACGTCGTCATCGGCAACGCCGCCTCGGCGACTTTCGACCTCCGCATAGACATGAACGACCGGGCCGAAGAGGACGAGGGCCTGGTCCACCAGGTGACTACCGAGGTCGAGCAGGACACCGCCGCCCCCCCGCGGCGCGGAGACCTCCCTCCAGGGCTCACGTTCGGAGAGAGCGGGTCGCCAGCGCTCCAGTCTCGACTCGTAGCGCAGCACCTCGCCCAGCTCTCCCTCGCCCAGCAGGCGCCGCAGGGTCAGCTGATCGGAGTCCCAGCGGCGATTCATGAATGCCGTGATCAGAACTCCCAGTCGCTCCGCCTGCTCCACCAGCGACCGAGCGTCGGCCGCGGTCGGGGCAATCGGCTTGTCGACCACCACCGGCAGGCCGGCATCGAGCGCTCGGCTGGCCAAGTCCACGTGGACGTCGTTGGGCACCGCCACCACGACGAAGTCATGCTCCGCGGCGCGCTCGAAGACCTCCGCCGCATCGGAGACCACCTGGGAATCCGGATGCGCCTTCCTCGCCTCGGCCTGCCGCTGCGGATTGCCGGTCACCACGGTTCCCACGGTCAGGCCCGGCGTGGAGGCGATCAGGGGGGCGTGGAAGACCGATCCCGCGAGCCCGTACCCGATCACCGCCCCCCGCAGGTCAGCCATTTTTCAGGGTGACTAGGTCGCCGGCACTGGCACTGCCACCGGAACCGAGACGCCCGCCTGGCAGACGAACTTCCCGACGGTCCGCTTCTTGACCTTGACCCGCACGGAGTTCGTACCGGACGGCAGATTGTTGGGAAGCTGGCCGGAAAGCGACCAGTTGCCGGTCGAATCGGTGGACTTGCCGTCGAGGGTGGTCAGCACGACTGCATTCGAGTCCAGTACCTGGAGCCGCATCGATCGACCAGGCTCGCACGCGCTGGCTGTGTTGAGCGAGCCCTTCGCGGTCACCTTGCCGCCCTTGTTGATCTTGGGACTGCCATTGAAGAAGATCACGCTGGTCTTCTTCTTCTTGCCTGCCAGCGCCACCGCGGTGAATGAGCCCACCGCGAGCGCTGCGATCGCCGACACAGCTAGCACCTTTGCTGCCCTCATCGGACACCCTCCTCCTTGACGTGGCCGTCAGGCGAGTCTAGGGCCTCGGGGGCCGAGCTACTTGTACCGGTAGGTGATGCGGCCGCGGTCCAGGTCGTACGGCGACAGCTCGATCTTCACCCGGTCGCCCGGCAGGATCCGGATGTAGTGACGGCGCATCTTGCCCGAGATGTGGCCGAGGACCTCGTGGTCGTTGTCCAACTTGACGCGAAACATCGTGTTGGGCAGCGCCTCGGTGATCTCGCCCTCCATCTCGATCTTCTCTTCCTTCGCCATCTGCGCCGGGCAGGGTAGCGCTTCGCCTCAGCGCCCCTCGAACGTCGCCTTGCCGGGGCCCTCCTCGAGGAACGTGTCCACCGCGTTCTGCAGGTCCTCCGAGGCGAACAGCTCCGCGAAGACGTCCGGTGTGACCCGGTCGGCCTCCTCCACGCCGCCCGCCCGGAAGGCCCGAATGATCCTCTTGGTGGCGCCGTGCGCGATCGTCGGGCCGTCCGCCAGCCGGTGAGCGAACTTCATGCCTTTCTCGAGCAGCTCATCGTCGGCGACGACGCGGTTGACCACGTTCCAGCGCTCGAGCGTCGCAGCGTCGTAGAGGCCACCGCTCATCACGAACTCGGACGCGCGAGCCGGTCCGGCGCGCTCGGCCATCCGCTGCGTCCCTCCGGCGCCGGGCGTCAGGCCGACGACCGCCTCCACCAGCCCGAAGCGGGCGGACTCGGTCGCCCAGATCATGTCGCAGCCCAGAGAGATCTCAAGGCCGGCGGTCAGGCAGAGCCCGTGGACCAGGGCGATCGTCGGGATCGACAGGGTCTCGAGGCGCTGCACGACCGGAATCAGTGAGCCGAAAGCTTGGGAGGCGGCGCCCTCCCGGACGACCCGCTGGAAGCTGTGCACGTCGACGCCGCCGGTGAAGATGTCGCCCTCGGCCCGCCAGACCAGTGCCCGGGCGTCGGAGCCCTCCACCTCGTCGACGCAGGAGGTGAGCGCGCTCCAGGCGTCGTCGCCGAACAGGTTCAGCGGCGGGTTGGACAGGATCATCGAGGCGACGTTGCCGTCGCGTTCCAGGCGGATGGGCTCAGCCATTCTCTCCTCGCAGCCTTTGAGCAACCGATGCGATCTCGTCGGAGTCTCCCGGCTCGGGGATCCACGGCAGCTTCAGCGGATCGCCCTCGTAGCGGGGCACGACGTGGATGTGGAAGTGGAAGACCGTCTGCCAGGCCGCGGCGCCGCAGGCGTTGATCAGGTTGATGCCGTCGGCGCCCAGGACATCCTTCATCCGCTTCGAGAGCCGCTGCGCGGCGAGGATCGACGCGGTCAGATCCTCCGCGCCGATCTCCAGGAGGTCGGCGGAGTGCTCTCGCGGCACGACCAGGGCGTGGCCCGGCGTCGCCGGGTTGATGTCCATGAAGGCGACGGTCCGCTCGTCGGAGTCGATCATCTCGCTCGGGATCGACCCGGCGACGATCCCGCAGAAGAGGCAGTCCGGATCCGCCATTCGCGCCGGAGCCTATTCGCCCGAGGGCACCGGGGGCCCCGCGCTAGAGGAGCTGCCGGGCCCTCTCCATGGCTTCATCTCGGCCGCTGATCCGGCCGGTGAACGCCTCGGCCCGAAGCTCCTCGAGGAGCCGCCCAAGCTCCGGACCGGGCTCGATACCGAGCTCGCGCACCAGGTCGTCCCCGGAGAGAGGCGGGTGTGGCGGCCCGTCGCGATGCCAGCTGAGAGCGTCTCGGAGCATCTCCCGAGCGAGATCGAGGTGAGCCTGGACCATCTCCGGACTCGCCAGCGGACCCTCCCCGCGAGCGGCGAGCCGATCTGCGACGCTCAGCAACGTCACGTCGGCGGCCACGGGCTCGGTCGCGACCAGGTAGTCGTAGACCGCTCGCCGCGATAGCGGTCGCTGGTGAATCAGGAAGCCGAGCCGCAGGTGGTTGAGAGCGAGACCCTGGAGATGGATGCTGAGCTTCCGGCTGATCCGGAAACGCCTGCCGATCTCGGCGATGATCCGAGCGCCGACCTCGTCGTGGCCGATGAACGTCACGTAGCCGGAGCCCTCCGAGCGCGTCTCCGGCTTGCCCAGGTCGTGAAAGAGCGCTCCGAGACGCATCGCCTCCCGGCGGGTGAGCTCGTCGGCGAGCGGCTCCGCCAGGAAGGCGTCGATCTCGGGCGCGAGATCGCCCGCGAACCGCTCCATGTCGCCCTCGAGTCCGAGCCACTCCCCCAGCACCTCCAGGGTGTGGCCGAAGACGTCGAGGTGGTGGTTCGGGTTCTGGACGACGCCGCGGAGCGCCTCCAGCTCGGGAAGCACCGCAGCCGTCAGATCGAGCTCATCCATCAGCTCGATGCCCCGCATGGGCCGGGGGCCCGCGACGATCCCACGGAGCTCAGCGAACTGGCGCTCCCCGGCCGGCTCGGCGGCGTTTGCCGCTGCGCCACGCGCCAGCTCGACGGTCCCCGGATCCATGGCGAGGTCGTACCGGGCCACGAGCCGCGCGGCACGCAGCAGCCGGATCGGGTCATCCCGGAAAACCTGATCGGAGGCAGCGCGCAGCAGGCGGGCCTCGGCGTCGGAGACCCCGCCGGCGGGGTCGATCAGGTCCCCGCCCTCGAGTGGGCGCGCGATCGCATTGAGGGTGAAGTCGCGCGCCTGCAGGTCCTCCTCGATCGTCTCTGCCCGCAGCGCGACCACGTCGACGTGCCAGCCGTCCGTGGGTGCGATCGCCCGCCAGGCCGCGTGCTCCTCGGAGAGCTGAAAGGCCGTGCCCCCGGCGACCCTCGCGATCGCGCGGGCGCCACTCTCCTCCCGGCCGCGCTCGACGGCGAGGTCCGCGTCCGAGACCGGCTCGCCGAGGAGTGCGTCACGGATCGCGCCGCCGACAACCCATGCCGGTCCCTGCTCCTCGAGCGCCGCGCGGGCGGCGAGCGATCGAGGGCGACCGGTCGAGGGCCTCCAGCTCCGGGCTCATTCCCGGTACTCCCGTGGCACCCTCTGCGAGATCCCGCAGGTGATCTCGTAGTTGATCGTCTGCGAGTCGCGCGGCCACCTCCTCCGCGAGGATCCGTTCAGAGCCCTGAGGCCCGATCAGGACCGCAGGCGCACCCTGCTCGACATCGCTAGCCGGACCGAGGTCGATGGTGATGTTGTCCATCGAGACCGTGCCCACCAGCGGGTAGCGGCCGCCGTCCACGAGAACCTCCGCGTTGTTGGAGAGCCCCCGCCGGACCCCGTCCCCGTAGCCGATCGGCAGCACCCCGACGCAGGTCTCCTCCGGCGCGCGCCAGGTGCGGCCGTAGCCCGCGCTCGCTCCGCGCTCGAAGCGCTTCACGTCCGCGACGTAGGAGTGCAGCTCGAGAGCCGGCTCGAGCCCGTGCTCGGCCGGATCGCGCTGGAAGGGATCGAGGCCGTAGATCGCGATGCCACAGCGCACCATGTCGAAGTGCGTCTGCGGGTCCCGGAGCGTGGCGGCGCTGTTGGCGGCGTGGACGGTGCACCCCGGCGCGATCTCACTGACCGCCTCGGCGACCGGGCGGAAGACCGCCAGCTGCTCGCCGAGAAAATCGTCTTCCAACTCGTCCGCGGTGGCGAAGTGGGTCCAGACGCCGGCCATCTCGAGCCGCTGGTCGTCGTGGCAGGCGCGAGCCAGCTCGATCAGCGCCTCAGGGTCGCGCTCGCCCAGCCTGCCCATGCCGCTGTCGAGCTTGACGTGAACGCGGGCGATCCGGCCGAGGTCGGCCGACACGCGCGAGCAGAGCTCCCGGAAGCCCTCGCGCCAGATCGCGATCTCGGCGTGCGCTGTGAGGGCGAGGCGGAGCTCATCCTCTGTGAGGGCACCCATCACCAGGATCGGCGTGTCCGGGAAGTGCAACCGGAGCTCCTCGGCCTCCTTCGCCGCGGCGACCGCGAGCCACGTAGCACCGCCGCGCAACGCCGCGGCGGCACAGGTCGCGGCGCCGTGGCCGTAGCCATTGGCCTTGACCACGGCGCAGAGCTCGGTCCCCTCCCCGGCCCGCTCCTTGAGGATCCGGCAGTTGCGCTCGACGGCGCCGACGTCGACGACCGCGAGCGCGCGGCCGGAGGGTTCGGCCATGCTCAGGTCGCCAGCCCCGCCGGCATCGCCTCGACGACATCCCCCGCGATCACCGAGTCGTTGCCGACGCGCTCCCCGGCGACCCGACCGGCGCGGGAATGCGACAGGACGGCGGAGCAGGTGGCGGTGAACGGCTCGAGTCCCCTCGCGATCAGCGCCGCGATCACGCCGGTCAGGACGTCGCCCGTCCCGGCCGTGGCCAGCTGCGGACTGGAGACCGTGTTGACGGCGACCCGCTCGCCGTCGGTGACGATCGAGTCATCGCCCTTGAGCACCACGATCGCTCCGCTGCGCCGGGCCGCTTCCCTGGCACTCTCCAGGCGTTCGGCCTTGATCGCCGCTGAGTCCCGATCGAGCAGCCGCCCCATCTCGCCCTCGTGGGGGGTGAGAACCAAGGGCCATTGACGATCCGCCAGCGCCTCGATTCGCCCGGCGTGCGCATTGATGCCGTCCGCGTCGAGGACGAGCGGGGCCCGGATGCGCTGAGTGAGCTCACGGGCCAGGCGCTGAGTGCCCTGCTCGCGACCCATCCCCGATCCGAGCACGACGCACGCCGCACGCTCGGTGGCACCCAGGATCTGCTCGGAGGCCGCCGGGCGCAGCCGCCCCTCTCGGCTGGCGCAGCCCACCGACATCACCTCGGTGAGCTTGACCTCGAAGATCGATTCGAGGTCGGCCGGGACGGCGACGGTCGCGTAGCCGGCGCCGCTTCGGATCGCACCGAGCGCCGACAGGCAGACCGCGCCGGTCAGCCCGCGCGAACCGCCGACGATGACCACCTGTCCCGACGTGAACTTCGTCGACCCCGTCGCCCGGTGCGGCGCCAGCTCCAACACCGGCGTGCCGATCAGCCCGGAGGTCGCCTCGACGGGTGCTCCATCAGGGATCCCGATCGGTGCGACCCGCAGCTCGCCGGTGTGGTGCTTCCCCGGGGCGATCCAGTGGCCGAGCTTGGGCGCGTGGAAGGTCACCGTGACGTCGGCGCCGACGGCCTTGCCCTCCACCTCGCCGGTGGAGGCATTCACACCGGAGGCGATGTCAGTGGCCACGACCGTGGCACCGGTGTCATTGATCGCCTCGATAGCCGAACCGGCCGGATCCCGTGGCGCACCCGCAAAGCCCGTGCCGAAGATCGCGTCGACAACCACCCCGGCGCCCTGGAGAGCCGCCGGCAACTCGGGCGCGCCGACGTGGCGTGCACCTTCGAAGCGTTCGAGGTTCGCGCGCGCGTCCTCCGAGAGCTGGTCGCCGGGCGCGAGCAGCAGGGCATCGACCTCGAATCCCATCTCACGCAGACGGCGCGCCGCGACCAGGCCGTCCCCGCCGTTGTTGCCCTTGCCGCACACGACCGCAGCCTTGCCCGAGCCCGACGCCTCCGCCGCGGCCTCGGCGACCGCCTGGCCGGCCGTCTCCATCAGCTGCAGTGAGGGAACGCCCTGCTCCTGGATCGCCCAGCGATCGGTCGCCCGCATCTGGTCGGCGTCGAGACACGGATCGAGCCATTCCTCCATGACCGCGCCAGCCTACCCCCGCCGGACGGCGGCTCTACGCAGCGACTGCGACCGCGGCGGCGCTGTCGCGCGAATGGGTCAGCGAGATCGCGATCTCGGTGTCGCCCGCCACCTCGGCTGCCTGCCCGTGCAGCTGCAGCCGGGGCGGCTCGCCGCTGATGACCTCGATCTCCTTCGGCGGCACGCCCTGCCCCAGCGCCTTGATCACCGCCTCCTTGGCCGCGAAGCGCGCCGCCAGGTGGCGGCCCGGACGGGCCCGCTCGCGCGCATAGGCGAGCTCCGCGGGCGTGAACAGCCGTTCGGCGAGCCGCGGGCGTCGCTCCAAGGCGCGTTCCACACGGTCGATCTCGATCAGGTCGATGCCGACGGCGAGCGCCACGGCGACAGCCCTACTTGAGGCCGACGACGGCCTTGAGCTCGGCCTGATCGCCCTTGGCGCCGGAGCCGGTCACCAGGTAGCTGAGCGCATCGATGTAGGGCTTCGCCTGGACATAGCCCGGGTCGGACTTGGCGCCCTGGGACTCCGCGAGCCGGAAGACCGCGGGAAGATCGAGGAAGAAGTCGGTTCCCAGGTCAGAGACCTGGCCCTTCGCGGCGGAGAAGGTCGGCGAGTCCGACAGCTTCTGGGCAGGTGCCAGCGACTGAGCAGCCGAGTTCGCGCCGTAGCCGATCACGAACTTGTCTCCCTGCTGGGCGAACTCAATCGGCTGCGGGGCCTGGGTCGGATCGAAGATCTGGAATCCCGTGCCGCCGCCACCGAGCTGAAGCGGCTTCACGCCGCCCTGGCTTCCGAGCTGGACCAGCGTCTGCAGCTGGCTCAGCAGGCGGCCGGTGAGGTCGGGGTCCTTCGTTTGGATGACGAGGGCACCCCTCAGGCTCTCCTCCTTCGTGCCCTGCACGTAGAGAACGGCGTCGCCGAGTGCGTTGGTGAGCTGGTCGAGTGAGGCGCCGGTCGCCTGCTCCACCTGCGCGAGCCCCTGTTCGAGGTTGGGGATGCCGGAGTCCTTGAGCTGCTCGAGGGTCCGCTTGGCGGAATCGCCGAGGTTGCCGAGGCCGAGCGCGAGCCAGGACTGGGCCGGGACGTCGCCGATCAGGGAGCTCTCCGGAGTGTCGACGCTGTTGTCGCCCCCGATGAACTGGAGATTGAAGCTGTTCGCCGAGGCGGTCAGGGCCCCGGAGACCGGCTTGTCGAGCGATTCCCCCGCGCTCTTCTCGATCGCTGCCTTGCTCTGCTGGTCGATCTGAGGCCCAAGCGCGTCGATCAGGGTCTTGGGGACCGTGTAGAAGGTCCCCAGGCGGTCGCTGGGCAGCTGGTCGAGTGCGTCCGTGAAGTCGCTGTCGTCGCCGAGCGAATCGCCCTTCTGCGCGTCCACGGCGGCCTTGAAGCCCTCGAGATCTCCGACGACGAGGAAGTCCCCCACCGTCCCGAAGACGTTCCCCTGATCCGTGGGATCGCTCTGATAACTGGCGCCGTTGTAGCTCTGTGCGGCCGGATTGGCCGCGGTGGCGCCGGATGCCTTGCGGGCGAAGGCCAGCGCCGCCGCGGAATTGGTCGTCTCGATGACGGCGGCGCCCTTCTGCGCGTTGTCCGTGAGGTCGGTGAAGAAGAAGCCGGCCTTCTCGCCGAGCCACGGGGCGACGTCCTGCTGGTAGTTGACCGGGTGCCCCTGGGACTTCGACTCCCGCTCGATCAGCGAGACGATCTTGCCGCCGGGATCCGGAGTGTCGAGAACCTTGCTCAGCGCGGCCGTGGCGTTCGTCTGGGCCTGGCCCGTGGGCTTGATGGTGCCATCGAGGTACAGGGAAGCGTTCGCGGGCACGGCCGTGGCCGGCCCGACGTCCACGCTGCTGTCACCGCTGCTTCCCCCGCATCCGGTGAGGATTCCCGCGGGCACGACGATGCAGGCGGCGAGTGCAGCGCTCAGTAGACGGGCTCTCACAGGGCGCGGAAACCTACCTGAAACGGGTTGCTCCTCGGCCTTGCCTGCGAAGCACCC
Source organism: uncultured Solirubrobacterales bacterium (assembly GCA_963848955.1). Classification (GTDB taxonomy): domain Bacteria; phylum Actinomycetota; class Thermoleophilia; order Solirubrobacterales; family 70-9; genus DASUPK01. The sequence continues at coordinate 50,067 of CAWKFQ010000024.1, read as the reverse complement.
TCGCATCATCTACTCGACGGTGACCGTCTTCGCGAGGTTTCTCGGCTGGTCCACGTTGAGCCCCTTCTCGCGGGCGACGTGGTAGGCGAGCAGCTGCAGCGGCACGACCGCGACGATCGGCTGGAGGATCCAGTCGGTGCGGGGCACGAACAGGGTCTGGTCGGCGGCCTCGGCGACTCCGTCGGACCCCTCGGTCGCGATCGCGATTACGTCCGCACCGCGCGCCCGGACCTCCTCCATGTTGGAGAGCATCTTCTCGACGACTGGGCTGTCGGTGGCGACGGCGACGACCGGCGTGGACTCGTCGAGGAGGGCGATCGGCCCGTGCTTCATCTCGCCCGCCGCGTAGGCGTCGGCCGGGATGTAGGCGATCTCCTTGAGCTTCAATGCGCCCTCCAGGCAGACGGCGAGACCGATGTGGCGGCCGATGTACATGAAGAAGCGCTGGTCCTTCTGGGCCTCGGCGATCGCCCTGACCTGCTGATCGCTGTTGACGATCGCCTCCTGAAGCTTCGAAGGCAGCGACTTGAGCTCGGCCACGAGCTCGGCGATCCGCTCCGGCGGCAGCGTGCCCCGCAGCTCCGCGAGACGCAGGCCGAGCAGGTACATCGCGGCGACCTGGCTGACGAACGTCTTGGTCGCCGCCACGCTCACCTCGATCCCCGAGCGGGTGAAGAGGACGGCATCTGCGTCCCGGGTCGCCTGGCTTCCCATCACGTTGGTGATCGCCAGCACCTTGGAGCCGCCATCGCGCGCCAGCCGCATCGCCGCGAGGGTGTCAGCGGTCTCGCCGGACTGGGTGATCCCGATGACCAGGTCGTTGGGGCGCTGGACCGGCTCCCGGTAGCGGTACTCCGATGCGATGTCCATCTCGACCGGCACCCGCGCCCAGCGCTCGATCGCATAGCGCCCGATCAGCCCCGAGTGGTAGGAGGTCCCGCAAGCAACGATCACGATCCGCTCGATCCCGCGAAGGAAGTCGTCGTCGAGCTCGACGTCGGAGAGATCGACGCCGTCGAGCGTCGGCAGCCGGTCGGTGATCGTCTCGGCGACGGCGTCCGGCTGCTCGTGGATCTCCTTCAGCATGAAGGTGTCGTAGCCGCCCTTCTCGGCGGCGTCCTCGTCCCAGGTGACCTCCTCCGGCTCTCGCTCCTGGACGTTCCCCTCGGCGTCGGTGATCGTCACCTCGCCCTTGTGGACCGTGACGATCTCGTCGTTCTTGATCCCCAGGGCGGTGCGCGTCTCGGCCAGGAAGGCGGGGATCGCCGAGGCGACGAAGGTCTCGTTCTCACCAAGGCCGATGATCAGCGGGCACTCCTTGCGCGCCGCCACCAGTGTGTCCGGCTGCTCTCTGTGCATCGCGACGAAGGCGTAGTGGCCGCGGAGCTCGCCGAACGCCTCCCGCACGGCATTTGTCAGATCCCCGTCGTAGTGCCGCTCGATCAGGTGGCTGACGATCTCCGCGTCGGTCTCCGAGGTGAACTCGTGGCCCTCTGCCTTCAGGTCGCGCCGCAGCTCCGCGTGGTTCTCGATGATCCCGTTGAGGACGATGTGGATGTCGTCCCGGCAGTCCCCGTGCGGGTGCGCGTTCTCCTCGGTGACCCGGCCGTGGGTCGCCCAGCGCGTGTGTCCGAGTCCGATCGTCGCCGGCCGCGCGGCGACCGCGACGGGGCCGGCGCCGTTCGAGGATTGGCGCTCGAGAGCCTCGCGTAGGTTGGCCAAGTTGCCGACAGCGCGCACGCTGTCGATCCCGTCATCCGAGATCACCGAAACGCCGGCCGAGTCATAACCTCGGTACTCGAGCTTCTCGAGCCCGGCAATCAGTAGATCCCGGCACGGTCGGTCTCCCACATATCCGACGATGCCGCACATAAGAGGCGCTACAGGGTAGTGCTAGACGGCTCAGCCCCCAAATGGCTGCCACAAACCTCTCAGCCGGTCGAGGCTAGGTGAGCTCGCGCCTGGCCAGATCGACTAGGCGGCCGGTGACCGCCTCGCACTCCTCGGCGTCCGGCGCCTCGACCATCACGCGGAGGAGGGGCTCGGTCCCGGATGCCCGCACCAGCACCCGGCCACGGCCCTCGAGCTTGCGGTTCTCCTCCTCGACGGCGCTCCAGAGGCCGGCCGCGCCGTCGATCGCGCCGCGGTCCGCCACCCGCACGTTCTCCAGCCGCTGCGGCAGGCGCTTGAAGGGCTCAGTGTCCTCGAGCCGGCGTCCGGCCAGGGCGCGCAGGACCAGCAGCGATGCCGCAATGCCGTCGCCGGTGGGCGTGAAGTCGGTCCAGACGATGTGGCCGGACTGCTCTCCTCCGAGCCGCCAGTCGCGCCGGCTGAGGGCCTCGATCACGTAGCGGTCGCCGACCCTGGTCTGCTCGACCTCGATTCCGGCCTCCTCCATTGCGGTCAGAAACCCGTAGTTGGTCATTACCGTGACGGCCACCCCACCCTCGAGCTCTCCCCGCTTCTGCAGGTCCTTCGCGATCAGCGCGATCAGGTCATCGCCGTCGTGGAGCTCTCCCCTCCCGTCGACCGCGAGCATCCGGTCGCCGTCGCCGTCGTAGGCGAAGCCGATGTCGGCGCCGGAGGACTTGACTCGCTCGATCAGCCCGTCGGGGTGCGTCGAGCCGCAATCGGCGTTGATGTTGCGGCCGTCGGGCTCCACGCCGATCAGCTCGAGCTCGGCGCCGAGCGCGCGGAAGATCGCCGGGGCGGCCCGGTGGGTTGCCCCGTTGGCGCAATCGAGGGCGATTCGCGCGCCGGAGAGATCGAGCTGGAACGCACCGCGGAGCTCGCGGATGTAGTCGTCGAAGGCACCCTCCAGCTGGCGCACGCCCCCGACCCGCTCGCCCGTCGGGTCGTCCAGGCGCGCCTCGATCGCGGCCTCGGTGTCGTCGTCGAGCTTCATCCCCCGCGAGTCGAAGAACTTGATCCCGTTGTCGGCGTAGGGATTGTGGGAGGCGGAGACCACCCCCGCCAGGTCGAAGCTCAGCCGGCGAGCCAGCACCGAGGCGGCCGGCGTGGGCAGGACGCCGCCCAGCATCGCGTCCCCGCCACCCGCCGCGATCCCCGCCGCGAGGGCCTCCTCCAGCATGGGCCCTGACTCGCGAGTGTCGCGGACGATCAGCACCTGCGGCCGCTCGGCGCCCAACTGCAGTGCGGCTGCGCGACCGAGACGCACGGCCAGATCCGGCGTCAGCAGCTCTCCGACTGGCCCGCGGACGCCGTCGGTCCCGAACAGTTCTCTCTCCGCCACCTCGGGGCGGACGCTAACGCTTGGAGAACTGGGGCTTCTTGCGGGCCTTCTTGAGCCCGGCCTTGCGTCGCTCCTTGACCCGGGCGTCGCGGGTCAGCATCCCCCGGCGCTTGAGCTCGGGGCGCAGGGCGGGGTCCACGTCCACCAGGGCGCGCGCGATGCCGTGCCTGACGGCCGCGGCCTGTCCGGAGACACCGCCGCCGTGCACCCGGACGCGGACATCGACGTTGCCCTCGTAGCCCGTCTGGGCCAGGGGCTGGATGACCACCGACTGCAGGTAGGAGCGCGGGAAGTACTCCTCGAGCGTGCGCTTGTTGACCTCGATCGTGCCGCCGCCGGGCCGCAGGATCACGCGGGCAATTGAGGACTTGCGCTTACCGGTCGCCGAATAGCTGGCGTCGCCCTCCAGCTTGGCGGGCTTGGCCGCGAGGGGCGCGTCCTCGGTCACGTCGCCGATCAGCTCGCGCTCGCGGCGGAGGCGCTCCTCCTCCTCCGCCTCACGGCGGGCGCGCTCCTCAGCGTCGAGCTCGCGCTCGGGCTCGATCGCAATGGGGTCCAGCTCGGCCCCGGGGACCACATCCTCTTTCTTCCCCGCCTGCTGCTTCGGGGGCGCACCCTCCTGGGCGGCCGGCTGATCGTCGGCGGCCTGCTCCTCTGCGGGGGTGTCGTCCTCGGCCGCGGCGTCCTCTGCGGGGGTGTCGTCCTCGGCCGCGGCGTCCTCGGAGAGGGCCTCCTCAGCCGGCTCGCCCTCGCCCTCGCCGCGCTCGGGGCTGCCGCCCTCCGAGGGCGGATGCTCCTCCGGAGCCTGCTGCTCGGCGGCCTGCTGCTCCTCGGGCGTGCCCTCTTCGGGCTGCTCGTCGGACTGCTGTCGCTCTTCGTCCTGCATCTAAGTCTCTATCTCCAACTTCTCCGGCTTCTGTGCCTTGTGGGGGTGCTCCGGTCCCGCGTAGACCTTGAGCTTGCGAAGCTGCTGGCGGGCGAGCCGGTTGCGGGGGAGCATCCCCTTGACCGCCTTGCGGATGACCTCCTCAGGCCGCTTCTCCAGCAGATCGCCGAGGGTGCGGGAGCGGATCCCGCCGGGGTAGCCGCTGTGGCGCCAGTAGAGCTTCTTCTCGCGCTTGTCCCCGGTCACGGCGACCTTCTCGGCGTTGACGACGATCACGAAGTCGCCCACGTCGACGTGCGGGGTGTAGGTCGGCTTGTTCTTGCCGCGCAGCACATTCGCGATCTGGGTCGCAAGGCGACCGAGGGTCTTGCCCTCGGCATCGACGATCTGCCAGCCCCGCTCGCGGTCCTGGGCATTCGCCTGGTAGGTCTTCATCGCAGTCGCTGTAGCCATAAAAAGAGCCGCGCACCTCCGCGGCCGCCGGATGATAGCCAGCTTCCTCGGCCCCGGCGAGCCATCGGTACCGCGAGTAGGATCGCCGCAGTGGAGGGTGGCCGCCCAGCAGTCTCGGTTTCGTACCAGCACGTCACCAAGCGCTATCCGGGCCAGGACGATGCCGCAATCCACGACCTCTCGCTGGAGGTCGATGCCGGAGAGATCTGTGTCCTGGTCGGGCCCTCGGGCAGCGGCAAGACCTCCGCGCTGAGGATGGTCAATCGGACGGTCGAGATCACCGAGGGGGACATCCTGATCGGCGAAACGTCGGTGCGCGAGCGCGATCCGGCCGACCTTCGCCGCGAAATGGGCTACGTGATCCAGCAGATCGGGCTCTTCCCGCACCGCACAGTCGTTCAGAACATCGAGACCGTCCCCCGGCTCCTTGGCTGGGATCACACCCGGGCCCGGGAGCGCGCCGACGAGCTGCTCGACCTGATCGGCCTCAGCCCAGCGCTGCGCGACCGCTTCCCCAGCCAGCTCTCAGGGGGACAGCAGCAGCGCGTCGGTGTGGCGCGGGCGCTGGCCGCCGATCCCCCGGTGATGCTGATGGACGAGCCCTTCGGGGCCGTCGACCCGATCAACCGGGAGCGCCTGCAGAACGAGTTCCTGCGGCTTCAGACCGAGATCCGGAAGACGGTCCTCTTCGTCACCCACGACATCGATGAGGCGATCAAGATGGGCGACCGGATCGCCATCCTCCAGGAGGGAGGTCGCCTGGCCCAGTACGCGACTCCGGCCGAGCTCCTGATGGCCCCGGCGAACGACTTCGTCGAGGACTTCGTCGGCGCCGACCGGGCGCTGAAGCGGCTCGCTCTTATGAGGGTGCGGGACATCGACCTCTGGCAGGCGCCTCTGGCGTTCGTCGGTCAGGCGACCGGCGAGGTCAGGGCGAAGCTCGAAGGCGCAGAGGTGCCACATGCCCTCCTCGTCGACTCCGAGCGGCGCCCGATCGGCTGGCTCTCCGAGTCGGACCTGCAGGCCGAGACTGTGCCGGCCACTCCCGACAGCGGCCCCGAGCCGATCCTCGACCTCGACGACGTGATGCGCGACGCGCTCGCCAATCTGCTGCAGAGCGAGACCCAGTACGCGCCGGTGGCCGATCGCGACGGGCGGATCGCGGGCGTGCTCTCCATCGAGATCATCTCCGACTTCCTGGGTTCGCCGGAGGCGCAAGGTCGAGGAGCACTCGGCGATCGAGCGCCCCGTGGAGCACCCCGTCGGCGAATGACCGCGGGCGCCCTCCAGCTCGCACCGCTCGTCGGGCAGGTGACGATCCACAACCGGACCGGCCCGAACGCCCCCTGCCAGGCCCAGGAGGGAAAGGTGTTCTGTTTTCAGTGGGCGATCGACAACTTCGACCGCTACACCACCCCATTTCTCAACCAGCTCCTGCTCGTGCTGGTCGCAGTGGCCATCGGCTTCGCGGTCGCCTTCGCCTTCGCGATCCTCTCCCACCGCCAACGCTGGCTGATCCCGACGTTCACCGGCGCGACGGGAGTGCTCTACACGATCCCCTCGCTGGCCTTCATCTTCCTGCTGCTGCCCATCACGGGGCTCGGCTGGAAGACGGCGATCATCGTCCTCTCCGTCTACACGCTGCAGATCATCTACCGGAACATCGTCGCGGGGCTCTCGAACGTGCCGGTCGAGAGCAGGGACGCGGGACGCGGCATGGGGATGACCGACCGTCAGCTGCTCTGGCGCGTGGAGCTGCCCCTGGCGCTTCCCGAGATCATCGCCGGGTTGCGCATCGCGACGGTCTCCACGGTGGCGATCTCGACGCTGATGGTGTTCGCGAACGTCAACACGCTCGGCCAGCCGCTCTACCAGCAGATCGACTTCAAGACCAACATCTTGATCGCCGCGGGCCTCTCGATCCTGATGGCGATCGCGCTCGACGTGCTGCTGCTCATCACCCAGCGGCTGCTCGCACCGTGGCGAAGACCGTCAATCGAGGAGGCGGGGATATGAGCAGCGTCCTTCATCTCGGGGTGCTGAGCGTCTTCGGCGACGCCATCGACTTCATCTTCCACCAGCAGGAGGCGCGCACCGGCCAGACGATGGTCGGCGGACCGGATCAGGTGTGGCACCTGACCGGCGAGCACCTCAAGGTCACCTTCCTGGCGCTGGGACTGTCGCTGCTGGTCGCCCTGCCGATCGGCGTGGCTCTCGGTCACTTCCGCAGGGGCGAGTCCGTCGCCATCTCGGTCGGGAACGCGGGACGGGCCGTTCCGGAGCTGGCGCTGATCGCCTTCGTCGCCGCCTTCATCGGTGTCGGGCTGCTCAACGTCACCTTTGCGCTGGCGGTGCTGGGAATCCCGCCGATCCTCACCAACGCCTATGTCGGGGTGAGCCAGGTGGACCGCAACGCCGTGGATGCGGCCAGGGGAATGGGCATGCGCGGGCTCCAGGTCGTCGGCCGCGTCGAGCTGCCCCTCGCGGTGCCGACGATCATGGCGGGAGTGCGCACGGCGGCCATCAACATCATCGCCACGGCGGCCCTGGCTTCGCTGGCCGGGCTGAGCACGCTGGGCGACCTGATCCTGGGCCGAAACGTCTACGGGGATGCGGGGGTCGTCGCGGGTGCCATCGTGATCGCGCTGCTGGCACTGGGGCTCGAGCTGGGCCTCGCGGGAATTCAGTGGCTGCTGACACCGCGCGGGCTGAAGTTGGCGCGCGCCGGTGCCGCCGCATAGGCTTACCCGGTCCATTCAGGGTGCAGCAGGGCCCAAGACGAGAGGAGGGTCACCGTGGTGACCGGGAATTCGCGACTGAGGGCGGCGTTCGGGGTGATCGCGGCGCTCGTGCTGGCACTCGGAGTCGCCGCATGTGGGGGCGGGGACGACAACGACGACACCGGGACGAGCGGCGGCAACTCCGCGAACCTGATCCAGTCGAACTCGGCCAACAACGGGATTCCGCTCACCGTGGGGTCCAAGAACTTCACCGAGGCCCTGATCCTGGGGAACATCTACGCGCAGGCTCTCCAGGCGGCCGGCTATGACGTGAAGACCAATCTCAACCTCGGTTCCGAGACGATCGCCTACAAGGCCCTGCAGGACGGGGAGATCAGCGGCTATCCGGAGTACACCTCGACGCTGCTGACCTCGATCTTCGGCAAGGAGGCGAACCAGGTGCCGGCCGAGGCGCAGGCCGCCTATCAGCAGGCGCAGCAGGAGCTCCAGCCGAAGGGTGAGACCGCCTTCGCGCCGACTCCGTTCGCCGACGCGAACGCCCTGGGCATGCTGAAGACGAAGGCCGACGAGCTCGGGGTCACCACGATCTCCGATCTCCAGGGCAAGTCCCAGGACCTGACGCTCTACGGCTCACCCGAATGCCGGCAGCGAGTCGACTGCCTGGTCGGGCTGCAGGACGTCTACGGGCTCCAGTTCAAGTCGTTCAACCCGGTGGACATCGGACTCCGGTACACGGTCCTCGACAAGGGCCAGGCGGACCTCTCGATCCTGTTCACCTCCGACGCTCAGCTCGCGGCGAACCCGGACAAGTACGTGCTGCTCCAGGACGACAAGGGGATCTTCCCTTCGGGGAACGTCATCTGGGTCACCGACCAGTCCACCGTCCAGAAGGCCGGACCGGACTACCAGGCGACGATCGAGAAGGTCCAGCAGGGCCTGACGCTCCCGGTCATGCAGGAGCTGAACGCGCGCGTCGACATCGACAAGCAGGAGCCGGCCGCCGTGGCGACGGAGTACCTGAAGGAGACCGGCTACATCCAGTAGCGGTCGTGCAAGGGCGCGCCGCCAGGCGCGACCCGTTTTATGCCGAAGGCGTCTCGTCGAGAGGACCGGGGATAACCCCCGGTCCTCTCGTTATACTGCCGCGCCAATCGATGGCCAAATCTCCCTGATGCGAATCGGGTTGCTCCTCGGCTAACGCCTGCGGAGCACCCTCTCATCAAGGAGAGCGGGGGACCCGAAGGGGATCAACCCCCAGGGGCGAATCGCAACCGACTGGTTCGTAGCGCCACTCTCGGCGCGAGCCCGACAGCTAACTCCGCAGGCCGCAGAGAGCATGGTCGAGGCAGGATCCGACAAGCCGGTTCGACGTACGCCCTACAGGGCGGTGGCGACGCTTGCCGTCGCGGTGGTGACGATGGCGATGTTCGGCACCGGGCTCTCATTCGCGCAGAGTGGCGGCGTCGGGACACCGGGTGGCACCACGACCACGCCACCCCCCACGGCTCCGGCGGGATCGATGATCTTCCCGGTCGGCGGCCCCCACACCATCGGCCAGGGCTTCGGGGCGGCGCGCTCCGGCCACACTCACGAGGGCCAGGACATCATGGCCGCCTGCGGCACGCCGCTGGTCGCGGTGAGCCGGGCCAAGGTCAAGTGGGTCAGCTCCCAGCGGCTCGCCGGCAACTACGTCGTGATCCGCAACAAGAAGCTCCACCAGGACTACATGTATGCGCACCTCGCGAGCCGCGCTTCGGTCAGCAAGGGCCAGGTCGTGATGCCGGGCCAGCAGATCGGGATCGTGGGCCAGACGGGCGACGCCACGGCCTGCCACCTCCACTTCGAGCTCTGGGTCGGCAAGTGGTACCGCGGGGGGCATCCGGTGAACCCGTTGCCCTCCCTGCAGACCTACGCCGGCTACTGAGCGCTCCGAGGGCGACAGCCACGACGAACCACTGAGGGTCGGCTATGGGAATCACTCTCTTCGCTGCCAACGCGGCCATCCGTCTGGGCTACGGCATCGCCGTCCTGACCGCTCCGTCAAAGCCAGTCCTGGGGAAGATCCCACTTGCACCCGATACGGAGGAGTTTCCGGAGGCGCGCCTCTTTGTCCGAGGCTTCGCTGCCCACCAGATCGCGGTGGCGGCGGTCGCGCTCGCCGGCTTGTCTCGGTCCAGTCTGCGACGGTCGGCGATGCTGCTGGCAGCAACGATCGATGCTGCCGACATCACTGCCGCTGTGCTCGAAGCCCGTGCGAGAGGCCGGCTGGACCCAGATCTGACAGGCGGTATTTCATTCTCCGCCGCGGGATTCGTGTCCGCTTTGGTCGCCCTCTCAGCGGCGTAAAGCGGCGGGACGGGCCGGCATTTGGCGCGTTTGGCCGGATATGCCGGACTAAGGCGACACGGCCGCGGCTCAGGGCACCGTCCAGCGGCTTATTCCCACTCGATGGTGCCGGGCGGCTTCGAGGTGAGGTCCAGCGTGACGCGGTTGACGCCGCGGACCTCGTTGATGATCCGGTTGGAGACGCGCTCCAGCAGGTCGTAGGGAAGGCGGGCCCAGTCGGCGGTCATCGCGTCGTCTGAGGTGACGGCGCGGATCACGATCGGGTGGGCATAGGAGCGCTCGTCGCCCTGGACACCGACCGAGCGGACGACCGGCAGGACGCAGAAGGACTGCCAGAGCTCCCGGTAGAGGCCGGCCGCGCGGATCTCCTCCTGGAGGACCGCGTCGGCCTCGCGGACGATCTCGAGCCGCTCGCGGGTGACCTCGCCGCCGACCACGCGGATCGCGAGGCCCGGGCCGGGGAACGGCTGGCGCCAGACGAAGCGCTCGGGCAGGCCGAGCTCGGCTGCGACCGCGCGGACCTCGTCCTTGAAGAGCATCCGCAGCGGCTCGACCAGCTCCATCTCCATCTCCTCCGGGAGCCCGCCCACGTTGTGATGGGACTTGATGGTCGCAGCGGCGCGGCCGTCGCCGCCAGACTCGATCACGTCCGAGTAGAGCGTGCCCTGGACCAGGAAGCGGGCGTCCTCGACCTTGTCCGCCTCCTCCTCGAAGACGCGGATGAACTCCTCGCCGATGATCTTCCGCTTGGTCTCCGGGTCGTCGACGCCCGCGAGTCGTTCGAGGAACCGGTCGGCGGCGTCGACGTGGACGAGCTGAATGCCGTGCTGCTCGCGGAAGGCGGTCACGACCTGCTCCGCCTCGTCCTTGCGCATCATCCCGTGGTCGACGAAGACGCAGGTGAGCCGATCGCCGATCGCGCTGTGGACGAGCAACGCCGCGGTGGCGGAGTCGACCCCGCCGGAGAGCCCGCAGATCGCGCGGGCGTCACCGACCTGCGCGCGGATGGTCTCCACCTGCTCCTCGATCACGGAGGCCGGCGACCACTTCTCCCGGCAGCCGCAGACGTCGCGGAGGAAGCGGGTGAGGATCTCTGTCCCGTAGGGCGTGTGTACGACCTCGGGGTGGAACTGGATGCCGTAAAGGCCCCGTGCGGTGTCCTCGACCGCCGCCACGGGCGACTCGCTGCTGGAGGCGAGCGCGATGAAGCCAGGCGGCGGCTCGTAGACCGTGTCGCGATGGCTCATCCAGCACTGCTGCTCCTCCGGCAGCCCGTCGAGCAGCGTGCCGCCGCCATCGCGCAGGGTGAGCCGGCTGCGACCGAACTCCCCGGCCGGTGCCTGCTCCACCCGGCCGCCGAGCTCGTGGACCATCAGCTGCATCCCGTAACAGATGCCGAGCACAGGGATGCCGAGCTCGAGCAGCTCCTTGCGCAGGGCCGGCGCACCGTCGGCGTAGACCGAGGCCGGCCCGCCGGAGAGCACCAGACCCTTCGGGCCCCGCTCCTTGATGCGCTCGAGCGGGGTGTCGTGCGGCAGCAGCTCGCTGAAGACCCCGCACTCCCGGATACGGCGCGCGATCAGCTGCGAGTACTGGCCGCCGAAATCGAGGACCAGCACTTCCTCGGTGGCCTGGGCGGGCGCGGTCTTCTCGACCTCGACGAGCTCCGGCTCGGAGCCCGGAACGGTTCGCTCGGGGACGTGAACCCGAGCCTGGGTGTCATCCGAAGCGGCGCTAGCCGCTTCAGTCATCGCTGACGGCGACCGCCGCTGCCACGGTGGCCCGCCCGTTCGAGCCCATCCCGACCGACTGCTCCCGCTGCAGCTGCTTGCCCTCGGACTGGAGAGCCGGAGCGACCATCACCTCGGCCCGGTGAAACTCCGGGATGTCGGCATAGCCGGTGGTCGCCATCGAGGTGCGCAGCGCGCCCATCAGGTTGAAGGTGCCGTCGTTCTCCTGGGCGGGCCCGAGCAGGATCTCCTCGAGGGTGCCGTCCTGGTGGGTCGCGACGCGGGCGCCGCGGGGCAGCGAGGGATGGAAGGTCGCCATCCCCCAGTGGTAGCCGCGGCCGGGGGCCTCCTCGGCGCGGGCCAAGGGCGAGCCGATCATCACGGCGTCGGCACCCACGGCGATCGCCTTCGAGACGTCGCCGCCGGTCCGCATGCCGCCATCCGCGATCACGTTGCAGTAGTTGCCCGTCTCCATCATGTGCTGGCCGCGCGCCGCGGCGACGTCCGCGATGGCAGTCGCCTGCGGCACGCCGATCCCGAGGACGCCGCGGGTCGTGCAGGCGGCGCCGGGGCCGACACCGACCAGGACGCCCACCGCGCCGGTGCGCATCAGGTGCAGGCCGGTGTTGTAAGAGGCACAGCCGCCGACGACGCAGGGCACGTCGAGCGAGGCGATGAACTCCTTCAGGTTGAGCGGCTCGGTCTGGCTCGAGACGTGCTCGGCCGAGATCACGGTGCCCTGGATGACGAGGATGTCGAGGCCGGCCTCGAGCGCCGTCTCGTAGTACTGGGTCACCTTCTGCGGTGTGAGGGAACCGCAGGCGACGACACCCTCGGCCTTGATCTCCTCCACCCGCTTGGCGATCAGCTCGGGCTTGACCGGCTCGGCGTAGACCTCCTGCATGATCCGCGTGGCGATCTCCTTGGGGGCCGCGGAGATCTCGTCGAGCTTCTCGTCGGCGTTCTCGTAACGGGACCAGATGCCCTCCAGGTTGAGGACACCGAGCCCACCGAGCTTGCCGATCAGGCCCGCGGTCCTGGGGCTGACCACACCGTCCATCGCCGACGCGAGGAGCGGCAGCTCGAAGCGATACGGACCCAGGTTCCAGGTGATGTCGATGTCATCGGGGTCGCGAGTCCGCCGTGAGGGGACGATCGCGATGTCATCGAAGCCGTATGCCCTGCGGCCCTTCTTGCCGCGGCCGATCTCTACTTCCATTCACCGATCCTAGATTCGTTCGCGGACGAAAAAACCCCGCGTCGCGGGGCCGAAAATGCGGTGCTTGCGGCGATTCGGAGGTCCTTCACCAACGCCCCGCCAAGGATAACAGCGGTCAACCCCGGCTCCCACGACCCTGCGGGGCGCTTTAGCGGTGATATGTGCCGCTAAAGCGCCCCACGCGGGGGCGCTAGACCTTTGCGGGCGCCTCGAGCTCCCGCGACTCGACCGCGGAGAGCAGCCGCTCCACCTCGGCCGGGTCGATGCTGCCGGCGCCGAAGTGGTGGGTCGACTCGGCGCCGCAGGCGACGGCGAAGCGCAGACTCTCCTCGGGTGGGCGGCCGTCGTAGCGAGCGGCCACGAAGCCGGCGAGGAAGGCGTCGCCCGAGCCGACGGTGGCGATCGGCTCGACCTCTGGTGAGGTGACCTCGTAGGTATGGCGCTGCTCGTCGTCGCCGAGCAGCGAGGCGACACAACCCTCCGGCCGGGTGATCACCGCGTTCGCAGCGCCGAGCTCGACCAGGCTGTGGAGCCCGTTCAGCAGGTCCTCGCGGTCGTTGAACTCGTGGCCCACGGCGCCCTCGGCCTCGCGCAGATTCGGCATCACCGCGTCCGGCTCGGCACGCAGTGAGGCGAGCAGCGGCTCGCCCTCCGTGTCGACGATCGTCTCGACGCCGAGCGCCTTGAGCTCCTCGACCATCCGGGCGGAGAAGGTGGCGGGGACCGAGGGGGGCAGGCTGCCAGCGATCGCGCAGATGCGGGAGCCGCGGGCCAGATAGAGGAGCTTCTCGAGGAAGCGGTCGAGCTCCTGGGCGGTCACATCCGGCCCCCGCTCGTTGATTTCGGTCTGCTCTCCGGAGGTCGGGTCGATGACGGCGAGGTTCGTCCGGGACTCTCCCCCGATCCAGGTGAAGTCGGTGAGGATCGATTCCTCCGCGAGGCGCTCCATCAGGCGCGCCCCGGTCGGACCGCCGGCCAGGCCCGTGGCGATCACCGGCCGCCCGAGCGTCTTCAGCGCGCGGGCGACGTTGACCCCCTTGCCACCGGCGACGGTGGTCGCCTCGACGGCGCGGTGGCGGTTTCCCTGTCGGAAGCTCGGCACGGCGACGGTCCGATCGATCGCGGCGTTCAGCGTGACGGTCAGGATCATCCGGTGCCCCCCTCCCGCTCCATCCTCTGGCGCCTCCTGCGCATCCGCTCCTCGTGCATCCTTCGCCTCTCTTCGGGTGTCCTCTGTCGGGGCGAGCGCTGCCTTTCCTGCCGAGCTTGCGGCACCGGGTTGCCGACCTTTCGCGACCCGCGCCCTCTCATCGTCAGCAGCAGCACCACCAGTATTACGACCGCCGCAAGTCCAAACAGAACGATCGGATTCTGGGCGGTCGATAACGCCTTGTCGAGGGTGGTCGCGGCGCCGACTGCGTGAGCGGCGACGAGCGGGCTGACGGCCGCTCGCCTGCCGTCCACCAGCACCGCGACGCGCCCGAGGGTCTGCCCTCTTCGCACCGCGCCGCTGACCTCGTCCGGCGCGCTCACCCGCGTGCTTACGTGCTGCCCCTCGCGGACGGTGACGGTCAGGGGGCGCCGGGCGACGAGGGGCAGGTGGTCGTCGCGGTAGTCGAGTTTGGGTGAGGCGACCTCCTCCCCAGGGCGCACCTCGTCGACCGTGTGGTAGAGCGAGAAGCCGTAGTCGAGCAGCTCGAGCGTGCTCTGATCCCGCGCGTACTCGCTCGAAGTGCCGAGCACGGCCGAGAGCAGGGTGGTCGAGCCCCTCGTCCCGGAGCCCACCAGCACGTAGCCGGCGCCGAGGGTGTGCCCGGTCTTGACGCCGTTGATCCAGGATGCCTGCCCCAGGAGCGTGTTCCGGCTGGTGACCGTCCGCGGATGACCGCCGCTGTGGAGCGTCGCGCTGGGGGTGTTCACGATCCGCGCGAAGAGCGGATCGCGCATCAGGATCGAGGCGAGGGTCACCAGGTCATGGGCACTCGAGTAGTTGTCGGGGTCGTCGAGCCCGATCGGATTTGCGTAGCTCGTGTCGCTCAGGCCGAGCTTCCGAGCGGTCCGATTCATGTCGGCGACGAACGCGGGCACCGACCCGCGAGACCGCGACCGCCAGGGTCTCCGCCGCATCGCTCGCACTCGGCAGCAGCAGGGCGTAGAGCAGGTCACGGACGCGGATCCGCTCCCCGGCATCGAGCCCGAGCGTGATCTCGGCCGGGTTGCTCGGCCGGTATGCCGGCGCGGTCACCACCTGGTTCGGCTTCAACTTGTGCAGAGCCAGGTAGGCCGTCATCAGCTTCGTCGTGCTGGCGATCGGCAGCCGCTTGTTGGGGGCCTTGGCGGCCAGAACCGAGTCGTCCCTGGGGTCGATCAGGATCCAGGCCTTGGCATCCGGGCTCGGCGGGTTCTCCGCGGCCGCGGAGCCGGGAAGGGCGATGAGCAGGATCGCAGCGGCGATCGCCAGCACAGCGCGCAGGCGCCCCTGCCTTGGAACCGAGGGCGGCACGGTCAGCGCAACGCTATTCGCTGGCCCTCGAGGAGGGCCTGCGGGTCGAGGTCCGGGTTGAGCTGCATGAGCGTGGTCTCGTCGATCCCCGTCTTCGCCGAGATCTTGCCCAGCGTGTCGCCGGGACCGACGATCCAGACTCCCTTGCTCACGGCCTTCTGGCCGACCTTGCTGACTTCGGTGCTCCCCCCATCCCCATTGTCCTCATCGCTCGACCCGCCCGACGTGGTGACGACGACTACCACGACGAGCACGAGGGCCGCGACCAGCGCGATCACCGCGAACGCGCGGACGAAGTAGTTCGGCTTGAAATCCGGCATCCGCGGGCGGCGATGGTACTGCCGACTACTCCCCCAGGCTCCACACGGCCGCCCGCAGCTTCTCCGCCGCGGCGGCGGGATCGTCGGCCCTCGCGATGCTGCGGGAGGCCGCCACCAGGATCGACGCCGGCCGGCCCTGAGCGAGCGCCGGACCGAGATCCTCTGGCTTGCCGCCCTGTGCTCCGACCCCTGGGATCAGGAAGATCGAATCCGGCATCAGCTCCCGGAGCCGCCCCAGGTGCTCGGGGGCGGTCGCGCCGACCACGGCCCCCACGCCCGAAAGGCCCGACTCGCCGGCCAGCTTCGGCGCGCTCTCGGCGACCATCGCCGCCAGTTCCTCATGCAGCGGATGGTCGCCAAGGGCTCGGTCCTGCAGCCGAGCGGCGCCGGGATTCGAGGTGCGAACGAGAAGGAAGACGCCGGCGGCAGCCTCCTGGGCCGCCTCGACCAGCACCTCGATCGCGTCGTCGCCGAGCAGCGGGTTGGCGGTGAAGGCGTCCGCCCCGAGACCGCCGACCGGCCCCCACGGAGTCTCCGTCTCGCCGACCAGGGCCTGCCCGTACGCCGCCGCCGTCACGGGGACGTCCCCTCGCTTGCCGTCGGCGACCACCAGCAGACCCTCGCGGTGTGCCGCTCGGCAGACCTCGTCCAGCGCCCACCACCCGTGTTGTCCCAGCCGCTCGAAGCAGGCGAGCTGCGGCTTCACAGCGACACAGGCCGGTCCCGCCACCTCGATCAGCCGGTTGCACTCCTCATAGACGGCCACCGAGGCCCGTTCGGCGACATCCCGGAGGTCGCCCTCGGGCGCCGACTCGGGCGGCAGCGAACTCGGATCCGGATCCAGCCCCAGACAGATCTGGCTGCGGCGCTCCTCGACGAGCGCCGTCAGCCGGTCGGCGAAGGGGCGCGTCTGGTTAGTCGCCCTTGACCTTCTTCTTCAGCCCCGAGCCCGCCGAGAACCGGGGCACCTTGCCGCCAGGGATGAAGATTCGCTCGCCGGTCCGTGGGTTGACGCCCTGCCGCGGGCCACGCTCGGCGACGGCGAATTTGCCGAAGCCGGTGAAGTTCACCTCGCCGCCGCCATGAAGGACATCGGTGATCGCGTCGAGCACCGCGTCGACCGCCTGGCCCGCCTCCTTCTTGTTTCCGATTCTGCTGTCGCGCGCGAGCGCGTCGAGGAACTCAGCCTTCGTCACGTCTTCGCCTCCTCGGATTCGAGTGAGCGCCGAGCCTAACAGCGGCTCCCGAGGCCAAGAGACTGCCCTCTAAGACCCGCCGATCGCCATCTCGCCGACGAGGATCGGCGCGCTGTGGACCGAGCCCCCGAACGGCACCCAGCGCGCCTCCGATCCCACCGCCTGCACGGCGGCGAGAGTGCTGATCAGATCCCCGGCGATCGTGAACTCGCGGAGCGGCTCGGCGAGCTCCCCTCCCCGGATCGCCCTGCCCGTGGCCCCCACCGAGTAGCGGCCGGTCACCGGATTGACGCCCGAGTGGAGTCCGGCGACCTCGGTGACGTAGACGCCCTCGGCGGCCCGTTCGATCAGACCCTCCAGCGAGAGCTCGCCCGGATCGATCATCAGGTTCGAGGGGCTCACCGACGGCGGCGACCGGTAGGAGGCCCGGGCGGCGTTGCCCGTGGAGACCGCTCCGCCGCGGCGGGCTGTGTAGCTGTCGTGCAGGTAGGCGAGCAGCCTGCCGTCGCCAAGCAGCGGAGTCCGCCCCCGTGGCGTCCCCTCGCCGTCGAAGGGCGCGCTCGCGAGCCCTCCCGGGTCGATCCCGTCGTCGGCGATTCGCAGGGCCTCCGAGGCGAGCTGATCACCGAGCCGGTCGGCGAACGGTGAGCGCCCCCGCTGGACATCGTCGGCGGAGAGCGCCCCGCCGATGAAGCCGGCGAAGCTGGCGGCGACCCGGTCCGAGAGGACCACGGGACAGGTGCGCGACTCCGGCTTCGTGGCGCCGAGCATCGAGCTCGCCTCGTCGCCGGCCTCCACCCCGATCTCGTCCGGGTCGAGGTCGCGCGGCGAGCGGGCCACCCCGAACCCGAGGCCCGTCTGGACCTCGGAGTCCTGGGTCGCCATCGCCTGCAGGAACGAGTAGGCGGCCGAGGCGCCGAACGCTCCCGAGACGCCACGGGAGGTGGCGATCGCAGCGCTCGAGTCCTCGTCGACGTAGACGACCTCCTCGACCCCGGTGACCCGTTCGTCGCGGTCGAGCGCCGCCCGCTCGACCCGCTTTGCCAGGTCGATCACCTCCGCCGTCTCGGTCGAGGCGACTCCTTCGTTGCGAAGGCCGGGGATCTCGGCGGCGTCGCCGGAGGGCTCCGGGGCGGCCGAGTTCTCGTCCTCGTCCGCGACTCGGGCCGCGCCGACCGCCGCCTCGGCGAGCTCGGCCAGCCCGGCGTCTGAGAGATCGGTCCCGTACGCATAGCCGGTCCGCGCCCCGATCCAGGCCCTGATCCCGACCCCGCTGCCGGACGCCTCGGTGAGGCTCTCCACCTCACCGGCGTGAACCCGGACCTCGCGGCTGCGCGATCCCTCGGCCCAGGCCTCTGCATCGCCGGCGCCGGCGGCCGTCGCCGCCTCCGCGGCGCGGAGCGCCAGGTCCTCGAGACCGCCGGACTCGCTCATACCGCCGTCCCACCGACGGTCATGCCCCGGATCCGGACGTGTCCCTGGCCGGTGCCGACCGGCGCGGTCTGGCCGGCCTTGCCGCAGAAGCCCGTCTTCATCTCGAAGTCCGATCCGACCGCGTCGATCCGCGCGAGCGCCTGGAGACAGTTGCCGATCAGCGTGGCGCCGCGACAGGGCCTGGTCACCTTGCCGTCCTCGATCAGGTAGCCCTCGGAGACGCCGAAGACGAAGTCGCCGGTCGCCGGCTCCACCTGGCCGCCCCCGAAGGAGACCGCGTAGAAGCCGCGGTCGACCTCGGAGATGATCTCCTCCGGAGCCGCGTCTCCGGGCTCGATGTAGGTGTTGGTCATGCGGGGGATGGGGAGATCCCGGAAGCTCGCGCGGCGGCCGTTGCCGGTGGACTCCGTGCCGTCGCGCCGGGCACGCAGGCGGTCATAGAGGTAGGAGTTCAGCCGACCCTCGATGATCACCGCGGTCTTGTGGCTCGGCGTCCCCTCGTCGTCGATCGCTCCCGTCCCCCACTCGTGCGGCATCGTGCCGTCGTCGTAGGCGTTGAGGAGGGGCTCCGCGACCTTCTCGCCCATGCGGTTCGCGTAGACGCTCGCGCCCTTCTGAACCGCGTCGGCTTCAAGGCCGTGCCCCGTCATCTCGTGGAAGAGGACGCCGCCGAACCCGCCGCCGACCACGACTGTCAGCTCCCCGGCGGGCGCCGGGTCGGCGCCGAGGAGCGTGATCGCCTTCTGCGCTGCCTGATCGGCGATCCGCGCCGGGTCGCCGTCCAGCAGCTCGAAGCCGCGGTGCTCGCCGAGCGTCTCGAAACCCGTCTCCACGCTCCCGTTCTTCCGCGCCACGACCTGCACGCCGAGCCGCACGCGGGTCCGATCGTCGCTCGCCTGCAGGCCCTCGGAGTTGAAGACCGCCACGCGGCGGCGCCCCTCGCTGTAGCTCGCCGAGGCCTGGGCGACCTCCGAGCCGGCAGCGCGGGCGCGGTCGTCGAGCTCGCGCAGGACCTCGGCCTTGCGCTCGGCCGCCACCGAGGCAGGGTCCACGTCGATCTCCTGCAACTCCGGCGGAGCCACCGCCCGCAGCGCGACGGGCTCGGTGGCGGCGCCGCCCAGGGCGCTCGCCAGCCCGTCGGCGGCGCGCAGCAGATCGTCCTCCGCCAGCCCATCGACGTGGGCGAACCGCGTCACCTCCCCGTCGATCACCCGGACGCCGGCACCCCGCTCGCTGCCCGACTGGGGGCGCTCGATCCGCGACTCGTCGATCGAGAGGGTGAAGCCGCGGCGGTCCTCACAGAAGAGCTCGGCGAAGTCGCCGCCGTGGGCGAGGGCCCGTTCGAGCACTCCGCTCAGCGACGTCGGCGTCGATCAGTCCCGCCGAATCGCTCATTTGTCGCTCCGGGCCCGCTTCGGGCTCGCGACCTCGATCAGGTGCGAGGCCGCGGTGAAGAGCGCCTCGCCGGGCTCGGAGTCCTCCGGGAAAGACATGCTCCGGCCGCCGGGGTAGTAGGTCCTCGCGAACGGCTTGCGGAGATGCCGGCGCCGGCGCAGGTAGGCGGCGGCCTCGTCGGCATAGCCGGATACGCGGTCGAGCAGGACGCGGTGAGGTTTGGTCGGCATCAGGAGCCCGAACCGGCCTCGGCCAGCCGCCGCAGCACGATCCGGGTGTCGAAGATCATCAGCGAGGCGAGCGTGAATCGGTCGGTGACGGCCACCGCCACGTAGCCGCTCTCGCGCACGCAGAAGGCCTCGCCGTCACCCGTGGCGACGTGGGCGTGGGAGACCGGCTCGCCTTCGGCCGCATCGGCGGCGGCGATCAGCTCCCGCCCGGCCTCGTCCCAGGCCTCCGTGTCGCCGCTCGCCGCCAGGACCTCGCCGTCGTCGGAGAAGATCGCGCACCCTCGCAACTCATTCGAGACCTCCTCGAGGTACTCGACCGCGCGGCCGGCATCGGGAACGCTCGGAGCATCGACGGGAGCGGTCATCGGGGGCCGGATGTCGGTGCGACGTCCACTTGGTCCAAAATAGCGAGCGTGACTCTCGAGCAGGGTTCCTGGCTCACCGTCGTGATCGTCTGCGGGATCGCCGTCGTCCTCCTCGCCGTGGGCGGCTACACCGGCTACAGCATCGTGGTCGGCGCGGTCGGGCTCGCCGCCGCGGTCAACCTGCTCTAGCGGCGCACCCCTCCAGCGCGAGAGTGTGATTTTCGGACCGCTGCTTTGCATGGAAAGCAGCAGTGGAACGCGAGATCGTCATCAAGCTCGTAGATTCGTGACCGAGTAACGAGTGCATCCTGTGCGGATGCATCGACAGGAGGTGAGAAGTGGTCGGAGCACTACTCCTCGGATTGGTTGCCGGGTTCATTGGCCGGGCGCTTGTCCCGAACGACGTATTCGCGGGCATGAAAGGGCCGAAGTCCTGGCTTGTGTCGATAGTGCTGGGCCTGGTCGGCGCTGCACTCGGTTGGCTGGTCTTCACGGCTGGCCTGGGAATCGGCGACGAAGACGTATTCGACTGGGGCGGCATCCTGAGCGCGTTGATCGGCGTTGTCATCGTTCTCCTGGTGGCGGGCTGGGTGATGCGCCGCCGCGCCTCCAGCGGCGAGCGCCGTCGGGTGCCCGACAGTCCGGGCGGCCCCCCCTCCACCTGAGGGCCGCAGCTGCAGGATCAATTCAGCCTGCCCTGAATTCCTTGGGCGACTCGGCCGGGTCGTGGCGGGAGCTCTCCGGCTCGACGTGGATCAACACCTCGGCGTTGCCGAGATCCGTCTCGATGGCGTTCCTCAGCTCGTGCGCCAGCTCATGAGCTCTCTCCAGGCTCGTTCCGCTCCGGAACTGGACATGGAGCTCGATATAGCGCCGACGGCCCGTGGTCCGGGCACGCAGCTTGTGGTAGCCGACGACCTCGGGCTCGTCGGCCCGCGCTCGGGCGATCGCCGCCTCAATCCGATCCATCTCCTCCGGCGGCGGCGCCTCATCGACGAGGACGCCGGCGGCCCGGCGGATGATGTTGAGGCCGGTGAAGACGATGAAGCCCGAGAAGACGATCGCGACGGCCGCGTCGAGCTGTTCCGCCCCAGTCAGCTGGACGAGCGCAAGGGCGATGAGGACCCCCGCCGACGTGAGCGCATCCGCGCCGAGATGCGCGGCATCCCCCTGAAGCGCCGGCGAGTCGTGCTTGCGCGCCTGCCGGCGGAGGAAGGCCGACACGGCGAGGGCGCTCAGCGTCGAGAACCCGATCACGGCGATTCCGAGTCCGAGCGACTCCACCTCAGTGTTCCCGTTCACGAGGCGCCCGATCGACTCGACGATGATGAAGACGGCACCGCCGATGATCAGCACGCCCTCGATCGAGGCGGCGACGTTCTCGACCTTCTCGTGTCCGTAGGGATGCTCGACGTCCGGCGGCTCGTCCGCCCGGCGGACGGCCACGAAGGCGATCACGGAAGCGACCAGGTCGACCGACGAGTTGAGCGCCTCGGAGAGAATTGCGACCGAGCCGGTGACGATCGCCGCGGCAACCTTCAGCGCGATCAGCGTCGCGTTGTAGACGATCGACACCCCCGCGGCCGCCGCCTTGGAGACGCCGCCTGCCGCTCCGGGTGCGTTCATCCGCCGGCGCCGAGGCCGAGATGGATCGCGAGCGCCCGAGCCGCTCGGCCCCGGTGGCTGATCGCGTTCTTCTCCTCCGGGCTGAGCTCGGCCATCGTGCGCTGATCGCCGGGACCGGTGTCGTCCGGGACGAAGGCCGGGTCGTAGCCGAATCCGCCTGTGCCCCTCGGCTCGCGGGCGAGCGTTCCCTCGCAGCGGCCCTCGAAGATCGACTCGTTGCCGCCCTCGTCCACCAGGGCGATCAGGCTGACGTACGCGACCCGCCGATCGTCCTGCCGCCCGACCTCCTCGAGCAGCTTCGCCAGATTCTCCTCATCGGTCGCGTCCTCGCCGGCGTAGCGGGCGGAGCGAATCCCGGGGCGACCGTCCAGACCGTGGGCCTCGATGCCCGAGTCGTCAGCGATCGCGGGCACGGCCCGTCGCCGCGTGTGCCGCCCGCGCCTTGCCGAGTGCGTTCTCGGCAAACGATTCCCACTCCTCGGGCGGCAGATCGATCTCGGGCGGCAGCGCATCGAGCTCGACGCCCGGCATCAGCTCCCGCAGCTCCCGCAGCTTGTGCTCGTTGCGCGTTGCGACCAGGAGCGCCGGCATCGCGCCTGCCTCAGGCGGGGAGCGCGCCGAGCGCCGACTCCTGGGCTTCCCGGAGCGTGGCGATGCCGCCCTCGGCCAGGGCGAGCAGCTCATCGAGCGAGGCACGGGAGAGCGGGGTCCGCTCGGCCGTCGCCTGCACCTCGACCAGGCCACCGTCACCGGTCATGACGACGTTCGCGTCGACCTCGGCGGTCGAATCCTCGGCGTAGTCGAGGTCACAGAGGGCCCGCCCTTCGACCATGCCGACGCTGATCGCGGCGACCGACTGGTCCAGCGGCAGCCGATCGATCGTGCCGGCGTCGACCAGCGCGGAGAGCGCCTGCTGGAGGGCGACGAAACCACCGGTGATCGCCGCGCAGCGGGTTCCGCCATCCGCCTGGAGCACGTCGCAGTCCACGTAGACGGAGCGTTCCCCGAGCGCCTGGAAGTCGACCACTCCGCGCAGCGACCGCCCGATCAGCCGCTGGATCTCCACCCCGCGGCCATCCTGCTTGCCGCGGCTGATGTCGCGCGCCTTGCGGTCGCCCGTCGAGGCGGGCAGCATCGCGTACTCGGCGGTCACCCACCCGCGCCCCCTGCCCTCCATCCAGCGCGGCACGGAGGCGCTCACGGAGGCCGTGCAGATGACGCGCGTCTCGCCCTGGGAGAAGAGCGCCGATCCGTCGGCGGTCCGGACGAATCCCGGCTCGATCGTGACCGGACGCGGGTCCGCGGGCGCGCGGTCGTAGCTGCGGCTGGCGGGCATGGCGCCAGTCTCGCATGGCACTGGCTACCCGGCTTCGCCATCAGGCAGTGACGCAGCGGCCGCCCCACCTAACCGCTCGGGCTTCGCCCTTAGAGCGAGGGTGCTCCGCAGGCGAAGCCGAGGAGCAACCCGTTCGGTGAGGCGGAGCGGCCTCGCGTCACTTGAATTTGACCTGGCCCACCGCCTCGCGGATCTTGTCGACGATCGTCTGGGCCAGTTCGAGGCCCTGCTTGCCCTGGAAGCCCTTCATCGCGGCGACCATGCCCACCATCAGGAGGGCGACGAGCAGGATCAGGCCGACGTACTCGACCGTTCCCTGGCCGCGACGCGGCGGCTGGGCCAGCCGACCGCTCGCCGACTGCGCGGCGAGCAGGACTCTGGCGACCACTTCTGGCATGCAAACCTCCTCGGCTCGTTTCCGGGGAGGCTGGCCACCCCCGTCGCGGGAGAGGCGAGCGGGATGTGGCGAAAGAGGAGCCGGTCAGGGAATAAAGTCGCCTGGATGAGCGAGCGTCAGGAGGACGAGCACGCCGAGCGGGCCGTCGACGCCGCCCGCCGCCAGGCCGAGGAGCACGCTACCGCCGAGATCCTGGCGCTGGAGCAGGATCTGGAGCGTGAGCGCGAGAGCGCCTCCCGCTCGCTCGAGGCAGTTCAGCGGCGCCTCGAGGAGGCCGAGGCGCGCGTCGGCAGTCCGCTGAGCGCGAGCGGCAGCACGGCCGGAGGCGCCGAGCGCGAGGAGCAGCTGATCGCCGAGCGGGACGAGGCGACGGCCGCCCTGCGGGAGGCCAAGGAGCAGTTGGCTCGGCTCGAGCGGGAGACCGAGGACGAGCGCGCCCGCGAGGAGGCGCGTCGCTCGGAGGGGGAGCGCGAGCTCCTCGAGCGAAGCCGCGCCGAGCTCGAGGCCCAGATCCGCCGGGAGCTCGAGGGGGAGTTCGCCCAGCGCATCGCGCAGATCAAGTCGGAGGCGGACGCCCGGGCGGACGATGAGGTCGCTGCGGCCCGTCAAGCGACCCAGGCTCGCTATGAGTCCGAGCTGCGCTCGCGCGAGGAGTCGCTCGAACGGGAGCGTCAGGCCGCGAAGGAGGCGGCGGAGACGGCGCAGCGCCGCCTGGACGAGATCACCGAGCAGATCGAGGCGGCCGGTGCCCGAGTCGAAGGCGCCGAGGCGACGCTGGCAGAGGAGCGCACCCGGATCGAGCGCGAGGCCGAGGAGCGCATCGACGCCGAGATGCGCCGCCTGCAGGCCGAGTCAGACGCCAAGATCGAGGAGGCCCTCGCCAAGGTGGAGACCGACACGAGGTCCAGCGCCCAGCAGGAGACCGAGCGGGAGCTCGCCGAGCTCCGGGCGGAGATCGAGAGGTTGCGGGGCGCCGAGGTGAGCGCCGCACGGCGCAGTGGCTGCGAGGCCGGACCGAGGACCTGAGGCGCGATGGCGAGGACGCCGCGACGAGCGAATCAAGGCCGCGCAGCGTGCCCAAGCCGACAAGCACGAGGCTGAGATGCGCCGTGTCGCGGAGCGCGAGGCGGAGCTCGCCTCCGAGCTCGACGAGGCGGCGCGGGCCCTGAAGGCCGCCCAGCACCAGCTGGAGGAGGCCGAGGCTCGTGCCGAATCGGCCGAGCGCAAGCTGGGCGCCTCCCTCGGAGTGAGCTTCCCGCGAGGAGCAGGAAGTGGAGAACCGCAGGAGCCCCCGGAGCGGAGGAACACGACGAACCGGATCGAGGCAGCCGACGAACCCGAGGAAACGAAGACGGCCGAGCAGGCGGCGCTCGAGCAGGAGGAGGCCGGCTTCCTGCAGAGAGTCGCGGAGGCCCGTCGGGCGAAGCGGAAGGAGAGAGAGGCCAAGCGGGCAGCCCGCGAGAACGAGGCGGCCGAGCGAAGGGCCGCGCGCGAGAAGGAGGCGGCGGAGAAGAAGGCCGCCCGCGAGCAGAAGGCGGCAGAGAAGCGGGCGAACCGGGAGCGTGAGCCCGAGGAGCAGGCGCAGCAGGCGAAGGAGCCGACGCCGGAGCCGGAGGCCGCCCCCGAGCCGGAGGCCGCACCCGAGCCGGAGGCCGCCCCCGAACCGGAGACCGCCGCCCGAGCCCGAGCCGAGCAAGCCGAAATCCCGCGGCAAGGAATCAGGGATCGACGTCAACCGAGCGACCTTCGAGGAGCTCCGCGAACTCGGCCTCTCGGTGACTCAGGCGACCCGCGTGATCGCCTACCGCGAGCGCAAGGACGGCTTCAACTCGCTTGACGACCTCGACACGATTCCTGGCCTGCCCAGGGGACTGCTCGACGAGGTCAAGGAGAATCTGACGGTCTAGACCGGCCTCTCGAGTGCCGGCCAGAAGCGCGCCAGCCGCTGCCGGTAGGGGGCCGCCGCCTCGGCGGGAGCGGTCCGCGGCTCGCGGTCGCCCGAGAATCCCTCGAGGGTGGTGACCACCGAGCGCGACAGCGCCCCGAGCGAGTAGCCGCCCTCCAGGCAGATCAGCACCGGGACCCCCAGCTCCGCCGCGAGGTCACGCATCGTTGCGGCCATGTCGCCGTAGGCGGCGTCGTCCAGATCGCAGTTGGCGAGCGGGTCGTCGCGGTGCGCGTCGTAACCCGCCGAGACGCAGAGCAGTCCGGGCCTCCACTGACGTGCGATCGGCGCGACCACCGCCTGGACCAGGGAGAGGAACTCATCGGGGCCGCTCCCCGGCGGCACCGGCAGGTTGACGGTGTAGCCCTCTCCTTCCCCTCTGCCGAAGTCCGTGGCGGCCCCTGTCCCCGGGTAGAGCGGGCTCTGATGGATGCTCGCGTAGAGCACCTCGGAGGAGCCGTAGAAGATCGCCTCCGTCCCGTTGCCGTGATGGACGTCCCAGTCGAGGACCAGGACCCGCTCGACCCCCAGCTCCGCGATCGCGTGGGCAGCCGCCACGGCGACGTTGTTGAACAGGCAGAAACCCATCGCACGGTCCCGCTCGGCGTGGTGCCCGGGCGGACGCAGGCCACAGAACGCGAAACCGCCCTCAACGTTGAGGCGCTCGGCGGCACCGACAGCCCCGCCGGCCGCATGGAGTGCGGCATTCCACGAGCCGGCGCTCGCCACGGTGTCCAGGTCGATCGGTCCCCCGCCCCGCTCAGCGAGCTCCCTGATCGAGTCGATGTGGGTGGCGCTGTGGACCCTTTCGAGCTGCTCGCGCGTGGCGGCCGGGGCCTCGACCAGTTCCATCCCCAGCCACTCGCGCTCCGACATCGCCTCCTCGATCGCTGTCAGGCGCCTGGCGTTCTCCGGATGGCCACCGGTGTCGTGCTCGAACGAGCTCGGATGTCTGAGGTACAGCCCCGCGATCCAGGCATTAAACCGTCAGGTACCGCGCCCTAGCATATAGGTTTCGTCGCCCGATGACGCCGGACGAGCCCCTCGACGTCGTGGTGGTGGGCGGCGGCGCCGCCGGCCTCTACTCGGCGCTGACCGCGGCGGACGCGGGTTCACGAGTGGCGATGGTGTTGCGGAAGCCGCTCTCGGAGAGCTCCAGCTTCTGGGCGCAGGGCGGGCTCGCGGCCGCGATCGGCCCCGATGACTCTCCGGAGCAGCACGTGGAGGACACGATCGCGGCCGGGAGAGGAGCCTGCCGACGATCGGCTGCCGAGCTGCTGGCACGGGAGGCACCGGGCGTCGTCTGGGAGCTCCAGCGACGCGGCGTCCATTTCGATCTCCTTCCGGACGAGAGCCTGTCGCTCGCCCTGGAAGGCGGGCATTCCCGCAGACGGGTGGTGCATGCCGGCGGAGCCGCGACCGGCCGCCGGATCACCGAGCGGCTGGCGGAGCTCGCCGCTGAGGACGAGCGGATAGACGTGATCGAGAGGACCTCAGCCGTCGCGCTCTGGAGCGACGGCGAGCGCTGCCACGGCGTGATCACCGACATCGGAGGAATTCAGGCGCGGGCCACGATCCTCGCCACCGGGGGCGCCGCGGCGCTCTGGGCCCGCACCACCAATCCCTGGGGCGCGATCGGGGCCGGGCCAGTGATGGCCAACGCCGCCGGCGCTGACCTCGCGGATCTCGAGTTCTGCCAGTTCCACCCGACGGCACTGTCGGCGCCGGGCACGAAGTCGGATGGCATGCTCGTCACGGAGGCCGTTCGCGGTGAGGGGGCAAGGCTGCTCGGCGCAGACGGCGAGCGGTTCACGGACGAGCTCGCGCCGCGCGACGCCGTCACGCTCGCGGTCCTGGATCAGATGAAGCGAGATGGCGCCGGTCATGTGCTGCTCGACATGCGGGAGCTGCCCGAGGCCCGCTTCCCGAGCGTGTTCGCCGCTCTCCGCGAGGCCGGGTATGACCCCCTGCACGAGCCGATCCCGGTCGCCCCCGCCTCCCACTACGTCATGGGCGGGATCGCGGCAGATCTCGAGGGGCGCTCCTCCCTACCGAGGCTGTTCGCGGTCGGCGAGTGCGCCTGCACCGGGCTGCACGGGGCGAACCGCCTCGCGTCGAACTCGCTCACCGAATGCTTCGTCCTCGGCGCGAGGGCCGCGAAGGCAGCCTCGGTGGAGCCGGACGCCGGTCCCGCCGCCCGATCCACCCGACTGGCGCTTCGAGCCACCGCTCCCGTCGACCCGCGACGCGGTCTGGGAACTGGCGGGCCCCTGCGCAGCGCGGAGCAGCTGGAGCGACTGCTCTCCGACCCATATCCGCTCGCTCGCCTGATCGCGCGCTTCGCGCTCGAACGCGAGGAGTCGAGGGGCTCCCACCGGCGCCTCGAATTCCCCGAGCGCGACCCGGCGCTCGACGGTCGCCACCTGGTCTGCGGGGGCGATCAGATGCGCTGGGAGAGCTGGATCTAGGCGTGCCTACCCAAAAAACTGGTCCCAGGCATACCTAAAAGTACTTAATTCATGCTTAACTCTACTTACTTTTGGGCATGCTTGAATCCTCATTCGCCTGAAGGGTCCGGGGCAAGGTTGCCCTACGGACGAGGCTTCAGGGGGGACAAGGAGAGATCAGGATGTATCAATTCAGTCGTTCCATCTACAGAGATCTGGTCCCCCGCATCGATACGTGTGGCGGCAGCAGCGAGAGAACGCTGGCGGCGAGGCGGCAGATCCTGGAGGCATGTGAGGCCACGATTCAGAGATTGGTCTCGGATCGTCGCTATTTCGCCCGGCCCGCCAAGACGCTTTTCACCGAGATCCGGGAGCACTTCGTGCTCGCCGAGCAGGTGCGCGTCTACATGGTCATCGAGCGGCACGTCGAGCGGATCGAGGAGTTCCTCGATTCCCTGCCGGCCGACGTAACGCTGGACGGCCAACAGCGCAACTGTCTGGCTAGCACTCGCAAGGGCACTCCGTGCCAGCGCGAGCCGCTGCCGGCGATGGATTACTGCCCCTCGCACAAGCACCTCGAGGAGATCGTCGAGAATGATGCGAGGGTGCGGGAAGGCGAAAGCCGAGCCGCAACCCGTTTGGTGCAGGAGGGGGCGGCAGCCTAGGTTTCCCTGGGGCAGTGTGAGCGGGCCCGCCCGGGGGGTCGGGCCCCGCACACACCCCCGGTAGGTTGGCCCCATGCTGCTCGGCGTCGACGTCGGTGGAACCTTCACCGACGCGGCGCTGCTCGACGGCGACGTTCTCCACACGGCGAAGGTGCCGAGCACGCCCGCCGACCAGTCCCGCGGCGTGATCGCGGCCGTCGAGGAGGTGCTGAGGCGCGCCGAGGCCGAACCCGCCGACGTCGAGGCGTTCACCCATGGCATGACGGTCGGCACGAACGCGCTGCTGGAGGAGCGCGGCGCGCGCACGGCTCTGGTCGCGACGCGCGGCTTCGCCGACCTCCTCGAGATCGGCCGTCAGGACCGTCCCAGCCTCTATCACCCCTGCCGCCCCAAGCCCCGTCCGCTGGTCGACCCCGAGCTGCGCTTCGAGGCGGCGGAGCGGATCGGCGCCGAGGGCGTGGTCGAGGAGCTGGCCGAGGACGAGGTCGGTGATCTGGTCGATCGGCTGCGAGGCGCCGGCGCGGAGTCCGTGGCGGTCTGCCTTCTCTTCGCGTTCCGCGACCCGGCTCACGAGCAGCGGATCGCCTCGGCGCTGCGCGAGGCTCTGCCCGACCTCCACGTCTCCACCTCACACGAGGTGCTCCCCGCCTTTCGGGAGTACGAGCGCTTCTCCACCACCGTCATCGACGCCTACCTCTCCCCCCTGCTCGGTCGCTACCTGGGCAGCCTCACCCATGCCTGCCGCGAGCGCGGTTTGGCCGAGCCCGAGGTGATGCGCTCCTCGGGCGGGACGGCCGACGCCGCCGAGGCGGGGCGATCGGGCGCCTGGAGCGTGCTCTCCGGGCCGGCGGGAGGCGCGGTCGGGGCCGGCCTGCTCGCCAGCGGCACCGGCCACCCCGATGCCATCGGCGTCGACATGGGCGGCACCTCATGCGACGTCTGCGTGGTCGACGCCGGAGAGGTGAGGCGGACCGATTCGCGCGAGATCGAGGGGCGCCCGATCCAGCTGCCGATGGTCGATGTCCACACGGTCGGCGCCGGGGGCGGCTCGATCGGCTGGCGGGACGCCGGAGGAGCTCTGCGTGTCGGTCCCCGCTCGGCCGGAGCTGAACCGGGGCCCGCCTGCTACGACCGGGGGGGCACCGAGGCAACCGTCACCGACGCGAACCTGCTCCTCGGCTACCTCTCGTCGGACTCCGACCTCGCCGGAGGGGTCGCGCTCGACGTCGATGCTGCCCGCAGGGCGGTCGCCTCGCTGGGCGAGGACCTCGGCCTCGGCGAGACCGAGACCGCCGAGGGGATCGTCCGCGTGACCAACCAGGAGATGATTCGGGCAATGCGCGTGGTCACCGTCGAGCGCGGCGTGGACCCACGGGGATACGCCCTCCTGCCGTTCGGTGGAGCCGGACCGATGCACGCGGCGGCCTTGGCGGATGAGCTCGAGATCACGCGTCTCGTCTGCCCGCGCGCCAGCGGAGTCCTCTCCGCTCTCGGGCTGATCGCCGCCGGACACCGCCGCGACACCGCTCGCACCGTCCTGCTGTCGGCGGACGAGATCTCCTCCGAGCGCCTGGCCGGCGAGGTCAGGGCCCTGAGCGAGCCGCTGCTCGCAGGGATGGAGGACGCGGATCTGGAGGTGGTCTACGAGCTTCGCTACCGCGGCCAGGCCTTCGAGCTGCCCATCCCCGGGGCGCCGAAACCGGACCCCGATCGACTCGCCGAGGACTTCGCCCGCGAGCACGAGGCCCGCTACGGCTACCACGACCCGGAGGGCAGGCTCGAGCTGGTGACGATCCGGGTCGCGGCGGTCGAACCGGGTCCCGAGCCCCACCCCCGGGCCGCCCCGGACGGGTCGCTGGAGGAGAGCGAGCGCGAGGCTCGCTTCGGCGGGGAATGGGTCGGGACACGCGTGCTACGTGGGGAGCCGCAGGCCGGCTTCGCGGCCGAGGGACCGTGTGTCTTCGAACTGCCCGAGGCGACCCTCGTCCTGCCCCCCGGCTGGAAGGCTTCCGTGGACGAGGCCGGGTCGATTGATGCGAGGGTGCTCCGAGGCGGAGCCGAGGAGCAACCCGTGTGATGGCGAAGCCGTCCCTCGACCCCGTTGATCTCCAGGTGATGACAGGCGCGCTGCGAGCCGCCTGCGACGAGATGGGCGCCGTACTGATCCGCTCGGCGCACTCGCCCAACATCACCGAGCGCCACGACTGCTCGACCGCGCTCTTCGATGCCGGCGGCGAGCTGGTCATGCAGGCGGAGCACATCCCGGTGCACCTCGGCTCGATGCCCGACGCCGTCGCCGTGATCGTCGACGAGGATCACCGCGACGGGGATCTCTGGATCCTCAACGACCCCTACCGAGGGGGCACCCACCTTCCCGACATCACCCTGATCTCGCCGATCTTCGAGCGAGGAGAGCTGCTCGGCTTCGCCGCGAGCCGTGCCCACCACGCCGACATCGGCGGCCCCACCCCGGGCGGCATGCCGGCGCTCTCGGTGACGCTCGACGAGGAGGGCGTGGTGATCCCGCCCACCCGCGCCGACGACGCGGTGCTCTCGGACCTCGCCTCGCGGATGCGCAACCCCGAGCAGCGCCTCGCCGACCTGCGCGCCCAGCGCGCCGCCAACCTCAGCGGGAGCCGCAGGCTCCGCCGGCTCGCCGAGCGGCGGGGGATCGAGCTGCTGCGGGCGGCGACCGCCGAGATCCTCGACTACGCGGAGCGGCGGACCCGCGCGGCGCTCGATCAGATGCCCGACGGCGAGAGCTCGGCCGAGGACGTGCTCGAGGGACTCGACGGCGACATCCCCCTGCGCCTGCGTGCCACGGTCCGCGGCGAATCCCTGGAGCTCGACTTCGACGGCAGCGCCGAGCAGATCGAGGGCAACCTCAACTGCCCGCTGTCGGTCACCAAGGCGGCGTGCTTCTACGCGGTGCGCGTCGTCTGCGACCCGGACGCACCGCCCTCGGCAGGCGCCTGGCGGCCGGTAGCGGTGAGCGCCCCGGAGGGGTCGCTGCTCAACGCGCGGCCGCCCGCCGCCGTGGTCGGCGGCAATGTCGAGACCTCGAGCCGGGTCGCCGACCTCGTCTTCGAGGCCCTCGCGGCCTTCGCACCGGTGGGGGCCAACGGCCAGGGGACGATGAACAACGTGACGCTCGCCGCCGAGGGCTGGACCTACTACGAGACGATCGGAGGCGGCCAGGGCGCCTGTCCCGACGCCGACGGGCCGAGCGCCGAGCACGTCGCGATGTCGAACACGCTGAACACGCCGATCGAGGCGCTCGAGACCCAGTACCCGGTGCGGGTCACCGAGCTCTCGATCCGCCATGGCAGCGGCGGCGCCGGCAAACACCGTGGCGGCGATGGGATCGCCCGCGAGCTCGAAGCGCTCGAGCCGATGCGCTACACGCTGATCGGAGAGCGGCGGCGGAACGCGCCGCAGGGCCGCGAGGGGGGCGCGCCGGGGGCCGTTGGAAGGGATCTGCTCAACGGCGAGCCCCTGCCCGCCAAGGGCGAGGGCGAGCTGGAGCGAGGCGATCGGCTGCGGATCGAGACGCCCGGCGGCGGAGGATTCGGCTCCGAACCGAATTCCTAGGCGTCCCTCACGGAATCGCGAATCGGGTCCGATTGGCCGGTCAACCAGGGCCGATGTCGCATGGGAATGGGGTATCGGCTTATTACAACTAAGTCAGCTCGCTTGTGACAATCGCGCACAAGCCTTGTCAAAGCGAAAGTCGTCCTCTAGACTGCTCGCCTCCGAGGGGGCTCCGATGCCCGGAACTTGGTACCCAGCCCCTCCCCCCTGAATCCGAACCCGATCACTTCCTGAACTCATGCCGATTGCTTTCAAAGAGTGGGCCGTAACCGTCCGCGCGCTGGCCGAGGGTGAGCAGCTCGTCGCCCTTCGGAAGGGCGGTATTCGTGAGGAGAACAAGCATTTCGAGGTCGAGCACGACCAGTTCTTCCTCTATCCCACATTCGACCACCAGCGCAATGACCTCGTTCGCGAGTCGCACCACCCGGAGCTCCGGCGTGCCCTCGAGGAGGGCGTCTGGCCCGACGAGGAGCCGCCCCCGCGCGCGTTGCTCCAGGACGGCGGCATCCCGCAGCCCGACCGGGTGCGGATCCGCGCCTGGGCCGAGATCACCGATCACTTCACGACCGACGACCATCGGGTGGTCGAGGCGCTGACGCCCTTCCACGTCTGGACCTCCGACTACGCGCAGAAGCGGCTGTCGTGGAAGCGCCGCCATCCGCTGCACGTGCTGCTGCTCCGGGTGCACCGCATCCCGCGGCCGGTCACGGTGCGCGTCAAGGACGAGCACCAGGGCTGCCGTTCGTGGGTGGAGATCGATCGCGATCTTCCCTTCGAGGGCACTCCGGTGATGGCGGACGAGGAGTTCGGCCGCGCCGCGGAGGCGATCCGCGAGATCTGCCAGGGCGAGCTCGTCCCGGCTTAGGTTCGACTCTCCGGGCTCTAAAAAACGCTGACCGTGCCCTGCTGATCGGCATGGGCGGAGGCGGCGACGTGGTCGGTGCCCTGGGGGTGAGCACACTCCTCGATCGGCTGGGCACGGAATGGGTGCTCGGTGGGGTCGCCTGGGAGCGCTCGCCGATCGACCCGCGCCCAGGCCCGCGCTCGCTTGAGGAGATCCGCGACGGGCGGCCGTGCGGGTCGGCCGCGGTGCTCACCGAGGGCGGCACGACCAGTCTCGACGGCATCGAGTTCTCGGAATCGAAGATGGCGGCGCACCTGGGCAGCCCCGTGCTCCTGCTCGACATCACCCGCGGACCGGCCGCGCTCGCGACCGGGCTCGCCGAGGCAGCGAACGAGCTCGGCTGCGACGCCGTCGTGCTGCTCGACGTGGGCGGGGACGTGCTCGCCCACGGTGACGAGCCGGGCCTGGCGAGCCCACTGTGCGACGCGGTCGTGCTCGCCGCGGGACTGATCCTGGCGCGCTCGTCCCAGCGTGCTGGCGCGAGCTGGGACGGCGATCTGATTGCGGCGGTCTACGGGCCCGGCTGCGACGGCGAGCTCACTCCGAACGAGGTGCTCGGGCGGATCACGGAGCTGCAATCCGCCGACGCCCTGCTCGGCGCCTGGGCCCTCACCCCGGAGGCGTGCGATCTGGTCGAGGCGGCCGCGGAGTCTGTGCCGACCGAGGCGAGCCTGATGGCGGTGCGCTGCGCCCGTGGCGAGCGTGGCAGCGTCCCGATTCGCGGCGGGCGGCGGACGGTCGAGCTCACCTCGCTCGGGGCGCTGACGTTCTTCTTCGACCCGCCGGCGGCGGCCAACTCGGCGATCCCGCTCGCCACGGCGGTCTCACCCGCGGCGAGTCTCGAGGAGGCGCACGACGTGTTGACCGCCATGGGAGTCCGCACCGAGCTCGAGCTCGAGCGAGAGCGCGCCCGGGCCCGCGAGTAGCCTGACTGGGCGGCTCATATCACCGTCGGCCACAAACACCGCCGACGCGTCTAGATGACCTGGATCGAGACCGACTCGCTGAGCTTCACCGCGCGCCACGACGACGCCGATCTCGCCTGCGCGCACCGCGTGCTCGACGCGCTCGAGGACCTGCGCCTGCGGTTCGAGGACCGGTTCGACGAGGTCCCCGGCAACGTCACGGTCATCCTGCACGACAACCCGGCCTGGCTCTCCGCAGCCCACCCGCTCCTCCCCGCCGTCCGCTGGTCGGCGGCACCGGCGGCGCGCCGCTATCTGGCTGGATGGCCGATGGCGGGCGAGATCCACACGCTGAACGATTCGTGGATGGAGCGACGCTCAGCGGGGGAGGACTCGCTGCGCGCCCTGAGGGGAACGGCCGAGCGGATCTACTGCGAGATCGTGCTGGCGGCGAACAACCCGGCGTTGCCGCCGATGTGGACACCCAGGCGCTTCCTCACCTACCTGCGCTGGGCCTGGCTGATCGAGGGTGCCGCGCAGTACTTCGCGGACCAGGTCGGCCTCTTCCGCGCTGCCGTGATCACGCGACTGCGGGAGGGCGACCGTCCAGCCTTCCCGCCGTCCCGCCGGGACGCCCTGATCCTGGGTGGGACGGTCTTCGACATGCTCGAGCGCCACGCGGGCCCGGATGCCTGCGTCCGCATGGCGTCGCGCCTCCATCGCGACGGCCCCCGGGGCAACCTCGAGCTCGCCTTCGAGGCCCGCATGCGAGATATCGAGCGAGCCTGGCGCATCCACCTCGACGAGATCCTCTACCGGCAGCCGGACTCAGCGAGATGAGGACTCGCCGAGCGACGTCATGCGGCGGCCGGACCTCGATCTCGATCTCGATCTCGACCTTGACCTGACCACCGACTTCAGCTTCGATCCGACCACTCCCCGGCGGTCAGCCGAACACGAGGAAGAAGAGGTAGACGACCACGGCGGCAACTCCCACCGCCGCGATCAGCCCAAGCGCGAGGCGCGCTGGCGACCCGACCCCGGGTAGGGAATCCGACGGCGCCTCGGCCGAGAGGAGGTCGCTCCCGGCGAGCAGGTCGCGGGCCGCCTCGTAGCCCGACTCGGGCACCAGGACATCGCGAGGGCCGGCGGCGAGGAAGTCGGGGACGTCGAAGCCGCGGGTGCGCCGCAGCATTGAGGGGATGCCGTTGTCGAGCAGGATCGACTGGATCATCTCGCCGTCGGCCAGGCTGCGGGCGCCGGTGACTCGGAGCAGGTCGCCGTGGGCGAACTGCGGCCGCACCTTGCGGGCCCGCTCGTGCGCCTCGGTGATCGGTTCCTCCTCGCGGGTGCCCGCGTAGACGAGCGGCATACCGCAGTTGCGGCAGAAGCGCTCGCTGATC
This sequence comes from uncultured Solirubrobacterales bacterium, assembly GCA_963848955.1. Taxonomy (GTDB): domain Bacteria; phylum Actinomycetota; class Thermoleophilia; order Solirubrobacterales; family 70-9; genus DASUPK01. The sequence goes on along the minus strand of CAWKFQ010000024.1, from coordinate 14,777 downwards.
GGATGTGGAAGTGCGCAGCGCGGGCAGGTGAGCGGGTCGGTCACTCGACGCTGAGGTCGACCTCGCTGACCTCGCCGTCGTCGATGTGGAAGCCGCGGAGCGGCTCCTCATCCTCGACCAGCGACAGGATCAGATAGATCGAATCGGGATAGGTGGCGAGGTTGATGTCGGTCTGCGAGGGATACGCCGGGCTCGCGGTGTGGGAGTGGTAGATCGCGAGCATCTCCTCATCGTGCTCGGGGATCTCCCGGAAGGTGATCCGGAAGAGGTCGTTCGGGTCGAGCGTGTAGCGCAGCGGGCTGTGCTCCGCGTTGGTGGCGCGGTAGAGCGTGGTCGCCTCGCCGTCCTTGCCCGCCGAGAATCCCGCAGCACTCGTTCGGCGCATCCTCCCGGGCGTGCTCGAGCATCTGCTCGTAGACCGAGCGGGGGATCCTCATCAGTAGAAGACGCGCCCTCGCGGCGGGGCGGCTCGGTCAGGTCGCCGGCCTCGTTGCCGATCAGGTCCGGGTCCTCGCGGCCCCTCTCCCAGAGCAGGTCATCCAGCACCGGCGGCGAGATCCCCGCCTCCTCGGCCACCTGCTTGAAGGCGTCGCGGGTCGCCTCACGGACCTCCTCGACGTCTCCCTGCTCCACCAGGCCCGAGCGCAGCGCGAGCCGCATCAGCACGTTGTCGGCCGACACCTCCCAGTTCTCCGGATCGGAGACCTCGAGCCAGCCGCGGCGCTCCCAGATCTTGGCGACGAGGAAGGCCTTCTTCCGCAGCGGGTCGGCGAAGGCGTCGAACTCGCTGAGGCGGAAGAGCACGCCGGTCGGTCCCCCGAGCTTCCCTCCGGCAGCCTCGATCAGCGCCTCGGCCTGGCCGCCGTAGTCCTTGAGGAGGCCCTTGGCGAGGTCGTCCCAGAGCCTGGCGCGCCGCTCCGGGTCGCGGAGCGTGTCCTGGCCGGCGCGGAAGACCGCCGCGATCGCCTGCGGGTCGACGCCGAGCAGGGAGCGGGCGGTGAGTGCTCCGGGCGCCCGCCGCTCGGCGCGCAGGCCGAGGGCCCAGAGCAGCGCGCTGCCCTCGTACGGACCCTCGCCGTCGACCTCGTGCGGCTCGGTGTAGCCGGTCTGGTGGTCGATCGCTGAGAGGAAGAGCGCGGCGTCGGGGTTGGGCACCTCCGCGAAGGTCGGCGGCTCGTAGTCGGCCGCCAGCTCTTTGACGCGCGCGGCGACGCGCTTCACTGCTTCCGGATCGGTCATCACAGCATTATCGGCGGCCACAAACACCGCCGCCGGATCGACGAGAGCCGGCCTACCACCAGACGGTGGAGTCGATGTCCTCGAGCTCCTCCATGGGCTTGGTGTAGATGCCCGAGGACAGGTACTTCCAGCCGTCGTCCGGAACGAGGAAGACGACGTTGCCCTCGTCCAGCTCGGAGGCGATCCGGTGCGCCACGTAGGCGATCGCGCCCGCGGAGACCCCGGCGAACATCCCCTCCTCGTGCAGCAGCTTGCGGGTCCAGACGATCGCGTCGCGGTTGGAGACCATGATCTTCCGGTCGAGCAGGCTGAGGTCGATGATCGGCGGGATGAAGCCGTCGTCGAGGGAGCGCAGGCCCTGGACGAGCTCGCCCTGCATCGGCTCGACGGCGACGATCTTCGTGCCGGGATTCTCTTCCTTGAGGCGCCGGCCGTTGCCCATCAGGGTGCCCCCGGTGCCGAGCCCGCCGACGAAGGCGGTGACATCGTCGAGCTCGTCGAGGATCTCCTTGGCGGTGCCCTCGTAGTGAGCACGAGGATTCGCCTCGTTGCCGTACTGGTAGGGCATGTAGTAGGAAGCGTCGGACTCGGCCATCTCGAGCGCCAGCTCGACGGCTCCGTTTGACCCCTTGGCGCCCTCGGAGTAGACGATCTCGACTCCGTACATGTGGAGGAGCTGGATGCGCTCCTCGGTGACGTTGTCGGGCATCACCACCTTGAGCGGATAGCCCTTGCGCTGGCAGATCATCCCCAGTGAGATGCCCGTGTTGCCCGAGGTCGGCTCGAGGATCGTGTGGCCCGGCTGGATCGCCCCGCGCGCCTCGGCGTCCTCGATCATGTACTTGGCGACCCGGTCTTTGACTGAGCCGGTCGGGTTGCGGCCCTCGAGCTTCGCCCAGAGGCGGACCTCCGGCTTCGGTGTCAGTCGCGGCAGTTCGACCAGCGGTGTGTTGCCGATCGCCTCGAGTACGTTCTCGAAGTGGCCGCCGCAGGGACGATTCAGGAGCGGCTCGGTGCTCATCTCGGTTCAAGCATACTTCAGAAAGTGAAGTATCGGCGCGGCTCGGCGGGCAATCTCGGCTCAACGATCCTCAGATAAGGTCCGCCCGTACCCCAGACCCACCCGAGAGGGGGAGGAGAGAACGCATGAGACTTCGAGTCACGGCATTGGCGGCGGTGATGGCAATCGCTGCCGTCATCCTCGGCGCCGGCTGCGGAAGCAGCAATGACGAAAACGACAACGGCAGCAACACAGGCACGACGGCGGCCGGAGGCGCGCTGACCGCAACACCCGGCATCAACGTCGCGAAGGACGACGCGATCGCCAGCGCGGCGGCGAATGCCGTCTCGCAGAGCGGCCAGCTCTCGGTCGCGACGGACGCGACCTATCCGCCGATGGAGTTCTTCGCGAAGGACAACAGCACGACCGTGATCGGCGCGGACGCCGACATCTCCAAGGCGCTCGCCCAGATCATGGGCCTGCAGGCGAACGTCCAGAACACCCCGTTCGACAGCATCCTGCCGGGCCTGACCGCCGGCAAGTACGACCTCGGGATCTCGTCGTTCACGGACACCCTGGATCGCCAGAAGACGAATGACTTCGTCACCTACGCGCAGGCCGGCACCTCGTTCTACGCATCAGCCAGCAGCAGCGAGGCGCCGAAGACGCTCGCCGACCTCTGTGGGCACTCGGTCGCGGTCGAAAAGGGCACGACCCAGCAGGAGGACGCCGAAGGCCAGGCCGAGAAGTGCCAGGTCTCCGTCTCGGTCTTCCCAGACCAGAACGGGGCGAACCTGGCGATCTCGAGCGGTCGCGCGGATGTCGGCATGGCCGACTCGCCCGTCGCGGCGTACATCGTCGAGCAATCGAACGGGCAGTTCAAGCTGGGCGACGCCTATGGAGTCGCGCCCTACGGGATCGCGATGAAGAAGGGCAGTCCGCTGGCCCAGCCGCTGCTCGACGCCGTCACTGCGCTCTACGCCGACGGCACGATGCAGAAGATCTTCGACTACTGGCAGCTGCCGGGTGCGGCGATCAGTAGCCCGCAGATCAACGGAGCGACCAGCTAGGACGAGAAGGATGCGCCAGTGACCCCGTCGACTGGCAGCCAAGAGGAAGCGATGCAGCCGGGACCGTCTCAGACGATTGAGGCGGTCCCGGTTCGCCATCCGGGCCGGTGGATCGCGGCGGCGATCGTCGCGCTGATCGCGGCCTCGCTGATTCGATCCGCGATCGACAACCCCAACTTCCACTGGGACGTGGTCGGTGACTACCTGTTCGACGAGCGGATCCTCAAGGGCGTCGTCAAGACGATCGAGCTGACCGTCCTGGGGATGCTGATCGGGATCGTCCTGGGCGTCGTGCTGGCCGTGATGCGGCTCTCGCCGAACTTCCTGATCCGCGGTGCCAGCTGGTTCTACATCTGGGCGTTCCGCGGAACCCCGCTGCTCGTGCAGATCCTGTTCTGGGCGTTCATCTCGGCGCTCTACCCGACGATCGACCTCGGCATTCCGTTCGGCCCTTCGTTCATCCATCTGAACGCGAATGACTTCATCACGCTCTTCGTCGCCGGCATGCTGGCGCTGGCCCTGAACGAGGGCGCCTACATGGCTGAGATCGTCCGCGCGGGGATCATCTCGGTCGATGAGGGCCAGACCGAGGCCGCCAAGGCGCTCGGCATGACGCGCGGTCAGACGATGCGCTACATCGTGCTGCCCCAGGCGATGCGAGTGATCATCCCGCCGACCGGCAACGAGACGATCTCGATGCTGAAGAACAGCTCACTGGTCAGCGTCATCGCGCTCCCGGAGCTGCTCTACTCGGCCCAGCTGATCTACTCGCAGAACTTCCAGCAGATCCCGCTGCTGATCGTGGTGTCAATCTGGTACCTGGCGATGACCACGGTGCTCTCGATCGGCCAGTACTTCCTGGAGCGGCACTACGGCCGCGGGCGGATGCGGGACGAGCCGATGACGCTGCTCGAGCAGATACGGACGGGCTGGGGAGCGCGCCACGCGGATCCGGATGAGCTGATCCCCGGCAGGGAAACCGGGGGTGAACGGCGCTGATGGCCGAGCCGGTCGTCAAGGCTGAGGGAATCCAAAAGTCCTTCGGACGGCTCGAGGTCCTGAAGGGCATCTCGTTGTCGGTGAACCAGGGCGAGGTGTTCGTCCTGATCGGCCCGTCGGGATCCGGGAAGTCCACTCTCTTGCGCTGCATCAACCATCTCGAGCAGATCGACGCCGGCCGTATCTGGGTCGACGGCGACCTGGTCGGCTACCGCCAGGTCGGCGAGAAGCTCCACGAGCTGAGGGACTCCGAGATCGTCGACTCGCGGGCCAAGATCGGCATGGTCTTCCAGCACTTCAACCTGTTCCCGCACATGACGGCACTGGAGAACGTCGCTCTGGCACCCCGGAAGGTGCTCGACCGCAGCGGCGGCGAAGCGCGGCGGCGGGCAGCCGAGCTGCTCGAGCGGGTCGGGCTGAGCGACAAGGTCGATGAGTATCCGTCTCGGCTCTCAGGGGGGCAGCAGCAGCGGGTCGCAATCGCCCGCGCCCTCGCGATGGAGCCCAAGGTCATGCTCTTCGACGAGGTGACGAGCGCGCTCGACCCCGAGCTGGTCAAGGACGTCCTCGACGTGATGCGGGGGTTGGCGGACCTGGGGATGACGATGCTCGTCGTGACACACGAGATGGGCTTCGCACGAGAGGTCGCGAATCAGGTGATCTTCATGGACGAGGGAGCGATCGTCGAGCAGGGCTCCCCCGAGCAGGTGATTCGCAATCCGAAGGAGGAGCGCACCAAGCAGTTCCTCGGTCTCGTCCTGGAGCACTGAGGCGATGAGACGCGAGCAGCGCACTCGCGCTGCCGGCGCTCCTCGCCCTCCTGCTCGCCGGCTGTGGTGGGTGCGGCGGTGGCGGCGGCGAGAAGAACGGCTGGGAGCGCCGGCGCCAACGATCCCTTCTACGGCGTGATCAGCGGCGAGCCGCGCCGGGGAGCGGGGAGCTCGCCAGGCTGGGCGACGGCGGCGTCGGGACCCTGCGGGTCAACCTCGCCTGGGGCTCGGTGCAGTCCAGGCCCGGACGCCCCATATGACTGGAGCCACTACGACCCGGTCGTGCGGGGGGCGGCGGAGAACGGCATCCGCGTGCTGGCGACCATGTACAGCACGCCGACCTGGGTTGCCCCGACCCTCGAGATCCGGCCGCTCGGCCCCGCGCTGGAGGGGTTCGAGCGCTTCACCCGCGCTGCCGTCGAGCGCTACGGCGACGACGGGACCTTCTGGGAGCAGCACCCCGACGTCCCGACGCTACCGATCACAGACTGGCAGCTCTGGAACGAGCCCAACTCACCGCTCTTCTGGAAGCCGAGGCCTGACCCCGCCGCGTACCTGAGCCTGCTGCGCGCCTTCAGCCCGGCGGTGAAGGGCGCCGATCCCCAGGCCCGGGTCCTGCTCGGCGGCCTCTTCCCCGCTCCAGCCGGCGGGATCTCGCTGGACGGTTCCTCTCGGCCCTCTACGCGGGCGGCGGGCGCGAGCTCTTCGACGCGGTGGCCGTCCACCCGTACGCGGGTACGCCTCAGGAGGCGATCGACAGAGTCGAGCAGGAGCGCGAGCGTGATGCGCCGCTTCGGCGACGACCGACAAGCCGATCTGGATCACCGAGGTCGGGCTGGGCCTCGGGCGGCACCCCTTCGGCGGTCACTGTCGTCGGTCCGGCGCGCCAGGCCGACTACTTGACCCAGCTCTTCCAGCTTGCACTGGCCGAGCGCGACCGCCTCGGTATCGCCGGGGTCGTCTGGTATTCGCTCGAGGATGCGCCGGGTTCCTACTGGACACAGAACTGCGGCCTGTTCAGGCTCGATGGGTCTCCGAAGCCGGCGTGGGAGGCGTTCACGCAGATTGCCGGGGAGAGCGCCTAAATGAAGCGTGCGGAGGCAGGCCTCGACCGGATCGACCCCAGAGCCGCGCTCGCGGTTGCCTTCGCAGCGTCCGGGATCCTGCTGCTCGTCTGGCTCTCCCACCTGACCTTCTCTGGGGACGAATGCGATCCGCTGCTCTACCGGAGGGGATTCGGCCTCGACGTCCTGCCCAGGCCCCACGCCGAGCACATCTTCCTGGCGCCCATCCTGATCTACAAGGGCATCCAAGCGACGATCGGGATGGAGAGCCTCCTCCCGTACGCAGTCGTATCGACGGCGTCGTTCCTCGCGAGCGTGGTGCTCCTCTTCCTCTATCTGCGCGGCCGCGTCGGCAATTGGCTCGCCCTCGCCGGGGTTCTTCCAGTGCTGTTCATGGGGACAGCCTGGGAGGTGTTGCTGCTGCCGGTCTCGATCAACTTCACGGGCTCGATGGCAGCGGGGATCGGCGCCCTGCTGGCGCTGGAGCGCGGCAACGGCCACGGCGATGCTGGCCTGCGCCCTCCGCGTCGCCTCGCTGGCCTTCTCCGAGCTCGCCCTCTGCTTCGTCGTGGGCGCGGCCGTGTGGATGATCCTGGCGCGGCGCAGTTGGTCTCGCGCCTACGTGTCATGGCCGTCCCCCTCGTTCTCTATGCGGCGTGGTACGCCGGCTGGGGCCACACGGCAGAGAGCCACCTCTCCCTGCGGAACGTCGTCCACAGCCCGATCTACCTCCTCAAGGGGCTGGCGGCCAGTGCCTCGTCGCTGCTCGGTGTTCCCAATTCCGTGCGAGCGGCCGCCGCCGAGGGACGCCTGGTCCCGCTCATCGTTTTAGGGCCGATCCCGCTCGTCGCGGCGGTAGGGGTCCGCAAGCGCTCACGGATGCCCCTTGCCGCCCCCTTCTGGAGCGCCCTCGTGGTCCTGATCTCGTTCTGGTTGCTCACGGCAGCGAGCAACGCGCCCGGACGATCGCCATGGGCGTCGCGGTATCAATACGTCGGCGGAGTCCTCCTCCTCATGGTCTTCGCGAGCCTCGCGAGTGGGATCCGGGTGCGGGGGGCCGCGATCCTGACGGCCCTGGCAGTCGGCGGCTTGGCGGCAATCGCGAACCTCAGGGTCCTTCACAACGAGTACGGGACGCGGGCCGACCTGGCGACCCCGGAGCGCGGCGCGCTGGCCGGCTTCGAGGTCGGCGGCGCCAGCGCCGATCCCGGCTTCACCGCAGGCCCGCACAACACCGACATCACCCCGCTCTACTCGGTCGCAGTGGGTCCATACCTGTTAGCGATCCGAACGCATGGATCTCTTTTGGGGCCTGCCGCTCTGTCCCTTCCGGTAAAGCGCAGCGTATTCGGAGATTCGATAGCCAGCTAGTGGGATGTCTCATAACGTTCGCCAGGAAATGACGAGGTCCAGGCGGTGCCAGGCAAGGACGCAGGGAGCCCGAACGGCAGCGCCATTTGGGCGACCGAGGACGCAGCATGGCGCCGATTTGGGGCCGTCATTTCCGGTGAGATGTTGTGAGACACCCCACCAGATGATTGCTTCCATGACCAGCCACACCTGGATGACACGCCCGGCACACTTCGCATCGAGCGAGCGGTGCGAGCGCGAAGCGCGAGTTCCTCGGGTTTGCCTTTGCCAACCGGCAAAGGCTGCACCTTGCGTCCTTGATCTGCTCGGCCGGGCGCGCCTCCAGTCACACCTCGCCATGGAATCAATCATCTAGCGGGCGCCGTGCGCGACGAGGCGATCTACCTGGCGAAGGCGGCAGCGCGGCGGCTGCGCTGGGGCCCGGCCGACTTCCTCGCGAGCCGCCGCCGCGACCCGGCCCTGCCGCCGCTGCCGCCGCGTCACCTCGCCTTCGTCGGGGCCGGCGACTACGAGGCGACCGGGCAGCAGTTCCTCGGCTTCTTCCGCGAGCTCGGCGGCCTGCAGCCGGGCGACCGCGTGCTCGACGTCGGCTGCGGGGTGGGCCGGATGGCGATGCCGCTGACGGGCTACCTCGAGGGCGGCTCCTACGCCGGCTTCGACGTCGGCCGTGGCATGGTCCGCTGGTGCCAGCGCCGCATCTCGAGTCGCTGGCCGAGCTTCGAGTTCACCTGGGCGCCGGTCCACAACGGCAAGTACAACCCGTTCGGCAACCTGGCCGCGACCGAGTTCCGCTTCCCCTACGACGACGCCGGCTTCGACTTCGCCTTCGCGACCTCGCTCTTCACCCACCTGCTGCGCGACGAGGCACGTCACTACTTGGCCGAGACGGCGCGGGTGCTGAAGCCCGGCGGCAGCTGCCTGCTGACCTTCTTCCTGCTCACCCCGGAGGCCGAGCGGGCGCTGGCGGGCGGCACCGCGATGCTCGCCTTCGCCCACCCGATCCCCGGCGGCCGCACCACCGACGCCGCCCAGCCCGAGGCGGCCACCGCCTTCCCGGCCGAGGACGTCCGCGCCTGGTGCGAGGAGGTCGGCCTGCGAGTGCGCGAGCCGATCCATTTCGGCGCCTGGTCGGGCGCTCCGGGCGCCGAGACCCTGCAGGACATCCTCGTCGCCGAGCGGCTTGCAGGCAGGGAAGTGGCGAGCCTTCCCTGCAGCTGCTCGAAGACAGGCTGGACTGGCTCGAAGCAGTGAACCGCCTCGGCCCCGCACTCCGCGGGCGGTTCCTCAGTTGGTCCTTCGTCCGGATAGAACTCCCAATAGCCGCTGAAGTCCTTCCGCGTATAGGCGACGCTTGCGGGATCCTGCAACGGCGCGTCGTCCTTTTCGCTCCACGGCCCGAGGTAGTACGAGCCCAGCCCCACGCCGCTCCCCGCTCCGAGCAGCCCAGGCGGCGCCGCGTCAAAGTTCTCTCGCCAGTATCTCTCGGAGTAGAAAGCGCGCAGTAATCCGGGAACACGTACTCGTCGATGAAGACGTAGCCCTTCTCGGTCAGGTGGGGCCAGAGGTTGATCACGCAGTCGTGAAGGCTTCCCTGCAGATCCACGTCGAGGAAGCAGAGCACCATCGGCTGTTCGTGGTGTGGAAGCGTGTCGGCGAAGAACCCCTTGACGAAGGTGCAGCGGTCGATGGCGCCGTACCGGCGCACGTTCGCCTTCACCTGCTCCAGGTCAGCGTCGAGAAGGCCCTCGGTGAAAGGGTTCCCATACTTGTCGCGCGGGTCCGGGGCAGGCAGGCCCTCGAAGGAGTCGTAGACGATCAGTTGGCGCCCCACGATCTCGCAGACGAGCGACTCGAGCAGCTTCACCGCCATCGCCAGATGGGCTGCGGGGCCGACGGACACTTCTGGAGCAGCATCCCGAGCTGCCTGCCCGGCCGATCGAGGACTGGCAGCTCTGTAACGAACCGAACTCCCTGTGCTTCTGGAAGCCAGCGCCGGACCCCAAGGGCTACCGACAGTGCTGGGATGCCTTCGTCAAGCTGGGGGCGGAACGTCATAGGCGTCAGATCCGGGTGCGGCTGAACCGTCGCCACCCGGCACATGGCCTCGCGGTCACGGTCGACCGGGGTCCACGGCGATGAGGGGACATCCGTCCGGATGCTGTACGCGGTTGGCCGCGGACCGCTCGCCCTCTTGCCTCTACGATCCGTCGCCGTGCAGCGCCAGGTGAGGATTCCCGAGGTCCAGGAGAGCCCCAAGCCCCCTCCCTGGGGCGAGTACTGGGAGCCGATCCGGAGGAATCGGGCCCACTCCCGGCGGCTGCGGAAGCTCGGCGCGGGCAAGCGGCGCGCGCTGATCACGGTCGTCCACAACGAGCCGGTCTTCCTGCCGATCTGGCTGAGCTACTACTCTCGCTTCTTCGCCCCCGACGATCTGTACGTGATCGACAACGAGACGACCGACGGCTCCACGGACGTTGGTGGCTTCGTGCGGATTCCGGGACAATACGACCCGGTCGCGTCACGGGAATTTGAAGGCGGTCGAGAAGCTCCAGCACGAGCTGCTCGAGGGCGCGTACGACGTCGTGCTGGTGACCGACGTGGACGAGATCGTCACGCCGACGCCCGAGTGGGGCACGCTGGGCGAATACATGGACGAGTTCGCCGAGTGGTTCGTGACCTGCATCGGCTACGAGCTCCTGCACATGATCGACCGCGAGGAGCCGTATGACCCAAGCAGCCCGATCCTCGAGCAGCGCGGCTACTGGTTCGCCAACGGCGCCTACAACAAGTCGGCGCTCGCCACCGAGCCGATGTCATGGGTTCCGGGCTTCCATCATCGAACCGATGAGCGGCTCAATTACGACCCCGACCTGCGGCTGATCCACCTGCATCGCATGGACTACGAGATCTGCCGGGCTCGCCACCTCTCCCGTACGGACGGCGCGTCGACCGAACTCGACCGCGAGAATGGACTCATCGTGAGCAACTGGCCCGCCGAGGAAGGCGACTTCGGGCGCTGGTTCTACGAGCGGCGCTGGTTCTACGAGGACAGCGAATTCGAGGACGACGACGTGCAGATCGCGGTCGAGCGCATCCCCGAGAGCTTCAGGGGGCTCTTCTGAGCACGCTCGAATCACGGCGAAATCCCCTGCGGGCGATGGGCGCCCGGGCTGCGCAACGTCGTTCGGCGCGCGCGCCGGGTCCCGGACCCGATCCGCTATCCGCATACCGGCAAGCCGCTCGAGCACTGGCAGCGCATCGTCCTCAACGAGGACGTCGACGCCCACCTCGAGGCCGCTCGGACCGGAGCGCCTCCGCGCCGCGGAGATCAGCGGCGACACCCACGCCGGGCGGGGCTGGAAGGAGTACACGAGCCTGATGTACCCCGAGTTCGACATCTGCGAGCCGATCGCCGAGCCGGGCCGCTTCGACGTGGTGATCTGCGAGCAGGTGCTGGAGCACGTCCCGGACCCGTTTGCGGGCCGCGTCGAACCTCCGGGAGCTGTGCGTGCCCGGCGGGCATGTGATCGTCTCCACACCCTTCCTGGTCAGGGTGCACGAGCTGCTGGTCTACGGACATGAAGGACTACTGGCGGTTCACCCCGCGCGGCCTTCGCACCCTGCTCGAGCGCGGCGGGCTCGAGGTCGACGAGGTCGGGTCCTGGGGCAACCGCGACTGCGTGGTGGGCAACTTCGACAGCTGGCCCGCATTTCGCTGGTGGCACTCGCTTCGCAACGAGCCCGACCTGCCGCGTTCAGGTCTGGGCGTTCGCCCGCCGGCCGGAGTGATCCTCAGCTCTGGCGACGTAAACGGCGAAGCACGGCTGGGGTGGCACGCGTTTGACCGGGCTGTCCGCACCGAGCAGCTAATGCGGTTGAGCGCATAACGGCCATCAGTTCTGCGCCGTCTGCTGTTGCATTTGCTCGACCAGCTGCGGGTTGGCCAACCAGTCGCCAAACTCGCTGGTGCGGGGCTACGCCTCGGCGCAGACGCCCTTCGCGGCCAGGGATTGGAAGGCTCGGTCGGTGTTCTCGTTCCTGGCCTGCAGCACGTCCCGGGAGCACGCCACCAACTCAGCGGCCCGCGACATTGCCCAATCGGCGGTTCTAATTCCTTATGGAAGTCATTGGCCACCCGCCCCACGGGACGGCCTGTCCACATGCCTTCATCACATCTGCTCGCCGTGTAGATCGCGTAGAACGACCAGTTCTTGTTCTCGGCGGAGCCGCGAGCGCGGGAGGAGCGCGCTAACACGCTGTCGCCTCCTGACGGTACGCCACCGGCGCGTCAAGCCATCGTTAACTCGGGGGTCGTGGCACCAAGTGTCGAAGCCCTCCTCCATGGGGTCGTACCCGAGCCGCTCGAGATAGGCTCGGCATTCCTGGCGCTGCTCCGGCGAGAAGCGATCGCTCTCATAGATCAGGAGTCGCGGCCTGTGACGTTCGAAGTCGATTTCCTTGATGATCTCGTAGTCATATCCCTCGGCGTCGATGAGCACGAGATCAAGCGCTTCGAGAGAGTGTTTTCGACAAAGTGATTCAAAAGTGAGCCCTGGGACGTTGATCTTCTCGATTCGGATTTCATGATCAGGGATCTCAACGCGTAGGGCCTGGGCTGCAAAGTCTCGGCCGTGTGCGATTGACCCCTCTACCTCAGCTCGGGAAAGTGAGCCGACCACGTCGGACCAGATCGGACCATTCCCCCATAATCGGTTCTCCGCCGGTGGAACGTAGTAGAAGGGGACCGGCGCGTCTACACCAGCGATTGCCGCGTTCTCGAACGCGACTCCGAGTTGTGTCTTGTAGTTCTCGCGCAAGCGTTCGTATAGCCACGGCACCGGCTCAACCATCACTCCCCGCCAGGGGCACGAAAGGATGAAGGGTCGGAGATGGTCGGTCCGTACCCCGTCGTTCGCACCGATCTCAACGAAGACAGCACGCGGGTAGGCGTCTGCAAATGCGCCCAGAATCCGCGGGCCGGCAGGTTGCGTGAATCTCATGGGCGCATCAAAGCTAGGCCATGCGCCTTCGGCTCGGCCGCTCCCGGTGGGGCCAGGCAGAGAGGCCCCCGTAATGCTCGACTTCCCTTTCCGTCTCCAAAGCACCAACGCGGTTCGCCTGAGTGAAGGGTCACTCGAACCACCGACGAGGCCCTCGAAGCCGCCGGGCTATCGGAATAGGCCAGCGGTCATTCAGACCTCGAGGCGCTTGATCCGGATCGGAGGCGCGCCTGCCGTTGCGCGACGCAACCTGCAGCCCCCCGGCACCGAGCGCCTTGCCCAGGCGGAGCGCCTCGGCTTCCTCGCTTGACTCCCACCAGAACGTCGTAGAATCGGGGGCGGTCTGGTCTCGCCATCGCGGCTGGCGATCTTGATCATTTTTCCATCAGTCCCGTCCTTGAGTAGGGCACGCCGTGATCACCCACTTACGCGCCTGCTCGAACAGCGGGGTCAGCGGATTGAGAAGGATAAGGTCGCGGTAGCGGCTCGGCACTGCCTCGAGCGGACATCACAGGGATCCCGTAGAAGAGCACCGTCGGCTTCGGCTAGGGACTCTCGTGCAGGCGAGCCGCGGTGTTCCCTACGACTGGTTGCGCTACGACCTGCTCGCCGCCGGGGCGGCGGTGAACGGGATTCAGGTCCTGGCGACGGTCTACGGCTCGCCAACCTGGGCGGAACCACCTAGGCGCGAGATCGGCGTGCGGCGGGGTCGCGCTTCCGCTGCAAGACGCCCAGAAGGCCCTGTCCAAGTCCCCGCAGACGCCCCAGCGCCGACGGTCTCCAACCGGCGCGCAGCTCGCCCCAGATCAGCCGGAACTCCGTAAAGAACCAGTTGAGCCGCGAGCCCCAGCCAAACGTCTCGAACATGAACACCGTGCCGTTGCGCGACCACAGCCGGAGCCTCTCTGGGCTGAAGGCCCCCCCGCTCGATTGGTGCGCCTCGTGCAGGACCCGCAACCGTGGCTGCACCCGGATCACCGCCCCCAGCCCCCTGGCGCGATAGCACCACTCGACATCCTCCCAGAGGAACTCGTACCAAGCGTCGAAGCTGCCCACGCCGAGCCAGGTCTCCCGGTTGAAGACGAGCGCCGCCCCCGGGGCCCAGTCCACGTCCCGTGGCTCGGTCGATCCCGCAGGCCAGTCCGAGATCACCTCCGGAACGTGATGGCGCTTGTAGCTGCCCCCCGCATAGATCACCTGGCCGGAGTCCATGTCGTGCACTAGAGGCGCCGCCACCTCGAGCTCCGCGAGCGGGATCTCCGCGGCCAGCTGGAAGAAGTCAGGTGGGACCGTGGCGTCGTTGTCGAGCAAGACGAATCGCTCGACGTCGGAATGGCGGAAGAGATCGTCGAGGCCGAGGTTCCGGCCCCCCGCGCACCCGGCATTGGCCCCGGGACGGATCACATGAACAGGCAGCTCGGCGAGCGTCTGATCCGAACCGAGATCGACGGAGCGCTCACCGTTCTCGATGAGCACGATCTCGTCAGGCCGCCGGGTTCCGGCAGCGACCGAGCGCAGACAACGTTGCGTGGTCGCCGCCTGGTCGTAGTCGAGCAGCACCAATCCGATCCCGCGAGGCACGAACCTGACCTTAGCCCGATTCGGCTGCCGTCATTTCCAGCGGAAGCTGTAGCGGTTGCCGGCTGGCCGGTTGCCCTCCTGCCTCTACGATCCGTCGCCGTGTAGCGCCAGGGTGAGGATTCCGAAGTCCAGGAGAACCCCAAGCCCCCGCCCTGGGGCGAGTACTGGGGAGCCGATCCGGAGGAATAGAGCCCACTCCCGGCGACTGGTGGTGGCTTCGTACGGATTCCCGGAAAGTATGACCCTGTCGCGTCCGGGAACCTCCAAGCAGTCGAGAAGCTCCAGCACGAGTTGCTCGAGGGCGAGTACGACGTCGTACTGGTGACCGACGTGGACGAGATCGTCACGCCGACGCCCGGGTGGGGAACGCTGGGCGAATACATGGACGAGTTCACCGAGTCGTTCGTGACCTGCATCGGCTACGAGCTCGCACATGATCGACCGCGAGGGGCCGTATGACCCCGGCCGGCCGATCCTCGAGCAGCGCGGCTACCGGTTCGCCAACGCAACCTGACCGCGAGAATGGGATTCATCGTGAGCAACTGGCCCGCGGACGATGACGACTTCAGGCGCTGGTTCTACGAGCGGCGCTGGTTTTACGAGGACGGCGAATTCGAGGACGACAATGTGCAGATCGCGGTCGAGCGCATCCCAGAAGCTTCAGGGGGCATCGTCCTTAACGA
>CAWKFQ010000023.1:0-288247 GCA_963848955.1 uncultured Solirubrobacterales bacterium | reverse complement strand
TCGCGGGCGGGGCGGAGCCGAGCGAGACCGACAGACGGCCGGTGTCGCCGTCGGCCATGACCTGCTGGGCCACGGCCTGGGTGTCCAGGCCCTCCTGGTAGCGGATCCGGTCGGCGTGCGCGCGGCGCACCGGGTCGCTCCCCCGGTTCCAGTTCGGGTTGCGCACCCAGGTGCCGCCCTGGCCGGGCTGCCAGGTGCCCTGGAGCATGTACGGGCCGGCCGAGAACACCTCGTAGCCGCCGTCGGCGCCGCGGTCTGCGGACTTCTTCACCGGGCCGAACGCCGGCTGGCTGACCAGCTCGTTGAAGTCGCTGAGCGGGGTGCTCAGCGTGAACGTGATGGTCTGGCCGGAGCACGAGACGGCCTTGTCGAACGCCTCCTGCGCCGCGGCGGCCTTCGCGCCGGTGGCGTACGGGCCGGTGTAGGTGCTCGTGCCGTCGGGCTGGCGCGGGATGGCCGAGCACGGCGAGCGCGTCGGTGGGGCCGCCCTTGATCACGTCGGTGGCGAAGGTGCGCGAGATGCCGTAGGCGAGGTCCTCGCACTTCACCTCGCTGCCGTCCTGCCAGCGCAGCCCGTCACGCAGGGTGAAGGACCACGTCCTGAGGTCCTTGCTCGCGGTGCCGGTCGTGGTCGCGAGGTCGCCCACGAGCCGGGACTGCTCGTCGGGGTCGGTGTTCGGCGCGTACGCGGTCAGCGTGCGCGCGAAGACGCGGCCGGCGATGGGCCCACCACGAGTTCACCTCCCAGTTCGAGGGCGCCGAGCGCATCGCCGAGAAGTGGGGGATCACCCGCGACGACTCCGACGCGCTTCGGCAAGCTGTCCCAGGACCGGGCCGCCCAGGCCTGGGCCGAGGACCGCTTCGACGCGCCAGATCGTCGCCGTCGACGCCCCCGACCTCGACGACGACGGCAAGCCGACCGGCACCACCCACCGCGTCGAGCGCGACGAGGGCCTGCGCGAGACGACGCTCGAGGCGCTCGCCGCGCTCAAGCCCGTCGCCCGCGAGGACGGCGTGCACACCGCCGGCACGCTCGTCGCAGATCGCCGACGGCGCCGGCGCCGTGCTGCTCATGACGCGGACAAGGCCGACGGCGCTCGGGCTCACGCCGCGGGCCAGCGTCGTCGACACGTGCCTCGTCGGCTGTCGACCCGGTGCTGATGCTCGACGGGCCCGATCGCCGCCACCCAGCAGCTGCTCGACCGCAACGGCCTGACGATCGGCGACATCGACGTCGTCGAGATCAACGAGGCGTTCGCCTCGGTCGTGCTCGCGTGGGAGCGGGAGCTCAAGCCCGACATGGAGCAGGTCAACCCGAACGGCGGCGCCATCGCCCTCGGCCACCCGCTCGGCGGCACCGGCGCCATCCTCGTCACCAAGGCCCTGCACGAGCTGGAGCGCACCGACGGCGAGCTACGCGCTCGTCACCATGTGCTGCGGCGGCGGCCTCGGCACCGGCACGCTCCTCCGGCGGGGCTGAACTCCTCGGGGCTCGAGGGGCGGCTTCGCCGCTTCCGAGAGATCGCTTCGCGTGCGGCGCCTTCGGCGCGAGATCGAGCCTCCGGCCCACCTGACCCGGCACCGCCCCCGGCGGCCGGCCGCTCCCTTGCTTCGTCGCCTTCGGCCGCTGCTCCTTCGCCGGCCGCTTCGGGGGGCGGCACCGGGCCAGCTTGCCTCCCGGCACTTTCCTCTTCCCGCCCTTCGGGCGATGCCCTGGCGGGTCTTGGCTAGCTGCCCCAGCGCCCGCCAGGGGGTACGGGCGTAGCGCTCGACGGCGTCGGGCGGGATTCGAACCCGGGCCCGGGCGATCGCTCACGACCACCTTCACCGTCGACGAGTCGAACGGCGCGGCGATCGGGCGTCGAACCACGGCACGTACTCCCACCACACCCCGTCCGGGCGCCACGGCGCTCAGGAGCTGGGCGGAGACGTGGGGTAGATGTGGGGGAGTATCACGGCCGAGGCCTCGTCGAACGAGCTCAGCCACCCGCATCCACTCGCTGGACCCCGCCGACGCGCTCGAGCTCGGCGATCACGTAGGGCATCCCGGCATCGAGGAGGTCCTGGAACCCGGCCATGGTGAAGACGTCTCGCCGGTGGCGATGGCACGGGGGACCGCTTGATCAGCTCGGTGTAGCCCGCATGTCAGCGTGGATCATCGGGTCCTCGATCCAGACCAGATCGAGGTCACCGAGCCGGTCGGCGGTGACTACAGCCTGGTCGAGCGTCCATCGCTGCAGGGCGTCGACCATCAGCGAGGCGTCGGACGGCAGGGCCTCGTCGCCGGTCCGGTAGAGGCCGAAGCTGTCGCGGCCGTCGCCGTCCCAGTCGCCCACGACCGGCAACACGTCGGCCGGCGCCCGGCCAGCCGAACTGCACGCCCGGCAACGTCCTCCCACGTCGTCGCGCACCACGAACGTGGCATCGGCCCGCCGGTACAGCCCGACGCTGTCGCGCCCGTCGCCGTTCCAGTCACCCGCCACCGGCACCACGTCCGTGTCGCCGGGAGTACCCAAGGGGACCGATGCCGCCGTCTTGCCGGCCTCGTCCCGCAGGTGGAAGGTGGCGTCCAGGCGCCGATAGATGCCGACGGTGTCGGTCCCGTCGCCGTTCCAGTCGCCCGCCACGGGAAGGGTGCTGCCCTCGGGTGCCTGGCCATACCGGAACGCCGGCAACGCCGAACCACCCTCGATCCGCAGCTCGGTGCTGGCCTGCGACCGCCGGTACAGGCCCACCGCGTCCGCCCCGCCGCCCACCTGGCCCGGTGACCAGCGGCTGATCAACCCGAACGGGTCCACCGTGCAGGGCTCACTGCTCGACAGCTCGCCGCAGCGGTTGACCTGGAAGTGGATGTGCGACGGCGTCGTCCGCGCGTTTCCCGGTGTGGCCCACCCGGCCGATCAGCTGGCCCCGCCCCACCCGCTGCCGTGCGGTCACGTAGTTCGCCGAGTTGTGGGCGTACCAGTAGGCCACCCCCGAGTCACCGACCAGCCAGATGCTCAGGCCCCCGTTGCTGTCGTCGGTGCCGTCGACCTTGGCGATGACACCCGGCTCGACCGCGACGATCGGGGTCCCCTCGGCGGCGAAGATGTCGTTGCCCTTGTGCCGGCGCCGGCAGCCGTCCCGACAGGCGTGCCAGTCGTCCGAGAACGACGCCTCGTACGGCGCCGGCACCGGGAACGAATTGATCGACGGCACCACGGCCGCCTCCGGGGCCGGCTCCGGCTCCGGCGGTGCCGCCCCCGCCGGGGACGGCGAGCAGCGACGCACCCAGGCCCGCGAGGGCCAGGGCAGCGGCGAACGCCCACCGCGGTCACCCTCGACGCCGACTGCACGCCGATGCAGGCTAGGGCAGCGAGGGCGTGCGGTGAAGGGCACCACGGTCAACGGTTGGACAAAGGCTGGTCGACGCCGCCGTGAACGGCTGACGTACGGAGGTCATCGCGGTCCGTGCCACCCGACGGCACGGACCACAGTCAGCCATGTCACGCCGTGTGGATCAGCCCCCGTGATCAGCCTCCGGAGGACACCGAGCGATGACCGACCTGCACCCCAACGTGGCGACCTACCTGCACGCCATCGACGCCTTCAACCGGGACGACCTCGCCGCCGTCCGCGACCACGTTCGCGCCGACGTCGTGTACCGGATCCCCGGCCGCAGCCGCGTCGCAGGCGAGTTCCGTGGCATCGGCGGCTTCGCCGAGATCCTGCGGCGGCTGCGGGACGAATCGGGCGGAACCATCGCGCTCGAGCCCCTGACCGTGCTCGCCGACGACCAGAACCTCATCGCCCGCTGCCGCGTGACCGCCGACCGAGGCGGGAGGCGCCTCGACACCGAGAACTGCTACGCGTTCCGCTTCGTCGACGGCAAGCTGGCCGACGGGACCGTTTTCGTCTCCGATCCCCAGCACGTCGACGAGTTCTGGTCCTGACCGACTCGCATCACGCACCGCACCCATCGTCGCCAGCGCCAGGGTCGGCGCTGGTGCCGGTGAGCTGCCAGCCATGCTCGAGGTCGCGCTGGGTCATGTCCCCCGGGCCGCGATGTGCTCGACGATGTGGGCGGCGTCGGCGCCGACACCGGCGAACACGGCGGACGGCTGGGAGTACAGCCAGGGCAGGCCGACCGCGTACAACCCGGGGTGGGTGGTGACGCCCCGGGTGTGGCGGGGGTAGCCCCACTCGTCCAGCACCGGCAGGTCGACCCACCCGAAATCGAGGCGGTATCCCGTCGCCCACACCACGGCACCAATCCCGGCGTCGGCGAGGTCGAGATGGGTGGTCGTCGTCGGGACGAAGTCGTCGGCCGGAGGCCGGTCGTCCGGTGGGGCGTCGATGCCAGCCGCCTTGTCGTAGGCGTCGAACATCGGGCGGAAGCGCTCATCGAACAACCGGTCGGCGAACGCCAAGCGGTCACGTAGGTCGTCGCTGAACAGAACGGCTGTGCCGTCGGCCGACTCGAGCCTTCCGTACAGCCGGATGCCGCGGCGGGCGAACTCACGCAGGTCGATGTCGTGACCGCCGTCCTTGCCCGATACCTGGGGCTGGCAGGCGAACCGCGCCGCGGGCGACGGCAGGTCGTCGACCGTGGGGACGGCGACCCCGTGATCGGCGCCGTGCCGGAAGACCTGGACCAGCCACCAGGCCACATCGCGGCCCCGGTAGCGGCGGGGTGCTCGGGGACACATCGACACGGCGATGTGCACCTCCCGGCCGACCTCGTGCAGCTCCTCCGCGATCTGCACCCCCGATTGCCCGGAGCCCACGACGAGCACGGCTCCGTCGGCGAGCTGGTCCGGCCGGCGGTAGTCGTGCGAGTGCAGCTGCTGGATGGATCGGGCCAGCCCCTCGGCTGCGGCGGGCAGCTTGGGCTGCGGGTAGGGACCGGTCGCCAGCACGACGTTTCGGGCCCGGAAGGTCGTGTCGTCGGTCTGCGCGTCGAGGTGACTGTTCGAGGCGGCGAGCCGGTTCACCCCGGTGCCGAGGCGCACGGGCGCGTCCACCGTCTTGGCGTAGCGGTGAATGTGCGCGACCACGTCGTCACGGGCCATGAACCCATCGGGGTCCGGCCCGTCGTAGGGCATGCCGGGCAGCAGCATGGTGAAGTTGGGAGCGACCAGGCAGAAGCTGTCCCAGCGGTCGAGCCAGCCACCGCCGAGCCGATCGCGCCGGTCCACGACGAGGTGCTCGACGCCGGACTGCGTCAGCCAGTAGCTCGTGGCCAGGCCGGCCTGCCCGGCGCCGATCACGAGGGTGTCGATGCTCTCGATGTTCTCGGTCATACCGGGACGGCGTGACGCTCCGTGCCAAGGGACGGCACAGGTGGAGCCGGCGCCAACGTCAGGGTGGGGGTACCCCCACCCTGAAGACGCCGGGGCACTCCATTCCCGCTCCGAGCTCCCGTCCGTACCGTCGGACACATGAGCGAGCGTCCCAAAGGGCGAGAGAGCGAGCGTGGCCCGAGCGGCCCGCTGCGAAGCAGCAAGAGCGGAGAACAATGACTGCAAGCGACGTGATGACCAGAACGACGGCCGGGTTGGGCGCGTCCCCCGCTCCCATCGCGGTCCGCACCGAAGAGGCGGTGAAGGTGTACGGAAAGGGCGACACCGCGGTGCGCGCCCTGGACGGCATCAGCCTGGCCCTGCCGGCCGGGCGCTTCACCGCCATCATGGGACCCTCGGGGTCGGGCAAGTCGACCCTCATGCACTGCCTGGCCGGCCTCGACACGCTCACGTCGGGCCGGGCGTTCGTCGGCGAGGTCGACCTCGGCCGGCTCTCCGACAAGGAGCTCACCCGGCTGCGGCGCGACCACGTCGGCTTCGTGTTCCAAGCGTTCAACCTCCTGCCGATGCTGAGCGCCGGGGAGAACATCACCCTGCCGCTCGACCTGGCCGGGCGGAAGATCGACAAGCGCTGGGTCCGGGGTGTGGTCGAGACCGTGGGACTGGGTGACCGGCTGAAGCACCGGCCCGCCGAGCTCTCCGGTGGACAGCAGCAGCGCGTGGCCGTGGCCCGGGCGCTGGCCAGCCGGCCATCGGTGATCTTCGCCGACGAGCCCACCGGCAACCTCGACTCCCGCAGCGGTGGGGAGATCCTCGCCTTCATGCGCCGGGCCGTCGACGAGCTCGGCCAGACCATCGTCCTGGTCACGCACGACCCGGTGGCCGCGTCCTACGCCGACGCGGTCGTGTTCCTGGCCGACGGCCGCGTCGTCGACCAGATGACCGCCCCCACCGCCGAGCGCGTCCTCGAGCGCCTGAAGCAGTTCGGGAGCTGATCCTCATGTGGAAGACGACGCTGAAGAGCATCGGCGCGCACAAGCGGCGCCTGCTCGGCACCAGCTCGGCCGTGGTGCTGGGCGTGGCGTTCCTGTCGGGCACCCTGGTGCTCGGCGACACGATGGAGACCGGCTTCGGCGACCATGTTCAGCGAGGCCAACGCCGGTACCGACGCCGTGGTGCGCAGCGGCACCGAGGTCGGCGACAGCGACGTCAGCGAGCGGGGGCTGCTCGACGCCTCGATCGTCGACGACATCGCCGCGGTCGACGGTGTCGCCACGGCCGTGCCCGAGATCTACGGGATCGGTCAGATCGTGGGATCCGACGGCGATCCCCTCGGAGGCAACGGTCCTCCCACCCAGGCCGGCAACTGGATCGCCGATCCTGAGATCAACCCCTGGCGGATCGCCGACGGCCGCGCCCCGAGGGGCCGGCCGAGGTGGTCATCGACCAGGCCTCGGCCGACAAGGGTGATCTGGAGGTGGGTGACACCACGACCATCCGCACTCCCCAGCCCATCGACGTGACCGTTGTCGGCGTCGCCACCTTCGGTGACGCCGACAGCGCCGGCCCGCAGACCTACGCGGCCTTCACCACAGACTTCGCCCAGGAGGTGCTGCTGCCGGAGCCCGGGCAGATCTCCGACGTCCTGGTCGTGGCCGACGACGGCTTGAGCCAGCAGGAGCTGGTCGACCGGCTCGAGCCGGCCCTGCCCGACGGGTCCGAGGCCCTGACGGGGGCCGCGCTGACCGACGAGCAACAGTCCAACCTGGAGAGCGACTTCCTCGGGTTCTTCAAGGCGTTCCTGATGGTCTTCGCCGGCATCGCCTTGGTGGTCGCCACCTTCAGCATCTACAACACGTTCTCGATCCTGGTCGCCCAGCGCACCCGCGAGTCCGCCCTGTTGCGGGCCCTGGGGGCATCGCGCCGGCAGGTGCTGGGCTCCACGGTGGTCGAGGCGCTGGTGGTGGGCGTGCTGGCGTCGGCCATCGGCGTGGCCGCCGGCGTCGGCCTTGCTGCCGGGCTGAGCGCGCTCAGCGAGTCCGCGGGGTTCGCAGTCGCCGGCACCGCCCTGGTGGTGGAGACCTCGGCCCTCGTGCTGTCCGCCGTCGTCGGTGTGTTCGTCACACTGGTCGCCAGCGCCGCCCCTGCGGTCAAGGCTTCGCGGGTCGCCCCGCTGGCGGCACTGCGGGACGTCGCCGTCGATCGGTCGGGCGCTTCGTGGGTGCGCGCCCTCCTGGGCGTGGTCGTCGCCGGCGCCGGAATCGCCGCCACCATCGGCGGAGCTGGATCGCGCGGCTCACTGCCATTGACCGGCGTGGGTGCGCTTCTGGTGGTGGTGGGCTTCGTGCTTCTCGGACCCGTGGTGGCGCGCCCGCGTTGCCGGAGCCGTGGGTGGCCCGCTGGCCCTCCGCCGCGGAATGAGCGGGAAGCTGGCCCGGCGCAACGCCATGCGCAACCCGCGCCGCACTGCCGGCACCGCGTCGGCGCTGATGGTCGGCGTCGCCGTCGTCACGCTGTTCACCGTTGTGGCGGCGTCGGTCAAGCAGTCGATCGACGACACCGTGTCGGAGCAGTTCGCCGGCGACCTGGTGATCGCGCAGACGGACTTCAGCGGCGCCGGGCTCGCCCCCGAGCTGGAGCCCGCCGTGGCCGACCTGCCCGAGGTGGACGTGGCCACCGGGCTGGGCAACGCCCCCATGGTGATCGGCGGCCAAGACGACGTGGCCACCGTCATCGACCCGGCGTCGTTCGGCCGGATCCTCGACCTGAAGGTCACGCAAGGCTCCGTCGACGAGCTGGGCGACCGGCAGGTGGCACTGTTCTCGGGCTACGCGTCGGACAACGGTCTCGCCCTCGGCGACCCGGTGCCCGTGTCGTATTCGGACGGGGCGAGCGACGAGCTCAGGGTCGGGGCGATCTTCGGCAACGACGACCTGGTGGGCAACGTCGTGCTCCCGACGGCGGCGTACGCACCGCACGCGGCCACCCGGGCAAGCGACGTCGCGCTGCTCATCGACTTGGCCGACGGCGTCTCGACCGCCGACGGTGAGGCCGCCATCCAGCCGGTCGCCGACCGGTTCGGGGCGCCCGACGTCCAGGACCGGCAGGAGTACGTCGACTCGGTTGCCGGCCAGATCGACCAGCTGCTCACCATCATCTACGTGCTGCTGGTCATGGCCATCGTGATCGCCCTCATGGGCATCGCCAACACGCTGTCGCTGTCGATCCACGAGCGCACCCGAGAGCTGGGACTGCTCCGGGCGGTGGGTCAGAGCCGGCGACAACTGCGCAGGATGGTGCGCGGCGAGGCCCTCGTCGTCGCCCTGTTCGGCACCGTCGGCGGCCTCGGCCTGGGGACCTTCCTGGGCTGGGCGATGGTCAAGACGATCGAGGCCGCCGAGGGGCTCGGGGCTTTCGCGGTCCCGACCGGGCAGCTCGGCGTGGTGGTGGCGCTCGGCGCCATCGTCGGGGTGGTCGCGGCGGCCCGCCCCGCACGCCGGGCGGCCAAGCTCGACGTCCTCCATGCGATCGCAACGGACTGATTGTGGCGGTCGTCAGACCGACGCCATCACGGGGTGGCGGGCAGGGGTGGGGCTGAGAGCGATCGCCTGATCGCCCGGTGGTCCCCCCAACCCGCCACCGGGCCCGGAGCCCCCCTTCCGCCGGGGGGCTCCGGCGCGTCCAGGGGTCGAGGGGCGGCGCGCCGTCGGCGAGCACCCGTTGCGGCGTTCGAATGCGCCGGAGATCGGCGCCCCGCAACGCCGATTCTCTGGGTCCGCTACCAGCTGCCGCCGCCACCCCCGCCGGCGCCGCCGCCGACCGAACCGCCACCGAAGCCACCGCCGCCGATGCCCCCGCCGCTCGACGAGGGCGCGGTGGCCGCCGAAGTGGTGGACGCCAGCAGCAGCGGGGCCATGTAGGCGTAGGACAGGCCGGCGGTCTCGGGTGCGATCGAGGCCGCCGAGACCGCCCGCTGCCAGCGGTCGATCTCGCCCAAGGCCACCGCCCAGGCGGTGTACTCCCGCAACACCCCGCGCTTGGCCGCCTCCTCGGCGTGGTACGCCTCCGAGCCCGCCAGGAACCGGCGGAACGACTCGACCCGCAGCCAGGCCGCCGAGCCCGCCGGGGTGCGGACCCGCAGCTCCCAGGCCCGCAGCGCCGCCGCCAGCCCGGCGCCCGCCACGGCCCCGCCCGCCGCGGCCAGGACGAGCCAGGCCGGCCCCCTTTGGTTCGCCAGCCAGCCGCCGGCGGCCGCACCCAGCGCCCCCACCACCACGCCGATGATGCCCAGCACCCGGGCCGTCACCTTGCGGGTGCCGCCGGCGGGATCCCACATCCCGCTGGTGTCGCGCCAGGCCTGCAGCTGTCCCTGGAGGTGCTGCCAGGCCCGGGCGAAATTCGAGTCGTAGCTGCCCAGATCGACTTCGTCGCGGCCGGCAAAGGCGGTATCGAGGATGGCGGCGGCATCGGGAGTGCCGTGCCCGGTACGGACCAGGCGGAGATCGTCGCCGCCGGTCCATGGTGTCCAGGCACCGCCCGCACCGCCGGGGTCGGCTCCGTCGGCGCCGATGTCGATGGTGCCGTCGATCGCCATCTGGATCAGCCATGCCACCTTGTGCTCGGGCCGGACCTCCTCGGTCAGCACGATGCCGCCGTGCGGCGGGTCGAGCTCGGCCGGCGGCGCGAACTCGGTGGTGGCCATGGCCTCGAGCTCCTTCTGGTCGACGCGTGTCCAGCTCGTCGAGGCGTCGGGACCGGCCCAGGCGGCGTCGGCCGGCCCTCCGGCGCCCACGCGCTCGCGTCCAGCGCGCCGTACCAGCCACGCCGTCGATCCCCCCGCCAGCAGCGCCCCGGCGGCGGCGGTGCCCGCGGGCGACGCAAGCCCCGTCCCGGGGTCGTCGGGCGGCGTGGCCGGCGGCTCGGGCAGCTCCGGCGGCGTGGCCAGGTCGCTGCCGGTCCGGGCTTCGATCGACACGCCCTCGCCGGCGTCGAGGCCGTCCACCGTGGCCACCAGGTGACCAGGTGCGACTTCCCGGACCGCGCAGCCGCCCTGCGAGCCGGTCACGCCCTTCGAGCAGGTGGCGTCGAGCAGCTCGAACGGGGCGACCACGTGGATCTCCGCTTCCTCGATGGGGACCTCCCAGCTGACCCCGACCGCCTCCCAGTCGAGCGTCGTGCCCCGGGTCACACCGGGCAGCGGGTACTCGATCCGGTAGCGGTGGCGGCCCGAGACGGTGACGTTGGGGTCGCCGATCCGGATCCTGGCGCCCTCACGGCCCTCGATTGCCTCGGGCGTCACCTGGATGGCGTCGGGGGCGTCGGGGGAGTCGACGGTGATGGGTGCCTCCGGTGAGAGGTCCGGCACGTCGCGGAAGATGCCGTGCTTCTCGCTGAGGGCGCCGAAGTCGTAGTCGATCACCTCGGTGATCTGAGCCGATCCGTCGTCGGCCAGCTCCGCGGACGTCCACAGGCGTTCGACCCGCTCGGTGTCGCCCGCGACGGCGCCGACCAGCGCCACCGCTCCGACGACCAGGCTGCCGCCGGCCATGAGCGCCAAGTCGAGCCTTCGGCGGCTGCTCGTCCGCATCGCGCTCGAAGGTAGCTCCCGCCGGCCGGCCGGATGACGGCGGCGGGCCCTGGGGAGTCAGTCCTCCGACGGGGTCCTCACCACCACCACCGGGCAGGGCGCGTGCTGCACGCACGCCATCGCCACCGAGCCGACGACCAGCCGGCTGAGACCCGTGCGCCCGTGGGAGCCGACCACCAGCAGGTCCGCCGATTCGGCCACCTCGATCAGCGTCAGCGCCGCGCCGCCGGGCAGGATCGTGCGCATGACCTCGGGAGGTCGGCTGTCCATCTCGGCCAGCGCGGCGTCGACGATCTCGTCCACCGACGCCCGGCGCGACGGCGTCGATCTCGCCCTCGTTCGCACGCAGGCGCAGGGTGGCGCCGAAGGGCAGGGCCGACATCGGCGGCGACCAGGCGTGCACCACCTCCACGGTCGCCTGCCGCAGGACGCCCTCCGCCAGGGCCCAACGCAGCGCCGCGGCCGCCTGTCCGGAGTCGTCGATGCCCACGACGATGCGTCCGCGGACGGGCTCGGCGTCACCCTCGGGCATCGAGGGCGTCGCAGTATCGGTGGTCGGGTCGGGGTCGAGCGCCATCGCTACTTCCTAGCCTCGACAGGGCATGTGCGCCGCGACCCTTGCTAGAACCAGCCGACATGACGCCCCCGTTAGACATCGGGATCATCGACACGATGATCGGCTTCCCGGCCCGGAACATGCGCAAGCAGTACGCGTTCATCACCCAGCAGACGCACGACAAGGAGTCGAAGGAAGACTTCGAGTTTCCGGTCGAGTACATGTTCAAGGACGTCCCCGACAAGAAGCTCGACAAGGGTGCCGATCCCCTGGCCGTGACCCTGCGGGAGATGGACCTCTGGGGCGTCGAGAAGGGCGTCATCGGTGTGCACGGTGAGGTCGGGGAGCGGGCCGTGCGCGACTTCCCCGACCGGTTCATCCCCCAGCTCTCGGTCGACCCCAACCAGGGCATGGACGCCGTGCGGGCCATCGCCGCCGCCCACGACACCTGGGGGATCAGCTCGATCGGCGTGTTCCCCGCCGGCACCTTCCCCCAGGTGCCGATCAACGACAAGAAGATGTACCCGATCTATGCCAAGTGCGTGGAGTTGGGCATCGCCGTGTTCTGCTGCGCCGGCATCCCGGGGCCCCGGCTGCGCTTCGCCTGCCAGCACGTCGAGCTGATCGACGAGGTCTGCTACGACTTTCCCGAGCTGGTGTTCGTGACCCGGCACGGCTGCGAGCCCTGGGCCGACCTGGCCGTGAAGCTGATGCTCAAGTGGCCCAACCTCTACTACTCCACCAGTGCCTTCGCGCCGAAGTACTACCCCAGGGCCATCATCGACTACGCCAACACCCGCGGCGCCGACAAGATCATCTATGCCGGCTATTTCCCGATGGGGCTGTCGCTCGAGCGCATCATGGGCGAGCTGCCCGGGGTGCAGTTCAAGGACGAGGTGTGGCCCAAGTTCCTGCGGCACAACGCCGAGAAGGTCCTGGGGCTGTCCACCGCCTGACCCAGCGTTGTGTTCGTGGATGTGGTCGCCGGGACGGCCACTTCCACGGGAACGCGCACTTGCCGGCGTGAACGCGTCAGGCCCGGTCGAGCCAGGCGATGCCGATCACGCCCCGGCCCGTGTAGACGGTCATCGCTGCGCTGCAGACCTCCGGCGGCCGCTCGGAACCGACCAGCCCGGCGAGTCGCTCGGCCATGGCCTGCCCTCCGGGGCCGGCGCCGGCGCCCGTGAACGCGACGGGGTCACCGGCACCCCGCTGCCTGCCGTAGAGGTCGGCGAGCGCCGTCACCGGATCCTCGCCGTCGAGCACCCGCAGCGGCTCGATCGTCCCCTGGCGCGCCTCGAAGATCGTCGGTCGGCCGCGCCCGCGCTCGATCTCGACCATCCCGGCGGCCACCAGCGGCTCGGCGGTGCCCACCGCCCCGATCACCCGCGCCCGGCCGGCGGCCTCCCGCGCCGCGGCGACGACGTCGGCGAGCGAGCTGTTGCCGTCCAGGGCCGCCTCGGCGGCGGCCTCGGCCACCAGTGCCTGGCCCGACGCCGCCGTGCGCGTGTCCACGACCGCGACCGGCCGGTCCGCGAGCCAGGGCGCGTGGCAGGCGTGGCGCCACATGGCTGTCAGCTCGGCGGCCGGGGTGAGGATCACCGCCGCCTGCGCGTCGGTGCTCTCGACGGCGTCGAGGTAGTCGATCACCCCCGGGGCCCGGGTCTTGATCGGCTCGCCCCTGGCCAGGGCCTCGTCCACGGCCAGCGGATCGATCTGGTCGTCGGGAACCTGACGGTCGGCGAGCAGGATGGTGATGGGCACCACGACCACCGCTCCGGCGGCAGGGGCCCGCGACGGCCGGCCGCTCGAATCGGTGACCACCACGGTCCTCATGCTGCGGTGCCTCCTCGGTCGTCCCAGCGTCTCACCGCCGCCCTGCGGAACGTACCCGCATGACCGGCACCACGCGCTACACGATTGCCGAGCTGGTCGAGCAGACCGGGATCCCGGCCACCACGATCCACCACTATCGCAACGCCGGGCTGCTGCCCCCGCCCGAGCGGGTGGCCGCCAACCGCTTCCGCTACAGCGAGCGCCACGTGCAGGCGCTCCGCCTCATCCGGGTCTTGCGCGATCGACGCCGATTGCCGCTGCCCACCATCCGCGACGTCCTGCCCGAGCTGTTGGCCAGCGGTGACGAGGAGGCGTTCCACACCGAGACCTGGGAGGCGGCGCTGACCGGGCGGTCCGGCGTGCCCGATGCGACCCGGGAGCGGATCGTGGCCGCCGCCGTCGACCTGTTCGCGGCCCGTGGATACGGGGCGGTCGCCGTCAGCGATGTGGCGGCCCAGGCGGGAACGGCCAAGGGCAGCGTCTACCGGCACTTCGAGTCCAAGGAGGCGCTGTTCGCCGCGGCCGTCGAGTCGGTCGTGGCCGGGGTGGTCGGAGACGTGCGGGCCGCAGCCGACCGGGCAGGCGGGCAGCTGGACCCGCCGGCGGCGATGCTGGCGCTGGTGATGTCGGCCCGGCCCGGCTTCATGCTGCTGCTGGAGCTCACCGCCGGCAGCCTGCGCGGCCAACCGGGGCACCGGGAGCTGGCGGATGGCGCCCTCACCTGCTTCGTCGACGGTGTGGGCCCGGTCCTCACGGGATCGGGGACGCCGCGCGAGCGCGCCGTCGCCCTCATCGTGCAGTTGGCGCGGGAGACCATGCGCGCCGTCCTGGGCGCCGGGTGATCCGGAAGGGGTTGCGAACTCGGGTGCTCATGCGCTTACTTACGTACAACATCTCTGACCACTGGGTCAGATACTTGTACGAAAGCGGGGACTATCGGCGCCATGGGCGAAATCGCGTTGGCGATCCAACCCGAGGGCGCCACGCCCCGGCCTGCCCTGCCCCCGGAGGCCGGGCTCCTCGCCCAGGCTGACCACGAGAACTTCCCCGTCGTCACCCGGCTCGTTCCCCGCGCCGTCCGCGACCATCTGCTTGCCGTCTACGCGTTCTCGCGGCTGACCGACGACCTCGGCGACGAGCATCCGGGCGATCGCTCGGCGGCCCTGGACTGGCTGGAGGCCGACCTGCGGGCGGCTCTCGAGGGCCGGCCCAGCCATCCGGTCAACGCCCGGCTGGGCCGAACGATCGCCGCCACCGACCTGACGCCCGCCCCGTTCTTCGACCTCATCGCCGCCAACCGGCGGGACCAGACGGTCCTCCGCCAGGCGACCTGGGACGAGCTGCTCGACTACTGCCGGCTGTCGGCCAACCCGATCGGCACGGCCGTGCTGGCCATCGCCGGGGCCCTGACGCCCGAGCGCCAGGCACTGTCCGACCGGGTCTGCAGCGGCCTGCAGGTTGTCGAGCACCTTCAGGATGTGGCGGAGGACGCCACCTCCGGCCGGGTCTACCTCCCCGCCGACGACCTCGAGCGCTTCGGCGTGGGCGAGGCGGACCTGACCGCGCCGGCCGCCTCACCCGCCCTGCGCGCCACCGTCGCCTTCGAGCTGGCCCGGGCCCGGGACCTGCTGGCGGCGGGCGCCCCGTTGGTCCGCTCGCTGCGGGGCTGGCCCCGGGTCGCGGTGGCCGGCTATGTCGCCGGAGGCCTGGCGGCGGCCGACGCCATCGAGGCGGCCGGGTACGACGTGCTCGCCGACACCGGCGCGGCCCGCCCGGGTGCAGACGGTGCGCCACGCGCTCCGGGTTCTGGCGTCTCCGGCGCCGAGATCTCGGCGTGAGAGACGCCAGAAACCCGATCTCGAGGGGGCCTACGCGGCGTGCGCCGACGTCACCCGCCGCGAGGCCAAGAACTTCGCCTACGGCATCGCCCTGCTCCCCCCGCCGAAGCGTCGGGCCATGGCGGTGGTCTACGCACTGGCCCGCCGGGTCGATGACATCGTGGACGAGCCCGGTGCCACCGGCGCTCGGGCCCGCGCCCTCGACGATCTGCAGGACCGGGTGGCCCGAACGGTGGCGGAGGACGTGGCCGCCGATCCGGACGATGCGGTGCTGGTGGCGCTGGCCGACGTGATGCGGCGCTACCGGCTGCCGCCGGACGCCATCGCCGACCTGTTCGAGGGCTGTCGCCGCGATCTCGTTTCGGCGCGCATCGCCACGTTCGACGAGCTGGTCGTCTACTGCCGGCAGGTGGCCGGGTCGATCGGGCGGCTGTCCCTCGCGATCTTCGGCACCGACCGCCCCGACGTGACGGCACCGCTGGCCGATGACCTCGGCGTGGCCCTCCAGCTCACCAACGTCCTGCGCGACGTGCTCGAGGACCGCGACCAGCTCGGCCGGGTCTACCTGCCAGCCGACGACCTGGCCCGCTTCGGCTGCCCGCCGGACGCGTCGGGACCGGTCGATCGGCTGGCGGCGCTGCTCGCGTTCGAGGCCGAACGGGCGCGGGGGTGGTACGAGCGAGGGCTGGGCCTCCTGCCGCACCTGGACCACCGCTCCCGCGCCTGCGTGGCCGCGATGGCGGGCATCTACCACCGCCTGCTCGACCACATCGAGCGCGACCCGGCGGCGGCGTTGCGGGGTCGTGTCTCCCTCACCACCGGCCAGAAGCTCACCGTCGCCGCCCGCAGCCTGTCGCCGTTCCCGCAGG
Organism: uncultured Solirubrobacterales bacterium; assembly: GCA_963848955.1. Taxonomy (GTDB): domain Bacteria; phylum Actinomycetota; class Thermoleophilia; order Solirubrobacterales; family 70-9; genus DASUPK01. The sequence continues at coordinate 272,279 of CAWKFQ010000023.1, read as the reverse complement.
GGACACGAGCATGACCCGGCCCCGCATCTGCGTCGTCGGCGGGGGCCTCGCCGGCATGGCGGCGGCGCTGGCGTGCGCCGACGCCGGCGCCGAGGTGACGCTCGTCGAGCGGCGACGGCGGCTGGGCGGGGCAACCTGGTCGTTCCGACACAACGACCTGTGGTTCGACAACGGCCAGCACGTGTTCCTGCGCTGCTGCACGCGCCTACCGGGCGCTCCTCGAGCGCCTCGGGGTCGCCGACCGGGTGCGCCTCCAGTCGCGCCTCGACGTGCCCGTGGTCGCCCCCGGCGGCAGGACGTCGCGGCTGCGCCGCAGCCGCCTCCTGCCCGGCGCCCGCGCACCTCGGCCGGTCACTGCTGACCTATCGCCACCTCGGCATCCGCGACCGGCTGCGGCTCGGGCCGGCGGCGCTGGCGCTCCGCCGGGTCGACGTCGACGCCGCAGAGACCGACCAGCAGACGTTCAGCGAGTGGCTCACCCGTCATGGCCAGTCGCCGGCGGCACGGGATGTCCTGTGGGACCTGATCTGCCGCCCGACCGTGAACCTGCCGGCGACCGAGGCGTCGCTGGCGCTGGCCGCGATGGTGTTCCAGACCGGCCTGCTCACCGAGTCCGCCGCCGCCGACATCGGCTGGGCATCGGTCCCGCTGGGGGAGCTGCACGGCGACCGCTGGCGGCCGGGCGCTCGAGAGGGCCGGCGTCGAGGTCCTGACGGGAGTGCCGGTCACCACGGTCGACCCGACCAGCCGCGCCAGGTCTCGGGTTCACAGTCACGGTCGCCGACACGCAGCGCGCCGCCGACGCCGTGGTGGTCGCCGTCCCCCACACCGCGGTCGCCGACGTGGCGCCGGACCTCGCCGGCCCTCGACGACGTGGGCCGCGCGGCTCGGCGTCTCGCCGATCGTCAACGTGCACGTCGTCTACGACCGGCGGGTCACCGAGCTCGAGTTCGCCGCCGGCGTCGGACACGACGTCCAGTTCGTGTTCGACCGCACCGCCGGCGCCGGGCTCGGGCGGGGCCAGTACCTGGCGGTGTCGCTGTCCGCCGCCGACGCGTACATGGACCGGCCCTCCGACGACGTCAAGGCCGCGGTCGTCGCCAGCCTGGCCGAGCTGTTCCCGCGGCGCACGCGCGCCCGGTCGTCGACGCCCTGGTCTCGCGCGAGCCCGCGGCCACGTTCAGGGGAGTGCCCGGCAGGCTGGCGCCCGGCCGCCGGCGCAGACCCGCGTCGCCGGGCTGTTGCTGGCCGGGGCGTGGACCGACACCGGATGGCCGGCGACGATGGAGGGTGCGGTGCGCAGCGGCGACGCCGCCGCCCGCCGCCGTCCTCGCCGCCGGGCACCACGCCGCTACCTGCCGGCCCAGCCGGGCGCACGAGGAGGAGGTCGGCACGCATGACCGCGATGCTCCGTCCCCGATGCTGCGCGCCGTACCCGCGGACGACGCTCAGCCGGCGCTGCTCGCCGCCGTCGAGCGGCTCAACCCGACCTGGCCGGCTCGCCGCCTACCACCTCGGCTGGTGCGACGACCGACGGTGCGCCCGGCGACCGGGGCGGCGGCAAGGGGGTCCGCCCGGCGCTGGCGGTGCTCGCGGCCGAGGCCGCCGGCGCGACGCGGCCGTGGGGCTGCCCGGCGCCGTCGCCGTCGAGCTGGTCCACAACTTCTCGCTGCTCCACGACGACATCATCGACGGCGACCGGGAACGCCGCCACCGGCCCACGGTGTGGGCGCTGTACGGGGTCGGACCGGCCATCCTCGTCGGCGACGCCCTGCGTCACGCTCGGCCATCAGGTGCTGCTCGAGCAGAGCCCCGCGGGGGCCGGCCGCCGCGCCGTGCTGACCGACGCCGTGGCGGCCATGATCGGCGGGCAGGCCCACGACATGGCGTTCGAGAGCCGGGCCGACGTCACCCGCGACGAGTGCCTCGGCATGGCCGCGGGCAAGACCGGTGCGCTCCTGTCCTGCGCCGCCGCCATCGGGTCGGTGCTGGCGGGCGCCCCGCCGCGGTGGTCGAGTCGCTGCGCAGCTTCGGCGCCCACCTCGGCCTCGCGTTCCAGGCCGTCGACGACGTCCTCGGCATCTGGGGCGACCCCGAGCGAACCGGCAAGCCCGGCGGCAACGATCTGTCCACCCGCAAGAAGTCGCTCCCGGTGGTCTTCGCCCTGGGCGCCGGCGGACGGGCACGGGGCCGACGAGCTGCGGCGGCTGCTGCTGAACGGGCCGCTCGACGCGCGCCGCCGTGGCCCGGGCGACCGAGTTGGTCGAGGGCTGCGGGGCCCGGCAGGCCACCGAGGCGCTTGCCCGCGACCACCTCGACGCCGCCTGCCGGTCGTTGGACGGGCGCCGGGTTGGCGGCCGCCGCGTGCGCCGAGCTGGCCGCCCTCGCCCGCTTCGTCGTCGAGCGGGAGTTCTGATGGCGATCGACGCGCCGCCGGTCGCTCCGCTCGCGGCCTCCGTCACCGAGGCCATGGCGCGGGCTCGTGACCACCTGCTGGACCTCCAGGACCCGGAGGGCTGGTGGAAGGGCGAGCTCGAGACCAACGTCACGATGGACGCCGAGGACCTGCTGCTGCGCCAGTTCCTCGGCATCCGCGACCCCGGCAGGCGGCGGCGGCGGCAGCTGGATCCGCTCGCAGCAGCGCGCCGACGGCACCTGGGCGACGTTCCACGGGGGCCCGGGCGACCTGTCGACGACGGTCGAGGCCTACGTCGCGCTCCGCCTCGCCGGCGACGCCGCCGACGCCCCGCACATGGCGCAGGCCCGACGGTTCGTCCGCGACGCCGGCGGCCTCGAGCGCACCCGCGTGTTCACCCGCATCTGGCTGGCGCTCTTCGGCCAGTGGTCGTGGGACGACCTGCCGGCGCTGCCGCCCGAGGTGATCCTCCTGCCGCCGTGGGTCCCGCTCAACGTCTACGACTTCGCCTGCTGGGCGCGCCAGACGATCGTCCCGCTCACCGTCGTGGCGGCGCACCGCCCGGTCCGCCCGCTGCCGTTCTCGCTCGACGAACTGCGGCGGTCAGCGACGCCAGGACCCGCCCACCGCCGCCAGTTCGGGGCGGCAACGGCGGTTCGAGCTCCTCGACCGGGTGCTCCAGGGCTACGAGCGGCGCCGGCCTGGGCCCGCCCAGGCGCTCCTGCGGCGCGTGGCCCTCCGGCTGGCGGAGCAGTGGATCATCCGCGCCAGGAGGCCGACGGCTCGTGGGGCGGCATCCAGCCGCCGTGGGTGTACTCGCTGCTCGCCCTGCACCTGCTCGGCTACCCGCTCGATCACCCGGTCATGGCGCCGGACTCGAGGGCCTCGACCGGTTCACCATCCACGACGGGCGCGGCCGCCGGCTCGAGGCGTGCCAGTCGCCGGTGTGGGACACCGCGCTCGCGATCGTCGCGCTCGCCGACGCCGGCGTGGCGCCCGACCATCCGGCCCTCGTGCGCGGCGGGCGAGTGGCTGCTCGGGCAGGAGATCCGCGTGCGCCGGCGACTGGGCGGTGCGCCGCCCGGGCGTGCCCCCGGGCGGCTGGGCGTTCGAGTTCGCCAACGACAACTACCCCGACATCGACGACACCGCCGAGGTGGTGCTGGCGCTGCGCCGCGTCGCGGGCCTCGACGCAACCCGCCGCCGGCGGCCGTCGGGCGGGCCATCGCCTGGGTCGAGGGCATGCAGTGCCGCGACGGCGGCTGGGCGGCGTTCGACGCCGACAACACCCGCCGGCTGTGCGCGGCGCTGCCGTTCTGCGACTTCGGCGAGGTCATCGACCCGCCGTCGGCCGACGTCACCGCCCACGTGGTCGAGATGCTCGCCGGCGAGCCGGACGCGGACGCCGGCCGGCTCCGCGAGGCGGTCGCCTGGCTGCGGGCCGAGCAGGAGCCCGGACGGCTCGTGGTTCGGGCGCTGGGGCGCCAACCACGTCTACGGCACCGGCGCCGCGGTGCCCGCGCTGGTGGCCGCGGGGGTCGGTCCCGAGGACCCGAGCATCGCCCGGGCGGTCGCGTGGCTCGAGCGCCACCAGAACGACGACGGCGGCTGGGGCGAGGACCTGCGCTCCTACGACGACCCGAACGCGGTCGGGCGGGGCACGTCGACGGCGTCGCAGACCGCCTGGGCGCTGCTCGCCCTGCTGGCCGCCGGCCGCCACGACAGCGGCCCGGTGCACCGCGGCATCGGGTTCCTGGTCGACACCCAGCGGCCCGACGGCGCCTGGGACGAGGACCTGTTCACCGGCACCGGCTTCCCGGGCGACTTCTACATCAACTACCACCTCTACCGGCACATGTTCCCGCTGACGGCGCTCGGCCGCTACTGCGCAGGAGGCGGCGTCGTGAGCGGTGTTCCCTGGGGGGCTGCGCCCCCCGACCCCATCGCCGCCCGGCTTCCTGGCGGTCGCTCGGCCGCGCCGGTCATGAGGTGCCGCTCATCGACCGCGCGCGGCCGCGGGATCGTCCTGACGCCCCGCCGGGCCGAGGCGCGGGCGGTGGCGGGCGGTGCGCCGGGGTTGGAGACGATCGTCACCGGTGTGGGGCCCGAGCGGTCCCGGCGTTCGGCCATCAACCTGGCCGCCCGCTGCCAGGGCGCTCCGGGCACGGCCATCGCCGGCTGGTTGGATCCGCCGCCGCCCGGCCTGGCACCCGGCGACGTGGTGGTGGCCACCGAGGTGCTGGGCCCGTTCGGAAGCGTGCCGTTCCCGTCGGCCCCGCTCGTCGCCAGCGCCCTGGCTCGGGCCGGCCTGCGGGTCCACGAGGGCCCGGTGACGTCGGCGGACGACGGGGAGAGCGCCTGGCTGGTCGAGGCGGCGCCCGACCGGCCCCGCGTCGTGGTCCGGGTGACAGCCGACGAGCGCCACACCCTCGGCGCGTACCGGGCGCTGCGCCGCACGGCCCGGGTGCTGGCGGCGTGGGCGGCAGCCGCGGGGCCCCGCACGGTCCTGTTGCCCGAGCCCCGGTCGTTCTGCGCCGGCGTCGAGCGGGCCATCGAGGTCGTCGAGCGGGCCCTGGACCGCTACGGCCCGCCCGTCTACGTCCGGCGGCAGATCGTCCACAACCCCCACGTCGTCGCCGACCTCGAATCCCGGGGCGCGGTGTTCGTCGAGGAGGTCGACGAGGCGCCCGAGGGTGCCCGGCTGGTGTTCTCCGCCCACGGCGTGTCGCCGGCGGTCGAGGCGGCGGCGGCGCAGCGGCGGCAGGCGGTCATCGACGCCACCTGCCCGCTGGTCGCCAAGGTGCACCGCGAGGTCCGGCGCTTCGCCGACCGCGACTACAGCGTCGTGCTCATCGGCCACGCCGACCACGAGGAGGTCGAGGGCACGATCGGCGAGGCGGCCGACATCCGCCTGGTGTCGACGCCCGACGACGCGGCGCGGGTCGCCGTCGCCGACCCCGGCCGGGTCGCCTACGTGACCCAGACGACCCTGGCGCTCGACGACGTGGCGGACGTCGTCGACGTGCTCCGCGACCGCTTCCCGGGCCTGGTCGGCCCCGCCGCCGACGACATCTGCTACGCCACCCAGAACCGGCAGGAGGCAGTGCGGGCGATCGCCGACGACTGCGACCTGCTGCTGGTCGTGGGGTCGCAGAACTCGTCCAACTCCCAACGGCTGGTCGAGGTCGCCGAGCGGGCCGGGTGCCCGGCGCACCTGATCGACGACGAGCGGGAGATCGACCTCGCCTGGCTGGCCGGTGCGGCCACCGTCGGCGTCACCGCCGGCGCGTCGGCCCCGGCCGCGATCGTCGACCGGGTCGTGGCCACGCTCGGCGGGCTCGGCCCGGTCGACATCCACACCAGGGCGGTCACCGCCGAGACCGTCCGCTTCTCGCTGCCCGAGGAGGTCCGCTAGTCGTGGTGCCGTTGCGACAGAGCACGCGGGTGGGCTTGTACCTACTGCGCCAGAAGCTGGCCCGCCGCGACAAGTTCCCTCTGGTGGTCGAGCTCGAGCCGCTGTTCGCCTGCAACCTCGCCTGCGCCGGCTGCGGGAAGATCCAGCACCCCACCGAGGTGCTGCGCCAGCGGGTGTCGGTCGAGGAGGCCGTCGCCGCCATGGAGGAGTGCGGCGCGCCGATCGTGTCGATCGCCGGCGGCGAACCGCTGCTGCACCCGGACATCGTCGAGATGGTCGAGGCGCTCACCGGCCGCAAGCGCTTCGTCTACCTGTGCACCAACGCGGTGCTGCTGCGGCGCAAGCTCGACAAGTTCCGCCCTCGCCCTACTTCGCGTGGACCGTGCACATCGACGGCCTGCGCGAGCGCCACGACGAGTCGGTTTGCCGCGACGGTGTCTTCGACGAGGCCATCGACGCCATCGCCGACGGCCAAGGAGCGGGGCTTCCGGGTCACCACCAACACGACGTTCTTCTCGACCGACTCGCCGTCGACCGTCCGCGAGGTGCTCGACTTCCTCAACGACGAGGTCGGCGTGGACTCCATGATGATCTCGCCCGGCTACGCCTACGAGAAGGCGCCCGACCAGCTGCACTTCCTCGGCGTCCAGCAGACGCAGCGCCTGTTCCGGGAGGCATTCGCCGGGCGCCGCCGTCGCTGGCGTCTCAACCACACGCCGCTGTTCCTCGACTTCCTCGAGGGCAAGGTCGACTTCCCGTGCACCGCGTGGGGGATCCCCAGCTACTCGGTCTTCGGCTGGCAGCGGCCCTGCTACCTGATGGGCGACAGCTACGCCTCGAGCTACCGCGAGCTCGTCGAGACCACCGACTGGGAGCGCTACGGCCGCGGGCCGCGATCCGCGGTGCCGCGAACTGCATGGCCCACTGCGGCTACGAGCCGTCGGCGGTCATCGCCACCACCACGTCGCTGCGCCAGTCGGTGCGCGCCGCGTTGGCGCGATGAGCATGGGCGCGCTCGGCGCCATCCGGTCGCCGGCCGATCTACGGCACCTCGATGACGATCAGCTCGACGAGCTTGCGGCCGACATACGCCGCGGTCCTGATCGACACCGTCGCCGCCAACGGCGGGCACCTGGGGTCGAATCTGGGGGCGGTGGAGCTGACCATCGCCCTCCACCGGGTCCTCGACTCGCCGACCGACGCCATGGTCTGGGACACCGGCCACCAGGCGTACACCCACAAGCTGCTCACCGGTCGGCGGGCGCGGTTCCCCACACTGCGCAAGGCCCGTGGGCTCTCGGGCTACCCCAACCGCGCCGAGTCGCCGCACGACTGGGTGGAGAACAGCCACGCCTCGACGGCACTGTCCTACGCCTACGGCCTGGCGGCGGCCCGGCGCCAGGCGGGCCACGCGGGCCGGGTCGTCGCGGTCGTGGGCGACGGGGCGCTGACGGGCGGCATGGCCTACGAGGGGCTCAACAACATCGGCTGGCGCGGCCTGCCCGTCGTGGTGGTCCTCAACGACAACGGCCGCTCCTACGCGCCGACCGTGTCGAAGCTGACCGAGAGCCTCAGCTCCCTGCGGGTCACCGGGCGGCACGGGGTGGCGCTGGCGATGCCCCACCGTCCGGGCCCTCGTTCTTCGAGGCGCTCGGGGTCGACTACCACGGCCCCCTCGACGGCCACGACGTCGCGGCCCTGGAGTCGGGCCTTGCGGGACGCGCTCTCGTCGGGCCGGCCGGCGGTCGTCCACGTGCTCACCCGCAAGGGCCGCGGCTTCGCGCCCGCGGAGGACGACGACGACAAGTGCCTGCACGACGTGGCCCCGTTCCCCGTCTCGCCGTTACGCGCCTCCGGCCCGCACCCGCCCGCGCTACACCGATGTCTTCTCCGAGGCACTGGTGCGTGCGGCGGCGCGCGACCGGCGGATCGTCGCCATCACCGCGGCCATGCCCAGCTCCACCGGCCTGCGGCCGTTCGCCGAGGCCTTCCCCGACCGGTTCTTCGACGTCGGGATCGCCGAGCAGCATGCGGTGACGGCGGCCGCCGGCATGGCGATGGGCGGCCTGCGGCCCGTGGTCGCCATCTACTCGTCGTTCCTGACCCGGGCGCTCGACCAGATCAACTTGGACGTCGGCCTCCACCGCCTGCCCGTCGTGCTGTGCGTCGACCGCGCCGGGATCACCGGACCGGACGGGCCGTCGCACCACGGCGTGCTCGACCTGGCGTTGCTCGGCCGCGTGCCCGGGATGACGGTGTTCGCCCCGTCGTCCGGCGCCGAGCTCGAGGTCATGCTCGACGAGGCGCTGGCGACGAACGGCCCCTGCGCCCTGCGCTGGCCGAGCGGCGCGGCGCGGGAGGTCCCGGCCGACGAGACCGGGGGCGGCCGGCGCGCCAGGCAGCTCCGGGCCGGACGTGACGTGTGCATCGCCGCCGCGGGCCCGCTGGTCGAGGCGGCCGACGAGGCGGCCGGTCTCCTCGAGGACCTGGGCGTGTCGACAACCGTGTGGGACATGCGGGTGGTCAAGCCGCTCGACGCCGACCTCGTGACCGACGCCGGGCGGCACCGGCTGGTCGTCACGGTCGAGGACGGTGTGCGGGAGGGAGGTGCCGGCGCCCGGGTCGTCGACGCCCTCGGCCGGGCCGCTCTGGTTCCCGGCGCGGCTTCGGGGACCCCGACGGCCCGCCACCCGTGATCGTGCTGGGCGTGCCCGACGCCTACGTGGCACATGGCGATCCGGCGACGATCCGTTCCGAGCTCGGGCTGGACGGGATAGGGATCGCGGCCGTGGCCCGCAAGGGGCTGCGGCGATTGGACGACCCGGCGGGGTTTGGTGACCTGAGCAGCGCGTCCGCCATGCTCTAGGGCCGTGGACAAACGACGGACGCGCCGGGCAGTTCTGGGGTCGGCTTTGGTGGCAGTGCTGGCACTTGCCGCCTGCGGAGGCGACGACGAGGGCCCGATCCCCCAGACCGGCGTCCGCGAGACGACGACCACGTCGGCCTCCGGCTCCACCACGGCGCCGGCGTCCACGACGACCACGGCTGCGACGTCCACCACGACGGCCTCGACGTCCACCACGACGGCCTCGACGTCCACCACGACGACGGCCCCGGCGGCCTGAACTTCCGCGCGCCCGGCGAACGGATCCGCCGTCGAAGCCGGTAGGGTTCACGGGTCACTCGCCGGCGCCGCCGGCAACTGTCGGCGCTGAAACGCCGATGGGGCCCATTCGAGACATCCGTTCGAGTTGGCCTACCCCCACCTAGCGGTCGCGGACTGATCATCTGGTCCGTGGCAAGCGTTGCTGGGCTTCCCGCTCTTGGCGCCTACGGCGCCGGGCCGCGGGGGCCACGGCTGCGCTGTTCGCGCAGCCCCAGTTCGATCGGAGTACCGTTGTCCCCCACCTTCGCCGACCTCGGCGTGCCCGCGCCCCTGTGCGCCACCGTGGCCCGCCGCGGCATCGCCCAGCCGTTCCCCATCCAGGTCGCCACGCTGCCCGACGCCCTCGCCGGCCGCGACGTCGCCGGCAAGGCCCCGACCGGATCGGGGAAGACGCTCGCATTCGGCCTCACCATCGCGGCCCGTGTCCGCGACGCTGCCCGACCCGCAGCCGCGACGTCCCTGGGCCCTCGTGCTCGTGCCCACACGCGAGCTGGCAGCGCAGGTGCAGCGCGAGCTGGAAGGCCTGATCGACCAGCACGGCTCCGGTCCGGTCGCGGCCATCTACGGTGGGGTCGGCTACGGCCCGCAACGCAGGCTGCTGGCGCGTGGCGTCAGTGCGGTCGTCGCCTGCCCCGGACGACTCGAGGACCTTGTCGCCAGCGGTGACGTCCGCCTCGACGGGGTCGAGCTGGTGGTGGTCGACGAAGCCGACCGCATGGCCGACATGGGCTTTCTGCCGGCCGTGCGTCGGCTGCTCGACCTCACGTCCCCGCGCCGCCAGACGCTGCTGTTCTCGGCGACGCTCGATCGCGACGTCGACGCCCTGGTCAGCCGCTATCAGCGTGATCCCGCCCGGCACGTGGCCGGGGACACCACCGGCGACGGTGCCGAGGTCACGCACCTGTTCTGGACGGTGGACCAGCCGGGGAGGGTGGCGCTGACAGCCGACATCGTCGGCCACACCGGGCCCACCATCGTGTTCTGCCGCACCCGCCATGGCGTCGACCGCGTCGCCCGCCAACTCCGGCAGGCCGGGGTCAAGGCGGAGGCCATCCACGGTCGGCGCACGCAGGCGGAGCGTCACCATGCATTGCGCTCGTTCACCAGTGGCAAGTCCCCGGCGCTGGTGGCGACCGACGTCGCCGCCCGCGGCATCCACGTCGACGGCGTGGCCTGCGTTGTCCACTTCGACCCCGCGGGCGATGCCAAGGACTACGTCCACCGCTCGGGACGAACGGGCCGCGCCGGGGCCGCGGGCGTCGTCGTCTCGCTCGTGACGCCCGGCGGCCGGCAGGCCGTCCGCAGCTTGCAGCGGGACCTGGAACGCACGGAGCCGATCGAGGCGCCCGAGCCCGACCGTCTCGTCGCGGCGGGGCAGGCTCGCCACGGCACCGGCAGCCGCACCGGGTTCGCCGGAACGTCCGCCCGCGGCCCACCGCCATGCCCGAGATCGGCGGATGTCGGCCCGGCGGGACGACCGCCGGTTGACCGGGACCGTGAAGTCGTTCCATCCCGCCAGGGGATACGGGTTCATCGCCCGGCGGGGGGCAGCCGACGTGTTCGTCCATGCCTCCAGCCTGGGCGGGCGACACCGGACGCTCGAAGCCGGCCAGCGCGTCCGGTTCGAGGTGGCGCCCGGTCGGCGTGGCCAGCAGGCGGTCAACGTCCAGCCCGTCTGACGAACGCGCGGCTGGCGCCGGGAGTGGTCGCAAAGTTCCCCCAGCACGCGCGGTCCATACGACATAGCGTGGTGGCACCCGGCGGGCGCTCTCCCCAGCGTCGCCCAAGGGAGGGAGATTCGATGGTGGACGACGATCCCGTCCTGCTCGAGGTGAAAGGCGGTGTGGCCGTCATCAGCCTGAACAGGCCCGATCAGCACAACATGGTCGGCGATGCCGCCGACGCGCTGTTCTTCCGGTACCTGGACCTGCTCCGCAACGACCGCGACGTGCGGGCGGTCGTGTGGCGGGGCAACGGTCCCTCGTTCTCGTCGGGGCGCGACCTCGGCGAGCTGCACGACCACCCGGGGGCCACGGACCTCGAGTTCATCGAGCGCAACCAATGGCAGACCCGGCTGCTCTACGACTTCCCGGTCCCGATCATCTGCGCCCTCAAGGGCTGGGTGCTCGGCATCCAGCTGGAACGGGCGCTGCTGTGCGACATGCGGGTGGCCGGCGAGAGCGCGGCGCTGGCACTGCCGGCGATCGACCACGGCGTCATCCCGGACTCGGCCGGGGTGGCCAAGCTCTTCGAGATCGGCGGATCGGCGCTGGCGCTCGACCTGGCGCTGACCGGCCGGCGGGTGGGAGCTGACGAGGCGTTCCAGCTCGGGTTGGTGACGCAGGTGGTACCCGACGAAGAGCTCGACGAGGTCGTGCTGGGCCTGGCGGAGTCGATCGCCGAGCGCCCGCCGTTGGCGGTGCGGCTGATCCGGGAGCACGTCCAGGCCCTGGCGTCCTCGGAGGTGCGCTCCACGCTGCAGCGGGAGCTGACCGGTCAGGCGATGGTGCTGGGGTCCCATGACTACCGCGAGCACCTGCAGGCACGCGCCGAGGACCGCGAGCCGCTCTACGAACGCCGTTAGGGGCCGCGCGGGCCCGCTGGGTACTCGTTACGTGACGCTCTGCGCGGTAGTTTCCTGACGTGGCGTACAAGCCGGAGCGCAGCGATGCGCCGCTGGAGGAGTCGTCCGACGGACCCGATGTACGGCTGATCACCCGGCTGTTGGTGGCCGCCGCGGTGGTCGTCCTCGCCGTCCTCTTCGTCGTGCAGAACAGCGACCGCGTCGAGATGAGCTTCGTGTTCTTCGACGTCACGACCCGCCTGTGGGCCGGGCTGCTGGTGGCGCTCGTCCTCGGGGCGTTGCTCGGGCAGGCGGCCGAGGCGCTGTGGGAGCGCCGCAAGAGGAGAAAGGCCCCTCGTAGCGGGCCTACCCTGACCCGGATGGCATTGCTGGACGGGAAGGTGGCGTTCGTGTCGGGCGCCGGTCCGGGGCTCGGCCGCGACATCGCGCTGGCCTGCGGCCGGCAGGGGGCCACCGTCGTGGTGGGTGCCCGCACCGGTGCCAAGGTCGAGGCCATCGCCGCCGAGATCGAGGGGTTGGGCGCCAAGGCACTGGCGCTGCGGCTGGACATCTGCGACGCCGACTCGTGCCGGAGTGCGGTCGAGCGGGTGGTGGAGACGTTCGGGCGACTCGACGTGCTCGTCAACAACGCCTTCCATGCCGGTGATCGGACACGCTTCGCCGACGCCGACCTGGATGACTGGCGCCGGACCATGGACGTCAACCTGTTCGGTACCCTCCAGCTCACCCAGGCCTGCGTGGCCCCGATGGCCGACCAGGGCGACGGGCGCGTCGTGATGGTCAACTCGATGTCCGCCGTCCGGATGCGTTCCCGGTTCGGGGCCTACACCGCGTCGAAGGCGGCGCTGGCGGCGGCCACCAAGATCCTGGCGGTCGAGCTGGGGGCACAGGGGATCCGGGTCAACAGCATCCATCCCGGCTACATCTGGGGCGACAGCGTGGCCATGTACTTCGAGCACCTGGCCCAACAGAAGGGGATCACGCCGGACGAGCAGTACGCGGAGGTGGCATCGGAGACGGCCCTTGGCTACCTGCCACCGTCGAGTGAGATCGCCGAGGCCGTCGTCTTCTTCGCCTCCGACATGTCCAGGCCCATCACCGGGCAGGCGCTCGGCGTCAACGCCGGCCACTGGTTCCAGGGCTTCTAGGGTTCGGGGGCCGCACCGTGGCCGGACCGTTCGACGGGCATGCGGCGGTGGTCACCGGTGGTGCCCATGGCATCGGGCGCGCGGTGGCGTGCCGTCTGGCCGGGGATGGGGCTCGGGTGGCCATCGTGGACGTGGACGAGACTGCCGGCGGCGAGCTGGCCGCCCAGCTCGGTGAGGGCCACTTGGCGCTCGGCGCCGATGTCGCCGATTCCGAGGAGCTGGCGGCGGCCATCGAGCAGGCGGCCGAGGCCTTCGCCGGCCTCACGATCCTCGTGAACAACGCCGGATTCGGGTCGACGAAGCCTCTGGCCCGCTTCACCGACGCCGAGTTCGCCCGCCTGCTGGCGGTCAACCTCACGGGCGTCTGGCACGGCATCCGGGCGGCGGTGCCGCACCTGCGAGACTCGGGCCGCGGGTCGGTGGTCAATGTCGCCGGCACGGTGGCCAGCCGCCCGACCCGGGGTGAGGGTCCCTACGCGGCGGCCAAGGCGGGGGTGGTGGCGCTCACCCGCACGGCGGCACTGGAGTTCGCCCCCGAGGTGCGCGTCAACAGCGTGTCTCCCGGCTACGTCGCCACCCGCATGACGCAGGCCGTGCTCGACGACGAGGGCCTCCGAAGCCGCATCGAGGGCCGCATCCCACTGGGACGCGTCGGCGACCCCACGGAGGTGGCCGGGGCGGTGGCATTCCTGTGCTCGCCCGACGCCGGCTTCGTCACCGGGCACGACCTGATCGTCGACGGCGGGAGCGGGCTGCCCAGCCACCAGTCCGACGAGATGCTCAAGGCACTGCTCGCCCGCTGGGACCGGTGAGCTCCGGTTCCCCGCCCCGGCCCGGCGTGACAGGCTCGGGCCATGGAGCTGTGGCACAACCCCCGATGCTCGAAGAGCCGCTCGGCCAAGGCGATCCTCGACGACCGCGGCGTCGCCTACACGGAGCGCCGCTATGTCGAGGACCCGCCCTCCGCCTACGAGCTCGACGCCGTGCTGGTGGCACTCGGCCGCGAGCCGTGGGACATCGCCCGGATGGGAGAGCCGGTGGCCAAGAAGCTCGGCCTGAGCGACTGGCCGCACGACCGCCGCCGCTGGATCGAGACCATGGTGGCCAACCCGATCCTGATCGAGCGGCCGATCCTGGTGGCCGGGGACGGCCGGGCGGTGCTGGGGCGACCTCCCGAGGCCGTCGAGGACCTGCTGTCGGCGACGTGAACCCGGGCAATGCCGGCGGCCGGAGGTTCCGGACCGGCGTCATCGCCATGGCGCCGGCCGCCACCCGCAAGGAGTGGGTCGAGCGCGTGCGGCGAATCGACGGCCAGGGCCACGACGTCCTGCTCATGCCCGACCACCTCGGTTTGTGGCCTCCCTTCACGCCGCTCGTGGCCGCCGCCGGGGCGAGTGACAGGCTCCGGTTCGGCACGCTGGTCCTCAACAACGAGTTCTGGAACCCGGTCCTGCTGGCCCGGGAGGCCGCAGCCGTTGACCTACTCACGGAGGGAAGGCTCGAGCTTGGCTTCGGCGCCGGGCACGCCGCGGTGGAGTTTGCCGCGACCGGCATCCCCTACGACGTGCCGGGAATTCGAGTCGGACGACTTGCCGAGGCGGTGCCATTGGTGCGGCGTCTGCTCGTCGGCGAGACCGTAAGCCACGACGGCGCCTACCGGCTCGAGGGCGCGGCGCACCGATCTGGCGACCGTGCAGTCGCCGGTGCCGGTGATGGTGGGCGGCAACGGCGATCGCGTGCTGCGGATCGCCGCCGAGCACGCCGACATCGTCGGCCTGGTGGGGTTCACGTCCGGGACAGGGTTGGTCCACACCGACCTGAGCCATTTCACGTGGGACGGCTTGGCCGACCGAATTGCGCACCTCCGCCGCTGCGCCGGGCCGCGGTTCGACGACCTGGAGCTGTCGGTCCTGGTCCAGCGGGTGACAATCACCGACGACCCGCGTGTCGCTGCCGAGGAGTTCGCGGGCGGCGCCGAGATCCACCTCGACATGCTGCTCGACAGCCCGTTCGCGCTGTTCGGCTCGCCGGCGGCGATCGCCGAGCGGCTCCACCGACTGTGGACCGAGCACGGCGTCACCTACGTGACGACGTTCGAGCACTCCGCCGAGGCGCTCGCCGCCATCGCGTCCCGCCCAGCGAGGCAATAGGGACCGCCGAACCATTCTCGAGGTGATGGGGACCGGCCCCCGGTCCCCATTGCCTCGAGAGCCCGCCCGCGTGCGCCTGATGGTGCGTAGGACGTGAGCGGATAGGCACGCCGTCTTGGCTCACAGTGGTCAGCGCTGCCGGGGAGCCGAGCTGTTGAGCTGGGGGTCGACCGCCAAATTCCCACGCGTAGGCTGCACGAACCGCCCTATCCGCTCGGCTCCTTAGCCCCGTCACCGTGACCGGCGACCTTCCCACCTGCCAGTCTGGTCCCGTGATCGACTGGTCTGACATCGACGGCGTGGTGGGGCAGAACTGGTATCGGCTCGACCCGGACCTCCAGGACCGGGTGCGGCGCGACTGCCCATCCGACGACCTGGCCTGGGCCGAGGCCACGCTCGACGGCTTCGGTGACCTCGTGGGCGATCGCATCGCACGGGCCGCCGACACCATCGACGCCCACCCGCCCGAGCTGGTCCGCTACGACCGCTGGGCCAACGACGTGGGCGAGATCGCCCATCACCCGGCCATGCTCGACGCCAAGCGGGCGCTGTGGCAGGCGGGCTACCCCTCGGGGTTCGCCGCTCAGGCCGAGGAGCGCGGGCGACCGACGCCGGGAGTTGTCCTCGGCGGCGCCAGCTACCTGCTGTCCCAGGCAGACACGGGCATGGTGTGCAGCCTGGGCATGACCTCGGGGGTGGCCGGCCTGGTCGACGCGTACGCCCCGCCCGACGTGCGCGACGACCTGCTGGCGGGCCTACGGGCCGCCGACGTCGACCGTGCCGTGGACGGGTCGATGTTCCTGACCGAGCGAGACGGTGGGTCCGACCTGGGGCGCACGGTCCATTGCACCGCCCGAGACCTCGGTGACGGTCGCGTGGAGATCAGCGGCGAGAAGTGGTTCTGCTCCAACGTCGACGGCGCCGCCATCGTGCTGCTGGCCCGACCCGAGGGTGCCCCGGACGGCCCCGCGGGGCTCGGCCTCTACCTGGTGCCCCGGATGCTGGAGGACGGGTCGCCGAACCGCTACACGATCCGCCGGCTCAAGCAGAAGCTGGGCACCAAGAGCGTCCCCACCGGCGAGGTCGAGCTCACCGGCGCGCTCGGCTACGCACTGCGGCCACCGAGGACCGAGGACGCCACCTCGCCGACCGGGTCGATCGAGCCGAGCGACGGGATCAACCGGTCCACGTCGGACTCGGGCGGACTGGCACGGATGATGGAGATGGTCAACGGCAGCCGGTTCGGCGTGGCGCTCATGGGGCTCGGCATCGCCCGACGCTGCTTCGCCGAGGCGGCCGCCTGGGCCCACCATCGGCAGGCCAAGGGCCGCGCGCTGGTCGACCTGCCACTCGTGCGCGAGCAGCTCGTCGACCAGCTGGCCGAGCTCGAGGCCGCGGTGGCGCTGGGCTTCGAGTGCGCCGCCGCCGGCGGGTTCGCCGATGGCGCCCGGCTGCGCCGCATCCTGGTGCCGGCGGCCAAGGTGCGCCTGTGCCGGCTCGGTGTCGAGGCGGCCTCGTACGCGGTCGAGCTGCACGGCGGCAACGGCTACTGCGAGGACTGGGGCCTGACCCGCCAGCTGCGCGACGCCCAGTGCCATCCCATCTGGGAGGGCAGCGAGAACATCTGCGTGCTGGACGTGCTGCGGACCATCCGTCGCGACGCCGCCCACGAAGCGGTCGTGGCCCGGATCGACCAGGCGGTGACTGCGGCCCGTGGAGGTGCGCCCGGCTGGGCCCAGCCCGCGGTCGATGCCGTGGTCGCAGCGCGCGACGAGCTGGTGGCCCGGGTGGACTCCATGCGCGGGCTCGAGCCCGATGCCGCCGAGGCTCTCTCGGGGCGGATGTGCGATCACCTGGTGCGGACGGCGTCGGCGGCGCTGCTGCTGGAGCAGGCCGGCGAGCCTGGCGAGCGGGCCATCCACAAGGGCCTGGTCGGACTTCGCTACGCCCGCCGGCACCTGCTGTCCGGCGCAGCGTGGTCCGATGCCATCGCCGCCACTGTCGGGCGCGAGCTGCTGGCGTTCGCGGCCGTCGGCGACGACGCCGCCGACAAGGCCGCAGCCTGACGGTCGGGACGGAAACGGCCCCTGTCCCTACTCTGCGCGACCTGGTTGACTGTCGCCGGGCGGGCAGTCTCCTCGGGAGGGAACGCCATGTCGTCGGTAGCCAAGACGATCGAGTTGAGCGCCGAGTCACCCGACAGCTTCGAGGATGCCCTCAGGGTGGGCATCGCCAAGGCCGGTGAAACGGTCCACAACATCGAGGCCGCCTACGTCAAGGAAGAGAAGGCGATCGTCACCGACGGGCAGATCACCGGCTTCCGCGTGCACATGCAGGTCACGTTCGTCGTCGACTGACGCCCCCGGCCGGGTCGTCCGGCCAGTCGTGCTTCGGATAGCGGCCGGCCATCTGCTTGCGCACCTCGCCCCACGAGCCGGTCCAGAACCCGGCCAGGTCGCTGGTCACCTGCACCGGCCGCCCCGCCGGTGACAGCAGCTGCAGCACCACCGGTACCCGCCCGCCGGCGACGACGGGCGTCTCGCGGGAGCCGAACATCTCCTGCACCCGCACCGCCAGGACCGGGGGATCGCCAGCTGCCCCGCCGCTCCGGTAGTCGAGCGGCACTCGGCGACCGCTCGGCACGCTCACCGCCACCGGCGCCAGGCGATCCAGGTCGCCCGCCACCTCGGCGGGGACCATGGCGCGCAGCGCCCGGACCAGGTCGACGCGCTCGAGGTCGGCCCGCCCGCTGGCGCCGGCGGCAGTCAGCACCGGGGCAAGCCAGTCGTCGACGTGGCGGCGCAACGCCCCGTCGGAGACGTCGGGCCACGGCTCCCCCAGCACGGCGCGCAGGAAGCCGATCCGGGCCTGGAGCGCCCGGGCGGTATCGGTCCACGGCAGCGCCGCCAGATTGGTGGACCGCACCCGGTCGACCAGCGCGGTCGTGGTGGCGGTCCCCGGCGGCGGGCGTCGTTCGACCACGCCCAGCCGCAGCCGCCCGAGCCGGCGCTCGACGCTGGCGACGAGGTCGTCGCGATCGCGGTCCCAGACCATGCGGGCGTGCTCGTCGACCTGGTGGCCCGCGATCTCGTCGAGCTGGCCGGGGTCGAGGCCTGCCGCCAGGCGGATCCGCCCGTTGCGCCGGCGGCCGTCGACCTCGGCCACCGCCAGGAACGGCTCGCGGGCCAGGGCGTCGTCGCCGGCCAGCCAGCCCTCTGTGCCCGCCCGCAGCACGAAGCGCCCCGGGCCCCCTCGTGCCTGGGCGATGCGGTCGGGGTATGCGACGCCGAGCAACGGCCCCGCCTCGGCCGGGTCGCCGCCCCCGGCGGCCACCCCCACCCGCCGGGCCAGATCGTGGGCACGGTCACGGGCGCCCCGCAGAGCCCGCCCGTCCGCCTGCGGGTGCCGGAAGGTCGGATCGTCGAGCAAGGCCAGGCGCAGCCCGACGTCGGCGGGCACCTCGTCGGGCCGACCACGTAGCACGTCGCGATCCTCCAGCAGGGCGGCCAGCAGGCAGCCGAGCCACCCGTGCCCGCGGTCGCGGGCGACGAGCAGCATGCGGGCCAGTCGGGGGTGCAGCGGCAGCGCCACCATGTCCCGACCGGCCGCGGTCGCGAGCCCATCGCTGTCCAGCCCACCCAGGTCGGCGAGCAGGCGACGCGCTTCGTCCAGGGGCCGTGGCGGTGGGGGATCCAGGAACCGCAGCTCGCCGGGCTCGGTGCCCCAGACCGCCAGCTCCAGCGCCAGGCCCGCCAGGTCGGCCTGGCGGATCTCGGGCTCGTCGAACCGAGGGCGCGCCGCGTGTTCGACCGTCGACCACAGCCGCACCGCCACGCCCGGTCCCAACCGGCCGGCACGTCCAGCCCGCTGGTCGGCCGACGCCCGTGAGGCGGGAACGGTCGCCAGCCGGGTGAGCCCGGTGCCGGCGTCGAACACCGGCCTGCGGGCCAAGCCGGCGTCGACCACCACCCGCACGCCCTCGACCGTGAGGCTGGTCTCGGCGATGTCCGTGGCCAGCACCACCTTCCGCCGCCCGGGCAGACCGGGGGCCAGGGCCGCATCCTGGTCTCCGGCCGGCAACGCCCCGTAGAGCGGGTGGACATCGACGGCCGAGTCGGGGCCGAGCGCGGCTCCGAGCTGCTCGGCGGTCCGGACGATCTCCGCAGCCCCGGGCAGGAAAGCGAGCACGTCGCCATCGGCCTCGGTGGCGGCGGTCTCGCGCAGCACCCGGCGGATGGCGGTGACCATCGCCGGCTCCAGGTGTTCGCGGGGTCGCCGCGGCGCCCAGCGCACATCGACGGCGTGCGACCGGGTCTCGCTCGTGATCACCGGGGCCGGCTCACCCCCCGGCGCCATCAGCAGTCCGGCGACGCGGTCCCCGTCGAGGGTCGCCGACATCACCAGCAGGCGGAGGTCGGGGCGCAGGTGGTGGCGGGCGTCGAGGGCCAGCGCCAGCCCGAGATCGGCCTGGAGGCTGCGCTCGTGGAACTCGTCGAAGATCACCAGGCCCACGCCCTCGAGCCCGGGATCGCGCTGCAGCCGGCGGGTGAGGATGCCCTCGGTCACCACCTCGATGCGCGTGGCGGGGCCGACCCGGCGATCGTCGCGGGTGCGATAGCCGACGGTCTCGCCGACCCCCTCCCGCCGCAGCGCCGCCATGCGCCGGGCCGCGGCCCGGGTGGCGAGCCGGCGCGGTTCGAGCATGACGAGGCGTCGGCCCTCCAGCCACGGCTCGTCCACCATGGCCAGGGGCACGACGGTCGTCTTGCCCGCCCCGGGCGGCGCTTGCAGCACTGCGTGCCCGGGCCCGGTGAGCGCCGCCCGCAGTTCGTCGAGGCAGGCGACGACCGGCAGCGACGCGGCGGCGGGCGGCAGGATCACGAAGCGCGAGGCCAGTCAGCCGAGGTCGCTGGGTCGGAGCTCGCGGACGAGCTGGTCGCGGGCCCGGGCCACCCGCGAGCGGATGGTCCCGATCGGACACCCGCAGATCGCCGCCGCCTCGGCGTAGTCGAACCCCAGCAGCTGGGTGAGGACGAAAGCGGTGCGCCGGTCGGGATCGAGGCGGGTGAGCAACTGGTCGCCGAGCGCTGAGTCACGCAGGCTGATCTCGACGCCGGCCGGCTCGGCGCGGTCGATGAGCCGCCGGGTCAGCCGCCGGCGCCGTGACGCCATCCGCACGGCGTCGACCGCCGCCCGCCTGGCGATCGACAGCAGCCAGGTGCGGGCGCCGGCATCGCCGCGATAGGCGGGCAGGGCCCGGATGGCCCGCATGTAGGTGTCCTGGGCGGCGTCCTCGGCGAGGTCGCGCCCCGCCACCGCGGTGACCAGGCGGACGACGTCAGTCCACGTCCGGCGGACGAACGACGACAGCGCCAGCTGGTCGCCGTCCCTGGCCGCCAGCGCCAGCGCCGTCACATCGTCCACGGCGCGGCAACGTAGGGGTTCGGCCGGATCCGATGCCACCTCCTGATGTACGGCCGCCGCGCCCGGGAGGTTCCCGGGAACCGGATCGGCTCACGGCACGACTGTTCCCACATGCGCTGCACCCGTTTCCGCGAAGCCATCTCGGCCCGGATCGACGGCGAGGACCCGGGCCTGCCCACCGAGGAGATCGACGCCCACCTTGCCGAGTGCCCGGGCTGTCGGTCCTGGGCCAGCGCCGCCGCCTCTCCGGCGCTCAGGGCGCTGGCATCGCCCGACGATCCGGTCGCCATCGACCCGGCGCTCCTCGCTCAGCTCGTGCGGCCGGCCGCTGCGGCCGAGCCCGCCCGCCCGCGACTGATCTCGACGGTCGAGTGGCGCATGGTGCTGGCCCTCATCGGCCTGGCACAGATCGTGCTGGCCTGGCCCGGCGTCTTCCTCCACGACGGCCACGCGTCCATCCACCTGGCCCACGAGCTCACGGCGTGGGACATGGGGCTGGCGGCGGGCTTCCTGGTCGTGGCCTGGCGCCCGGCGCGCGCGTGGGGGATGCTGCCGCTGGTGGGCGTCCTGGTCGCAGCCATGGTCGTCACCTCCGGCGTCGACTTCGCGCTCGGGCCACGCACTCCTAGGGCGCGAGGCGGTCCACGCCCTGGCGTTTGCGGGTCTCGGCTGCCTCTGGGCCCTGGCGCGGCGGGCGCCCCGCCCGTCGGTCGTGGTGCGAGTGGCATGAGGCTGCGACGCCTGGCTGGGGCGGGCGTCCTGGTTGCGACCGTTGCCACCGCTGGCCTGGCGCTGGGCCCGTCGCCCGCCGACGCCCACGCCGAGTTGATCTCCACGGAACCGGCATCGGGCGAGCAGCTGGACGTGGCGCCGGAGCGGGTCGTGCTCCGCTTCAGCGAGTCGGTGGACGTGGCCGACGACGGGGTCGTGGTCCTGACCGCCGGGGGCGACCCGATCGACGCCGGTGACCCGGGCCATCCCGACGGCGAGCGATCGTCGGTCGCCGTCGACCTGCCGGACCTCGACGACGGCACCTACCTCGTGTCGTGGCGGGTGCTCTCCTCCGACAACCACCCCGTCAGCGGCGCATTCACGTTCGGGGTCGGCGACGCCGCCGCCGCCGTGTCCGACGCCGATGCCGAGGCCCTGGTCGACGACGCGCTGGCCGGTGCCGGCTCCGACCGTGTCGTCGGCGTCACCTATGGCATCGTGCGGTTCGCCGCCTTCGCGAGCCTGGTGGTGTTGATCGGCGGGGCCGTCTTCGTGGCGGCGCTGTGGCCCGCGGGTGGCGAGGACCCACGGGCGCGGCGAATCCTGGGTGGGGCGTGGTGGGGGGCGCTCGGCGCCACCGTGCTGAGCATCCCCCTGCAGGCCACATACGCCGTCGGGGGATCGTTGGCCGACGCCTTCGACCCCTCGGTCATCGGTGACGAGCTCGGCACCCGGACCGGCCGGGCCTGGCTCATTCGACTGGCATTGCTGGCGGCCGTGGCGGTGGTGGGCCCTCGCCTGGCGCGGCGGGCCACGGAGGGTCGCACCGAGGCGCTGCTCCCCGCGGTCATCGGCGGGGGCTTGGCGCTGTTGGCCACCATCACGTTCACCGGCCACGCCGTTTCCGGGGACCTCGTGGGCTTGGCAGTGGTGACCGACATGGTCCACCTGTCGGCGGTCAGCGTGTGGCTCGGCGGGCTGGCCGTGCTGCTGGGGGCCGTGCTGTGGCCGAGCGGCGGCGTCGACGACGGCCGTGCCGAGGCGGTTGCCACCCGGTTCTCCGACGTGGCGTTCGGGGCGGTCATGGTGATCGTGGCCAGCGGGGTCGTCCAGGCGTGGCGCCAGCTCGGGTCGTGGGACGCCCTGGTCGACAGCAGCTATGGCCGCCTGCTGCTGGTCAAGGTCGGGTTCTTCGCCCTCATGCTGGCGGCGGCCGCGGCCAGCCGGTCGTGGGTGCGCCAGCGTGCCCAGGCCCGCATGGCGAGCCTGGCCCTGTCGCCGGGCCCGGGCGCGGTGCGGGTGTCGTCCTCGGGACGCGCGCCGCTGTCGGTGCTGCGGCGGTCGGTGGCGGCCGAGGCCGGGCTGGCGGTCGCGGTTCTGGCGGTCACGGCGGCGCTGGTCAACGCCGTGCCGGGCGCGTCGGCCGTGGACGATGCCCCCGCCGCCGGGGGCGGCTTGTTCACCACCACCCTGCACGGCGATCTCACCATGATCCGGTGACGGTCGACCCAGCCGACGTCGGTCCCACAGAGGTCGAGATCAACATCGCCGGCCACGACGGCAGCCCCATCGACCCCGAGGAAGTGACCGCGTCCCTCACCCTTCCGGAGCGGGACATCGGCCCTCTCGACCTCACGCTGCAGCCGATCGGGCCCGGCCAGTACGTCGCTCAGGGCGCCGAGATCCCGTTCTCCGGCACCTGGGAGCTGGAGGTCTTGGCACGCACCACCGACATCGACCAGGACCGCGTCGTCGCCGAGATCCCGGTTCCCTGAGCCGTGCCCAGAGTGGCCCGGACCCGGTGGTCCGCTGATCGACGAGCCGCTGCCGAGCGGCGAGGAGCCCGAGCATCCCGCCCCGGCCCTGGCCGTCGTCGATGCCGAGGGCGAGCACGGCGGCTCGAGCGACGAGGCGGAGGGCGTCCGACGGTGAGCAGGCGGCCGACTCGGGCGGGGTGACCGTCGACAACGCGGCCACGAAAGACGACGTCGACTCCGCCAACACCCTCGGGATCATCGGCATCGTGGTCGGCGCGCTCGGGTTGCTGGCCGGCGGGTGGCCCTGTTCCGGCGCCGGAGCGCGTGACCACGAAGCGGAAATTCTTCGAATTCTCCGGAACCGGCGGGAACAAGCGGGGAAGGTGAGAGGTTGCATGCGGCAAGGCCGAGGGGACGCCGATCCTGTTCCTCCCCCTGTCAGGATCTGGCGGCCACCGCCGTCACCGTCGACCTCCCCCTGCGACGGTGGCGGCGGCCCCGGTCTTCGTCTCTCGTTTTCGTGGTCGTCGGCGAGCACGACGCCGCTGCCCCAGACCACGAGGCCGGCGGACGCCAACGCCAGCGCCAGCGCCACGGTGGTTCCGGCCCGGTCGAGCCAGGCGTCGAGCACGGTGGGCAGCACCGGCTTCGACAGCACCTCGAGGCGGAGCACGCCCCATCCTGCGACCGCGGCGGCGGCCGCCAGCGTCAGGGCGGCGAGGGCTCGGCGCCCCAGGCGGCGACCCACGGCGATGGCCAGCCCGGCGGCGGCCACCCCCGCCAGCGGCACCGCAACCAGCAGGGGACTCACGCCGCCGCCGGCCGGTGCCTCCGCTCGCTGGGCCCAGCCGACACCGGTGGCCAGCGCCGCCGCAACCAGGGCCGCCGCGCAGGCGACGATGCAGCGGTCGACGGCGACCGCCGATCACGATCGCGGCGGCAGCCGCCAGCCCCAACGCCACCCAGGGCAGCGGGTTCACGCCGTCGACGAGGGCGAGCGTGCCGTTGATGCGGGTGGGCGTGCCGTCGACCTCGATGTCGACCGTCCAGGGCTTGGTCCACTCGCCGGGCTCGGCGCCGTTCGGTTGCTCCGACCCCATCCAGTGGATGCGATGGTCGTGCCAGGCGTACGCGCCGCCGTCGCCCACCGTCTCCCAGTCGGGGTCGGCCTCGGGATCGGCGCTGGCGGGCACCTGGGCAACGGCGTCCCGGCTGTCGTTGACGTAGGTCGCCGGTGACCGGCGGTTGCGCTCCACCGTGCCGTCGGGACGGAACCGCAGGTAGGGCTCCCCCTGGTAGCCAGTGACCACGACCTCGACACCGCGGTCCACCGTCAGCTCCAGGAAGGCGTCGCCGCCCACCACCTCCGCGCGCACGCCGTCGGCCGCCGGCTCGATGGCGTCGACCGTCGAGCGGTAGTCCGTCGGTACGGGCGGATCGGCGGCCGCCGGGTCGGCCCGCACCAGCGCGACGAGGGCGATCGTGGCGACGACCGCAGCCGCCGCCCCGATCGGCCGCCGGGTCACGCCTCGGCCTTCGGTCCCGGTGCCGTGCCTCCCGGCGTATCGGACGCCTTGCCTGCCGTGCGGGCGGCCTCCAGCTGCTCGAACTGCGCCTCCTCGCTGGCGGCCTCGCTGCGGTAGCGGCGCACCGTCCTCAGGGCCAGGAAGCCGCCGCCGAAGACCACCACGGCGGCGGCGCCCACGAGCCAGATCGGCATCCCGCTGTCGCCGCCGTCGCTGGCCGCGGCCCCGCCGCTGGCCCCGGTGTCGTCGTCGGCCGGTGCGAACCCGCCCTCGCCGCTGTCACCCGAGGCGGCGGCGGTCGTCCGCCGCTGGCCGTGGTGCCTCGACCGTCTGGGTGACCTCGGCGGTACCGGTCGGGTCGATCGAGGTGAACCGCACCGTCCACGACCGGGTGCGAACCGAAGTCGATGGGGTTGGCGTAGCGGCCGTCGTCGTCGATCGGCGCCAGCGTGACGGGGGTGAGCTGGGTGCCGTCGCTGCCCACAGCCGTTGCGGCCACGACGGCGTCGGCGGCGGGATGGCCGTCGTTCTCCCAGGTGACCCGCACGATGAAGTGCACTGACGTGCCGGCGGGGTGGGCGGCCTCCAGGGTGATGATCGCCTCGCCGTCCTGGGCCCTGGCGGGCGGCCCACCCAGCACGCTGGCCGCGGCGATGGCGGCGACGGCGACGGCGATCATGAACGAGCGGAGTTTCATCGGATGGGTACCTCGACGCTGAAGACCAGGGACGAGCCCGCCCGTACGGGCGGTGATCTCGACAATCCAGGTGCCAGGCTAGGAGTGCCGCTGCGCCGCCCGTAAACCCGAGCGGGATGGCACCAGTCCGCCGAGGCTCGCCCCGGCGTTCTTCGATGAGGGCTCGCCGCCTACCCGGACCAGTCGGGGCGACGGCCGAAGGCGGTGATGAGCCGGTCCTGGGGATCGTCCGGCGGTTCGCCCGGCGGGCGCTCGGCGATCGCGCCCGCATTGCGGTAGCCGGCCTCGCGGTCGGCGAACCACCCGGCCAGAGCGTCGACCAGTTCGGGGTCGAACCGCCGGTCGCCGCCGGTGGCGGCCGCCAGGTCCCAGCCGTGGATCAGGTGGTCGGCGGCCAGCTGGTAGACGTACTCCTCGGCCGGGGTGTCGCCGAACGACAGGTGCACGGTGCGCCCCGCCACCAGGCCGCTGGCGGCGGCGATGGTGGCGGCGTCGGCGGCGGCCCGCCCGGCGGCCACCGGGTCGTCGCCCAGCAGGTCTCCCTCGAACCGGTCGCCCACGTCCTCGATCGTGGCCCCCTCCATCATCGGCACGGTCCAGACGTCCTCGTAGACCACGTGGTTGACCAGAGCCCGCACGTCCCAGTCCCGGCACGGCGTCGGCGCGTCCCACTGGTCGCCCACCCCGTCCAGCCGCTTCACGAACTCGGCGACCGTACGCCGGTGGAGATCGGTCACGTCCATGTCGTCCTCCTGTTTCAGCTGCGACGATAGATGGCGTGAGCACGGCGCACGCCCACGGTCACGGACATTCGCACCGGCCGCCGGCCGGTGACCGCGCCGCCGCCCGCTACAAAGGGCGGCTGGTGGCGGCGCTGGCCGTGCTCAGCGTGATGACCGTGGTCCAGGTCGTCGCCGGTTTCGCCACCCGATCCCTGGCGTTGGTGTCCGACGCCGGTCACATGCTGACCGACGTCGGCGGGCTGGGCATGGCCCTCGCCGCCATCCACGTGGCCGACCGCGCGTCGCTTCGGCGGGGTCGCACGTTCGGCCTGTATCGCCTGGAGATCCTGGCGGCGCTCGCCAACGCGCTGCTGCTGTTCGGGGTGGCGATCTACGTGCTGGTCGAGGCCGTGCGGCGTTGGAACGATCCCGCCGACGTGCTGGCGGGGCCCATGCTGGTCGTGGCGGTGGTGGGCCTGGTCGCCAACCTCGTGGCGTTCGGGCTCCTCCGGGAGGGGTCGAGGGACAGCCTCAACGTCCGGGGCGCCTACCTCGAGGTGGTCTCCGACCTGCTGGGCTCCCTGGGCGTCATCGCGGCCGCGGTGGTGTTGCAGGTGACCGGCTGGGAGTGGGTCGATCCCGTCGTCGGCGTGGCCATCGGGCTGTTCATCCTGCCCCGGGCCTGGCGCCTCGGGGCCCAGGCGATGCGGATCCTGGTGCAGGCGGCGCCGCTCGGCACCGACCTGGCCGCGATCGAGACCCAGCTGCACGCCATCGACGGCGTGGTCGACGTCCATGACCTGCACGTATGGACGCTGACATCGGAGATGGACGTCGCCTCCGTGCACCTCATGGTGCGGGACGGCACCGACACCCACGGGGTGCTCGACCGGGCGCGAGTCGTGCTTCGCGACGGCCATGGGATCGGCCATGCCACGCTCCAGGTCGAGCCGGACACCCACGAGGGCTGTGACGAACTGGCGTGGTGAGGGCGTGACGGCCGGGCAGTACTGAAGGGGTATCCGCCAAGGACGTGAGCGGATGGGCACGCCGTCTTGGCTCACAGTGGTCAGCGCTGCCGGGGGAGCCGAGCTGTTGAGCTGGGGGTCGACCGCCAAATTCCCACGCGTAGGCTGTACGAACCGCCCTATCCGCTCGGCTCCTAAACCCGGTAACCGAGGGCCAGGCCGTCAGCCCGTCACGGCTCGGAACACGATCTCGGTGTCCTCCGTGGGTGGGACGCCCAGCTCGTTGAGTTGGCGGACGCATGTGTCCATGGCGCGGCGGGCAGCGGCGCGATCGCCGCGCGCTACGTGCGCCGCAACGGCCAAGCGATGCGCCGGCTCGGACCACGGTTCGGCTTCGAGGGCCCGCGACGCGAGGTGCAGGGCCTCGTCAGAACCGCCGGCGGCGAGGGTCAGCTCCCCTGCCCGCACGGCCCCGGCCACGAACCGGGCGACGAGGCGGTCGCGATGCGGCAGGGCCCACTCCTCGTAGCCGGCGTCGATCAGGTAGGGGCCGCGGTAGAGCCGCGTTGCCGCACGGTAGCTGTCGAGGGCGGCCGACGGCTCCCCGAGGCTCTCGGCCTGGGCACCGAGGTCGAGCAGGCGTTCCATCTCCTGCGCGTCGACCCGCAGCCACTCGTGGCCCGTGAGGCGCAGCCCCGCACCCTCGGCCCGCACGAAGCACGACGGCGCCCCATCGGCGCGGTCGGGCTCCAACACCGCCAGCAGGTACGACAGGGTGACCCGCAGGTTGCGCAGCGCCGCGGCCGAATCCAGGTCCGGCCACAGTGCCCCCGCAAGCTCCTCGCGGGTGCCGCCACCCCGGGTCATGAGCAGCAGCAGGAGGGCGCGGACCCGTTCACGCCGCCAGTGGGGATGGTCCACCGGTCGGCCGTCGCGCCGCAATGTCGTCGGGCCCAACACCCCGAGCTCGAGCGGGGCCGCTGGCACGGTGGGCAGGGCGTCCAGCAGCGACCGCGCCCAGGTGCGGAGCGCCCGCGGCGCGCTCGCACGGTCGGCGACGTGGCGGAGGGCGGGCCGGGCGATGGGCCCGAGGTCCTTCACCAGAGCCTCGGCGTCGCTCTGCCCGCCGGCCACCGCCGAGCATGCCAGCTCGGCGCGCCAGCTCACCGGCAGGAACGCGCGGGCCGCCGCCCAGTGCTCGGGGGTGAGGGCGGCGGCCGGGGCCAGGTCGCCGGCATCACGGCTGGCGACCAGCGCCTTGGCCAGGGCCAGGCCGGTCTCGTAGGCGGGCCCGAGCTCCAGGTGCGCGAACGGGTCCCGTGTCTCGGGGACGAGCACGTACAGCAGGGCGATACGCCGGAGGTGGCCGTAGGCCTGGCGCCCCTCGGTGAGCTTGTGCTCCGCCAGCTGGGATGCGAACAGGGCGGCGGCGCCGGCCTCGTCCCCGATGGCCAGTGCCAGCGTCGCGTCGGCGGCCAGCATCGACGCCTGCAACGACGGGCGCGGGCTGGGACCGGCGTGCTGCCGGGCCCGCGCCATGTGCTGCTCGGCCCGCTCGACGTCCCCGTCGAGAGCGCAGCGCGCCACCACCATGGTGTGGGCCAGGGCCAGCAGGTGGTCGTTGCCGGCCGGGGCCAGCTGGGTGAGCATGCGGTCGAGGGCGGCGGCGGCGGCGTCGTGCTCGCCGC
Source organism: uncultured Solirubrobacterales bacterium (assembly GCA_963848955.1). GTDB lineage: Bacteria > Actinomycetota > Thermoleophilia > Solirubrobacterales > 70-9 > DASUPK01. The sequence goes on along the minus strand of CAWKFQ010000023.1, from coordinate 243,907 downwards.
AGTGGGTGAGTGCGTTGACCTGGAGCATTGTCAGTCCGCCACGCAGCGACGGCCCCGCCTCGGCCACCGCCACCTCGACACCCCGCCGCGCCGCCTCCGGGAAGCCGAGGGCCAGCAGGGCGGTGGCGCGCAGCCAGGCCACCTGCGGCGACCAGTACGGTCCCAGCGCGCCGGGGTCGATGGCGTCGAGCGCCGCCAAGACCCCGCGAGCGTCGCCGGCCGTGTCGGCCAGCAATGCCTGTCCCAGGCCCAGCAGTCCCTGCGCCTCGGGGATCTTGGTGAGCTGGTCGGCGTAGGGGAGCAGCCGCTCCAGCAGCTCCACGTCCTCCCGCCAGTGGGCGCAGATGGCCAGGTGCTCGACGGCGCTGAGCAGCCCGAGCTCGTCGTCGTCCCCACCCTCGTCGGGCCCGGCGAAGCGCTGGGCCGCCGACTCGAGCAGTTCGACGCCCGCGGTCGATGTCGGTCGCGGCGGTGGCGATGCCGGCCAGCAGCTCGCCCTCGGGAGTCGACCGCACCGCCGCCGGCAGCTCCCTGTGCAACCGACCCAGTCCCTGGGCCGAAGCCGGGAGCGCGTGCGCCCGGCACGAGGTCCGCAGCGCCGCGCGCAGGTCGTCGTCGGCACCGGCGCGGATCAGGAGCCCCGCAGCCTGCTGGAGGTCGCGGCCGACCAACGCCCGCCCGGCCCGGCGCTGGGCCTCGGCACGGACCTCGGGCTCGAGGATCCCGACGCTCAGCCGCTCCGACCACAGCGGATGGATGGCGTGCCAGCCGCGGTCGTCGCTCGTCACCAGGGGGATGCGGCTCGCGAGCGTGGCGAGGTCGACGCTGCGATCGAGGATGGCGTCGAGCAAGGCCTGGTCGGCACCCCCGACGGCGGCGACCACGGCCACCGCGCTGCCGCTCGTCGTTGGACAGGTGGGCCAGCACCTCCTCGGCCAGGAAACCGTCGACGTCGTGGCCGGGTCCGAGCGTGCGCAGCTCGGCCAGCGCCGGCCACCCGCCAAGGTCGTTCACCTGGTGGAGGGGTACCTCGCGCAGGCGGGCGAACGACTCGAGCTCGTCGTCGGCGAACGCCAGCTCGGACTCGTCGATGCGAGATAGCCAGCCCTGCGCCGCGACGCGTGACAACGGAACGGGCGGCTCCTGGCGACCGGCCAGGACGAGGTGGCCATTGGTGGGAAGCGCCTCCACCAGGGTGGCCAGCAGCCCGGCGGCGGGCGAGTCGGCCGGGACTTCGTGCACGTCGTCGAGCACGAGGCAGACCTGGCGGGGAGCGTTGCGCCAAACGGTGTCGGCCAAGGCCGCGCCGAGCTCGCTGGGGCCCACGTCACCGGGCTCGTCGACGCGGGGCACGTCGGTGCGCAGAGCATTGGCCAGCCCGTCGGCCAGGGTCCGATGATCGCCGTCGCCGGCATCGCAACCGAGCCAGTGGTCGTCGCCCCGGGGCGCCAGGGCGTTCTCGTCGATTGCCTGGACCAACAGCGACGACTTGCCGAAGCCCGGCCCGGCGGCGAGCACCGTCACGCGTCGATCCCACCTCTGGTGCATCCGCTGGAGCAGCAGGGACCGCCGGATCAGCGGACGTCCCGGCCGGGGCGGCGCGAAGCGATAGGGCCTCGACACAGGCCGCAACTCTAGTGACGAGGCCAGGGTCCCCACCCGGCGTCCTGCGGGCGCAACTAACGCCGGGCTGATCCGCCCGTGTTCGACTGCGGCCGGCAACCCGAGCACCCTCTCAGGCGGTCACGCTGGAGGGTGCTCGGGATCGAAGGTCAGGCCGTGTCTCGCACGGTCGTGAGGGTCGGTCGCTTGGCGGGTGACCGGCCCTCGCGGGCGGGCCGTGCGGGACACGGCCGCCTCATCCCCTGAGGGCGGCCGGTGTCGTCTCCCCCGGCACCGGCCACCGGGGGCGTCCGGCGCCCCGCCGATCTGGCCGATCGCCCGCCGGCCACGACTTCCTGGACGAAGTGGCTACGCCTGGCACCGGCCGAGGCGCTAGCTCCCCTGGGCGGCTGGTTCGCCGGTGCTCGCGGACGGCGGCGGAGGCTTCACCGCGACGTCGTCGGCGCCATTGGGTGCCTCGCCGCCGGCGCCTGCGCTCGCCGACGGCTCGCCGCTGTCGACCTCGGGCGTCGCGGGCTCATCCAGTCCGGTTCCGACGGGGTTGCGAGCGGCGTCGCCCGGCGTCACCCTCCCCGTCGATGGCCTCGTCAACCGGCGGATCGTCGGTGGCGTCCGAGGTGCCCGAGGCGGCGGCTGCGGTCATGGACTGGTCAGCGTCGGTGCTCGGCTCGTCGGTGCTCGGCTCGTCGGTGGCTCGGGGGCTCGGCTCGTGGGGTGGCTCGGCTCGGTCGGGCGGCTCGGCTCGTGGGGGCTCGGCTCGTGGCGGGGCTCGGCTCGCCGGCCGCCTCATCGGCACCGCCGCCGCCCGCGCCGTTGCGAACGGTCACGAACGCGTCGCGGGCGGCGCCCAGCGCCCGTTCGAGCTCGCCTGGCGCTAGGGCGGGTGGGTGGAAGGGGCGACGCCGGCGCCGGTGCCCGAGTGCCAGCGGCGCCACGCGCTCGAGGTCGGTCTCGGTGGTGATCGAGCGCCCCTCCCAGCCGGCGAAGGCGGCGGCCGCCCGGCACAGCACCAGATCACCGCGGAGGCCCTCGGCGCCCAAGCCGGCGGCCAGGTGGCAGGCGAGGTCCACCACCGACGTGGGCAGGTCGGCGGGCAGGGCGGCCGCGAGGCGGGCCCGCAGCACGATGTCGCCTTCGTGGCCGTCCACGAGCCCACCCGAGTCGTGCGTCAACCGCCTGCGGACCACCTCGGCCCGGATTGCCGGGTCGGTCGGAGTCGTGACGTCCACCGACAGCCCGAACCGGTCGACGAGCTGCGGGCGCAGCTCCCCGGCATCGGGGTCCATCGACGCCACGAGCACGACGTGGGCGGGATGCTCGTGCCAGATGCCGTTGCGCTCCACGCGGTTGACACCAGAGGTCGCCACGTCGAGGAGCACCTCGACGAGATGCTCGGGCAGCAGGTTGACGGCGGAGAGATGGAGGACGCCGCCGTGGGCGGCCGCGAGCAACCCGGCGCGGAACTGGGTCTCGCCGTCGGTCGGGCCCGGGGCGGTGTCCAGCGAGCCGAGCACGCGGTCCTCGGTGACGCCGAGCGACACGTCGACGAACCGGGCCGCACCGGGCAGCAGGCCGGCGAGCCCGCGGGCCAGAGTCGAGCGGGCCGATCCCTTGTCGCCCCGCAGCAGCACACCGCCGATGGCCGGATCGATGGCCGCCAGCAGCAGCGCCAGCTGCGCGTCGGGCTGGCCGATCACCGCGCAGAAGGGGAATCGCCGCGCCGGATCCGCTCGCCGTGCGTCGCCGATCATGACCGCAGCTCCTCCCAGCCTGCCTGTTCGCTTACTTAGCAGGTAACAGGCCGTCGTGCTCAGGGAAGTTCGGTCTCCGCCTCCTCGATGAGCGCGCAGAGGCGGTCGAGGTCGACGTGGGCCTCGATCGCGGCGGCGATGCGGTCGAACCGGGCCGACCGGGCCTCGGCGAAGCGCACGTTGCCCGGCCGCCAGCGCTTGCCGGACCGGTCGGCGATCCATCGCAACATCGCGTCCCTGAAGCCGTCGTCCTCCAGCAGGCCGTGCAACGTCGTGCCGCACACGCCGCCCGCGCGCCAGCCGAGCACCTCGCCCCCGTCCGCCACCAGCCAGGGGACCGCCACGCCGGCCGGCCGCACGCGCCCGTGGTGGATCCGGTAGCCGGAGACCCGCTGCCCCGCACCGGGTCCCGCCACGGCCAAGCCGGCGGGCCGGTCCAGCACCTTGTTGCCGTCGAACCGTGTCGCCAGCGGCAGCCAGCCCAAACCCGTGTCGGCGCCGGCGGGACCCTCGACGCCACCCGGGTCGTCGATCCTTCCGCCCAGCATCTGCACGCCGGCGCACACCGCCACGACGGTGGTGGTGCCACGTGCCGCGCGGTCCACGGCTGCGGCCAGTCCAGTCGAGCGGAACCAGGCCAGGTCGCCTCGGGTGTCCTTCGACCCCGGCAGCACCACCAGGTCGGGGCGGCCCAGGTCGGCCGGCGACCGCACCCAACGGACCGCCACGTAGGGCTCGACCCGCAGCGGATCGATGTCGCCGGCGTTCGACACCCGCGGCCACCTGATCGCCGCCACGTCGAGCACGTCGCCGTCGACGGCCACCCCGGGCGACGAGTCGCCCACGAACCGGTCGAGAGTGAGGGAGTCCTCCGCGTCGATGTCCGCACCCGGGATGTGGGGGATCACGCCGAGGGTGGGAACGCCGCAGCGCCGTTCGAGGTCGGCGCAGGCGTCGCCGAGGAGGTCGGGATCGCCACGCAGCCGGTTGACGACGAAGCCGCGCACCAGCTTCCGCAGGTGCGCGGGCAGCAGGTCGACGGTGCCGTGGAGCGCCGCGAACACCCCGCCGCGATCGATGTCGCCGACCACGATGGCCCGCAGCCCGGCGGCGTGCGCCAGGGGCAGGTTGACGATGTCGCGGTCGAGCAGGTTGATCTCGGCCGGGCTGCCGGCCCCCTCACAGATGACGACGTCGTAGCGGGATCGCAGGTCGGCGAGAGCGCCGAGCACCACCGGCAGGAGGTCGCGCTTGGAGGCGTGGTAGTCGCCCGCCGACTGCACGCCGATCGGCCTCCCCATGACGATCACCTGGCTGGCGCGCTCGCCGGTGGGCTTCAGCAGGACGGGGTTCATGGCGGCCTCTGGCTCCACGCCGGCGGCCAGCGCCTGCACCCACTGGGCGTGCCCGATCTCGGAGCGGTCGGCGGTGACGGCGGCGTTGAGCGCCATGTTCTGCGCCTTGAAGGGTGCGACCTTCACCCCGCGGGCGGCCAGGAGCCGGCAGAGCCCGGCCACCACGAACGACTTGCCGGCGTCGCTGCCGGTCCCGCACACCAGCAGTCCGCCCCTCATGGCCGACCTGCGCCCCTAGTCTCCACAACATGGCCCGCGCCCAGTCCATCGTTCTCGTCAACACCGGTCACGGGAAGGGGAAGTCGTCGGCCGCCTTCGGCGTGATGGTCCGCGGTTGGGCCCGGGGCTGGCGGGTCGGCGTGGTGCAGTTCGTCAAGGGCGGCAAGTGGAAGACCGGGGAGCGGAAGCTCGCCGACCAGCTCGGCATCGAATGGCACACGCTGGGTGACGGCTTCACGTGGGAGTCGACCGACCTCGAGCGCACCGCCGAGCTGGGCCGCGAGGCGTGGAAGGTGGCGGCCGACATGCTCACGTCGGGCGACTACGACCTGCTCATCCTCGACGAGGTCACGTACCCGATGAACTTCGGCTGGGTCGACTCGTCGGAGGTTGCCCAGACGGTCCGGAGCCGGGCACCCCGCACCAGCGTGGTGGCCACGGGACGGGACGCCCCCGATGAGCTGGTCGCGGTGGCCGACACCGTGACCGAGATGCGCAAGGTGAAGCACGCCTACGACGCCGGTATCTCGGCCCTCAAGGGCATCGAGTTTTGATCACGGCCTATGGGCCGGCACCGTCACGTGCGGCCCGAGGAGAGGTAGTCGTGCAGCGTGCCGGCTTCGGTCTCGAGCTCGCCGATGCGGGACTTGACGACGTCGCCGATGCTCACGATGCCGTTGAGGACACCGTCGTCGACGACGGGCACGTGGCGGATGCGGCGGTCGGTCATGATCCGCATGAGGTCGTTGACCGATGAACGCGAGCCGCAGGTCGCCACCTCGCTCGTCATGAGGTCGGACACTTGCCGCTCCAGGATCGACGTGTGATCGGTCGTCTCCTCGGCGAGCGCCCGCACGATGTCGCGCTCCGACAGGATGCCGACGATGTGCGGCTCGGCGTCCATCACGACCAGCGCTCCGACGTTGTGCTCCCGCAGGAGTGCCACGGCCTCGGCGACCGAGGCGTCGGGACCGATCGTGGCCACGTCGCGACCCTTGCCGTAGAGGATGTGCTCGATCAGCACGGGACCACCTCCTTGCCTCAGCCCAACTTTTCCACACCCATCGCGCGTTGTCGCCCACAGGATGATGTCGATATGCCCGCTGAAGTGCGAACCAAGCGAGCACTGCAGGCCGACGGCGCGTGCGCCAGCGCGCCCGGCGGCGATGGGTGTGGGGCGCAGCCCCACAAGAGGTGCTGACTTGCCTTGCCGATCGTTCCCATCGACGTCGCCCGGGCCCGCGCCGTCGTGACCCTCGGGCCTGCCGATGGCGCGACCAGCGCCCCGCCCTGACATCCTGCTGGGATGAAAGACGTCCTCACGGGCACCGGCGACACCCCGGTGGTCGACGCCGCCACCGTGGTTCTCGTGCGTGACGGCGCGGGCGGGCTCGAGTGCCTCATGCTGCGCAAGACGAAGGGCCAGGCATTCGGCGGGCTGTGGGTGTTCCCGGGCGGCCGGGTCGAGTCGGCCGACGGCGACGGGTTCGAGGGAGTGCGGCGAGCGGCGGTGCGCGAGGCCCACGAGGAGACCGGCCTGTTGCTCGACGCCACGGAATTGCTGCCGTTCGCCCACTGGTTCCCACCGCCCGAGGCGCCTCGGCGCTTCGCCACCTGGTTCTTCCTTGCTGCGCTGCCGGCCGGGGCCGCAGATGTGATCGTCGACGGCGGTGAGATCGGGGACCACGTCTGGACCACCCCGTCCGCCGCGCTCGAACGCCACCGGGCGGGGGAGATCAAGATGGTCCCGCCCACGTGGGTCACCCTCCACCGCCTCGTCGACCCGCCCGACACCGCGGCCGCCCTGGCCGAGGCCCGTGGCCATGACCTCGAACGCTTCAGCACCCACATGGTCGACGACGACGGCGTCCTCGTGGCTGTGTGGGCACCGGACGCCGGCTACGACTCGGGCGACCTCACGGCCGCCGGGCCCCGGCACCGCCTGGTCATGGAGCCCGCCGGCTGGCGCTACCAGCGCTCGGACTGATCCGCAGGGCGGCCCGCGGGCATGGGGTGGATCCGCCGAACCCGCTGGGGGCGGAATCCGCCAGATCAGGTGCCACCATGTTGAGCCATGGATGACGACGAGGTGACCACGGACGCGCGCCCCTGGTCCGTCGTCGCGGCAGAGAACGGTGGTCGGGGCGAGGTCCCCGACGACGATGACGCAGACGCCGACGCCGATCTCGCCCGGCGGCTGGGCTGGGCCAAGCAGGCGATCCTGGCGGCGGCGCTGGTGTTCCTGGGGATCGCCATCGGAATGGTGGTCGCCCGTGACCGCCCCCCGGGCGAGGGATCGGTCGACGTCGGGTTCCTTCAGGACATGCTCACGCACCACGACCAGGCCCTGGGCGTGGCGACCCTGGTGGTCGCCAACGGCGAGGACCCGACCGTGCGCAGCTATGCCCGGGAGATCCTCGTCTTCCAGGGCTACGAGATCGGTGTGATGAGCCAGATGCTCGACGACTGGGGCTACTCGCGCAGCGATCGCTCCGACCAGGCCATGGCCTGGATGGACATGCCGGTGCCGGTGGAGCAGATGCCCGGCCTGCTCACCGACGAGCAGCTGGACCAGCTGCAGGACGCCAGCGGCACCGAACTGGACGCCCTGTTCCTGGACCTCATGGCCGACCACCACCGGGGCGGGCTGCACATGGCCGAGTACGCCTTCGGCAACGCCGGGGACGAGGACGTCCGGGAGCTCGCCGCCCGCATCGCCCGCAACCAGGCAGGCGAGATAAACGAGTACCGGGCCCTGGCCCAGCGCAACGGCTACGACATCGACATCGAGCCCGCCACCGTCCCGGCCGACATCGCCGAGGCCGGCGAGACCGGCGGCGACTGACCCTCCCTCCACCTTCGCTGTCACAGGGCCTGCCTAGCCTGGCCGGCGTGCCCGCTTTGCTGCCTGTCGCGCTCGGTCGCGGCGTTGTCGTCAACGCCGGTGACCCCGTGCCCCGGCTGTGGGCCGCCGCCCCGGAAGTCCTCGTCGACGACGACGCGCTCGCCGATCCCGCCGGCGTCGTCGCCGACCTGCATGGGGCGTGGGCCGGGCGGAGGGCGGTGGTGGTGAGGTTGGCCGTCGATCCCGCCCGGTTCCGGGAGGCACCAGACATCGAGGTGGCCGAACCGTGGCGGTTGGACCCAGGGTTCGAGCTCTGGCACGACCGGCTCCACTTCCTGGTGTGGGCCAACACCTACGACGCTCGCGATGGCGAGCCGGTGTGGTGGTGGGCACGCAAGGCGCAACGTCTCGGCGCCACGTCCCTGGACGGTGACGCGATCGATCGCGCTGCTGCCGACGTGCTGCTGCCCGACGGCACGCCAGCGTGGATCGACGGCGGGCCACGGGGCGACCGCGGTCCCCGAGACGTCGGCGGGGTCGCGGTCGTGCACGCCGAGTCGATCGACCGGGGGTTGCTCACACCGGTCCCCGCCCGCGATGGCGGTCCTACCGATCGCCAACTCGCCACGGACCAGCGCCAGGCCGTGAACCACGGTGCCGGGCCGGCCCGCGTCATCGCGCCGGCGGGGTCGGGCAAGACCCGGGTGCTGACCGAACGGTTGCGCCACCTCGTCGTCGCCCGCGGGTACGAGCCCGAGGGCGTGGTGGCGGTGGCGTACAACCGCAAGGCCCGCGACGAGATGGTGGCCCGCACGCCGGGGTTGGGCGCCCGCATCCTGACCCTCAACGCCCTCGGGTATGAGCTCGTGGCCAGCGGCCTCGGTCGCCGGCCCGAGGTGCTCGACGTACGCGAAGTCCGCGGGTTGCTCGAGCCGCTGGTTCCCCGGGGGGCCCGCCGCCTCAACACCGACCCATTGGCGCCCTACCTCGACGCGCTGTCCGCCGTTCGGCTGGGGCTGCGCGACCCCATCGACGTCGAGGACGAGCGCGGCGACGTGCCCGGGCTGGCCGACGCGTTCCCCGCCTACCGCGCCGAGCTCCGCCGCCGGGGCGTCGTCGATTTCGACGAGCAGGTGCTGCTGGCCATCGAGCTGCTGCTGGGCGATGGGGCGTTCCGACGGGCGCAGCAGTCTCGTCACCGGCATCTCCTGGTCGACGAGTTCCAGGACCTCACACCGGCGCACGTGCTGCTCATCCGGCTGCTGTCGACCCCGCGCTTCGACGTGTTCGGGGTCGGCGACGACGACCAGGTGATCTACGGGCACGCCGGGGCATCGCCGCGGTTTCTCACCGAGTTCGGCCGCTACTTCCCCGCTGCCGCCGAGCACGCCCTCGAGGTCAACTACCGGTGCCCGCCGGCGGTGGTCGATGCCGCGCGCCACCTCCTGAGCCGCAACCGCGTGCGGGTCACCAAGCGGATCCGCGCCGGGCGCGCGGGCTCGGCGGTGGTCGACGGTGCCGGCGGCCCCGAGGGGTTTCGGGTGCGGCGCCACGTGCCCCAGGCGGGCGCGACCGAGCTGGTGGACGTGGTGCGGGCCTGGCTGGCCGACGATGGCGCGGCGCAGCCCCGCGATGTCGCGGTGCTCGCCCGGGTCGGATCGCTACTGCTCGCCCCCCATGTGGCGCTCGTCGAGGCCGGCATGCCCATCGCCTCGATCCTGCGCCCCGACGTGCTGACCCGGACCGGGCTGCGCGCTGCGCTCGCCTACCTGCGGATCGCGGCCGACGCCGACCGCATCGATCCTCGCGACCTGATCGAGGTGTACCGGCGACCCAGCCGGGGCCTGCCCAACTGGATCGAGCGCTGGTTCGCCCGATGTCGCTCGATCGACGACGTTCAGCGGGCCGCCGGTCGCATCGATGACGTCAAGGTGGCCGGGAAGGTCGACGGCCTGGCGAGCGACCTGGCCAAGCTGTCCGCCCTGGCAGGCTCCGGCAGCACCCGGCAGCGTGCTCGAGCACGTCCGCGACACCGTCGGCCTGGGCCAGGCCGTCGATCTGCTCGACGCCACGGGCGTGGCCGGAGAATCCCACCGCGACGACCTCGAGGCCCTGCTCCAGGTGGCCGATCTCCACCCCGATCCCGGCGGGTTCGAGCCGTGGCTGCGGGGCGCGCTGAACCGGCCCGGCGACGACGCGGGCGTCGTCCTCTCGACCATCCACCGGGTCAAGGGCAGGGAATGGCAGCGGGTCGTGGTCTTCGGTGCGACCGACGGGATCATGCCGCATCGCCTCTCGCAAGGCCGGGCCGCGCTCGAGGAAGAGCGCCGGGTGTTCCACGTCGCCATCACCCGCGCCATCGACGAGGTGGCGGTGCTGGCGGACGCGTCCCGCCCCTCGCCGTTCCTGGCCGAGCTCGACGACGACGCCACCCCGGAGGAGGTGGCGGCCGAGCCGATGCCAGGGCCCGAGCGGCCCGGCGGCGCAGCCGCCAAGAGCGGAGGACACGGCGTCGAAGCCGAGCCGCCCGGCCCGGCCCGGCGGCGGGTGGACGTGCCCCCGCACCAGGCCGTCCCGCCCGATCCCGAGGCGGCCCGCGTCGAGGCGGCGCTGCGCGAGTGGCGACGGGAACGGAGCCGAGCCGACGGGGTGCCGGCGTTCGTCGTGATCCACGACCGCCACCTGGTCGGCATCGCCGCGCGCCGGCCCACGGATCGGGCGGCGTTGGCCGCGTGTCCCGGCATCGGTCCGGCCAAGCTGGCGGCCTACGGTGACGAGCTGGTGTCGCTCGTGCGAGGCCTCCGTGACCGAGGCGCGACCACCCGACCCGAGCGACAATTCGAGCGACAGCTGATGGAGGTCGTCCAGGGCGTCGTCTCCGACGACACCTTCGAACGCGCCGTGCAGTGACAGCACCGCCAGGCCGTGGACATGCGCCCACAGCACGCGGGCCAGGGCCTCGGCCGGCTGGTCGGCATGCCATCCCTCGGCCTGGGCGCCCTCGACCAGGGTCACGAGCTGCCGGAACGAGCGGTAGCCCTGGTCCCGATAGTCGGCATCGTTGACGTCGACGCGTTCGCGCCGGAACGTCACCTCGAACACCCCCGGGTCCGAGCGCGGCGAAGTCGAGGTAGCCCCGGCCCGCCACGGCGATGCGCTCCAGCGGCGCTGAGCGTGGTGCCTCGTGCGGCGGCGCTGCCTTCGGCGGCGTCGAGGTGGTCGTCGATCGTGGCGACCAGGCGGGTGAAGCCGTCGGCGGCGACGGCCGCAAGCAGCGCCGCCAGGGTGGGGAAGTGGCGCAAGGGCGCCCCGTGCGACACGCCCGCCCGCCGGGCGATGGCGCGCAGGGTCAGGCCCTCCAGCCCGTCAGTGGCCACGACGTCGCGGGCGGCGTCGAGGAGGCGGGCTCGACTGTCGCCCCTGGCCGCGGCAGTCACGCCGCGGCCAGCAGGCCGACGCCGAGGGTGGCGAACCCGATGGCGAGCACGATGGCGCCGACGGGGATCATCCGCACCAGAGCGTTGGGTTGCGTCGTGCCGGGACCGATGACCGACAGGAAGAAGCCACCGGGGATGAGCAGGGCGGCGAGGGCGACGCCCGTCCGGGCGATCCATTCGGCCGCGCCCGACAGGTCGGTGGCGTCCACCAACACCTGGGAGATCAGGGCCAGCGTGAGGAACACGCCAGCGTGGGCGTGCCCAGCGCGGAAGAAGGTCGTCTGCAGCGCAGTGGCCTGCTGGCGGCCGCGCACGATGCGGAACATGAGGGCACCGCCGGACTCGACGGTGATCAGGCTGAGCAGGAGGATCCCGGCCATGATCCGGGTGGGGTCGGAGAGACGTCATGTAGACACTGTCTACTATTGGGTAGACAGTGTCAACAGGGTGATGGGCGGCCACACTCGGCTAGAACCTGACGCTATGTCAGGAACGCCAGAACCCGCGGTGCTCGTGGAACGGGACGGTTCTGTGGTCACGCTCACCCTCAACCGTCCCGCCAAGCGCAACGCCTTCAACGCCGAGATGCTGTGCCGGCTGTGCGACGCCTGGGACATGATCGATGCCGACGACGGCGTGCACGTGGCGATCCTGACCGGCGCCGGCGGCAACTTCTCGGCGGGTGCTGACCTCGATCGGCTGGTGGGGGCCATGATCGCAGGCAAGCCCGCCGAGAACGAGTTCGAGGAACGCATCCGCGCCGATGTCAGCCTCATCTACAAGGGCTTCCTCAAGGAGCATCGGCCGGGCACGCCGATCATCGCCGCGGTGGAGGGCTACTGCTACGCGGGCGGCATCGAGATCCTCCAGGCGTTCGACGTGCGGGTCGCCGCCGAGGGGGCGCAGATTGCGGTGAGCGAGGTGCAGCGGGGACTGTTCCCGATGGCGGGATCGACCGTCCGACTGCCCCGGCAGATCCCCTGGACGGTCGCCATGGAGATGCTGATCACCGGCGAGCCGATCTCGGGCCGGCGGGCCTACGAGGTGGGCCTGGTGGGGCACGTCGTCCCTGACGGCACCGCGCTCGAGCGAGCACGCGAGATCGCTGGACGGATCGCCCGCAACGGCCCGCTCGCCGTCCGCAACATCAAGGCGTCGGTGCTGGCGGCCGACACGGTTCCCGAGTCGGAGGCCTACGCCCGCGAGTCCGAACTGGGCATGGCGGTGATGTCGTCGAGCGACGCCCGGGAAGGCCCCCGCGCCTTCCTCGAGAAGCGCGAGCCGAACTTCACGGGCAGCTGAGCTTAAGGAGCCGAGCGGATAGGGCGGTTCGTGCAGCCCACGCGTGGGAATTTGGCGGTCGACCCCCAGCTCAACAGCTCGGCTCCCCGGCAGCGCTGACCACTGTGAGCCAAGACGGCGTGCCCATCGGCTCACGTCCTAGGCCGCGGGCTCTGCCGCACAGCGACGCCGAGCCTCGACCAGCGCCGGGGACGGGCCTCCGGCGAAGCGCAACGCCCCCATGAGCAGGTGGGTTGCTGGCAGCACCGTGGCCCAGTCGACCAGCGTGGGGTGCCGCCTTCCCAGCATCTCCCGTGCCCAGGCCGGCAGCAGCCCCACGGACGCCTGGACCACCACCTGGTGGGCACCGGAAAGCAACGGGTTGAGGGGGTCACGACCCGGGGCGGTCAGAAACCCCACGGCGTCGAGCGTCTGCTCGCTGGCCTCGAGCTGGGGCCGCATCGCCCGGAAGTAGGCGCGCATCGCCGCCCGCGTGCGTGGGACCTCGGTGGCACCGAGCCGCTCGGCGATCGTCGCCATCTCGTGGTAGTAGCGATCCGCCTGTTCCCCCCGCACCGGGAATGGCACGAATCGCTGGTGCGCTCGCAGGAAGCTGAAGACCTCCGTGACGTGGACCCAGGCGACGAGGTCGGGGTCGGAGGCCGAATACGCACGACCGTCGGGCGCGGTGCCCCGCACCTTGCGATGGATCCGCTTGACGAGCCTGATGAGCCGCTCGGCGGTCTCCGTCGAACCGTAGGTCGTGCCGGTCACGAACGAGCCGGTGCGGCCCAGCCGGCCGAGCGGATCCTCCCGGTAGTTGGAGTGCTCGGCGATGCCCGCCATGGCCAGCGGATGGAGCGTCTGGAGCAACAGGGCGCACAGCCCGCCGATGAGCATCGAGGGATCCGCGTGCACCCGCCACGTGACGCTGCCCGGGCCGAACAGGCCGGGGTCGCCCGGCGGATCGGTGTACTGCTCGAACGGCAGGCGGTCGGCCGCCAGCGTCCGGATGATCGGCGCCAGGAGCTGCTGCTGGAGCGCGCCGCCGATCAATGGCACCTGGCCCAGCGACGGCATCGCGACCATGGCCATGAGTTTGCCGCACCACCGGGTGATTGCTGCGTCCTGTCATGCCTGTCAGGTGCGCTAAGCAAAGGGCTCATGAGCGACACTGATCAGCCGGACGGCAGCAACGGCAGGACGGGCAGCACCCCGCAGCAGATCGCCGACCTGATCGCAGCCACCACCGACGAGCCGCTGGTGGAGGGCGACGAGCCGATCTCGGTGTGGATGCTGGTGAAGTCCCGCGACGTCGATGGCGACGTCGTCTGGGGCGTGCGCAACGCCGGTGCGCCGTTCAGCTCCGAGGAGCTGCTGGGCGCCCTGACCGGCTTCACCGAATCCCTGAAGCGGGACCTCTCGTCAGACTGGGCGTGATCACGGTGCGCCAGGCTCGCCTGGCGTGACGGCCTCGACTGCGGCGGCGTCGGCCGCGGCGGCCTCGGCGTCGTCCAGCAGGACGACGCTGCGCAGCACCTCGCCCCGCTCCATCCTGTGGAAGGCGTCCTCGACCCCGCCGAGGCCGATGGTCTCGCTCACGAAGGCGTCGAGGGGCAGCCGTCCCTGTAGGTGGAGGTCGACGAGGAGCGGGAAGTCCCGCGAGGGCAGGCAGTCGCCGTACCAGCTGGGCTTGAGCGCACCGCCACGTCCGAAGAACTCGATCATCGGGATGTCCGGAAAGCGCATGTCGGGCGTGGGCACCCCCACCTGTACCACTGTCCCCGCCAGGTCACGGGCGTAGAACGCCTGCTCCAACACGGTGGGGTTGCCGACTGCCTCGATGCACACATCGGCGCCGAAGCCGCCGGTCGCCTCGCGCACGGCCTCGACGGGATCGACGCGCGCTGAGTTCACGGTGTGCGTGGCGCCGAAGCCCCGGGCCCACTCCAGCTTCCGCTCGTCGAGGTCGACGGCCACGATCGTGGTGGCGCCCGCCAGCTTGGCCCCGGCGATGGCGGCGTCGCCGACGCCGCCGCAGCCGAAGACGGCCACCGAGTCGCCGCGCTGGACGTTCCCGGTGAGCATGGCGGCGCCCAGTCCGGCCATCACGCCGCATCCGAGGAGCCCTGCCACCGCAGGCGGTACCGCCGGGTCGACGGGCGTGCACTGCCCCGCGGCCACCAGGGTCTTGTCGGCGAAGGCACCGATGCCCAGCGCCGGCGACAGGGTCGTGCCGTCGGCGAGCGTCATCTTCTGGGTCGCATTGTGGGTTGCGAAGCAGAGGTGTGGCGTGCCCTTGCGGCAGGCGCGGCATTGGCCGCACACCGCTCGCCAGTTGAGGACCACGAAGTCGCCCGGGGCCACGTCGCTGACCCCGTCGCCGACGGCTTCGACCAGACCCGCCGCCTCGTGGCCGAGCAGGAAGGGGAATTCGTCGTTGATGCCGCCTTCGCGGTAGTGCAGGTCGGTGTGGCAGACGCCGCACGCCTGGACTGCGACCAGCGCCTCGCCCGGCCCCGGGTCGGGTACCACCACGGTGGTCAGCTCGACCCGCTCGCCCTTGCCCCGGGCTATCACCCCGCGCACCTCATGTGCCATCGCCAGCCCCTCGCTCGTGCCCCGTGATATCGGCCAGTCTGGCCGATGGCGCGCGGCTTAGGACGTGAGCGGATAGGCACGCCGTCTTGGCTCACAGTGGTCAGCGCTGCCGGGGAGCCGAGCTGTTGAGCTGGGGTCGACCGCCAAACTCCACACGTGGGCTGCACGAACCGCCCTATCCGCTCGGCTCCTTAGCCGTCGGGCAGGGATTGAGCCTTGCGGCCCGGGAGCATCGCGCGGACGGCGTCGATCGTGTCCGCCTCGGCCGGCGACTTGTCGGCCCGGTAGCGCCGCACCCGGGCGAACCGCAGGGCGACACCCCCGGCGTAGCGGGTCGAGGACTGCACCCCGTCGAGCGCGATCTCGACCACCAGCTCGGGCCGGACGAACACGACGTGGTCGGTCCGGTGGGTCTCGAGCTCGAGGAACTGCTCGGTCTGCCAGGTCAGCAGCTCGTCGGTGAGGCCCTTGAACGTCTTGCCAACCATGACGAATTCGCCCGGGGCTTCGGGATCGCGGGCGCCCAGGTGCAGGTTGGAGAGCCAGCCGTGCCGCCGGCCGCTGCCCCACTCGACGGCGAGGACGACGAGGTCGAGGGTATGGACCGGCTTGACCTTGCGCCACGCTCCGCCGCGGCGCCCGGCCTCGTAGGGGGAGTCGGCATCCTTGACCATCACGCCCTCGTGCCCCGCGGCGAGGGCCTCGTCGAGCACCCGTTGGGCCTCGGCAGGATCGGCGGTGATGATGCCGGGGATCCGCCATGGTCCGGCCAGGTTCTCCAGGGCCGCCAGCCGGTCGCGGAGCGGCCGGTCGATGAGGTCCTCGCCGTCGAGGTGGAGGATGTCGAAGAACCGGGAGGCCAGACCGGCGCCGGCTCCCTCGTCCTGGCGGCCGAACTGGCTCATGGTGTCCTGGAACACCTGGGGGAGCTCGTCCTCGCCGACGCCGATGGCCTCGCCGTCGAGCAGGAAGCTCTCCGCCGGCAGCGATCGGGCCAGGTCGACGATGCCGGGCAGGCGCGCGGTCACATCGTTGAGGTTGCGGGTGTAGATCCGGACCTCCTGGCCGACGCGGTGGACCTGGATGCGGGCGCCGTCGAGCTTCCACTCGACGGAAGCCTCGTGGATCGGGCCGGCGTCCCCGCCGTTGCCCGCGGTTGCCAGGGTCAACGCCTCGGTCACGTCGCCGGCGGTCTGGGCCAGCATCGGCTGGACCGGGCGGAGCAGCGTCAGCCCGATGGCGTCGAGGCCGGCCTCGCCTTCGGTCAGCGCGATGCTGGCCACGGCGGGCAGGTCACCGGCCAGCATCGCCGCGCGTCGCATCGTGGACAGCGACACGCCGGACGCCTTGGCCAGCGCGTCGGTGACCAGGCCTTCCAATGCCCCGTGGCGCAGCTCGCCCACGAGCAGCCGGCGGAGCAGGTCCTGCTCGGCCTCGGTGGCCCGCCCGAGCAGCGAGCGGAGCTCGGCGGCCCGGGCGGCTTGGGATCCGGCGCCGCGAAGGGAGTCGAGCCGGTCGAGCGTGGCGTCGATGTCGGCGACCTCGAGCTGGGGCTGGGTTGAGGGTGGCACCTCGAGGGCGGCGACGGTGCGCCAGCCGATGCCGATCCGGCCCTGTCGAGGAGCGCCCGTCAGGATGGCCACCACGATCGGTACCTCGGCCGGGGCGAGGCGGGCGAACAGGTCGGCGAGGGCCGCCACCTTGCGGGAGCGTGCCGCGCGTGGCGGTGACCTCGGCCGTGGTGGCGACGACATCGGCGAAGCGCACGCCGCCATCCTGGCGCATGCCGGCTCCAGCGCCGAGAGGCTGTGCCGCACGCGGCGCTGCGGCTAGCGAGCGCCCACTAGGTCGCAGCCTCCTCGTCGGCCGTCTCGGCGCGGGCCTCGGTGCCGGAGAGTGGGCCTGGCTCCGTGGGTTGGCCGGCTTCCGGGTCGTCCGTGGTAGCGCCGTCGGATTCCCGATCGGCCGTGGTGGCGTCGTCGGGTCCCGGGTTGGCCGCGACCAGCTGGTCGTCGGTGGCCTTGTCGGTCCCCGGATCGTCGCTGGCCGGGCTCGCAGGTTGGTCCGCCGCGCCGGCGGTGTCGATGGTGGTGTCGGCTGTCTCGCTGGCGTCGGGCTTGCGCCTCGTCGGCTGTATCGGCTCGGCTCGTCTCGGGTTGCTCGGCACCGGGCTGCTCGGCTGCTGCTCGCTGGTGTCGGGTTCTTCGTCGGCTGGCTCGGCCACCTCGGGCTGCTCGGCGGCTTCGGCTGTCTCGCTGGTGTCGGGTTCTTCGTCGGCTGGCTCGGCCACCTCGGGCTGCTCGGCGGCTTCGGCTGTCTCGCTGGTGTCGGGTTCTTCGTCGGTTGGCTCGGCCACCTCGGGCTGCTCGGCGGCTTCGGCTGTCTCGCTGGTGTCGGGTTCTTCGTCGGCTGGCTCGGCCATCTCGGGCTGCTCGGCGGCTTCGGCTGTCTCGCTGTGTCGGCTGTCTCGCTGGTGTCGGGTTCTTCGTCGGCTGGCTCGGCCATCTCGGGCTGCTCGGCGGCTTCGGCTGTCTCGGCGGCGGTGGGCTGCTCGGCGTCGGCGGTGTCGGCAGTGTCGGTGACGGCCGTGTCAGGGTCGACCTGATCGGCGGCCGTGGCCGCCACACCGGGCTCCTCCACGGCTTTCCTGCGAGCCCGCCACGAGTCGAAGACCAGCCAACCGACGGCCGCGAAGAACGCAATGGCGCTCATCCATATGTTCCAGCGCACGCCGAACAGGTGCGCAGCCGGGTCGATCCGGAGCGCCTCGACCCAGGTTCGTCCCACGGCGTAGCCCGCGACGTAGAGCGCGAACAAGCGACCGGGCCGAGCCCCCGGGTGGCGCCGCTCCCACAACACGAGACCACCGGCGAGCGCCAGGTTCCACAGCGCTTCGTACAGGAACGTGGGATGGAATGTGGCCACGTCGAGGTAACCCGCGGGCCGGTGCTCCGGGTCGATCTCCAGTCCCCATGGCAGATCGGTGGGCCGACCGAACAGCTCCTGGTTGAACCAGTTGCCGAGTCGCCCTATCGCCTGGGCGACAGGCAGGGCCGGGGCGACGACGTCGAGCAGCTGCGCCACGGGCAGGCCGCGACGGTGGGCGATGAAGGCGCCGGTCCCGACGCCCGCGATCAGTCCCCCGGGGATGCCGAGACCGCCCTCCCACACGGCGAACGCATGCTGCCAGCGGCCCTCGAACCGGTCGAGGTCGGTGAGCACGTGGTAGAGCCGAGCGCCGATGAGGCCGGCGAGGACCGCCCACAGAGCGATCCGGCTGATGTCGTCGGGATCGCCACCCCGGGCCGCCCATCTGCGGCGGGCAATCCATACCGCAGCGATGACACCCAGGGCGATGGCGAGGCCGTAGGCACGCAGCTCCAGCCCGCCGATCTTGATGGCGTTGTCGCTCGGGCTGGGGATGAAGGCGAGGATCGGGAACACCGTCGGCACGGCCCGAAGGTGTAGCGCGCGGGACGGGGTCCGTGCCGCTCGCGGCTGCGTCGGATGGCCTCGCATTCGTCCGCTGGTCGTGAGCGGAGCGGTTGGCACCCCCGGCACGCCAGCGCCGAGACTCTGCCGCGGTGGACTTCGTGACGATGATGGCCCTCGAACCTCACGGCACCGACGTGTGGGTGGGAGCGGGACCGCGCTACCCGTGGGGCGGGCTCTACGGCGGCCAGATCGTCGCCCAGGCGCTGCGGGCCGCGACGTTCACGGTCGACCCCGACTACCGCGTGCACTCCCTGCACGCCTACTTCATCCGATCCGGCGACGACACCGAACCGATCCGCTTCGAGGCCGACCGCGTGCGCAACGGCCGGACCTTTTGCACCCGCCGGGTGACGGCGCGCCAATCGGTGGGTGTGATCCTCAACCTGGCGGCGTCGTACCAGGTCGACGAACCCGGTCCGGTGGTGCAGACCGCGGCCATGCCGGAATTGGCACGGCCGGCTGAGCTGAGCGATGACAGCTGGAGCGACATCTTCGAGCGACGGGTGGCGCCGCGACGACGGGGTGAGGTGCGAGCGTGGGCACGGCTGGCCAAGCCGATCGGTGACGACCCGGCGCTACAGGCCTGCGCGCTTGCCTACATCTCCGACGACTTCCCGACCGAGGCCGTGGTTTCGCTGATGCCCGGTTGGGACCGCCATGTCCCACCGGAACGGCAGTTCTTCTCGGCGAGCCTCGACCACGCCATCTGGTTCCACCGCGCGGTGGACGTCGACGACTGGCACGTGCACGCCGCCACCAGTCACGGACTGATGAGCTCCCGCGGTGTAAGCGTCGGTCACGTGTTCACCGCGGACGGCGCCCACCTGGCAACGGTCAGCCAAGAGGTGCTGCTGCGCTCCCCACGCCCGCGCTGACGTCGGCTCGCCGGCCCCCTGAGGTGTTCAGTCGCGTTTCTCGCTCACGGTGACCCCCTTCCCGGGTTTCCAGGTCTTGACGTACATCACGTCGTCGGCCACCGAAACCGACGAGGCGCCCAACAGGTCGATGTCGAATGCGTCGAACGATCCGACCTCGAAGCGGAAGCCCACCGATTCGAAGATGTCGTCGGAGAACCGGGCCAATGTGTCGTGATCGGTCACGGCGGCGGCGATGCCCCACATCTTCACGTCGCCCTGGCTCACCTGCTTGTCGGCCGTGGCGGTGTGCAGACCGCACCGGCCGTCGCGCCGGAGGTCGCGCGACTTGGTGGAGTCGACCATCATCCCCAGCCACAGCTTGCCGTCGTGCAGCACGAGCCGATCGCCGGCGAGGACCGGCTCCACGGGGCTGATCCGCGGGAACCCGTCGCGCCGCAAGGTCGCAAGCATCATCAGCCCCGTCGCCACCAATCGCCGCTCGGCGACCTCGGCGATCTCCGGTGCTTCCTCGGTGAACTCTGTCCACGTGGCCATGACCGGACCTTATGCGGGGGGTGTGACAGTCACGGTCTCGCGCCAGACTCGTCCGGGTGACCGATCATGCCGAGGAGGTCGGCCAACAACGCCGCCCTGTCTCCAGCGCCTGGGATGCCGCGCTCGACGCCGCCGTGGACCATGCCAGGAACTACCTGGCGGGCTTGCCCGACCGGCCGGTGGCCGCACAGGCCACGGTCGACGAGCTGCGCAAGGCGCTGGCGGTTCCCCTGCCGCGACGAGCCCGTCGACCCAGCCAGGGTGGTACACGAGCTGGCCGAAGGCGCCGACCCCGGCCTCGTGGCCACCGGCTCGCCTCGATACTTCGGCTTCGTGATCGGCGGTGCCCTTCCGGCTGCCCTGGCGGCCGACTGGTTGGCCGCGACCTGGGATCAGAACGCCGCCCTCTACGCGTGCGGGCCGCCGGCGGCGGTGGTGGAAGAGGTCGCCGGGCGCTGGGTGCTCGACCTGTTGGGTCTGCCGCTGTCGGCCTCGTTCGGCTTCGCCACCGGGGGCCAGATGGCCAACCTCACCGCCTTGGCCGCGGCCCGTCACGCCGTTCTCGCCCGGCGGGGCTGGGACGTCGAGGCGCGTGGACTGTCAGAGGCTCCGGCGGTCCGGGTGGTGACCGGCGACCTCCGGCACGCCACCATCGACCGAGCGCTCCGGTACCTCGGTCTCGGCACCGACGCCGCCGTCGTCATACCCACCGGGCCCGACGCTCGGCTCTCCGTCGATGCCCTCGCCGATGCGCTCGACGACCGCTCCGGTGACCATCCGACGCCCACCATCGTGTGCGCGCAGGCCGGCGAGGTGAACACCGGTGCCATCGATCCGCTGGCCGAGATCTGCGACGTCGCCCACGCCGCCGGCGCCTGGGTGCACGTGGACGGCGCTTTCGGGTTGTGGGCGGCCGCCAGTCCGTCGTTGCGCCGGGCGTTGGCAGGGGTCGAGCAGGCCGACTCGTGGGCCACCGACTTCCACAAGTGGCTCAACGTGCCGTACGACTCCGGCTTCGTAGCCTGCGCACACTCCGATGCCCATCGGCGGGCAATGGGCGTCCGCGCCGCCTACCTCGTACATGCCGACGACGATTCCGCCGCCGCCCGCGACCAGGTCGACTGGAATCCCGAGTTCTCGCGGCGAGGGCGCGGGTTCGCGGTCTACGCCGCGCTCCGGTCCCTCGGTCGCAGGGGGGTCGCCGAGCTGGTGGACGGCTGTTGTGCCCGCGCCCGCCAGTTCGCCGAGCGGCTGGGCCGGATCGACCGGGCGGAGATCCTCAACGACGTCACCCTCGACCAGGTGCTCGTGCGGTTTCGTGCCCGCTCGGGAACCAGGGACGCCGATCCTGCCGCGGACGACGAAATCACGCTGCGGGTCGTCGAGGCGGTGCAGGCATCGGGTGAGTGCTGGATGAGTGGCACCACTTGGCGAGGCCGTGCCGCGATGCGCATCTCCGTGGTCAATTGGCAGACGACAGAGGCAGACGTCGACCGCTCGATGGCGGCCGTCGAGGCGGCGCTGGCATCGACCTGAGGTCGCGTACTCGAGCGCGCCAGGAGATGGGCGGCGCGGTGCCGCCCTAGAGTTTCGGCATGAGCGCAACGGCTCCCGACGTCGACTCCATCGACCTCTCCGACCTGGACTGGTGGACCCGGCCCCTGGACGAGCGCGAGGCCGCGTTCGCGGCGCTGCGGGCCGAACGGCCGCTGGCGCCGATGATGCTGGAGGCACTGCCACACCTCGGCGTGCCCGAGACGCCCTACTGGTCGGTCACCCGCTACGCCGACATCGTCGAGGTCAGCCGGCATCCCGAGTTGTTCTGCTCGGGCCAGGGCACCAACATCCCCGACCTCCCGGCGGAGTTCCTCGAGTTCTTCGGCTCGATGATCAACATGGACGACCCCCGTCATGGCCGGATGCGCCGCATCGTGTCCCGTGGTTTCACGCCGCGGCAGCTCGAGACCATGCGGGCGGACGTCGAAGGCGTGGCCGCCGGCATCGTCGACGAGATCATCGAGCAAGGCGAGTGCGACTTCGTGACCGAGGTCGCCGCCCGCCTGCCCCTGCGGATCATCGTCGACATGATGGGCATCCCCCGCAGCCAGGAGCAGTTCATCTTCGACCGCACCAACATCATCCTCGGCTTCAGCGATCCCGAATACGTCGACGACATCGACGACCCGGCGGCAGTGACGGGCACCATCCTCACCGCGGGCGCCGAGTTGGCGCAGATGGTGCAGGAGCTGGGCGAGGCCCGGCAGAACGATCCTCGCAACGATCTCGTCACCGCGCTGGTCACCAGCGAGGTAGACGGCGAGCACCTGACCCCGCAGGAGTTGGCGTCGTTCTTCATCCTCCTGGTGGCGGCGGGCAACGAGACCACACGCAACGCCATCGCGCACGGCCTCTCGACGCTGTCCGAGAATCCCGACCAGAAGGCGCGCTGGCTGGCTGACATCGACGGCATGACCACCACCGCCGTCGAGGAGATCGTTCGCTGGGCTTCGCCGGTCATTCACTTCCGGCGAACCGTCACCACCGACGGAGCCCGGTTGGGCGAGCATGAGTTCGCGGAGGGCGAGAAGGTCGTGCTCTGGTACTGGTCGGGCAATCGCGACGAGGCCGTCTTCGACGACCCACACACGTTCGACATCGGCCGGATGCCCAACGATCACATCGGGTTCGGCGGTCCGGGCCCCCACTTCTGCCTCGGAGCCCACCTGGCCCGGCGGGAGATCTCGGTGATGTTCCGCGAGCTCCTGCGCAGGATGCCGGACATCCATGCGGTCGGCGAGCCGGACCGACTGCGCTCGGGCTTCATCAACGGCATCAAGCACCTTCGCGCCGAGTGGACGCCCGGACCGCAGGTCAGCAGCGGTGCGAGCGGATAAGGACGTGAGCGGATCGGCACGCCGTCTTGGCTCACAGTGGTGACACGCGGCGTCGCAAGCGAGGCCGCTTCGACGACCTACCGGGCCGGCTCATGGTCGGCCGGCATCAGGTGCGCACACGTCGACAGCAGCACCAGGGCAAGGAGGACGCCGGTTCCGGCGAGCGTGGTGATGAACCCCGCGATGATCAGCGTGCGCTGTGGGTGCTTCTTGGCGAGTCGCGCCGCGGCGAGCGACGAGACCAAGATGCCGCCCGCGCCGGGCCCGTCCTCCGTTACCAGTAGGCGCCGGGGTTACTGAGCGGAAGCGGCCTGCTCGATGAGCGCCACCACAGCGGCCGGCTGCGAGACGTAGATGGCGTGGCTGCCGTCGGCCTCGACCACCGTCGAACCGGCCCGCTCGGACATGGTGCGCTGGGCCGGCGGGGGGATCATCCGGTCTTCGGTCGTCACCAGGTACCAGCTTGGCTTGGTTCGCCAGGCGGCCTGTGTGATCTGCCCGCCGAGGGCGTCGACACCCCACGGGACCTGCGAGTCGGCCATGAACGCGGCCTCCTCTGCCGGCAGGTCGCCGGCGAAGGACGCGTGGAACTTCTCGCGGTCCAGAAACAGGAAGCCGTCCTTGGGTGGCAAGATCGGCGGCACCGGTGCGCCCGGCGGCGGGTCTGCGATAAGCGTGTTGACCGACTCGCCGTTGTCCGGCGCGAACCCTGCGATGTAGACGAGTGCGGCCACCTTGTCGTTGTTGCCTGCCGCGGTGATCACAGCTCCGCCATAGGAGTGGCCGACCAGGACGACCGGGCCATCCTGCGCGTCGATGATCTGCCGGGTGGCATTCGCGTCGCCGTCGAGCGACAGGGTCGGGTTCTGGACGATGCTGACGTTGTAGCCGTCCTCCTTCAACAGGTTGTAGACGGACTGCCAGCCGGAACCGTCCACGAACCCGCCGTGGACGAGAACGACATTGTTGACTCGTGAGCCTGTGTTCATGACGATCTCGTCCTCCCGTAAGGATCGGTCTGGGGACCTCGCTGACGGTAAGACAGCGCCCCCGGGGGCGCAATGGATGGCCACCCTCGCCGTGACCCCGAGGCGCACATCGCTGCGTGGCGGGAGATCCATCGCAACGCCGCACAAGTCGAGAAGCTCTTGCCCACGGTGACCGAGCTCCGGTCGGTGCCTCTGCACTAGAGGGTCGTGGTTTTGCGACCTGCCGAACGCGGGCGGTCCCCCGATGAGGTGGACGGGAAGCACCGGGGGACCGATCCGCTAACTGCGTAGCCGAACAGCTTTCCGGCCAAGCGGCCAGTGAACTTGCCGTAAACCCTCCGTGCCGCCCGGCGGCCCGACCCTACCCGCGCACCCTTCCGCAGATCGGGTGCTCCGCTACCGGTCGAGCAGCCTCGCCAACAAGCGACCGTGACATTCCACCTTGTCGTCGAGCTCGGCGACATGCGCCGCAAGGTTGGGGTCGACACCCGTCGGGGGTGACACCACTGTGACACGCGAGCGTGAGGACGCCCGACCGCAGGTCAGCGGGGGACGGTGGCCTAGGGCGCCGCGTCGGTGACATGCGCGGCCACCGTGCGACTCTCAGAAGCGCTGACTTCTGAGGGTACGCACGGTGGCCGAGAACGAGCCCGTACTATCCGAGCTCAGGGGCCCCGCCGCTCCTCGGGGTCGGGACCCTGATTGGGTCTCAGGCCGTGGCCGGCATGACCCTGATGGTTCCCTCGAACCTCAGCGTTGCCGCGTTCACCAGCTGTCCTTCCTCGTGGACTTGGGCGCCTTGCAGGAAGCCGTCGACCACCGTCCCGTTCATGACCACCGCCCCGGTCACGTTGTTGAGGATCCCGCTGAGATGGGCGGTGAACGACTCTGCTCCGGCGTCGACGATCCAGTCGAACTCGACGTGCCAGATTCGCCCGGAGCATGGGTTCGGGCCGTTGCAAGAGGTGAGGACCGTGGTCAGACCCCCATCGACGTCTCCCGAGACGCTTCCCTCCCATGCGCCGGCCGCAACCGCCTCCTTCTCGAACGTCAGGCGAAGCGGCGCAGAAGCGCTCGCCGGTGACGCGAAGGAAAGGCCGAACGACAGGAGGCCCGCCGCCATGAGCCCGATCAAGACCGATACCCATAGTCGGTTCGAATTTCGCACAGACATGACACCCTCCACTCGCTGTTCCCGATCTCACCCCAACGGTGAAACCGGTTGTCCGTCGAAGCGACGGTGCACACAGCTGGGCTCGGGTGGCATCCGTACTGGCACGGATATCAGTACGGATCGTGGTTGCGTGACGTAGGTCACCGTCCCGAGAGCGGGCTGGAGCAGGTCAGGGGTTCGCTGCGTCGGTCTCGGCTCGTCCCGCGGCGATGATTGCCTCTTTGACGAGGACATCCACCGCGAGCCGTTCCCCTGCTGCCCAAATGGTGGAAACGTCGTCCGGGCTCAACTCATTACGCAACGTGTCCAGGTGCTGGTCTCGCCATGTGTTCCATTGCGGCATGCTGCCCGCGCCGACGTCCGCTGCTATTGCATCCGCACCGGCGAACAGCCGCGCCGCGGTCGCAAAGTCTCTGGAGCGAGTCGAGACGATTGCTATTCCTTGAACAGCGTAAAAGATACCCCGGCGATCTCCGGTATCTGTCCAGAGCTCCAGTGCCTCTCTGTAGCACCGGGCCGCGCCGCCGCTGTCTTCTGCAAGGTCATCGATCCAACCCAGGCCCCACCAGGCCGAACCGGTGCACCAGCGATCTCCGATGCCGATGACCTCGCTGAAGTTCTTCCGAGCCTCCTGAGGGTCGGAACAGATCGACGAGTAACCCAGTGCAGCGAGCGCAATGCTCAAAGTTCTTTGGTCGCGCAACTGGCGCGCCAATGCTACCGATTCAGTGGAGATCTTCGCCGCCCTGGCCGTCTCACCCACGACCGCCAAATAGGACCCGTACGCGGCGAGATCGTGAGCATACCGGCGTAGGTGCCCGTTCTCGCCGAGCTCCTGTAGGCCTCGTTCACACAGCGCCACGCCGCCCGAAATATCCCCGGAGTCCAGCAGTCGGGACATACCGCGTATGATGTGAATGCGAGAGGGCAGTGGATCACCATTCGAGGTCGAACAGCGCTCGCTCTCGTCACACCAAGAAAGAGCCTCCGGGTGCCTTCCCTGGGACCACGCACTCCAGGCTGCGTTTGCGAACGCCTCGGAGCGACCCGCCACACCGGATGCATCGCGGTGCAGTACCGCCTCGAGAGCACTCAGAATACCTGCGCCCCACCCCCAGAGACACCATACGTCGACCAGCGCACCGGTGAGGCTGAGCACCGATGACACGTCATTTGTGTCGACTGCGTAGTCGAGCGCGAGACGCATGTTTGGTGCTTCGGCCTCCAGCTGCTCGCTTCGAGTGTCGACGTCCGCGACTACCGTTGGGCCGGCAAGTTCGTCGGCCAACCCGGTGTAGAACGCAAGATGCCGACGCCGTGCCCCGTCCTGTCGTCCGCGTTGGCTCGCCCCTTTTCGAGAGCGTAGGCACGAACGGTTTCCAACAGGCGCAGTCGCGTCATCCCGTACTTCGCTTCGGCGACGACCATCGACTTGGCGACAAGTGCTGACAGAACATCCAGGCCATATCGGCCCTGTGACGCTCCTACAGTCAAAGCTTCCACCGCGGGGAGTGAGAAGCCGGGCGCAAATATTGCCAGCTCCGCCAGGAGCGCTTGTTCATCGCTTTCGAGGAGGTCGTAGCTCCAGTCGAGCGTTGCTCGCAGCGTCCGGTGATGGTCTATATGGTCCGGACGATGCCCCAGCACCTGAAATAGTCGGTCCAACCGAGATACGATCTCCTCCGGAGTCATGGTCGGGACACGGGCGGCCGCAAGCTCTATCGCGAGTGGTAGACCGTCCAGTGAGCGACACAGCTCAGCGATGGCCACCGAATTGTCGTCGTCGAGAGAGAAGTCCGGTTTGTAGCTTCTCGCCCGCTCGACGAAGAGCTTGACGGCGTCGGCTGCGGCAATCACCTCCGGCGTGTTGTCGCTAGGCGTCGTCAGTGGCGGTACTGGGAACAGCACCTCGCCGACGACTCCAAGAGGTTCCCGGCTGGTCGCGAGAATTCGGATATTCGGAGCTACTTGCATGATTCGTTCGCACAATGCGGCCGCCTGCGCTCGGACATGCTCGCAGTTGTCGAGCACCAACAAGCCGGTCCGGGGCGTCAAGTGGCGAACGACGCGCTCCAGAGGGTCCGCCTCGGTGCTGGCCCGAACACCGAGAGTTCCCAAGAGGACCTCGGCGAGGTTGCCGCTCGGGTAGACAGCGGCGAATTCGGCGCACCACGAATCGTGCGGGCCTGTCTCCGTCGCGGTTGCGGCCAGGTGGGTTGCAAGCCGGGTCTTGCCGGTACCGCCGACACCGACCAGCGTCACCAAGCTGTGCGCAGCGAGCAGCGACGAGATCGTGGACAACTCACTTTCTCGGCCGACGAGCGGAGTCACGGCTGTGGGGAATCGCCCGCGTTCGGTTGCCGCTGGTGGTACCGGCCCGCCCGAGGATCCGAAACCCTCCTGCAGCCCTGCGACGCGAGCCAGCTCGTGGCGGTTCGCCACCTGGAACTTGCGGAGCAGTGACGATATGTGACTCTCCACCGTGCGCTCAGACACGTACAGGCGGGACGCGATCTCGGCATTCGTCAGGTGCTCGCAGAGCGCATCGAGCACCTCGGCCTCCTTGCGAGTCACCCCTCGCTCGGCCCACGGCCGCCGGTCGGGGGCACCGCGATGGATCGGTCCGGGCCGCGGTTCGGGCAACCCCGGGCCTGTCAGGACGTAGGTGGGCTCGGGTCGATCCAGGTCTCGTAGCCGGACCTCACCAAGCTCCGTGAGGCGCACCCGCGCCGGCAGACGATCGACGACCAGCCGGGCGGTGGACGCACTGACGAGCACCTCACCACCCTGGGCGGCCGCCCGGAGCCGCGCAGCCCGGTTCACCGCCGGACCCAGGAAGTCACCGCTGCGCTCGACGGCTTCCCCCGTGTGCACCGCAAACCGCACGGCCAGGCGGGCGTCCGTCGGCCATCGGGCGCCGGCGAGCCCCACCTGCGCCGCGTATGCCGCTGCCAGCGCATCCGTGGCCAACGTGAACACGGAAAACGTCGAGTCGCCCTCGCCTCGGGCTTTCAGCACCACGCCGTTGTGAGCCGCCACTGCCGCGGCCACGATCTCGTCGTGGCGGGCCAGAGCCGACTCCATTCTCGCCGGTGCGGTCTCCCACAATCGGGTCGAACCGACGATGTCGGACAACACGAATGTGACCACCCCGGAGGGCAGCCGCTGCTCCGCCACTCCACGATCATCGCGCGAGATCCGCACGAAGCGTGCCTCGATTGCCGGATGCCCATCGTGACCGAGGTGCGGCTGGTCCGCGGCACGGACGCCTAGGCCGCTGGCCCACCCGTATGCCGCGACCCGCGGGATGGGTACACGCAGCGGCATGACAACAATTCTGTGGATCATCGCCGTCATCCTGGTGATCGTCGGCATCGTCCAAATCGTCCAAGGCCAGCTAGGGCTGGGCATCGTCCTGATCATCGTCGGGCTCCTGGTCGGGCCAGGTGGTGTCTCGATCTTCGCCACCAGCTCACTGATGGGGGCCGGGGGTCTCGTCACCTGGAGGTCCAGATCGCGTCGGTGGCCAACAGTGCTTCCTCCGCGGTCGCGAAACGGCCCACCGTCGTGACGGGCGACAGGCCCGGAGGCTCGTCCAACTTCACGTAGGCGAGCCACAGGCCTGAGGACTCGAGCATGACCGTGCCGCGGGGCTGGCTCCCCCAGGAGCCGGACCAGAGGTTGCGGGCGGTCTCTCGCCACACCAGCCCCGGGCCTTCGGGCTCGGGGCTGGGTGCTCGGTGGGCGAACTCGAAGTCGTCTCGCCAGTTACCGCCCATGGTACGAACATACGTTTGTGTCATGGGCGGTGGCAACCCCGACGTCGAGTCGTCAGGGACTTCCCGTCCGAATCGCTGGCCGTCCGACCGGGCTCGACGCCCACCTCGGGCGCCAGCGATTCGTGGGGTCCGGGGACCTCGACCACGGGATCGTCGCGGTCGTCCCACTCCGTGCGGAGGGCGCGGCTCATCGTGGCGTGCATCTCGTAGAGGCACGTGATGTACGTCAGCTCGAGGATCTGCTCGTCGCCCAGGTGGGCCCGCAGCGCGTCGAACACGCCCTCGGGGACCCGGCCGCCGTCGAGCACGAGCGCATCGGTGTAGGCGAGGACCGCCCGCTCGACCGGTGACCAGCAGTCGGCCACGGACCACGCGGGGATGGCGGCGATCTTCTCCTCGGCCATGCCCAACGCGCGGCACGACTTGCAGTGCTGCGAGAACACGAACTGGCTGCCCCGAGCCCAGCCGGCACGGATCTGTCCGAGCTCCCGCAGCACGGCGGGCAACAGCCGTTGCGGTGACCGGTACAGGGCGAAGCCGGCGACGCAGTGCTCGAGCACGTCGGGGACGAGGGCGAAGGTGGTCCACCAGTCGCCGGGTGTGCCCGTGGCCGTGCCGGGGTCGGCCACGGGGTCGCGACCGGCGCCGAACATGAAGTCGTACATCGCGGTGACGATCGGCGCCGCCGCCTCGTCACGGGGAACCTGGCGCAATCGGGGCATGGCCTCAAGGTAGAGGGACGAGTCGGTGGGAGGCCGGCGCCCATCCTGGATGGCCCGTCGGGGTCGGGCTGGAGCGTCATCACCCGTCGCCGGCCAACCGCCAGCCGACGGGTGGTCACGGCGCCGGAACCTACACTCCCGGGCCGACCCGCCACCCATCATCGGCGTCGTCCTCGATCGGACAATGGGCGGTACCGGCAACCCGCCTCACCAAAACCGGAGGTCCCTGATGCAGCCCGCCCCTTCCGTCGCGCCCGAGCAGACGATTCCCACCGAGCGGGCCCGGCCCACAGCCGCCGCCACCGTGTCGCGCCTGGCCATCGTCGCCGTCGGGGCCTACGTGGGCGCCCAGGTGATCGCCGACATCACCAGCGTGAAGATCGGGTCGACGTTCGGACGGGCGGTCGACATGGGCACGTTCATCTATCCGATCACGTTCACGCTGCGCGACGTCGTCCACAAGGCCCTGGGCAAGCGGGCCGCCCGCACACTGATCCTCACCGCCGCGGCGGTCAACCTGTTCATGGCGGTCTACCTGCAATGGGTGGCGCGCGTCCCGAGCCACGAGAGCTACCCGCTGGGCGACGAGTTCCGGGCCGTGCTCGGCCCGCTATGGCGCATCGTGGTGGCGTCGATCGTCGCCGAGGTCGTGAGCGAGCTGCTCGACACCGAGGTGTACCACTGGTTCGTGCGCCGGGTGACCACCCGCTACCAGTGGGCGCGGGTCGCGGTCAGCAACGCGGTGAGCATCCCCGTGGACAACGCGATCTTCGCCGTCGGCGCGTTCGGCGCGCTGCCGCTGCTGACCGACCACGCGCTGACGCTGCCGTGGGCGGTCGTGTGGGACATATTCGTGGTCAACCTGTGGATCAAGGCGCTGGTGTCGGCCGCGAGCCTGCCCCTGATCTACGTGTCGCCGGACCGCGACTGGCGCGACGACCCCGACAACGCGTGAGGCGGGCTACTCGTCGCGAACGACCCCGGCCAGGCAGATGCTTGCGTACTCGGCGACGAACGCCTCGCGGTCCGCGGGCCAGGGGAACTGGGGCTTGGCGATCAGCAGGGAGGTCAAGCCGTGCACCCGCGCCCAGAACCCGATCGCCAGCCGGTAGGCATCGGTGAACCCCGGTCGGAAGCGCCCGGCGTCGATGCACTCCTGCGCGCAGCGCCGCACCTGCTCGAAGGCGGCGTTGTCGCCCAGCACCACGGCCTTGTACGCGTCCGGGGTGTCGTCGGCGCGGGTCATGAACAGCATGCGGTAGGGCTCGGGATTGTCGAGGCCGAACCGGATGTACGCGAGCCCCATGGCGCGGAGACGGTCGACCGGGTCGTCGACACCCTCCACCGCCCTGGCCAGGAACTCGTCGAGGGCTGCGAAGTGGCCGGCGCAGACCTCGAAGATGAGGTCGTTCTTGTCGGCGAAGTGCCGGTAGATCGACGGCGGGGTGACGCCGACCCGGTCGGCCACCGCACGGATCGAGACCGCCTCGGCGGAGCCGGTCTCGAGCAGCAGCCGTTCGGTGGCGGCCAGGATCTCGTCGCGCAGCGCCGCCCCCTCGCCCTTGCGGGCGCGTGGGCGGCGGGCAGCGGTGGTCGGGGAAGTGGTGCTGGTCATGGGCCGGACAGAGCGGGCGTGCTCACCTCCCCAGCATCGCGCCCGGTCGGGGCGTCGCCATCGTCCTCGTCGTCGAGGTCGACGTGCTCGCTGACGCCCCAGCGGTCGTGGAAGCGGCGCAGGGGACCGGGCGCCCACCAGTTCCAGTCGCCCGCCAACCGCATGAAGGCCGGCACCAGCGTGCCCCGGATGAGGAACGCGTCGGCGAGCACCGCCAGGGTCAACCCCACCCCGAACAGCTTGATGAAGCTGACCCGGCTGGTGGCGAAGGCGATCATCACGACGGCGATGAGGACGGCGGCGGCGGTGACGATCCGGCCCGTGCGTTCCAGACCCACGGCCACTGAGCGCACGCTGTCGGAGCCGTTGTCGTGCTCCTCCTTGATGCGGGAGAGCAGCATGACCTCGTAGTCCATCGACAACCCGAAGGCCACGCAGAACATGAGGATGGGCATGGCGGCGTTGAGGCTGCCCGTCGCGGTGAAGTCGAGCAGGCCCGACAGGTGGCCCTCCTGGAAGATCCACACCATGGCGCCGAAGGTGGCGGTGAGGCTGAGGACGTTGAGGACGATGGCCTTGGCGGGGATCACCACACTGCCGAACATCATGAACAGCAGGACCGCGGTGATCGCGGCGACCAGGCCGAGGGCCCACGGCAGCCGGTCGAACAGCGACTGGTTGGTGTCGATGAGGCTGGCCGACTGGCCCGTGACCAGCACGTCCCAGGGGGCATCGGCATCGCGGATGTCGTGCACCAGGTCCTCGCCGGCCTCCGACACCGGTTCGACCGACGGGATCACCGAGAGGTAGGTGGCGCCGTCGGCACTGAAGCCTGCGTAGCGGGGCGAGCTGTCGGGCGTAAGCACGAGCTGGCCGGGCTCACAGCCCAGCTGCTCGGCAAGGCCCGTGCCGCAGTAGGTGCCGGTGGCGGCGTCGACGCGGGCGACACTCGGCATCGTGGCCAGTTGGGTGGCGTAGGCGTCGATCTGGTTCCGCAGGCCGGGGACGGCGTTGGGCGCGTCGGGGGCGACGACGGACAGCGCGCCGGCCTCCTCGGACGAGAACTCCTCGCGCAGCACGTCGTGCACCTGGCGGACGTCGGCGGATTCGGGGAGGACCCGGTCGTCGGGAGACGACAGGCGCAGCCCCAGGAACGGAGCGCCCAGCACCAGCAGAAGGGCGACGACGGCGGTGGCGATGGGGATGGGTCGGCGCATGACCACCGTGGCGACCCGGTGCCAGAAGCCCTCCTCGGGCGGGGTCACAGAGCGCCGCCACAGCGTGAGTGCGTTCACCCGGTGGCCGAGCAGGACGAGGATGGCCGGCAGCACGACGACCGAGAACAGCCCGGCCAGCAGCGCCACGGCGACGCCGGCATAGGCGAAGCTGCGGAGGAAGGCGATGGGGAACACCAGCGTGGCGCACAGAGAGGCCGCCACGGTCAGGGCGCTGAAGGCCACAGTGCGGCCGGCGGTGCGGACGGTCCGCGTGGCTGCGACCCGGGGTGCGTACCCGGCCCGCAACTCCTCGCGGTAACGGGACACCACGAACAGGCTGTAGTCGATCGCGAGCCCTAGGCCGAGCGCGGTCGTGAGGTTCAGGGCATAGATGGACACGTCGGTCAGCGCCGCCAGCACCCGCAGCACGAAGAACGTCCCGATGATCGACATCACGCCGATGACCAGCGGCAGCGAGGCGGCCACAACGCTGCCGAACACCAGGATCAGCAGCACCAGCGTGATCGGCAGTGCGATCATCTCGGCTCGGACCAGGTCCTCCTCGATGGTGTCGCCCACCTCGTGGAAGACCTCGGCGAAGCCGCCCAGCTCGACGTCGACGGCACCGGAGTCGCCGACGCCGGCCCAGTGCTCGTAGCGGGGGGCGAGCTCGGTGACGCGGTCCTCGACCTGGTCGTCGTTGCCCTCGACGCGGGCGACCACCAATGCCCGGCTGCCGTCGCCGTTACGGAGCGGTGGCGCATTCCCCTCCGACCAGTACGAGACGACGTCGGCGACGCCGTCCTCAGCGGCCAGCTCGGCGGTGAGGGCCTGGCCCGCCGCCGCCACGGCGGGGTTGTCGACGTCACCGTCCCGCGCGGTGACCAGCAGGAGCAGGTTGGGCACGCCGGTGTCGAAGCGCTCCGCGAGCGCGTCGTCGGCCCGCTCGGACTCGGAGGACGGGTCGTCGAACCCGCCGGAGGTGAGGTGATCGGCCACCCCGCCACCGAGGGCACCGGCGACCGCGAACACCACGACAGCGGCGATGACGACGGCCCGGGCGTGGTTCGTGGAGAGTCGGGCGAACCGGGTGAGCATGGTACGGCCTCCCTCGGCCGAGGTTAACGTTGTTACGTTATCTGTGGTATCGAACACCCGGGACCAGCCCCTGTCGAGGGGTCATCGGTCACACGTTCTGGGCGGGTTGCTCAGCCCTTGACCTCCGGGTCAATCTCTCGACGTGACAGAGGCCGTAGATGTGACTGCGATTGACGCGGTCAGCTATCCGGGGGCGCGCGCTCCGGACCGCACGCGGACCGTCGTCTCCCACGGCATCCGCCTGGCCGTCCACGAGTGGGGAGACATCCAGGCCCCGCCGGTGGTTCTGGCCCACGGCGGGTTCGACTTTGCCCGCACCTTCGACGTCTTCGCCCCCATGCTGGCGCAGGCGGGCTGGCGCGTCGTTGCGTGGGACCAGCGGGGCCACGGTGATTCCGAGCGCGCCGCGCTCTACTCGTGGGAGGCCGACCTGCGTGACGCGGTGACGGTGGTCGACTCGGTGTCCAGCGACGCGCTGCCGATCGTCGGGCACTCCAAGGGCGGGGGAATCACCGTGCAGTTCGCCGCCGCCCTGCCTCATCGGGTCAGCCGCCTGGTCAACCTCGACGGTCTGCCGTCGCGCCGCAGCATGCCCGACGTCTCCGACCACGAGCGCACCAAGTTGATGGCCGGCGAGCTGGGTACCTGGTTGGACTTCCGCCGCAGCGCCCTCGGCCGGTCCCGCAAGCCCGGCACCATCGACGAGCTGGCGGAGCGGCGACGCCGGATGAACCCACGACTGTCACGGGAATGGCTGCGTTACCTGGTGACGGTGGGCGGCCGTAAGGACCCGGACGGCTGGCGCTGGAAGATCGACCCGGCGTTGCGCATGGGTGGGTTCGGTCCGTGGCGAGCCCAGTGGGCCATGGCGCGGCTGCCGGGCCTGAGCATGCCGCTGCTGGCCGTGCTGGGGTTGCAGCCCGAGGCCATGGGATCGGGGACCCAGCCCATCGACATCGAGCCCAACCTCCCCGCCGGCGCGGGTCGTGGGGTTGGAGGACACCGGTCACTTCGTGCACATCGAACAGCCGCGGCGGGTGGCCGACCTCGTGCTCGACTTCCTGGGGGCCCCGGCGTGACGGTCACCGTCCGGCACAGCCGCATCGAGCTGGCTCTGCACCGGCTGCGCGACGGCGACGGGCGGCCGTTGCTCCACCTGCACGGGTTGGGCGAGCGTTCGCCAACGGCCGTGCCCGACCACCTTTGATCCCGTTCATGACCTTCACCCGTACCCACTTGACGCACGAGGACGCTTCTCTGGTTACAGGCGAGGAAACGCCTGCAGAGGGCGAAGGAACGCGTGAATATACAGAGCAAGAAGAAGTCAACGAATGGAATGCACTGCTGCCCGAGCTGCGAGTCGATCCTGGTGCAGCCGGCCGACTGGAACGAGCATGGCGACGGCCACTGGAACGTCGAAATGCGCTGCCCCGAGTGTGAATGGTGGGGCCGGGACAGCTACTCCCAGGACGAGCTCGATCAGTACGACCAGGAGCTGACCGCGGCGGCCAGGCACTGATCGAGGACCTTTGCGCCCTCACCCGGCCAACATGAAAGAGGAAGCCGATCGGTTCGCGGGGGGCCCTCGCGACTGACAGCATCCTCCCCGAGGACTTCGGCGCGTGGCCTAGCCTGACGCCGAGACGGCGTCGGGAGCGAGCTCCTAGGCAGCCTCTCGCTTGGCCTCGAGGTAGGCCTCAAGACTGGCGGCGTCGCCGGTGGCGCCTCCCCGGGCTGGTGGCAACGGCCCTGCTGCCAGCCGTCCTGCTACCAGTGGCTACCAGTCGGTTCGGGAGGGAAGCTTCTAGGCGGTCGGATGACCGTGCTGATCGGTGTGCCGATCGCTCTGGAATGGCGTCCTGTCGCGGAGTGGCGCGACCTGGCGCAGATCCTGCGCAGAAGCGGCTGATGGGATTCGAACCCACGACCTTCTGCATGGCAAGCAGACGCTCTAGCCAACTGAGCTACAGCCGCGCGGCGAAAAAGTATAGGTGCGGTCGAGCTGGAGCTACCCATCCCTAATTTTGGGTATGGTCATCCGGGCTTGGGTAACCACCACAGAAGGGGATCCTCAATGCATCGCAAGGCTCTGACCGCACTGCTCGGCGCAGTCGCGATCTCGGTCGTTCTCATCGCACCTTCGGTCGCCTCCGCTTGGGCTCCGGCCGACCAGGCGACCATTCATCCCGGTGTCCAGGTATTCACGCAGGGCGCGCAGTGCACGGCGAACTTCGTCTATCAGGACGCCTCGAACGTCTATCTCGGTCAGGCTGCTCACTGCTCGGGCACCGGCGCCTCCACCGACACGGACGGCTGCGACTCCGGATCGCTGCCGATCGGCACGCCGGTGGACGTCACGGGCGCGGACCGTCCGGGAACGCTGGTCTACAACAGCTGGCTCACCATGCAGTCCAAGGGCGAGACGGACGCGGACACCTGCGCGTTCAACGACCTCGCCCTGATCAAGATCGATCCGGCCGACGTCGGGAAGGTGAATCCGTCCGTTCCCGCCCTCGGTGGACCGACCGGCGTGGGCGCCTGGGGTGGAGCCGCCTCTCAGGTCTACACCTACGGCAACTCCGAGCTGCGCGGCGGCATCGCGGCGCTCAGCCCGAAGGTTGGCCTGGTCGTGCAGGGCACTCCCAGCGGCTGGAGCCACGACGTCTACACCGTCACGCCCGGCATCCCCGGTGACTCGGGCAGCGGGTTCATGAACGCGACCGGCGGAGCGATCGGCGTGCTCAGCACGGTGCAGCTCGCACCACTCGCCGCCTCGAACGGCGTGGGCAACCTCGGCATGGAGCTCGCCTATCTGCACGCGAATGCTCCAGGGTTCTCCGGGGTCAACCTGGTGCCCGGCACCGAGGCGTTCAACCCGAACATCGTGGGTGCGGTCCTGAAGGGCGCCGGCCTGAAGGGGCTGGGCCTGTAGGGATCGGTACCTGAGACCGAAAGAGGTCGGGAAAGGCCGGGCTCCGAGGGCTCGGCCTTTTTCTTGCCCTAGTTTCCGGCGCCCTCGAGCTCGGCGAGCTCGTCCGCAGTGAGCTGAAGGTCCGCCGCCGCCAGGTTCTCCTCGAGGTGCTCGACGGATGAGGTGCCTGGGATCGGCACGATCGCGGCCGAGCGCGCCAGCAGCCAGGCGAGCGCCACCTGCCCCGGCGACGCGTCGTGCGCGGAGGCGATCCGGTCCACGGGGCCGCCCCGCTCGGAGAGCTCGCCCGCCGCGATCGGCGCCCACGGGAAGAAGGCGATTCCGAGCTCCTCGCAACGCTCCAGCACGTCCTGGGAGTGGCGGTCGGTGAGGTTGAAGCGGTTCTGGACCGATACCACCTCGACGATCTCGCGCGCGGTCTCGAGCTGCTCGAGGGAGACGTTTGAGACGCCGATGTGGCGGATCTTGCCCTCGTCCTGGAGCTCCTTGAGCGCCGCGATCGAGCGCTCGTAGGGCACCTTCTTGTCGGGGCGGTGGTGTTGGTAGAGCTCGATGGTGTCGAGGCGCAGCCGCCGGAGCGAGCCCTCACATGCCTCCCTGAGGTGTTCGGGCCTGCCGTCGGCGGGCCATTTCCCGGGACCGGTCCGAATCAAGCCCCCCTTGGTGGCGATCAGCAGGTCCTCCGGGTAGGGGTAGAGGGCCTCGGCGATCAGCTCCTCGCTGACATTAGGACCGTAGGAGTCGGCCGTGTCGATCAGGTTGACGCCGAGCTCCACCGCCCGGCGTAGGACCGCGATTGCCCCGTCGTGGTCGGCCGGCGGGCCCAAGATGCCGGGCCCGGTGATCCGCATCGCGCCGAAACCGAGTCGCCGCACCTGACGATCGCCGATCTCGATCGTGCCAACGTTTTCGTCAGTGATGGTCGTCATGCCGCCGCGTCCAACGCATCGTTTAGCAGTTCGTCCGCCCTTTCGTTCTCGTCGCGCTTGACGTGGCGGATGGACCAGGAGCCGAAGCCCTCGAGCGCGCGAACGACCTGCTGACGCAGCGGCTGCAGATGGGACTGCTTCACCTTCCAGTTCCCCCGGACCTGCTCGACGATCAGCAGCGAGTCCGCGACGAGCTCCACCTCGTCGGCCCCCAGCTCCTTGGCGAGCTCGATGCCGAGCAGCAGGGCCCGGTACTCCGCCACGTTGTTGGTCGCCCTTCCGATCGTCTCGGCGCGCTCCGCCAGCTCCTCACCGGAAGCGTCGGTGACGACGGCGGCTACCGCCGCGGGCCCCGGATTCCCCCGGGAGCCCCCGTCGACGTTGACGACGACCTTCAGGCCCGGACTTCCTCCTCGGAGCGAGCCTCCGAGATCACCTTCTGGGCCAGGTGCGAGGGGATCTCCTCATGGCGGGTGAATTCCATCGTGTAGTCGCCCCGGCCACCGGTGATCTGGCGCAGGTCGCGCGCGTAGTCGAGCACCTCGGCCATCGGGACCTCGGCCTTGATCTCCGTGGCCGACCCCTTCGCCTCCATGCCGAGCGGCCGGCCGCGGCGGGAGTTGAGGTCGCCGACGACGTCGCCGACCACGTCCTCCGGAACGCTGACCGTGAGCAGCATGATCGGCTCGAGCAGCACGGGGTCGGCCTGCTCCATGGCGTCCTTGAAGGCCATCGAACCGGCGACCTTGAAGGCGTTCTCCGAGGAGTCCACCCGGTGGTACTGGCCGTCGTAGAGACGGACCTGCAGGTCCTTGACCGGATACCCGGCCAGCGTGCCGCGCTGCATCGCCTCGGCGACGCCCTTCTCGACCGCGGGGATGAATCCCTTCGGGATGGCGCCGCCCTTGATCTCATCGATGAACTCGTAGCCGCTGCCGGCCTCGCCGGGCGCGATCTCGAGGTGGCAGTCGCCGAACTGGCCGCGTCCGCCGGTCTGCTTCTTGTAGCGGCCGTGCGCCTTGGCCGACTTGCGAATCGCCTCGAGGTAGGGCACCCGCGGCGGGTGCAGCTCGATCTCGGCTCCGAAGCGGTCCTTCATCCGGTCCACGATCACCTCGACGTGGATCTGGGTCAGTCCGGCGATGATCTGCTCTCCGGTCTGCTGGTCTCGATGGACGTCGAGGGTCGGGTCCTCCTCCTCGAGGCGCCGGATCGCACTGGCGGCCTTGTCCTCATCGCCCTTGGTCTTCGGCTCGAAGGCGAAGGCCATGACCGGGGCGGGCAGGTCGAGCGGCGGGAACGAGATCTTCGAGTCCTTCTCCGCGAGCACGTCGCCGGCCCGCGTCTCCTTGAGCTTGGCGATGGCGCCGATGTCCCCGGCACCCAGCTCCTCCGTCTGCTCGTGCTCCTTGCCTCCCGGAATCAGGATCTGGCCGATCCGCTCCTTGGCTCGGCGGGTCACGTTGGTGACCTGCGAGTCGCCCTTGATGACACCCGAGAAGACGCGGAAGAGATTGAGCCGGCCGGCGTAGGGATCGGCGAGGGTCTTGAAGACGTAGGCGACGAGCTGGCCGTCCTCGTCCGGAGTGATCTCGATCTCCTCGCCGTCCTCGCCAAGAGCCGTCACGGCGCCACGCATCGCTGGAGAGGGAAGGTCCTCGACAAGCGCCTCCAGCAGCCTCGTCGTGCCGAGGTTCTTGGTCGCCACGCCACAGGTGACCGGGAAGATCCGGCCGTCGGTGACCCCCCGCTTGAGCACCGTGACGATCTCGTCGTGGTCGATCTCCTCGCCCTCGAGATAGCGCTCCATGAGCTCGTCGGAGTTCTCCGCGACCTCGTCCATCAGCTTCTCCCGGTACTCCTGGGCCTGATCAGCCAGCTCCTCGGGGATGTCCTGGGGCTCCGGCGCGCCCCGGCCCTCGCTGGTCGCGATGAAGGCCTTCATGTCGATCAGGTCGATGACTCCGCGCACCTCGTGCTCGGACCCGATCGGGATCTCCGTGGCGACGACATGGTTGCCAAAGGCGTTCTGCAGCGACTCGAGGGCCCGGAAGAATTCGGCCCGCTCGCGGTCGAGCATGTTGACGAAGACGAGCCTGGCCAGGCCCTCCTCGTCGGCGCGTTGCCAGAGCCGATCCGTGTGGACCTCCACTCCCATCACGCCATTGACGACGACGACCGCGGCGTCGGCGACACGCAGCGAGGCGACGGTGTCCGCGATGAAGCTCGGGTCACCCGGGGTGTCGATCAGGTTGATCTTCCGGCCGTCGTGCTCGAAGGACGAGACGGTCGCGCCGATCGACATCTCGCGGGCCTGCTCGTCCGGTTCGTAGTCCGAGGTGGTGGTCCCGTCCTCGACGCGCCCGAGCCGGTTGACGATTCCGGCCTCGAACAGCAGCGCCTCGTGCAGCGATGTCTTGCCGCTGCCACGGTGGCCGATCAGGGCGACGTTTCGTATCCGGTCGGCGGCCTTATGAGGCATGCGGCTAGCACCCTATAGGCACTTTCCGGGGTTGCCAAGGCGCCGCCTGGGGAAGCCGTCAGCCCGTCGTCTTCAGCTTCGAGCGCAGTCGCAGAACGGCTTTGGAGTGAAGCTGGGAGACCCGCGACTCGGTGACGCCGAGCACCTCGCCGATCTCGCGAAGGGTGAGATTCTCGAAGTAGTAGAGCGCGACGACCAGGGTCTCGCGCTCCGGCAGGTCCTGGATCGCCTCGGACAGACGGTCCTTCACCTCGCTGGTGTCGAGGGCGGCCTGTGGGTCGGGTGCGTTCTCGTCCTCGATCGTGTCGAGCAGCGAGACCTTGTCGCCGGAGGCATCGGGCGTCATCCAGAGCTCCTCCAGGGCGAGGATCGAGGAGTTGGAGATCTGGAGCAGCGCCTCCTGGAGGTCCTCCTCGGACATCCCCAGCTTTTCAGCGAGCTCGCCGTCGGTCGGCGCCCGGCCGAGCTCGTGCTCGAGCTTCGAGTTCGCCCCCTCGATGTCGCGAGCACGCGAGCGGACCGAGCGCGGCACCCAGTCGAGGGAACGCAGCTCGTCGATGATCGCGCCGCGGATGCGCTGCATCGCAAAGGTCTCGAAGCGGATCTGGCGCGTGGGCTCGAAGCGCTCCATCGCCTCGATCAGGCC
Source organism: uncultured Solirubrobacterales bacterium (assembly GCA_963848955.1). Lineage (GTDB taxonomy): Bacteria > Actinomycetota > Thermoleophilia > Solirubrobacterales > 70-9 > DASUPK01. Next base: position 203,411 of record CAWKFQ010000023.1, on the reverse strand, counting down.
GATCATCCCGTAGGAGATCAGGTCGGCCTGATCGACGTGTGAGGGCAGGCGTGCCCCGGTCCGGCCAGCGACGAACTTGACCAGCGGCGAATAAGCGACGACCAGTCGCTCGCGGGCGCTCCCGTCTCCCCCCTCCTTGTACCGGCGCCAGAGCTCCCGTAGCTCGAACGCCTTTACCTCCGCTTCCATAGGCCTTTCACCTGCACTCTGGCGACTTCGTCCTCAAGCGCGAGGATGACTGCGAGCGTACTGGCTTTGCAACCAGGAGGGTTCAACCTGGGTGTAAACCTGCGTCGTGGACAGACTCGAATGGCCGAGCAGCTCCTGGATGGTGCGCAGGTCCGCCCCGCCCTGGAGCAGGTGCGTTGCGAACGAGTGCCGCATCGCGTGTGGCGAGACCCCCCCGGCGATTGCGGCCTCCCGAACCCAGCGCTGCAGGCGGCGGCGCACGTCGGAGGGATGCAGGCGCCTGCCGCTCTTCGAGACGAGCAGCGCCTCCTCTCCCCTCGCGCCGACGAGTGTTCGCCGCCCGCGCTCGAGATAGCGGCCGAGAGCCGCCTGTGCAGGCTCACCCATCGGCACGAGGCGCGTCTTGCCGCCCTTGCCGTCGACGCGGAGCCGCTCTCCCTCGAAGTCCGGAGCATCGAGATTCAGGTTGACGACTTCCTCGGCGCGAAGGCCGCAGGAGTAGGCCAGCTCGAGCATCGCCCGGTCGCGCATCTCCAGGGGCGTCCGGGTGGGAATCCGGTCGAGCAGGCTCTGCATCTCCTCGCGGCTGAGGACCCGCGGCAGCTTTCGGTCTCGTTTCGGGCTGGCGACGAGGTCCCCGGGGTTGGCGCTCACCTCGCCGGCTCGCAGGAGCGCCGCGTAGAAGGCCCGGATCGCCGCGAGCTTGCGGGCGACGCCCGCCTTCGAGATCCCGCGGTCCGAGAGACGGGCGGCGAAGCGGCGCAGGTCCCGGTGCCCGAGCGCGTCGGGCTCCTTCCCCATCGCGCTTGCCCAGTCGGCCAGCTGGCCGACGTCGTTCGCGTAGGCACGCCGGGTGGACTCGGCTGCGGAGCGGACTGCCAGATCCCGGTCGAAGGTGCCCAGCGCCTCGCGCCACGCCTTGCTCAGAGCGGACTCCCGCGTCGCCTCGCGCATGTACATAACTTCGCCGCGGGGCGGGTGGACCCTGCGTTACTGGATGTAGATCGGGTCGCCGACCTCGACCCGATCGTAGAGGTCGATCACGTCCGGAATCGCCATGCGCACGCAACCATGCGAGGCGGCCGAACCGAGGGAGCCGATGTCGTCGGTGCCGTGGATGCCGGCGCCGTCGAAGATCCCGATCCACCGCGCCTTCAGCGGGTCGGCGGGACCGGGCGGGATCACCTGTCCGGCGAGGGATCCGGCCCAGGGCGAGTTGGGCACATGCCAGGAGGGGTTCACCTGCTTGTCCAGGGCGTGGTAGAGCCCGGCGGGCGTCTCGAGCCCCTGCTGGCCCACGGCGATCGTGTAGCTCTTCACCAGCTTCAGGTGGTCGTAGTACCGCAGCGTGAAGCCACCCCGGTCGATGTAGACGTAGCGGGGGAAGGCCTGGGCCAGGTCCTTCGTGGTGACCTCGGGCTTGGTCGTCTTGACCACAGCCTGCACGGGCTGGTCCCGGCCAGGCGATTGGGCCGCGGCGTTGATCTCGTCGGTCATCTGCGCCTTCTCCACGGCGCGGCCGGCCTCCCCGGCTTCCTTAGCGAGCCTCGAGCCGTCCGGGACGACGGTGGCATCCACCGCCTCCTGGTCGATCTCGTCGGAGAGCTGGTTGACGAAGTCCTTGACCGCCTTCTTGTCGTAGCTGACGCGCGTCTTGAGGTTCGCATTCACGTCACCGCCGCTGGCGTAGCGGGAGACGCGGTCCAAGATGGTGCCCTGGCGGCTGCGGTCGATCGCCTCCTGGACCATGCCGTCGACGTCCGCCTTCGCGTGCAGCTGGTCGGCATTCAGCGTGTAGCTCTTGCCGTCGTAGGTCACGACGACAGGCTGTTTGAGCGGCGCGACCACCTCGCGCTTGATGACCTTGCGGGCCGAGTCGGCGCTGCGGCCACCGACGTCGACGCCGCCGATCTGGACTCCCGGCGCGATCTGGTCCTTCTGAGCATCGTCGTAGGCCCAGACCCCGACGGCCAGGAGCAGACCCATGATGACCAGAGCCACCAGGGCGATCGCGATCTTGTGGGATCTGTTCAACCTCGCGCGCACTCGGACGCTTTCGTAGTGCCTTCCCCTCCGCCTGAATTCTACGGCCCGCAGCCCCCGTCACCTGCCCGCGAGGGGCTTTCGCAAGCGCGTTTGCGGGGGATTCGTCTCGATTTCCCGCTCCACCTTAGGATGCCCGACGCATGCCGCCGACCGTCGTCTGGACCTGATGAGAACGAAGGACCAGGTCCGTAGGGACGTCTGGAAGGCGATGGACCGCGAGGGCGTCTCGCGCTTTCCCGGAGCGGAGGGGAGGATCCCGAACTTCGCCGGGGCAAAGCTGGCGGCGGAGAAGCTCGCTGGCCACCGTCTCTGGAAGCGCGCCCAGGTGCTCAAGGTCAACCCGGACTCGCCGCAGACGCAGGTCCGGCGGACCGCGCTGGAGGAGGGCAAGACGCTGATCATGGCGGTGCCGCGCCTCCGTGACGTCCATCCCTTCCGTCTGCTCGAGCCGCGCAAGCTTTCGGCCAAGCAGCTCCGCGAGGCGGCGACCATCAAGGGCGCGATGCGGCACGGCCGTGTGATCGCCGACGAGGACCTCCCGGAGATCGACTTCGTGCTCTGTGGATCGGTGGCCGTCAACCTGAGTGGGGCCCGCGTGGGCAAGGGCGGCGGCTTCTCGGACCTCGAGTACGGCCTGCTGATCGAGGCCGGCAAGATCGACGACCACACCACCGTCGCCACGACAGTCCACCCCATTCAGATCCTTCGCGAGCATCTGCAGAGCACGGCCCACGACCTGCCGGTGGACCTGATCGCCACACCGAGAGCAGTGATCGAGGTCGAGCGCCAGTATCCCCGTCCGCGCGGGATCCTCTGGGACCACCTTCAGCCGCCGCAGATCCGCGAGATCCCGATCCTGGAGCGGATGGGCTACGCCTAAACGGCTTGGCTATGCGATTTCTGGCTTCTCGGCCCTGACCAGTTCGCCAGTACGTTCGCCAGTCAGACTCATTCAACCCGGCCGGTGAGAGGGTTCACCCGCAGGGCGGTAAATCCGATCATGTCGTCCGGGCCAGTAACCGGCTCCATTAACCAATAGTCGCGGTTGTTGAAGGACTCAAAGTGGCACGCCTGATCTTCTGCGACCGTCAATGGCCGTCCTAAATGCCTCTTGGCCTCACGGATGCGGTCAGACGCCTCCCATCGCGCAGCCTGCAGATCGACCAGGACGCAGAGTTCGCGCTTATCCGTGGGGACCAAATGCACTCCTTCCAGGCGCTCGACTGCCGCCTGATCCAGTTGGTCGGCGGGAACGCCAACCCAGTCCTCCCCGAGAGACACGTGCTTGCTCTCGTCCCAGTCGGAAGCAGCTCCGCGCAACCGCCTCTGCCTGTGCTGGCTCTCGTCCCAGGCGCGCGCGCGCTCGGCTGCAGCTCCGCGTAATCGCCGCCCGGTCTCGCTCTCGTCCCAGGCGCGTGCGCGCTCGGCTGCAATTTCGCGTGATTCGCGTGATCGCCACCGCCCGGACTGGCTCTCATCCAACCTGGGGAATAGCCTCGCCAAGATCGCCGCAGCGGGCCGAAGTAACGGGTTACGCATCGCCTCGATGCTATGCGCTTACGAGCGGGCCGTCGAGCCTCTCGCCCGCCCGTCGCGCCCTAGCCTCTCCGTAGCCCACGGTGGTCACGGTCGTTACCGCCCACCAGAGGCCGTCCCAGGTGGTTAGCCCCTGCCCCTCGACGGCGGCGAACAGCGCTCCGCCAAGGATCACCAGCAGCCCGACGACCAGGGCGGCATACTTGACGCCCTCCAGGGTGAGCACCTGGCGAAGCTGGAACACGCGGAAGAGGCGGGCGACCCTCAGCAGCCGTACGACCCGCAGCGCCTGCCACGCCGCTGGCATGAATGGCGACGTGAACAGCACGATCAAAACGTCAAGCGGGTGCCGCACCAAGTAGCGCCGCCGGCTCGGAACGCCGATCAGCATGGTCACCAGCTCGACCGCGAACGCGACCCAGATCACCGCGTTCAGGACCAGCCCAATGGTGGTCGCCGGTTCCCCCAGCTTGGACTCCTCCAGCACCAGGGCCGGGATCACCAGTAGCGCGGCGACGATCATCGGCCACTGGAACCGCTGCGCGATCCGCTCGCTGCGCTCGTCCACGGCTTCGACGTTCGACACGCGCCCCGCCCTTCCCTACCTACGCGCGATTATCTCGCCGTTACCACGGTTAAGGTCCGGCCGCCATGGCGGCCTACTCAAACCAACCCCACCTGACGGACACGGACTTGGCCCCCCTACCGGGCGGAGGCGAACATCGAGTGCTGGAAGGGGTCGGTCCGCGACCTGCGGCGGATCGCCGAGAGCGCCGCCGGGGAGTTCGCCGAGGGAGGCGAGGGAGAGCCCGCCATCAGCGCCCGCGTCACGCCGCGCGACGGACTCGCGCGGCGGTACTCGGCGCTCGACGACTTCGAATCCGACAGGGCGGAGATGCCCGTGGAGGAGCTACTCGCAATCCGGCTGGAAGTGAGCGATTCGGGCTCGTCGGCGACCGTGGTCGCTCAGCGGGGCGACCCCGGGGTTGGCGTCAAGACGACGGCCCCGACCCGCGGCGCGGCGCTCGGGACGGCGGAGCTGATGTACGAGCGCGCGAGGGAGGGCTACCAGGACCGCTTCGGAGGGTTCCGGTTCCCGGCGTTCGCGCTCGTGGTGTTCAGCCCGCTCGTCGCCCTCAGTGTCGCTTACGACGACGGTGACGCGCCGATCTGGCTTGCGCTCGTCACCTTCGCCGTCGCGGTCGGGTTAGCGTTCGGCGTTCTTCCCATTCTCCTGAAGCGACCTGGCTTCGAGCTGGTCGAGCCAGGGAAGCCGGAGCCCGGCCCTCCGTTCAGCAAGCGGCTATCGGTTCTCGCCGAGAACAAGTGGGCTCGGCGGGCCGGGTGGGCGGTCGTGACCGTCGTCCTCGGCGTAATCGCGACCAAGCTGGCAGAACTGATTTAGTGGGCCCTGACAGCGTTGGGCCTACGTCGAGCGCTTACCCCGCAGACCTATTTCCGCCCGAGCGGGTCCCCGTGCCGCTGGTAGCGCCGGTAGTGCTTGCTGCACCACCCCCTAGCGAGCACCCGCTGCTCGCATCCCCCGATCGAGCAGAGCTGCGGCTCCGGGGGCCGGTAGCTGGGGTGTCCGCGTGGGAAACGGGGTCGCCCGGATCGGTTCGAGCTACTCCGGGATTCGCCATCAGATCTCCTTCGAGTCAGTGTTCAATCTGCGTGCGCGCTCCGCTAACTCGGCGGTCTTTCAGGCGTGGCGATCTCATTTCTGACCCTCCCCTGCACCCCGTAACCCATGGTCCGGGACAGACGCTTACTGGGGTAGGTGGACTCCTTCAGCGCCATGCTGGTCATCACGCTTGTGGTCGTGGTAGGCACCTTTCTCTGCCTCCCGGAGTCCTGACCCGCGAGGTTTCTCGGGCGCAGGTGGCAGGCTTGCGACCTCCCCTGCCCCCGGAGATACTGCGTGGGCGATGTCTCAGGAGAACGTCGACGCGATGCGCAAGGTCTACGAGGCAATGGCTCGCGGCGACTTCTGGGCTGCTGGCGAGGTCCTCGACCCCGAGATCGAGTGGTCGTGGCCGTCCACCATGTCGGGTCTGACCGGGGTCAAGACCTATCACGGGATCGAGGGTGTCGAGGCAGCGACTCGCGATGTATTCAAAGCTTGGGAGATGTTGCGCCAGGAGGCCGAGCAGTTCATCGAGGAAGGCGATGACGTTGTGGTTGTGGTCCGCATGTACGGACGGCTGAAGGGAAGCAACCAGGAGATCGAGGCCACGTCCGGCCACGTGTGGACCTTCCGCGACGCCAGGGTGATTCGGTTCAGGGCCTTTGACACCCCGACCGAGGCCCTCGAAGCCGCCGGGATGTGGGAGTAGGCGGTGTCGCAGGAGAACGTCGAGTTGGTCAGGTCGTCGATCGAGACTTACATCACTGGTGACCGCGAGGCGTATCTCGACTACATGGCAGAAGACGTTGAGATTCGCCCCGATGCCGTTTCCCTGAGTCAAAGCCGTTTCGCGGTCGCGAGGAGTTCAGGTGCTTCCTCACCGACCTCGACCGGGGCTGGGAGGAAGGCGCTAGTGCGTCGGACATCAGGGAAATCGTCCCCGTGGGTGACCGGGTCGTGGCCCGGGCCGATTGGGGAGGCAGGGGCCAGGCCAGCGGTATTGACCTGCGCTCCAGCCTGACTTCCATCTACACGGTCCGATATGGGCGGATCGCCAAGATCGAGTACTTCTTCGACCACGCTCAGGCCCTCGAAGCCGCCGTGCTGTCGGAGTAGTGTGCCCCTGCAACTCCGTGGGGTGACGAATGTCAGCAGCGATTCGAGGGTGGCTCTTTTGCACCCGTCATCGAAGGGCCCTAGCTGTGGCAATTCTCGGTGCTGCCCAGCTCGTGCCTCATCGGAACGCATCCGCACGGCCAGTCCACTCCCGCCGAGCTTGAGGAGTAGGCGATGTCGGAGGAGAACGTCGAGCTTTACCGGCGGGGGATCGAGGCTTTCAACAGGCGCGACCTCGACGCATTTCTCGCGCTTGCTCATCCTGATGTCGTGGGGATTTCGCGAGTCCTCGCGATTGAGGGCGACTCCTATCGAGGGCACGACGGCACCCGCGAGTGGTGGACGGATCTCCTCGGTGTCTTCCCTGACTTCAGAATCGAGGTCGTTTGGGTGCGCGAAGTCGGGGACCTGACGGTTTCCGAACTGCGCAACAGTGCCCACGGCGAAGACAGCGCCGCGCCCCTCGAAGAGTTCGTGTGGCAGGTCTCTGAGTGGCGGGATGGACGGGTCGTTCGGTGGCAGATGTATGAAAAGGAGCAGGACGCCCTCGCAGCCGCCGGGCTGTCGGAGTAGGCGATGTCGGAGGAGAACGTGGAGGTCGCGGGGCGAAACGAGCATGGAGGAGAGGCAGATCGCATTGATCTTGAGCATGTGCGCCGCAACTACGAGGCGTTCGGGCAAAGAGACTGGGACCAGGCACAGTCGCTGATGGATCCAGACATCACGTGGCACGATCCGCCCGGGCTGGCGGGTGGAGGCGTGCACGGTGGCAGGAAGGCTCTGCGGCGTGCTTGGCGGGAGAACTTCGAGGAAACGTGGGCGGAGTTCCGCCTCGAACCGCAACAAATGATCCCCTCCGGCGACGTGCTCTTCGTCCACGTGGTGCTGAGCGGGCGCTCCCGACACGAGGCGCTGGATGTCTCGATGGACGTGTTCCAAGTTTGGACGTTTCGCGACGGACTCGCCGTCAAGCAAGAGGCTTTCTTGGACCGGGACGAGGCCCTGGCAGCCGCCGGACTGCGGGAGTAGGACGCTAGAAGCCCAGCCCCGCACACCGGTACCGCAGTGGGCGTGCTGCCCGCGGCAGATCGATGTTCGCCATTTGTTCGCCAGTGAGACACCGAAACAACCGGAAACAACCGGGTCTAACCGGGTCCATTCGTGCCTGGGTGGTCCCAGCCGTGCCTGACCGCCAGATCCGCGAGATCCCGATCCTGGAGCGGATGGGCTACGCCTGAGACCGGCTTGCTCGGGGGTGATCGGGAGCAACGGCGGCCGCTCTCGCGTGGCTCCGGGTCATAGCGATACGTTTCGCCCGTGACCAGCACGACCGCGGAAGGGCCGGTCCGTGATGAGCTGCGCCGGATCGCCTCCGATACGGCCTATGCCGTCCGCCTGGCGGCCGGGCGAGTGGAGCTGCCGCCGGCCACGCCGTCCGACGGTCCCGATCCCTACGGCAATCCCGATCCCGAGTGGCTGCGGATCGACTGGCACGACCATCTGCGACAGATGGATGTGGTCGGCGCGCGCGTCAACTACGTCGAGATCGGAGAGGGGTCCCCCCTCCTCTTCGTCCACGGCCTCTCCGGCTGTTGGCAGAACTGGCTCGAGAACATCCCCCACTTCGCCCGAACGCACCGCGTGGTCGCGCTCGACCTGCCCGGTTTCGGCGCCAGCCCGATGCCGCCCTGGGAGATCACGATCCCCGCCTTCGGCCGATTCGTACGCGACTTCTGTGAGCGGCTCGGCATCGACCGCTGCTCCATCGCCGGCAACTCGATGGGCGGCTTCATCGCCAGCGAGGTCGCAATCACGGAGCCAGAGCGGGTAGACGACCTCACTCTCGTCTCTGCCGCCGGCATCACCTGGGCCCGGGCGCGTCGCGAGCCGGCCGTGATGGCGGCGCGCGTCGGTCGCGCCGCGATGCCGGCGCTGCTGAAACTGCAGACCTCCAGCATGAGACGGCAACGGCTGAGAAGGTCCGCCTTCCAAGGGGTTTTCTTCGATCCGAACGGGCTGCGGCGCGAGACGCTCTGGGAGAACTTCGTACCCGCCATGAAGAGCCCCGGCTACTTCGATGCGATGCGGAACCTGGTCGGCTACGACATCCGCGACCGGCTCGAGGAGATCGGCGTGCCCACGCTGATCGTCTGGGGGCGCAACGATCGCGTCGTGCCCGTCCCCGCTGCGCTCTCCTACAAGAAGCGGATCGGCGACAACGCGGAGCTGGTCATCTTCGACGAGTGCGGGCACGTCCCGCAGATCGAGCGGCCGGTGCGCTTCAACCGGGTCCTCGAGAGGTTCCTGGCCCGCGAGGGCGTGCTCGACTGACCGCGACCAGCGGAGGCCGTGGCCGCACTTGTCCGGGTAGCTAGGCTCGTCTGGTGAGGAGCACCCAGGTCCTGTCCCAGGCACAGCTCGACCTTCTGGCGGAGCACGGCGAGGAGCGAACCGCTGACGCCGGCGAGGTTCTCTTCAGCGTGGGCGACAAGAGCTATCCCTTCATGGCGATCATCGAGGGGGAGGCCACGATCCGGGATGAATCGGGTCGCGAGCTGATCTCGCACGGTCCCTCCGGATTCGTCGGCGAGCTCAACCTGCTGACCGGCCAGACCGTCTTCCTGACAGCCATCGCGACCAAGCCGATGCGCTACATCGCCGTCGACCGGATCGAGCTGCGAGCGCTCCTCTTCGAGGACCCCGACCTCGCCGATCTCCTGCTGTCCGCATTCGTCTCTCGGCGGGAGCTCCTCCAGGCCGAGGACGGGCTCGGGATCGAAGTGATCGGGCCGCGATCCTCCGAGCGGACCCGCGGAATCGCGGAGTGGCTGAGGAGCGCCCGGATCCCCTACCGCTGGCGCGACCCCGAGCACCCGCCGGACGCCGGTGACAGCGAGGCGACGTCCCTGGTCGAGTCACTCGCTCCCGAGCGGATGCCGGTCGTGCGCATACCAGGGGGCATCGAGCTTCAGGCACCGAGCAACGGCGAGGTCTCCCGAGCGCTCGGAATCGGCCTCGAGCTTGCGGACCACGAGGAGGTGGACCTGCTGATCGTCGGCGGCGGCCCGGCGGGACTCGGCGCGGCCGTCTACGCAGCCTCGGAGGGCCTCGACACGCTCGTCCTGGAGCGGACGGTCCTCGGCGGCCAGGCGGGCTTCTCCAGGCGGATCGAGAACTACCTCGGCTTTCCGGCGGGGATCGGCGGCAGCGAGCTCACCAGCCGGGCCGTCACCCAGGCGCGCAAGTTCAACGCCAGGACGGCGACCCCGTACGTCGCGGTCGCCCTCGAACCCGGCGATGAGCGTCACGTCGTCCGGGTCGAGGACGGCAATGAGATCGCCGCGCGCGCCATCGTGATCGCGACCGGTGCCAACTACCGGCGCCTCCCCGTCGAGCGGCTCTCGGAGTTCGAGGGGATCAGCGTCTTCTACGCCGCCGGCCCACCGGAGGCAAGCCGCTGTGCCGGAAGCCGGGCGGGCGTGGTCGGCGGGGGTAACTCTGCCGCCCAGGCCGCCATCTGGCTGGCCCGGGGAGGCGCCCTGGTGACGCTGCTTCACCGGCGCGGCGATCTGAGCGAGACCATGTCCGACTACCTGATCCACGATCTCGATCGCTACGGCGTCCAGGTGCGCGACCGGAGCGAGATCGCAGAGCTGCATGGCAGCGACGGCGAGCTCGAGGCCGTCACGCTCACCGATGGCGAGCGCCTTTCGTTCTCCAACCTCTTCCTCTTCCTCGGCGCGGACCCATGCGCGCACTGGCTCGGCGACGCGGTGGCACGCGATGAGCACGGATTCCTCCTCACCGGGTCCGACGTCGGCAGCGGCAATCTGCTCGAGACGAGCCTTCCCGGCGTGTACGCGGTCGGGGACGTGCGCTCCGGTTCCGCCAAGCGGGTGCAACCGCCGTCGGCGAGGGAGCGATGGTCGTGCGCTTCGTGCACGAGCGGCTGGGCCAGCCCTCTCCGGTGAACGTGCGCGAGCCGGCCGAAGGGCCGACCGCGCTCAGGACGTGACCGCGCCCTCGGAGGCGCTCGAGACCGAGGCCGCGTACTTCGCCATCACGCCTCGCTTGTAGCGCGGCTCGGGGGGGTCATACGCCTCCACCCTCCTCGCGATCTCCTCGTCGGGGAGATCGACGTCGAGGCGACGGGCGTCGATGTCGATCGTGATCTCATCGCCGTCCTGGACGGCCGCGATCGGACCGCCGCGGATTGCCTCCGGGGCGACGTGACCCGCCATCAGGCCGTGGGTGGCGCCGGAGAAGCGTCCGTCCGTGAGCAACGCGACCTGGTCCCCGATTCCCTCGCCCACCAGCGCGGCGGTCACCTGGAGCATCTCGCGCATGCCGGGCCCGCCCGAGGGGCCCTCGTTGCGGATCACAACGACGTCGCCGGGCTTGATTCCCTGCTGCTCGACCACTGCGAAGCACTCCTCCTCGGAGCCGAAGACCCGCGCCGGGCCCGTGTGCTTCTTGCGCTCCTCGCCGGCGACCTTGACCACGCAGCCCTCCGGGGCAAGGTTGCCGCGGAGAATGACCAGTCCGCCGGTGGGCTTGAGCGGAGCCGAGAGAGGGCGAACCACCTCCTGGCCGGAGGTCTCCTGCGACGCCTCCGCCTCCTCGCCGATCGTCCTGCCGGTGACGGTGATCGCCTCGCGGTGCAGTACGCCGGCCTCGTCCAGTCGCTTTGCCAGGACGCCGACGCCGCCGGCCTCGTAGAGGTCCTTCGCGACGAAGCGTCCGCCGGGCTTCAGGTCGCCCAGCAGGGGCGTCCGCTCGGAGATCCGGTCGAAGTCGTCGATGGTCAACTCGATGCCGGCCTCGCTGGCGACGGCGAGCAGGTGGAGCACGCCGTTGGTCGAGCCACCCGACATGCAGACGGTCGCGATCGCGTTCTCGAGGGAGTCCTTGGTGATCACCTGGCTCGGTCGCAGATCGTCGGCGAGAACCCGCATGACAAGCTCGCCGCAATCGCGCGCGACCTGCTCGCGGGCTTCGGCGACCGCGGGCACCATGCTGGTTCCCATCGGGCTGATTCCCATCACCTCGAAGGCGGAGGCCATCGTGTTGGCGGTGAACTGCGCGCCGCAGGCGCCCGCGCCGGGGCTGGCGCAGCCCTCGAGCTCGTAGAGGTCGTCATCGGACATCTCGCCGGTGGTGTGCTTGCCGATCGCCTCGAAGACGTCCTGGATCGTCACGTCCTTGCCGCGCCAGCGGCCGGGCAGGATCGAGCCGCCGTAGAGCATCAGCGAGGGGACGTCGAGCCGTGCCAGCGCCATCACGCATCCCGGAATCGTCTTGTCGCAGCCGGAGAGGGCGATCACCGCGTCGAACTGGTAGCCGCGGGCTGTGAGCTCGATCGAGTCGGCGATCACCTCGCGGCTCACCAGTGAGGTCTTCATGCCCTGCGTCCCCATCGTGATCCCGTCCGAGATCGCGATCGTGTTGAACTCCAGTGGTGTCCCGCCGGCCGCCCGGACGCCCTCCTTGACGTGCTCGGCCAGGCCGCGGAGGTGGAAGTTGCAGGGCATCGCCTCGATCCAGGTGTTGGCGATGCCGACGGTCGGGCGGCTCAGGTCGTCGTCGTCGAACCCGATCCCCTTCATGTAGGCGCGGGCGAAGGCTCGCTCGGGACCGTCGAAGACGACGGACGAGCGTGTCCGCATTCCGTTGGTCGCTATCTCTGCCATTGCCTCAGAGCCGACAGATCGCGGCGCACCATCGCCGGGTCGAGCTGGCGCCCGAGCGGGTGGACGTTGGCGGTCCGGAGCGTGTGGTCCTCGTCCATGCGGAGGGCGAGCCACTTCGCCAGCACGTCGTCGGCGTCGGGGAGCCTCTCCCCCGCCTCGGGGTCGGAGCCGTCGAGGAAGCGAACGCAGTACTCGGAGAGCAGCTCGCCGCTGCGGGCGTCGTAGCCGACGATCGGCCGCTGCGGGTAGATCAGGTAGCCGTACTCGCCGCCCTCGTGCTCGATCGACAGGAAGCCGAGGCGCTCGTACATCTCGAGCGCCTCGTCGCCCGCGGTCGAGCGGAGCAGCTCGCGCGCCCGTTCCTCTGCCCGGCGCTCCCGCGCCGGATCCCTTGCGTACCGGGGGGCCAAATTCAGCCTCCGGCCGCCTGCGGGAAGAAGATCACCCGCTGAGCTCCCTCGGGGATCTCCGAGAAGTCGCGGACCATGGTCGCCTCGCGCTGGCCGCCCGGCCCTTCATGCGGCACCGCCGCCCACATGCCCAGGTCGAGCTGGCGGCGGAATTCCTCGATCAGGCGCTCCTCGTCCTCGGCCACCTCCGGGTCGCCCTCGGCGAGCAGCACGTCGCCCCTGCCAGGAGTCATGCGAAGCAGCTTCATGCTCCGATTATGCCTGGCGATCCCCGGCGGGATCGCGAACCGTGCCCAGGACATCCACGGGCCCGGCGCCGGAGCCGAGATCGCCCAGGCCGTTGGCCACCGCCTCGGAGGCGATCTGCCGGGCCGCGCGGGCGGCCTCGAGCGGTGTGTCCCCGAGGGCCAGCCGAGCAGCGAGCGCCGAGGAATGGGTGCACCCGGAGCCGTGGGCCGCGCCTCCCGGATGCCGCGGGCCCTCGATCAGCTCGAGGTCAGTCCCGTCGAAGAAGCGGTCGGCGCCGTCCTCGGTGTGTCCGCCGGTGACGACGGCTGCGGCAGGCCCGAGGGCAACGACCGCACGGGCGAGCTCCTCGGGCGAGGCATCGCGGAGCCCGGTCAGTTCACGGGCCTCGGCCAGGTTCGGGGTCACCACCGCGGCCCGGGGCAGAATCCGCTCGATCAGCGCGCGCTTCGCCTCCGGTTGCAGGAGCACGGCGCCGCTCTCGGCCACCATCACGGGATCGACCACCACCGGAGCGTCGCCGACCATCTCGAGCGCCTCGGCGACGGCGTCGATCCGTCGGCTCGTCGAAGAGCATCCCGATCTTGACGGCGTCGACGCCGATGTCCTCGACCACTGCGCGGACCTGATCGAGGATGAACTGCCGTGGCAGGGTCTCGACCGAGACCACCTCGTGGGTGTTCTGGGCCGTGAGCGCGACGATCGCCGACGTGCCATGCACGCCGCAGCGGGCGAACGCCTTCAGGTCCGCCTGGATCCCTGCGCCGCCGCCGGAATCCGAAGTCGCGATCGTCATCGCGACCGGCGTGGATCGGTCTGCTGTCACGGGCAACAGGCTAGATGCGCGGACCGCTCCGCTAGGCGGGCTCGGGCATTGCCAGCGAGGTGCGTTCGTAGCGCCCGTCGCCGTTGCAGCGCACGTAGCCCGAGAGCTCGAGGCTGACCAGCGCCGTCGCAAGCGGCCCGGGCTCCAGACTCGAGGCCCTCGCCAGGGCGTCCGCGCGTGCCCGCGCCACCCTCGACCAGATCCAGCACCTCGATGAGCCCGTCCTCCAGCACCGGGCCGACCGGCCTGCGCGCCGAAAGCTCGCCCGCACCCGGCCCGAGCAACCCATCGAGGACGTCCTGTGCTGATCGAATCAGGTGGGCGCCGTCCCGGATCAGCCCGTTGGTGCCCGCCGCGGGCGAGCTGCCGACGAGACCGGGCACGGCCCCGACGTCGCGGTTGAGGCTCTCGGCCATCTCGGCCGTGATCAGCGAGCCCGATCGCTCGCGTGCCTCGACGACCACGGTCATCGCGCCGAGCGCGGCCATGATCCGGTTCCGCGCGGGGAAGGTCCAGCGTCGCGGCTCGGTGCCCGGCGGCAGCTCGCCGATCACCAGCCCGCGCTCGACTATCTCCGCGTAGAGGCGCGCGCTGCGAGGCGGATACGCGATGTCGACCCCGCAGCCGAGCACCGCGATCGTCAGGCCACCGGCCCGCACGGCTCCCGCCTGGGCAGCCGAATCGATCCCCAGGGCCATGCCGCTGACCACCGCGAACCCGGCCGCGGCGAGCTCAGCGCCCAGTTCCGTCGCGAGCTCCCGGCCGTAACGGCTCGGCCGCCGTGAGCCGACGATCGTCACCGCCCCGTTGCGCCCCAGCTCCGCGAGGGTGGCGGCCCGCCCCCGGCCGAAGATCACTGCCGGCGCGTCGCCGAGGTCGTGGAGCGGCTCCGGGTACAGCTCGTCGTGCCGGCAGGACGCCCATGCCCCGGATCCGGTCACGGCCGCGAGCATCCGCACGGGATCTCGCTCCCTCGCCCGCACCAGGAACGACTTCGCCTGCGAGCGCGCCATCGCCTCGGCGAGTTCCTCGTTCGACAGCGCGAGCAGCTCGCGAGCGCGGTTGCCGGCTGTGTCGCTGACCGCCTTGTCGATGTGCCCGGCGAGGGAGGCCACCAGCCAGGCACGTCGCAGGCACTCGCCGCAGGCGCGTGGCCTGGCGTCCCCGCTCATGGGTCGGGTCGCCGCCGGCGGTCGATCGCCTCGGCGACGTGATCCTGCGAGATGCGGGACTCACCCGCGAGGTCGGCGATCGTCCGCGCCAGCCGCACGCACCGATCCCAGCCCCGGGCGCTCAAGCGGAGCTTCCGGTGCGCTCGCTCCAGCGTCCGCTGAGACTCCGCGTCGAGCCCGCAGTGCAGCCTCACCTCCGCCGGAGTCATCTCCGCGTTTGCCCGGCCCGAGCCGAGGCGCGCCTCCGCAAGCCGGCGGGCTCGCGCCACGCGCTCCCTCACGGTCGCGGAGTCCTCGGCATCGTCCTCCACCAGCTCCTCGGCCGGCGGCGGGTCGACCCTGTGGGTGATGTCGATGCGGTCCGCCAGGGCGCCGCTCAGCTTCGCCTGATAGCGGGTGACCGCGCCCGGGTGGCATTCACACTCCCCTGACTCGGGACCGTTGCCGCAGGGACACGGATTGGACGCCGCCACCAGCATGAACCGGCACGGCAGCGAGACCGTCCCGGACGTCCTTGCGACCGTGACCGTTCCGTCCTCGAGCGGCGCCCGCAGGGCCTCGAGTGCGTCGCGCCTGAACTCGCCGAGCTCATCGAGGAAGAGCACCCCTCGGTGTGCACGGGTCACCTCCCCCGGCCTGGGCGGCGCTCCGCCCCCGACCAGAGCGCGGCCGGAGACCGTGTGGTGCGGCGCCCTGAAGGGGCGATGGACGCGCGGCCCGCCGTTCTCGCCGCAGACGCCCGCGATCCGGGTCACCTCGATCACCTCATTCGCGCTGAGCGGAGGCAACAGCGAAGGAAGCCGCTGTAGGGCAAGCGTCTTGCCGCCGCCCGGCGGGCCGATCAGCAGCAGGCTGTGGGCACCGGCCGCGGCGATCTCGAGGCAGCGCCGGAGGACGGGATGGCCGTGCAGATCGGAGAGATCGGGGAGATCCCGGTCAGGCTCGTCGGGGGGCTCGGTCCGTGGCACCGGCTCGATCCCGCCCTCGGCAAGCTCACTGAGCTGGGCGACGTGTTCGACCGGCATCACCTCGAGCCCCTCCACGAGCGCGGCCTGGCTCGTGTCGCCCGGTGACACCGCCACCCCGCGCAGCCCCCAGCCGCTGGCCCCCTCCGCCATCGCGAGCGCCCCCGGCGCGGCCCGGATCGCACCGTCGAGCGCCAGCTCTCCGGCCATCGCGTAGTTGTCGACCACGGCTCGGGGCAGCTGCCCCGTCGCGGCCAGAATCGCCGCCGCGATCGCCAGGTCGAAGCCCGGACCGGCCTTGCGGACGTCGGCCGGGGCGAGGTTCACGGTGATCCGGTGGTCCGGATATCTGAATCCCGAATTCCGGAGTGCCGAGCGGACCCGCTCGCGGGATTCCCGCACCGCGGTGTCCGGCAGCCCCACGATCGTGAATGAGGGCAGGCCGCCCCCGATGTCGACCTCCACGTAGACCGGCTGCGCATCGACACCGACCAGGGCGAAGGTGCGGGCGAGCGCGAACATGCGGGCGACGCTAGGCGGCGCCTCATCAAGCCTGGCGCGCGGATCGTCACATTGGCGTCATGGAGGCATGGCGATCGACGCGTGCCCCGGGCGCCCGAGGGGAGCAGCGTGGCCGGTCGTGACCTTCGCCAGGCAACGCCTCGGCCGCACCGCCGAGCAGCTCGTCGCCACCCGCCTGGAGCGATCCGGCTGGCGGATCGTCGGGCGCAACATCCGGCTCCCCTCGGGCGAGCTCGACATCGTGGCGATGGACGGCCGGACCCTGGTCTTCGTCGAGGTGAAGGCGGGACGCGCGGGCACCGCCCTCGGCCCGGAGCGGCCGGCGCACGCGGTCGGCCGCCGCAAGCAGCTCAAGCTGAGGCGCCTGGCCCGCGAGTGGATCGCGGAACGGCGTGGGCCCTCAGGCGTCCTCGGCTACCGCTTCGACGTCGTCGGGGTCCGCTTCGGCGCGGATGGCCTCCCGGATGTCGATCACATCCGCCAGGCCTTCTGATCCCTGGTCGTCGTCCGCCGGCAGTCCGTCGAGCCCGAGCTGGGAGTAGGCCACCGAGGCGAAGGAGCGGCGATGCAGCGGGCAGATGCCGTGCTCCCGAATGGCCTCCCGATGCTCCGGGGTCGAGTAGCCGACATTCCCCTCGAAGCTCCACTGCGGGTAGAGCTCGGCGACACGCCGCATGTACCGGTCGCGCGTCACCTTGGCGATGACCGAGGCGGCGGCGATCGCCGCGCTGCGCGCGTCCCCATCGACGACCGGGGTGTGGTCGAGCTCGCAGCGGTGCAGCCTGAAACCATCCACAAGGCGAGTCGCGTCCTCCTGGGCTACCGCGCTCATGCAGTCGCTGAGCGCCGCGAGGTTGGAGACATGCAGTCCGTTTGCGTCGATGGCACGGGCCGAGCGCACGGCGACCGACACGCAGGCCGCCGCGCGGATCACCCGCGGGTAGAGCTCCTCCCGCTCCTCGGGCGTCTTCTGCTTGGAGTCGTCGAGCCGCGCCAGGGCGAGGCGCTCGGAACGGCCGATCCGCTCGAGGTCGATGAGCACCCCCGCGGCGAGCAGCGGGCCGGCCAGCGAGCCCCGCCCTGCCTCGTCCACTCCCGCCACGAAGCGGCGGCCGAAGGACCGGTCGAAGCGGAACAGGCGGGCGGCGGTCCGCCTCTTCCCGCGCTTCCGGGGCGAGTTAGAGGAGCCCGACGCGGTCCGGGGGCCAGTAGGTGGCGAAGGCTTTGCCGATGATCCAGTCGCGTGGGATTGGTCCCCAGAAGCGGCTGTCGTCGCTCGACCCACGGTTGTCGCCCATCATGAAGTAATGGTCGGGCGGGATGGTGATCTGTTGCGGCAAATTGCAGGCTCCGCCTGGCGTACAGCGGTTGATGAAGTCCTCCTGAGCGATCTTTCCGTTGACCACCGGGTGACCGTCCTGGACGCTCAGGGTGTCTCCCGGGCCGGCGACGATCCGCTTGATGAAGTTGACGTTCGACTTATCGGGCGTCGGCTGGTCGCAGGCCGAGCCGCTCGAGCCCCCGGCTCCTGTCCTCGGATCGCCGCACTCACCGCCGGCGCCGCCCTCGGCTCCCTGCGGCGGATGGAAGACGACGATGTCCCCGATCTTGGGATCGGTGAAGTGGTAGATGAACCGGTTCACCAGGACCCGCTGGCCGACGTCGAGGGTGGGCTCCATCGACTCAGAGGGGATCTGGTACGGCTTGACGATGAACGCCTGGATCCCGAGTGCCAGCCCGAGCGCGAGCGCGACGATGATGACGAGCTCGAGAAGCGCGCCCTGGGTGCTGTGGGGTCGCGGGATTCTCAGTCTTCTGCCTCGTCGGGGGAGGCGTCGGCCTTCGGCTTGCGCCTAGGCTCCGACTCCGCCTCCGCCGTCTCCCCACCGTCCGCACCCTGCTCATCGCCCTCCGTGGGCTCCTCGCCCTCCATGGGCTCCTCGCCCTCGGCGGCCTGCTCGGCTTCCTCCTCGACGGGCTCGGTGACCTCCGCCTCGGCTTCGCTCACCGCGACGCCCTCGGCGTCAACCGCCTCCGCCTCCTCCTCCGCAACGACCATCTCTTCCTCGATGCCCCAGCGCCGCTCGGCCACCCGAGCGCTCTTGCCGACCTTCCCGCGCAGGTAGTAGAGCTTCGCCCGCCGCACGTCGCCGCGGGCGGCCACCTCGAGCTTCTCGATCTTCGGCGAGTGCAGCGGGAACGTCCGCTCGACGCCGACGCCGAAGGACTGCTTGCGCACGGTGAACGTCTCGCGCGCGCCGCTGCCCTGGCGCTTGATCACGATGCCCTCGAAGACCTGGGTGCGGCGGCGGGTCCCCTCGACCACCTGGAAGTGGACGCGCACGCGGTCGCCCGCGGCGAATCTCGGCCGCTGCTTCAGCGCTCGCTTCTCGAGGTCTTCGATGACTGTGCTCATGAGGTGGTGATGGTCGGGGCTCGGCCTGAGCGACGCCTAAAACGGCGCCGGTGCGGAGGCTCAAAAAATGCGCGTGGCCCTCGGCCTCGCGCAGCGACGCGAAATGCTAGCGGTGATGCGGCCGCGGCGTTTGTGGCGGCCGTTCATTTTGGTCCGCCCGGTGGCGGGCTTGCTCGTGCCGCCACTTGCGCACCCGGGCGTGGTCGCCCGAGAGCAGGATGTCGGGCACCTGCCAGCCGCGGTATGCGGCGGGCCGCGTGTAGTGGGGATACTCCGGCGCGCCCCCGAGGGCCGCAGCTGTAGGACTCCTCCACCACGCTCTCCGCGTCGCCGAGGGCGCCCGGCAGCTTCCGCAGGACTGCGTCGCTGATCACCATCGCGGGCAGCTCCCCTCCGGCGAGCACGTAGCGGCCGATCGAGATCGTCTCGTCAGCCAGATGCTCCACGACGCGCTCGTCGAAGCCCTCGTAGCGCCCAGAGAGCAGCGCCACGTGGTTTTCCTGCGCGAGCTCCGCCGCGAGCTCCTCGTCGAAGAGCCGCCCGGCCGGCGCGAGGGCGATCTTCCTGACGCGGTCGCGCTCCGCCCCGTAGGCGGCCTCGAGGGCGGCATCGACGACATCGACACGCATCACCATCCCCGCTCCCCCGCCGTACGGGGCGTCATCGACCTGCCCCGCGCTCAGCGGCGTCGTGTCGCGGTAGTTGTGGAAGCGGATCTCGTTCCCGCTTGCGAGTGCGTTGGAGACGTGGCGCTGGCGAAGGAACCAGTCGAAGTGCTCCGGGAAGAGCGTGAAGACGTCGAGTCGCACTCAGTCCAGTATGTCGACGACCACGCGCTTGTCCTCGCGGGTCGCCGCGGCCTTCATCACGGAACGGAGAGCGTTGGCGACACGTCCGCCGCGGCCGATCACACGTCCGAGATCGTCCTCCGCGACCTCGAGCTCGAGCACGACCTCGCCGTCGATCTCCTCGATTTCGTTGACGACGACCGCATCGGGATCTGCGACGAGCGAGCGGGCGAGGAACTCGAGCAGCTCGCGCATCGGGTCAGCCCAGCCCTAGGCGCCGGTGGACTCGATGCCCTTGGTGCGGAGCAGGGTGGCCACCGTCTTGGTCGGCCGTGCGCCATTCTCCAGCCAGTGCTTGGCCCGGTCCTCGTCGATCACGATCAGGGAAGGGTCCGGCTGCGGGTTGTACTGACCGATCGTCTCGATCGAGCGGCCGTCCCGCGGCGAACGCTGGTCGGCGACGACAATTCTCCAGATCGGGTTCTTCTTCGACCCGACCCTGCGGAGTCTGATTCTCACGGACATGCGGCGGCGGAGGTTAGCGCCTAGCGCATCCCGCGCATCAGCTGCTGCGGGTCGGGCATCTTCCCCTCGGACATCTGCTTCATCAGCTTGTTCATCTGGCCGAACTGCTTGACGAGCCGGTTCACGGCCTGCACCGTCGTGCCGGACCCGGTCGCGATCCGCTTGCGGCGTGAGCCGTTGATCTCTGTCGGGTGAGCCCTCTCGAAGGGGGTCATCGAGAGGATGATCGCCTCGATCCGATCGAGCTCTCGCTCATCGACCTGTCCCATCCCCTGCATCGCCTTGCCCATGCCGGGCATCATCTTCATCAGGTTTCCGAGCGGCCCCATGCGACGCACCTGCTTCATCTGCTGGAGGAAGTCCTCGAGCGTGAACTGCTGCTTGCGGATCTTGCGCTCGAGGTCCGCCGCCGAGTCCTCGTCGAACTCGTCCTGGGTCTTCTCGATCAGCGACATCACATCGCCCATGCCGAGGATTCGCCCGGCCATCCGGTCGGGGTGGAAGCGCTCGATCTCGTCGAGCTTCTCGCCGGTCGACGCGTAGATGATCGGCTTGCCCGTGACCGCCCGGACGGAGAGCGCGGCGCCGCCGCGGGCGTCGCCGTCGAGCTTCGTCATCAGCACCCCGTCGAATTCGGCGGTCTCGGCGAAGCTCTCCGCGACGTTGACGGCGTCCTGACCGGTCATCGCGTCGACCACCAGGAGCACGTTGTGCGGCTTCGTGACCTTGCGGACCTCGGCGAGCTCGTCCATCAGGTCCTGATCGACGTGGAGGCGGCCGGCCGTGTCGACGATCAGCACGTCGCGGTTCTCCTGGACCGCCTGGTCGCGGGCCCAAGCGGCGACCTTGACCGCGTCGGTTTCGCCGGGCTGCGAGTAGACGTGGACCTTGGCCTGCGCGCCGAGCTTCTCGAGCTGCTCGACCGCGGCGGGACGCTGCAGGTCGACCGCCGCGAGGGCGACGTCCTTGTTCTGCTTCTTCAGCAGCTTGCCGAGCTTCGCCGTGGCGGTCGTCTTCCCCGAGCCCTGCAGGCCGGCCATCAGGATCACCGTCGGCCCGCTCGGGGCGAAGACCAGGTCGCGGCCGGCACCGCCCATCAGCGCGGCGAGCTCGTCGTTGACCGCCTTGATCACGGTCTGGCCGGGGTTGAGCGCCTCCGAGATCTCCTCGCCGGCAAGCCGCTCCTTCAGCGACGCCGTGAAGTCCTTGACGACCTTGAAGTTGACGTCCGCCTCGAGCAGAGCGAGGCGCACCTCCCTGAGGGCCTTGTTGACGTCGTCCTCGGAGAGCTTTCCCCTGGAGCGAACGTCGGAGAGCACGCCCTGCAGGCGATCTGAAAGCTGATCGAACATTGAGGGTGAGCTTAGGCGTTACGCCCGGCCTCGTGCCACAGCGCCGAACGTCCCGGAATGCTCGCTGAGAGGGGTACTGCGGGACGTTCGGCGTTCAGGGACAGCGGTCGAGGCGCGCGGTCAGCGGGTCGGCCCCGCGGCCGCGCGCGTCTGCGTTCGGCCGGCAGCTACGCCCACGGTGCTTTGGCCCGGTCCCGCTCGTAGGGGCGGTGCGTGCGTTCGCGGACCGGTAGCCGAGCAGGTACGGCGTCGGGTCGACCGGGGTGCCGAAGTGACGCACCTCGAAGTGGACGTGCGGGCCGGTCGCGTGGCCCGTCGAACCGACGTAGCCGATCGTCTGCCCGCCGGACACCCGCTGGCCGACCGATGCGCCGATCACCGACATGTGCGCGTACCAGCTCTCGAAGCCGAGCCGGTGGCTGATTACGACGAGGTTGCCGTAGCCGCCCGTGTTGAGGCCCGCGAAGGAGACGACCCCCACACCGCCGGCGTGGATCGGCGTCCCCTTCGGCTCAGGGAAGTCGAGCCCGGTGTGCCAGCGGCCCGGCGGGATGAAGCCGAAGCCGTCGCCGATGGGCCCGGGCACGGGCCGGAAGAAGCGAACGGGCGCAAGCGGGGAGGTCGTGACGACTTGGTTTCCCCGGAGCGCGCCGAGGGTCGCGGGGCCCGCCACGCCGTCGACGCCGATGTGCGCAGCCGCCTGGAAGCGCCGAACCGCATTCTGGGTGTTCGGCCCGAACCCGCCATCGAAGCCCCCCGGCGCGAAGCCGCGCTCATGGAGCAGGAACTGGAGGGCGGCCACGTCCCAGCCGCGCTGGCCGAGGTGCATCGGGCGCTTGCCGAGCTTCGGCTTGCCGCGCTTGCCGAGGGCGGCGCGCGTCTGTTGCCCGGCGATGCCGTCGACGGCAAGCCCGTGCTGGGACTGGAAGGTCCGGACGGCACCCTGGGTCCAGGGCCCGCTGATCCCGTCCACCGGATGCGGATAGAGGCCGAGCGCGCTCATCGCCACCTGCAGAGCGGCGATGTGGGCGCTGCCCGCGCTCGCCAACGCAGGAACGACCAGCAGCGTCGCGGCCATAGTGGCGAGCAGTGCGAGAAGCTTTCTGACTCTCGAAGGCACCAGAGTTCAGGCTGGCTGAATATTCGGTACAGCCTGGGAGTCGGGTTGCATCGCGGGTAACCCCGGTTCACCCGAAGCTACTCCTCGATCAGGGCCCGCGCGAACTCCTCGGCGTCGAAGGGGCGCAGGTCCTCGAGGGACTCCCCGATGCCGATCAGCTTCACCGGGATGCCGAGCTCGGAGGCGATCGCAAGTGCGACCCCGCCCTTTGCGCTCCCGTCGAGCTTGGTGAGCACGGCGCCGGTGACCTCCACCGCGTTGGCGAACTCCTGGGCCTGACGGACCCCGTTCTGCCCGGTGGTCGCGTCGATGACGATCAGGGTCTCGTGCGGGGCGTCCGGGATCCGCTTTGCGATCACCCGCCGCACCTTGCTGAGCTCCTCCATCAGGTTGCCGTGGGTGTGGAGGCGCCCCGCGGTGTCGCAGATCACGACGTCGGCGCTGCGAGCCTCTGCCGCGGCAACGGCGTCGAAGGCGACGGCGCCCGGGTCGCCGCCCTCTGTCCCACGCACGATCTGGGTCCCGGCGCGGTCCGCCCATTCGGCGAGCTGGTTGACCGCCGCGGCTCGATAGGTGTCCGCCGCGGCGACGATCACGTCCAGGCCGAGCTCCTTCTGCAGATGCCAGGCGACCTTGCCGATCGTCGTCGTCTTGCCTGTCCCGTTCACCCCGACGATCATCAGGACCGACGGTCGCTCCCGCAGGTGGATGCGAGCGCTTTCGGCGCCCTGCGGTGAGGCGGTCTCCGCCAGCACCTGGATCAGGCGCTCGCGCAGCTGTTCCCCGCCGCTCAGCTCACCGGTTTCGACCTCGTCCTCGAGCCGCCGGACCACCGCGGCCGTGGTCGGGGCACCCACGTCCGCGAAGATCAGGGCCTCCTCGAGGTGCTCCCACGTCTGATCGTCGATTCGCTCGGTGAAGGTCGAGGAGAGCTCGGCGGTGAGAGCCTGGCGGCTGCGGGAGAGCCCCTCTCGAAGCCGTCTGAAGACACCCGCCCGCTCTTCGGTCGGCTCGTCCACGGCAACCGTGCGGTCCCCGAGGTCGAACGCCTCTTGCCAGCTGACGGCCACGGCGGCGGAGAGTAGTCGGGAGGGCATCCGGCGTGCCATGTGAGATGGAGCGGAATGCGGCAGTCGAACGACCATCTCTCCTGGTCGATCCTTTCGGCCCTCGTCACCCGTGGAGCGGCATGCACCTACTGCGGGAGCCGCGAGGACCTGGTGGCGCACCACAAGCTCCCGCGGCGCTATGGAGGCCTGGACCTGCTCGAGAACCTCGAGCCCGTCTGCCGGAGCTGCCATCCGGCCGTCGAGCGGGAGGCCATCGAGCGCGCGAAGCTCGTCTGGGAGCGGCCGGAATGGCCCGATCGCCCCCGTCGTCCGCGACAGCGGCCCGTGCTCCGCCGCCCCTACTAGGAGCTTCCTGCCTAGGCCGCCTCGGCGGCCGCCTCGGGCTGTCCCGGGAGGGTCTCCAGCTCGTCGCGGGGCAGCTTGCGGGAGACGACCTTGGTGATGCCGTCGCCACCCATGCTGACGCCGTAGAGGATGTCCGCCGCGTCCATCGTCCGCTTCTGGTGCGTGACGACGATGAACTGCGAGCGCTCGGCGAAGCGACGGACCAGGCGGAGGAAGCGGTCGATGTTGATGTCGTCGAGCGCGGCCTCGACCTCGTCGAGGATGTAGAAGGGACAGGGCCGCGCCATCAGCACGGCGAAGACGAAGGCCAGCGCGACGAGCGACTTCTCGCCGCCGGAAAGCAGCGAGAGCCGGCGGGTCGACTTGCCGGCCGGCGTCACCTCGATCTCGACTCCGCCGTCCTCGTCGGGAGGTGCGATCTCGTCGAGGTCATCCTCCTCACCCTCTGAGTCCTCCGGCTTCTCGCCCGCGAAGGGCCGCGGCGCGCCGCCGACGTCCACGCGCCGCAGGCGACCCCGGCCTCCCGGGAAGAGCTCGGCCACCATCTCCTCGAAGCCGCGGGCCGTGGCCTCGAACGTCTCCTCGAAGGCCGCCGCGATTTCCCTGTCGGTGCGGCGAATCAGCGAGCGCAGCTCCGTGATCGCCTGCTCGAGGTCCTTGCGCTGCTCGGCGAGCTCGGTGACGTGCTCGCGGGCCTCCTCGTACTCGCGCTTCGCCAGGGGGTTCACCGGCCCGATCTGCTCGCGATTGCGCTGCAGCCGGTCGAGCCGCGCCTCGATCGTCTCGCGCTCCTCATCCGGAAGCGCGGCATCCGACGCGGCCAGCCGCTCCCCGAGCGCCGCCCCGAGCCTCTCGAGCTCGGCGGTGCTCTCGTCGCGCTGCCCCCGCAGCTGCGAGGACTCGACCTCGGCGACGGTCATCGCCTCGCTCGCCTCGCGCAGCTCGCCCTGCAGGCCGAACTCCTCCTGGGAGCACTCGCGGAGCTCCGCCGCGACGTCGGAGCCATCCTCCCCCTGCGGACCGGCGAGTGTCGCCGCGTGACTCTCGAGCCGCTGCCCGAGCAGCAGCAGCGCCTCGCGGACCCGGCCGAGCGACGGCAGGGTCTCCTGCTCGAGGGTGATCCGCCGCTCGAGCTCCTGCCGGTCGCGCAGGCGCTTCTCCTTGGCGCGCTCGGCGGCCTCGGCGTGCCGACGCTCCGCGGCCAGCTCCGCCTCGAGCTTGGCGCGCTGGATCGCGCCGGACCCCGTTCCTCCGTCGGAGCGCTCCGCCTGGCGCTCGGCAAGCCAGGTCGTCCGGTTGGCCTCCTCGGCGGCCTCGTCGAGACCCCGGCGGGCTTCGCGGAGCGACCGCTGGGCCTCCTCTTCGTGCTGACGTGCCTCGGCGAGCGCCGACTCGGCCCGTTCCAGGTCCCGGCTGGCGCGCTCCTCGGTCTGCTCGCGCTGCGCGAGCCGGGAGACCAGCTCCTCCCGCTCGGACCGCGCCGCCAGAGCGGGGTCGGTCCCCTCGCGGGGCAGTCTGCGCACCTCGCCCGCCCTGGCGTCGTAGCACTCGCCGTCGACCGTCACCGCCACGCCGGCGAAATCCTCAGCAAGATCGTCGAGATCGTCCACCAGCCAGGCGTCGGCGAGGAGGCGCTCCGTGATCGGGCCCGCGGCCTCCCGCGCTTCGATCAGGTCGAGCAGCCGTCGGGCGCCGTCCTTCGGCGGCTGTGAAGGCGGCGGCGAGATTATGCGAGGGCGCTCCGCAGGCGAAGCCGAGGAGCGACCCGTTTCATGCTGGATCAGCGCCCGCGCGGCACCCTCGGCCCCCGCGAGCCGCTCCCGGCCCTCCCCGATGGAATCGACGATCGAGGCCCGCAACCGCTCGCCGAGCACAGCCGACACCGCCCGCTCGAGGCCGGCACCAGTTTCGATCAGGCCGGCGAGTGCCTCGTGCTCGCCCTCGACCGCCGCGGCCGCGAGTTTCGCCTCGACGGCCGCCAGCTCGCCGGCGAGCGCCGCCTTGCGCTCGGATGCCTTCCGCGCCTCGGCCAACGCCATCCCTTGCATCTGGGTCGCCTTGCGGAGTGCGGCGCCCGCCTCCTCCGCGGCCGTCGCGAGCGGCTCGAGCGCCGACTTGGCGGCGGCCCGGGCGCGCTCGGCCTCCTCGGCCTCCCGGCGCAGCTGGGCACCCTCCTCGGATGCGTCCACGCCGAGCTTCGCGAGCTCGGTCTCGAGCTCCGCGATCCGGGCCGCGGTCGCGTCCTCGTCCGGCTCGGTTTCGAGGGCCTCGAGTCGCAGCTGGCGCTCCCCGAGGGCAGCGCGCAGGTCGCGCTCGGCGATCTCGAGCGACTCGGCGCGCGCCCGCACCCGCTCGGTGGCGGCGCGCGCCTCCGCCAGCAGCTCCCCGTGGCGGCGGCGTCCCTCCTCGCCGGCGGCGATCCGCTCCTCGATCGCAGTGCGCCGCGCCCTGACCTCCTCGAAGCGCTTCTCGACCGAGTCGCGGGTGGCCCGGACCTCGGCCAGCTTCCTCTCCGCGGTGCCAAGCTGCTGCTGCTGGGTGCGCAGCGCGTCGGCGACAAGGCGCGCCCGGAGCTCATTCGTCTCGCGCTCGAGCTTCGCGGTCCGCTCCGCCGCCTCGGCCTGCCGCTTCAGCGGCCGCAGCCGTGACCGCGCTTCGCGCTCGACATCCAAAGCCCGCTCCAGGTTGTCGCGGGTGCGATCCAGTTTCAGCTGGGCGTTGTGACGGCGCTTGCGGTGCTTGCCGAGCCCCGCCGCCTCCTCGATCAGCAGGCGCCGGTCCCGGGGCCTGGAGTTCACGATCTGCTCGACCTTGCCCTGGCTGATCACCGAGTGGGCCTCCCGCCCCATGTTCGTGTCGGCCAGAGCCTCGACGATGTCGACCAGGCGGCACCGGGCCCCGTTCAGCCTGTACTCGCCGTCGCCGTTGCGCTCGATCCGGCGGGAGATCGAGATCTCGGAGAACTCGCTGGCCGCGCGGCCCTCGGTGTTGTCGATCACCACCTCCACCTCGGCGAAGCGCCTCGGCGACTGCCCGTTTCCGCCCGCGAAGATCACGTCGCGCATCTGCTGCCCCCGCACTGCGGTCGGGCTCTGCTCGCCGAGCGCCCAGAGGACGGCGTCCGTGATGTTCGACTTGCCAGAGCCGTTCGGGCCGACGATCACGCTGACGCCCGGCGAGAAGGTCAGCCGAGTGCGGTCGGGGAAGGACTTGAAGCCCTTTAGGTTGATGGCCTTCAGATACATCGAATTGGGAAGGGTGGCAGGCGATGGGAAGCGTCGCGCCTAGCCCGGACGCATTTCCCCTATTTGCGCAACTTGTCCAGCGCCCGCTGAGCCGCCGCCTGCTCGGCCTCCTTCTTGCTCCTCCCGGAGCCGATGCCGATCTCGTCCCCCTCGACCGCCGCACGGACCTCGAAGCGACGGTCGTGTGGTGGCCCCTCCTCGCCGGTGACCTCGTAGTTGACGGTGTCGCCGTCGCGCGCGAGCCGCTCCTGCAGCTCCGACTTGAAGTCGAGGCGCTCGCGGGTGGCCTGCTCGACCTCGTCGCTGAACGCTTCCACCACGGCCCTGGAGGTGGGCTCGAAGCCGTGCGAGAGATAGCACGGCGCCGATCACCGCCTCGCAGACGGAGGCCAGGGTCCGCTCGGAGGCGAGCAGCGTCTCGACGGGAAGCCCTTCCCCCTCCTCGGGCGCCTGCGCCGCGAGCATGTCGGGAAGGCCTAGCTCGCGGGCGACCTCGGCGCAAGCCCGCCCGCTCACGGCCTGGTTGAGGATCTTCGTGAGCTCGCCGATATCGGCGTCCGGGTGCTCGGTGAAGAGCAGGGCGGCGACGGAGAGACCCAGGACGCTGTCCCCGAGGAAGGCGAGCCGGCCGTAGGAGCTGGTGCGGGTCTCGACCCAGGATGAATGAGAGAGGGCCTGCCGGTGCAGCTCTTCGGGGGCGTCCGCGAACAGCTCCGCCAGCGAGGCGGTGGTGGCTGTCATGGGTTCAGACCGAAGCTCCTCCCCTATGCAGCGGGGACCCGCGCCGTGACGAAGTCGACGGCGTCTCCGACCGTCTCGATCCGGGCGGCCTCCTCCTCGCTCACCCGGATCCCGTACTGATCCTCGAGCTCCATGACGAGCTCGTAGAGATCGAGGGAATCGGCGTCGAGGTCCTCGCGAAATCGCGTCTCTGGCTGGATCCGCTCTGGCGGCACCTCCAGCTCGGTGCTCAGGTGCTCACGCACCAGCTTCATGACCTCGTCGCGCTCCATCGCCTGGATTATCCCCTACCGGCTACCCGTCCCCTAATGAAACGGGTTGCTCTTTCGCTTGCGCTTCAGAGCACCCTCGCATCATCGCGGAGTGCATCCCGCGTTGCGCCGGAGGCGGAGAGCAGCTCGTCCGTCCGCTCGACGGCACGCTCGGAAACGGTCCGTTGGGCCAGGCGGACAGCGTTCGCGATCCCGTCGGGTGTGGAGCTTCCGTGGGCCACGACCGCGACGCCCCGCAGACCGAGAAGGATCGCCCCGCCGACCTCGTTGGGATCCATCGTCTGGCGCAGCCCGCCCAGGGCCGGCCGCAACAGCAGACCGCCGGCGGCGGCCAGAGGACCCGACCGCGCGGCGGCGCGAACCGCATCCGCCACCGCCCTTGCGGTCCCCTCCAGGGTCTTCAGGGTCACGTTCCCGGTGAAGCCGTCCGTGACGATCACGTCGGCCTCGCCGCTCAGCAGGTCCCGCCCTTCGACGTTGCCGATGAAGCGGATGCCGTCGGCGTCCGTCAGCGCCTCATGCGCCGCGACCACCTCCGGGCGCCCCTTCTTCTGCTCCTCGCCGACCGAGAGCAGCGCCACCCGGGGACTGTCCGCGCCGAGCACTGCGGCGCTGAAGGCGGAGCCCAGGAAGGCGAACTGGATCAGGTGCTGCGGGCGAACGTCGGTATTCGCGCCGCAGTCGAGGAAGACGAGCGGCGGGCCGTCCGCGGCGGGAACCGGGATCTGCACCGCGAGCGCCGGCCGGTGGACCCCCGGGGCGCGCTTGAGGGCGAAGAGAGCGGCGGTCATGGTCGCCCCGGTCGAGCCGGCGCTGACCAGGGAGCTGCAGCGGCCCTCGGCGACCGCAGCGGCCGCCCGGACAACCGAGGCGTCGGGTGTCGAGCGCACGGCCCCCACCGGCTCGGCCTCGTTGCCGATCCACTCCACGGTCGGATCGAGCTCCACCCCCTCGCCGACCTCGAGGCCGGCAGGGCCGAATATGCGCACCGGGATACCGTCAGCGGCGGCGAGCCGCGCGCCCTCCAGCACCAGCTCCGGCCCCGCGTCCGCCCCGTAGGCGTCGAGCGCAACCGGGAGGGGCGAGGACATCTACTCGGACGGTGTGGGCTCTCCGCCGGCCGGCGCCGCGTCGGGCGCCTCGTGTCGGATCACCTCACGACCGGCGTAGGTGCCGCACGTCGGGCAGACGCGATGCGGCAGCCTCATGCTGTGGCAGCGCGGGCACTCGTTCAGCCGCGGAGCCGAGACCTTGTACTGGGCACGCCGCTTGTCGCGTCGCGTCCTCGACTGTCGCTTCTTGGGGACCGCCATCGGCCGCGCATGGTAGCGGCCGCGTATCGAACGTCCCGGAACCCCCCGCCCAGCGAGCACTCCGGGACGTTCGCCCGGCTCAGTCGAGTTTGAGGTCGCGCAACTTCGCCATCCGCGGATCGCCGCTGCCCACCAATCGCGCCGCCTCGAGAGCCTGGTCGACCCCGGCGTCGTCCACGTCGAGGTGGGTCACGGCGCGCACCCGGCGAGCGTCCAGCGCCCCCATCCGCACGCCCTGCGATCGAGAGCGCGCTGACGAGACCCTCGGCATCGGGGACCTCGAAGATCACGATGTTCGTCTCGACCCTCGCGAGCTCGATCTGGATGCCTGGAATCTCGGCCAGGCCTTCGGCGAGTCGGCGCGCCCGGTTGTGGTCGTCAGCGAGCCGGTCGACGTTGTTGTCGAGCGCAAAGAGACCGGCCGCCGCCAGGACACCCGACTGGCGCATCGCCCCGCCGAGCATCTGCTTCCAGCGCCACGCCTCCTCGATCAGCCCGCCGGAACCGGCGAGGCAGGCGCCTACGGGGGCGCCGAGTCCCTTGGTGAAATCGATCCAGGCGGAATCGAAGTCCGCGGCCCAGTCGGAGGCGTCGATGCCGCTCGCGACGACGGCGTTCATCAGCCGCGCGCCATCCAGGTGGGTCCTCAGGCCGTGCTCGCGTGCAACCCCTAGGACGCCGCGAACGCGCTCGACCGGCCAAACCGTCCCACCGCGCAGGTTCGCGGTCTGCTCGACGCAGACAAGGCGCGGACGCGGCGCGTAGCGGCTCGCCACCGGGCGCGCGCGGATCGCGTCTTCCAGCGTCTCCGGTGTGAAGGTGCCGCCCTCACCATCGAGCTCGGTGATCACCGCCCCGGAGAGCATGGCGGGCCCACCCGCCTCGGCCTCCAGCGGATGCGCATCACGACCAACGAACATCTCCTCGCCGCCGGGGCGGATGTGGACCCGGATCGCGATCTCGTTGCACATCGTTCCCGAGGGCAGAAACACCGCCGCCTCCTGGCCGAGGAGCGCGGCGACCCGCTGCTCCAGCTCCGTGGTCGTCGGATCCTCACGCTTCTGCTCGTCCCCGACCTCCGCGGCGGCCATCGCCGCGCGCATCCCCTCGCTCGGCCGCGTCTGGGTGTCCGAGTAGAGATCGACCAGCACGACGAGTCAGTCGAGCTTCAGGTCGCGGAGCTTCGCCATCCGGGGATCGCCGCCCTGCGAGTGTCGGTGCGCCTCGGAATCGGCGTCGTTCAGCGACTCGCCGCAGACGGAGCAGAGGCCGGCGCAGTCGGCGCGGCAGATCGGCTGGGAAGGGAACGCGAGGACGAGGGCGTCGTTGGCCCAGCGGCCGACATCGAGATTCCCGTCGGAGACGTAGGGGCTGCGGAGCTCCTCGTCTTCGGCTGACGCCTGGTCGACCTCGCGGGCGTCGATTTCGACGTCGGTCGCCGCCTCCTCCAGGCAACGAACGCAGGGCCCGGTCAGCTCGGCCGAGAAGCCGGAGCCGAAGCGCATATCCGGTGGTCGTGCGGGAGACGTCGAGTCTCGCCTCGCTTCCACCACCGGCCGGCCGCGTAGGTCTCGCCGCCGAGCTCGATCGGATCGAGGTCCACCTCGAGATCGAGCGAACGGGCCTGTCCCGAGGACAGCGCCAGGCGCTCGAGATCGACGATTCCGCCTTCCGCATACACTCGCCTCGAGGGTACCGAGACACGTTGAGCGCGCAATTCCACTGGAACCCGGAGACCTACCTGGAGGAGATCCGGGCCGAGGTTCCGCGCTACGACGAGCTCCAGCGAGCCGCCGTGGACGCGATCCCCTTCGCGCCCGACCGCGTCCTCGAGCTCGGGATGGGTACCGGCGAGACGACGCGAGTCCTGTTGGAGTCGTATCCGGACGCCTGGGTGATCGGTCTCGACTCGAGCCCGGACATGGTCTACCGCCTGCGAGAGGAGTACGACGATGTGCAGCTCGCCCGCATGGAGGATCCGCTTCCGGATGGTCCCTGGGATCTGGTGATCTCCGTGCTCTCCGTCCACCACCTTCAGGACGACGCCAAGCGGACCCTGTTCAGGCGGGTTCGCGAGCAGTCACGCGCCCTGGTGATCGGCGACGTGGTCAAGGCCGAGCCGCAGGTCACCCCGATCGACCCCGGCTTCGACTTCCCGGACACCGCGGATCAGCTCGCCGAGTGGTGCGGCGGCGAGATCACCTGGACGGCCGACGACCTGGCGGTGGTCCGAGCGTCTTACTAAACGGGTTGCTGCTCGGCTTCGCCTGCGCAGCACCCTCGCACGACGAGAGGAGTCCGATGACCCACCACAACCCGGAGCGCCCCGGGCCGCCACCCTCAGCTGACGAGGGAGTGGTCCTGTACGAGAAGCGCGACCGGATTGCCTACGTGACCATCAACCGGCCGGAGGCGCGGAACGCCGTCAGCCCCGAGGTCCACCGCGCGATGATCGCCGCCTGGGCGGACTTCGCCGAGGACGACTCGGTGGACGTCGCCATCCTCACCGGCGCCGGCGAGGCGTTCTGCGCCGGCGCCGACCTGAAGGAGTACATCCCGCCGATCATCGTCGACCAGACGCCGGATGACCTCCGGCAGATCGCGGAGCTCGGGCTGAACGGCTTCACCCGTGGCATGCACCGCATCTACAAGCCGATCGTCGGCGCGATCAACGGCTGGGCACTCGCCGGAGGATTCGAGACCGCGCTCGCCTGCGACATCCGAATCGCCTCGGACCGGGCGATGTTCGGCTCCTTCGAGGCCCGCCGCGGCTTCCACCACGGCGACGGCGGCATCGTCCGGCTCGTCAACTCTGCCGGCGTCGGCGTCGCGATGCACATGCTCCTCACGGCCGAGCCGATCGACGCCGCCCAGGCGCTCGAGTGGAACCTCGTCTCGAAGGTCGTCCCGCACGAGAGCCTGATGGACGAGGCCGAGACGGTCGCCCGGCAGATCCTCCGCAACTCCCAGCGCGCAGTGCGCTCCGCGAAGCAGACGATCCTGGACACGGTCGGGAAGACAATCGACGAGCAGCTCCGGGCCGAGGCCTGGAACGCCTACACCTGCGCGGATCCCGAGGAGACGCAGG
The DNA here is from genome assembly GCA_963848955.1 of uncultured Solirubrobacterales bacterium. GTDB lineage: Bacteria > Actinomycetota > Thermoleophilia > Solirubrobacterales > 70-9 > DASUPK01. The sequence goes on along the minus strand of CAWKFQ010000023.1, from coordinate 170,791 downwards.
AGCTGCTCGGGCGCTTCTACGAGAAGACCGACGCGGGCCGCGCCGGGAGCCACGAGACCGGGTTGTGACATTCCTCGGTGATGCCGCGTAGGGCTCTCGTCACGGGAGCGGCCCGCGGGATCGGCGCCGCGATCGCCGAACGCCTGCGCGCCGACGGGCTCGAGGTGACCACCCTCGACCGCGACGAGGGCTGCGACCTGCGGCTCGACCTGAGCTCCGACGAGCTCCCCGATCTGACCGGGATCGATGTCTGCGTCTCCAACGCGGCGATCACGGACACGATCGCACCGGCACACAGGATGAGCCCGGAGCAGTGGTCACGGGACATCGACGTCAACCTGACCGGCGCCTTTCGCTCCGTCCAGGCCTGCCTCCCCGGGATGCGCGAGCGAGGCTGGGGCCGGATCGTCGCCATCTCCTCGGGCGCCGCCAAGACGGGGCTCCGCGGCCAGGTTGCCTACTCCGCCTCCAAGGCGGGCCTCCTCGGGATGGTGAAGACGCTCGCCGCGGAGAACGTCCACCGCGGCATCACCGCCAACGCCGTGCTGCCGGGGATGGTGGCGACCGAGAAGGTGAGGGCGATGCCGGACGAGGTGCTCGAGCGCCTGATGCCGCTCCTCCCCTCGGGCCGCATGGTCGAGCCGGCGGAGATCGCGGCCGCGGTGTCCTACCTCTGCTCGGACGAGGCCGCGCAGGTGACCGGCCAGGAGATCGCAGTCGACGGCGGCGCCGGGCTCAACACCTTCACCCTCGGCTCCGAGGGCCGGGACTAGCCCGGCAGGCTTCGTTCCCGCCCGTAGCGCTTCCAGTGGCGCTCCGGGATGTCCGCGGGGTCCTTGTACCAGTGCCAGACGCAGGGGTCGCGGTCGAAGTCCTCGGGCGGATCGGAGGGATAGACCGGGTACCCGATCCAGTTGATCGGCCCGAGCTCGTTCATGAAGGCGCAGTGGGTGCAGTAGAGAGGAAAGCCCTCCCGCCCGTAGCTCCAGTCGTGTGCCGAGTCGGTGATGCCCCAGCCATTCGGGCCGTAGCGACCGTTGCGCCAGAGTCGCTGGCCCGAGCCGCAGGGGTTCATCGTGAAGGTCAGCTTCTCGTCGTCCTCGCCGATCTCGAAGGCGCCGGGGTTCGGGCCGACCCCGCCGGTCGAATGCCCGCGCCAGGTGGCGGCCAGCGCCTGCGCGATCGCCTTGCGATCGGCGGCGTCGATCTTCTCGACGCTCTGCTTCCAGCTGCGCTCGAGGCTCCACTCCCACGCCTCGCGCACGCCCTCGTCCCCGAGCTTCTCCTTGACGAACGAGATCAGCCCGGCCATCCCGTCCACCAGCATGTCGTGCATGAACTGGGATTCGTGCTTCTCGCGCTCGCAGAGGCTCCTCGCCTCCTCGAGGTCACCCCGGTCGATCGCCTCGGTCGCGCAGTCCATCGTCGGCCGCGACATCTCGCGCAGCTCCTCGTCGGAGAACCACCTCTCGGCCATGCCGACTCCTTCCGTCGTGGGAGGCGAACCCTAGAACTCTGATCGCCGCTGAACCGCGAGCGGCCCCCTTCGAGAAGGGGGCCGCTCGTCTGTCGGTGCGCAGCCCTCGGGGGAGGGCCGGACGTACTAGCCGCGCTTGGTGTTCAGCTTGCTGAAGGTGCAGAGCACGCGCAGCTGAACCGACAGCTCCTCGGTTGTGTCGTTGTCGAACTGGAACAACCAGGCGTTCGTGCTGCTCGCCGGGCCGTCGGTCTTCTCCGCGAGGGGTGCGAGGTTCCTCGTGTTGTCCGGCGCCCTCGGGTCGATCACTCCTCCGCCGATCGCCACGCCGGCGCCCAGCTTCGGGTTCGACGGGCAGGTGACCGTGTGGTCCGAAACGCCCTGGTTGTTGGTGGTCTCGGGAGCAACGTCACCGTCTGGACCACCTGTTTGGTTGCCCCGCCGAACCGGGTCCTCAACGTGTTGTCGCCCTCCTGTGCGATCGCGAACGAGCCGCCGCCCACGGCGACCACCAGCGCCACGAGCCCGATGACGACCCCCGGCGACAGCTGTTTCTTGATCCTCCTGATCATGGTGATTCTCCCTTCATTTCGGGTGTGGCCCGAGACCTTTCACACGCATTAACCGGCCACCGGTAGCGGGCCTCGACCAGGGGCCTAGCCGGGTAGCGGCCGCGACGATTGCTCGCCTGCCTAATGCGTGTACCCGGGGCGCGCCACCTCGAGCTTGCGGCGGACGTGCTCCTCGAGGCGGGGCGCAAGCTCGTCGATCCGGTCATCGAGCTCACCCGAGCGGATCCGCTCGACAGCTCGGCGGCCGCCGCGCGGGGATCGTCGACCTCTTTCCCGAGCAGCTCCCCGAACAGCGCCAGGTCCTCGCGGTCGGGCCCCTCCCCCGCGCGGATCTCCCGCGCGACGACGGCGCAGACGTTCGCCGCGACCAGCACCTTGAAGCGCTGCTCCCGCGGCACCTCCGGGCGCAGCTCGGAGAACAGGTACTCGGCGACCGAGTCGAGCAGCTCGGCGGCCGTCGGGCGGTCCTGCATCAGGTTTCACCCCGCATGAGCTCAAGCAGGTCCCACTCGGGCTCGCAGATCCGGCGGCCGAGCGAGGCGAGCTCGTGGCTCCGCCGGACCCCGTCGAGGTGGTCATGGGCCTGGCGGGCGCAGATCACCGCCCACTTGACGTTGCCGAACGCTTCCCAGTACCGAACCCGGTCTCGATCGACGAGCGAACCGCCGGCGGACTCATAGGCGGCGGCGAATTCGTCCAGATCTCCGACGCCCGCCACCGGGCAGTCGTCGTTGCCGAACCGCCAGGAACGAATGCAGAGCCAGCCGATGTCCTCGGCCGGATCGCCTAGGTGAGCGAGCTCCCAGTCGATCACGGCAGCGAGCCCCGACTCGTCGACGATGAAGTTGCCGAGCCTGAAATCCCCGTGCACGAGCCGGGCCTCAGCGGGCACCGGGGCGTTCGCCCTGAGCCACCGAAGGCCGAGCTCGACCGCCGGCAGCGGCTCCCCAATCTCGCCCAGCTGCCGCTCCCATTCCGAGATCTGGTCTAGCGCGGGATCCGCTTCGGCGCGCGGGAGTACCCCGTCGAGGCTCGCCGGGTCGATCGCGTGGATTCGGGCGAGGGCCTGGCCGAGCTGCGCGGTCAGGGCGCCACGAGCCGCGGAGAACTCCGGCTTGCGCAGGATGCGCGGGGCGACCGAGGTTCCCTCCACGTGCTCCATCAGGAGCCCGGGCGAGCCGAAGTCGCCCCCCGTCGGGCTCGAAGGCCAGGGGCTCGGGGACCGGCGCCCCCGCCTCCGCGGCCCGGGAGATGAGGGCGAATTCCTCCGCCATCGGAACCAGCGAGACCGAGCCCTTCGGGTCGCGGCGGAGTACCCACCTGGCGCCGTCGCCCTCCGCGAGCCACGTCTCGCGCGAGGCTCCGCCCGGGATGCGCGTCAGCTCCAGCGGCCCGGCGTCGATGCCGCGATCGGCGAGCACCAGCCGGATGCCGGCAGCCAGCTCCTCCATGCGTGGAGCCTAGTTGTAGGTTCCCGCCTCCGATGGAGCCCGCGACCCACCCGCAGGCCCAGACAAAGGACCTGGCCGACAAGGGAGCAATCGTGAGGCCCGCGCTCGCGGCGGGCACGCTGCGCGTCGTCGCAGCCGTCTGCGACGTCGAGTCCGGCGGCGTCGAGCTGCTCCCGCGATCTCGGTAGCGTCCCCCGCCATCTGGTTCTTCAAGCTCAGCACCTTCGAGGTGGCGCTCGTGCTCGCCGTGGCCGTGCTCGGCGCGACGGCGATCGGCGTCTTCCTCGGGCGCCGCGTGCGCCACCTCTCGGACAGCCTGAAAGAGCCGTTCGGCGTCCTGCAGGCCGCCCTCCTGGGCGTCGTCGGGTTGATCCTCGCGTTCGGCCTCTCCCTCGCCGTCACCCGGTACGAGAACCGCCGAGACGCGGTGGTGGACGAGGCAAACACGATCGGCACCACCTTCCTGCGGGCGCAGACGCTGCCCGAACCCATGCGCACCCAGTCGCTCGTCCTGCTGAGAACCTACGCGGTGAGCGCGGTCAGCCTCACCAACTACGTCCCGGAGAGCAGCCAGGCGGTTGCCGCCATCGACCGAGAGGACGTGCTGCAGCGCCGGCTCTGGGCCCTGAACGGGCGGGCGCTCGCGCTCCAGCCGGTCGACAGCGCGCCGCGGCTGTACGAAGAGACTTTGAACGAGATGATCGATGCTCAGGCGACCCGCATCGCTGGCCTCAACAATCGAGTCCCCGGTGCCGTGCTGTTCCTCGAAGTCTTTGGTGCAGCGCTCGCGCTCGGCCTGCTCGCCGCCTACCTGGCGATCGTCGGGAGGGGCGTCGTCGCGGTTTCGCTCGCGGCGGTGCTGGTGACAGGGCTGCTCTTCGTCACCTGCGATCTGGATCGCCCGACGCGCGGGCCGATCCAGGTTCCCGACACGGCACTGAAAGACGTGCTGGCAGAGATGCAGCAGCCACCGGCGGCTCCCGCTCCGAGAGCGGAGTAGCGGCTTCGACACGAAGCGGGTCGCCCTTACGGGCGCCCTCCCGCTAACCGATCTCGGAGGGCTCGCGCTCGCGGCCCTGGAGCCGGTCGCGGCCTCGCTGCACGGCCTGCAGGAACTTCTGGAGGTTGACCTCGAGGGTCGAGAGGATGTCGTCGGCGTAGTCCTCGGCGCCGAGGCGGATCTCGCGCTCACGCTCGCGGGCCTCCTCGACGATCTCCTCGGCGGCACGCTCGGCCTGGCGGGTGATCTCCTCGTTGGCGACGAGGCGGGCCTGCTGCTCGCGGGCCTCCTTGACGATCCGCTCGGCCTCGCGCTTGGCCTCGGCGAGCATCTCCTGGCGTTCCTTGACGATCCAGCGCGCCTGCTTGATCTCCTCGGGGATCGTGGCACGCATCTGATCGAGGAGGTCGTAGATCTCCTCGCGGTCAACGCGGACCTGGTCCGTGAGCGGCACGGGCCGCGCGTTGTGGACCAGGTCGTCGAGCTTGTCGATCAGTACTAGAACGTCCATCTGAGGTCGCTAAAGCTTACGCACCGCGCGACTTGGGGGCACGCGGGACGGGGTTCTCCGGCGAACTGCAAGCTCGCGCCCAGCCGCCACGCACGACGGCGCACCCTCCTGGCTAGCGGGCGAGCCTTTCCGCAAGCGCTTTTGCAACCGGCCCCGGCACGAGATCGCCGACGTCCCCTCCGAAGGTGGCGATCTCCTTCACCCCCGTCGAGGAGAGGAAGCTGAAGTTCGCCGAGGCGAAGATGTACATCGACTCGATCTCCGGGGCGAGCTTCCGATTGAGCTGATTCATCTCGAACTCGTACTCGAAGTCCGAGATCGCTCGAAGGCCCTTGATGACGGCGGTCGCGTTGTGCTCGCGCGCGAATTCGACGAGCAGATTCGACATGACGCCCACCTCGACGTTCCCCAGGTCGGCCGTGGCGTCCTCGATGAACTTCATACGCTCGTCGGCCGTGAACAGGGTCTTCTCCTTGCGGACGGGGTTGTTGACGACCCCGACCACCACCTTGTCGAAGACCTTGGCGGCACGGCTGATCACATCGAGATGCCCGTTGGTCACCGGGTCATAGCTCCCCGGGCAGATCGCAACCCTCGGGTTCTCTTCAGACATCAGACGGGTTGCTCCTCGGCTTCGCCTGCGGAGCACCCTCCCATATCTCCATAGATCCTGATCATCGTGTCTCCGTAGGTACGCTCGGTAAGTAGAGGCAGTTCGAGGTCCATGGGCCGCACGGGCGAGGATTCGGTCATCGCGCGGCCACCCGCGGCGAGGACCCCCGGTATGAGCTGGACGAGGTCGGCGGCAAGGGGGTCGGCGAGTCTATAGGGCGGATCGCAGAGCACGAGATCGAAGGATTCCGGCTGGGCCCGGCGCAGGAAGCGCACAGCGTCCGCCCCGACCACCTCCGCCCTGTCGCCGAGGTCGAGGGACTCGAGGTTCCGGCGAGCCGTGGCCGGGCGCGTATCCACCAGCGTCGCCTCGGAGGCGCCCCTGGAGAGAGCCTCGATCGCCAGCGCGCCGCTGCCACTGAACAGATCCAGCACCCGGGCGCCCGAGATGTCCCCAAGGATCGAGAAGACCGCCTCCCGAACGCGCTCCGTCGTCGGTCGCAGGCCACGGGCACCCTTGGGCACCCGGATCCGCCGGCCGCCCAGCTCGCCCGCCGTGATCCGAAGCTCGGGCATCTACGCAGCGATCTGCTCGCTCCGCTCATCCCCGAAGCGGCGCCGCGCTTCGTCCATCAGCGGTCCGAGCGAGGCGGCCTCCAGCGAGCCGTGGCGCTCGCGCAGCTCGAGAACCCTGCGACGCGCTTCGAGCAGGAGGGCGGTGTCCTCGGGCAGCGTGGCGGCGCGGAAGCGGGGCAGGCCGTGCTGACGGGTGCCGAGGATCTCTCCCTCGCCTCGGATCGATAGGTCCACCTCGGCCAGGGCGAAGCCGTCTCCCTCCTCGGCGATCGCGTCCAGCCGTGCCCGTGCTGCCTCGGACTCCGGGTCCCCGAAGAGGATGCAGAAGGACTCGTGCTCGCCGCGGCCCACCCTGCCCCGCAGCTGGTGGAGCTGCGAGAGGCCGAAGCGCTCCGCTCCCTCGACGAGCATCACGGTCGCGTTGGGAACGTCGATGCCGACCTCGACCACGGTGGTCGCAACCAGGACGTCCGCCTCGCCCGAGGCGAAGGCTCCCATCGCACGTCCCTTCTGCTCGGACGACATCTGGCCGTGAAGCAGGGCGACGCGGAAGTCGCGCAGGTCGGTCGCGGCGAGCCGCTTCGCCTCCGCCTCGGCGGCCTTCGCCGGACCTTAATCGGGTCGCGCTGTCGCGCGCCCTCGCATCATCCGAGTCGGCGACCAGGGGGCAGACCACGAACGCCTGTCGGCCCTCGCGCAGCCGGGCGCGGATGAAGTCATAGGCGGCCGGGCGGCTCTCCTCGTCCACGACCCGTGTCCGGATCGGCTGCCGGCCGGCGGGCAGCTCGCGCAGGGCCGTGGTGTCGAGATCGCCGTACGCGGTCAGCGACAGCGTGCGCGGGATCGGCGTGGCTGTCATGTGGAGAACGTGCGGTAGGCGACCGCTCGGTCCCTTCGCATCGAGCGCTGCGCGCTGACGGACGCCGAAGCGATGCTGCTCGTCGACGACCGCGACCGCCAGCGAGGAGAACATCACGGTCTCCTCGATCAGGGCGTGGGTGCCGACCACCAACTGGGGCTGGCCGGCGGCGAGCGAGTCGAGCAGCTCACGGCGCCGGGGGGTTGGAGTCGCCGAGGTGAGCAGTGTTGCGGTGATGCGAGGGTGCTCCGCGCCACCCGTTTCATGATGGGCTGCGAGCAGCGTCTCCAGCGTGCGGAAGTGCTGTTCGGCGAGGGTCTCGGTGGGAGCCATCAGGGCCGCCTGGTGCCCGGCCTCGATCGCGCGGAGCATCGCGTGGACGCAGACCACGGTCTTGCCCGAACCGACCTCCCCCATCAGCAGGCGCTGCATCGGCTGCGCCTCGGCGAGGTCCTCGTCGATTTCGTCGATCGCCCGCCGCTGGTCGCCAGTCAGCTCGAAGGGCAGAGAGTCGATCCATGCCGCGGCCTGCCCGCCCCGCTCAGGAAGCCGGATGCCGCGCTTGCCGGAGACGCGACGACTCCGTCGCGAGACGAGGGCCGCCTGATAGAGAAAGAGCTCCTCGAAGGCGAGCCGCTCCCGGGCCGCCTCGGCGGCGTGCTCATCGGGCGGGAAGTGGGAGGCCACCAGCGCGTCCTCAGCTCCGACCAGCCGCAGCTCCCGGCGCAGGCGGCCCGGCACGGGCTCGACCGCGTGGCGGGCCAGTGGGATCGCCTGCCAGGCCCACTCACGGATCCGCTGCGGGCGCAGCCGCTCGCTCGCAGCGTGGACCGGGACGATCCCGGTCGTGTGCAGGCCGGCCTCTGATGAGTCCAGAAACTCGTGCTCGGCCACGTTGAAGCCGCGCTTCTCGAGCTTGCCGTGCAGGAAAAGCCTGGTCCCGGGCTGGAGGCGATCCGCTAGCCAGGCTCGGTTGAACCAGATGGCCTTCGCCTGGCCCGTCGCGTCCCTCACATCCGCTTCGAGAATGGTCAGCCGCCGGCGGCGCGTCGGGCGAATCTTCGCCCGGCTCACCTCGACCTTCACCGTCGCCTCCTCCCCCAGCTTCAGCTCCGCGAGCCCGACCGGCTCCGCGCGGTCGCGGTACCCGCGCGGAAGATGACGGAGGAGGTCGCTCAGGCTGGAGATTCCCATCTCCGCGGCCGCTTCCGCAAGCTTCGGGCCGGCGCCGCGCAGCTTGGTGATCGGGGCGTCGAGGATCGTGGGCCGGGGCAGAGTCTTCAACGGTGCGGCGAGAAGCCACTTGCGGTCGAGCGGCTCGCCACTCCCCAGTGCTCGCGGGACGTAGACCGCAGCGGGTTCGGGTTGGTGCTCCATTGCGGCCTCCATCCCGACCAGAGGCTAAGCGTAACGTTGGATGGTCCTCGAGGACCTCGATACATGACGACGCAGAGAGCCAAGGAATCCGTCTGGGAATACCCTCGCCCGCCGCGAGTTGAGGCACTCGACCGTCACGTCCGCGTGGTGCTCGGCGGCGAAACAATCGCCGAGAGCGACCGGGCGCTGCGGGTGCTCGAGACCGCCAGCCCCCCGACGATCTACATCCCACGAGACGACGTCCGGGAGGAGGTATTGATCGACGCCGGGGATGCGCATACGTACTGCGAATGGAAGGGCACCGCCTCCTACGTGCACGCCGAGGCCGGCGGCAAGCGGGCAAACAGGGTCGCCTGGTTCTACCCCGATCCGAAGCCCGGCTTCGAGCAGCTCCGGGACCAACTCGCCTTCTACCCGCGGCGGGTGGACGCGGCATATCTCGACGACGAGTTGGTCACCCCGCAACCGGGCGCCTACTACGGCGGCTGGATCACCGGGGAGATTGAGGGACCCTTCAAGGGAGAGCCTGGCTCCGAGGGCTGGTGATCAGACGGCCGCGGAGGTGCCGCGGTGCCGCCTCCAGGTCTCCGAGATCCAGTCCAGCGCGGGGTGCTCGCGAATCGGCTCGAGGAACTCCCACCGCCGCGCCTCGGGAAGCTCGTACGGAAATTCCGGTGGCCAGACCATCGGGTAGAGAAGAGCCGCGGCAGTGAGATCGGCGACCGTGAAGCTGTCGCCGACCAGGTGGTCGCGGCCCTCGCGCTCCGACTCGATCCGGTCGAGCGCGGCAGCAATCGTCTGCCTGCTGCTCTCGACCGCAGCTTGGGTGAACTCGTAGCGGCGGTTCATGTACCCCCAGACGACAGGAAACGTGAGCCGCAGCCGGGCCCTTGCCAGGGCCGCCCTGAGTCTCGGCTGGTCGGTCGTCATGAAGGCGAGGCCGTAGCCCAGGTTTTCCCGGAGCTCCCAGAAGCCGACGCGGCGCATGTCGTGTCCGGCGTGCTCGTCGAAGAACTCCTCGAGCTCGAGGGCCCGCCGCCGCTGTTCCGGGTCCACCGGATACAGGGCGGGCTCAGGATTGCGCTCCTCGAGCGTGGCGATGATCCGCGTCGAGTCGAGTATTCGTCTGCCGTCCAGGTCCATGGCCGGCAGGGTCCGATTGCCCCGCGACATCCAGAGCCCCCGAAATCCGCCCGGCATGACCGATCGTCGGCGGTGCCGTAACCCCTTGAAGTCGAGCGCCCAGCGGGCCTTCTCGTTGTAGTTCGAGAAGCTGTACTGCCAGAGGACCGGCCGCCCGTCGCTCACATCACTGGGCGGCGAGAAGCCACCAGTAGTTCGGCTGGCCGCCGTCGTGGAGCTCCACCTCGATGCCGTCGGGCAAGGGCCCGTCGAGCTCCCCGAGCGCCATCGGGGCGCCCTCTCCCGCGATCACCGTGACGATCTCCGCGCCCTCGGCGAGGCGGGCGATCGTCTCGCCCAAGGTCGAGCCGGCGCCGCCCCAGGCAACGATCTCGTCTTCCACGAAGCCGACGGCGTCCCCGGTCACGAACCGGCCTTTCGTATCGTCGCGGGAGGCCGGGGCGACCGAGCCGGCGCGAATCCCGGCCAGCGCGGAGCCGACCCTCTCCTCGTTCTCGTCGATGGAGGCGGTGGGGTTGAGCTCGACCAGCGCCGCCACACCCGCCTGCTGAGAGGTGCAGGGGACCACCCGTGCCTGCTTGTCCGAGAGCTCCGCCGCCCGCTCCGCTGCCATCACCACGTTCGGGTTGTTCGGGAAGACCAGGACCTCCTCCGCGGGCACCTCGTGAATCGCCGCGAGCAGGTCATAGATCGAGGGGTTGAAGGTCTCGCCGCCGTCGACCACGAATGCACCCAGCCCCTCGTAAAGCTCGCGAATCCCGCGGCCCGAGACCACGGCGACCGCGGCGCACCGACCCGCCTGCAGCCGCGCCGTTCGCTCTGCGATCTGCTCGCGCATGTCCGCGACGTCGAGCTGTGAGACCTGGCCGGTCCCCTCGAACAGTGCCATTGCGGCCTCCGGCTCGTCCGTGTGGACGTGGACCTTGAGGGTCGCCTCGTCTCCGACAACGAGCACGGAGTCGCCGAGCTCCTCGAGCCGGGTGCCGAAGGAGCGGCTGTCGAGGCCCATGCCGGTGACGATGAAGTTCGTGCAATAGCGATAGCGGCTGTCCTCGTGGTGCGGCCGCGTATCGCTCGCGGGCGCGTAGTGCGGCACTCCGGACGGGAGGGTCGAGTCTCCGCGCAGGCCCGCGACCACGCCGGCGAGGATCACGACGAGGCCGTAGGCCCCGGCGTCGACAACGCCGGACTCGCGCAGGATCTCGAGCTGCTCGGGAGTCCTGGCGACCGCGGCCTCCCCCTCGCGGACCGCGTCCTCGAGCAGCTCCGCCAGCAGGACGTCCTGCTCGATGGGACTGGCGTCGGGCGAGAGCCGAATCTCGTCCATGTGGGCGAGACGGCGGGAGATCGAGTGCGCCATCTCGCGGAACACGGTCAGCATCGTCCCCTCCGCCGGCTCCCGCACGGATTCGTATGCCGCATCGGCGGCGCGCGCGAACGCGGCAGCAACCAGCATCGGGTCGACGAGCTCGCCCGGCCGGCTCGCCAGCTCCTCCGCCGCACCGCGGACGATTTGACTGAGGATGACGCCGGAGTTGCCTCTGGCACCCATCAGCGCGGCGCGCGCCAGAGCGTTGACCAACTCGGTGCGACCGATCTCATCGACCATCTGCCCGTCGAGGCGGTCGAGCTCGTCGCTCACCGCGCGCAATGTGAGCGCCATGTTGTCGCCCGTGTCGCCATCGGCGACCGGGAAGACATTGAGGTCGTTGACCTCCTTGCGGCGCTCCTCCAGATGGGCCGCCGCGGCACTGACGACTCGCCGGAATCGCTCTATCGAGGGATCGGCCATGGGGACCAGCCGAAACCCTAGAGCTAAGCGGCCTTCGTCACCTTGTTCGACTTCAGGCAGCGCGCGCAGACGTAGACGCGCCGGGTGCGGCCGTTCTCCTCCTGGATGCGGACCTTCTGGAGATTCGGGTTGAAGCGCCTCCTTGTCGCGACCATCGAATGGCTGCGCGAATTGCCGAAGGCGGGGTGCTTGCCGCAGCTGTGACAGACCTTGGCCATGGGCGCGTGATGGTAGCTAGATCGAATCGCGAAGCAGCGACATCCGCATCGCAACGACGGCGGCGCCCCGGCCCTGATCACGCTTGTCCCCACCGGATCGGGCCAGGGCCTGGTCCATGTTCTCGGCGGTGATCACCCCGAAGGCGCAGGGCACCCCGGTGTCGAGTTGGACGCGCTGGATCCCCGAGGCGACCTCGTTGGTGACGTGGTCGTAGTGGCTGGTCTCGCCACGGATGACGACGCCGAGGCAGGCGATCCCGGCGAAGCGGCCGGACTCGGCGCAGAGCTTCGCGGCAAAGGGAAGCTCGAAGGACCCCGGCACTCGATAGGTGTGAACGGACGCCTCGCTGACGTTCCCAAGATCGAAGCCCACGGCGGCGCCGTTCAGCAGCCGCTCGGCGATGTCCTCGTAGAAGGTCGCGACGCAGACCGCGAACTCGCTGCGAGACAGCGCCTCCCGCTCCTCGTCGCTGAACTGCTCGTAGGAGTTCTCGTCAGTCACCGGGCGGGTATTCCCCGGAGCCCGTCCCGGCGGTTCTCCTCGTCCTTGCGGTGCTCCTCGTAGAGCAGCTGCTCGTCGAGCGGCAGGCCCTGGTGATGGAGCGCGTGGCCCATCCGCTCGCGCTTCGCTCGCAGGTAGGCCTCGTTGTGGGGGTTGGGGACCGCCTGGATCGGCACCTGGTCGGTCACCGAGAGGCCGTAGCCCTCGAGGCCGAGGATCTTCTTCGGGTTGTTGGTGAGGATGCGGATGCTCGACAACCCGAGGTCCACCAGGATCTGGGCGCCGATCCCATAGTCACGAAGATCGGCCGGCAGTCCGAGCTTGAGGTTGGCGTCGACGGTGTCGAGGCCCTCCTCCTGCAGCTTGTAGGCGCGGAGCTTGTTGAGCAGCCCGATGCCGCGCCCCTCCTGCGAGAGGTAGAGCAGCACGCCCTTTCCCTCCTGCTCGATGTTCGCGAGCGCCGCCTCGAGCTGCTCGCCGCAGTCGCAGCGCAGCGAGTGGAAGACGTCGCCGGTGAGGCACTCCGAATGAACCCGTACCAGGACGTCCTCCTGGCCGGACACGTCCCCCTTGACCATCGCGACGTGGTGCTTGTCGTCGATCAGCGAGCGGTAGCCGACGGCCGTGAACTCACCGAACGCGGTCGGCAGCTTGGTCGAGACGATCCGCTCGACGAGCTTCTCCGTGCGCCGTCGGTACGCGATCAGGTCGGCGACGGTGATCATCTTCAGGTCGTGCCTGGCGCAGTAGTCGACGAGGTCAGGCACCCGCGCCATGGTCCCGTCCTCATTCATCACCTCGCAGATCACCCCGGCGGGGATCAGACCCGCGAGCCGTGCGAGGTCGATGGCGGCCTCGGTCTGACCGGTCCGCTCCAGTACGCCACCGTCCTTCGCCTTCAGCGGGAAGACGTGACCGGGCTGGACCAGGTCCTGGGGCTGCGAGTGGGGGTCGATCGCGACCTGGATCGTCCGTGCCCGGTCCGCGGCCGAGATCCCGGTGGTGACTCCCTCCCGCGCCTCCACGGAGACGGTGAAGGCGGTCTGGAAAGGAGCCTCGTTCTTGGCCGCCATCAGGTTGAGGCCGAGCTCCTGGCAGCGCTCGTCGGTGAGCGCGAGGCAGATCAGGCCGCGGCCGTGCTTGGCCATGAAGTTGATGGCCTCCGGGGTGGCGAACTGCGCCGCCATGGTGAGGTCGCCCTCGTTCTCCCGGTTCTCGTCGTCGCAGACCACCACCATCCGGCCGCGGCGGATGTCCTCGATCGCCTCCTCGATCGTCGCGAACCGCGAGTCGGTCTTCGTCTTGGTCGTTGTCTGCTCGGTGCGCTTGGCCATCTCGATTACTCCTCGGATAAGGGTGACAGGCGCGAATCGGTTTCAAGCTGGCGGCGGACGTAACGGGCCAGGACGTCGCACTCGACGTTCAGGCGGTCTCCGGGCTCGGCAGCCCCGAGCGTCGTGCGCTCGAGGGTCTCGGGGATCAGTGAGACCTCGACGGCGTCATCGGTGAGCGCCGCGATGGTCAGGCTGATGCCCTGGATCGCGATCGAGCCGTGCTCGACGACGTATGGCAGGAGCTCCTCCGGCAACTCGATGCGGAGCCGCTTTGCAAAGCCGTCGTCCGAGATCTCGGCGACCGTGGCAGTCCCGTCGACATGCCCCTGCACGACGTGGCCGCCGAGGCGATCCGAGGCGCGCAGCGGGAGCTCGAGATTGACCCGGGAGCCCGGCTCGAGCCCTCCGAGGGTGGTCAGCTCGAGGGTCTGATGCATGACGTCCGCGTCGAAGGCGTCGCCGGTCACCGAGGTCGCCGTCAGGCAGGCCCCGTCAACCGCGACCGAGTCGCCCTCGCCGAGCTCCGCCGCCAGCTCGGCGCGGATGCGCAGACGCGCTCCCTCCGGAGAGCTCTCCACGGCCGCCACCTCACCCAGCTCCTCGATGATCCCGGTGAACATCTAGATGCGCGCCTCCTCTGCACGGTGCGCCTGGGGGTGCGCGTGATCGAGCAGATCAAGGACGCAGGGCGAAGCCTTTGGTGGTGCCAAAGGCGAGCCCGAGGACGAAGAGCTGCGAAGCATCATGTGCGCCATCCAGGTGTGCCGGGCGGGGGAGGCGTGCATCTACCTACCATTCCCGCAGCCTCGCGCGGACCAGGATGTCCTCGCCTACCTGCTCGAAGCTCGTCGCCAACGGCCGGGCGCCGTCGGCGATCCGGGCGACTCCTTCGCCCTCGAGGACGGCCCTCGCCTGGGCCGCTCCGACCAGCACCGGGGCGATGAAGAGCCGGATTTCGTCGATCTCGCCGGCGTCGAAGAGGGCGCCGGCGAGAGTCGGGCCGCCCTCGACCAGGAGGTCCTGGATCTCGCGGCGCCCGAGCTCGTCGAGCGCGGCCTCGAGCCTCGCCCGGGGCGTCCGGCCAGGCGCCACGATCACCTCGGCACCGGCGCGCTCCAGTGCGTCTCGCTGAGCGGAGGGCGCCTCGGGCGCGCAGATCACGATCAGCGGGGCCTCGTCGATCGAGTTCACCAGGGCGGATGCGACCGGGAGCCTCGCGTGGGAGTCGAAGACGACGCGGGCGGGCTGTGGTGGGGTCTGATCGAGCCTGGCGGTGAGCAGCGGGTCATCGGCGAGCGCCGTACCGATGCCGACCGCGACGGCGTCGCACTCAGCTCGCCAACGGTGGACGAGCTCGCGACTCTCGACGCTCGAGATCCAACGGGAGTCGCCGGTGGGTGACGCGACGCGGCCGTCGAGTGACATGGCCGCCTTGTAGGTCACCAGGGGCCGGCCGGCGCGAGCGCGCTTGCGGAAGGGCTGGTTGAGCAGACGGGCCGAGGCCGCCTCGGGGCCGCCGGCCAAATCGACGGCCACACCGCCGTCGCGGAGCATGCCGGGGCCGCGGCCGGCAGCCTTTTCCGTCGGATCCTCCGACGCGTAGACGACGCGCGAGATCCCCGCCTCCAGGATCGCCTCGGTGCACGGCGGCTGCCTGCCGGTGTGGGCGCAGGGCTCGAGCGTCACGTAGATGGTCGACCCCACCGGGTCCTGCCCGCGCGCGCGGGCGTCCTCGATCGCCGCCCGCTCGGCGTGCAGTTCGCCGCGGACGGCGTGGAAGCCCTCGCCGATCACCTGCTCGTCGCGAACGAGCACCGCGCCGACCATTGGATTGGGGCTGACACGCCCGCGTCCGCCCTCGGCGAGCTCCAGGGCCCGGCGCAGGTGGGGAGTGTCCTGTTCGGTGCTGACCTCTGGCAACCGCGCCTCCTTCGCGAAGGGGTTGCGACTGATTGACTGGTCAGTCAGCCAGTAATTGTACGGCAGTAGAGTCCGCCGTCATGCCGAGGGCGAGGCGGGTTCAGGCGACGGACGAGGCGAGGAGCTACGGGCGCCGCGCCAGCCTGCTCTCCATCGGGGTCGCCATCACGGGGCTGATCACCTACCTCTACTTCGCGATCGCTTCGCATGAGCTCTCGCGCGAACAGTACGGGCAGGTGGCGGTGCTCTGGTCGGCGGTATTCATCGTCGTCTCGGTCCTGCAGCGGCCGGTCGAGCAGCTGCTGTCGCGGACCGTCTCCGAGAACCTGGCCCACGACGTGCCGATCGGCCGGACCGTCCGGGTCGCGGCGACGATCCAGCTCGGCGTCGCTGTCGGTTTCGACATCGTGGCGCTGGCCCTGCGCACCCCGATTCAGGACCACCTCCTGGACGGCAACTCGACGCTCTACTGGATCGGGGTGGCGGCGATCACTGCGTATGGCGCGAGCTACTTCGCGCGCGGCTTTCTCGCTGGCAGCCACCGGCTGACGATCTATGCGCTCCAGATCATCAGCGAATCGGTGGCGAGGACCGCGTTTCCTCTCGCGGTGGCGCTGGGGATCGCATCCGGCCAGACCGCGGTTGCCCTCGGCATCGTCGCCGCTCCCACCCTCTCGCTGATCGTCGTGCCGTTCGCCTTCCTGCGCCGGTTCGGCGGGCAGGAGGCGGCGGCACCGGCGCCCGCGGCGGCGTCGCCGCCGGGCGACGCCGCGGAGTTCACCCTCGCCAGCGGAGGCCGCTTCGCGGCAGCTGTCTTCCTGATCATGCTCAGCGAGCAGACGTTCCTCAATGCGGGAGTCCTGCTCACGAACGCCACCGCTGACGCGGCCGCAGCGGGCTTCGTCTTCAACATCCTGATGATCGCCCGGGCGCCCCTTCAGCTCTTCCAGGCGGTTCAGACCAGCCTTCTCCCCCACCTGACGACGCTGGGCTCGCGCGGAGACGAGAAGGACTTCCGCGCCTCGATCCGGGTGACGCTGGTGGCGATCGCGGGCTTTGCGGCGCTGGTCGCCCTCGCGATGCTGATCGCCGGGCCGCACATCATGCAGATCGCCTTCGGCAAGAATCACACCTACGACCGGGCGGACCTCGTGACCGTCGCGGTGGGCATGGGCCTCTACCTCTCCGCGGCCACTCTCAACCAGGCGGCGCTCGCGCGTGGGCAGGTCCGCCGGGCATCCTTCTGCTGGATCGGCTGCGCGGTCGCGTTCGTCGTCTGGACGGTTGTCCCGATCGTCCCCAGCGAGGTCACCCGCGTGGTCGTCGGCTATCTGGGTGCAGCCGCCCTGCTGTGCTCGCTGCTCTACTGGCTCTACAGCCAGCCCCTGCTGCGCCGCGAGGAGCGGGTCGAACCGGGCTCGCCCGAGGAAGTCGAGCTTCAGCTCGCCTCGGCGGACGAGGCCGGCTGAGCGGAGGGCTCGAGCTCGGCGCGCTCCCGCCTATACAGCGCCCGCGGCCTCCACGATGGCGATGTAGGCGGCCGCGGGGTCGCCGGCGCCGAACACCGCCGATCCGGCGACGAAGAGGCCAGCGCCGGCGTCGGCCACGCTCCCGGCGGTGCCCGGGTCGATCCCGCCGTCGACCTCGATGGTGCCGTCGCCGACAAGCGACGCGAGCCTTCTCACCTTGTCCGGGGAGTCGGCGATGAAGGGCTGCCCTCCCCAGCCCGGGTTGACGGTCATGCAGAGGAAGACGTCCGCGTCATGTATCGACTCCCCGACCGCTCCGACCGGCGTGCCTGGGTTGATCGCGAGCCCGGCCAGGCAGCCCAGCTCCTTGATCGCGTTCAGCGTCCGGTTGATGTGGGGCGTCGCCTCGGCGTGGAAGGTGATCGAGTCCGCCCCGGCCTTGGCGAACTCCTCGATGTGTTGGTCGGGGCGCTCGATCATCAGGTGGACGTCGATCGCGCCGCCGGCCTGGTGGACCCGATCGGAAATCGAGCTCGCGACGAGGGGGCCGATCGTGATCGGGGGGACGAAGTGGCCGTCCATCACGTCGACGTGGATGATCCGCGCCCCCGCGGCCATCACCTCCTCGACCTGCGCGCCAAGGCGTGAGAAGTCGGCCGAGAGGATCGAGGGGGCGACCCGCTTGCTCGCGTAGAGGTCGCGCCGCGTGGCCGAGGCCTTATCGGTGGCGGCTTCCATCCCGGGAGCTCAGATGCTCCGCAGCATCGAGTGGCCGCAGTGCTGGCACTTCATGTCCTCGGTCCGGCTCATCCGGGAGATCGTCTGATGCTCGCCGCAGTTCGGGCACTGGGAAACCAGCTCGAAGCGGCGAAGGCAGTAGACGCAGACGAAGCGCCCAGGGAGCTGGGCGGGCCGCAACCAGGGCTCGCCGCATCCCGGGCAGTCCGGACGCCGGAGGGCACCCTCGCCCGCATTCTCCGTCTCGGCCGAATTGCCCAGGCCGCTTTCGATTCGTTCGGCCACGTAACGAGAGTAGCGAGAGGCTAGATCGCTTTGGCCGGGACGTCGTAGCCGCGCAGGAAATCCGCCGCGCTCATCGGGTTCTTTCCGGGTGGTTGGACGACGTCGAGCCGTAGGAGGCCGTCGGGGCCGACGAGCTGGAGCTCGCCATTCTCAGCGAGGATGGTCCCGGGCTCCGCGGATCCGGGCCAACCGGAAACGTATCCCGGCTCTGCCGAACGCACTCCCAGCCGACTCCCATCCTCCAGCTCGAGATAGGCGCCGACGTGCGGCGTCAACGCCCTCACGCGCCGCTCGAGCTCGTCGACCGGTCGGGACGGATCGAGTCGCCGCTCCGCGGGCGCAACCTTGTCTGCGTAGGTCGCATGCGCGTCGTTCTGCTCGGTGAATTCAAGGTTCCCCCCCTCGAGGAGGTCGAGTGCCCGCACCACGAGCTCCCCAGCTGTCGAGGCGAGCCGGGCCGAAAGCGACGCGTAGTCGTCTTCGGCGCTCGACACTGACCTCCTCTGCCAGGGCGACCGGCCCGGAATCGAGTCCCGCGGTCACCCGCATGATGGTCACTCCGGTCAGCCCCTCCCCCGCCATCAGCACGCGCTCGATCGGTGCGGCACCCCGCCAGCGTGGGATAAGCGACGGGTGCACGTTCAGCATCAGGAACTCGCTCAGCAGCGGCTCCTTGATCAGCTGGCCGAAGGCGCAGACGACGATGGCCTCCGGCCTGGCCGCTCGGATCGCGGCCAGGGACTCCTCCGAGTTCACGTCCGCGGTCTGGTGCAGCCCGAGGTCCAGCTCCCGCGCGGCCTCTGCGGCCGGCGGCGAGGCAAGCTTTCGTCCCCTCCCCCGGCGGCTGTCCGGCGGGGTGACCACGAGCGCAGGGCGGTGAGGGCTGTCGGCGACGCGACGCAGGACCGCCGCCGCGAACTCGTTGGTTCCGAGGTAGGCGGTCCTCAAGCCCTGTTGCCGGACGGCTGCGCCATCAAACGGGTGACTCCTCCGACCCCTCACGGGTAGCGCTGTCGCCCGCGCTCGCATCATCGGAGTCCCCTCGAGTCTCGGGCGCGTAGGTGCCGCCCTCGCGGAGGGCTCGCAGCGCGCCCTTGCGCTGGTCCTTCTCGGTTCGGTCGAGCATCAGGACGCCGTCGAGATGGTCCACCTCGTGCTGGATCACCCGAGCCTCGAGGCCCGAGGCCTCAACGGTCAGCGGCTCGCCACGGACGTCGACGGCGCGGGCCCGGACGAAGAGCGGTCGCTCGACGTCCACCACCACGCCCGGAATACTGAGACAGCCCTCCTCCGCGGTGGCGGAGTCCTCGGAGCGCCACTCGATCTCCGGATTGACCAGAACGGTCGGCTCAGCCGCCGTGCCGACCTGGAAGACCAGCATCCGCCGCAGGACTCCGAGCTGGGTTGCCGCCAGGCCGACGCCGATCGCGTCGCGCATCAGGCCGATCATCCGCTCAGCGTCCTCCGCCAGCTGGTCGTCGAACTCGCTCACCGGCGAGGCCGTCGACTTGAGCACCGGGTCGCCGAACTTGAGGACCTGGGAGAGCGCGGCGCTGCGCCGCTCGAGCGCCTCCTGGTCGAGGTCGTCGGGGGCCTCAGCCTCGGTGGCGAGCTCGTCGTCGAGCTCCTCCAAGGGCGTCGATGTCGCTTCGTCGCTCACGGTTTCGAGTCTAGTGGCGTCCGAGGGACGATCTTCGGCAATGGCGCGCCTACTGTGGGTCGACGTCCACCGATATCGCGAGCTCGCGGAGGGCGCGCTCGCGCACCGCGGTCGCAACCGCCTCCCGCACGGCCGTCACGGTCTCGTGGCGGCGCTCGGACTTGATCAGGAGGCGGCGGCGATGCCGCCCGCGGAGGCGGAAGAGCGGGGCCGGGCCGAGCAGCTCATCGTCGGCCGAGATCCGCTCGGCGACCAGGTCGTGCACGATCTCGGCGGAACGCTCGACTCGTGCCTCGTCCGTCCCTCCGAGCGCGATCTCGACCAGATGAGAGAACGGCGGATACCGCAACGCCCGCCGGCGCTCGAGCTCCTGCGCGAGGAAGCCGGCCGAGTCGTGCTGCGCGGCGTGGCGGATGCTCGGCGCACCCGTGGCGAGCGCCTGGACCAGGACCCGTCCACCCGCCTCGCCTCGCCCGCTCCGGCCGGCGAGCTGGGTGATCAGCGCAAAGGTGCGCTCCTCGGAGCGGAAGTCGGGCAGCCGCAGCGCGCCGTCGGCGTCGAGGATCACGCTCAGGGTCACGTCAGGGAAGTCATGGCCCTTGGCGACCATCTGGGTGCCGACCAGCACCCCGGACTCGGCCCGTTCGAAGCGACCGAGAACTTCGGCGTGGCCGCGGCTGGCCGCGCTGTCTGAGTCCAGCCGGAAGATCTCGAGGGGTGCCAGCATCTCCATCAGCTCGGCCTCGACCCGCTGAGTCCCGGAACCGACCCGCGCGATCGTCACCGACGAGCACTCGGGGCACGACTCAGGCTTGGGCTCGGCGTGGCCGCAGTGATGACAGCGGAGGCCGCCGTCGCGATGGAGGACGAGCGAGACGTCGCAGTGCGGGCACTCCCAGGCGTGCCCGCAGGAGCGGCAGGTGAGATGAGTCGACCATCCCCGACGGTTGACCAGCAGGATCGCCTTGCCCCCCTGCTGCGCGACCTCGTTGAACGCCTCGCGAGTCCTCGGGTGAAGCGGCCCCGGCATGCCTCCGCGCATATCGACGACCTCCACCGGCGGCAGGGGCCGGCCATCGACGCGTTGCGGAAGCTCGAGCCGATCGAGCTCGTGCCAGCTCTCGGGCCGCGGAGTCGCCGTCCCGCAGATCAGCAACGCGCCCGCGTCGGCGGCCCGCCGCCTCGCCACCTCTCTGGCGTCATAGCGCGGGTCGCTCTCCTGCTTGTAGGAGGAATCGTGCTCCTCATCGATCACGATCAGGCCGAGATCGCGTACCGGCGCGAAGACGGCTGAGCGCGGTCCGACGCAGATTCGGGCCTCCCCGGAGCGCAGGCGCCGCCACTCGTCGTACCGCGCCCCTGCGGGCATGCGCGAGTGGAGCAGCGCAACCGAGTCGCCGAAGCGGCGGCGGAAGCGATCCATCGTCTGCGGGGTGAGGGCGATCTCGGGGACGAGCACGATCGCGCCGCGGCCGCGGGCGAGCGCCTTCCTGGCGGCCTCCAGGTACACCTCGGTTTTCCCCGAGCCGGTCACGCCGTGGAGGAGGAAGGACGGCGTGGACGGACCATCGCTCGGAGCCGAGAGGGACGCGACGACGGTCTCGAGTGCGGTCTTCTGGTCGCCGGTGAGCTCGATGCCCTCCCGAACGGCCCCGATTCCCGGTGACCGGTGACGACGGCGGCGCTCGACCTCCCGCGTGACGACCAGCCCCCGTGCCTCGAGCCGCCGCATAGTCGCGCCGGTCCGACCCCGCGCTCGCAGCCAGCCGGCGCGCCAGCTTGGGCCCCGCCGCGAGGGCGCGCAGCACCGCCCGCTGTC
Source organism: uncultured Solirubrobacterales bacterium (assembly GCA_963848955.1). Classification (GTDB taxonomy): domain Bacteria; phylum Actinomycetota; class Thermoleophilia; order Solirubrobacterales; family 70-9; genus DASUPK01. Next base: position 149,476 of record CAWKFQ010000023.1, on the reverse strand, counting down.
GCAGCCCGAGCCGCTCGCCACCGGAGATCGACGTCGAGCCCCCTCTCCGTCGCCTCCACCTCGAGTTCGACCAGCGGCCGGACGCGTCGAGCCTCGGCTCCCGTCCCCACGCCGGGCGGGAGCACCAGTCCGAGGCCGCGAGCCGGGGTCGAGCAGTAGTCCTCTCCGACCCAGCGGCCGAGCGCGACCAGCTCGGGCGGCACACCCGCCTCCAGCGCCTCGAGAGGCTCAGCGAGGCGGTCCTGTGGCAGGTCGCTCCGATCCGCGAGCCCGACGACGACGCCGACCACCCGCCGCCGCCCGAACGGCACGACCAGCACCGAACCGACCTCGACCTCGCTCATCGTCTCGGGCAGGCGGTAGTCGAAGGGCCCGGACACGTTCCGGGTCGTCAGCAGCGGCTCAACCTTGGCGATCGGCATCTCAAGGTCAGGCTAGGCGGACGACCGGCGGCGCGGCTAGGCTGCGCCCGTGGACCTGCAGCCCGGGGAGCGGGTGATCTACCAGGGGCACCCGTCCTGGCGGGCGATTCTTGGCTTCTACATCAAGGGGCTCCTCGTCGCGGCTGCCGCCGCGATTCTTGCCGGGCTGATCAACGAGGGCGTCGGCCTGGGGATCGTCGCCTTCGCCGTGATCGCGGCCATCGTCGTCCTGGCCGGATTCGTCAAGCGGGTGGCGACCGTCTACACGATCACCGACCGCCGCCTCAACATCAAGGTGGGGATCATCGCCCGCAAGGTTCAGGAGACCCGCCTGCAGCGGGTCCAGAACGTGAACTACAGCCAGGGCGTCTACGAGCGGGCCATGCAGATCGGCGACGTCGAGTTCACGACGGCCGGGACCGACGAGTCGAACTTCGTCTTCGCGGGCGTCGCGCAGCCGGAGCAGGTCGTCCAGCAGGTCGAGCATGCCACGCCGGTCCTCGCCGGCCTGCAGGGCGAGGCCGAGCAGCAACGCTAAACGGGTTGTTCCTCGGCAACGCCTCGGAACACCCTCGCGTCTAGGCCGGCGCCTCGGCCTTCGTCGCCAGCCCCGCCGCCTCGCGGAGCTGGTCGGCGCGGTCCGTCCGCTCCCAGGTGAAGTCCGCGTCCTCGCGGCCGAAGTGGCCGTAGGCCGCCGTCTTCTGGAAGATCGGCCGGTGCAGGTCCAGGTACTCGGCGGAAGGCCGCCGGGCGCAGGTCGAAGGTCTCCTCCACGATCCTGGCGATCTCCGAGTCGGCCAGCTTGCCCGTGCCGAAGGTCTGCGACCATGATCGAGACCGGGTGGGCGACGCCGATCGCGTAGGCGACCTGCAGCTCGCAGCGGTCAGCCAGTCCGGCGGCAACGACGTTCTTGGCCACGTACCGGGCCGCGTAGGCGGCTGAACGGTCCACCTTCGAAGGGTCCTTGCCGGAGAAGGCGCCACCACCGTGGCGGGCGGACGCCGCCGTAGGTGTCGACGATGATCTTGCGGCCCGTCAGGCCGGCGTCTCCGACCGGCCCGCCGATCACGAACTTGCCCGTCGGGTTGACCATGAAGTTCTCGAGGAGCTCCTTCTCGGTGTAGAGCTCCTTGTACTCGGTGTGGAGCACCGGCTCGAGCACGTGCTCCCAGAGGTCGTTGCGGATCATCTGCTCGCCCGGCCTCCTCGCGATGCTGGGTGGAGATCAGCACCTTGGCGATCTCGACCGGCCGATCGTTCTCATAACGGATTGTCACCTGTGTCTTGCCGTCGGGGCCGAGGTAGGGGATCACTGCCGCCTTGCGGACCTCGGCCAGCTGCCGTGCGAGCTGGTGGGCGAGCTGGATCGGCATCGGCATCAGTGCCTTCGTCTCCCGCGACGCGTAGCCGAACATCATCCCCTGGTCGCCTGCGCCGGCGGAATCGAGCTCGTCCGAGGACTCGCCCTCGCGCTGCTCGAGCCCGACGTCGACACCCTGGGCGATGTCGGCGGACTGCTCGTCGATCGCGGTCAGCACGGCACAAGCCTTGTGGTCAAAGCCGTAGCGCGGGTCGTCGTAGCCGATCCGGCGAATCGTCTCGCGGGCGATCGCCGGGATGTCGACATACGTCTCGGTGGTGATCTCTCCGGAGACGACGACCAGGCCCGTGTTGACCAGGCACTCGCAGGCGACCCGCCCCATCGGGTCGCTAGCCATCACCGCATCGAGGACGCCGTCCGAGATCTGGTCGCAGACCTTGTCGGGGTGGCCCTCGGTCACCGATTCGGATGTGAACAGGTACTCGTTCTCTGAAAGCTTCTGCATTGGTTCCTCAGTCGTGGATGGCCAGGAAGAGCTCGGACTGAAGCTCGTCGTCGCTGCCGTTCACGGCTAGGCCGAGAGAGCCGACGCGCGAGATGTCTTCGCTGAGCGAGGCATACAGTGGATTGTCCGCCAGGCCGGCCCGTTGCGCCAGTCCCAGAACCTCATCGAGGTTGAGGAAGACTAGCGCCGAAACCCGGTCCGGGAGCCGATCGGTCGCGTCCTCGAATCCGCTCGTGCCGGCCAGATCGTCACCGCTCGAGCGCACCTGGGAGATCCCCTCCGGCTGAGTCGAGACGACCAGCTTGCCGTCGAAGATCGCGTAGGAGAGGTTGATCGTGGGCGAGAGCAGGAGGGAATGCACCGCCACGCCGTCAACCTCCCTGGTCTGGAAGCTGGGCACCTGCCCGCCCCGGGTGCCGAGGGAGCGGAGCAGGGGCGGCTGCAGCGAGGCGAGGGCGTCGCCCGCCTTCTTCTCGTCGACGCCGTCGACGATCAGGCTCGCGTAGGGCGCGGCATTCGTCGGCTCGGCGATCAGGGCGGCCTGGCCGCCGAGCGCCGGCAGCAGTTCCTTCAGCGGATCGACCCCGGCCTCCTGCTGGAGGCGCTGGGCCAGGCCTCTGAGCGATCCCGCCAGCCCCTGGGCGCCGACGCCGGCCGTGGCGAGCGCGTTGTTGATCGCGGGCCCGAGATCGCCGACCCCGATGTAGCCGAGGGCGCGCGGACCCGCCTCGTTTGCGAGCCCCGGCTCGAATTCGGGCAGGCTCGCGAACACGGTGGGGCTGATCTGCTCGAGCTTCGGGTCGAGCTCGCTGACGAGGTTCACCTGCACCCCGTCATCGCGTGCCCTGGCCCCGGCGGCCATTCCGGTGGTCGCCCCGTAGTCCACGAACGTATTGAGTTGGGTGGCACCGGTCGCGGGAGCCGAGAGGAAGCGCTGGACTCCCTCGCGGGATAGGTACACCTCGGCCAGCCGGACGTCCGGCAGCTGCTCGCGCGCCTTGTCCTGGTCTGACCCCTCCAGCCGCGGCAGCTGCCCCCCCTTAGCGGCGAGCGCGGCGCGCACCGCAGCCACGTTCCCGAACACAAGCTGGTCCCCGGAGCGGGCCGTCGCGACGCCATTCGAGTAGGCGCTCAGCGAGGCGTCGCCGACCTCTGCCTGCTCGGCAGGCCCTCCCGGCGAGAGGCTCGCCGCGAACCGGTTTGCCCTGTCGCTGTCGCCGACACCCGCGATGTACGCCTCGGGCGTCGTCCCCTTCGGCCCCGGGATGGCGAGCAGCGCCAGGTCGTCCTTCACCCAAGGCAGCACCTCGCTGGCCAGGTTCAGGGGCCTGCCCGCCGGGCCCGCCAGGGCGCTGGTGTCGCTCTGCAGCAGGGCCGTGAAGTTCGGCAGGTCGTCGCGAAGGCCGCGAGCCAGCTCCCCCTGGTGGCTGTCGCTGTTGACGGTCAGGTGGGCGTAGAGAGCGGCGTCGCGTGGGACGTAGGCGATCGTGCCGTTCGACGGCGCGCATTCCTTCGCGGCCGAGATCTCGCAGGGCACCCCGGGCACCGACACGAGCTTGATGATCAGGTAGAGGACGAGGATGCCGGCGACCGCGCCGACGCGGATCTTGGTGCCCCGCGAGCGTCTCGACCACCAGGCGGCGGACTCCGCCGAGGCCCGTTTCAGCCAGGGCCACGCGATCTGTCCCTGATCGCGCAGCCAGTAGCCGATCGCCCGCAAGCACGTTTTCGCCCTGAAAGCCAGCTCGCTGGTGCGGCTGGACTCCTCCTCCTCCGGTGGGTCGAGGGAGAAGAGGGGCTTGGTCGGGGTGGGCGCCGGGCCCTCTGGCAGTGGCGGTTCCGCCGACCCGTCTGAAGCCTGCCCCGCTGCAGGGGTCTCCGGCGCAGAGGGCTCGCTTCGCCGTGGGCTCAGGCTTCGGCGAAGCCGGGCGAGGCGAGATTCCTCGCCGTCGTTGCTCTTGGCGCCGGCTTCGCTCGAGGCATCCTCTCCTCCAGGGCCACCGGCTTCGGGCGCGCTCACGAACCGCCCCTTATAGCCGCCCCGCCCGTTGCGCGCTCCGGTTCCTCCTGCCCTTGCGGGGCACGTAGTCGATGACGAGCGGTACTCCCTGTAGGTCGTAGGCGTCGCGGAGGCGGTTCTCGAGATGGAACGCCCAGTCGCGGTTGATCAGCCTGCGGTCGTTGACCTGCAGGGCGAAGCGCGGCGGCCGCCGCCCCACCTGCGCGGCGTAGTAGATGCGCAGGCGCCTGCCGTGCCGCTGCGGAGGCGGCCGATTGGCGACCACCCCGGAGATGAACCTGTTGAGCTCCGGCGTCGGGATCCGGTCGGCGGCACGGTGGGCGAGCCTGATCGCCTCGCGCAGCAGAGCGGCGACGTTGCGGCCGGTGAGCGCGGAGGAGGTGATCACCGGCGGCCGCAGCCGCAGCTTCTGCGTCGCGCGCGCCCGGGCGTCGTCGATGTCAGTCCGTGAGATGTCCCACTTGTTCATGGCGAGAACCGTGGCGCAGCCGGAGCGCATGGCGACCTCGGCCACTCGCAGGTCCTCGGCGGTGAGCCCCTCGCTCGCGTCGCAGACGACGATGGCGGCATCCGCACGCTCGGCCGCGCGCTCGGAACGCAGCTGCGCGTAGTAGCCGACACTCCCGGCGACCTTCCCCAGGCGTCGCAGCCCAGCGGTATCGACCAGGACGATCCCCTCGCCATCCACCTCGGCCTCGGTGTCGACCGGATCGCGGGTCGTCCCGGCCCGCTCGCTGACGATCACCCGATCGGAGCCGAGCATCGCATTGAAGAGTGAGGACTTGCCCACGTTCGGCCGCCCGAGGATCGCGATCCGCGGCGATTCCTCTTCCTCAGTGCCGGTCTCCTCGGGAAGATGCCGTCGCAGCTCCTCCACCAGCCGATCGAGCAGGTCCCCGGTGCCGAGGCCGTGGCTCGCCGAGACCGGCATGGGCTCGCCGAGGCCGAGCGCGTTCAGCTCGGCCGCTAGCGCCTCGTCCTCCGGCCGATCGATCTTGTTGGCCGCCACGATCACCGGGCGACTCGAGCGGCGCAGCAGATCGGCGAGATCCGCATCGCCGGGACCGAGGCCACTGCGCGCGTCGACGACGAGCAGGATCACCTCGGCGTCCTCGATCGCCGCTCGGGCCTGCGCCTGGACCGCCCTCGCGAGCTCATCGGAATCCGCCAGATCGACGCCGCCGGTGTCGATCAGGTCGAACTTGAGCCCGTTCCACTCACACTCGAGCGCCCGCCGGTCCCGCGTCACACCGGGCTCCGCATCCGTGACCGCCTCGCGGCCGCCCGCCAGCCGGTTGACGAGCGTGCTCTTCCCGACGTTCGGGAAGCCCACCACCGCCACGGCCGGGCGACGCCGCAGCGTCCGTGCCAGCGGGGGACTGCCTCCACCACCTTCCATCAGGCAACACCCCGCTCGCGCGCCAGCTTCGCGATCTCCTCGACGACCTCATCCGGGTTGAGATCGGTCGTGTCGATGTTGACCGCGCCCGGCGCCCGGCGCAGCGGGCTGTCGGCCCGTTCCTGATCCCGCCTGTCGCGATCCCCGATTGCCTGTCTCACCTCGTCGACAGGCTTCCCGCTGTCGACGGCGCGGCGGCGAGCCCGCTCCTGCTCATCCGCCGTCAGAAAGACCTTGAGCGGCGACTCGGGGCTGACCACGGTTCCGATGTCCCGTCCCTCTGCGACGTAATCGCCCGAGGCGATCAGCTCTCGCTGGCGTTTCACCATCGCCTGCCTCACCTGGGGATGGACCGAGACGCGGGAGGCCGCCACGGTGACCTCCGGCGAACGGATCCTTCCCTCGACCGGCTTGCCGTCGAGATGAATTGTGTCGCCGTCGAAATTGATGTCGAGGTCCCAGGCCAGCTCGCCGAGTCGCTCGCCGTCGTCGGGGTCGATTCCGCGCTCCAGCGCCGCCAGCGCGACGGCCCGGTACATCGCCCCCGAATCGAGATAGGTGAAGCCGAGCGCGCGCGCGACGCCCTTCGCCACCGTTGACTTGCCGGCACCGGCTGGGCCGTCGATCGCGATCACCATGGCCCCATTAAACGGTTTCACCCCCTTGCGGCGGATATAGAGTGCCGCGTGAACATGGACAGCTGGAACCTGAACGAGTTCGAGGTGCTGCCGCGTCAGCCGGAGGTGCTCGACTCCGAGTCGGAGGGCCGGGCGATTCTGATCAACCTACCGAAGGGCGATCGGCTCCAGGAGCATCAGGTGCACGAGCGCGCCTGGCTGCTGGTGATCGACGGCAACGTCGAGCTGAACACGCCGGACGGCAAGTGGGCAGCCGGCGGCCCGGGCCTGCTGGCGATCTTCGATCCGTCGGAACGCCACGAGGTGCTGGCGGTGGAGGACTCCCGGATCCTGCTCGTGCTCTCACCCTGGCCCGGGGATGGGCACCCCTCGCAGCCCGAGGAAGTCGAGGAGCGAGCCGGCGAGTAATCCCGGTCAGGTGAGCAGCGACCGAAGGTCGCGCTCGAAGCCGGGGTAGCTGACCTCGACCGACTCGAAGTCCGTGACCTCGACTCCCTCGCGGGAGGCGAGCCCGGCGACAGCCCCCACCATCGCGAGCCGGTGATCGCCGCGCGCATCGAGCGTGCCGCCGCGGAGCCCGCTCGTGCCCCGCACGGCGAAGCCGTCCGGCCGGCCCTCGATCTCCGCGCCCAGCCCGGCGAGGCCCTCGACGATCCCCGCGATTCGGTCGGACTCCTTGGCGCGCAGCTCGGCGGCGCCGCTGACCACGGTCTCGCCCTCGGCGAAGCAACCCAGCAGGGCGACCAGCGGGAGCTCGTCGATGGCGGAGGGAACGTCGTCGGCCGTGATCGCCGCCCCCCTCAGGGAGGCGGACCGGACATTGAGGCGTGCGATTGGTTCGGGACCGGGCTCGTGGATCTCCTCGATGGTGATCGCAGGAGGCTCGCGGGTCGTGCCCTCCGCTCGGCCCTCCTTCAGGTGGGCGCCACCCATCTCGACTCCCATGCGGGAGAGGATGGAAAGCAGGCCGATCCGTGCACGGTTGATGCCGACCTCGCGGAGTCCGAGCTCGCTTTCCGGCACGATCAGGGCCGCGACCAGGAAGAAGGCGGCCGAGGAGAAGTCGCCCGGCACCGGCACGTCTCCCGCCTCCAGCCGCTCGGTCGGGGAGACGGTGATGTTGCCGCCATCCCGACGGATCTCGGCGCCGGCCGATGCCAGAAGGCGTTCGGTGTGGTCCCGCGTCCAGTGCGGCTCGTGGACGGTCGTGGTGCCCTCCGCCAGCAGGCCCGCGAGCAGTACGCACGACTTGACCTGCGCGCTGGCGACGGGCAGCTCGTAGTCGATGCCTCTCAGAGGCGCCCCGCGAACGCGCAGCGGTGGCAGGCGGCCGTCGCGGGCCTCGACGTCGGCTCCCATCAGGCGAAGCGGTTCCACGATCCGGTCGACCGGGCGGCGGCGGATCGACTCGTCCCCGTCCAGGGTCCATTCACCGTCGGCCTGCCCCGCCAGCCAGCCGGGCATCAGGCGCAGAAGAGTCCCAGCGTTCGCGACGTCGATCTCGGCCGGACGCGGGCCGCGCAACCCGATGCCCTCGACCTCGACGAACAGGCCACCATGGCCGTCGGGCTCCCCCTTCCTGACGTCGGCGCCGACAGCCGCGACGGCGCGCAGCGTCGCGCGCGTGTCGGCGGAATCGAGGTAGCCGCTGATCCGGGTCGGTCCCTCGGCCATCGCGCCGATCAGCGCGGCCCGGTGTGAGACCGACTTGTCCGGCGGCGGATGGAGGTCCCCATGGAGGGGTCCTGCCGGCTCGAACCTCATTGCACCCGGGAGACGTCGTGCCCGAGCCCGCGGACCAGCTTCTCGGCCCGTTCCGCCTGCTCGTCGCCGGCGACATAGAGCGAGATCGCGCCGGAGGTCATGTCGGGGGCGGGATATAGGGCCATGTCCTCGATGTTGACGCCCGCTCGCCCGAGCTCGAGCGCGACCTCGGCGACGATCCCGGGCCGGTTGGGCACCAGGACGCGCAGCTCGTGAAGCGGACCGCCCGCGATCTCGGTGTCGATCAGCTCGCGGCGACGCCGACCGGCCTGCTCATGCCAGGCGCCGACGGCGTCGCGATCTCCGGCGCGGAGCAACTCGGCCGTCTCGCCGAGACGGGCAATGACTCCGTCGATCTCCGACGCGACCGCCTCACGGTTTCCCGCGAAGATGTCCGGCCAGATCGCCGGGTTCGCACCGGCGACCCGGGTGGCGTCGCGGAAGCTCGGCCCGACCTCGGGCAGGTGCTCGGCTTCCTCGCTGAGCGCCGTCGCGGCCTGGGTGACGAGCACGTTGGCGAGCACGTGCGGAAGGTGGCTGACCGTCGCCATCAGGCGATCGTGGGTCTCAGCCTCGATCGCCTGCGGCCTCGCGCCAATCTCTGAGATCGCCCGCTGCACGCGGTCGTAGAGCATGCCGCCGCTGCTCGGAGTCGGGGTGAGGTACCACCGGGCGCCCTCGAAGAGATCGTCGCGCGCATTCTCCACTCCGGCGGTCTCCGCGCCCGCGAGCGGGTGCCCGCCGATGAACCGGCTCTCCGATCCGAGCGCCGCGATCACCTCCCGCTTCACAGAGCCGACATCCGTCACGGCGCAATCCTCGCCCGCCGCGTCGAGCGCCTCCGCGGCCAACCCCGGCAGCGCGGTGACCGGCGCGGCGCAGAAGACGAGCTCCGCCCCCTCCACCGCGGCCGCAGCGCTCTGGTGCACGGAATCGATCGCCCCGAGCTCCTCGGCGCGAGCGAGCAGCTCACGATCGGGATCGAAGCCCGCAACCTCGGCCTCCAGCCTGCGGCGCGCGGCCAGCCCGATCGAGCCTCCGATCAGGCCGACCCCGAGGACGGCTATCCGCATCGAGTCAGGTCAGCCGGCCTCGCGCCGCTTCCGCACCGCCGAGGCGAGCCGGTCGAGGGTCAGCACGGTGTGGTCCCAGTCCATGCAGGCGTCGGTGATCGACTGGCCGTAGACCAGCGGCTCGCCGGACTCGAGGTCCTGGCGCCCCGCGACCAGGAACGACTCCATCATCACCCCGACGATGGCGCCGGTTGCCGGCGGCGATCTGATCGGCGATCTCCCTGACGACCTCGGGCTGGCGCTCGTGGTCCTTGCCGCTGTTGTCGTGGGAGGCGTCGATCACGAGCCGCTCGGCGAGGCCGGCTGCGCGCAGCTGCTCCAGCGTCCGATCCACGGAGTCGGCGTCGTAGTTGGGCGCGCCGCGGCCTCCCCGGAGGATCACGTGGCAGTCCTCGTTTCCCTCGGTGTAGAGAATCGCCGGCTTGCCGCTGACGTCGACTCCCGCGAAGGCGTGTGGCGCGGCAGCCGCCCGGACGGCGTCGACGGCGAGCTTGACGCTCCCCGCCGTGCCGTTCTTGAAGCCGACCGGCATCGAGAGGCCGGAGGCGAGCTGGCGGTGGATCTGGCTCTCGGTGGTACGCGCGCCGATCGCTCCCCAGGCGACGACGTCGGAGATGTACTGCGGGGTGATCGGGTCGAGGAATTCGCAGCCGATCGGCAGCCCGAGGTCGGTGACCTCGATGAGCAGGCCGCGGGCGGTGTGGAGCCCGACGTTGACGTCCCGCGATCCGTCCAGGTGCGGATCGTTGATCAGACCCTTCCAGCCGGTGGTCGTGCGGGGCTTCTCGAAGTAGACCCGCATCGCGACGCAGAGGTCATCGCTGCAGGTCGCGGGCCTGCTCGGCCAGTCGCTGCGCGTAGTCGGCCGCGGCCTCGGGGTCGTGGACACTGCAGGGGCCGACGACCACCAGCACGCGATCGTCGTCGCGGTCGAGGATCGACTTCACCTCGGCGCGGTGGGCGAGCACCGCGTCCTCCCGCTCCCTCCCCAGTGGCACGTCCTCCAGGATCTCCGCGGGGGCGACCAGCTCGACCACGCGCTCGATGCGCTGGTCCCGGACGCGGTCCGCCGGCTGTCTGGGTATCTCCTTCATCTCGAAATTCATCCTGCTGTCCCTTCTTTCTACTGGTCTGGCGGTGGTCCTTGCGGACGGATCAACCGTGGGAGGCGGCGCCCGGCGGGTGAAGCTTCTGCGTCAGCGGCTTGGGGCAGCCGCGGGCCGGACGCCTAGGTAAATCGCCAGAAGTAGAAATAGGCACGCGGGGGAGCCGCGAAGCGGCTCGAGGGAGAAGCGGTGTGCGTGCCGTGCTTCATGCGGGCCACATTGAAGCAGACCGCACGTGGCCCGGCGAGAGATTCAGCCCGCGATCGGCCGCAACGCCTCGAGGAAGCGCTCGTTCTCGGCGCGGGTCCCGTAGGTGACTCGCAGATGGCCTGGGCCGCCGAGCGGCGTGCCCGGCCGAACGGCGACGCCCGCCTTGGCAAGTGACTCCACCACCTCGTCCTCGTCGAGCTCGCCCAGGTCGATCCAGGAGAAGTTGGCCTGCGACTCCGCCGTCTCGAATCCCATCTCGCGGAGCTGCTCCTCGACGAGGACCCGCTCGATCACGTTCTTCTCAACGCGGTCGGCGACGTCGTCCTGATGCCGGATCGCCTCGGTCGCCGCGGCCTGCGCCAGCGCGTTCACGCTGAACGGCTGGCGCACCGCGTCGACGGCCGCGCGGAACTGCGGCGAGCAGAGCGCATAGCCGACCCGCAGCCCGGCGAGCCCGTGGCACTTGCTGAAGGTGCGCAGGAGCACGACGTTCGGGTGTCTGGCGAGCAGGTCGATTGTGGTGTCGGGGTCGTCGTTCGTCTGATACTCGATGTAGGCCTCGTCGAGGATGATCGTCGTGCGGTCGGGAACCCCCTCCACGAAGGCGCCGATCCGGTCCGCCGGGATATGCGTCCCGGTGGGGTTGTTGGGGTTGCAGACGATCAGTAGCTGGGTCGCGGCCGTGACCTCCTCGAGCATCGCGTCGAGGTCGTGGACGTCGCCCTCGCCAAGCGGGACCCGGATCTCCCTCGCTCCGCAGAGCGGCGCCAGGTACGGGTAGATCGAGAAGGAGGGCCAGGCGAACTGGATCTCGTCGCCCTCCTCGCAGAGCGCGAGCGCGGCGGCGAGCAGGAGCTCGCAGGAGCCGTTGGACACGGCGATCCGAGCCGGATCGGTCTCGTGATGATCGGCGATCGCGCGCCGGAGCGCACGGGCGTCCGGATCCGGGTAGCGGTTGGCGCCGGCGGCAGCCCGGGTGATCGCCTCGATCACCGCGGGGTGCGGCGGGAACGGCGACTCGTTCGAGGCGAGCTTGATCGCATCCGCGGTCTCGGCGCGCGCCTTGGCGTCGTCGAGCGAGGTCCCGGGCTCGTAGTGCGGGATCCGCTCGAGCTTCTCGGCGAAGGTGACGGTCATGTGCAGGGCATTGTTGCGGAGCCGCTCAGGGCGTCGGGTGCCGGAACCTGACCGCCACCGCCTGCGAGCGAGGGTGCATCTTCTTGTTCCCGTCGGCCCTCCACCCGTGGCGCTCGTAGAAGGCGATCGCGGGCGCGTTCTCCTTGAACGTCCAGAGGAAGACCTCGTCGTAGGGAAGCTTCGAGAGGCGATCGATCGCAGCGCGCATCAGGGCAGCTCCGGCACCCTGCCGCCAGCGGTCGGGCGCCACGTAGATGGCGACGAGCTCGGCGACGTTCGGCCCCAGCTCCGCCTCCCTGGAGGGAGCGGCGACGAAGCAGTACCCGGCGAACTCGCCGTCGACCTCGGCCACGTAGCTGAACGCGTCCTCGACCGGGCGGCGCAGCCCGACGTGCACTTCGTGGCGCCAGCGTGCGACCGGCAGGTCGGCGAGTCGCTCCTGAGCGACGATGTCGCGGTAGGCGGTGCGCCAGCCCGCCACCGTGACGGCGACGATCGCATCGGTGTCGTCCGGTGTCGCCTCGCGGACCCGGACCGGCCCGCCCTCCACTACTGCGCCGCCTTCAGATCCGAGCGCAGCTCCTGGGCCTCACCGAGATACGCATGGGCCGGGGTGTGATCATCGGGGCCGTAGTAGTGGACCAGGGTGCGGATCACCGAAGGCATCGCGCCGGGGACGTCGACCTCCTGCGCGCACAGCAGCGGAACCCGGTCGAGCCCCAGGTTGCGCGCCGCGACGGCAGGGAACTGTGCGTTGAGATCGTGGGTCGAGGTGAAGATGCAGCTCACTATCCGCTCTGATGTGAGGTCGTTGCGGGAGATCAGCTCGCGCATCAGCTCCTCGGTCGCCTCGACGATCGCCTCCGGATCGTTCCTCTCGGCCTTCGTCGCGCCCCGGACGGCCCACAGTCTCAGCTCCTCACTCATGGCGCGGAATCTTTCCAGAGTGCCGCGATCTCCCTGCGATCGAGCCGCCGAGCCTCCCCGCGGCGGAGATCGCCGAGGTCGAGCGGGCCGATCCGGATCCGGGTGAGCGCCTCCGCCTCGTTGCCGATCGCCTCGGCCATCCGCCGCACCTGACGCTTGCGGCCCTCCCGGATCGTGATCTCGATCTGGCGCTCGCCGAGTCGCTCCACCTCGGCCGGAGCCGCCGGGCCGTCCTCGAGCCGGACCCCCTGCCGCAGCCGGTCGAGATCGGGCTCCGAGGGCGGGCGAGCGAGCTCGAGGAGATAGGTCTTCGGCACGCCATAGCGCGGGTGCGTGAGCCGGTTGGCCAGCTCGCCGTCATTGGTCAGCAGGATCAGGCCGGTCGAGTCGGCGTCGAGCCGCCCGACCGGGTAGAGCCGCCGGGGGGAGTCCACCAGCTCGGTGACGGCGCGCCTTCTGCCCGGCTCTCGGGCCGTGGAGACCACCCCCTTGGGCTTGTTCACCGCCCACACCTCGCGCGGTTCGGGCGAGATCGGCTTCCCATCGACCGCGACGTCGGATGACTCGTCGACGTCCCTCGCGGGGTCATTGACCAGCTCGCCTCCGACGCGAACCCTGCCGGCGGCGATCAGCTCCTCGGCGGAGCGCCGGGAGGCGACTCCCGCGTGAGCGAGGTACTTGGCGAGGCGCACCCCCCGATTGAAGCCGAGCGGGCGGTGGGACGGCCCGCCGGTCTTGGCCGGGAGGAAATTCGCGAGCGGCTCAGCAGGCGCCGAGCTTGGTCAGATCCGAGCGGTAGATCTGCATGTCGGCGTGGTTCCAGTCGCCGTGCGTCTGGCCCTTGAAGCGCGGGTCGAGCTCCTTGTAGAAGGGCGAGGAGAGGCTCTCGTTGTGCCCGATCACGTTGTTGACCGGGATGCCGAACCGGCAGCGCAGCCACTGGACGAACTGGAGAGAGCCGTTGAGCTGGGCGGGCCGGCCGAGGATGTCCTGGTCGGAGAAGCCGACGTGCTCGACGCCGATCGCCTTCCAGTTGAGCCCGACCGTGTGTCGGCAACGGATCGTCGGCGGCACGAACTTGTAGACGGCCCCCGAGGCCGAGACCGCGTAGTGGGAGCAGACGTTGGGCAGCTCGTGGAACTCGACATCGGGCTGGTCGGTCCGGAAGGTGTTGAAGATCGCGCTGATGCTGCCGGCCACGGCGTAGTGGATGACGATCACCTTCGGATTGACCAGGCGCCACTTGTTCTGGCCGTAGTGCCTCTTGGAATACGCCGCCATCTCCCGCTTTCGCTTCTTCGGATACGGGATCAGCTCCTTGTTGATCGGAGGCTTGGATGCGGCCGCCGGCGATGCGGGCGGGGGCGACGAGGCGCCCGCGCCGGCTACGGCGCCCAGCGACACCGCCACCGCGACGGTCGCGAGTGCGGCAATCAGCCGGGTCACCTCAGCGGCCCTCCGCGACCGTCACGGCGCCTCGGGCCTGCTTCAGGGCCGACCTCCCGCTGATCTCCCCCGGCGGCATCTCGACCACGAATGCGCTGCTCCCGGGGACGGTGTGGGTCTCCCAGCTGATCGCGGTGCCGCGAAGTCCTGCCCCCCTGCAGCTCGTGGCCATGCCGACCAGTCTCGCGTACTCGCACCGCGATGCGCGGGTTGCCGTGGCAGGCGAGGACGGCGCCCCAGGGCTGGTGGTACCAGATCGAGAGATCCGGTTGGAGACGCCGGATGAACGCCATCACAGCCCGGGTCTCCGGCTCGGAAGCCGGCCTCGGTCCAGGGTAGTAACCGCTCGAGTGTGGGACGTTGCCCTGCCATCGGTACGGGAAGTTCCGGTTCAGGTCCACCCCGTGCGCGTTCTTGCGGGTGTGCGCCCTGAGCCCATCCGGGTTAACCGTCGCGATTGCCCAGAGTTGCGTGCCTGCCAGCCCACCCTGATTCCGCGATGCCTCCCGCTTGATCGCGCGCACGATCCGCAGCCCGGCGCGCTCATCCCCGTGGATCACCCCGACGACGAGGGCGACGCGCGTCCCAGCCGGATCGCCGACCTGCACCGCGGTGATCGCCCTCTTCTGGACCGACCGGCCCAGGACCTCCTGCTGCGTCGCAGTGGATGCCGGCGGATCGGCCGCTGCCCCGCCACCGGCGGCACCCGCCGCGAGCACGGCCAGCGCGAGGGCCGCGGCGACACTGACCTTCACTCGGCCCGCTGCTCACCCGCCTTGAGCAGGCGCTCGCGCAGCTCGCGCTCGTCCTCGGGCGTCGGATCGAACTGGGCCGGGTCGGGCAGGGCATCTAGCCCGGAGAGGCCGAAGAGCTTTTCGAAGAGCGGTGTCGTGCCGTAGGTGACGGCCCCGAAACGGCTCCTGCCCCGCTCCTCGATCATCCCGCGCTCGGTGAGGCTGGATACCGCCGAATCCGAGGAGACGCCGCGGATCCGGGCGATCTCGGGCCGCGTGACCGGCTGCAGGTAGGCGACGATCGCCAGGACCTCGGCCTGGGCCTGGGTCAGCGGCGGCGTCCGCGGCTTCGCGAGCAGGCGACGGGCGGACGCCTCGGCCTCGGGGACGGCGGCCAGCGTGACGCCGCCGGCAACGCGGCGGAGCCGAATGCCCCTTCCATCGGCCTCCAACCGTCCCTCGAGCTCGTCGATCGCCTGGGCGACGGCCTCCTCGTCGACCTCGATCGCCTCGGCGAGCTCAGCGGCCGAGACCGGCTCGGGCGAGAGGAAGAGCAGCGCCTCGATTGGCTTGCCGAGCCCGTCCGCGCTCACAGCGCTTCCACCTCGATCCGGCCGAAGGTCTCCTTCTGGGTCCAGGTCGCCTCGCCACGGCGGTAGAGCTCGAGCAGTGCGAAGAGAGTGACGGCCTGGGTGAAGCGGTCCTCTCGGCCGAAGGCATCGTCGAAGTCGAGCGTCCTGCGGGACCGGAGCAGGTCGCGGACCACGCCGAGACGGCGCTGCAGCGAGACGGTGGTGCGGATGTGCTGCGTGTCCGGCTCGGGGGGCAGCGCGAGAAGATCGCCCAGCGCGACCCCGAGACGATCGGGTTCGTACGCCTGCTTGGCCGCATCGAGCGCCGCCCGGCGCAGCTCCGGGGGCGGCGCCGCCGAGCGATACATGACAGCGCTCTCGCTCTCGAAGAGCTCGCTGAGCAGCCTCGCGGCCTCGCTGTAGCGGCGGTATTCGAGCATGCGGGCGAGCAGCTCGTCCGCCGCCTCCTCGGGCCCCAGCTCGGCGGGCCCGTCCTCGCTGGGCAGCAGCAGCCGCGACTTGAGCTCGCAGAGCGCTGCGATCAGGACGAGGAACTCGGTGACGGTGTCGAGGTCGAGATCCCCGGTCTCCCCGAGGTGATCGACGTAGGAGACGACGATCTCCCCGAGGGGCACCTCCGCGAGCGAGATCTCCTCGCGCAGGAGCACCGCGAGCAGCAGGTCGAACGGACCCTGGAAGACGTCCAGGTCGAGGTCGAGCTCGGCGACCGAGGTCATCGGCGCCTCACCTTAGAGGGCAGGTCGGCTAGCGGGAGCGGGCTACTTGCGCTTCGTCGTCCAGTCTTGGTGGATCAGCTCGGCCCGATGCCGATCGCCGATCGCACCTCGGCGAGTGTCCCGGAGGCGATCGCGCGCGCCTTCTCTGCGCCGGCCGTGAGTGTCGCCTCGAGCGCGGCCTCGTCCGGGCGCAGCTCCTCGTAGCGCTCGCGGACCGGGGCCAGGAGATCGACAACCGCCTCTGCCACGGCCCCCTTGAAGTCGCCGTAGCCGGAGCCCTCGAACTCGCGCTCGACCTCATCCTCGGTCGTGCCCCGCGCGACGGCGAGGATCTCGATCAGGTTGGCGATCCCCTCCTTGCCCTCGCCGCGCTTCACCTCTGAGCCCGAGTCGGTGACCGCGCTCTTGATCTTCTTGGTGACCGTCTTCGGGTCGTCCAGGACGAGAACTGTCCCGGTCTCCGTGCCGCCCGTGGTCGACATCTTGTTCGTCGGCTCCTGGAGGTCCATGATGCGCGCGCCGACCTCCGGGACCCGCAGTTGCGGCTCCACCAGGATCTCGCCGAAGCGCTCGTTGAAGCGACGGGCGATCTCCCGCGTCAGCTCGATGTGCTGGCGCTGGTCCTCGCCGACGGGGACCTCGTCCGTCTTGTAGGCGAGCACGTCGGCGGCCTGCAGCACCGGGTAGAAGAAGAGCCCGGCCGAGACCAGCTCCCGCTGCTTCGCCGACTTCTCCTTGAACTGGGTCATGCGGTTGAGGTCCCCGTGGGCCGTCAGCGCGGACAGGTACCAGGTGAGCTCGGTGTGTTCGCGGACGTCGGACTGGCGGAAGAGGATGCAGCGCTCGGGGTCGAGTCCGGCCGCGATCAGGATCGCGGTCGTGTCGTAGACGCTCTCGCGCAGCGCCTCCGGATCCCACGGCACGGTGATCGCGTGCAGGTCGACGATGCAGTAGATCGCCGGGTCCCCCCTGTCCTGGCCCTCGACGTACTGCCGGATCGCCCCGATGTAGTTCCCGAGGTGCTTTCGCCCGGTTGGCTGGATGCCGCTGAAGATGCGCACGGGCGCGGACTATAGGAAGCGCACGGTGGTGCCCGTCACACGGGCTGGCCGGCCCACGGCCCAAGTCCGCCCAGGCGGTTCGATTCGACCAGCACGCGGGCCTCGGGGGGAAGGTTCGGCAACGCCGTCAGCCTACGCCGGCTCCGCGAGCCGCTCGCGCTCTTCGTCCGGCGTCTCGTCGAGGTGATCGGGGCTACGGGCGCACTCCCCGGCTGCGGCGGCGCGCGGCGGGTCGTAGGCCGTCTCGCGTGGCGGGTTCCGCAGCCCGATTCCGGCGACCACGCCGCCGACGATCATCAGCGCGCCCGCCGTCATCATCGCCAGGTGGAAGCCGTCCTCGGCGCCCGCCACGGTGGCGCTATCGACCTCGGCGGCCTCAGCGGGCGGCAGCCGATCGGTGTCTGGCCGCTGGAGAGGGTTGTCCTTCGCCTTGCTGATCTCGCGATCGGCCTGCGGGGACAGGTTGGAGCCCGCGACCTTGCCGTCCACGGTCGACCCGAACTTCCCAGCGATCAGGGCACCGAAGATCGCGATCGCGAGCACACCTGCCACCCGCGAGACCGCGTTGTTGATTCCCGAGGCGACACCGACGCGGTTCTCCGCCACCGAGTTGAGCGCTGTCGCGGTCAGCGGCGCGACCGTCGCCGAGAGGCCGAGACCGAACACGATCACTCCGGGGAGCACATCGGTCAGGTAGTTCGCGTTCGCATCGATGCGAGTGATCAGTAACAGCCCGATTCCTCCCACGATCGGTCCCACGCACATCGGTACCCGAGGGCCCGTACTAGTCGCGATCCTGCCGAACACGGGCGAGAGGGCGAAGAGGATCAGCGAGATCGGGGTGGTCGCGAAGCCGGCCGCCAGAGGCGAGTAGCCGACGGTCTGCTGAAGGAAGAGGGTGACGAAGAAGAAGGCTCCGATCAGACCCGAGTAGACGATCAGCGTCTCGAGGTTCGTCACGGCGAAGTTTCGAACTCGGAAGAGGCCGAGGTCGAGCATCGAGTGCCGGTAGCGCGACTCCCAGACGAGGAAGAGCGCGAAGAGCAGGGCACCCCCGAAGAGCGGGATCGACACGATCGGGTCGCTCCATCCGTGTGTCGGCTGCTCGATGAACCCGAAGACGACCCCTCCCAGGCCGGCCGCGGACAGCAGGATCCCGAGCCAGTCGATCGCGCGATCCGCCTCCGGGTCGAGGCTCTCCTGCACCTGGGAGCGAGTCAGCAGCACCGTGAAGATCACCAGGGGGACGTTCACCCAGAAGATCGCGCGCCAAGAGATCGCCTCGACGAGCGCTCCTCCCCCCGCCGGCCCGACCACCGTCGCGATCCCGGTCCAGGCCGTCCAGGTGCCCACAGCCTTGCCGCGCTCGGCTCCCTCGAAGGTCGCCGCGATGATCGCCAGCGAGCCCGGCACCAGCAGCGCGCCGGTCAGGCCCTGCAGCCCGCGGGCGGCGATCAGCATCGTGGTGGACGGAGCGAGGGCGCAGAGGATGGAGGTGATCCCGAAGCCGATCAGCCCGATCGTGAAGATCCGACGGCGCCCGAACTGGTCGCCCAGTGCGCCGCCGACGAGGAGCAGCGCGACGGTGGCCAGGGGGTAGGCCTCGACGACCCACTGCTGGTCCGCGAGCCCGGCGTTGAGGTCGTCGGAGATCGCCGGCAGGGCGACGTTGACGACCGTGGCGTCGAGAAAGACGATCGTCGAGCCGAGGATCGTCGCGATCATCGTGTAGCGCTTGCGGCGACGGTCGTCGGCCAAGACCAGCTCAGTTTACGGAGGGGGCGGCTCCCGCAGCTGATGCGCCGGGGTGAAGAAGTTGCGGCGCGCGAGCGTGGTCGCCATCAGAGCCGCGATCGAGACCGCGCCGAGCAGCACGTAGAGCAGGATCAGCTGGAGGCGGACGGCGTCGGTCGGGTCCGCCCCCGCCAGCAGCATCCCCACCATCGTCCCCGGGAAGAAGATCAGGCCGGTGGTCTTCGTCGAGTCGACGAGCGTGATCATCCCCGAGCGCAGGCTGCGGCGGACGAGCGGCGCGACCGCCTCTGTGGAGGTCGCGCCGAGGGCCAGGGTCGCCTCGATCCGCCGACCCTGATCGTGGACGTCCTCGCCGAGCCGGTTGAGGGCGACCGCAGCGGCGGTCATCGAGTTGCCCACCACCATCCCTCCGACGGGAACGAGGTACCGCGGCGTCGCCTCGAAGATGCCGAGGCCCAGCACCAGGCCGAGCGTCGCGGCGGCGGCCACCCCGAGGGAGACCAGCAGCGGCCAGAACGCGCCCGGCACCAGCTGCGCGCGACTCCGGGCCGTGAAGGCGCCGAAGACGACCATCACCGCGATCAGGGCGATCACCAGCACCGCCGAGTCCTCGTCGAAGATCACGGTGATCACGTAGCCGATCGCGGTGAGCTGGAGGAACGAGCGGACCACCGCGATGCCGATGTCCTCCTCGAGTCCCGCGTGCCAGGCCCGCGATGCGATCGCCGCGATCGCGACCAGGGCCAGAGCCGCCGCCACCTCGCCGAGGCTGACGTTGATCGAGGAGGCGGCCACGGGAACCATCAGGTGGCGTCCTCCGCAGGCGCGATCGCGGGCTCCATGTCGAGGAGCAGCTCGGCTGCAGGCCCCTGGGCGATCACCTTGCCCGACTCGATCCGCACCACATGCTCGGCCAGCCGCGTGGCCTGCGCGATGTCGTGGGTGACCAGGACGAGCGAGATCGCGGTCCGGGCGCGCAGCTGGCGCAGGGTTCCCTCAACCGCATCGCGGGCAGCTTCGTCGAGCGCCGAGGTCGGCTCGTCGAGCAGCAGGACGCGCGGCTCGAGCGCGAGCGCACGCGCCAGCATCACGCGCTGCTGCTCACCCACCGAGAGCTTCGAGGCGTCGCGGTCCTCGTAAGCCGGGTCGAGCCCGGCGAGCTCGAGGCAGCTGCGGGCGTTGAAGCTGCGCCCGGCGAGTCGGGGGCCGTAGGCGACGTTGTCGTGGACGGTGCCTTCGATCAGCGCCGGGAGCTGCGGCACCAGGCTGACCTCGCGGCGCAGAGCAAGCGGGTCGTACTCCCGCACGTCGCGGCCCTCGTAGAGCACGCGCCCGGAGTCGGGGTCGGCGAGCCGATTGAGCAGCCGCAGCAGGGTCGACTTGCCGCTGCCCGAGGGACCGGCAACGCAGCTCGCGCCGACCGGGAGACGGACGCTGACGTCCCTGAGCACCACCTCGCCGCCGCGCGAGTAGGTGACGTCCTCGAGTTCGAAGAGCACACGGTCGATTATCCGGCCGCGGCGCAAAGCACCCGCATAATCGGATGCTGTGCCCGAGACGAAGCGGGAATCCATCCTCGAGCAGGCCCCGCGCGAGGAGATGCCGAGCCGGCTGGAGCCGATGCTGGCCAAGCCCGGGCGCATCCCCGAGTCGGACCCGGATGACTGGGCCTACGAGATCAAGTGGGACGGGATCCGCGCCCTGGGATACGCGGACCACGGCCGCTGGTCCATGCTCAGCCGGCGCCTCGAGGACGTCACGGCGCGCTATCCCGAGCTCGCCGCGCTCGGGGAAGCGGCTCGCCGACCGTGCGGCGATCCTCGATGGCGAGGTGGTCGCGCTCGATCCCGACGGCAAACCGCGGTTCCAGCTGATCCAGAGCCGCATGGGCCTCACGTCCCCGGCCGCAATCAGCGCGCGCGCTGCCCAGACGCCGGTCGACTACGTGATCTTCGACCTCCTGCACCTCGACGGCCACCGCGTCCGGGATCTCACCTACCTCCAGCGCCGCGAACTGCTCGAGGAGCTCGGACTCGAGGGCCCGCGCTGGCGGACGCCCCGCTACCGGCGGGGCGGCGGCGCCGGCCTGCTCGAGGCCGCCCGACGGCAGGGACTGGAGGGCATCGTCGCCAAGCGCTCCGACAGCCCCTATCGGCCCGGGCAGCGCAGCGGAGAGTGGATCAAGGAGCGAGTCTGGCGCCGCCAGGAGTTCGTGATCGGCGGCTTCATCCCCGGGGAGGGCCGGCGGACGAATCGCGTCGGCTCGCTGCTGGTCGGCTACTACGACCGCCGTGCCTCGCGAGCTTCGCAAGGGCGAGGCCCAGACGCTGCACTTCGCCGGCGGCGCCGGCTCCGGCCTGACGGAGGAGCTCATCGGTCGACTCACCCGCGAGCTCGGTGCTCGCGAGCGCCCCGACAGCCCGTTCGACGTCGGCGCCCCGAGCGGACCGAAGGCCCGCCACGCCGTCTGGTGCGAGCCGGAGTTGGTCTGCGAGGTCTCCTGGACCGAATGGACCGACGAGGGGACCCTTCGCCAGCCGGCGTTCAAGGGCATGGTCGAGGACAAGGACCCTCGCGAGGTCGTCAGAGAGCAGTAGGAGCGATGAATTTCGGCTCCCGCGCCGGTCTCTGTGTGCATGGACGCAAGCTTGCGCCCGGTTCGGGGAACCCCCCAGGGGTAACCTGAGTGGTGTCGAAGGATCCAGGATCGAGGTGATCACGAGTGGCTAGGGCGATATGGAGCGGTTCGATCAGTTTCGGGCTGCTGAACGTGCCGGTGAGGCTGTACAGCGCCGTCTCAAAGCAGACGGTGCGCTTCCGCGAACTCCGCGAGGGCGATGGCTCGCGGGTGAAGCACAAGCGCGTCGCGGAGTCAGACGGCAAGGAGGTCCCCTACGAGAAGATCGTCAAGGGCTACGAGTACGCGCCGGATCAGTACGTGGTCCTCAGTCGCGATGAGCTCTCGGAGCTCGAGCCGCAGCGGAGCCGCGCGATCGAGATCCAGGACTTCGTCGACCTCGACGAGATCGATCCCATCTATTTCGAGCAGCCGTACTACCTCGGTCCGGACAAGGGTGCCGAGCGCGCCTACGCCCTCCTCGTCCAGGCGATGAAGGATGCACGGAAGGTCGCGGTCGCCCGCTTCGTCCTCCGCAACAAGGAGCACCTCGCGGCGATCCGCCCGATGGGAGACGTCCTCACCCTGACGACGATGCGCTTTCACGACGAGGTCTCATCGCCCCAGGACCTCGACGGCGAGGTCTTCGAGGAGGCCAAGCCGAAGAAGCCCGAGAAGCGCGAGCTCGAAATGGCCACGCAGCTGATCGAGTCCCTGACCAGCGACTTCGACCCTGACAAGTACCGCGACGAGTACCGCGAGGAGCTGCTCGACCTGCTCGAGCGCAAGGCCGAGGGCAAGGAGGTCGTCTCCGCCCCGACCGAGGAGCCGAAGCCCACCAAGGCCCCGGACCTGATGGCCGCCCTCGAGGAGAGCCTCGCGGCCGTCAAGGGAGAGGAAGCGGACACGGACGGCAAGGCGTCGAAGGCCAAGGCCAAGTCGTCGCCCCGGTCGAAGAGCTCAACCAAATCGAAGAGCTCTTCCAGTAACGGGCGCCGCAAGAGCAGCACCTCTCGCAAGAAGGCCAAGGCTTAGATCCAGCGGCCGAGGTTGCCCGCTAAGGCAAAGAAGCGGGACCAGGAGGTCACGGTCGGCAACCGCCGGCTGAAGCTGACCAACCTCGACAAGGTCCTCTACCCGAAGACGAAGACCACCAAGGCGCAGGTGATCGACTACTACGCGCGCGTCGCGGACGTGATGCTCCCGCACCTGAAGGGGCGCCCGCTCACCCTCCGCCGTTTCCCCGAGGGCGTCGGGAACCCCCAGACCTCCTTCTTCGAGAAGAACTGCCCCAAGCACCGCCCCGAATGGGTGAAGACGACGCCGATCTACGTCGATAGGCGGGCGGGCGAGATCGACTTCTGCCTGTGCGAGAACCGGGCGACGCTGCCTGGATGGCACAGCTCGCCGCCCTCGAGCTCCATCCCTCGCTGTCGAAGGCGGCGCGGATGGAGCAGCCAACCGTCCTCGTCTTCGACCTCGATCCGGGAGCGCCGGCGGGACTGGTCGAGTGCTGCCAGGTTGCGCTGCGGGTCCGAAAGCTCTTCGGGGCGTTCGGGCTCGAGGGGTTCCCGAAGGTATCGGGCGGGAAGGGCATGCAGGTCTATTTCCCGCTCAACACCAAGGTCACCTACGAGCAGACCGGCCCCTTCGCGAAGGCCGTCGCGCAGCTGCTCGAAAAGGAGACCCCGAAGGACGTCGTCTCGAAGATGGCCAAGGTGGACCGCCGCGGGAAGATCTTCGTCGACTGGAGCCAGAACCACCAGAAGAAGACGACGATCGCCGTCTATTCGCTGCGGGCGCGGGAGCACCCCACCGCCTCGATCCCGCTCCACTGGCGCGAGGTGGAGCGCACCGCCAAGGGCGGCGACGCCGAGAAGATCCGCTTCGAGATCCCCGATGCGATCAAGCGGATCGAGAAGGAGGGCGACCTCTTCGAGCCGGTCCTCAAGCTGAAGCAGAAGCTCCCCGCGCTCGAGCGCCTCGAAGACGCCTGAACATCCGCGGAGTCCGCGCCGCACTCGTCTCTGACCTCCGCTGCTTCTGAAAGGGTCCGACCTCCCCAGCCGATCCGGGCAGGGGTCTGACAAGGAGGAACTCAATGGGCGTATTGAGGGATAGGACCTGGCGCTGGGTGGTGCCAACATCGCTGGCGGCGGTGCTGGCCGCCGTCCTGCTGGTCACCCCTGTGATCGGGGCCGGGAAGGGCGTTACGGCCAAGAAGGTCAACAAGACGATCGCCAAGAAGACGAACGTGACGCAGTTGACCATCGCCGGTCCGAATAACCTGACCACCTCGCTGGCGACGCTGGGCACGCTCGAGCTGTCCCAGGGGAGCTACGACGTGAGGAGCACGTTCGACGTTCGGCAGAACGCGACCGGCGCCAACATCAGCTGCGTCCTGCGGATGAGCGGCGTCGGCCAGGACCAGGCCGACACGTTCACGGGAACGGGCACGGTCACGGCCCAGAGCAGCGTGGCGATGGAGGTCTCGGGCCGCGCAAAAGCCGCGACCACGGCCCAGCTGCTCTGCTCGTCGAGCGCCTCCGCGGATGTCAACCACGCCGAGATCACGGCGCTCAAGGTTCCCGGGGTGAAGGTGGTCCGGGGCTAGCTCGAGGCTCTACAGAGGCTGGCGGACGACCGGATTCCGGTTGGCCGCCACCTCGTCGAGCCGGCGGACCGGGGTCGTGTAGGGCGCGCCCTGCGCGATCCCCGGATCCTCCGCCGCCTCCTCAAGAATCGCGTCGATCGCCTCGGCGAACGCGTCGAGCGTCTCCCGGGTCTCCGTCTCGGTGGGCTCGACCATCAGCGCCTCGTCGACCAGCAGCGGGAAGTAGACCGTCGGCGGGTGCATGCCGTAGTCGAGCAACCGCTTGGCGATGTCGGTGGTCTTGACCCCGAGCTCCCGCTTCGCCGGCGCGCCCGAGAGGACGAACTCATGCATGCAGCGCCGGTCGAAGGCGACCGGCGTGTACCTGCCGGCCGCGCCCTGGCTCATGCGGGCGAGCAGATAGTTGGCGTTCAGCACGGCGGTCTCCGAGGCCTCCTGGAGACCGTCGCCGCCGAGGCTGAGGATGTAGGCGTAGGAGCGCACGAAGACGCCGAAGTTCCCCTGGAAGCCGCGCAGCCGCCCGATCGACTTCGGCCGGTCGTGGTCGAGGTCGAAGCTCGGCTCTCCCCCGTTCTGCGCCTCTCGCCGGACCACCTGGGGCTTCGGCAAATACGGCTCGATCCGCTCCGAGCAGGCGATCGGCCCGGCACCGGGGCCACCGCCGCCGTGTGGCTGCGAGAAGGACTTGTGGAGGTTGACGTGGACGATGTCGAAGCCCATGTCGCCCGGCCGCGTGTGGCCCATGATCGCGTTCAGGTTGGCGCCGTCGTAGTAGAGCGTCCCTCCTGCGGAGTGGACGATCTCCGCGATCTCGGCGATGTTCTCGTCGAATAGCCCGAGCGTGTTGGGGTTCGTGAGCATCAGGCAGGCCGTGTCGTCGTCCGCCTTGGAGCGCAGGTCGTCCAGGTCGATTCCGCCGCGCTCGTTCGAGGCCAGCTTCACCACCTCGTAGCCGGCCATCGTCACGGTGGCGGGGTTGGTGCCATGCGCCGTGTCCGGGGTGAGCACCTTGGTTCGCTCCTCGCCGCGATCGTCGTGGTAGGCGCGGGTGAGCAGCAGCCCCGCGAGCTCGCCGTGCGAACCCGCCGAGGGCTGGAGGCTGACGTGCGGGAGGCCGCAGATCTCGGCCAGCGACCGCTGCAGCAGCCACATCAGCTCGAGGGCACCCTGCGCGCGTTTCGGCTGCTGCGCCGGGTGGAGACGAGCGTGGCCCGGCAGAGCCGCCACCCGCTCGTTGAGCCGCGGGTTGTGCTTCATCGTGCAGGAACCGAGCGGGTAGAAGCCGGTATCGAGATCGAAGTTCCGGCGGGAGATCCGGTTGTAGTGGCGGAGGATCTCGGGCTCGGAGACCTCGGGAAGCTCCGCCGGGCGCTCGCGCAGCAGGTTCTTCGGGATCAGCTCCTCGAGCGGCGTCTCGGGCACGCCGGTGTCTGGCATCGTGGCCGCTCGGCGTCCCTCCACGGAGCGCTCGTAGATCGTCCGAGCCGGATCGCGCTGCATCGATGAGCCGCCGTCGACAGAGCGCGGGGGACGTGGAAGGTCGCTCACGAGGCGACTCCCTCTGGAACCTTGGCCCCTCTGAGATCGGCCACGGCTGCGGCGAGGACGTCCGCGAGGCGGTCGATGTCCTGACGGCTGCGGCGCTCAGTCAGCGCGATCAGCAGCCCGTTCTCGTGCTCCGGGTAGTCCCGGCCGAGCGGATACCCGGCACCGATCCCCTGGGCGGCGCAGCGCTCCAGCACAGCGGTCACGGGCGCATCCACCGTGACGGCGAACTCCCTCACCACCGGGGCCTCATGCAGCACCTCGACGCCATCGACGGCTCGCAGGCACTCCCTCGCATAGGCGGTGCGGCGGACGAGCAGCTCGCCGAGCTCGACGAACCCCCGCTTCCCGAGCCAGGCGAGATGGACCATCCCGGCCAGGGCGTTGAGCGCCTGTGCGGTGCAGATGTTGTGGGTCGCCTTCTCGCGGCGGATGTGCTGCTCGCGGGTCTGCAGGGTGAGGACGAAGCCGCGGCGGCCGTCGACGTCGGTGGTCTCCCCAGCGATCCGGCCGGGCATGCGGCGGATGTGCTCCTCGGCCGCGCAGAAGAAGCCGAACGAGGGCCCGCCGTAGTCGAGCCGGTTGCCGAGCGGCTGCCCCTCGCCCACCGCGATGTCCGCACCGCACTCGCCCGGGGGCCGCAGGATGGAGAGCGCGATCGGGTCGCAGGCGACGATCAGCAGCGCCCCGTGATCCTTCGCGGCAGCGCCGAGCGCCTCGATGTCCTCCACGGCGCCCAGGAAGTTCGGCTGCTGCAGGAAGACCGCTGCGGTCTCGTCGTCGATCGCCTCGGCCAGGGCGGCGGCGTCGGTGACGCCGTCCACGAGCGGGACCTCGACCAGGTCGGTTCCGTAGCCGACGCCGTAGGTGACGAGCGACTCGCGGCTGTGCGGATGGACCCCCCGAGAGGCCACCAGCTTCCTGCGTCCGGTCGCGCCGATCGCCAGGTAGGCCGCCGAGGCGACGGAGGATGGCCCCTCATAGAGAGCCGCGTTCGAGACGGGCAGCCCGGTGAGCTCCGACATCGCGGTCTGAAACTCGAACATCACCTGCAGCCCGCCCTGCGAGACCTCGGGCTGGTACGGCGTGTACGGGGTCAGGAACTCCGACCGGCTGGTGATCGCGTCGACGATCGCCGGGACGTAGTGGTCGTACATGCCTGCCCCGAGGAAGCTCGTCTCGGCCTCGGCGTGGGCGTTCCGCGCGGCGAGCGCCGAGAGCCGGTCGTAGACCTCGGTCTCCGGCTTGCCGTCGGGGAGATCGAGCGGCCGCCCGAGCCGCAGCGCCTCGGGGATGTCCTCGAAGAGCTCGTCGATCGAGCCGACGCCGATGGCGTCGAGCATCTCCGCGGCGGTCGTGATCGGTTGCGGACGTGTACCGGCTCACGGCTCAACCATCGTAGTCAGCGGCCGCATGACTGCCTCTTCTTCTCGCCGACGCACACCGCGCCGGATCGAGAGCGCGAGCAGCAGCGCGACCGCGAGCGGCATGACGAACCATGAGGCGTCCGAATCGCCGATCAGAGCGGTTACGCCGAGTGCCACGGCGACACCCGCTGCCGTGACCCAATCGTCACCGGCGACGAACTCCCAGATCCCAACCGCCACGGCCCCGGATGCGCCTCATGCGTGTTCCGGTTCCGGTTGACGCGGCCGGCCGGTACATCCGGATCAGAAGAAGCGAGAAGAGGAAGCACGGTCGGGATGACCACAAGCAGGGCCGCATCGCCGCCGGGCCAGTGCGCCCCAGCCCCCTCGGCGCCCCAGAAGAGCCCGAACGAGGTGAGCATCACGCCGACCCCGAACTTCATTGCGTTCTCCGGCACCCGCGCCGACGGGGCCGGCGGAGTCAGTGATCCCGGCTGCGGTAACCACCACGATCGCCGCTCCGGCCGCCGCCGCAGCGAGCCCGACCCGGTCCTGGTTCGCCCCGAAGGTCAGTGCGATGAAGACGACCTCGAGCCCTTCCAGGAGCACCCCTTTGAACGTGATCGTGAACGAGTAGGGGTCGATGCCCTCCGGGCGCCCGGCGGCAGCCCGCGCCGCGGCGACCTCGCCGCGGAAGGCTTCCTCCTCGTCGTGCAGTGCGATCACGCCGACGCTGCGCAGAATCGCCTTCCGCAGCCACTGGAGACCGAAGACGAGGAGCAGTCCGCCGACGACCAGCCTCAGGGTGTCAATGGGCAGGGAGGTCAGCCCGGGGCCCACGACGGCGGTCACGGCCACGAGTACCGCAAGAGCCACAGCCGTTCCGCTGAGCGCCGAGCGCCAGCCACGGGTCGTACCCATGGCGAGGACGATCGTCAGCGCCTCCACAGCCTCCACCGCGCAAGCCAGGAAGACTGAGAATGCGAGAGCAACCGCCTGGCCGCTCACGTCGCCGGCCTCATGCGGTTCAGGCTAGTCGGACTCTGCGAGCAGCTTCCTGTAGGCGGCCGCGTCCATCAGCTGGTCGGCCTCCGAGGGATCCGAGAGCTTCACCTTGACCATCCAGCCCTCGCCATAGGGGTCCTGGTTGATCTTCTCGGGGTTCTCCGAGAGCGCTGGATTCACCTCGGTGACCTCGCCCGAGAGCGGCGCGTAGACGTCGGAGACGGCCTTCACCGACTCGACCTCGGCGTAGGCCTCGTCCTTGGTCACCTGCTTGCCCACCTCGGGAGGCTCGTAGAAGACGACCTCCCCGAGCGCGTCCTGCGCGTACCAGGTGACCCCGAAGGTCGCGACGTCGCCCTCGATGCGCGCCCAGTCGTGCTCCGGGTGGTAGCGAAGATCCTCGGGTAGCTCTCGTCCGCCATGGCTAAACGGGTTGCTCCTCGGCTCCGCCTCGAAGCACCCTCGCATAAACCTATCGAGCCGCTCAGTCCTTCGAGTAGAGCGGGCGCTCGCGGATCTCGGCCGGGCGGAGCTTCCCCCGCACGTCGATCTCGATTCCGGTCCCCGGCTCGGCCAGGTCGGCGCGGACGTAGCCCATCCCGATCCCGACCTCGAGCGAGGGGGACATGGTCCCGCTGGTCACCTCGCCGACCGCTCGCCTCCCGCCAGGATCGGATTGCCCTGGCGGGGGATGCCTCGACCGGTCATCACGAAGGGCTCGAGGCGCTCTCCAGGGCCCTCCTCCCGGACCCGCCGGCACGGCCTCGGAGCCGATGAAGCCCGTCTCCTCCTTGACGCACCAGCCGAGCCCGGCCTCGATCGGGTTGCGCTCCTCCGTCAGGTCGTTGCCGTAGAGGCAGTAGTTGACCTCCAGCCGCAGCGTGTCTCGCGCCCCGAGCCCAGCGGGGCCGCTGCCGCCGACGATGAGCGCGTCCCAGACGGTCCTGGCGTCCTCGGGCGGCATCGAACAGCTCCACGCCGTCCTCGCCGGTGTATCCGGTGCCGCAGACCAGGGTCGGGCAATCCGCCACGGGCAGCTCGGCCGTCTTGAAGCGCGGCGGGCAGCTCGCCGTCAGTGAGGCGCTGGACGATCCGACGCGCCTGCGGGCCCTGGACTGCCAGCATCGCGAAGTCCTCGATCCGGTCGCGCACCTCGGCCTCGAACTCGACGGCGTGGGCCTCGAACCACTCGAGGTCCCGCTCGTGGTTGGCGGCGTTGGTGACCGTCAGGTAGCGGTCCTCGCCCAGCCGGTAGGTGAAGAGGTCGTCGAGCACCCCGCCGTCCTCGCGGCAGAGGCAGGAGTACTGGGCGCCGCCGACCTGGATC
Source organism: uncultured Solirubrobacterales bacterium (assembly GCA_963848955.1). Taxonomy (GTDB): domain Bacteria; phylum Actinomycetota; class Thermoleophilia; order Solirubrobacterales; family 70-9; genus DASUPK01. The sequence goes on along the minus strand of CAWKFQ010000023.1, from coordinate 120,173 downwards.
TTCGAGACGTCGTTGGAGAGCAGCCGCTGCAGCAGCTCGGCCGCCTGCGGGCCCTCCGTTTCGATCTCGCCCATGTGCGAGACGTCGAAGACGCCGCACGAGCTCCGCACGCGAGGTGCTCCGCGCGAATCCCGTCGTACTCCACCGGCATCTCCCAGCCGGCGAAGTCGACCAGCTTCGCCCCGGCGTCCACGTGGGCCTCGTACAGGGGGGTTCTTTTCAGCGTCCCTGCTTCCACATCGGCCACGATACTGGCGGGCATGCCAGTCCCAGACGACGAGCTGATCGATCGGCTGCGGCGGGGATACGACGCCTTCAACCGCGGCGACTACGAGGCCGCGACCGAGTGGGTCCATCCGGAGGTCGTCTTCGTCAGTCTCAGCCCCGGCCGGACGGAGTACCGGGGGGCTGAGGCTCTCCGGACATGGATGGAGCCGGACGCCTTCGAGTGGCAGGTGACCGAGCCGCTCGAGATCGAGATCGCAGGCAATAGAGCGCTGATCCGTCAGCTGACGAAGGCGCGCGGGGCCGGCAGCGGCATCGAGGTGGAGGTCGAGGCGTGGGCCGTCTGGACCTTCGACGACGACGGCAGGGTCACCCGCATGGAGAACTTCCTCGAGCACGAAGAGGATGAAGCTCGCCGTGTGCTCGAAGCGAACTGAGATCGGCTACTTCAGGAAGTCCGGAACGTCGATCTCGGACTCTGTGATCCGCAGATCGCTGAGCCCCTCGCGCCCTCGCGTACCGGCGCCGGGCGGCGCTCCGCCGCCCGGGCGTGAACTCCGGCGCTCGGGCGATCATCTCGAAACCCTCGAAGCCCGTCGCGATCAGGTCACACGGACCTCCTCGTGCATCGACGAGTCGACCACGGCTCCGAAGACGATGTTGGCGTTGGTGTCGGCGGCCTGGATCGCGAGGCGCGCGGCCTCGTTCACCTCGAAGAGGCCGAGGTCCTCGCCGCCGGTGACGTTGAGCAGCATGCCCTTCGCCCCGTCGATCTTCTCCTCGATCAGCGGAGAGGTGATCGCGGCCTTGGCGGCCTCCACCGCCCGGTTCTCTCCGGTGCCGGTTCCGACGCCCATCATCGCCGAGCCGGCCTGGTGCATGACCAGGCGGACGTCGGCGAAGTCGAGGTTGATCAGTCCGGGGATCGTGATCAGGTCGGTGATCCCCTGGACGCCCTGGCGAAGGATGTCGTCGGCCTCGCGGAACGCCTCGAGGATCGTGGTCCGCCGCTCGACGATCTGAAGCAGCTTCTCGTTGGGAACCGTGATCAGGGTGTCGACCTCCTTGCGGAGCTGTCGAGATCCCGTCCTCGGCCTGGGCCATCCGCTTCTTGCCCTCGAACTCGAAGGGCTTGGTGACCGCGCCGACGGTGAGGGCGCCGATCTCCTGCTTCGCGATCTCGGCGATCACCGGGGCGGCGCCGGTGCCGGTGCCGCCACCCTCGCCGCAGGTGATGAAGACCATGTCCGCGCCCTTGAGCGCGTCCTTGACGTCGTCGCGCGACTCGGCCGCCGCGCCCGCCCCGACCTCCGGGTTGGCGCCGGCGCCGAGGCCCTTGGTGAGGTTGTGGCCGATCCCGATCTTGACGTCGGCGTCGCGGCCTGGAGCGCCTGCGCGTCGGTGTTGACCGCGATGAACTCGACCCCCCGCAGGCCAGCGTCGACCATCCGGCTGACGGCGTTCGAGCCACCGCCGCCGACGCCCACGACCTTGATCACGGCGAGATAGGAAGTCTCCATTGTTGGTCCTGCTCCGGCCCCGCCGCGAATCGGCTATGGGGCCTTTCCGAAACTACGGCAAAGCTTACGGACTGTCAACGGCAGTTCACGCCCGAACTCTCAAGTCCCGCTTGAGAGTTGCCATAGGGTGAGTCTTGTCTACAGATCTAGGGACAGGGTTGGTAGAGGGTCGTAGAAATCCCCGCAAATCAGCGTATTCCGGGGGCCATCGTGCGGTCCCATTTCGGTGCCCGTCGGCAATCGCCTGTGGGGCGAAATACGGGTGAATGTCGCGTTGCAGAGCTCGAGATCCGGCGGCGGCGTTTTCAGCCGCCGGAGACGGGGCGGTCCGGAACGCTGATGTCGAGATAGGAGGGCGAGCCGTGCTCGGAACTGGAGAGCACCGCGACCGCGGCGTTCCACTTGTCGCGGGCCCCCGAGCCATCGCCGAAACGCAGGTCGGGGCCTCCGTCGAGGCTCACCACCACCCCGCCCTGGGCGTCGTCCCAGCTCGAGCCGGTGACACGATCGCGAAGCGGCGCCGGGATTGCGCCGAGGATGGCCGCCTCCGCCGCCAGGTCGCCGTCGAGCCGCGGCGCGCGTCCGGTGACTCCTTCGATCCGAGGCAGCTCCTTGGGATCGAATTCGCCCCGACGAGCAGATAGCCGTCCCCGGAGACCGCGGTCCGCTCGGGCCGATCTTGATGAAAGCGACGGGCAGCCGCTCGGTGATCTCACCTCCATCGAGTGGGGGAAATCTTGTGCTGGCGCCCAGAGAGGCGACGGTGGGGAACCCAGCGACCGCCTTGCGCAGCTCATCGTCCTTGACGTGCAGGGTGGTCATGTCCTCGGCGGCCCGCTCGACCGCCGCCCTGATCCACCCTCATTCGTCGTGGCGCCCGTGACGGTCCACCTCGTCGACCGCGAACAGTGAAGGTTCCGGAACCAGAGCATGTAGCCGGCATAGAGCACCACCAGGGCGATGGCGGCGGCGACCACCCGGCGGCGGACCACCCGCCCCGTCAACGCCGGCCGCGGACGAGGAGCGGCACGACGAGAGGGCCGCGCCGGGGCACGGGCGCCCGGTCGTCTGGGGTTCAGCGCTCTGGTTGCCATGCTTGCCGATTCACCGCCCGCCCCGCCATTCCTGCGCGCTCAGCTCGCTTCTTCCAGCCCCCACTCCTCGGGCCAGTTCACCTCGCCGAGGATCTGCACCTCCGGCTCGAGCACCACGCCGAAGCGCTCGTACACCCTGCGCCTGGCGGCGGCCATCACCGCGAGGATGTCGGCGGTCGTCGCCGTGCCCGTGTTCTCCACGAAGTTGGCGTGCTTCGGCGAGAGCCGGGCCCCGCCGATCGCCAGCCCGCCGCAGCCGGCCGCGTCGAGCAGCTGGCCGGCCGAGTGGCCCTCGGCCCGCGGATCATCGGGATTGACGAAGGTCGATCCGAAGGTCTTGATTCCGGAGGGCTGGGCCTCGCTTTCGCCGCCGGCGCATCTCCCCCATCGTCCCCTTCACCTCGGCGGGATCCGCCTCCGCGAGCGCGAAGGAGGCGCGGGCGACCACCTCCCTCTCGCCGAGGTCGGAGCCGCGGTAGCGGAGCCCGAGCTGGTCGGGCTGCCTGCCCTCGCTGCCCGCCGCGGTGGAGACCGTCACCCACGTCCAGCACCCTGCCGAGCTCGCCGCCGTAGGCGTTGGCGTTCATCCGCACCGCGCCGCCGACGGTGCCGGGGATGTTCACGCCGAACTCGAGCTCCGCGAGGCCCCAGCCCGCCGCCCGGGCGGCCGCCGAGGGGAGCCTCGCGCCGCCGCCGCATGACACCCGCGTCCCGCCCCGTTCGATCCGGGTCAGGTCGCCGGCCAGCTTCAACACCAGGCCTCGGAATCCCTCGTCGGCGACCAGCAGGTTGGAGCCGGATCCGACGACGCCGACCGCGATCCCCTCCCGGACTCCGCCCAGGCGAGCAGCTCCACGACCTCCTGATCCGATCGGGCCGCGCGAAGTAGTCGGCGGAGCCGCCCGCCCGCATGGTGGTCAGTCGGGCGAGCGGGTACTCGCGGTCGACTCCCTGCGGCCGCGCTCACGCCTCGCCTCCTTCGTCGACGAGCGCCTCGGCGAGCTTGAAGATGTCCCCGGCGCCGATCGTCACCAGGAGATCGCCCTCGCCCAGGCTGGGGCCGAGCGCCTGTGCCGCCGGCTCGGCGTCCGGCAGCCACCAGACGGCGCCCGCCGCGCGCTGCTCGGCCGCGGCCTCGGCGACCATCAGCCCGCTGACCCCTCGAGCGGCCCGACCGGCTCCTCGCGGGCCGGGTAGACGTCGAGCACCGCCATCTCGTCGGCTTCGGCGAGGGCGGCGCCCAGCTCGCTGGCGAGCGCCTTGGTGCGCGAGTAGAGATGGGGCTGGAAGGCGGCGATCAGCCGGCGCGAGCCGAGCTCCCGCGCCGCCTCGAGCGTGGCCGAGACCTCGGTCGGGTGGTGGGCGTAGTCGTCGTAGATCCGCGCGCCGTTGCGCTCGCCCTTGCGCTCGAGCCGCCGGGCGACCCCGGGGAACCCGGCGAGCGCCTCCGCGCAGGCGCTCGGCGTCGAAGCCGGCCAGCGACAGCCCGCCGAGCGCCGCCAGGGCGTTGGCCACGTTGTGACGCCCCGGGACCGCGAGGACGTACCTCGGCGTCGATCCCGGCGCCCTGGGCGCGAAACCGGATGCCCCCGCCCGGCTCGGTCCGGACCTCGGTGGCGATCAGGCTCGGCGTCCGGCGTCGGCCCACCGCCGCCTCGGGCTCCAGGGCGAAACGGACGACACGCTGCCCCTCTTGGCCCGGCAAGCGCACGTCGGCGCCCCAGACGAGGTCGGCCGCGGGCGCCGCGAACCGCGGCGAAGGCCTCCGAAAGCTCCGCGAGCGAGCCCCAGCGGGAGTGGTGATCGAGCTCCAGGTTGGTGATCACCGCCATCTCCGGACGAAGCTCGAGGAAGCTCGCATCGCTCTCGTCGGCCTCGGCCACCACCCACTCCCCCTCCCCCCAACCGGCGTTCGCCGGCGCGCCGCCGGGTCCGGCGCCCGGCAGCTCTCCGCCCAGGAAGAAGGCCGGGTCGGCGCCGATCCCGCGAAGCGCCCAGACGCACATCGCGGTCGTCGTGGTCTTGCCGTGGGTCCCGGCGATCGCCAGAAGCCGGCGCTCGGCGCAGAGCTCGGCGAGGAGCTCGCCCCGGTGGATGACGCGCTGACCGCGCTCCCGCGCACGAACCAGCTCCGGGTTGTCCTCGGGAACGGCGGTGGAGACGACCACCTCCGCGTCCGGCGGCACGTGCGCGGGGTCGTGGCCGAGCTGCGGCTCGATCCCGGCGACTCGAAGGCGCTCCAGGTAGGAGGACTCGGCCCGGTCGGAGCCGGTCACCTCCGCCCCGAGCGTCGCTTGCGACCAGCGCCAGTCCGCTCATCCCGGCGCCCCCGATCGCGATGAAGTGCAGCCTCCGCCCTCTCATCGACTCATCCACGGCGCGACACTTCCAGGACCTCGTGCGCGATCCGCTCGGCCGCATCGGGCTTCGCGAGCCGGCGCGCCGCGGTCGACATCGCGCGGAGGCGGTCCTCGTCGGCGAGCAGCTCGGTGATCGCCGCGCTGAGCCGCTGGGGGCTCAGCTCCCGGTCCGGGATCACCACCGCCGCACCGCCATCGGCCATCCAGCGCGCATTGGTGGTCTGATGGTCTCCGGTCGCGTGCGGGTAGGGAACGAGGATCGCGGGGCGGCCGGCCGCGGCGATCTCCATCACCGAGCCGCCCGCGCGGGCGACGACGAGGTCGGCCGCGGCCAGGACGTCGCCGAGGTTCGGCTCGTACTGGATCAGCGCGTATCTCTCGGGACTCCCCTGCTCGTCCCAGCGCCGTCGCAGCTCCGCGTAGTCGCGGCGGCCGGCCACGTGCAGGATCCAGGGCTCGCCGACGTGGTCGTGGGGCAGGCCTCGGGAGAGACGCGTGAAGGCCTCGAACGCCGCGAGATTGATCGAGCGCGCCCCGAGGCTGCCGCCGACGATGGTCACGCAGTCCGCGGGCTCCGGGATGCCGAAGCGCCTCCGGGCGACGGTCGGGTCCGCCTCGAGCACCGCCCGTGGCACCGGCCGGCCGGTGACCACGTAGGGGCCGCCGTCCCGGCCGGAGATCGGGAAGGCGAGGCAGACCCGCCGGGCGCGCCGGGCGAGCAGGCGATTGGCGAGCCCGAGGTGGCTGTCGGCCTCGGTGAGCACCAGCGGCAGCCCCATCCGGACCGCCGCGAAGCCCACGGGACCGGCGACGTATCCGCCCCCTCCGAGGACGACGTCGGCTCGCCGCGCGCTCAGCAGCCGCCGCGCCGCACGCACGGCGCGGACAGCGCGCCCAGCCGCGATGGCGGCCTTGATCGGGTTGCGCCGGTCGAGTCCGCTGACGCGGAGGTAATCGATCTCGTAGCCCGCGGCCGGCACGAGTTCCGCCTCAGCCCGCTCGTGGGTGCCGACGAAGCTGACCTCCGCGCCCTCAGCGCGAAGCGCGTCGGCGACGGCGATCGCCGGTACGACGTGCCCCGCCGTGCCGCCGGCCGCTATCACGACTCGTGCCATTGCTCGCTGCGCGCTTCCTCCTGGTGTCAGTTCGGCCCTCGACCACGCGCAGTCTCGCAGGGCCCCCGGCCGTGCGGCTCCCGCCGCTGCGCGAGCGGCCGGAGGCGCTGCGTCCCGCGGCCTTGGCGCGGGCGGGTCGGCGTGCGACGTTGAGGATCAGCCCGGCCGCCGCCAGCGTCATCACCAGACTCGTCCCTCCATACGAGACGAATGGCAGGGGTACCCCGGTGAGTGGCGCCAGTCCGAGCACGGCGAACAGGTTGAGGGCGGCCTGGGCCAAGATCAGCGAGGTGAGTCCCGCCGCGAGCAGCTTGCTGAAGCGGTCGCGGGCGCGGTGGGCCGCCCGGAGCCCGGCGTAGCCGAACATCCCGAACAGGCCGATCAGCACGAACATCCCGGCCAACCCCAGCTCCTCGCCGATCACCGCCGCGATCATGTCGGTGTGAGCCTCGGGCAGATAGGAGGCCTTCTGGACGCTCTCTCCGAGGCCGACCCCGAACATCCCCCCGGAGCCGATCGCGATCGTGGCCTGCTTCGCCTGGAAGCCGGCCCCGCTCGTGTCGCTGTTGGGATGGAGGAAGCCCGTCAGACGGGCCTCCTGGTAGGGATTCATGGCGACCATCCCGACGCCGATCACCGCGATGGCAATCCCGACGGGCGCCAGGGTCCGGGGCCTCACACCTCCGAGGAAGAGAACGCAGCAGACCGCGGTCGAGGCGATGATCGTGGTGCCGAGATCCGGCTCCTTCGCGATCAGCAGCAGGGCGAGACCAACGATCAGCAGGTATGGCCCGAGGCCGCCCAGCGTCCGGGCGCGCTTCGGCTCCTTCGAGAGCAGGAACGCGCCGTAGAGCACCAGCGCGAGCTTCGCGAGCTCGGAGGGCTGGAACTGCAGGATCCCCGCGCCGATCCAGCGCTGTGAGCCGTTCACCTGATGACCGACCCCGGGCAGCAGCACCGCGAACAGGAAGAACAGGGATACGCCCAGGATCAGCGGAGTGAGGACCTTGACGGCCGCGACCCCGCGAACTGCGGCGACCCGCATCGCCACCAGTCCGATCGCCCCGAACAGCAGGGTGCGCTCCAGGTAGTAGAAGCCGCTGCCGCCGTGGTTGAGCAGCGAGCGGGCGGAGCTGGCGCTGAACACCATCACCGCGCCGAAGGCGAGCAGGCAGAGCGTCGCCGTCAACAGCAGCGAGTACTCCAATGGCGGCGCGGCCGGCTTCCCACCTCTCACGGGTCGCGCTTTCGCGCGCCCTCGCATCGACTTGCTCACGGCAGGGCCTCGACCAGCTCACGGAAGCGGTCCCCCCGCTCCTCGAAGTCCTTGAACGCATCGAAGCTCGCGCACGCCGGGGAGAGCAGGACGACCTCGCCCGGCGTGGCCTCGGCCGCCGCGACCTCGACGGCCCGCTCCAGCGTGCCGACATCCGCGATCTCGACGCCGGCCTCGGCCGCCGGCGCGAGCCCGGCGGCCATGCGCTCCGCGGCCTCGCCGATCAGGTAGCACGCGACGCAGCGCTCGGCGACCACCGGGGCGAGAGGCTCGAAGCTCTCCTGCTTCGGCCGCCCACCCGCGATCAGCCGGACGCCGCCGTCGAACGCCCGGATCCCCGCCAGCGCGGAGGCCACGTTCGTCGCCTTCGAGTCGTTCACCCAGAGCACGCCGCCCCGCTCGCGGATCCGCTCGAGGCGGTGACGGACGCCGGGGAAGCTCCGCAGGCCCTCAGCCACCGCGTCGCGCGGCAGGCCGGAGGCGAGCGCCGCCGCGGCCGCGGCCATCGCGTTCTCGACGTTGTGGGAGCCGAGCAGCTGGAGCTCGTCGGCCCGGATCAGCGGCTCGTCGGCCGCGAAGATCACTCCGTCGCGGAGGCTGATCTCGCAGTCCGGGTCGGCCGCCTCTCCCTCCACCGGGCAGAAGCGGACGAGGCGGGCGCAGCCACCCAGGTCGCGTCCCCGCAGTTCCTCCGTGTCGCCGTTGTAGACGGCGACGTCGTCGTTGCCCTGGTTGGCGAAGATCCGCAGCTTCGCGGCGAGATAGTTCTCGAGCGTGCCGTGGCGGTCCAGGTGATCCGGGGCGAGGTTGATGAAGACAGCGCACTCCGGGCCGAAGAAGGAGGTGTCCTCGAGCTGGAAGCTCGAGGCCTCGCAGACCACCGTGGCGTCGGAGTCGACGGCGCCGACCAGCGAGGCCAGCGGCGTTCCGACGTTGCCCGCGACGACGACCGGCCGGCCCGCCGTCCGGTGGAGATGGGCGATCAGCTCGCTCGTCGTGGTCTTGCCGTTCGTCCCGGTGACGGCGCAGAAGGCGTTCGGGATCAACCGCCAGGCGAGCTCGAGCTCGCCGGTGACCTCGATGCCGCGCTTCCTGGCCGCCTCGACCACGGGCGCGTCCTGCGGCACGCCGGGGCTCTTGACCAGCGTTCGGGCACGATCGAGTAGCCGTGTTCCATCCACGCCCAAGCTGACTTCGACGCCCGCCTGCTCCAACCCTGCCGCCTCCTCCGGGCTGCCCGAATCCACGCCGATGACCGTCTCGCCGCGCTCGGCGAGAACCGTCGCGATCGCGGCTCCGGACCGCGCCAGCCCGACGACCAGAAACGGCCCCGCAGGCAGGGGCGGGCGCGGTTTCGTGCCTGAGTTCACATAACCATGTTCGCGACCGGGCGCCCGCTCCCTTCGTCTCACACTGCCTGATCAGACGGCCCAAAGCGACGGGTTGGCGCCATTCTCACCCCAAGGTAAGGCGCGCCAAGACGCCGCTTTGCATGGAAAGCAGCGGTCTGCCAATAGCCGCGAGATACTCCGTGGGCGACGTCGCAGGAGAGGCCTGCGTGAGCGAACCTCAAGGGATCCATCATGGGCGTTCCTTACAAGCTCTACTACCGCCTCGGCTTCCACCCCTGGGAGGCCCTCGCAGAGCATCCCCCGTTCGCCGAGAAGCTCTCGGAACTGTTTGCCCGCGAGGAGAGCGGGCGCGAGCCGCCTTACGGACCGGCGCTCGACCTCGGAGGCGGCAGTGCCGTCTGGGCGGTCCCACTCGCAAAGCGCGGCTGGCAGGTCACCAGCATCGACATCGTCGACAAGGCCCTGGAGCGTGCCCGCGAGCGGGTTCGGGAGGCCGATGTCGACGTGCGGGTCATGCACGCCGACGTGACGGCTCTTCGGGAGGCGGAGGTCGGCTCCGACTTCCGGCTGGTGCTCGACACGGGAACCTTCCACGGTCTCACCAATGGCCAGCGCACGGCGATGGGTCGGGAGGTAGCTGCAGTCGCCGCCGACGATGCCACCGTGCTGCTCGATTGCTTTGCGCCGCGCCGCCGAGGGCCGCTGCCGCGCGGGGCTAGCCGGAGTGACGTGGAGGCGGCGTTTCCCGACTGGGAGATCACAGACATCGAGGTCGCGGACACTGAACCCGACGCCGTCGCGAGGCTGCTGAAGTTCGATGAGCACTTCTACCGACTTCGTCGATCGGTGACCTTGGGGGGCGAAGCCGCCGGGGTGCGGGACTAGGCGATGTCGAAGGAGAACGTCGAGGTCTTGCGGCGTTCGTATGCGGAGTTTCAGGCAGCGATGGCGCGAAGCGATCCCGGCTCCTGGTTCGATTCGGGAGGCGTCTCGGACGATTTCGAGTGGGCCCTCGACCCCCGTTATCCGCCTTTCGAAGGCAGGCCGGTCTGGCGTGGCCGTGAGGGCTTCGTCGAGTTCGTTCGCATCTGGACCGAGGGATTCGAGGACTGGTCGATCCGGGTCGAGCAACTGATCGATGCCGACGACGACCGAGTTGTCGCGCTGACGCGCCAGACGGCACTAGGGAAAGGGAGCGGCGCACCTGTTGAGCTGTATATCGGCCAGGTCTGGGAGGTTGAAGGTGGACGCCTAGTACGCGTGACGAACTACATGAGCCAAACCGACGCGCTTGAAGCCGCCGGGCTGTCCGAGTAGTCCCGAACTACCGCTTTGGACGAGGAGCGGCTACGGGATAGGCGCCACGGCCACCGATGCGCAAAAAACCCACGCATAGGTCATCTGTGTACAGGGAGATTCGCTGACCCAGCATCTGGCATCCTTCGGCTAGGCGAACGGCGACGATTTGGAGTCGTCCGCTCAGAAGGGCCGCTCCTGCGGGCGCGGCCTTTCGCATTGGTGGGAACTCGGTCGGGCACAAGCACCGTCGCGGTAATGCACCTTCGGGACTACGCACTCCCTCTAATTTTCTTCTGTTGTTGAAAGCGCCGCTTTGGACGAAAAGCAGCATCCGTCCGAGAGATACTGCGTGGGCGATGGCGCTGAAGAAGATCGGCCTAGTCACCGCCTCCGCCATCTGCTCGATCAATCTCTGGACGGGCGCGCCGCTGTTCGCGGTCTGGGTCGGCTCCAAGGTCCAGGGCGACCTCAACAACCTGAGCATGACGGCGGTCTTCTCGGTCATCGTCGTGCTCGCCGCGCTCGTCTTCCTGCTCGCCTGGGCGCTCACCTGGATCACTGCCAAGTACGACGACCTCACCGGGCGTCACCCCGCGGCTCGCCACACCTCGCCCTGGCTGCGCAGCATGCGCGACGAGCGCGAGGAGGACGTGCGGCACAAGTTCGGGATCAGCCCCGTCGAGCGGGTGGTGGTCGTCTCAGTCGTCGCGTGCGTGCTTGCCTTCGAGGTCTGGTTCTTCTTCTTCGCCGGCTCCTCGCTGCCGAACCAGTGAGCCGGTAGGAAGCCGAGGCCGTTTCAGTCCGCGCTGCCGCTTTGCATGACAGCCGCGGTCTTCACGAGATACTGCGTAGGCGATGTCGGCGGAGGGCATGGAACGGATCCGCCTCGCCGTTGAGGCCTTCAACAGGCGAGACGTGGACGCCATGCTGAGGTGGAACCACCCCGATGTGGTCTACCAAACCGCGATCGCATCCATGGAGGGCGAGGCAGGCCTTTACCACGGCCACGAAGGCGTCCGGCAGTGGAACCGAGATCTCGATGAGGCAGTGGAGGGCCTTCACGGGGAACTGGACGAGCTCTATGACCTGGGAGGCGGCCGCTACCTCGGCGCGGGGCGTTTCCACGGTCGCGGCAAGGGGAGCGGTGCGGAGTTCGATGTCCCCATGGCCTGGGTCTACATAGCCGAGGAGACTGAGGATGAGCTCCTCGTCCGCTACGAGGCGCACTTCGAACGGGAGAAGGCACTCGACTCCCTTGGGCTCGACCGCTGGCCCGAGGAGAGAGCAGCCGGCGGGCAGGCTCAGTAACCCATCGCCGCCGAGGCCCTCGAAGCCGCCGGCCTGTCGGAGTAAGTAGGGATTCAGGGAGAGGGGCGGTCGGGATGGCGAGTGAACTCCATCCCAAAGACAAACCGCCAAGGGCGGGCTGCGGTCTGCCTGTGGCCCCCTCGCTCAACCCCTTACTTGGGCACTCCCTGTTTGAAAACGCTGGCTAAAGCCGACGAAATCCGGCTCAGAATCAACGCTAAGCGGCTTGCCGGGTCCATATGGCGCGGGTTAGGCTGTCCCCCATGGGAGACGGCGGTACTTGAAACGTTTCGTACTCACCGTCGTGCTCGCGACGCTTTCGGTGGCGGCGCCCCTTTCCTCGGCAGGCGCGTCGGTGACGATCGGGCAGACCGATCCGGAGATTCCTCCGCCGATGTCGAGCTGCGCCGGCGTGGTCCCCCAGGCAATGGCTCAGCCGACCGTGACGTCGGGCAACTCCTACGTCGTTCCTGCCACCGTCCAGCAGGGAGCCATCACCGCGTGGAGCCACAATGCGTTCAGCGCCGCAAACCAGCCGGTGACAATGAAGGTCTTCCGCCTCATTGGCGGGACGACCTACCGCGTCGTCGGCCATGACGGCCCCCGGACGCTGAGCGGTCCGGGCCTGGTCACCTTCTCCGGGATCAGCGTTCCGGTGGAGGCCGGCGACGTGCTCGGCTTGAACTCCGGTACGGGCAGCGGGTTCGTTCAGTGCATGTTCGTGGCCGCTGGCGACACGATGCTGTACGCCAACCCCAGCGACGCGGCGGACGGTCAGCAGGTCGCCTTCACCACAGTCCCGGACAGACGGCCGAACGTCTCGGCCGTGGTCGCGCCGACTAACACGTTTACGCTCGGCCAGATCACCCGCAACAAGAAGAAGGGCACCGCGACCCTCACGGCGACGTCCCCAACCCCGGTGATCTGACGGCGTCGGGCAACGGCGTCAAGGCCGCCGGTGCCGTCACAAGTAAGGCGGTCGGTGCCGGTCCGGCACAACTGCTGATCAAGGCGAAGGGCAAGAAGAAGCGAAAGCTCAACGAGACCGGCAAGGTGAAGCTCAATGTCGCTCTCAGCTACACGCCGACCGGTGGTGACCCGAGCACCCAGTCGGTCAAGGTGAAGCTCAAGAAGAAGCTCTGAGAGATTTCGAGGGGCAAACTTCTCTGGTGTGTAGCGGCTTCCAAAACACCACTTGTAGCCGAGGAAATCTGGCTCAGAATCGACGCTAGGCGGCTTCCGGGAACTGCTGCTTTGCATGGAAAGCGGCGGTTTTCACTCGTCGCTTGCCCGAGTCAGTCCTCGCCGGATCCGAGCGGCTCAGAGACGGAGCGTTCCCAGGCCGAATTCTGGTTCTGGATCATCGCCACCAGCGTCGGGAGTGCAACCAACGCCCCGGCGATCACCGCCGCAGCCAGTGAGTGATCGAATACCAGGATCGCCGCCAGGGCAGCGGTCGAGCCCGCCAGCACCGCCGTGATCACCGCGACCATCCCCGCCACAGTCTTGTACCCCTGCCATCGATTCCCCGGCGCCGGCTGCACGATTAGCTGCTCGGCCTGCGAGACCCGGAGCAGGTACGGGGCGATCTCCGGCGCGTGCTCGAGGTAGTAGCCCCGTAGCCGGGCGATTCGACGGGCGTACTCGGTGTCCTCGATTCCGGACTGGAGTACTCGCCCAAAGGTCACAAGCCCGACGAATGTCAGCGTTGGAAGCAGAATCAGGCCGAATCCGTAGAAGGCGGCCCCCAAGCTGCTTGCGGTGGCCACAAGACCGAGGGCGACCAGGCCGCCGGAGACCGCCGCGAGGAACATATTCGCCCGACCGTTCGACTCGGCGATCGTCGCGGCGCGAGCCCCCTGAAGCACAAAGTGCTCCGTGGTGATGAACGTGACCGCCGCCGAGCGCGGGTCTGGCTCGTCAGCGCTGCGCGGGTCGCTGTCGGTCGCGGCTACCCCTCCTTCCTAGCTCGCGCATGCACGTGTAGTGGGAGTCGTTGACGCCCAGGTGTCGAGCACAGGCGGAGCCTATCGTCGTAGCCTGCTCGCTCCTCCTTCCGCGTGAAAGCGGAACGCTGAGCGGTCAGCACCGCTATTGCCCAAAGAGCCGCTTTGGACGAAAAGCAGTAGTGCTGCTTTGCATGGAAAGCAGCACTCATGGCGAGATACTGCGTGGGCGATGTCGGAGAAGAACGTCGAGCTGGTCCGTGACTTGCTGGAGGCATTTCGGCGGCGCGATCACGAGCGGGCATTTGACTTCTACGACCCCGATATCGAATGGGACGCCACTACGGCCCGGGAGTCGAACCCGGATTTGGCCGACATCTATCGGGGCCACGACGGCGTTCGGCTCTACTGGCGGCGATGGTTATCCGCATGGAGAGACGTGGAGTTCGAGATCCAAGACGTGCGTGATGGCGAAGGTGACGAGGTAGTGGCGTTGATCCGCAACCAGCGCCAATGGGAACGGCACAGCGGCGTCGTGACCGACATACCGCCGTACGGACTCGTGTTCACGATTCGCAGCGGCAAGGTCGTGCGCTGGCGCATCTTTCCGGACCATCAGTCGGCCCTCGAAGCCGCCGGGCTGTCGGAATAGCTGCTTTGGACGAGAAGCGGCGCTTTTGCATGGAAAGCAGCACTTTCGGCGAGATACCTCGCCCGGTTAACCCGGAGGCGTTCCGCGTGCTCACCAGCGTGATCTTCAGCACACCTCCGAATCCCGCAGCAAGTGGTTCCCGTATCCCGATCAGACAACGCAGCAAGGACGAGCAAGGAATGAGCAATGAAGGGACCAGCGGTAACACTCACGAACGGGCACTACGAGTTTCGAATCCCAACCGGAGGGCGGCTCGTTCTCGCCGATCCGCCTGAGGCCGGCTGGCGTCGCGAACGCAGTCGGAAGAGCGATCCGCGAGTTCAGCGGGAGCGGGTCCGCCATCGGCGGATAATGGGCGGGCCCGGAGAAGGGGAATGGTGAGTTGGATGATTCGTAGAGCCAGCCTGGTGGCCGCGCTCAGCGCCGCAAGCTTCCTGCTCTTCGGCGGAGAGGCATTCGCGGGAACCTTGACGGTCGGTCAGGACTTCGAGGCCGGCAACGTCATCTGTGGCAGCGTGACCGATCTGCAGACGTCAGTGTCCTCGGGCAACTCCTATACGGTCACCGCCGCCGGGGTGATCACCTCGTGGAGCTTCCATAACGGGATCGACGCTCTCCCGGGACTGAAGCTCAAGGTGGCCAGGCCCCAGTCGGGTGGGGGCTATGTCTTCGTCGGCGAAGCGGAGGCTGGGACCCAGAACCTCCATGCCCTCAACACCTACCCGGCGAACATCGCGGTGCAGCCCGGAGACACCATCGGCATCTTCGTTGGATCACCTTTCGGGCACTGTGGCACGTTCACGTCCAATTCCGGCGACACCTTTGACCAGTTCACCGGCAACCCCCCGCTCAACACCCCCGTCTCGCCGGACACCCCCGGCAGCCTCGTCCGCTACCCCGTCTCGGCCACGGTGACCACGTCCGACATCGTGCCTACACCTCCGCCCCCGAGCAATACGGGTCAGCGTGCGGCTGCGGTCAAGAAGTGCAAGAAGAAGTTCAAGGGCAAGGCGAAGGCCAGGAAGCGCAAGAAGTGCGTCAACAAGGCCAAGCTGCTCCCCCTCTGAGCTAACGGGCCGCCGGGCTGTTGGAGTAGCTGCTTTGGACGAAAAGCAGCAGTCCTGCTTTGCATGGAAAGCGGTACTCCGCCGAGAGATACTGCGTGGGCGATGTCGGAGGAGAACGTGGTGGTAGTGCAAGCCTTCGTTGACACCTGGAACGCGGGCGACATGGATGCGGTTAGCGAGCTGCTCGACCCCGATGTGATCCTGATGCCAGTGAAGAACTGGCCGGAGCCAGGCCCCTACATGGGTCGCGAGGCGGCCATGGGCTTCTACGAGCGAGTCCGCGAAGCCTTCGACGCCGACACGGTAGAGCTGACCGGCGGCTTTAGTCACGCCGCCGATCGGGTTGTCTTCAGGTGGATCTGGCACGCCCAGGGGCAAGGACCCGAGTCGAATATGGAACTGACGACCATCTTCACCGTTCGTAACGGCAAGGTCCGCGAGGCCGAGTACTTCTGGGACCACAACGAAGCCCTCGAAGCCGCCGGGCTGTCGGAGTAGGCATGTCGCAGGAGAACGTCGAGGTCGTGCGCGAACACATCGAGGCGTATCGCCGTCTGGACGCGCCGGTCGCGTTCTCGCTTATGGACCGGCACGCCGTCCTCGACATGAGCCGGATAGATGGCTCCGACCCGAGCGACGGACGCGAAGCGATCGAGGAGGCGGTGACTCGCTACCGGGGAACGTTCGACGATTTCGACCACAAGGTCGAGCGACTGACCGACCTCGGCTCCGGCGCAATACTGGCGATTGTGAGCGAGACCGGGCGCGGCAAGGGCAGCGCCGTTCCGGTAGATCGCCGCTTCGCCACCCCTCTACACGGTGATCGACGGCAAGATCGCCCGCATCACTCAGTTCCGCACTGAGGAAGAAGCCCTCGAAGCCGCCGGGCTGTCGGGAGTAGGCGATGTCGCAGGAGAACGTCGAGCGGGCCTGTCGTTTCATCGAGCATGTGAACAGGACGGGCGAACTGGGTCCTGACTTCGATTCCGTCTTCCACCCGGAGATCGAGTTCGAGGATGAGATCGGCGCATACCCGCGATGAGGCGCGTGCTTTTCTCCAAGGATTCGCCGAAGCGATCGGCGGCCTTCACGTCGAGGTCGAGGAGACCGTGACCTCGGCGACGTGATCATGCTGGTCGTCCAGCAATCTGGACGGGGTTCTGCAAGCGGGGTCCCTATCGCGCAACCGTTCACCTGGCTGATGCGGTTTGCCGATGACCGTTGTGTCCGATGGCGCATCTACGCGGACCATCAGCGTGCCCTCGAAGCCGCCGGGCTGTCGGAGTAGGCCAAGCATCAATTCTGATTTCTTCGGCGCGCGGCAGCGGTCACCCGGCGGTTGTTTGAGCGGGCAGTTCTCGTCTCGCACCCTCCCCTTCGGAGGCGGATACTCCGTGGGCGATGTCTCAGGAGAACGTCGAGCTCTACCGGCGGGGCATCGAGGCTTTCAACAGGCGCGACCTCGACGCATTTCTCGCGCTTGCTCATCTTGATGTCGTGGGGATTTCGCGGGTCCTCGCGATTGAGGGCGACTCCTATCGAGGGCACGACGGCACCCGCGAGTGGTGGACGGATCTGCTCGGTGTCTTCCCTGACTTCAGGATCGAGGTCGTTTGGGTGCGCGACGCCGGGGACATGACGGTTTCCGAACTGCGCAACAGTGCCCATGGCGAAGGCAGCGCCGCGCCCCTCGAAGAGTTCGTGTGGCAGGTCTCTGAGTGGCGGGATGGACGGGTCGTTCGGTGGCAGATGTATGAAAAGGAGCAAGACGCCCTCGCAGCCGCCGGGCTGTCGGAGTAGCTGCCTTGGACGAGAAGCAGCCGACATGACCGGTTGGTCCTGACGATCCGGTCAAGAGCGGGTCGGCACACGAGTAGCCTCGGGGGCACTAGTCATGCGGAGGAGGAGGTTTCTATGTATGCCCGGATCGCACGGTTCGAGGGTGGCGATGTGTCGCAAATCGACGACGTGATCAACGCCGCGCGGCAGATGATCGACTCGACGTTCGACTCCCCGCCCGAGGGTTTGGAGGGTTCGAAGGCCGTGTGGATGCTCGTTGACCGCGAGAACGCCAGAGGGCTCGGCATCACCCTTTTTGAAACCGAAGAGGACCTGCGCCGCGGGGACCAGGCGCTCAACGCGATGTCGCCGGCTGTGGACGCTGGCCAGAGCCGGTCGAGCGTCGAGGTCTACGAGGTAGCCCATCGCAGGGAACGCGAGTAAGCGCGTTCCGGACCCATGCGGGACAGATAGCTGCTTTGGACGAGAAGCAGCTATCCGCTTTGCACGGAAAGCAGCACTTCGTGGCGACATACTGCGTGGGGCGATGTCCGAGGAGAACTTTGAGCTCGCTCGCGCTGCCGTTGCCGCACTGAATCGGAAGGACTTCGATGCGGCGTTTCGCGACGCCTCGCCAGATGCAGAGATCGACCTGTCTCGGGCCTTCGGACTCGACCAGGGTGTCTACTCCCTCGATCGGTTCCGCCGCGTCACGGAGGAGTTCACTAAGAACTGGGAGTCAGTCCGATACGGGATTGACGACTACATCGACGCCGGCGAGCACGTCGTGACGCCATTTACGAACGTTCTACGCGGCCGTGACGGGATCGAGGTCCAGGCCCAAGGCACCTGGCTCTGGACTATCCGGGCCGGCGTAATTGTGCGGATCTGCCTGTATCAGGAGCGGCAAGAGGCACTCGACGCCGCTGGACTGAACAAGTAATCAACAGCTTCCGCTTTGGAGCAGCGGTCAGACCATCTCCGTGAGGACTTTCCAGGCTCTCGGCCAGGAAACTGCTCGAGACCTGGCCTAGGTCCCGATCGCCTGCTGGTACAGCGTGAAGCCGATCCCGGCGCAGACCGCGGCCACGATCCAGAAGCGCAGCATGATCTTGGTCTCCGACCAGGCCATCAGCTCGAAGTGATGGTGGACCGGCGCCATCAGCAGCACGCGGCGGCGGAGCGTCTTGAAGGTGGCGACCTGGAGCGCCACCGAGAGCGCCTCGATCACGAAGATCCCGCCGGTGATGATCAGGAGGATCTCCGTCTGGGTCATCACCGCCAGCGCACCGATCGCACCCCCCAGCCCGAGCGAGCCGGTGTCTCCCATGAAGATCGACGCCGGGAACGCGTTGAACCAGAGAAAGCCGATGCAGCCCCCTACGAGCGTCGCCGAGAGCAGGGAGAGATCGTGCTCGCCGGAGGTGATGAAGGTGATCGCGATGTAGGCGAGCAGGACGATCGCGCAGCAGCCCGCGGCGAGGCCATCGAGGCCGTCTGTGAGGTTGACCGCGTTGGCCGAGCCGGCGATCACGAGGAAGATCACGATCGGATAGACCCAGTCCGGGATGTCCAGCGAGGCATCCGAGATGCGCAGCTCGAGGCTCGAGTCGAGCCCCACCGAATGCTTGGCGACGTACCAGAGGCCGAGCGCGAGGGCGGCCTGGAAGAGCAGCTTGTAGCGGGCCGAGAGTCCGAGTGAGCGCCGGCGGGTGATCTTCAGGAAGTCGTCGATGAAGCCGATCAGGGCGCAGCCGAGCGCCACGCCGAACACCGCGAGGCTCGCCGTGCTGCGATCCGAGAGGACGAGATACGGGATCGCGATCGCGGTGAAGATGATCAGCCCGCCCATGGTGGGTGTCCCCGCCTTCTCGTGGTGCTCCTCGGGACCCTCCTCGCGGATCTGCTGGCCGAACTCCCGCAGGCGCAGGTACTCGATGAACTTCGGGCCGAGGAAGATGCAGATCAGCATCGCGGCCATCCCCGCGATCAGGATCTCGCCGAGCATCTAGCTATCCGATTCCGCGAGCTTCTCCGCGACCCGCTCCAGGCCAACGGCGCGCGAGCCCTTGACGAGGACGGCATCGCCCGGCGCAAGCACGGCGGCGAGCGCGTCGGCGGCTGTCTCGGCGTCCGCCACCTGCTGATCGGGCTCGTATGCGGAGGCCTGCTCGCCGACGCCGATGATCAGCTCGACGCCGCGCTCCCTCGCGTACTCCCCGATCTCGCGGTGGTAGGCGGCGGCGTCCGGGCCGAGCTCGCGCATCTCGCCCAGCACGGCGACACGCCGGCCCCCCGCGTCGAGTGAGGCGAGATGGTCCAGCGCCGCCCGCATCGAGATGGGGTTGGCGTTGTAGGAGTCGTTGATCAGGATGGCGTCCTCCGGGAGCTCCACCAGCTCCCCACGAAGCCGCGAGAAGACTATCCCGGGCGCCAGACCGGCCATCTCGTCCAGCGGGAGGCCGAGCGCGACGCCCGCTGCAATCGCAGCCAGGGCGTTGTCGAGGTTGTGCGCCTCGACGAAGGGAAACTTGAAGCGCTGCTCGCCTACCGGGGTGCGGACGAGCGCGTCCGTCTCCCCCGCCTCGGCATCCACGTCCACCGCCTCCACGTCGCCGCCGGCCCCGAAGCGCAAGAGCTTCGGCGCGCGGTCGAGGTGGGGCGCCAGGGGACCCGGATCGGCTGGGACGACGGCGGTGCCGCCCGGTCGGAGGCCAGCGATGATCTCGGCCTTGGTCGCGGCGATCGCCTCGATCGAACCCAGGAGCTCCACGTGGACCGGGCCCACGTTGGTGATCACGGCGACGTCGGGCTCCGCGATCGCGCAGAGCTCGGCGATCTGCCCGGGGCCCCGCATCGCCATCTCGAGGACGAGCACATCGGTGCCCTCCGGAGCCCCCAGCATGGCCAGCGGCATGCCGATCTCGGTGTTGTAGTTCTCGGGACTGGCGTGCACCTCCCCGGGCAGGAGGGTGCGGCAGACGTCCTTCACCGAGGTCTTGCCCGTCGATCCGGTGATCCCGACGACCTGGCAGGCGAGCTCCTCCCGCCAAGCTCGGGCGAGTGACTGCAGCGAGGCGAGGGGGTCAGCCGCGCCGAGCACCCACCCCGTCCCCTTCTCCGTGGCGCCGACGTCGCGCTGCATCGCGAGCTCGCGCCCCCACTGAGTCGGCACCAGGATGCCCCAGGCCCCTCGGCGCAGCGCCTCAGCTCCGAACTCGCCGCCGTCGTAGCGCTCCCCGGGCAGCCCGACGAAGAGGTCACCGTCGCCGACCTCCCGCGAGTCGATCACGGCGCGCGCGGGACCGCCTTCGGCGCCCCTGGCGAGCACCTCCGCGCCTGCCGCAGAGGCGAGTCGTTCACCGTCGAGCGTCTTCAACCCGCGGCGGCCTTCAGGTTGCGCAGCTCGTCCCGCGCCACGTCGCGGTCGTCGAAGGGCACCTTGCGTCCGCCCTCGAACTCCTGCCCCTGCTCATGTCCCTTGCCGGCGATCACGACCAGGTCACCCTCACTCGCCCGCCCGAGCGCGAGCGCGATCGCCGCGCGGCGGTCCTGCTCGACGATCACCTCCGCCGGAGCGCTCTCCTCGATCCCGGCCTCGATCTGCTCGATGATCGCCGCCGGATCCTCGGAACGCGGGTTGTCGGAGGTGACCACGGCCAGGTCGGAGAGCTCCGCCCCCGCCCGCCCCATCAGCGGCCGCTTCTCGCGGTCGCGGTCCCCGCCGGCACCGAAGACGCAGATCAGGCGCCCCTCCGTGACCCGCCGAGCGGCCTCGAGCACGTTCTCCAGCGAGTCGGGCGTGTGCGCGTAGTCGACCACCACGGCGAAGGGCTGCCCCTCGTCGATCGACTCGAAGCGGCCGGGCACCTGCTCCGCCGAACCGAGCGCCGCAGCGGCGCCGCTGAGGTCGAGCCCCAGGGCGCGGGCGACGCCGAGCGCGGCCAGCGCGTTCGCAACGTTGAAGTCGCCCGGCAGCGGAATCCGCACCTCGAGCTCTCCCTCCGGCGTTACGCAGGTGAAGCGCGAGCCGGAGGCGTCGAAGGCGACGTCCCTGGCGCTCAGTTCGGCGTCGCCGCCCCCCGGCGAGTAGCTGACGCACTCGCTTCCCGATCCGCAATCGATGTCCTCGGCGAGGCGCCGGCCGTACGGATCGTCGATGTTGATCACCGAGACTCCGCCCTCCAGCTCGATGATCGGGGCGCCGCCCTCGCCGGAGAAGAGCAGCCGCTTGGCCTCGAAGTAGTCCTCCATGTCCGCGTGGAAGTCGAGGTGGTCCTGGCTCAGGTTGGTGAAGACCTTGGCGGCGAAGTGGATGGAGTCGGCGCGGTGCAGGACGAGGGCGTGCGACGAGACCTCCATCGCGCAGTACTCGTCGCCCGATTCGAGCATGCGGTCGAAGGTGTGCTGCAGATCGATCGCCTCCGGCGTGGTCCGCTCGACCTCCTCGACCCGGCCGCCGACCACCTGCTGGACCGTGCCCAGCAGCCCGCAGCGGTGGCCCGCCGACTCGAGCAGGTGTCTGACCAGGAAGGCCGTCGTCGTCTTGCCGTTCGTGCCGGTGATGCCGACGACGGCGAGCTCCGAGGTCGGATCGCCGTTGAAGGTCGCCGCGATGGGCGCCATGGCCGCCCGGGCGTCCTCGACCTGGGCCTGCGGCACGTCGAGCTCGAGCGGACGCTCGACGACGAGCGCCGAGGCGCCCGCCTCCACCGCGGCCGGTGCGAAGTCGTGCCCGTCGGTCCGCTCGCCCGGAAAGCAGAAGAACAGCGTGCCCGCGCCGACACGCCGGCTGTCGTAGGCCAGATCGCGGATCTCCACGGACCGGTCGCCGTGCAGCTCCGCGGCCACCCCGGAGGCTCTCAGCAGCTCTCCCAGCTCCATGCTGCGCGATTCTAGGAGCGACCCTCCCCCACGGCCCGCCCGCCGCCTCACAGCGATGAATTTGGGGCCGTTCACGAGTCAGACTGATTGGAACCCGAAACGGCGAGAGCCGGGAGGTGGGCGAGCTGCGCAGCGAACTGATCCTCAACGCCAACGGCGCCACGCTCTGTGCCGAGACCTTCGGCGAGCGCCGCGATCCGGCGGTCTTGCTGATCATGGGCTCGGCAGCGTCGATGGACTGGTGGGACGAGGAGCTCTGTGCCCGGATCGCCGCCGGCGGACGATTCGTGATCCGCTACGACCACCGCGACACGGGTCGGTCGCTCAGCTATCCGCCCGGCGAGCCCGGATACACCGGAGGCGATCTGGTCCGAGACGCGATCGGCATCCTCGACGCGCTGGGCGTCCAGGCCGCACACCTCGTGGGCATGTCGATGGGCGGCGCGATGGCCCAGGTGATCGCCCTCGACCACCCGGAGAGGGTCGCCTCCCTGGTGCTGATCTCGACCAGCTTCGCCGACCGCGGCCACTCGGACCTGCCGTCAATGAGCGCGGAGGCCGCCGAGCGCTTCGCGATCGAGCGGCCCGACTGGACCGATCGCGCGCAGGTGATCGACTACCTGGTCGAGCTGCAGCGCGCCGGGGCGAGCACGTCAGAGCCCCTGGACGAGGTCGATGCAGGCACGGTGGCGGCGAGGATGTTCGACCGCACCACGAACATCGAGTCGGCCCTCACCAATCATGATCTGATGGATCAGGGGGACCTCCCGCGCCGTCGGCTGGAGGAGCTCGCCATTCCCACGGTCGTGATCCACGGTCGAGACGATCCGGTGTTTCCGTTCGAGCACGGTCTGGCGCTCGCCGAGACCATCCCGTCGGCCAAGTTGCTCGCCCTCGAAGGCGTCGGCCACGAGCTTCCCAGACGCTCCTGGGACCTCGCCGTCCCCGCGATCCTCGCCTGCTCATCCGAGTCCGCTGCCGTTTCCTAGTTGGGGGAGATCCCCAGGTAGGGCAGGGCGAAGGCGGCGATCTGGCCGAACACGGGCGCCGCGACTGCGCCGCCGACGTGGACGTACTGCGGCTCGTCCACCACCACGGCGACCAGCAGCTTCGGGTGCTGAGCCGGGGCGAAGCCGACGAATGAGGCGACGTACTTGGTGTCCGAGTACGTGCCGTTTTCGACCTTCTGGGCCGTTCCGGTCTTGCCCGCCAGCACGTAGCCGGGAACGCTGACGGCCGACGCCGTGCCGCCCGGCTCGAGCACTCCCTCCAGCATCCGCCGGAGCTGCCCCGCGACCCGCGGGCCGATCACCCGGTGCGGATCGGCGTCGCCCTCGGCCGGCTGCCCGCCGACCGACTTGATCAGGGTGGGCCGCCGCAGGATGCCGCCGTTGGCGATCGCCGCGTAGGCGGTCGCGATCTGCATCGGCGTCACCGCCAGCCCCTGGCCGATCGGCAGGTTGCCCATCGTCGAGCCCGAGTAGTCCTTCAGCTCAGGGACGATGCCGCGCTCCTCGCCCGGGTAGTCCAACCCCGTCGGCCGGCCGAAGCCGAAGCGGTTGATCCACTCCGAGAACCGCGTGGCCCCCTCCTTCATCCCGATCGTCACGGCACCGACGTTCGAGGACTGAGCGAGGATCTGGGCGGTGGTCAGGGTGATCGCCCCGCGCTCATGGGCCTCGCCGATGGTCCGGTCGTAGACGCGGATCTCGGGCGGGAGGTAGAAGCTCGAATTCGGCGTCACCACGTGGTCGGAGAGCGCGGAGGCGACGGTGAAGGCCTTGAAGGTCGACCCTGGCTCGTAGGTGAAGCCGGTCGCCCGGTTCTCGAGCTCGTCAGGGGTCGCGTCCTGGAGGTCGGAGGGGTCGAAGCCCGGCCAGTTGGCCATCGCCAGGACCTCTCCGGTGTTGGGGTTCATGACGATCGCGGTCGCGCCCTTTGCTCCGTAGTGCTCTGCCGCCTGCGAGAGGGCCTCCTCGGTCTTTCCCTGGATCGCCGCGTCGATCGTCGTCTGGATGTCCTCCCCGACGCTCGCGGGCTTCACGGTGTCCATCCGGAGCGGGCGCCCCATCGCGTCGTGCACCACGTCCTGTTCCCCGTTCGCCCCGCCGAGTGCGTCGTTCTCGGAATGCTCGAGCCCGGTGAGGCCCTGGTTGTCCGTCCCGACAGCACCGATCACCTGGGCGGCGAGCTCGCCCTGGGGGTAGAGGCGGCGGCTCGTCGGCACGGTCGAGACCCCGGCGATGTTGAGGTTCTTGATCGTGGAGGCGGTGTCCGCGTCCACCTTCCGCGCCAGGTACTCGAAGCCGGAGCTGCGGTCGGCGAGCTTGGAGACCAGGTCGGGGGTGGGCACCGCCAGGAGGTCGTGCAGCCGGAGCGCCGTCTGCCCCGGATTCTTGACCTGGTACGGAGTGGCGATCACGTCGGCGGCGTCTTCGGAGGACGCCAGCACCTTGCCGTTCCGATCCAGCACGCGGCCCCGCTGACCCGGAACCGTCACCTCCGTGACCTGCTGGCTGTGCGCCTCGGCCCGCAGGGTGCCGCCCCGCACCCCCTGGAGCCAGAACGAGCGGGCGACCGCGAACGAGAAGATCAGCAGGAATCCGCAGAAGAGCACCCCCAGCCGGCGGTCGATGCCCCGCATCCCCTCAGGGCCCTAGAGCCCCACTCCTCCGGTCGTGGCCGTCGACGATCCGCCCGAGGTGCCGCTGGTCGACGTCCCGCTGCCCGAGGTCGCACTCGCCCCACTCGGAGCCTGTGCGGTGCTCGGCGGCACGGTGGTCGTCGGCGCCGCGGTGGTTGGGGTCGTCCTTGGGGTCGTCGCGGTCGTCGTCGTGGTCGGGCTCGTCGTCGGAATCGGCGCGTAGGAGGTCCCAGGGGCCGGATAGCTCGACGGCAGGCTGGGCGCCAGGAGGAAGCCGTCGGTGGCGAGCAGATGCGCCACGCGCCCGGCGTCGGCGTCGGACGCGCTCAGGAAGGTGATCGCCTTCGGGTCGGGGTTCGCCAGCCCGAGCCTCAAGGCCTCCGCCTCGACCTTGCTGGCGGAGAGCTTCTCCTCGATCTGGGCCTGGAGCCCGGAGACCTGGGTCTTCAGCTCGTCGATCTCCAGCGAGGTGCGGCCGGAGCCCGCGGTGAGGCTGAGGCTGAGCACGTTGAGGGCGACGATCCCGCCGAGCAGCGCGCAGAGCACGGCGATCCAGCCGCGGCCCCGCGTCAGGCGGACGATCAGGCTCGAGTCCGAGAAGTCGCGGACGGCGCCCGCGCTGCGCATCGCGGCCTGCGGGAAGAGCGCTGCGCCCGCCATCGCGGGACGGATCAACCTGCCCGCCGGGGCCTGCTGGGTCCTCGCTGAAGACCTGGCCGGGCGCGCTCGCCGCTTGATGCGAGGGCGCTCCGCAGGCGAAGCCGAGGAGCGACCCGTCCTGTGTGGCGCCTTCCGGCGCGGCTTGGTCCGCGGCGCGGGTCTTGCTGCGGGAGCGGTGCGTGCCGTCGCTGCCTCCATCAGGCCTGCTCCTCCTCGCGGATCTTGAGCGCCGCTCGCAGGTGGGCCGACCCGGCGCGCGGATTCCGCTCGAGCTCCTCGGTCCCCGGCGAGACCGCGCGCTTGGTGAGCAGGTCTGCCTCGGGCTCACGCCCGCAGACGCAGACCGGAAGCTCCGGCGGGCAGACGCAGCCCCGGGCACGGTCGGCGAGGAAGCGCTTGACGCGCCTGTCCTCGAGCGAGTGGAAGGAGATCCCGCCGAGACGCCCGCCGACCCTGAGGATGTCCCAGGCGAGCGGCAGCGCACGATCGAGCGACTCGAGCTCACCGTTGACCGCGATCCGGATGGCCTGGAAGGTGCGCTTGGCCGGATGCCCACGCCCGAAGCGCTCGGAGGGCGGAATCGCGGCCTTGATCGCGGTGACCAGCTGCGAGGTCGTCTCGATCGGTCGGCGCTTGACGATCTCACGGGCGATGGAGCCGGCTCGGCGTTCCTCGCCGAACTCGCGGATCGCGCGAGCCAGCCTGTCCTGGGGCCAGTCGTTGACCACGGTTGCGGCCGAGAGGCTCTGGGTCGGGTCCATCCGCATGTCGAGGGGCGCGTCGTAGGAGTAGGAGAAGCCACGCTCCCAGGCGTCCACCTGCATCGAGGACATGCCGAGGTCGAAGACGATGCCGTCGGGCCGGACACCCTCGCCCCGCAGTCCCTCGAGGGCCGCGACGAAGTCGGCGCGCAGGAAACGGGCCCGGCTGGGCGCGTCAGCGGCGAACTCCCGCCAGCGCTCCTCCGAGGTGGGGTCGCGGTCGACGGCGATCAGCTCGCCGTCGGATCCGAGCCGCTCTGCGATCAGGCGCGCGTGGCCGCCGCCGCCGAAGGTGCAGTCGACGAAGGTCTCGCCCGGGCGGGGGTCGAGCAGGTCGATCAGCTCCTCGGCGAGGACGGGTTCGTGATCCTTGGGCACGTACGTAAGGTTCGCTGACTCGGCAAGGGATCCCACTACGCGATGAGTTGCGGTGCCCGCCATCTCAGCCTCCTCGCTCGTCCTCGGAGAGGTTCTCCGCGACGTCGGAGACCTCCTCGTCCATTTCCTTCTCGTAGGCGGCCCAGCGCTCGGCGTTCCAGATCTCGAACCAGTCGTCGGAGCCGACGACCACGCAGGGGCCCTCCCCCAGGCCGGCGTGCTCGATCAGCTTCTTCGGCAGCCGGATGCGGCCCGCCGAGTCGAGGGTGTCGTCGAAGGCGCCGCCGTGAAAGTGGCGGCGCATCATCCGGCCCTGCCGGCCGAGCGGGTTGGTCTTGCCGAGGAACTGCTGGGTGAAGCGCTCGTAGCCCGCGGGCGCGAACACCCAGACGGAGGGTTCGAGTCCCTTGGCGAGAACGACTCCATCGGCGAGCGCCGCACGGAACCTCGACGGGACCGTGAGACGGTCCTTCGCATCGAGGTTGTGCTCGTACTGACCGAGAAACGACAAGGTGGGCTTCCTCTCCTAAGGACGAGTTGGCACCCCTGGTTCGGAGCGGGCCGGGGTGGTGAGGTGGGAGGAGCCTCATCACCCCGGCCCTATGACCAACTCTTGGTCGCCACGCTAACCCACTCTGTCCCACTTTGCAACACATCGTGGCCGGCGGAATTTGACTCGATCCGTCGGACGGAATTGCTACCCGGTCCCCCGAGGGCCTGAAAACCGCATTCCGATGCGGTTTGCGGCGATCAGGGCGATCGCCCGTTTGGACCGCGAGGAGGCCACTTCCTGCAAGGGCGGTTGCAGGAGGGAGGGATCGGGCACACCCTTCCAGCCCCCAATGACCGCGGTGATTCTCAACCTGACGACATTCGGCCTGGCGGTCCTCGCCCTGCTCGCGCTCCTTGTCACGGTTACCCTCCTCCACCGGCCTCCGACCCGCCCACGCCATCGCTGCGGTCGCCGGGTCCGGCTCGAGCGGCGCGACTGCCCCCAATGCGGCTACGAGTTCGAGCCGATTCGCTTCGGGCGGTGATCACTTCTCACAAGCCGGCTCCTCCGGCCGTTTCATCGGCGGAAGCCGAGCGGAAGGAGACCCGCAGATGGATTTCGAGCAGCGATACAGGGCGATGGAGACCAGGGATGAGACCCTCGCGGGCGAGTTCTTCGCGGCGGTGACGTCGACCGGCATCTACTGCCGGCCCGGCTGCCCCGCACGCACGCCGAAGCGCGAGAACGTCCGCTTCTACCGCACCGCCGCCGCGGCGCGCAGCGACGGGTTCCGGGCCTGTCTGCGCTGCCACCCGGATCGGTTCATCTAGGTCAAAACCCGGCCATGAAGCGGTCGATGTTGGCGAGCAGGCCGGCCGCGATCATCAAGAGGACCGAGGGAACGAGCAGCAGGGCCACCGCGAGCTGGATCTTGGGCGCGGCACGGGCCGCCTCCTCCTCGATCCGGCGGCGCTGAACGCCGCGGAGTGCCGTCGCCTGCTCACGAAGCTGGTCCGAGAGCGGCGATCCGTAGCGCCGCGAGCGCTCGATCACCCCGCACATCGCCGCGACCTCCCGGACCGGAGCCCGGCGCCGGAGGGAGTCGAGAGCCTCGCTCTGGGCCAGGCCGCAGGAGCTCTCCGCGGACAGCATGGCGAGCTCGCGCGCCAGCGGCCCCTCCCCACTCCCGAGCTCGGCTAGCCCGGCAAGTGGGCTGCGGCCAGCGGCGGTGCCGACAGCGAGCAGATCGAGCGCATCGGGCAACCCGCCGCGCAGCGCCCGAAGTCGGCGCCGCGCTCGGCGCTCCAGCCATGCGTCCGGACCCAGGAACCCGGCCGCCGGAAGCGCGGCGGCGATGATCCAGGCGAGGCGGCTCGGCGCCGCGGGCGCGAGCACCACGGCCCAGAGGGCGCCGGCCAGGCCGCCGCCCGCCTTGGCGACGAGCAGCGACGCAACTGCGATCCGGTCGGCGAGGCCCGCTCGTGCGATCCGGGCCGACAGGCCGAGCCGGGCGTCGAGGGTCCCGAGCGCCGACCAGGCGGCCAGCGAGTCGACCATGCCCCGTGCCGGATCGGCGTCCGCTGAAGGGCTCGGTGAGCGCCTTTTCCCGGGAAAGAGTTGGCTCACGGCGGCGAGGCCGAGCAGCAACGCGAGCGTGGCGAGGACGAGCGCCCCCGTCACCCCGACGGCCTCCCGAGTCGCCTGATCACAGCGAACCCCAGTACCTGCAGACTCGCGGCCGCGATGAGCATCGCTGCCGATGCGGGCTCGCCCATCACCCGCGAGATGAATCCGGGCTGCAGAAGCTCGGCGAACAGCGCCGCCCCGGCCGGCAGCGCGACCACCAGAAGCCCAGTGAATCGCGCCTGCGTGGTGGCGGCCCGGGCCTCATCGTCGACCCGGTCGCGCTCGGCGGCCGCCGCAGCCAACCGTCGCATCAGGGCAGCCACGTCGCCACCGGCCACCTGCTGGCTGAGCAAAGCCGTCGAGAGGGAGTCCACCCGTTCCGAGCGGACCCTGCTGCGCATTCCGTCGAGAGCGACGACGGTGGAAGCGCCGAGCTCAAGATCGGCCGCCACCCGCTTGAGCTCAGCGGCCGACGGCCCCTCGAGTGACTCCGAGGCGGCCGCCAGCGCGCCTCGCACCGAATGGCCGCCGGAGATTGCGTCCGCGATCGCCAAGGCGATATCCGGGACCGAGCGCTCGACCGCGCGCCGGTACCCCTCGCTCCTTCTCGTGACGATCGCCCCGACGCACCACGGGCCGGCCGCGGCGACCACCGCCCACGGCCCGGGACCCGTGATCAGGAACGCCAGAGCGGCGATCGAGGCGCTGCCGAGCAGCGCAAGCCGCCGCTGCTCCTCCGCGCTCGGCACATGGCCCTCGCTCGCGATGCGCCGCAGGGGCTCGACCGACTCGCGCAGCCACTCCACGGCCCGGGGAGCCGAGAGGATCGCCTCGCGGATTGCCACGGCGACGAGCCCGCCGGCCAGCGCAGCGAGTGCGATCAGGGCCGCCGGGCCCATACGCCTCCCTCCGTCTCGGTGCCGAGCCTGAACAGGCCACGAACCCCGACGGACCCGGCCGCCCTGACCACCTCCGCCACCTCGACGACGCGGCGCGAGCCGTCGCTGAGACGAGCGAGGTGGATGACCAGGTCGAGACCGCGCCCGAGCTGATCGCGGATCGCCTCGTGCGGCAGCCCGACGCCGGCCATCAGGGCCAGGGTCTCCACGCGCCTGAGCGCGTCGTCGGGGGAGTTCGCGTGAACCGTCGAGAGGGCGCCCTCGTGGCCGGTGTTGAGCGCCATCAGCAGATCGAGCGCCTCGCCTCCTCGCACCTCACCGATCACGATCCGGTCGGGGCGCATTCTCAGTGCCCCGCGCAGCAGCTCACGGATGGTGACGCGGCCGCGCCCCTCGACGTTGGACGGCCGGCTTTCGAGCCGCACGACGTGCGGCTGGCGCAGGCGAAGCTCTGCGGCGTCCTCGATCGTGATCACGCGCTCTTCCGGATCGATGAAGCCCGACAGCGCATTGAGCAGCGTCGTCTTGCCCGATCCGGTCCCGCCGCTCACCAGGATGCTGCGCCGCGCCCCGACCGCGGCACAGAGCTGGTCGTGGAGCTCCTCGGTGAGCGTGCCCAGCTCGACCAGCTCCCGCGGGCCGGGCCGCACGGCCGAGAAGCGGCGGATCGACATCGTCGGGCCGTCCACGGCGAGCGGCGGGATCACGACGTGCACCCGAGACCCGTCCTCGAGCCTTGCATCCACCATCGGACTGAGCTCGTCGACCCGGCGTCCCAGCGGCGTCAGGATCCTCTCGATCGCATCCCGCAGCGCTCCCTCGGACGGGAAGCGTGACATCGGTCCGCTCGATCCGGCCGCGGCGCTCGACGTAGACCGTGTCGTGCCCGTTCACCATCACCTCCTCGACCGCAGGATCGGCGAGCAGCTCCTCGAGCGGCCCGAGCCCTACGGCCTCTCGGAGGATCAGCTCGCGGAGGCGCTCGCGGGTGAGGGGCTCGAGGATGGCCGCGTCCTCGTCCACCAGATCGCGGACCGCCTCGGGCAGCGGACCGAGACTCGCGGCGCCGGCGGCGGCCTGGGCACGCCGGCGCTCGATCAGGCGGCGCCGGAGCTCGCCGGCCAGCTCATCCAGGTGCCTGCGGCGGACGCGGTCGTCCACGTAGCGCTAAGCGCCGAGCCGCTCCGGCTCGCCCCCGCCCCACGGCGCGAATCGCCTGTTGATCCGGCGATAGCCTGGCGGCGTGGCCCAGATCGAGGTCCAGCAGGCCGACATCACGAAGCTCGAGGTTGATGCGATCGCGAACGCCGCCAACACCCGCCTGCGTCACGGCGGCGGCGTCGCGGGGGCGATCTCCAGGGCCGGAGGCCCGTCGGTGCAGGCCGAGAGCGACGAGCGGGCGCCGATCGAGCTCGGCGAGGCGGTGGAGACCTCGGCGGGCGAGATGCCCTGTCGGTGGGTGATCCACGCCGCGACCATGGAGCTCGGCGGTCCGACCTCGGCGGAGATCATCCGCAGAGCCACGGCGAGCACGCTCGCGAAGGCGGACGAGCTCGGCGCGAAGACCCTGGCGCTGGTCGCCTTCGGCACGGGCGTCGGCGGCTTTCCCATCGACGAGGCGGCCCGGATCGAGGTGGAGGAGGTGCGGCCGTCACCTCGATGGAGACAGCGGAATCGAGCGGGTCGTCTTCGCGGTCCGGGGCGACGATGCCGAGGAGGCGTTCCGGTCGGCGATTAGTTAGCGGGGCTCGCGGGGTCTTAGAGGGCGAAATGGCTTTTGCCCCCCCAGCGCGCCATCTGCTCCGAGCCAAGGACCTCGCCGACGCCCGCTATTCGGAGCCGATCGAGGTCGCCGACATGGCCGGCGCCGCGGGCCTCTCCAAGGCCCACTTCAGCCGCGAGTTCCGCCGGACCTTCGGCGAATCGCCGCACCACTACCTCTTGACCAGGCGGCTCGAGCGGGCGGCGACCCTGCTGCGGATGACGGATTGGACGGTCGGGGAGATCTGCGTCTCCGTCGGCCTGCAGAGCGTCGGCTCGTTCACCACCAGCTTCGGGCGCGCTTTCGAGCAGACGCCGACGGAGTTCCGGGCGAACCAGCCTTCCGCGGCGCTGGCAGCGCGTGTCCCCAGCTGCGTGCTGCGGACCTACCTGCGACCCCAGACAGCACGTTTCAAGAAGACAACGGGCGTGACCCGCGACTAGGTTGGCCCCGCAGCCCAATTCGAACGAAGGAGAAGACATGGCGACGATCAGGGTGGCGAACGCGCAGCTCTGGGTACACGACCAGGAGGAGGCGCTCGACTTCTGGACCAACAAGATCGGCTTTGAGGTGCGGGCCGACATCTCGATGCCGGAGCTCGGCGACTTCCGCTGGCTGGCGGTGGGAGCCCCGGGCCAGGACGATTTCTCGATCGCGTTGCTCGCGATTCCCGGCCCGCCCGTGATGGACGACGACACCAGGAAGCAGGTCGAGGAGCTGATGGCCAAGGGTTTCTCCGGGTCCGTCTTCCTGAACACCGACGACGTCCAGGCCGCCTACGAGGAGCTCAAGGGCCGCGGCGTGGAATTCACCGAGGCCCCATCCGAGCGGCCGTACGGGATCGACTCCGAGTTCCGGGACCCCTCGGGCAACACGATCCGGCTGGGCAAGCCGACGGTCGGCTGACCTCTAGGTTCTGGGCAGCAGGCGGATCTCGCGGCCCGCGCTCTGCTGCGCGATCAGCGCGAGCGCCTGCTGCTCGGTGACCGCCAGCGTCGCGTTCCAGGGCTCCCCCGGCCCGGCCGGGGCCGCCAGCGCCATCAGCTTCACGCCGCTGGCGGCGATGTGGGCACTGGCAGAGCGCCCGAGCCCAGCCCTGCCGCGAGACCACCACGTCGACCGGGCGACCCTCGGGGGTGGCGCCGCCCACCGTGAGGGCCTCCGCACCGGCCACCGCGACCTGCAGTGGGCGAAGCCCCGCCCCGACGCCCAGCGGCGCAGGTTCCTTGGCGTGAGGGATGGCCAGCTGCTCGCCCAGGACATATGACCCCACCGGAATCGTGGCCGCGGGAGCGCGTCCGAGGGCATCCGCCGGCCGCGTCAGCGCCCCGGGCGGAACGAAGCTCGCCGGGACGCGGCGCACGGCGAGCCCCGCCTGCGCCCTTTCAGTGCCGATCGGCTCTCCGGCCATCAGCTCCGATGTCGCCACAACGACCGGGCGGAGTGGCCCGTAGCGGGCATCGAGGCGGGAGCGGTAGCGGCTCGCCACAGTGGCGGCGAGCACCGCGCAGATCACGGCCGCGATCAGGAAGGCGAGCGCGCGAGCGCGGCGGCTCACGCCGCCCGCGCGTAACCCGGCTCCGCCAGCGGAAGCTCGAGCGCCGCGACACAACCGCTGCCCGTCTGGCAGAGGGCGAAGCGCCCGCCATGGGCACCGGCCACGTCGGAGACGACCTCTGTCCCATGGCCGCGCCGTGGGTCGGGTCGTCCTGGCGTCCCGTCTGGGCGGATCCCATTCGCGATGGTGATCCTGATCCGGCCGGCGACCCGCGCGCCGGTGACCACGATCGGTGGCCCGCCATGCTCGAGCGCGTTCGAGATCAGGTTGTCCAGGGCCTGCGCCAGGCGAGCGGCGTCGCCCTCGATGATCGCCGGGCCGGCATCCCAGTAGACCCGGATTCCACCGGTGCGGGCCGCCCGCGGTCGCCAGCGCTCCAGGCTGGCCATCACGGATTCGCGGCAGGAGAAGCGGCGGAAGGGCCGCGAGGACGAACCTCCATTCAGAACTCCATCGAGGTCCTGCAACGCGGAGGTGACCAGCTCGAGCAGGCCCCGCCGACTCGCGCGCGGCGGCGCCGCCGCGGGCCGGCCGCTTCCATCCTCCAGGAGAAGCAGGGTCTGGAGCGGCCGCCGGAGCTCGTGCAGGGCGCGGTTCAGCGCGCGCTTATGGCCCGGTGTGATCACCTCAGCCCTCCAGCAGCCTGTAGCCGACGCCCCAGCAGTTGCAGACATAGCGCGATCCCTCGGGATCGAGCTTGCGGCGCAACCGGCTCGCGTGAGAGTCCAGGGTTCGCGTCCGGCCCTTCGCCCTGAATCCCCAGACGTCGCGCAGCAGCTCGTCCTTGGTGAAGACCCGATGCGGCTCCGCCGCCAATGCCCTGAGCAGCGCGAATTCCTTGTTGGCGAGCTGCACATCGCGGCCGCCCACCTCGACCCGGCGCGTCACGGGGTCGACGGTCAGGTCCCCGACCCGGATCGGCCCGCGGCGGCGCGCATTCCGCCGCCGCAGAACCGCCGCCACCCGGGCGAGCAGCTCGGGGAGATGGAACGGCTTCGGAAGGTAGTCGTCGGCGCCGGCCTCGAAACCACGCAGCCGGTCGGCCTCGCTCGTACGGCCCGAGAGGACGACCACGGGCAGCTCCGGATCGAATCGCTCCCCGGACCCGCGTATCTCCCTCAGCACGTCGATCCCGGAGGCGTCCGGGAGCCCCAGGTCGAGCACCATCAGGTCGGGGTGGTTGTAGCCGCAGAGGCGGAGTGCATCGGAGGCGCTCGGCGCCGGCAGGGCGCGGTAGCGGTCGGCGGTCAGGTGATCGCAGAGCAACTCCCGCGTGGAGTCGTCGTCCTCGCAGACCACCACCGTCGCCAGCTCTTCGACCTTTGGCAGCACGCACCTATAAGCACGAGGCCGTCCGCACTCTCCCCCGCGCTATGGCGAGGGCAGCTCCAGCACCGAATTTGCGGCCGGGCAGCGGGCCATCCTGCGGGCGGGGACGCTGCGGCGGATGTCGAGCACACGGCCCTCGCCGTCGAGAAAGAGCAAGTCGAGGTCAAAGCGCATCCCGAAGGTGTGGACGCTGCGGCAGCCGGGGATCAGCAGGCCCGCCCCGGCGCGTGCACGGGGCAGAAACGCCAAGCCGAGCAGGCGGCTGAGCCCGGTCGTGGCGACCGGGACCTCGAAGCCGAGCAGCTCGGTTCCCTCGAGCCGGCGAAAGCGCAATGGCGTCTCCACACCCGCATAAGCTTCGGCGCCGATGGAGTACGCAGCCCAGCCACCAGTCGCGGTAGCTCGTGAGGATTCCGGGTTCCTACAGCGGGTCTTCCTCTGGATGTTCGTCGGGCTCGCGATCACCGGCGGGGTCGCCGCCGCGATCGGGTCGAGCGATCAGCTCCTCACCGACATCACCGAATCGCCGGGAATCATCATCGGCGTGATCGTCGTCCAGCTCGGGATCGTCTTCGGGATCAGCTTCCTGATCAACCGGATCTCGGTCGGACTGGCGACCGTCCTCTTCCTGATCTACTCGGCGACGGTCGGGATCACCTTCGCATTCATCTTCGAGCTCTACACGACCCAGTCGATCTTCACGACCTTCCTGATCACGGCCGGGATGTTCGGCGCGCTCGCTGTCTGGGGGGCGGTCACGGACGTCGACCTCTCCAAGGTCGGCTCGATCGCCTTCATGGCCCTGATCGGCCTGATCCTGGCGACGGTCGTGAACATCTTCTGGGCGAATTCGACCCTCTACTGGATCACCACGTACGCCGGGGTGGCCATCTTCGCCGCGCTCACCGCGTACGACATGCAGAAGCTCAAGCAGATCGGCCAGCAGGGGCTGACCGGCGATGCCGAGGGACGGGCGGCGATCCTGGGTGCGCTCTCCCTCTACCTCGACTTCATCAACCTCTTCCTCTTCCTGCTGCGGATCTTCGGCCAACAGCGCTAGCCCGGGGCTCCGGCTCGATAGCTTCATGGCATGGCCGAAGCGGGCGATCCACCGACGCTCTATGAGTGGGCGGGCGGCCGGGACGCGTTCGAGCGCCTGATCGACGCCTTCTACGACCGGGTTGAGGGCGATGAGCTGATCTCGCCGCTGTTCCCGGGAGGGGTGAGCCGCGAGCATCGCGACCACGTGATCCTCTGGTGGTCCGAGGTCTTCGGCGGCCCGGCCGAGTACACGGAGCAGCTGGGCGGCTATCACCGGATGGTGACGAAGCACCAGGACCTCGGCATCACCCGCGAGCAGCGCCTCCGCTTCGCCACCCTGATGAGCATGGCCGCCGACGACGCCGGCCTGCCGGCGACCCCGAATTCCGTGCGGCCTTCATGGCATACGTCGAGTGGGGCACGCGGCTCGCCATGCACAACTCCCAGCCCGGGGCCGAGGACGTCCCGCAGGAGGCGCCGGTCCCGCATTGGGGCTGGGGCGAGGCCCCGCCCTACCTGCCATGACCGGAGTCGAGCAGGGCCCCGATGGCAAGCCGCGCTGCTGGCTGGGCCCTGGGGACGCTCGGACTACCTCGACTACCACGACACGGAGTGGGGACGGCCGCTCCACGGCGAGAACGAGCTCTTTGAGCGGCTGACGCTCGAGGCGTTCCAGTCGGGGCTCTCCTGGCTCACGATCCTGCGCAAGCGGGAGAACTTCCGCCGCGCCTTCGACGGCTTCGATGTCGATCAGGTCGCCGGGTATGGGGCGAGGGACGTCAAGCGCCTCCTGGCCGACGCCGGCATCGTCCGCAACCGCAGGAAGATCGAGGCGGCGATCACCAACGCGAGGGCGGTTCGCGAGCTCCACGCGAATAACGAGACCCTCGACGAGCTGGTTTGGTCCTTCGCCCCCGACCAGCCCGGGCCCGCTCCCGAGACGCTCGAGGACCTGGAGCCGACCACCCCGGAGTCGAAGGCGCTCGCCAAGGAGCTCAAGAGCCGGGGGTTCGTCTTCGTCGGGCCGACGACCGCCTACGCCAGCATGCAGGCCGCCGGGCTGGTCAACGATCACCTCGCCGGCTGCGCATTCCGGTAGCACACGTCGACGTCAACGCTGGGTTCCCTTTTGCTGCAACCGCACGTTCAGGATGGGCCCGGAGTTGGCGACGGCGAGGCTCATGCGCGAAGATGCTCCGACCGGTGGACGAGACCGCACGAAGAGGCAATTACGAGTCCGGCGCGGACTACGTGCTCGAGTACGGAGAGCTCCGGTTCTCGTTCAACGAGCGGGACTTCGCGCAGCGCGTCGAGCAGGCGGCGGTCAAGCTCGACTTCGTGCGCCAGGGGCTCGACGAGCACGAGCTCGAGGACCTGCTCGAGCTGGCCGTGAACGGCGAGATCCGGGAGCCCTGCTCCCCCCTCGGCGAGCACGTCAACGAGAACTGGGAGGACCTCGTCGGTCCCTCCAACAAGAGCCTCGTGCACTGGCTTCGCCGCCTCGTCTTCCGCGGCGCCTGGCTCGACCAGCGCGTCAAGGAAGGCGAGCTCGACATCGTCTTCGACGAGCCGACGCAGACCTTCGGCTACGTCCAGCCCGATCGTGACTCCGAGCTGATCGAGCTCTCCGCCGAGCCCTCCTGGGGCAGCATCGCCTACGGCGGCCGCGACCGCGCCTAGAGCGCGCGACGCCTGAACCGCCGCATCGATGGCGCCCAGCCGGTAGCGCGCCCGCTATATGCGGCTGAGCAGCTCCGCGTTGTTGGCGGTCGCTCCGATCTGATCGGCAAGCGCCCGCGCCGCCTCCTCTGGCTCCATGTCGGCGAGCTCCGCGCGAAGGGCGCGCATCTTCTCCAGCTCCTCCGGATCCCGTAGCTGGTCCTCGCCGGAGGACGCGGCTTTCCTGGGGGACGAGCGGGGGGAAGATTCCCTTGGCGGCGAGGTCGGCATCGAGGCGGAGCAGGAGGTTCTCGGTCGTCTCCACGGCCTCGCGCACCTCCGCCCCTCGGTCGTCAGAGTCGAGCACCGTGGCGATCACGGTCAGCGATCCGGTCCCCTCCTCCCCCAGCTCCCGGCCGGCGCCGAAGATCCGCTTCACCCTGGCCGGGTCCCTGTAGCCGAGAGCGAGCCGGCTGAGGGAGTCGATCAGCACGACGAGATCGCCGCCGGCCTCGGCCAGGCGCTTGGCGTGGCCCATCGCCAGCTCGGCCTCGCGGGCCTGCTCGCGTGGCTCCTCGTCGGCCGTCGCGGCGAAGATCTCGGCCTGCGGGAGCGCCTGTTGCCACTGCGGGACCTCCTCGGGGCGCTCATCGGCGAGCAGCACGCAGAGGTGTGCGTCGGTCTCGGCGATCGCCGAGCCCAGGGCGCGCAGCAGCGTCGTTCGCCCGGAGCGAGGCTGGGCGAGGACGAGCACGCGCTGGCCGAACGCGAGCGGGCCGAGCAGGTCGACCTCCCGTACCAGCGGATCCAGGTCAGCGTCCGGCGCGAACATGCGCCGGTGCGGAGGCGCCGGGGTCAGGTCCTCGAAGTGGCGCCGCTCCTCCTCGGGGTTCTGGCCGTTGACCGACTCGATCCGGACCAGGGCCCGGTGGCGCTCGCCGCGGCGTGGTGGCCGCGCCGGGCCGCCCACCTCGTCGCCGGGCCGGAGCTCGCAGCGCCGGATCTGCGAGGCGGACACGTAGACGTCACCCTCGGCCTCGTGCAGGCCGGTCAGCCGCAGGAACCCGTATCCCTGCGGCATCCGGTCGAGCACCCCGGTGACCACCTCGGTGTCCGGCTCAGGCTGCTCCTCCACTTCCTCGTCCGGCTCGCCGCCCTTGTCCTCGTCGGCCGTCTCATCGTCGGACCTCTGCTCCGGCTCGTGGTGGGGCCGCTCGAGGCCCGCATCGACCGCCTCCTCGCGGCCCGCCCCCGCGGTTCCCGGCTCTCCGGCTGACTCGATCGCCTCGATCAGCTCGTCGCGCGTCAGCATCCTGTAGTTCGGCACCGCGAGATCGCGCGCCCGCTGATGCAGCTCCGCCAGGTGTTGGTCCTTCACGGCCATTCCGCGCCGCATGCTAGTCAGGCGCGGCGGGCTACTGCGTCGGGATCCGGGCCGGGTCGAGTCCCTCCGCCTCGGCCACGCGTCCCCAGTCCTCCTGCTCGGCGGCGACTCTCGATTCGCTCCAGCCGAGCTCCTCCCCCAGGAGCCGCGCAACCGCGAGCGTGGCGTCCGGATCGCGCAGCTCGCGGACCGCCACCAGGCCGAGTCGCGTGCGCCGCAAGAGGACGTCGGCGACCGAGCGCGCCTGCTCGTGCCGGGCCGCGATCACAACCTCCGCGAGCAGATCTGGGTGGCCCGGGACGATCGGCTCCGCCAGCTCCGGGCGCTGCTCGCAGAGGTCGAGGACCGCTCGTGCCGCGTGGCCGTACCGGAAGGCGAGCTGGTCGATCGCTCCGTCCGGCAGCCCCACGCTGGTCTCCAGATCATCGGGGCGTGCGGTCATGCCGAGGGGGATGTCGTCGGTGCGGCTCTCCGCGTCCCGGCCGTCCCGCTGCGTGATCCGGTCGACCACCTGCGCCGCCATCCGCCGGAAGGTGGTCAGCTTGCCGCCGGTGATCGTCAGCATTCCCGATGAGGTCTCGTAGAGCTCGGCCCTGCGCGAGATGTCGACGGACTTCTTTGGGTCGCCGCTCGAGACCAGGGGTCGGACCCCGGCGTAGGCACCGGTCAGGTCATCGGGGCCGACGTCGATGCCGAAGTAGGCGTTCACCGCCTCGAGCAGATACTCGACGTCGTCACCGCTCGGGGGCACGTGGTCGATGCTCCCCTCGTAGTCGTTGTCCGTGGTCCCGACCAGCACCCGCCCGTACCAGGGCAGGGCGAAGATCGTCCGCTCCCCGGCCGCCGGCACGATGCAGGCCGCGGTGCCGATGTCGAGCTGCTCCGTCGAGAGCGTCACGTGGGTGCCGCGGCTGGGGCGGATGCGAGGGATCTCCTCCTCCGTCAAGAAGCTCCTCCGGCCGAATCCGGTCGGCCCAGACACCGGTCGCGTTGACGACGTTGTCGGCGCGCAGCTCGATGCGGGCGCCCGACTCGCCCTCCCGGAAGGCGACGCCGGCGGCATGTCCCTCCTCGTCGAGCACATCGGTCACCTCCGCGCGGTTCAGCACCACCGCACCGAAGCGCTCGGCCTCGCCGAGCACGGTGAGCACGAGGCGGACGTCGTCGGTCTGGCAGTCGTAGAAGAGGTATGCCGAGCTCGGCTCCATCGGTGCGAGCGCCGGGATCAGCTCGGCTGCCTCCTCGCCGGAGATCGTCCGGTGCCGGTCCGGCGACCAGAAGTCGGCCTCTCCCGAGTGCTCGGTTCGCTGGCTGCGACCCCGCCCGATGCGGGAGGTCGCCATCACGTCGTACATGTTCAGCCCGATACCGATGCGCCGGTCGCGGCGGCCCTCGCCGAGAGCCGGCACGAGGAACGGCGTCGGGTAGACGAGATGGGGCGCGAGCTGGACCAGCAGCTGGCGTTCGAGCAGTGCCTCGCGGACCAGCCCGAGGTCGAAGTTCTGCAGGTAGCGGAGGCCGCCGTGGACCATCTTCGAGGAGCGGCTCGACGTGCCCTCGCCGAAATCGTTCCGCTCGAGGAGCGCGACCGAGTAGCCGCGGGAGGCCGCGTCCAGTGCGACGCCGGCGCCGGTGATGCCGCCCCCGACCACGACCACGTCGAAGGGGTGCTCCTGGATCGCCTGGAGCGCGTCGTTGCGAGAGATCATTCGAGAAAGGTGATCACCTGGTCGGCGGAGAGCCGCTCCGGCGGGCGCTGCTCCTGGACCGGCTTGCCGAGGTGCAGCAGGCCGACGAAGCGCTCGTCGTCCGGGATTCCCACGGCGGCGCCTCCCTCCGGGGTGCGCAGGACCTCGGGAGTGCGCCAGTAGGTGGCGAGCCCGCGGCCGTGGGCGGCCAGCAGCACGATGTAGGCCGCGCAGGCTGCGGCGTGCAGGTCCTCCTCGTCCTGGATCTCATCGCCCGTGAGAGCGCAGGAGCAGACGACGAGAGTTGGCGCCCGGTCGAGCTTGGCGGCCGACTCCGGCCCGGCGGCCTCCTTGAGGCGCTCCAGCGCCTCCGGCCCGATCACCCTGAAGCGCCAGGGATTGGTGAGGTTGTGGTTGGGGGCCCAGCGGGCGAGGTCGAGGATCTCCTCGAGCTGCTCGCGGTCGACCGGCTCGGGCCGGTAGGCCTTGTGGGTCCGCCGCGTGCGGATCGCCTCCTCGACTTCCATTCGGGGGAGGCTAGCTAGTGACCGGGGCCGCCCGGATTGGCGGGCAGACGGCGGCGGTAGAGCACCCAGCCGCCCCAGACAGCGGCGGCGGCGAGCAAGGCTCCGGCAACGACGATCACCCAGCCGGGAATGCCTCCCCCACCTTCATCGTCAGTGCTCGGAGGAGGCTGGAGCCAGGGGCACGGACGAGGGCGAGGGCTGCGCGGCGGGCTGGGTTCCGTCGCTCGTCGGCGACCTCCTTCTTCGGGTCCGGCTTCGCCGCCGGGGCACCCGATCCGATTTTGGCTGGAGCCGCGGCAGCGGCGGACGGCACGGGAGCCTTCGACCCCGTCTGCCTGGGCACGGCCCCGAGCGGGAAGGCAGCGCCGTCGGCTGCGAGCAGGGCCTGCCCGGTGACCCAGACCGGCGTCTGGTCGCTCGATGCGGAGTACCGGTAGTGGCCGTCGCGGGCCTGGACGGAGGCGAGATAGTCGAGCGGGGAGCGGCCGCCCTCGCGCACCGATGACGGTGAGACGCCCGCCGCGACCAGGCCCTGAACCGCATACGCCGTGGACTGGGCGTTGATCACGCCGCCGCTCAGCGGGAAGCCGCCGCCGGGCCGCTGGACGCTGCGGAGATACGAGGCGCCCCTCCTGATCCCGGTGCTGCTCCCGGATGCGGCCAGGCCCTGCAGCACCGCGCCGGTGGTGTCGGCGTCGCTCGCCGCTGCGGCCGCGAAGCCCCAGCCGCCGTCGGCGTTCTGGTGATCGCGAAGCCAGGCGGCCGATCGTCCGATGCCGCTCGTCGCTCCGGCAGCCCGCAGAGCGAGGATCCCGAACGCCGTCTGGTTCACCTGTCCTCCCCAGGAGCCGTCCTTGCCGCGCCTCGCGAGCAGGCGGCTGACCAGGTCACGGCCCTGGAAATGCCTCGGGTTGAGTCCCGCGCCGCCCAGGACGAGGATCGTGCGCTCGATGTCACCGGTAGTGGTGATCTCGCCGACGTTCCCGGCCAGGTAGGAGATCGGCGTGGCGTCGCCGTGATCGAGGTCGAGCGGGTTGATCCCCGCCGACTCGAGACCGAGCACGGCCCAACCGGTCATCGCGGGGCTGGACTCCTCTCCGGCGGCGAAGCCGAAGCCTCCGTCGTCGTTCTGTGCCGCGCGCAGCCAGGCAGCGCCCGCGCCGGGGCCGCCACCCGCGGCGTCCGCCCTTTCGCCCGGGACTCCGGAGCTCACGATGAGCAGAACCGCGATCAGGCACGCCGCGCCCGCCGCGGCACCGCTCGTGCCCGCCGTGGCGACACGCCCGCGCCCCTTCCAGGCGAACTCGAACCGGCGCCGGTAACGCAGCAGCATCCGGACCATCGCCGGGCCGGCGACCAGCGCCAGGGCGGCATTGCCGGCCGCATGGGCGATGTTGAACGGCACTCCCCTGGCGGAGATCGCCAGAAAGCGGTCGAGTGACTGCTCGCCGCCGTAGGTGACCATCAGCGAGAAGTCGAGGAGCGCGCCGTAGGCGAAGCCCGCGAACGCGCACACGGCGGCGAGGCCGAAACGGCCGACGTGGCGGCCGGTCACCGTCGCGAGCCAGGCACCGAGCAGCCCGGTCATGCCCCAGCCCGCCATCTGCCACGGGGTCCACGGCCCCTGCCCGAGCCAGAAGTTCGAGACCAGTCCCGAGAGGGCTCCGACCGCGAAACCCGGCGCCCCACCCAGCGCGAAGCCCGCGACCAGCGTGATGTCCGTGGTCGGCACCACGTTCGGGATCGGCGAGAAGGCGACGCGGCCGGCGACGGAGATCGCCGCCAGCGCAGCGACCAGGGCCACGATCTGGGACGGCGGGCGCGAGCGCTCGTACCAGGTGAAGCCCCCGAGCAGGGTGAGCCCCGAGCACCGCCAGGGCCACGAGCTCCCAGGTCACCGAGCCCGCTCCTCCGTTCGGGTGGTCCGGCCGGCCTCGCGAAGAACCCCGGCTCCGTGCTCCACCGTGATCGCGGCACCGTCGAGGATGCGTGCCACCTCGGTCGAGAAG
Source organism: uncultured Solirubrobacterales bacterium (assembly GCA_963848955.1). GTDB lineage: Bacteria > Actinomycetota > Thermoleophilia > Solirubrobacterales > 70-9 > DASUPK01. The sequence goes on along the minus strand of CAWKFQ010000023.1, from coordinate 77,878 downwards.
TACCAGCCCCCGGAGAGCATCTCCTCGGCGGATCCGTCAGCGACGACGTCGCCGCGACCAAGGAGCACCACCCGGTCGGCGAAGGTCGCGGCGAACTGGACGTCGTGGGTCGCGATGACCACGGCGGCGCCCCGGTCCGCCAGACCACGAGTCAAGTCCGCGAGCTCGGCCTTGCGAGCCCGGTCCATGCCGCGGGTCGGCTCATCCAGAAGCAGCGCGCCGGGCAGCTCATCCTCCTCAGGCCCCCGGCCCGCGAGGGCGATGGCCAGGGCGAGGCGCTGGCGCTCGCCTCCAGAGAGGTCGCGGGGATCGGCGTCCACCAGACCCTCGAGCCCGAAGCGCCGCAGCGAAGCGTCTCCCGCCTCGCCGCGGACCTCATCGCCGACCCTCTCGTGAACGAAGAGGTCGCCCGGCCGCTGGGGCAGCAGCGCGACGCCGCGCGGCGCGTCGACCCGCCCCCGCTGCGGATCGACGAGGCCGGCGGCGGCCCGCAGCAGCGTGCTCTTGCCGGCGCCGTTCCGGCCCATCAGGGCCACGCGCTCGCCGGGTTGAATCCGGAAGTCCACGCCGCGCACCGCCTCGGTCCGCTCCTCCCCCACGCCGAGCTCCACCCAGAGGTCACGGAAGGCAAGCGCAATCGCGTCCCCCCTCCGGTGAACGTCCCGGGCGTGCTCGCTCAGAGGGGGGTTGCGGGACGTTCGGCATGAGGTTTGCGGCTTGGAGCGCCCGGCGCGCCTCGCGGACGCTCGCCGGCGCCGGCAGGCCTGCCTCGCGCAGCAGCCTGGCGCCGGGGGTGGCGAGCACGGGGTCGGCGTCCAGCGCCCATTCGAGGAACTCTCCGGGGGCGCCGTCGAACGTAATGGACCCGGCGCCGAGAGCGATCACCCTGTCCGCCGCCGGCAGGCAGCGCTCGAGCCGGTGCTCCCCGAGCAGCACGGCCACCCCCCACTCCTCGTTCAGCCGGCGGAGCAGCGAGATCAGCTCATCGCCCGCCACGGGGTCGAGCTGCGAGGTGGGCTCGTCGAGCAGAACCAGGCGCGGGCGGGTCGCGAGCGCTGCCGCGAGTGCGACGCGCTGCAGCTCCCCGCCCGAGAGGGTGTCCGTGGTCCGCTCCAGCAGGGCGTCGATCGCCAGCGCCAGGGACACCTCTTCGACGGCACGGGACCTCGCGGCCGGCGGGACGCCCCGGAGCTCGAGAGGCAGCTCGATCTCGGCGCGCACCGTGGTGCTCACGACCTGCGTCTCCGGCTCCTGGGCCACCAGCCCGACGACTTCGGCGAGCTCCGCCGGGCCGTACGAGCTCGCGTCCATCCCGGCGACCTCGAGCTCACCCTCGACCCGCCCGCCGTGGAAGTGCGGGACGAGGCCACAGGCGGCGCGTAACAGCGTCGACTTGCCGGACCCCGAGCGTCCCGCCATCACCACGAACTCGCCGGGTTCCACCCGCAGGTCGACCGCGCTCAGCGCGTCGGTTGACGCCTCCGGGTAGCGATAGCTGAGGCCGCTCGCACGCAGAGCCGGGTCAGCCACGCGCCTGCCACCTCCGCAGAGCGAAAGGGATCGGCGCGAGCGCGAGCAGCGTCACGCAGAGGGCGAGCGTGAGGGCGTCAGTGTCCATGGCGATCCGCGGGTAGGTCTCGATGCCCCCGGCACCGGCGATGCGCGCCACCACCCCGGCGAGCACGATCGCGGCGCCGGTCAGGATCAGCGGCGCGTCGTCACGGGAGGGCTCGCGGCGGGCTTGCGGCCGCACCGGCAGCGAGTGGCCTCGCAGCTCGAGTGTGGCCGCCACGTCGACGGCGCGATCCAGCGAGCCCTCGACCAGGCGCCGGGCGAGGGCCGCGCGCCCGACTGGCTCCGCGGCCGGCCCGCGCAGCGCCGCCGCCTCCTTCAGCCGCGCGCCGTCGGCGGCGGCGAGCGGGACCATGCGGGTGACGAGACCCGCCGTCATCGCGGAGCGTCTGGCGACGGGGCGAAGCGCGCGGAGAACGCGGTCGGGGTCGACGCAGGCGGAATAGACCGCGAAGACCAGGACGACGGCGACCACCCTCAGGCCGATGACAGCGCCGGCCGCCAGGGACTCGAGCGTGATGTCGGTGTTACCGAGCACCGGCATCTCCCAGCCCCGGACCAGGACCGTGTCGCCCCGGTGGCTGACGAGAACATTGATGAGGACCATGAAGAGGAGCAGCGGCAGCGCCAACCGGAGCGAGGCGCGGACGGCGCGACCCGCTCCAGCCGCGTAACCGGCCAGCACGGTGGCGGCCGCTGCTGCCAGCAGGACCAGCGGACTCGAGTAGACGAAGCCGACGAGCGCCAGCGCGCCCAGGTAGGCGATCGCGGCGCCTGGCGAGGCGCGGTGAAGCGGGCTGCGGCCGGGCGAGTACGCGAGGGCGGGCTTCATGGGACCGGCACCCCCACGTAACACGGGTTGCGCTGACGCGCACCCTCGCATCTAGCCCCGGGCTGGGTCGCGAGCGCGTAGTGATTCCGCAATGCATCGCCGAGCAGCCCGGCTGCGGCCGCGACGCCCTTCGCATCGGTGCCGGTGACGACCCAGGTCGGGGGGCCGTTCCCCGGCCGCAAAGCTGCGATCAGCCCGCCGCCCTTGCCAATGCTTCCGGCGGGCTGACCCTGCTGGTTTAGCACCTCCAGCAGGGGTTTCCTGGTCCCGACGAACCGGGCGAAGACTCCGCTCCGGTCGGGTCCATCGGCCAGCAGCGCGGCGCTTTGATTCGTGCGCACGACGTTCCAGGTCCCGACCACGACCACGATCGCATCCGCGATCGGACCCGACGTCTTGACGCCGAGCGGTGACAGACGCTGGTTGGCGGCTTCGCAGATCGGCGCCGCGGCCCGGCAATCGAGGATCGCCGGCCAGCGGTGCCCCTGGAATCCGTGCAAGAACGGCTCCGGCCAGGAGCCGACCACCGTCGGGACGCGCATCGCGCCGGTCCAGTCGCGGTAGTCCCACCAGATGCGGTCGCCGCCCGATGGGTCGTACTCGGCGGACCCGATCGGCGACTCGACTCCGTTCACGTAGAAGAACCAGTCGCTGCGGCGCCCGCCGCTCTGGCCACCCGCGAGACCGTCGATCGACTGGATGAATCCTCCCCCGTAGCGGGTCGTGATGTCCGCGTTTCGGTCGAGAACGCGAAGCACCGTGTCGGACTCTCGGATCGAGTCGCTCTTCTGGAGCATGACCTTGGAGCCGTAGTCGCGCGTCACGGTCAGCTCGACGTCGCCCTCATCCTTCCCGGGCCCGAGCCCACAGCCGGCGACCGCCGCGGCGCTGAGCGCCAGGGCGGCCGCCAGGATGCGGACGGGGATCACTTCTTGTGCTTCCCCTTGTGCTTGCCCTTCTTGGCAGAGCGGCTGCGGTGCTCGCAGCTCTTGCCCGCCTTGTCACCCTTTCCGAGCTTGACCCTGTCGTCGCCGCCACCGCAATTGACGCGGTCCTTGCCGCCGCCGCGGACGTCGACCCTGTCGTCGCCCGCCAGGGCCCGGACCTTGTCCTTGCCGGCCCGCGCCTTGATCGTGTCCGCGCCGGCCGTGCCATCGATGAGGTCCGCCTCGTGACTGCCGATGATCTGCAGACCGCGGACCGGCGGACAGCTGCTGAGGTCGCGGGCCACGCAGACGGTTAGGGCCTGACTCGGGACGTCGTTGTAGTCCTTGCTCGCCACCAGGGTGTGCACCCCCTCGGTGGAGAACGTCACCGTCGCGTTACCGGCGCCGTCGACCGGTGCCGGCGAGTCGCCACCGGTCACGGTCGCTCCCGTGCCGGGGACAGCGGCGCCCTCCCCGGTATAGGAGCGGACCTGCGCCGTGATCGGCGAGCCCGGCGTCGTGCGCGCGGGCGCGTCGAGGGACAGCTCCTCGTCGGCCGTGAAGTCCGACGGCGTCCGATAGAGCGTCAGTTGATCGCCCGGCTTGATGAACGTCTGGTCGGCCCCGGTCGAGTTCGCCACGTGGTCCGTCGTCAGGAACCAGAAGCCGGGTGGCGTGCCCGCGCCGATGCTGCAGATCGTCAGGGCGCCGAACGTGCCGTAGTCCGCGTCGGAGATGCGGAACGGCTGGAGCGACGGCGTCGCGTCGGAGGCCTCATCCACCGCGCTCAGCATGTTGGGCGCGGACTGCGTGTACGTCTGTCCGCTGCTCTGCTTGGCAGGCGGTGTCGGATCGATGCAGTCGTCACCGGCGTAGGTCCTGACCTTGGCCGCGGAGGGCGCGTACTGACGTAGGTTCGCCAGCTGGGCGCCATCGTTGGTCACGACGTGGATGTCAACGGGCACGCTTGCCGCGGCGCTCGATGCGCCAAGCGCGGCAAGGCCGATCAGCGACACGAGGGCCGCGGTCGAGACAGTGATTCTCATCTGAGCCACCCCTTCCTCGAGGGTCGTGTTGGCGGGCCGGGGACAGGTCTCCTGGCTTCCGGGCTCGCGACCCCCGCGCCTTCCCAGGGCGCCGATGGCTCCCCAGTGGCTAGTGCGTTGGTCTCATCGCCCGGTCACAGTGGCGGGACCGCGCCGGCTTCTCACCGGACTTCCCTTGACCACCGACCGTATGAATGCTGCGGATCGTACCTCTCCCTGGCACTGCGAATCCCCAGCAAAAGAGAGGGGCGGCCCGCAGGCCGCCCCTCTTACAACTCCAGCAGAAAGGAATGCCTACTTCTTCTTCGGCTCCTTGGTCTGCTTGCACTTCTGCACCGAGCTCGCGCTCAGCGTCGGACCGCCCGTGAAGGCCGTCGTCTCAGAGGTGTTCCACTTCTTCTTCTTGCAGCGAGCCATCACGTAGAACGACTTCTTACCCGACTTCTTCTTGTTGATCGTCGTCTCGAAATGCGTGATCGACGTACCGGTCGGCGGGATCGACACGGTCAGCGTGTTCGCCCCAGTGTTGAGCACACCGGTCAGCGTGGTGCTGAACGCGTAGGCACCCGACGCAGTGAAGATGTCGGTGTGCAGGCCGATCGTGGGGCTGCCACCGCTCGGCAGGCCGTTGTAGGCCGCCACCTTGCCGGTGAGAAGACCTCCATTGATGGTGGCGCTACCACTGCCGACCCGGCTGGCGCCACAGGTGGACTCCGCCGTGGCCTCAGGCACCGTGCTGATGGCGCTCAGGTTGCACTTGGCGATGTTGCCCGCCGTGAACTTGACGTCCTTGCTGAACGACACGATGGTCTGGTTGGCGTTCGGCGTGAACGGGCCGCTGTAGTTGGTGTCGACGGTTGTCTTCATCGACTTGACCGCGACGAAGGTCTTCTTCGGCGCCTTGGCGGGGTTGATGATCGAACTCACGCTCTGGCTGGTGACCGCCGCTGAGGCGGTCCCCGAAAGGACCACACTCCCGATCACGCCCAGCAGGGCGCCGATCAGATACTTGCGCTTACGCATACCACTCCTTTTTCCGTTGGGCAAGTTCCCTGACGGCACCCGGAACCACACGGTCCGCCAGCCCTTGAAATTGCCTTCTTCGCTGAACCTAACACAGGGAAAACGGCGTAGTTGTGCCGTTCTTCCCCTAAATCCCAGTCGGGGAAAACTGGGTATCGGTCTACGGGTTGGCGTAGATATGCGTGTACTGGCTGGCCGAGTCGGCCCCCGACTGGCCGATCGATGGCTGCGGCGGTGCCGCGTTGCACGCCGGCGCCGGGAAGGAGCCCGAGGTGTCGGCCTGTCCCGCGAACGGGAACTGCTTGATCAGGTTGAGGATGTCCTGAGGCGTATCGAAGGTGGCGCGGTTCGAGAACAGTGGATCGGCGGTATAGACGCTGTCGTTGGGGTCTAGGGCTGCGAAGACGCCGAAGGCCGGCGAGCACGGCCTCGTGTCGAAGCTGTCGAGCCCGCCGGCGACCTTCAGCGCGCTGTTCGGGGCCGGGTACGGGTTCGTCCGCGAGTAGGTCAACCGGTGCTGCGTGAAGGCGGCAAGCCCCTCCGGGTAGAGGGGCGCCGCGCTGCGGATGTAGTGGATGTTGGCGCCCGTCTCGATCGTGCCCGTTGCGTTCAGTGACGAGGCGACGTTGCCGAGGAAGCCGGTCACGTCGCTCTGGTAGCGCCCGATCCCCTGAACGATCGGCGTGAGCTGCTGCGAGAACGGCGTCACCTCGTTGAGCAGGGGCGGAAGGTCGTTGTCGAGCAGCGCCCTGAGCGCGGGCAGGCCGGTCACGGAGCGCTTGGCGAGCTTGCGGAGGCCGACGAAGAAGTCCTTGAAGCTCGGGGCCACCTTCGCCACGTTCTTCAGGTTCGCGCTCAGCAGCCTGGCCGAGGGATGGAGCTGGGTGATCACCGGGTTGGCGTTTTGCGAGAAGCTGCTCAGGCGGCTGAGGGTCAGCCGCGACTCGTCGAGGAACGTGGGCAGTGCGCGGAAGGTCGCCTCCAGGTCCTGGTTCCGCACGCGCCGTGGTGTGGAAGACGGTGCCCGAGTTCCGGATCAGGCCCTGGAGCTGGCCCTGGCGCTCGCTGAGCGCACCGAAGACCTCGCCGGTGTTGCGGACCAGCTGCTGGACGGCACCCTGCTGGGTGTCGAGCACGCGAAGCACCTTGTTGGCGTCCTGGGCGAACGGCTCGAGATTGGCGATGCGCGGCGGAGAGGTCGGCGCCGCGGCCGGCACTCGCGACGGCGAGCTCCTCCATCCAGGTCTGGAACGCCGCCCTGGTTCTGGCGTCGAAGGTGCGGAAGATCTCGTCGAGCTGCACCGAGGGCTGCACCTGCGCCCTGGGCAGGGTGCCGTCCTCCGCCAGCTTCGGTCCGTCGCGGTCACCCTGCGTGAGCTCGACGTAGGTCTCGCCGAGGAGCGTCTTCTGCGCGCAGCATCGCCCGGGTGTCGGCGGGGATCGGGGCGTAGCGGCTGTCGACCTCGATCGTGGCGACCGCCAGGTCCCGGTTCGGGCCCGAGTTCGCCAGGCTCGATCGACTTCACCTTGCCGACGGAGACGTTGGAGATCCGCACGTCGGACTCGACCGCGAGCTGGGTGGCCTCGTCGAATGGCACCTTGACCCGGTAGCCCTCGGGCTTCAGTGGAATCGGGCCGCCGAAGGTCGACCAGAGGAAGAGCAGCAGGCCGAAGCACGAGAACGCGAAGGCGACCGCGACGGCGATCTGTCCGGCTGTCGGCCCGCGCGTCCTCACGGCGTTACCCCCCCACCGCAGTTGGGGATGCTGGTCGCCCGGAACTGGCCCGCGAGCTGGTAGAGCATCCGCAGGTAGGGCTCGTTCGACAGGGATACCTCGGCGGTCTGGGCGGTACCGCAGCTCTCCTGGACCAGACCGCGACGGATCGGGCCGTAGGCGTCCTGGAGCGTGTAGTTCGTGACCAGGTTGTGGTTCAGCCACGGGACGTAGAAGAGGAAGCCCTCCTGGTCCCCGGGCGGGTTGAAGGCCAGCGCGTTGAGCCCGTCGTTGAGGCTGGTGAATCCGAGCTTGAGTCCGGGGGTCGCCACGCCGAGGCCCTGGGAGATCTGGGCCACGTGCTGCACCGGGCTCTTCACCTGGACGGTGAAGGGTCGGATCTGGTTCTGGATCGGCCCTGCCGTCTGCCGGAAGAGCGGCCGCAGGGCGCGTAGCGCCGGGGCGGTCGCCCTCGCACCCGGCAGGCTCTTCTTGAGAGCCGGCCCGGACTGCAGCGCGAGGTCGTTGGCGCTGGTCAGCGCGCCCTGGCGTCTCCTTCAGCGTGCCGGGCAGCTCCCTGAGGGCGCTTCGGATCGAGGCCTCCTGCCTGGCGAACGAGGCGAGCACGGCGTCGGAGGCGTCCACGAAGTTGGTCAGATCCTGGTCCTTGTTGCCGAGCTCGGTGGAGAGCAGCTGGAAGTTGTGGATCGAGTTGGCGATGTTCTGCCGGCGGGTGGCGAGCGCGCCGCTGATGCGGGCGATGTCCCGGGCGAAGGGGTCCAGCCGGCGGAGCGCGTTGGAGAGCTTCACGTCGCGGCCCTGCTCGGGGTCGAGGGCCTCCGCGCCGTTCGCCAGCAGGAGCTTGAGGAACTGCTGGGTGTCGGCGTCGAGCGAGGCGAGGAACTCGTCCGGATTGACCTGCGGCTGGGTCGAGGCGAGCGGGATCGTCGAGTTCTCCTTCACCTGCGGGCTCGACTGGGTGCCCGGATCGACCTCGACGACCATGTCGTTGAGCCCGGTCTTCGGACGGAGCAGGAGCGAGGAGTCCTCGTGGATCAGCGGCGCGTACTTGTTGTCGACGTCCATGCCGACCACGGCGTGGCCGTTCTGTGAGCTTGACGCCGCTGATCTCGCCCACCTTGATGCCGGCGATGTCGACGGACTGGCCCTGACCGGGGATCACGGCCTGGGCCGTCGAGAACTCGGCCTCGAGCGCGAACCGGTCTGTGCCGATCAGCGGGACCCAGCTCGGCAGGCTGGTGCGCTGGTTGATCAGGATCACCGTCGTCGCGAAGAGGGCGGCGGCGAGCAGGGCGATGATCGCCAGGACGTCGCGGAGATGTGCTCTCAGCGCTCGTCTCATGGGAAGTTGGAGGGGTTCGCCGGGCCCTGCGCCGCAGCGGGCCCGTTGAGGTCGGGGATCGGGTTGCTCTGGCAGGCGACGTCGGTCCTGAACGGCGGCGTGCCGGACGCGACCGGGCGAGTGCCGATGTTTCCGCCCGGTACAGCGGTGCCCGCCCACAGGGCATCGTTCGATGCGCCGCCGCCCGGGACGGAGGCGCGGAGGTTCGGGACGGGGCCCCCGGACGGCACCGCGCCGCCGGCCGAGAAGAACCGCAGAACCGGGCCGTTGCCGTCGAAGAAGCCGCTCTCGCCTGCGAGGTTGGCGACCGCGTAGCCGAACTCCTTGAAGTTCGGCACGCCCGTGGTGAAGTTGTAGCCCGTCCCCGAGTCGTCGAGCACCACGTCGCCGGCCGGGTCAAGGACATTCGCGACGCAGCCGCTCGTCAGCCCGATCTGCTCGAACAGCCCGCGCCCGTCGGCCGCGGACTTGCCGGCGCCGGGGCCGGCCAGGCGCAGCTGGTGCGCGACGAAGCCGAGCTCGCTCGGCTGCAGCAGCGCGGCGGTCTGGTCGAGCCACGGCTGGGAGGCCGCGATCGTCGCGGGCAGCTCGCGAACGCCCGGGGTGAGGTCACGGGCGAAGGCCCGCAGGAACGGGAGCGTCGAGTTCGTGTGGCGGAGCGACGGCTCGGCGATCTTCAGCGTGGGCGCGAGCAGCTTGATCGTGCGCTCGAGGTTCTCCTTTTCGCTGGCGAGCGCCCCTGCGACGGTGTTGAAGTTGCTGACCAGGCCCTGGAGCTGCGCCTCGTGGCCGGTCAGTGCGTCGAAGATCCGGGCCTGCCCGGCGATCAGGCCGGAGAGATCGTGCTGCGTGGTTCCGAGGAGCGCTTCGTTGACGATCGCCGAGTCCTTTGCGGCCGTCTGCCCGTAGAAGAAGGACTTGTTGATCGCCTGGGCCGCGGTCAGCCCCTGGACCTCGGGGTCCTGTGTCGCGTCGTCGGCGGCCGTCGGCTTGTGGTTCAGGGACTGGCCGTAGCCCTCGAGCAGCTTCTGCAGGTTCGCGCGGTCGGGCGCCTGGAGCGAGGTGAGGATCTGATCGAGCTGGACCGCCGTCGAGGTCTGGGTGACAGGAATCGTGTCGCCGTCGGAGAGGGAGTGCGCGCTCGGGCTACCCGGGCTGACGTCCAGGAAGAAGTTGCCCTCGAGGAAGATGCGCGGCCGGATCTCGAGTTGCGCGTCGCTGTGGATCGGCAGGCCGTTGTCGTCGACGGTGAAGGTGACCTCGGAGTAGTTGCTCGCGCAGGTGTCGGTCTGGCCGTTCTGGCAGACGCTCTCCACGCTTTCGACCTTGCCGACGTTGACCCCCGCGATCCGGACAGGCGAGTCCTTGCGGATGTTGGCCGCGTTCTGGAAGACCGCCTTGAGCTCGAAGTGCGACTGGAACGGGATCGACTTCGTCCAGGCCAGGTAGGTCCCGGCGATCACGAGCGCGATCAGGATCAGGGCGTTGCGCGTTCGGTGCGGCGGATGGCCCTTGCGGTAGATCCGCTCGTCGTAATCCTTCCGCTGGGGCACCTTTGGCGCGGGGGGCGTCACTTCTTCCCCTTCTTCTTCTTCTTCGCGCTCTTCTGGATCTGCTGGAGGATCTGGCCGGCCGTATTGATCCCCTGGTTGCCCGGGACGTTCCCGATCGTCACGCCGCCGGGGAAGCCCTCGTTGCCCGCCTCGCACTCACGCGTCTGCCCCGGGGACGCGGTGTTCGGGTAGGGGTTGTAGTGCAGGAAGTTCACGGGGAAACCGCCCTGCCCGTTGGCGGGGGCGGCGGCGGGACCGATCCCACTTCCCTGCGCGAGCGGCGGCTGGAGCACGATGAACCGCTGCCCGTTGGCGACCCCGTCGTTGTAGCTCGCCAGGTCCGCGGCGTTCCGGAAGACCAACGTCGCGTAGTTGCAGACGGACTGGGCTGGCGTGATGAAGCGGAGCGCCGGCCCGGCCGCGTTGTTGAACTCGGTCAGGTGCTGGATGCCGCTGCGCGCGCTGGCGTTGCTGCTGAGGTTCAGCAAAGACTGCGCCGTCGGGTCGAGCTGTGCGTTTAGGGCCGGTGCGAACGGCAGCGCCTTGACGCCCTCCACGATGCTCTGGCCGACCACCTTCTGCACCGGGGCGATCGCGTGGATGCCCGGCTGCAGCTCGCTGAAGAGCTTGCCCGTGTTGGTGAGGAAGGGCCGGATCGTCGGCAGCGTCGCGATTGCCGTGTCCTCCGCTGCCGGCGACTTCGAGATCGACTCCTGGATGAAGGGGCGCGAGACGCGGGCAAGCGCCGCGAAGGTGGTGTCCAGGTCCGCGAAGAGCTGGCCCTGGATCTCGGCGACCGGCGCGACCTCCGCCGCGGTGGCCGACAGCGAGGAGACGAAGTTGGAGAGACCGGTCTTCGGGTCCGCGAGGTTCCGCATCACCGGAGTGAGGAGCTCGACAAGAGGCTTGAGCTGGCCGATCGCCGCGTTCAGGTCGACCCCGCGGCCGGCCAGGGCATTGCCGAACTCGAGCAGGTTGGCCTGGATCGCCGTCCGCGTCGGGCTGTCGAACATGTTGAAGACCTGGTCGATCTCGACCGGCTCGGGACGGGCCGCACTGAGCGGCATCGTGGAGCCGGCCTTGAAGCCCTGGCTCGAGTCACCGCGATTGATCTGGAGGTACTTCAGGCCGAGCGCTGACTTGGAGCGGACGACGATCGTCGAGTCCTCGGGGAGCTGTTCCAGGTCCTTGTTGAGGTCCATGTCGACCTTGGCGACCTGGCCGGTGCACTGGCGGGTCGGGTCGAACGGACAGGGAGCGTCCGTGACGTTCTCGGGAGTGATCGCGGTGATCTGGCCGACGCGCTGGCCGCCGATGCGCACGTCATTGCCCTTGACCATGCTGTTGGCGTCCGGGAGCTGCGCGGAGAGCTGGTAGGTCGGCACGAAGGGGAGGCCGCTGTTCGCCTGATAGGCGAGGAAGACCGCGACCGTCACGACGAGCACCGTGACCGCGCCGACCAGGGTCGGGCTGGCCGCGAGACTGCCCACGCGCCCGCCCCTCATGCCCCGCCTCCGAGGAGGAACTGGAGGAACATCGAGGCCTCTCGCATCGAGACCGCCTGGTTGCCCGGCTGCTGCCCGGTCGCGTCATCCGGTGTGGTGGTCGTGGTGCCCGAGCCGCCATCGGAGGGGCCGGGCGTCTCGGGGGACTCGCCCTGATCGGGGGGCGGCTGCGGCAGCAGGTCCTGGAGGTTCGGGACGTCGATGTGGGGCAGCGGCGAGGCGGACCGGATCTTCGCCTCGGCCGCGCGCGTCTTGCTCGCCTTCTTCGTCTTCTTCTTCTCGGTCGTCGGCGAGCCGCTCGAGGACGGCTGCCAGAAGGCCTCGCAGCCGCCGGCGGGCGTGGCCACGAGCTCGACGCAGGTCGAGAGCTGGAGGTTCGAGCGCTGGTAGTGGCCGAACTGGTCGAACCCGTTGAGGGAGCCGCTCGTGTTGTAGATGAAGTTCATGAGGTTCTGGAAGCCCTGCGTGCGCTCGAACGTGTCCAGCAGCGAGCCGAAGTTGATGCCCACGGGCTGGGCGGAACTGGCAGTCGCCGCCAGGTCGGTGAGTAGCCCGTCCGAGGCGGCGAGCTTCGGGCCGGCCGTCTGCCCGGCGTCACCGAGGGTCGTGAGCGCCGGGATCGTCAACCTGGCGAACTTCGGCAGGTTCACCGTCGCCTTGCTGAGGCCCGGCGCCGCCCGGTTCAGGTCCGTGAAGAGCGGCGTGCCCTGATCCGCGAAGCCCTTCAGCTTCGTCATTGTCAGGCGGACCTGCCGCAGGGTGGCCGGGAACTTTTGCAGGCCCTCCTCGAGCGCGGCGCTGCGCTCGGCGGTCGCCTGGCCCGAGATCGCGGCATTGCGGAAGAAGCCGGTGACGTGCGTGCGGTTGCGGGCCAGCGGCTCCAGCACCCGGTCGCCGTTGCTCGCCAGGCTGGCGAGCTCCTGGTTCTGCTGGGCGAGGATCGCGAGCACCCGATCGGTCTGCCGGAGCGCCGGGTTCGCGCGATCGATGACCTCGCCGAGGTCCTGGCCGCGGCCCGCGAGGCCGGCGCCGAGGTCGTTGAGGATGATCCGGAAGCGGTCGCGGTAGGGCAGCCGCTGGATGTTCTGGATCAGATCGAGGTCGACGGTCTTGCCGTTGTTCTCGAGCGGCAGCAGGTACTGGCCCGATCCCGGCTGGTCGTCGCCGATCTGCTGGAGCGGGGCGGCGGGCGGCGTGCCCGGCGCGCGCGGCTGCGTGGGCGTGCAGTCGACGTACTTCTCGCCGATCAGGGACTGCGGGCGGATCAGGCAGCTGGCGTCGATGCGGAAGTCCTTGAAGCCGGAGTCGGTGATCTTCATGACCACGACCGCCTTGCCCGGCACGGCGTGCGGCCCGCCCTCGTCGCTCGCGATCTCGTCGTTGCCGGTGACATCCACCGACTCGACCGTGCCCACGGTTGCGCCGGCGACCCGGACCTCCTCGCCGTTCACGACGAAGGAGCCGTTGTCGAAGATGCCCCTGACCTTGTAGTCGCCGCTCGTGCCGTCGGAGCCGATTGCGGGCAGCGCGATCAGCATCGCGGCGAGCAGCAGGCCGACGGCTATGAGGGCGATTCGCCTCATGGCCCTGGCACCACGTCGGTGGAATCACACGAGGAGGGCGGCGCCGGCGGAGTGCCGGTGGGAGCGCCGACCGGCGGTCCGGGGAACGCGGGGGCGAAGAACGGGTTGCTGCCGGGGATCGGCGTGGAAGAGCCGCCCGGACAACGGAGGAAGATGCCGCGGGTGGGGCCGGCCGGATAGTCGTTGAAGACGTCCGCGGCGTTCTGCGGCAGCAGGGTGCAGGTGCTCCCCGACACCCCCTTGCAGCCGGCCGGCGAGTTGGCCGAGAAGGTGCCGAAGCCGAAGGGCGCCACGCGCAGGTAGTGGGCGTCCGCGTCGTAGTAGCCCGCGACCTGGTTTAGGTGCGCGACGCCGGCCAGCAGGTCGGGTACGTAGGGACGCAGGAATTGCAGGTTGTCCTGGGAGACCTGCATCGCCTGCACGGTGATCGGGATCGCCTCGGCCGCACGCTTCTGGAGCGGCGGGAAGAAGCCCGTCGCGTCGGCGAGGTCGTTCTGCTTGCCCTTCAGGTTGACCGCGCGGTCGAGATCGCGGAAGACGGGGACCGACCTGGCCGTGACCGGCTTCAGATCGCGGAGGAATCTCGGCAGGGTCTTCGTCGCGGGCTTCGTGGCGTTGACCAGCACGTCGAGGTCATCGAGAGCCGGGCGAAGGTTGTGGAAGGTGGTGTTCGCCTGGCGGAGGGCGGGCGGCAGCGCCACGAGCGCCTGGTCGAAGGAGCGGTTCTGCGCCGCGATCGCGCCGAGGGCCTCATTGGCGTTCTGGGTGAGGGCCGAGAGGTCGGCCCGGCGCTCGGCCACCGCGGAGACCACGTCGGCTCCGCTGACGATGAAGTTCGTCAGGTTGCCCTGGTCGCGGTCGAGCTCCTGGAGCAGGCGGTCCGTGGCGACCAGCGACGGGCTCAGGTACTTGTAGGTCCGGTTGGCCTCGGGGCCCTTGCCGGCGTAGACCGTGGCGGAGCCCTGGATGATGTTGCGGAGGGCCTGGCGCTCCCGGCCGCGCAGCGTGTTGAAGAGCTGGTCGATGTCGACCGGGGCGGTCGTGTCGACCTGGGTGATCGTCGCGTCGTTCCCCAGCTCGGGTGCGTTGTCCGGACCGGGCTGGATCGAGACATAGCGGTTGGCGATCCCCGAGAGCGAGGTCGCGCGGATGATCGCGGAGGTGCCCAGGTGGAGGGGACGGTCGACCGAGATGTCGACCTCGCGCCTGCCCGTTGTCGATCAGCTTGACGTCGTCGACGCTCCCGACCGTGGCGCCCCCGATCAGGACCTGGTTGCCCTTGACGAGCTGGCCGCCGGTCTCGAAGACGAGCTTGTAGTGATTTGAGTTGCCGCCGCTCGAGAGCAGCAGGACAACGATCGCGACCGCGATCAGGATCACAGCGATGATCACGGCGGTGCGGCTGAAGCCGCGCCCTCGACTGACGCGCGTGGCCCGCGTCGAGACGGCCCCCTCCCCAGGCGTCACCGGCGCCTCGCCTGCCGGCGATTTTCCGGATGCGCGCCTCGAGCCTCCGTTCGGGTCCCTATGACGGTCCCTTCTTCCAGCAGCTCCTCACCTGCATCTCAGCAGCTTCCTCTCCTGCCGCATCCTGCAGCTCCGCAGCGATCCTATCTTGGACCCCAGCCGCGGAATGGGTAATTGGCCGTAGTTCCGAGCGGTTAACGGGTGCTTAATCGGGACGATTTCGCCCCTTTACAGCGGTTCCCTGCGCGGGCTCAGCCGGAGGCGGGCTCTTCGTACACACCGAGTTGGTGAGACGAAAGAAAAAGCCCCGCTTCCGCGCAGGCTTCCGAGGCACCGAACCATCGCGTATTCCGATTCGTAGGTGGCGCTTGCTAGAGCGGGACTGTGCCTATTTCCAGCGGATTCGATTCCGCCTCGCGCCGTATCGCGCCGCCTAGACCGGTGTTCATTGTCCCGCCGTTGTCCCATGGGGAGCCATCTCGGCCTCGAGGTAGGCGTCCATCCTGGCCCGCGCCTCGTCGCGGCTGCCGGGGAACAGGTGGCCGTAGAGATCGAAGGTCATGGTGATTGTCGAATGGCCCATGAACTCCTGCACGGCCTTCGGGTTCTCGCCCGCCGTCGATCAGGAGCGAGGCGAAGGTGTGCCGGCACTCGTGCAGCGTGATCCGGCTCGAGCCCGGCCGCCTCCCACGCATCATCGGCACGGCTCGCTCAGGGTCGATGGCACGAACGGCATCGCGCGGCGGTGCGACCGAAGACGAGGTCGTCACCCGAGCGCCCGGTGGCGAGCAGGTGCTCGTCCAAGTAGTCGCGCAGGACCGCGAGCAGCGGGACGGTGCGGGAGCTCGACGTCGGACTTCGGGTCGATCTCGCCCTCGTACTGATCCCATGAACGCTCGACGCGGATCTCGCTCGCGCCGAGGTCGATCGCGGAGCAGCGGAGCGCCTGGAGCTCGCCGCGGCGCAGGCCCGCGTAGAACGCAGTTGCCCAGGTCGCCCGGTCGCCGGTGGGCAGCGCCCCGAGCAGCGCATCGGCCTCGGCCGGTATCGCGATCCTGACCGGCTTCCGCCGCGAGGACGGGAGGTCGAGATTGGTCGTCGGGTTGACCCCGGCTTGCTCGCGCTGGATCGCCCGTCGATAGATCGCACGCAGCTGGTCGATCGTGTTGCGGACGCTCGACGGCGAGAGCCCCGCAGTGAGCAACTCGTCCGCGAGGGTCTGGACCTCCTGGCGGCGAAGCTCGGTGAGCTTGTAGTCGCCCAGCGCCGGCAGGACGTAACCGTCGAGCTTCTCCCGATAGGTGCGGATCGTTGACGGCTTGTACGGGCCTCCCGAGCGGTCCCTGACGGTGCCCTTGCGGGCTCCGTCGAGCCATACGTCGGCTGCCTCCCGGACGGTCTGCGGCGAGGCCACCCGGAGCGTCCCGGAGCGAAGCTCGAGCAGCGCATCGGTGCGCCAGTTCTTCGCCTCGGCCAGCGAGTGGAAGGTCTTGCGGATGCGCTTGCGATCGCGGTTCGACCACACATTCGCGCGATAGGAGGGTTTGCAGGAGCAGCAACGGCCCTGGTGGGCGCCGCACGGCTTTTCGTGCCGGATCTCCATCTCCCTCGGCCATCAGGTCGCCTCCGCGTCGAGCAGCGCCTCGACAGCGTCGAGGTCCTCGCGCGCGGACTTGATATAGCCGCGCAGGTCGTCCACGATGCGTTGGCGGTTGTCGTGCTCGAGGCGAAGGTCGCGCAGGTCGACCATCGCCTCCGCGGTTTGAGCCATCGTGCCGATCGCCTGGTCCAGCTGTGCGAACAGGATCGTCGCCCGCATCTCGGCCCGGACGTTAAGGGTGTCAGCCATGAGGTCTGCCCACGGTCGCAGGCCGGTTCAGCGGAATATCACTTCCCGGGCGCCGGGCCATTGCGTCCTGGCGCCACGGGCCGGGACGTGCACGCGTCGCCGGCCCATCTGCCGATGGGGCCAGGGAGTCGACCGGTTTGCCTGTCAACGCCCAGATCACGCCCAGATCACGCCCTTCGAGTGCGCTCAGGCTCGCGACGGTCACGGTCAAGACGCCGCCTCCGAAACGAGTCCGGCAAGCTTCTCGCTGCATCTCGGGCCAGGGCGCCTCCGTCACGTTGGCGTGATCGCGAACGATCCCTCTGAAAGTTCCGCTGTCGGACAGTGGCAGCGATGCGGCGCAGACTCGAGAGCCGAGCTCGGCAAACTGATCCGGGCCCTCGGATAGACGCCTCCACGACTTCACGGTGCAGGCCGCCGGCCTCCACCAGCGGGTGGCGTTCACCGAACGCGCCATCGCTCTGGCCTTCGACCTAGACGTCGCGAACGGCCGTCACGACGATCTGCGCTGCGGCACGCCGCTCCGGCGGTCTCTTAGCGGCCATTGGCGCCCTTTCGTGAGCGTGCTCGCTGTAGTGGCTCCATGATCTCGTCCGATGCAGTCGCGGCCTTGCGGGAGTGCGCGTAGCAGCTCCAGTAGCTGTGCTCCAGCTGCGGGAGAGCGGTCCGCTGCCGATGAGCGCCTCGCCTCCGGCCCGCTCGCGTCGATCTTCGCCGCCGTCGCCTTCGCCCCCGGCGATCACTCGTCTCGCCAGGCTCGAGCTCGAGCCCGTCGAGCTGGCCGAGCAGGGACGCGTGCACCGGACTCGTCGCTCCCTCAGCCGGTTTGTCGAGGACCGGCCGCGACTCACCCCTGGCTAGGCGGCTCATGTGCTGCCGGCGGACGAACTCTCGGGCCAGGGCTGCTGCTGGCTCGCCGGCTGGCGCGACGATCCTGGTTCGCCTGCACATCCGCGTCGCTGAGCTTCCTACCGCGTGTCACCTGGAACATTCCTATGGAATAAGTGGAGAAAAAGATTGTCGAAAGCGCGGTCCTCTGGAAAAAAAAGTTGGCGATGTTGACCCCCGCCGGGTGGGGGTAGGGGGTGCGGCGGTCATGGCAGCGCTAGTTCCGCCTTCTCAAAAACAGCGGTCGAGCTCGGGGACGGGGTACACCAGGACGCCGTGTTCCCGGACGTGCCTTGACGTAAGGCCTGACGAACTTGTCGAAGGTGGTCGTGCCCATCCCGCAGTACCTCGCAGCCTCGGGGCGAGGCAGTGCGCCCTTCGCCTCGACCGCGCTGGGTGTTCGCTGGGCTGCGCTTGCCCTCAGCGGGGCTCAGCGAGCAGCGTCGATCTGGCGGCTCATCCGCGCCACGGCTCGGGCCAGCGCCGCGAGCAGCGGATCGGCTACACGATCACCACACTCGCCGCACACCATCACGCCCTTGTTGCGTTGAGGAGCGCGGCTCGGGCAGCCGCAGAACTTCATCGCTGCGCCTCTCGCCGGCCGAGGCATCGACCACACCTGCCGCCAGCGGTGAGGTTCTCGCCAGGTCGCTCGCACCTGCACACCGCAGGTTGCGGACCTGCTCACGGCTGCGCCGGGTGGCCGCTGCCATGCGCGGAAGCACCTTGCGCCACCGGCGATCGAGATCGCCTGGCCCTCACGCCGGCATCTCCTCAGCCAGCTTTTCCGCTTGCGTCGCAGCCAGCCGTCGAGTGACGGGGGCGAGCTCGGGTCCTCAGCCTGGTCTCTGAGGAGCGCTAGGGTCTCGCGACGCTCCTCCTCATTTTCAAAATCTGAATCGCCTACGTTCTTTTTCGGATTACTTCTCGGTTCCTTACGGCTTACTTCAGGTTCGGGTGACACACCGTCAGGGGGGCCGGACACCGTGTCTCCCCCGGCGGACTCTGTGTCATCCCCGCGGCCTGCTTGTCATCCCCCGCCTGACACCCTTGTCACCCCCTTACAGGAAGTCAACCCCCTCTAGGAGACGCTCCTCACCGGACGCGGTAGACCTGGACATCTTTTTCGGTCGTGTCGACCTTTTCGAACAGACCGGCCGCACAGAGGCAGCGTCGTGCATCCCCGGACCTGCCTCGTGCTCAGGTTGACGCGCCAGGCAGTGTCTGCGGCGCTCGACCAGACCTCATAGCCATTCCGGCGGCTTGCCCGCTCAGCGAAAGACACGAGTACTAGCAGGTCGGCCCCCTTCACGCGAGCCCCGGGAATGCCCTTGCGGCGCTCGCCCATCACCGCACGGACAGCTTCGACGCCCTACCAGCGCTTTCTGCTCGGCGAGCCAGTCCGCAACGCCCGGTTCGCCCGCCCCAGGCGCCGAGAGCGGAAGGGCGCGACGATCGGCACGACCGTTACAGCGACCCGCCTATCGCCGCGTCCGCGACTAACCTGAGCCACGGTCGGGGTCCTGTCCCGATTCTTCGCCAGCGCCGGCCGTGGTCATCGGCGTTGGTCGTTCTGGACCTGCGCTACTGCGGCGATTGCGTCCCCGAGGACGCGGCCCCGTTTCGGAACGACGCCCATCTCGATGTTCGCCAGCGCCGTAATCGAGCAGTCGGCCAAGACCGCGAGCTGCGCCCTCGCCAGACCGGCGGCTTCCCGCGCCGCGCGAAGCTGACGACCGACCGCGGCGCTAGAACTTGTTGTTGTCGCTTCCACCCCGTCCACGGTGAAGCAAGGGAAGGACCCCGGTGACGGTCAAAAAAAGAAACGCGGTCGCCCGCGATTCGGCGAGGGTCGGCAGCGTTTCCAGCTGCAGGACTTGGAGCGCCTCAACGCCCACGACGCGCCGCGAAAGGTCCAAGCACTTGCCCTCAGCGAGTTCTGCGCTGCGATTGGAGACGCGGAGGAACGCCAGTTACTGATCGAACTTCCTCAGTCGCTGAGAGACGACGCGTTAGACCGGCTCGCACCCGTTTCGGTCGACGTGAACGATCAACAGGCGCCGGATCCGTTGGAGTTCGCGCTTGCCGTCCTCGAGCTGCTGCCGGAACGAACCTATTCCGCCCACTGGGGGAGCCAATGGGAGGATCTGCGCAAGCATGGCCGCCTCCGCGAAGCCGAGATCCAGGAGGTGCATGAGCAGCTCGACGCCGCTGCGCGGCGCCTTGCGCGGCTGATTGAGCGCGCCGATCAGGGGATTGCAGAACGAGCCGCCTATTACGCAGCCGAGCTCGATTGGCTGGAAGCTCCCCGGTCGCTGTAGGCGCGCAATTTGATCCAGTTCCTCCTTACGACCGGGATTTCGATTGTCGTCGCGGCTTCTGATGCCTCTCGCAATCCTGGCGATTCGGCGGCCACTGCTGCGGCTCGAAGCTTCGACGATCTAGTCCGCGATGACAGCTGGAACATCGCCCATGTTCGGAAACGAAACGTTCCTCTCGCAAACCGTGGTCGTCTGCCCAAGTGGCTCCGCCACTGGGTGACGGCAGTCTCAGCGGACGGCTGCACGCCGCCAGCTGCTGATCCTTCCATGCCAAGCGAATCGAGGACGACGATCCGATTGGCTTCGCTGGCAAGTGGTCATCCACCGCCGAGCCCATCACTCAACACATCCTTGTGACCCCTTTCGGGGTGCAGCAGTTTCCGATATTTGACCCCCAGAAGCTTCCCGGCATCGACCAGGTCACGTTGCAGCCCGGTCCCGATGGAGATGTCGTGGCAGTGGCGATCCGGGTTCGTGGGGGTGCGGACGCCTACGCATACTGGCCCGACCGGATTTATCGAGCCTCACCGTTCCCGGAGCATCCGGAGGCCCAACTGCCTCCCGGCCGGTACCTAGTCAAGGCCCAGGCTCGGGCCGGGCTTGCTCAAAGTTCGATCAGATTACCTCTTCGCTCGAAGTCGATTCAGTGACAGACGTAGTCAGCCCGCTCCAAGGAAACCGAAGATCGCCGTTACCGACACCGTGGCCGCGGCTTAAGCACCTTTTGATGCTGGAAGCGACTCCGTCTCGCTAGACTCCGGCTCTTGCAGCGTCGGACCCCTTTCAGGGTTTGATAGCTCGTCAGGGCTTAAATGGCACCCTACTCCATCACGGCGACGCCTCGTTCCTCGGCGAGCTTTCGAACTTCCTCATGGATGGAGCCAAGGCGCAATGTCCCGTCCGCTGCGATTTGGCGAACCTCAGGAGAGCCGAATGCGTGGAAGAGGTCCATGGCGACGAGCCGTGCGCTTGAGAGCAAATCCTGGTCTCGCCCGACCAGGCTGTCGAGTACCAACGTGTGGCGACTTCTGACTGGCCCGCGTACCAGGCGTCCGCCGTCGATAGCCATTGGGGGCGCGGTCCGGGGTGCATCCAGGCGGCCAAGCGCATCTCGGGCCCGATTACCTGTGCTTCTACGAGAGCGTCCCCCGAAGGCCCCGGCGTGCTCAACGGCATGTTTACCGAGAAGACGCAGGCAGCGCGCGAGTGAGAACAGAAGCCACTCATTCAATACCCAGGCTCCCTCTAGGGGTCCGGTTCCGATGCGAGGGTCAAGCAATTGCTCAGACGCAAACCCAGACCCGTCTCCGTGTAACTCCGCGTAGTACCCGCTAGGCGGTCGGTCCGCGTCGTAGACCGAGGCGAGCGTCACCCTGCGAGGACCGGCACGCGCGTCGGGGGACGCGATGCGAAAGAAGCCCAGCCAAGGCTCAGCGGAATTTTGCATGTCCCGCGCCCACTGCTCGACCTCCGAGACCTGGGCGGCATCGATAGACATGGAGCCCGATGAAGTGGGCACGAGCGCGACAGCGAGGTACGCATCAGCACCTGTCTCCATTTCAGCGAGGCCCTCACTCATAACGAGATCGAGGCGCTCGGTCTGACCGGCGATTAGTTGAAATCGATCGCGGTATAGGTCCGCGACCTCTGACTCGCTGAGCCATCGGGTCGTCGCGCCGTCACGGCGCGGGTAGCGCAGGTCGCGGTCCTTCCGGACAGCGTGTGGTCGGAGCGGGCTCGGCGGAACAATCAGCAGGTAATACCCTCGATCGGGATCGTCCTCAGTGCGAACGATGCGGGTCTCAAAGGCGAGGTGCGGTGCCAAATTGCCGGCGGCGGTCTGCCGAAGCCGGCCTTCTTCCCCGTCGACCAGCTCAACCGGGGTGAGCTCGACGGCGACATCGTTCTCATCGCGGATACCGATAATGATCAATCCACCGCGATCATTGGCCATCGCCGCGATATCGCCCGCTAGGGCGCGTCGCTCCGCGTCGCTAGTGCCATAGGGCTCCTGCTTGAACTCGAGATCGGCTTCCTCGCGAACGCCGTTATTCACCAGCTGCCTGAGGTGGCCCTCGTCCAAGCGGTCCAGGGGCGTCCCAAGCACATCTGTGAGCCGGGCAGCCCAGCCTGGTCCAAGAGCAGGCACACAATCAGCCTATCTCCGGTTCAGCATGTCCCGCTGGCGAGCTGGCTGACGCCCGCCTAGCTCAGTTCCGGCAGCGTCAGGCCCCTAGGGACTGCTGCTTTGCATGGAAAGCAGCACTTCGCCGAGTAGCCGCGAGATGCTGCGTGGGCGACGTCGGATAGGAAGACGTTCGTCTCTTGAACCCCGACTTCCGCCGTGGTAGACCATCCGCAGCTGGGGATCTGGGCCGAGAGGAGCCACCATGAAGCTGAGGCTGATCATCACCACGGCGATCGTGGGGGTGGCCTTGGCGGTGCCCAGTGCTTCGAGCGCCCAGGCACCGACGCAAGACTCGGTCACGA
The DNA here is from genome assembly GCA_963848955.1 of uncultured Solirubrobacterales bacterium. Lineage (GTDB taxonomy): Bacteria > Actinomycetota > Thermoleophilia > Solirubrobacterales > 70-9 > DASUPK01. Next base: position 55,745 of record CAWKFQ010000023.1, on the reverse strand, counting down.
GCCAACCTGGATTCCCGTATGCGGTCTCCATGGACGCGAGCAGCGGACCCTTGGGCGAGAACCCGACCGGCTTCGTCGGCTGGCACGCGGGGGGTGGGTTCGGACCGAGCTGGACCGGCGACGTCAGCTGCCTCTCGGTGAGCGACAACACGGCCGTCATCGGCTTCGGGGGGGGGAAGGTTTTCCTTCCTCGGCGACGAGTATTGGATCGCCGGGTTGATCAGGGTGGCGGACCATGGACCGGGCCTCGATGACACGTTCGAGTGGGTCGAGCTGCAGACCGGCGAGCTAGGGCTAGTCGGCGATCCGTTGCCCGGACCCGCTGACTGCTCTTCGTTCCCGCCCGGTGCTCAGATCCTTCCGCTCTCTGCGAATTCTCCGTTCTCGCCGGGGGACATCGTGGTTACCGATGCCCAGTCACCGTTGCCGACCACCAAGGAGCAGTGCAAGAACGGCGGCTGGCGCAACTTCCCGGAGTTCAAGAACCAGGGACAGTGCTTCAAGCTCGTCAACCACGCCCCGTAGACGAGAGCCGCCGGACTGCGAAGCAGTCCAGAACTACCGCTTTGGACGAGAAGCGGCTATCCGCTTTGCATGGAAAGCGGCGGTGGGAGAAGGCCGCTCCGAATCGATCGACTGCCGGGGAGGGCAGCTCGGCTCCCTGGCGGCGTCGCTTCGTCCGAGAGTGCGTTGGTCGTCGCTCCTGACGCGCTGACCGTTGATAACCGGGGCGAAGCCTGGTACACCACACCGAGCACCTGGTTCTCTGGCCCGGAGGCCCTATTGGCCGAGTTTGTCTCGTCCCGGTGGCGTCGGCTTCTTCTGCTGACGATCACGGCGGTAGGGGCGAGCGCGCTGCTGGTTGGTCAGGCGTCGGCCCTGCCCTCGGCCTGCAGCAGGTCGGGTCCGACCGTGACCTGCACATACACGTCCGGTTCCAATCCGTTCGCGGTGCCCAGGGGCGTCTTCTCGATCCACGTCGTGGCGGTTGGCGGAGCGGGTAGAGGCGCCTTCGGCGAGCTCCAGGGCGGTCCTGGCGCCGTGGTCAGTGGCGATCTTCCGGTGAAGATGGGCAGCACGCTCTACGCCGTCGTCGGTGCCAATGCCGGCGGCACGACACCGGGCGGCGCCGGCGGCGGATCCGGCGAGTTCGGCTTCAACGGCGGCGGCGCCTCGGACGTGCGTACCTCCCGAGACGATCTCTCCAGCCGACTCCTCGTCGCCGGAGGGGGCGGTAGTGCTGGGGACAGAGGAGGGGCGTCAATCGGCGGCTTCCTTTTCATCGTCCCGGGTGGCCCGGGTGGCGCGGGCGGCGGCAACGACGGCGGCGCCGGCACCGGGAGCGGCGCCCCCGGGGGCGGTGGTGGCGGTGGCAGCAGCAGCGGTGGCGCGGGCGGCGCGGGCAGCTTCAGCTGCTTCACTGTCCCCCCGATTCTGCAGGTTTGTGGCGCCGGCGGGAGCGGCGCCACCGGGGGCTTCGGCGTAGGTGGGGATGGCGGCAGCGGCACCACCGCTTCCCCGAGTCCTTCCCTCTTCATTGGCGGCGGCGGCGGCGGTGGTGGTGGCGGCGGCTGGTTCGGCGGCGGTGGCGGTGGTGGTGGTGGTCTTGCGCCCGACGGTGGTGGCGGTGGTGGTGGTGGCTCGAACCTGGTGCCGCCCGGTGGATCGCAATCGATCGACACCACCGCGACACCGCTGGTCGAGATCTCGTACCGCCACGGTCATTGACTTGGACCCGGCGGATAGCTGCTTTGGACGAAAAGCGGCTATCCGCTTCGAAGCATCCGCCAGTAGCGGCGCGCCGCCGTCATCCGATCCGGCCCTGACCAGAGTCGCGAGCGGGCCTTGGCTGGTCCGCGCGTTCCGGGCTGCGTCGACCCTTGCACCCTGGGGGTGGGGATCACTCCCCCAGCGCGGCGAGGTTCGCCCGAGCGATCTCAAGCTCGTCATGCGGCGTCCCCTCGGAGCCCTTCAGGGCCTTGCTCGCAATCGAGAGCAATGGCTTCCTAACCTCAGCGCGGCCCGCGACGCCGGGGTACACGACCGCGGCGCGGATGAAGTCGGCAACCTCGAGCGCCTCTCGCTCTTGGGCGTCGGTCATTGCGCCCCCTTCGGCGACTTGCCCGTCACCGTCTTGATCGCGGGGGTTGATACGGACGGCGCCTTGGGCTGGACCGGCGCCGGCCGCGGCGGTGGCGTGCCGTGGTAGTTCGTTTTCGTCTTCTGGACGTTGGTCGTTCCGGTCATCAGCCTGGTTCCTTTCCTGTAGCTATCGCTTCTGCGGTCTTAGCCAGTCGCTTCGGCAGGCTCTCGAGGATCTCCCCGACGCCCACGTCGAGCAGGTGCTCAGCGTCCTTGGCGTCGACCTCGACCACGTCGCCCTCATAGAGCGCGCGGGTGCCGACTGTTGCCCTTGGCGTCGAGCTCAGCTCAGGCGGGCCCTCCAGGATTCGCACCTTGAAGCGGCCGGTGAGCCGCTCAGGCGGGGCGGGAATCTCCTCTTGCGGCCACTCCGACTCAGCCAGGGCGGCGTCGACGAAGTGAGCCGGGTACCTGTTGGGAATCGTGTGGTCGGCGGGGAAGGTCATCCCCCTCGCAACTGCGTGCTCGTTGCCGGCGAAGCTCCGCCAGCAGACAACTTTCTGGATCTTGGTCGCGGTGGCCATTGCGTCCTTTCAGTTGACATTCAGACGGCCCACGCCGGGGGGCAACCGAAGAACCCCCGGCGCGAGCCGTCCGTGTTCCCCAGGGAGGAGTCACCGGCCGGGGTCATTGAAGTTTGAACCGCTCCCGCCGTCCCTCGTTCAGCTGGAACCGCTTGGGCGCGGCGGTCGTCCGGGTCGTCCCTCCCAGCTGGGCTGCCCTGCGTACAAGCAGCCGGCGGTGGTGTCGATACGTATCGACGTCCTTCGGATCACAAGGCTTGAACCACTCCGGGTTCTTGAGGACTGCCGGGTAGTCGCGGGCCAACCTATAGCGGCCGGGGAGCAGCTGCTCGGTCTTCCCGTTCTCCTTCAACACGAGCGGCTCGGTGGGTTCGACCATGCCCTCGCCCGCCATCACCCGCAGGGGCCGACTGAAGCCGCCGGCGGTCTCGAGCGGCAGTGTTCTCATCGCTCCACCTCGCTCCGACGCAGCAGCTCGCCCCGGTCGACCCTGACCGCGTGACCGGGGCCGGCTGGCTGGTAGGCCGTCACCAGGCCGCGGTCGATCCAGTCGCGCATCGTCCGCTCTGAGACGTCGACAAGCTGGGCGGCGGTGCGAACTCTGACTAGATCCGGTGCGGGCTGCGTCATTCCTTCCAGCATGCGGCCGGGCACGGCGGGAGATCACCGCATTCGCGGGGCGCCCGTTGTCCCCTCCGCTGTCCCATTGGCGCCCCTGAAACGCAGAAACCCGCATGGGAATGCGGGTTCCGAGGCACCGCTACCGGGATTCGAACCCGGGTTTCCGGACTGAGAATCCGGCGTCCTAGTCCCCTAGACGATAGCGGCGTGTAGGTGACCGGCTCGTGAGTGTAGCCAGGCCCTGGCTAAGCTTCGCAGGCCCGCGGCTGTGGCGGAACTGGTAGACGCGCAGGCTTCAGGTGCCTGTGTCCTTCGGGACGTGGAGGTTCGACTCCTCTCAGCCGCATGACCGGGGGGAGGAGCCTAGGCCGGTGCCCGATTCAGCGATTCGAGCGGCTCCGGGCGACCCAGCGCGTAGCCCTGCGCCTCGTCGACGCCGAGGTCTTGGAGCAGCTGGAGCGTGATCAGGTCCTCGACACCCTGCGCGATCACCCTCTGGCCGCTCGCATGGGCCTTCGCGGCCGCGTTGCGGGCCTTGCGTCGCCGCCGGCCATCGCCGGTGAGTCCGTTGACGAAGCGCGGTCCGAGCTTGACGAAGTCGAGCGGGAGTCGACTGAGCAGCACCGAGCCGCGGCCGCCCCGGACGTAGCCGTCGAGGGCGATCCGGCAACCCAGCTCATGGACGGCGTGGACGAACCCCTCCCCCGCCTCGGCCTCGGCCACCAGCTGCTCCTCGCTCAACTCGAGCACGAGATCGCCCGGGTTGGCGCCCGTCTCCTCGGTCCGGTGACTGATCAGCTCGAGCAGCGGGTCGTCCAGCGATCGCACGCTCAGATTGAGGTCCACCGGGTGCCCGGCGGCGGCGACCTCGATCGCCCGTCCCGTGACCCAGCGGTCGACCTCCCGGATCGAGCCGAGCTCCTCGGCGGCGAGCACGAACTCCCCGGCGGGGGTCAGCCCCTCCCCGTCGACCATTCGCAGGAAGAGCTCGTGGCGCACCGTCTCCCCGCTCGCCACGTCAACGATCCGCTGTGCGTGCAGGACGAAGAGGTCCTTCTCGAGGGCCTCTCCAATCCTGCGCGACCAATTCTCCCGTCGCTCCCCCGCATTGCTCCCCTCACTCCCTGGCCCCGTGCCCCTCACGTCGGCCATGACCAAGGATGCCCGCACCCGGACCTGCCTCGCAACGGGTCGAAGTACGGGACCACGGTGGGTGAGAACTACGGAGCTACTCGAGGTGACGAAGCGCCGAGCGGGCCGCGTTGTATCCGCCCATCCCGTGTGCTCCAGCGCCAGGCGGAGTCGCGGCAGAGCAGATGTACATGCCCGGAGCACCGGTGCTGTAGGGATCGAGCGCGATCCTCGGCCTGAACAGAAGCTGAACCGGGGTGTTGGCGCCGGTGATGATGTCGCCGCCGACGTAGTTCGCGTTGTAGGCCACGAGATCCGCCGGCCCCGCCACGTGGCTCGCCACGATCCGCTCTCGGAATCCCGGCGCGAACCGCTCAATCTGGCTCAGGATCGCTTCGCTCGCCCCAGCCGCATAGCCGCTCGGCACGTGCCCGTACGCATAGAGCGGATGCAGATCGCCCTCGGACCGCTCCGGATCTGCCAGGTACTGCTGTCCGACCAGGACGTAGGGCCGCTCCGGCATCGAACCCCGGTTGATGGCCCGTTCCGCCGCCACGATCTCGTCGAACCCGCCGATGACGTGAACGGTCCCGGCCCTGCGACAGGCCTCGTTCGTCCACGGCACCCCGCCCTCGACGGCGAGGTCCAGCTTGAACGCCCCCGGCCCGTACCGGTACCGCCGGTAGGCCCGCGCCACCCGCGCCGGCAGCCGCTCGCCCGCGATCTCGGCCACCCCCCGCGGGGCGAGGTCGAAGACCACAGCATCCGCCCCGCCAAGCTGCGAGAGGTCCGAAACCGGCATGCCCGTCTCGATCTTCCCTCCGTGCGCGCGAAGCACCGACGCCAGCGCTTCCGTGATCGCCTGCGAGCCCCCCTTCGCCACCGGCCAGCCGAAGGCGTGACAGGCGCAGATCAGCGCGCACCCCACCGACGAGCTCATCGGCCGGTTCATCAGACTGAAGCCATGGGCGGCGACCCCGCCGAACAGCGCCCTTGCCTGCGGCGTCCGCCAAGAGCGGGCGAGCAGGGTGGCCGGCGCGGCGGCGGCCAACCCGAAGCGCACCAGCCGCACCGGGTGCCGCGGCACGTGCAGCACCGGCTTCAGGATGTCCTCGAGCAGCTCCCCGAAGTGCGCCGAGGGCGAGCCGAACACCCGCCGCCACGCCGCTCCGTCCTCCTCCAGGCCCTCTGCGGTCTCCTCGATCGAGCGCACCATCACCCCCGCGCTGCCGTCGTCCAGCGGATGCGCCAGATCGATCTCGGGCCACAGCCATTCGAGCCCATGCCTCTCCAGTTCCAGCGACCGCAGGAACGGCGAACCGACGGCCATCGGGTGGGTGGCGGAGCAGTCGTCGTGCAGCAGCCCGGGCACCGTCAGCTCGCTGGTCCGCGTGCCGCCCCCGATGCGGTCGGCCGCCTCGAGCACGGTCACCTGAACGCCGTTCCGCGCCAGCTCGACGGCGCAGGCGAGGCCGTTGGGCCCCGAGCCGACGACGATCGCCTCGCTCAATGACTCGGCGAGTATCGAGGCGATTCCGAGCCCCCGACCGGCAGAGGCTCCTCGCGCCCGGCGGCGCCCCCCTCGACCACCACCGGAAAGTCGAAGGACTCGTCGAGCCACGGCTGGCTCGTCACCATGTCCTTGACCGCCACCGTCCCCTCCTCGAGCAGCCCGTCGACCGGGTCCCAGATCTCGTAGTGCTGATAGCCCCGGCCTCGCATCGTCGGCTCGGACTCCAGATAGACCAAGCGCACGTCTCCCCGGTCGAACCCGCAGCGCTCCTGAACCGCCTCGAGCAGCTGGGCGCTGTGGAAATGCGCGTCCCCGAAGTTCCAGCCGTTGACGACATTCGAGATCAACTCCCCCTCTCGCACGTCGTAGCGGTCCACGTCATCGACCGCGTGAGGGAGCAGTGCGTTCAGGGCCCTCCCGTGAGAGTGCATCGCCCGGAAGGCGAGTCCCCTGTTGAGGAGGTAGAGGGCGGTCTCCCGGTCGTAGATGTCACCGACCTGCTCGACGATGTTCCGCGCCGGCTTCTTGATGTGGGTGTCAAGCCTCTCCTCGGCTCCACTCCCTCTCCTGAAGAGCCAGGCGCTGGTCGCCCAGTTGCCGGCGTAGTAGCGCATGGACGGCAGGAAGGAGACCTTGTCCGGGCGGTTCCCGCCGATCAGCGGCAGCAGCAGGCAAGGAACTGCGAGCACCGCGATCAGCAGCGGGTCGTCGAGCGTCGAGAGCGGCGTGTCCCCGTAGTGCCCGAAGAGGAAGAGGATCCCGAAGATCATGAACAGGTTCCACTCGAGCGGCACCGCGAGCGGGAACATCGCCGTGATGTTGACGTGGAAGAGGATCATCCCGACGATCGCGATCGTCCTGATCGTCGGGTTGTCCTGGAAGACCAGGAGCGCGGGCCAGAGGAACTCCTGGACCGTGCCGAAGTGGGCTATCCCGGCGGCTAGTCGCGAGGGCATCATGTCCTCGGGGTAGTCCCGCCACAGCCGCCGCTTGATCGACCGCGGAATCAGCGGGGCGTTGCTCATCATCGCCGAGACGACGAAGGGAAAGTGGCTGTTCAGCTTGGAGGACGCCGCCCCCCACCAGATGAAGAGGAAGACGAACTGCCAGGCGACGACCCAGTGCTCGACCGGGAAGAGCCCGACGACCAGCATCGTGCAGTAGATCTCGGGGCGGGCGCCCAGGAAGGACACCTTGTCCCGGAGTCCGAGGAGCCCCAGTAGCCCCAGCAGCACGGCGATGCCCGCCGGCGGCAGCTTTCCGGCGAAGTCGCCGGACCGGTCCACGCCGGAGGCGCCGAGCAGGAAGACCCCCGCGGCCAGCACGCCCGCGTAGAGCCCGACGTCGAGCCAGGTGCGCGTCGTCCCCCGGGTGAACGGGACCCTGTCGGGCCACGGCGGCAGCCGCACGGTCCCCGGCCGCAGCCAGTAGAGCGCCCCGCCGATCGGCGGACTGAAGCGGAAGCTGAGCGGCATCGAGCCCGCCCCGAGGCCGAGGATCTCCCAGAGGAGCAGCCAGACCGCGAACTTCTCGAACACGATCGGCTGGGTCCACCAATCGCCGAGGTCGAAGGGCGAGCCGAGCCCAGGCGTCAGGGAGATCACGAGCAGCGCCCCGGCGCTGAACAGGACCAGCTTGAGGGCGTAGGCGAAGTAGACGAAGGTCGGCGAGCCGAATCCGTTCCCGCCCCAGTCCTGCACCAGCGGCTTCAGCCTGCTGAGGTGCGGCTTCCCCTTCCACTCCTCGAGGTCGAACGGCGGTGGTGAGGGTTCGAGGAATCCCATCGCTCGCTGCCAGGAACCCTATAGGCGAGGGTGCGCCCCAGAGGAGCGAGGCGCAACCCGTTTCATGATGGGCGTCCGCAACTTCGCTCGGGCCCCGTCGTTATGGGAGTTACGAAACGGGTTGCGCCTCGGCTTCGTCTGCTGCCCGTCCTCGCATTGCGCAGGGGCGCGCTTGTCCTCGCCGGGATCGCCTGCCTGGCCCTGCTCGTGCTGCTCGTTCGCGGCGAGCGCTCGCACGCGGCGAGCAGCAAGCCGAACGTGATCATGTTCACCACCGACGACCAGACGGTGCGGGACCTGATCGCGATGCCGAAGACGCAGGCGCTGATCGGGGCTCAGGGAGCGAACTTCCTGCACGCGTACGTCTCGATGTCGCTCTGCTGTCCGTCGCGCATCACCGTCCAGACCGGCGAGTACGCGCACAACCACCACGTGATGGGCAACACCCCGCCACAGGGCGGCTATGGCGTGTTCAACGACAAGAACGACCTGCCGGTCTGGCTGCAGCAGGCGGGCTACCGGACGATCCACATCGGCAAGATGCCGAACGGGTTCGGCACGGAGACGAACGAGACCTACGTCCCGCCGGGCTGGGGGCCGTACAGCGGCGGCGCCGGGCGGGGCGAGTTCTACGGGTTCATCAAGCCCGCTTCCGCGTACACCGACTTCGCCATGGACGAGAACGGGGTCCTCGCCCAGTACCCCCCGGACGCCTACCAGACCGACGTCTACGCGGACCTGGCGGTGGACCGGATCGACGCCCACTTCACGAACCACTCGAACGACCCGCTCTACATGCAGGTCCAGTTCTTCGCTCCGCACGACCCGGCGACCCCCGCGACGAAGTACCAGAACGCCTTCGCGACCACGCTGCTCCCGATCGACCCGAACTTCAACGAGAAGAACGTCAAGGACAAGCCCGGCTGGATCCGGAAGATCTCACGGTTCGGTCCCGGGCTGATCGCGAAGATCCAGACCCGCTACCAGCACCGGCTCGAGACGCTGCTCTCGGTGGACGACGCGATCGAGAGGATCGTCAACCAGCTCTCGGCCAGCGGTCAGCTCGCCAACACGTATCTGATCTTCACCTCGGACAACGGCTTCATGCAGGGCCAGCACCGACTGCACCAGGGCAAGTTCGCGCCGTACGAGCCGTCGATCCAGGTCCCGCTGTTGATCCGCGGACCGGGCATCCCGGCCGGGCAGCCGCGCGCGCTCGTCTGGAACGGCGACATCACCTCGACCATCCTCAAGATCGCCGATGCGCAGCCGGGCCTGCCGCAGGACGGTCGCTCGCTCCTGCCCTACGCCCGCGATCCCAGCCTGCCGAGCACTCGCCCGATCCTGATCGAGACCGGGCCCCCGGGAGCGACCAACGAGCCCGGGACTCCGGTGAGCGCCGCGAGCGCCAACCGTCGGGTCCACTTCAGCAAGTACGTCAAGAACCTCGACCAGGACCACACCGCCCAGATCGCCCGCGCCATCGTCGCCCCGCGCTACCGCGCTATCCGGACCGGGCGCTACCTGCTGGTCAAGTACTCGGACGCCAGCCGCGAGCTCTACGACCTGAAGCGCGACCCGCTCGAGCTGAAGAGCAAGTACAAGGACTCCCGCTACTTCCCAGTCCGCAAGTTCCTGCTGAAGAAGCTCAAGGCTCTGGTCGAGTGCAGCGGCGAGGACTGCAGCCGGGACATCAGGAAGCCCCCGAAGCCACTCGCCAAGAAGAAGAAGCACACCGGCAAGAAGCCGGCGCCCCCACCCGCACCGTAGATTCCTGGGCCATGGCGGCCTCGGAGACGCCCCCTCCCCCCTTCGGCGACTACTACCGGGAGATCTACGCCAAGGGGATGCTCGCCGGCGAGCGCCCGACACTGCCGATCGCCTGGGGCGAGCTCGAGCAGCGCGCCCGCGAATCCCTCGACGACCGCGCCATCGCCTACATCTTCGGCGGCGCGGGATCGGAGGACACGATGCGGGCGAACCTCGAGGCCTTTCGACGCTGGCGGATCGTCCCTCGGGTCCTGCGCCAGGACCTCTCCGTGCGGGATCTCTCCGTCGAGCTGCTCGGCACGCGGATGCCGGCCCCTGTCCTGCTCGCACCGATCGGCGTGCAGACCCTGCTCCACGAGGAAGGCGAGCTCGCCTCGGCCAGAGCCGCTGCCGCCGTCGGGCTGCCGCTGATCACGAGCACGGCCTCGGCGACGCCCCTGGAGGAGGTGGCGGTGGCGAACGGCGACGCGGCGCGCTGGTACCAGCTCTATTGGCCCAACGACGACCAGCTCGCGGCGAGCCTGGTCCGGCGAGCCGAGGCCGCCGGCTACTCGGCCATCGTCCTCACCGTCGACAACTACCTGCCCGGCTGGAAGCCCCGCGATCTCCAGCAGGCCTACCTCCCGTTCCTGGAGGGCATCGGGATCGCCCAGTACCTCTCGGATCCGGTCTTCCAATCCGGGCTGGAGAAGCCGCCCGAGGAGGACATCGGCGCGGCGGTCGGGCACTTCCTCGGGGTCTTCGCGAACCCGAGCCTCACCTGGGAGCGACTCGAGTGGCTGCGCGGCACGACCTCCCTCCCGATCGTTCTCAAGGGGATCCTCCACCCTGATGACGCCCGTGAGGCACGTGAGCGTGGGGTCGACGGAATCGTCGTCTCGAACCACGGCGGCCGGCAGATCGACGGGGCGATCGCCTCGCTCGACGCGCTGCCCCCGATCCTCGACGCGGTCGGCGACGGGATGACGGTGCTGCTCGACAGTGGCATCCGCTCCGGCGCGGACGTCTTCAAGGCGCTGGCGCTCGGAGCCGACGCAGTGCTCGTGGGCCGCCCCTACCTGTGGGGACTTGCGCTCGACGGCCAGAACGGGGTCGAAACCGTCCTCCGCTCGCTCCTGGCGGAGCTCGACCTGACGATGACCCTCAGCGGATTCACGCGCGCGAGCGAGATCGACAGCAGCGTGATCAGGCAGCTCTAGCGGGCTGTTGGCTCGGCGTGGCCGCGTGCATCGTGACGATGCAACCGCCCGCGTTGCAGACCTCAACGGCATCGCACAGCAGCCGGGTGAGCCACAGGCCCCGGCCACCGGATACCTCCGGGGGCGGCGACAGCTGGCCGGCGAGTACGTCCTGGATGCCGTCGCCGCCATCGGTCACCTCGACGATGATCTCGGCGTTTCCGTGCCAGGCCCGGACAGTGGTGGGCGGCCGACCGTGGATCACCGCGTTCGTCGCGATCTCGTTGGCCGCCAGCACGATCTCCTCCGTGCGCGCGCCAGTCAGGCCGGCGTCGAGGGCGAACGATCCAATCAATCGCCGGACCACGGGCAGGTCATCGAGCTCGAATTGCAACTCCAGGGAGGGAGCGTGGCGCTGAGCCTCGACGGTCGCGTCGAGTCGCCTGCAGAAGTCGCGGGGGTCCACGTAGGAGCTGCTGGGGGAGCTGCCGTCGCCATCCACGATCTCCGGATGGGTGTCGCGGGCATGACCCAGGACCTCCTCGGGCAGGGCCTCGGCGTCGTATGGGCAGATCAAGGTCAGTGGGAGCCCGGCGAAGGCGACGTTGATCACCGACTCGTACCTGGCCCAGTCGCGCACCTGGGCCTCGTGCCCCAGCGCCCAGGGCTGCTCCCCGATCAGGCGGATCCGTCCGGAACGGGCTGTCCGCTGCAGAACCCAGCGCGCGAACTTATCCCGTGTGCGCGCCGAGGTCTCGTACCAGTCTTCCACTGGGTAGACCGTCAGACCCTCGGGCGTGCCTCCGAGCGCCGCGCGCAGGTTCTCCACGTGGCGACCCTGGACAGCGACGAGGATCGGCTCGTCCGAGCTCAGGCCCTCTCCCACGAACGGCAGCACGACTTCTATGAACTCCTGGTCGGAGCCATAGATGAGGGCCTGGTGGACAAATCCCTCGGTGAGGCCGGACGCTTCCCCGTGGGAGTGCATCAAGGTTTCAATACCCGCTCTGCGTGCGTTTGACGCTGAGCGATACGCAGGTTTCCTCCCATCGGACACTGAAGCGCTCCTACCAGCGAGGGAGCGTGTTAGGTCACCAATGCCGATGGGAAGACTGCTGCCACGGGCCCTGCTGGTCGCCTCGCTGCTCGCGCTCGGCCTGCTGGGCGGTGCTGTTCCGGCGCAGGCCGGAACGAAGGCGATCGGGATCGACGTCTCGCGCTTCCAGGGCGCGATCGACTGGCCGAGCGTCTCTGGATCCGGAATTCGGTTCGCCTTCGTACAGGCGAGCCGCGGCAGCGGTGCGGATTGCACGGTCAAGCCCGCCCAGTGCGGGCCCGACCCCTACTTCGCGACCAACCGGCTTGCGGCCGAGTCGGCGGGGATCCGCGTCGGCGCCTACCACCGGGCATTCGCGAGCGGCGCCACGGCCACCGACGCCCGGGCCGATGCGCTCGCCGAGGCGAACATCTTCATCGCGGCCGTCGGCTCGCTCCAGCAGGGCGAGCTGATCCCGGTCCTCGACGCCGAGTCTCCATTCACCGGGATGACCTCGACGAGCCTGCGGACCTGGATCAGGGTCTTCGTGAAGCGGGTCACCAAGCAGCTCGGGCGGAAGCCGATGATCTACACGAACGCCTCGAGCTGGTCGGCGACCGGCAACACTGCCGAGTTCGCCAAGGCGAAGTACCCGCTCTGGGTCGCCGAGTGGGGCGTCTCCAGGCCGACCGTGCCGGCGAACAACTGGGCGGGCCGTGGCTACTGGGTCTGGCAGTACACGAGCTCGGGCAGCGTCCCCGGGATCTCGGGCCGGGTCGACATGGACCGTCTCGGCAAGCGGCTCGGCAAGATCACCGTTCACTGACGCTCTGGCGTTCCACCGCGGCCTCCACCTCGGGGATGAGGTCGGCGACCGAGTCGACGATGCGGTGCGGCCGGTACGGGTAGGACTCGGCCTCGCCACGGTCGGTCACTCCGGTGAGGACGAGGAACGTCTCGAGCCCCGCCTCGATGCCGGCGACGATGTCGGTGTCCATCCGGTCCCCCACCATCGCGGTCTGCTCGGAGTGGGCGTCCAGCGCGTTGAGGGCGGATCGGATCATGAGCGGGTTCGGCTTGCCGACGAAGTAGGGGTCAACGCCCGTGGCACGGCTGATCAGCGCGGCAACCGATCCCGTCGCCGGAAGGGGGCCGCCCGGGGCCGGGCCGATGTTGTCGGGATTGGTGGCGATGAAACGGGCCCCGCGGCGGATCAGGCGGATGGCCTGCGTGATCCGCTCGAAGCTGTAGGTCCGCGTCTCGCCGAGGACGACGTAGTCGGGGTCCTGCTCGTTAACCGTGTAGCCCGCCTCGTGGAGCGCGGTCGTCAGGCCGGCCTCGCCGACGATGAAGGCCGACCCCCCGGGCCTTTGATCTTCGAGAAACGTGGCGGTGGCCAGCGCGGACGTCCAGATCGACTCCTCCCGCACATCGAGGCCCTGGCGGGCGAGACGGGCACCGAGATCTCGCCGGGTGTAGATCGAGCTGTTGGTGAGGACCAGAAACGGGATCTCGAGCTCGCGCAGCTTGGCGATGAACTCGGGGGCTCCATCGAGGCGCTCCTCCTCGCGGATCAGCACCCCGTCCATGTCCATCAGCCAGTAGTTGATCTCGCGCTCGGTCATATGGCTCCTCGGTCCCCGTTTTACCGGGTGCGGACCGCGGCCGTGGCTCGCTAGGCTCGATGGAGTGAGCGGGAACCTCGCTCAGTACAGCGTCGTTGACGCACCCGAGCGGGAGCGGTTCGAGATCCGCGACGGCGATCAGATCGCTGGATTCACGGAGTACCGCCGCCGCGGCGATCTGATCGCGTTCATCCACACCGAGGTCGCACCCGAGTACGAGGGGAAGGGGGTCGCCACCCGGCTGATCTCCAGCGCACTCGATGCCGCGCGCAAAGAGGGTTTGGCGGTGCTCCCGTTCTGCCCGTTCGTACTCGGCTACATCGCCAAGCATCCGGAGTACCGGGATCTGGTGCCGCGTGACCTACGAGAGCACTTCGGGCTGGCCGCGGACGGCTGATTCACCCCGCCGCCCAGCTCTTGGCCTCCTCCAGCTTGTCGAGGTCGTCGTAGACGGCCAGCTCGCCGGGCATGGCCCAGGCGAACATGCGCATCGCCCTCGCCACCCAGTCGACGTCGGTCACCATCGCCAGGCGCTTCCAATCCTTGCGATGGGCGAATTCCACTCCCAGCCCCGTCTTGATGTCCTCGAAGGTGGCGTCGAGCTCGAGGTGCTCGAAGTCCGTCAGCACGAAGAGCACACGCGCCTCTCCCGAGTCCATCGCCTCCTTCAGGGCGGGCTCGAGTACGTCGGTGTAGTCCTCCTTGGTGAGCTTGCCCGACGCCCGCAGTCCGATGACCCCGGCGGGCACGTCATCCATACGCTCGACCATGTCTCCTCCTCGGTTGGCTCATGATGCACAGCGGCCCAGGATGGACCGGCTGACATACATCGGTCACTCGACCGTGCTGCTGCGACTCGACGGTCTATCGATCCTCACGGATCCGATGCTGCGCGGGTGGCTTGGGCCGCTCCACAGGCAGGGACCGAAACCGGACTCCGGAACCGCGTCGATGGCCGACCTGGTGGTGATCTCGCACCTGCACCGCGACCATCTCGATCTGCCGTCGCTGCGGCGCGTCCCCTCGAGTACCCCCGTGGTCGTTCCGCAGGACGCCGCCAGGTGGGCGGCAAAGGGCGGTGCCGAGAACATCCACGAGATCGGAGCCGGCGAGACGGTGTCGCTCGGCGGCGTGGAGATCACCGGGGTGCGGGCGGTCCATGACGGCTACCGCGACGGCCACCGGGGCGCACAGATCCAGGCACTCGGCTATCTGCTCAGGCGCGGCGGCCGAACCGTGTACTTCGCCGGCGACACCGACCTGTTTCGGGAGATGTCGGAGCTCGGGCCAATCGATCTGGCGCTGCTTCCGATCTGGGGCTGGGGCCTATCCGTGGGCCAGGGACACCTGGATCCCGACCGCGCGGCTCGCGCGCTCCAGATGATCCAGCCGCGTGTGGCCGTGCCGATTCACTGGGGAACCTTCTATCCGGCCGGCCTGCGGCTGCTGCGGCCGGACCCCCTCACGGAGCCGCCCCGCGAGTTCGCTCGCCTGGCCGCTCAGCTGGCGCCCGGTGTGGAAGTCCGCGTCCTCGAACCCGGCTCCGAGACCACCCTGGACTGGGAGCCGGGATCCTCTTCTCTCCGCTCGGCCTAGGCGACGATCTTGGCCTTGGCCCGTTCGAACTCCTCGTCCGAGAGCTTCTTCTCGTCATGCAGCCGGGCGAGCTTGGTGAGCTCGTCCGCCGGCGACTCGCCGCCGCCTGACGACGCGGTCTGGCGGATATAGGTGTCCAGCTGCTTCTGCGCCTCCTGTTGCTGGGCCAGGGACCGCTCGCGCATGCCGTCGCCGCGGGCGATCAGGTAGACGAGCGCCGCCAGGAACGGGACGAAGATCAGGAAGATCACCCAGGCGGCCTTCCCCCACCCGGATATCTGAGTGATCGCGGAAGAGATCGCTGATGATCACGAACAGGATCATCAGCCAGGCCGCGAAGAGAAAGACCTCGAGCACGGTCAGGAGCACCTGGCCGAAGGTGACGTCAGCAAGAACCATTCAAATCTCCTCCTCCCCTTGGGAGCTGGTTGACGGGAGCATCCGTGCATCCCGTGTGGGTTCAGCCGGGCGACTGTATTTGAATCAAGGACCTGCCGCCGTCAGGGGCTGGGTCGCTCCGAGGCGGTCATGGACGAGCCGGACAGCCATCGACCCCTCGCCGACCGCGGAGGCGACTCGCTTGATCGATCCGGAGCGGACGTCGCCGACGGCGAAGATTCCTGGACGGCTGGTCTCGAGGAAGTACGGGGCCTCGCCGTTGTGCTCCGCGAGAGCCCCGTCCGGGACGTCCCGGCCGGTGAGCAGAAATCCGTTGTCGTCGGTGGCCAGCTGGCCTTCCAGCCACTCGGTGTGCGGTGAAGCGCCGATGAAGACGAACAGCGCCTTGGCGGGGACAGTGCTGCGCTCTCCCGAGCGGCAGTCGGCGATCGTCACAGTCTCCAGCTCACGCTCGCCGCCGAGCTCGACCACCTCCGTGTGGAGGCAGACCCGAACCAGGTCGTTGCGCTCGATCTGATCGACGAGATACCGCGACATCGACTTCCCCAGATCGCCACCCCGGATCAGGAGCCGGCACTGCGACGCGTGCCGGGACAGGAACATCGCTGCCTGGCCGGCCGAGTTTCCGCCCCCGACGATCAGGACCGGATCGCCCGCGCAGCGCTGCGCCTCCGCCTGGGTAGCGGCGTAGTAGACCCCGCCCATCTCGAACTCGGCGAGTCGGGGCACGTCGAGGCGGCGGTATTGGGCCCCGGTGGCGATGACCACGGTGCGGCCGGTCGTCACCTCGCCGTTCGAGAGCTCGATCACATGCCGCCTCGGTTCACTGGTCATCCGCATCGCCGCGGCGGGCACAGCCAGGCGCGAACCGAACTTGAGCGCCTGGACACCGGCACGCTGGGCCAGCTCGCTACCCGACACCCCCGCGGGGAAACCGAGGTAGTTCTCGATCCTCGCCGACGTCCCGGCCTGGCCGCCGCTGGCGACCGCCTCCACCGCTTGAACGTCGAGTCCTTCTGAAGCGCCATACAGCGACGCCGCCAGCCCGGCCGGCCCGGCACCGACGACCACGAGGTCGCAGAGCGCCGGCGTCGCGCCCGCTGACCCGAGGCCGATCACCCGCCCCAGCTCGGCATTGGTCGGGTTGCGCAGGGTCTCGCCGCCGTTGGCGATCACGACCGGGGTCTGATCTGGCTCGATGGCGAGTCCATCCAGCATGGCCTGCGCTTCGTCGTCCTCCTCCAGGTCGATCCATTGGTGGGGCATGCGGTTGCGGGCGAGGAACTCGCGAAGCCGGCGCGAGTCGGGCGAGAACCGGGAGCCGATCAGCCTGATTCCCGTTTCGGCGTCGATCAGGAACGCTCGCCGGGCCATGAACGCGCCGAGGATGATGTCGCTCAGGCCCTTGTCCTCGGCGACGAGCTCGCGCAGCTTCTCCACGGGAACCTGGATCACCTCTCCGCCGTCGCTGACCACCCCGCTCAGATAGAGCCGCTGACCGGTGAGCATGCTGAGCTCGCCCAGGAACTGGTGACGGCCGAAGACGGCGATGACCCGGTTCTCCTCACCGTAGCCCTGGACGATCGCCACGGACCCCGACGCGACGACGAAGAAGTCGGCCCCCTCATCGCCGGCGGCGAAAAGGACATCACCGTGCGATGTCGTGCGACTGCGGCCGAGCCCCCGGAATCGCGTCATGTGCTTCTCGTCGAGGCGAGGCGAGGTGCCGTCCTCGTCGGGGGTCTCCGGGAGCCCCGCTGGGATTGGCGAATTACCCCCGGTCAAGTTGATCGGTGCGTTAGCTGAATGCGATCTCGCTGAGGTCGATCGAGACGATCAGGGGCTCCTCGAGCGACTGGCCGTCGGGTGTGCGCGGGTAGATCCTGTGCTTGGTGGGGAGCTTGATCCCGTCGACCTCACGGTAGTCCGAGGCATAGTGCGCCGCGTTCGTGCCGCCGGTGATCTCGACGTCGTAGTCGTGCCGCACCATCTGGCCGTCGTCATTGAAGTAGAGCGTCTGCTCGCTGCTGTGGGTGGCAAGGTTGCTCGGCCAGATCACCCGCAGCCGACGCCATCGCTGGCCGGCTTCCTCCCGACGGATCGAGCTCGGAAGTCTCGAAGCCGGGCAGGGCGAAGCTAAAGGGCTGCGTCAGGTAGGTCCACATCGCGTAGCCCGCGAAGTAGGCGAGCTGAAGCGTGCTCCACGGCGTTTCCTGCGTATGTCCGGCGAACGAGTCGCGCGGATGATCGAGGGCCTCGACGACGGTTCCGTCGTCGGTCTCTATCGCGACGCGTTCGGGGGTGAACGAGCTGTGCCGGTCGGCAGCACCGAATGGCCGATGCGAGGCCCGCTCCACGTGCAGGCTCACCGTGACGACGACGTCGTCGAGGACTCCCCCCTGGCCCTTGAGCGCCCACAGGCCCCCGCCCTGCGCGAGGCGCGCCGAGACGTTGTCCAGCTGATTCCAGCGGTCGAGACCGCCGTGGGCCTCGATAACGGTTTCGAGAAGATCAGTCACTGAGCCGACCAGTCAGCCCAAGGCTACGCCCCCCTCAGCGTCGGCCTGCCGGCCTCGTAGTGCCGCAGCCTCGCGTTCGAAGCGGGTGATGGATAACGTGGCGGTGTGTCTGAGCCCGTCCGGGTGGTCCTCGGGGAGGACGACGTTCTGTTGCGTGAAGGGATTGCGCGTCTGCTGACCGACGCGGGATTCGACGTAGTCAGCCAGGCCGGAGACGCCGACGGCTTCCTGCGAAAGGCGCTGGCGCACAAGCCCGATGTGGCGGTGGTGGACATCCAGATGCCGCCGGGGCTCGGGGACGACGGGCTCCGCGCCGCGCTCGAGCTCAGGGAACAGCGTCCGGGGACCGGCATCCTGGTGCTCTCCCAGTACTACGAGGAGCAGTACGCCCTTGACCTGATCGGCGAGAGCGCGGAGGGCGTCGGTTACCTCCTCAAGGAGCGAGTCGGGGACGTAGAGGGATTCACCGATGCGGTCGCCCGCGTCGCCGCGGGAGGCAGCGCGCTCGATCCCGAGGTCGTCGCCCGGATGGTCGGGCGGCGCCGGACCGAGGGACCCCTCGACGAACTGACGCCCCGTGAACGGGATGTCCTCGTGGAGCTGGCGCAGGGCAAGTCGAATCAGGGCATCGCCGAGTCGCTTGTCGTGACCACCGCGGCGGTGGAGAAGCACGTGACCAGCATCTTTCACAAGCTGGGTCTCCAGGCCAGCCCGACCGAGCACCGGAGGGTGCTCGCCGCGCTGACGTATCTGAGGGACGCGCCTTCCTAGTCAGGTCTCAGGTGCTGACCAGGCTCCGCAGCCGTCGCAGCGGCCTGCGCCTGGAGGTGAGCTCATCCGCCACGAGATGCGTCCGCTCGGCATAGACCGAGCTCGCTTGCTCCTCTCGGTCGAGAGCGGCCGTATAGGCGGCGAAGGCAACGTTGCGATCGTCCAGCGGGACACTCGACCAGCGGGCGTACGCCTGATCGAGGGCGACGCACTCTTCCCGCCAATCGACGTACGCATCCATCAGCTCGTCGACCAGCTCAGACGGAGGGCGCGAGGCCATTCCTTTAATCCCTCGCGGCATGGATTCCACCCTCACCCCGGGAACAGCTCGCGCACCGAGTGCCAACGGTGCGGCCACGGGTATCGGGCGGCGGAGTAGCCGGCGATCAGCAGAAGCGCCCCAGGGAGCTGCCGGATGCGTTCAGCGACCGGAACTGGGAGCGGTGTGTACTCATCTGGTGAGAGGCCCGGCCGGGAACGGGGGGAGCGCCCCCGGCCGGGGGCCTCTGCGGCCTCGCTGGACAGGAGCGGAGGGAGAGGTCGCTCCGAGTTTTGCCGCGAGGATGTGATGGAAGCCATGGCCGAACTCTCAACCAACGTGGTCGGCTCGGCCATACCCCCCGGCCCGAGAGTGGAGCTCGGGCAACCGGATGCGCGGGGTAGGGAAAGCCCTAGCTCGCCATGGGCGGTCCCGCGCTGACCGGCTTGGAGGCGCCAGCGATCTCGCCTCGGAGCACCTTAAGTGCCTCGACATAGATCTCCGAGAACGTCGGGAACGGCTGGATCGTGTCTCTCAGCACGTCGAGTGGGACGTGGCCGCGGATCGCCACGGTGGCCTGCTGCAGCCACTCGCCCGCCTCGGGTCCGAGCGCGTAGGCACCGGTGAGTCGCTCGCCATCGCTCAGGAGCGTCAGGAACCCGTTGCTGTCGGCGTACGCGCGCGTGTAGGTGGCGGTCTTCGGCAGGGCCGACACCGGGACCATCGCATGGAAGCGTCCCGCGTCGGAGCCAACGGCCGCGGCTTGCGGGTCCGTGTAGGTCACACGCGGGACCGCCTCGTAGTTGGCCTTTCTCGGCTCCCCGAGGATGTTCGCGGCTACCACTTCGCCCTGGTACTTGCCGACGTGGGTGAGCGGCCAGATGCCGACCACGTCGCCGATCGCCCAGAGACGCTCCCCCGCACGCTGGTGCGCGTCGACCGGAACTCCGTGGGCGTCCGGCTCCACACCGACGCTTTCGAGTCCGATCCCCTGGACGCGCGGGCGGCGACCCGTGGCGACGAGGAGGCGGTCGCCGCGCAGCTCGCGCCCGTCGTCGAGCTCGAGGACGTAGTCGTCGCCGTCGCGCCGCGCGGCGCTCGCGCTCGCAGACAGAACGAGCTCGATGCCTTCGCGGCTCAGATCCTCACCGAGCGCCTCACCCAGCGGCGCGGGCTCGCGGCCCAGCAGGTGCTCGGCCATGTCGATGATCGCCACCTCGCCGCCCAGCCGGCGCACCGCCTGACCCATCTCGGCGCCGACGGGCCCGCCACCCAGGATGAGCAGCCTTCGCGGAACGGCCTTCATGCCCGTGGCTTCACGGTTGGTCCAGACGCCCTCCAGTTCCCGGAGCCCGGGTATCGGCGGCACGATCGGGTCGGCACCGCAGGCCAGGACCACGTGGTCGGCGGTGTGCCGGACACCTTCCACCTCGACGACGCCCGTGCCGGCGAGGCGTCCGATGCCGCGGAGCAGGTCGATGCCGTGATCCGCCAGCCAACGCTCCTGCCCGGCGTCGGAGTAGTCCGAGACCATGAAGTCACGCCAGGCAAGCGCCGCCTCGACGTCGACCTCGGCACTCGCCGCCGCATCGCGTGCGGCCTGCGCCGCCTCGCCGGGTCGCAGCAGCGTCTTCGACGGTATGCACGCCCAGTAAGAGCACTCGCCCCCCACCAGCTCACGCTCGACCAGCGCGACCCGCAAGCCGCCTTCGGCAAGCGCGCCGGCGCAGTGCTCGCCCGGCGAGCCGCCGCCGATGACGATCACGTCGTAGTCGCTGCTCACGGGCCGGAGCTCTCTTCAGCCAGGATGCCCGCCATGTATTGGCGGGCGTCGGCGTCAGCCTCGTCCGGGGTGCGCCCCTTCTCGCGGGCGACGATGTACGCGGCATAGAACCCCGACCAATGATGCTTCGGCGCGGTCGCCTCGTATGGACCGTGATGCTCCTCCGCCTCGCGCAGCAGCCCGGCCAAGGTCTCGACATCCATGGTCACTCCCTTCCGTTGTCGCTGATCACCGTCCAGGCAGGCGCTCCCTGATCTCCTGGAGCAGCCATCCGTTGCCGTCCGGATCGCTGAACGATGCGTACGTGAGATAGGAGCGACGTTCCGGGTCCGGACCGGGGCTGAGCCCATTCTCGTCGCGATGGAACAGATCGCTCACCTCGACGCCGCGGCTGATCAGGTCCTCACGCGCCGCGTCGATGTCATAGACGGCCAGCTCCAAGCGCTGGGCGGAGCCGGGCTCGGAGGTGGTGAGGCCCTTCCCGAATGAGATCGAACAGGCTGAGCCGGGAGGCGTGAACTGGACCACCCGGAGGTCCTCGCCGAGGTCGAGGTCCGCGTCCAGCCGCCAGCCGAGGCCGTCGTAGAAGTCCTTTGCCCGATCGACATCGGAGACGGGCACCGGGACGACCTCGAGCTTCACCTCGCCAGGCATCGGCGGCGGACTTGCTGTCGTGCCTTCACTGCTCACGTCGGCGCTGCTCATCCTGACCTCCATGTCGGTATGCAGAGGAGCCGATTGCACCGCGAGCCTAATGCCGTGTTCTCCAGTCGGTCAAGGGGAATTCGGGCCAAGCGGTTTCTGAGGTACCTCGTTTGGCACCTTGGGCCGGATCGCCGCGTCTCCCAGCATCTGCAGCGAAACGTCCCAGAGGCGCTCGGCATTGTCCGGATCGAGCGCGTAGGCGGCGACACCGGCTTTGGCGTCCGGGTCGGGGCTTTCCAGGACGGTGGCCTCGTTGCAGTCCTCGAAGTAGCGGCCGCCAATCCCCTCCAGCTGCGGTGAGGTGGCAACGAGGACGCTCGTCGCCGCGCCCTGCTCGGGCGTCTTGAACGTGAACAAGCCCGAGGTCCGGAGGTCCTCCAGGGCCTGGGGGTCCATGTGCCGCGAGAGGTTCGTGTGGATTGCGCCGGGGTGCACGGCGTTCGCGGTGATGCCGTCGCCACCCCAGCGTCGGGTCGCCTCCACCGCGAAGAGGACGTTCGCGGTCTTGGACTGTCCGTAGGCAAGCCAAGGGTCGTAGGGGCGGGAGGTGAAGTTGAGGTCATCGAAGATCACCGGCGAGCGCAGGTGCCCGCGGGAGCTCAACGACACGATCCGCGCGTCGCCCGCAGCGGCGAGTGCGTCGTGCAAGCCGAGCGCGAGCGCGAAATGACCCAGGTGGTTGGTTGCGAACTGCATCTCCCAGCCTTCCGGGGTCAGCTCGAGATCGGGCAACGCCATCACACCCGCGTTGTTGACGAGCCGGTGCAGCGGCCCACTCCAGTCCGCGGTGAAGGCGGCGACCGACGCCTGATCGGCGAGATCGAGCCGGCTGACGTGGAGGGCGGTGCTGCCGGTGGTGGCGGTGATGTCGGCAGCCGTCCGCTCGCCGGCGTCGGTGTCGCGGACCGCGAGCGTGACCTCGGCGCCCGCGCCCGCCAGGGAACGCGCCGTCTCGACGCCGATGCCCGACGAGGCTCCGGTCACGATCGCGCGCTTGCCGCTCAGGTCGATCCCCGCCACGACCTCGGCGGCGGTCGACTCGAATCCGAACGGGGTGGTGATCGGGGTCTTCGCAGTCATGAGTGCTCCTCGCGGTCGAACAGCTGGTCCCGGCAGGATCGCATCCCCTGGGCCGCCAATCGCGATCTCCGCGCGACCCCGGATGGGCTGCAGCACCGCCGCGATACGCGCTGCCAACTAAACGGATGTTCCGTCGACGCCGCTATTTCGATCAAACGGATGTTCCGTAGACGCCCCCGTCGCGGCCTAAAGCCATCCAGCCTCCGAGCCGACGCGTCAGCAGATAGGGCCCGGCATCAGGGCAGCCCCCAACGGCTGCACTCAGCAGGGCCACTCAGAGACCATCAATCGATAGGGGAGCAGCAACATGAATTCGAGAAAGAAGCGACTGATCGGCGCGGCGATGACGTTGCTCGTCCTCGGCGCCGTCGGCCTCGTATATGCAGCCTGGACCACCAACGGCTCTGGCAGCGGCTTCGCCAAGGCCGGCAAGGCTCAGGACCTTTCGACCGTCGATGTGACGGCCGCAACCATGGGCGATCTCTACCCGAACGGGGACGGGACCGTGACGCTCCAAATCCACAACCCGAACCCCTACCCGGTCACGATCACCGATGTGACGGCCGGCCCGGGTGGCGTCACCGCGAGTGGCGGCATCGGGACCTGTGACGTCACCGGTGTTTCGTTCAACGACCAGCACGGGCTC
The DNA here is from genome assembly GCA_963848955.1 of uncultured Solirubrobacterales bacterium. Lineage (GTDB taxonomy): Bacteria > Actinomycetota > Thermoleophilia > Solirubrobacterales > 70-9 > DASUPK01. The sequence continues at coordinate 32,663 of CAWKFQ010000023.1, read as the reverse complement.
ACGATCCACGTCCCGCCCAACAGCGATTCGGACACGGTCGAGCTGAACAACGCGGCCCACATGTCGAACGAATCCGAGAACGGCTGTCAGGGAGCGGTGTTCACGATCCCGGTCCTCCTCTCGGGTGCCAGCAGCGACGGGGTCTCCCCCACCTAGGAGAACCGCCCACCAGGCAACCCAACGACCGATGGCTCTGAACGTGGCCCAGATGCGGTCCGGCGCCCCCCGGGGTGCCGGACCGCTCGGGCTGCACAGTGGGGTTCGGTGATGAGGCGATCGATCCCAGCCGTGCTCGCCGTGGTGGCCCTGATGGCCGCTGCAGCGGCGGGATACGCCGCGCTGGGCGGGGCGCAGCGGGCGGCCGCCCCCCGGGCCAAGATCCAGCCCTCGCCGGTGAAGGTGACCGGCGATGTCAGCGGCCTGTTTCCGGGGATGACCACCGTCCTGCCGATCCGGGTTCGCAACCTCACCGACGGCCCGGTCAAGCTGCGGTGGGTCCGGACGAAGGTCCGCCCGCCGGACCTGGACTGCGATCCGGCCAATCTGCACGCTGAGCAGATCTGGCCCCGCCAACGGATCCCCGCAGGCGCCCGCATTGATCTCGTGGTGCCGGTGACCCTGGATGCCGATGCGGGGGACTTCTGCCAAGGCGCGAGATTCCCGCTTCGCTATCGCACCCGTGTCAACGTCCCCGGGTCCGGGGGGTGAAGACGATGCGACTGCGCGCCACCTTCGTCGCCTTCGCCCTTGCTCTACTCGCCGCGCTTGCTCCGGCATCCGCGTCCGCGAGCTGGAAGGGCGCGGCACCGGGCTCGGCATCAGCCAAGGCGCGCAGCCTGGGATCGGTTGCTCAGCCGACGACCTCGATCGCGAATCGAAACGTCACCGTCAGATGGACGGCCCCGGGCTCTGGCGCCCCGGTGACCGGATACCTCGTCCGACGCTACGACCAGTCCGGAAACGCGCAAACGATCGGCGCCGGCTGCTCGGGAACGATCGCCACGACGAGCTGCACCGAGAGCGCGGTGCCGCCAGGGAGATGGCGCTACCGAGTGACCGCGGTGAACGCCAAGTGGCGCGGCCCCGAGAGCGCGGCGAGCGCACTTGTCTCGGTTCTGGTCTCACAGACCCTCACGACCAGCGCCTGGGACCTGCGCGACTCCTCGGCAGGCGGCTCCGCGGTCAACGTCTCGGATCCGATCGCGTTCGCATCCGACGGTCGCACCCTGGCCACGTCCACTCCGCCGACCTCCTTCAGCACGAGCCGCTACCTGGAGATCGATGCCAACGGGCCCCTGCCGACGAACGCCTCGCCGACCTCGGCGACCTTCAACATGCGATTCGCGGCGGGCGGCGCCTCGCGCACGGCTTGCTTCTACTTTGACGTTCGGCGGGCGTCGACCAACGCCGTACTCGCCACCCACGGCAGCGCCGCGAACCCGGTCGGGTGCGTCACCGGGACCGCGCAGACGAGCTTCTCGACTGCGCTCCCCGCCGTGTCCTCGACCGCGATCGCCAACGATCTACGCCTCCGCGTCTACGTCCGCAGGTCGGGCGGCGGCGGTCCTGCCCCGGTCGTCGATCAGGCCACAACCTCGGTCCTCACCAGCCAAGGAGCCTTCACGCTGTATGACGAGGTCTTCACGGACCGCCTCGACGGGGGTTCCACAACCCGCACCTGGCCGCTGGTGGCAAGCGGCGGCCCCACTTACGTCAGCGCCTCGACCTGGCCCACCGCCTTCTCGTCGAGCCGCTATCTGCGCCTGACGTTCCCTGCCTACGTTCCCAGCGGCGCGACCGTGTCCGGCGGGTCGTTCCTGCACCGGTTCCGGCGTTCCGGAGGAGGAGGCGGCTCCGCCTGCTGGTATCTCCAGGTCCTCCAGGGCACGACGGTGATCGGCACCCACGGCAGCGCGGCCTCGCCGATCTCCTGCACGTCGGGCGGCTCCTACAGGACCGACACCGTTTCGCTGCCGGAGATCAACAGCCCGGCACGAGCGAACGGGGTCGTGCTGAGGGTCTACGTGCGCAGCTCGACGGGCCGCAGCACCGAGCACGACCAGGCAAACCTGACGATCAACTACGCGAACTAGCGGCGGCGCAGGGCCGCTTGGGTTCGAACTACTTCGCGAGGACCTCGCGCAGGGCGGCAATGTCGCGGTGCCCGTAGCCGAGCTCTTCAGCCTGGGTCAACACCTGGTCGGCGGCTTGGGCCGAGGGCAGCGACACGTGCAGCGCATCGGCCGTCTGCAGCGCGAGCCGGATGTCCTTGTGCATCAGCTCGACGTCGAACCAGGCCTCGCCGGAGCTGTCGAGGACCAGCGGCACGCGCGCCTTCAGCATCGGGGAGCCGATCGGGCTCTCGGTCATCACCTCGAGAGCGAGCTTGCGATCGACGCCGTCACGCTCGGCCATCAGCAGTCCCTCGGAAAGGGCGAGCATCTGGACGGCGAGGCTGATGTTGATCGCGAGCTTGAGGATCAGGCCGTGCCCGTTCTCGCCTATGTATGTCGGGGTGCCGAGCTCCTGAAGCACAGTCTCGACCCGGTCATATGCCTGCTTGTCGCCCCCGGCCATGATCGTCAGCGTTCCCGACTGCACCTGCGGGACGCTCCCGGAGACCGGCGTGTCGAGCATTTTCGCGCCCGTCGCCTCGGCCTGCTTGGCGACCTCGCGGCTCACGCTCGGGCTGACGGTGCTCGTGTCCGCCCAGACCTTGCCGCCATCGAGGCCGGCCACGATCCCGTCCCGTCCTGACGCGACCTCCCGAAGCACGTCGTCGTTCGGAAGCGAGGTGATGATGACGTCGGCGGACTCGGCCAGATCGCGCGGCGTATCGCACCACTGGAGACCGTTCTCGAGGAGCTCGTCGTGCCCGTCCTTGCTTCTCGCCTCCCCGTAGACCGAATAGCCGGCGCCGAGGTAGCGAGCGGCCATATTGCCGCCCATGTGGCCGAGCCCAACGACGCCGAGCTTTTCGCGGGCGGCGCTCATTCGGGCATCATCTCCGGGTGCGGACCGCCCATGGTGACCGAACCGGCCATGATGCGGTCGATCTGCTCGAGATCGTCCTTGCCCAGGTCGAGTTCCGCGGCGGCGACGCTGTCCTCGATGTGGCCGGGATGCCGGGCTCCCACGATCGCCACCTGGACCGCCGGATTGGCGAGGGTCCAGGCGATCGCGAGCCGGCTCACCGAGACCCCGAACCGCTCCTGGGCGAACCGCTGGAGCTCGCCGACCACCTCGAGGTTCCGGCGGAAGTCGTCGCCCTTGAAAAAGGGCGCTCCGCTGCGCCAATCGTCCGAGGCGAACGTGGTCTTCTCGTCCATCGCTCCCGTGAGCAGGCCGTGCGCGAGCGGCCCGTAGATCGACCACACCGACGTCGTGCTCCGAGCAGTACGGGAGAATCTCGTCCTCGATGTCGCGGCGGAAGAGGTCGTATGGCGGCTGCAGCGTCTCCACCGGCCTCGTCTCCGCGAACTCCGCCATCTGCCGGGCGTCGAAGTTCGAGACCCCGACGTGACGGATCTTGCCCTCGTCCACGAGCTTCTGGAGCGCTCCGGCGGTCTCGGCGAAAGGCACCTTCGGATCGGGCCAGTGCACCTGGAAGAGATCGACGTAGTCGACCCCGAGCGCCGCCAGACTGTCGTCGAGTCCGCTGCGAAGCCAGGCGGGGCTCGAATCGCGCACCAGCCCGTCGTCGGTCATCCGCAGGCCGCCCTTGGTGGCGATCACGACCTCGTCGCGATGGTGTTCGATGTCATCCCGCAGCGCGTTCCCGAGCACGCGCTCCGAGGCGCCGAAGCCATAGCCGTGGGCCGTGTCGAAGAGGTTGACTCCCAGCTCGCGGGCCTGCCGGATCGCCGCGATCCCCTCGTTCTCGTCGAACTGCCCCCACTCCCCTCCGAGCTGCCAGGTGCCGAAGGCGATCGGAGAGACCTCGAGGTCGGTCATCCCGAGGCGGACTCGTGTCGCGGTGCCTGTCGTCATCGTGCTCCCTCCGTTCCTAGTTCCCAGCCTTGATTTTCCCGCGCTGCTGGCGCTCGAACCAGTCCGCGTAGCGATCGGCCAACGGGGCGGCGGTGAGGCCATGGGCGAAGACCGAGAGCCCTACGGTGAGGTAGACCGCAAGGACGATCAGGTGCTCGTGGGGAAGCTGCGAGTCCTCGATGACGATCACCGCAAAGACGATCGAGGCCAGGCCGCGAGGGCCGAACCAGGCGAGAAAGCCGAGCGTCGGCAGTCGAACGTGTGAGTCGAGCATCGCGATCGCGACGGGGACCATTCGCACGACCGTCAGGCTGAGGACCGCGTAGAGGGCGAGCTCCCAGCTCAGTTCGCCGAGCGCCGGCCCGAGCAGGATCGCCCCGAAGACGACGAAGGTGACCCCGCTGAGCACGCCCCCGACCTCCTCCGTGAGCCGGTTCATCTCCCCGGGGTCGCGATTGATCACCGCCCTGAAGACCATCCCGGCGACGAAGGCCGCGATGAAGCCCGATCCGTCGAGCGCGCTGGCGGTGCCGTAGGCGAGGACGGCGCCGGCGGCCGGGATCACCTGGCGCCAGGCGCCGGCGATCAGATCCCTTTCGCCCGCATAGACGACCACGGCTCCGATCACCAGCGCGGCGACCACCCCGCCGACGATCCCGTAGCCGACCTCCTCGAACAGAAGGGTGGCTCCTGTTCGTCCCCCGGAAATACCCGATTGGACGTCCGCGGCCGCCACGGCCGCGAAGAGCAGCGGCACGCAGATCCCGTCATTGAGCCCGCTCTCGACGTTCAGGCCCTGGCGGATCCGGGTCGGGACGCGCGGCTCGGTGACCACCGCCTGGCCGAGGGCGGCGTCGGTCGGCGCCAGGACCACCCCGACGATCACGGCCTCCCAGAAGGTCAACTCGCCGAAGATCACGGCGGCGGCGAGCGCTCCCAGCGCGATCGTCAGCGGCAGCCCGATCCCGAGCAGCCGCAGCGGAACCGAGGCCCCACGCCGCAGCGCTCTGAGGTCGATGCTCGAGGCATCGGAGAAGAGCACGAGCGCCAGCGTCGCCTCGGCCAGTGCTCGTTCGGTCGAGCTGGTGCTCGCGATGTTGATCTCGTCGAGGACCTTGGGGCCGACGAGGACCCCGATCGAGACGAACACGATCGCGGGCGTGATCGGCGATCCCGACAGCCGCTTCGAGACCGCGGCGACGGCGATCAGCGCCAGCGCCACGGTCGTCAGTGACCAGTCCATTCAGATCCGTTCGACCTCGGTTGATCCCCCTGCCCGCAGCCTAATCGAGGGTGCGGCCTTGGGCTGACGTCCACTCGGCGCCGGTCTGCTCGCGGTAGGCGTCGAGGGCACCCTCCAAAGTTCGGAAGAAGTGCGCTGGGTCCAGCGGACCGACCAGCTCGTAGCGCTCGAGCTTTGCCTTCACCGGGTCCTTGAGCTCGGCGAAGACCAACGAGGTGCCGTCGGCGTTGAGCTCCTCATCGAGTTCGGCGAGCATGTCCGCCGCCGTGGTGTCGACGTCGGTGATCGGCTCTGCCGCGACGACGATCCAGCGCGGCCGCGGCTCGGCACCTGCCAGGCGTCGAACCTCCTCACGGAAGGTCCGTGCGTTGGCGAAGAACAGCGGCGCGTCGAAGCGGAGAATCACCAGGCCGGGCAGTTGCTCGGCGTCGGGATAGAGACGCCGGTCGTGGTGCCCCGACATGCCGGAGACGCGACCGAGGGTGGTTCGGTAGGGCAACCACGCGCGCCGAAAGACGTTGAGGATCGAAAGAGCGACCGCGACGGCGATGCCGGGGAGCACGCCGAGCAGCGCGACGCCGAGGAAGGCTGTCATCGATAGCAGGAACTCGATGCGGCGCTGCTGCCACAACCGGCGAACACCGGAGATGTCCGCCAGTGACAGGGACGCCGCGATCACCACCGCCGCCAAGCGTCGGCTGCGGGAGGCTGCGCAGGAGCCCGGGCACGAGGACGAGCATCAGGATGATGGTCGCCGCGCCGACGAGCCCGGTGAGTTGCGTCTTGGCACCGGCCTGCTCGGCGACGGCGGTGCGTGAGCCGCTGGTGCTCACGGGGAAGCCCTGGAAGAAGCCTGCGCCGACGTTCGCGGCGCCGATTCCGATCATCTCCCGGTTCCCGTCGACCTCCTGACCCGTGCGGGAGGCAAAGGACGAGGCGGTCGAGATCGTGTCGGTCAGAGAGACGAGCGCGATGCCGAGCGCTCCTGCCACCAGGAGCGGCAGATCGGAGACCGGGTTCGGCCAGGTGAGGGAGGGAAGGCCCGCCGGAAGGGTCCCCACGAGCGACACGCCATGGTCGCCGAGGTTGAACGCCCCTGCGGCGGCGATCGCGACCACCACTGCGAGCAGGACGCCCGGTATCCGAGGCCGCCAGCTCTGGATGACCAGGATCAGCGCGAGACTGACCAGTCCGATCGCTGCAGCGGCCGCAACCGCCTCGCCCGATGTGATCCCGTCCACGAACGCGCGTGTCTCGTCGATCAGCCCATTCGCGTCGGTCGAGAACCCAAGGAGCTTCGGCAGCTGCCCGATGAGGATCGTCAGGGCAAGCCCGTTCATGTATCCGATCTGTGTCGGCCTCGAAAGAAGGTCGGCGATGAACCCCAGCTTCCCGATCCCCGCAACGATCGTGATGACGCCCACCAGCAGGGCCAGCATCGACGCCAACGCGACCGCGCGCTCGGGATCGCCGCCGGATCCGATGATCGGCAGGATCGTCGCCGCGATCATCGGACCCAGGGAGGAATCCGGGCCCAGCACGAGGATTCGCGAAGGCCCGAACGCCGCGTAGCCGATCAGGCAGAGGACCGACGTGTACAGCCCGGTGATCGCCGGCAGGCCGGCAAGCTGGGCGTAGGCCATCCCCTGGGGTACCAGCAGCGTGGTGAGCACGAGGCCGGCGACGACGTCGCGCCGCAACCACGACCTGCGATAGGACGCGAGCATTCGGGCGCCAGGGAGCGATCTGAGCAGCTTCATCGGCGGTCCACCAAGGTCAATCCTGGCCAAACCTTCGGCTGTCTCGGCTGGATCAGCTCCGATCGACGATGCTTACGGGGGTGACTGAGACCGGCAGTAGCCAACCTCGAGAAGATCGACCACATCGTGGTCTTGATGCTCGAGAATCGCTCCTTCGACCACATGCTCGGGTATCTCTCGCTCGAGGGTGGTCGCGGCGATGTCGATGGCCTGCGGGCGGAGTTCGCCAACGAGCATGACGGGCGCTCCTATCCGGTCCACCATCTCGACAGCACGGTGATCGAGGACGATCCCGATCACTCCGCCAGCGCCGTCGACCTCCAGCTCGGGGGCGGCAAGATGGACGGCTTCGTAGAGAGCTACGCCGAGACGCTCTCCGCCAACGACGTCCCGGATGCTGATCCCGGTCGCGTGATCGGTTACTACAACGCCGCCGATGTCCCGGTCTACGACCACCTGGCGAGCGAGTTCGCAATCTGCGATCGCTGGTTCAGCTCGGTACCCGGGGCGACCTGGCCGAACCGTCTATACGCGATTTGCGGTCGCGCCGCCGGCAGTCGCGATGACCGGCCGCTCCACCTGCCGCCCATGTACAACCAACCCTCGTTCGTGCGACACCTCGACGCGAACGACATCTCGTGGCGCTGGTACTCGTTCGAGGCGGGGACCCTGCGCTTCGCCGATGGGCACTACAAGCTGGGCCACCACGACAGGTTCGCGTTTTTCAGCAAGACCAACTTGAACTGGAGGACCAGCCTCGAGCTCAGGGTCGATGTAAAAGCGCCCAGCTTTCTCGAAGACGCCGCCAACGGCGCGCTGCCTTCAGTCTCATGGATCGACCCGAACTTCAGCAACTTCAACCCGATCGGCTTTCAGCCCAACGACGACCACCCGCCAGCGGACATCAAGGACGGCCAGGAGCTTGTGCTCGCCGTCTACCACGCGCTCGCAGCAAGCCCCCAATGGGAAAAGACGCTCCTCATCGTCTTCTACGACGAGCACGGCGGCTTCTTCGATCACGTCGCGCCGCCTGCGGCGCCCGACGACGACCCCGACACGTTCGGACGCTACGGCGTGCGGATACCGGCGCTGGTCGTCTCGCCGTGGGTGGAGCCAGGGTCTGTATCCAAGACGCTCTTCGATCACACGACGATCATGAAGACGATTCTCCTGCGCTTCTGCCCAGAAGCCCTCGACGAGCCAAAGCGGCATCAAGGGCGGTTTGCGCGGCTCAGAAGCGCGGGGCACCCCCGCCACATGGGAACGCGCGTATCGCAGGCCAATGATCTCGGCGAACTTCTCACATGTACCACGCCACGACGCGCGGCGGACCGGTGGGCGCTGATAGAGGACGCCGCGGCGCGCGCGGCCGTGAGAACGGAAGACGCGACAATCGAAGGTGAGGATCCGCTCGATCGCCGGCCGGCGACGGAACTCCAGATCCGCCTCGCCGCCGCGACTCGCGAGCTGAGAAAACGAGGGCACCCGCCAGACCGGCCGTAAGCGCCCCTTCAGCGCCCGGGAACCTCCAGATTTCGGGTGAGCGTCTTCACGTTGCCCTGACCGTCGTCCACCGTCAGCTTCACGGCGATTTTCTTCCCGGCGAGGCCGTGGCCGACCGGGAAGGCAAGGGTGCGCTTCCCCGGCGCATAGCCCTTGGTGCGACGCTTGGCTCGCACCTTCTTGCCGCGCCGCAGCATGCCGCTCACGGCGACGTACTCGTGGGCCTTGACCCGCGCCTTCAGGAGAGCCTTCGAGCCGCTGAGGTCGAAATGGGTGGATGCGAGCGACGCTGCGACCGTGGAGTCGACCTGCTCGCCAGCACGGAGCTCATAGAACCCCTGGGGCGGATTGGCATTGACGACCCGACCGGGCTCGCAGGTGGCGCGGAACAGCGCGAAACGAGTCGATGGATGGTGGGCCGTGAACCGATAGACCCCGTGGGGCACCACCGGCCAGACGACGCCGCCGTCGATGGAGGACTCGGTCCGCGAGGCATCCGGAACCACCGACTCGTTGAAGTAGGTCGGGTTGGCCAATGCCGGATTCGCGCTGGCGGTCGCACCCGCGACGCCGTGGGCTCCGTAGGCGACGAAGTCGTTGAAGCTCGCATCGCGCACGTTCACGGTGCTGAAGGTCGAGACCACTGCGCAGTTGACCAGCTCGTTGTTCGCGTCGCGAGGAACCGACAGGATCGCCGCAAGCCCGTTGTAGGCCGCGTCACTCGGCATCTGGAAGTTGACCCGCTGGAGATCCTTGCCCTGGCTGACGTAGGTCTGGAGGTAGATCCGGTGGTGGCCGACGGCATCTGCATAGGGCGTGAAGGTCGTGCCGTCGGAAACCAGGAGGTCGTAGCTGCCGTCGGGCCCTGTCTGCGCACTCAGGCCCGGGAGCTCCGCGACCCGAACCGTGGCGCCCGGGATCGGGTTCTGGTCGTCGAATGTGTAGACGGTCCCGCGCACGTGGATCGGCGGTAGGGCCTTCTTCTTTTTCGCAAGCGCGGCATCCGCAGCCGTGAGGCAGAGCAACGCGAACAGCAGGGTCGCAATAACGGCGACAGTCTTAACGAGTTGAGTCTCCCTCAAGGCCGTCAATCGTCGTGAACCAGGACGACGGGGCATGAGGCGTGCTTCACAACTGCGTTTGAGGTACTGCCCCCGAGCCTTGCCCGGAGCCCGCTCAGTCCCCTCGAGCCCACGACGATCGCGGCCACATCTCGCTTGCGGGCCAGCTCAACGATCGCGTCGGCCACATTGCCCTCGTCAGCCACGGCGACCGGCTCGGACTGAAGTCCCAGGGACTTCGCCAGCTCAACCCCCTCGTTTGCCACGCGGTCGGCGTGAGCCCTCGACGCGTCGTCAACCTCCCGGGCGGCTGCGGGATCCACCGGTTCGGGCCCCAGGCCCGTGGGGTCCGCTGTCATCGCGCTGGCCTCGTATGCAAGACCGGGTTCCCACACCGTCACCACCAGTGCCCGGCGGGACCCGAAGAGCTCGGCGGCTTCGTGGATCGCCCCACGCGCCGTGTCCGAGCCGTCGTAACCGATGAGGATCGGCGCAGCAGACGTCATGCGTGCGGGCGGCTCGGCGCCAGGAGTTTCAAGCCCAGATGGGACGACATCGCCTAAGCAGTATCTCGCGGCGGAGCGCCGCTTTCCACGCCGCCATTGTCGATCTGAACCGGTCTCATTCGTCGTATGGGTGAAACGGGATAAGCGCCTCCGGCGCTTGGGAAGGAAGAACGATGGAGAACGAAAGCAAGAGCCAGAAAATTGCCGTGACGGGCGCCACCGGCCGGGTCGGGTCGCCGCTCGTCGAGATCCTCCAGCAGCGCGGACACGATGTGGTCGCGATCGCGCGCTCCAAGGGCATCGACCTGATCAGCGGCGAGGGCCTCGACGAGGCGCTCGCCGGGGTCGACATCATCATCGATACCGCGACGTGGCCGACGCCCGATCAGCAGGAGGCAACGGAGTTCTTCACCACTTCGGCGCGGAACCTCCAGCGTGCCGGCGCTGAGGCCGGTGCGAGGGGGATCGTCGTCGTCTCGATCATCGGCGTCGACAAGTTCCAGGGCGGCTACAACGCGGCGAAGCTGGCCCAGGAGCAGACGCTGCTCGAAGGCCCGCTTCCGGTCCGGATCGTTCGCGCTGCCCAGTTCCACGAGTTCTTCGACCCCTTCGTCGGGTGGATGACCCAGGACGGCGTCGCCCACCTGCCCGAGATGCGAACGCAGCCCGTCGCCGCCCGCCTCGTCGCCGAGACCCTCGCCGATGCCGCCGAGGAGCCGAAGGTCGAGAACGGCAGGATCACCGAGGTCGCCGGTCCGCAGGAGGAGCGTCTCGCCGATCTGGCCGCCGCGCTCTTCGCCAGCCGAGGCGACTCGATCGAGATCCGCGAGGGCCGTCAGCCCGGCGACCCGGACGCCGCGGCCTATGCGGAGGGAGCCGTGCTCCCCCACCCGGGCGCGAAGCTCGCCGGCCCCAGCTTCGAAGAGTGGCTCGCGGCATTGGCCACGGCCTGAGCTGAGGTCAAACCCCGGACTCGACAGCGACCTCGCCTGCCGAGACGGCGTCAGCCAGTCGCTGGTGGTCGAGCTCGTTTTGATCGGCGTACGCCGCGGAGAAGCGGGCGATCGCCTCATCGAAGTTCGAGCCTCTCCCCAGGTAGGCGGCGATCGCCAGCCGATCGCCGGAGCGGGCGTGGGCGCGTGCCAGGGACCACCCGCAGGCTCTCGTGTAGGCGTGCAGGCCCGATTCCGTCATCCCCGACAGGTCGATCGACGCCTTCCAGTCCCATAGCTGGCGCACATAGAAGTCGTGCTCGTTGCCGTCAAGGCCCTCGCTTCGCTGCCAGCTCAGGAAAACGTCAATCGCCGCATGCGAGATCCGCTGGCCCCGGACCACCCGCTCGCCGTGGTTCTCGAACTCGCTCGCGCCCAGGTAGGGCTCGAGCACCGACGCCCGCGCCTCCTTCGCCTGCAATACGAGCGGGTCCTTCCCGTCGCGGCCGACCAACAGGAATATCCAGGCACGCGTCCCGACGCTCCCAACGCCGACGACCTTGCGGGCCATGTCAACGAACCGGTATGTCCCGAACAGGTAGCGCCGATCCTCTTCGAGGTTGGCGGCATACTCCTCCAGCAGCTCCCGAACGTATTCGGTCTCGTCCCGAGCGTCGACCGGGTCAAGCAGCTCACGGAGTGGAACCAGCAGTGGGGGGACGCTGCGGAAACGCAGCTCGCCGTCGACCCGTTCGGTGAGTTTTTTGACCGCCCGCAGACTCGTCTTGCGCCGTGCCTTGGCGAACGGTTTCGCGAACACGATCCTCCCCTCCTTGCCCAGCTTCCCGCCGAAGCGATCGACCAGCTCACTCGCATTCAGGCGGTCATACCAGACGTCGAGGTGGCTCTCGCGCGCAAAGCCACGCATTCCCTCCCGGTATTCCCGCACGCACGCAGTCACGATCCGCTGCCGACGATCCGCCGAGAGCCCGACGTCGCGGCCGGCGATCTCGGCGCTGGCCGCCATCCGCTTGACGTCCCATTCCCAGGGGCCGGGCAGCGTCTCGTCGAAGTCGTTCGGGCCGAAGACGAGCCTGCGGTCCTGAGCTGCAAATCCACCGAAGTTCGAGATGTGGGCATCGCCGCAGGCCTGCACGACGATCCCCGAGTTCGGCGTCGCGGCGAGGTCGGCCGCCATCACGGCCGCGGCGCCGCGGTAGAACGTGAACGCCGAAACAAGCATCCGCCCGTGTCGGATCGGGACGAGCTCCTGCACACGCGAGGCCGCCTGGGCTCCAAGCACCGCGACAGGATCGGGCCGGTCCGGCGCTGGGGACCACTCGCCGTGAGCTGACCGGGGAGTGTCGCGGCGGGCGGCGCGCCCACGCTCCGCGGACTCCCCGGACTGCAGCGTGGCGTGAGCCGTGACGGTCACGCGAGCGCTGGAGGAAAGCATCATGGCCGCTGGTTGACATTTCGGCATAGGATCGCTCAACCAATTCACCGGAGGAGGAGACGACCATGGCAACCCAAAACGTAGTCCTCGTTCACGGCGGTTTCGTCGACGGCTCGGGCTGGCGGCGCGTCTACGACATCCTGAGGAAGGACGGTTACGACGTCAGCGTCGTACAGAATCCGACGCTTTCGCTCGATGGTGACGTGGAAGCGACCAAGCGCATCATCGATGCCCAGGACGGGCCGGTCGTTCTCGTCGGCCACTCCTACGGCGGGGCGGTGATCACCGGGGCCGGCAATGATCCCAACGTCGCAGCGCTCGTCTATATCGCTGCGTTCGCGCCGGACGACGGCGAATCGGTGAACACGCTCATCGCCGATCCGCCGCCCGATGCGCCCGTGCCGCCGATTCTGCCGCCACAGGACGGCTTCCTGCTCCTGGATCGGGAGAAGTTCCATGATTCCTTCGCGGGCGATGTGGATGCCGACGAGGCCGCGTTCATGGCGGACTCGCAGGTCCCGTGGGGGGTCGATGCTCTGGGCGGCACGATCAACGACCCGGCCTGGCGGAACAAGCCGAGCTGGTATCTCCTCACGACCGAGGACCGGATGATCCCTCCGCCGGCCCAGCAAATGATGTCCGGGAGAGCGGGCTCAACCGTCGAGGAGGTCGCAGCCAGCCACTCGGTCTATGTCTCCCAGCCGGAGGCTGTGGCCGCAATCATTGAGAAGGCCGCTTCCGCGACGTAGATCCCCCGCGGGCTAAGGCGACTGAACCGGGGTTCCCCGGAGAGTCCTAGCCACTTACCAGGGCTTAGGAGGTAACCGTGACCGAGCCCAAGCCATACATCGACTATGAAAACCTGCCGGCGCCAAGCGAGGGCTTCGTCGTCACGCTCTTCCTCACCGTGCGCAACGTTGCTCGATCCCGTGCCTTCTACTCCGAGGTTCTCGGCGGGCAGGTGGTGCTCGAGGAGAACCCCTGCATGGTCAAGCTCTCCAACTCGTGGGTGATCATGAATCCGGGCGGTGGCCCCACCCCCGACAAGCCGGACATCTCGGTCGTCGACTACGAGTTCGACAACACGCTCTCCACCTTCATGAACCTGCGCGTAGCCGACGTCCAGGCGTGCTACGAGGAGTGGAAATCAAAAGGGGCCGAGTTTGTGACACCGCCGATCGATCGCGGTGCTGAGATTCGCTGTTACATGCGGGACCCCGACGGCTACCTGATCGAGGTCGGCCAGTCCACGGGACTGCTGAAGGGCAAACTCGCCAAGAAGCGGCCCGAGGATCTGCCCGGCTAGGCCGGGTGATAGGTGAGTAGCACGACCCCGGAGTCGAACCGCTTCACATCGTCGAGCTCTAGTCGCACCGTTCCCCGGTCGCCGAGCACATGGACGTTGCCCTCTCCCCAGACGAGCGGGTTCAGGTAGACCTCGAACTCGTCGACCAGGCCACGATCTGCCAGGGCGTACGCGAACTCGCCGCTCCCGTGCATGAACAGGTCACCGTCGACCTCATCCTTCAGCTTCGGGATCGAGTCCTCGATGTCGCCCTCGAGCAGGATCGCGTTCCACTCGAGGTCGCCGGAGAGGGTCTTCGACCCGACGTACTTCGGTATCGCGTTGACCATGTCGGCCCACTTGCCCGACTCGTTCGGCCAATATCCCGCCAGCCCTTCGTAGGTCTTGCGGCCAAGGACCAGCCCGGCGGACCTCGCCTGGCGCTCGAACGAGTACTCGGCGTGGTCTCCGCCCTCCTGCACCCACTCGCCGACGGGGTCGATCACGCCGTCGACGGTGGCCTGGGTTGTCGCGATCAGCTTTCCCATCTGGGATCTCCTTTGCTCGGGGGCTCCCTTTGATCACCCTCTTGCCGATGGGACCAACGCTGAAGCGCAGACTCATCGGTCCAGCGACAGTTGCTTCGGACAGCACGGCGGATCAGCTCGGGGCGGGCCGCAACGGTTTGGAGCCGTCCCAACCTTCAGCGCCATCGCGGACCATTCCGAAGAACTCGCGCAGGCCCTCGTTGTCGACATGAATTTCGATGTCGTGGCCGAACAAGGCCGACGCGTCGTGGAGGGTGGTATCGAGCAGGCCGAGTTGGGAGCTGAGGTACTCGGGCAGACCCCGGCCGTCGAGCTCGCCCCGGAGCTCCCGGACCGACTCTGCGGGCACCACGTAGCCGACGTGGTGGATTCTCGGCCGCACACCGGCGAATCTCTCCTCGACGTGGTCTGGCGTCAAACGGGTCGGTTCGATCAGCTCGATTGCCCCGCCGCCGCAGAAGCCGAACGCAGAATCGTGAGCGAACTCTGCCGGCTCGCCCCGCGATAGGACGTTTTCCAGCGGCACGTCCTCGACCAGGAAGAACGGACCGGCTCCGAGCTGCTTGGCCAGCCGCTCCACGATCGCCTCGATGTCGTCGACGACGTAGGCGTGGTGATGTGGCTCCCCGAGTTGCAGTCTAAAAAGGTCCTCCGGCACGGTTCCTCCAATCGGTATCGGTTCAGTCCAAAGCGGTGGTCTGGTCCAACTAACCGGCGGGACCGCCGCAGTCGTTCATGCGCTCGCACATCGCGATTTCAATCGCGTTTGCGACCGGAGCCTGTCGCTTACTTGCCTCGCGGCTCTTCGGCAGGTTGACGGTGACGGTGTAGCCGTTCCCCCCGCTGCGCTGAAAGTGATCGATGTCGTCCTTGTCCTGCCGAAAGATCGGGTCCTCGATCGCTGGGTGGCCTGACACGACCTCGAAGGTCACCGTCGCTCGTCCGTTCGTCGCCGTACCGCCGACGGCCACTCCATCGGCGCTGTACTGCTCGTCTCTGTAGTGGTAGGTGAGCGGCTTCTTTTCGAGGGCGTCCTTGATTTCGCTCTCACTGAGCCCTGGACCGCCGCAACCGACCGCCGCGAGGCCCAATATCCAGCCGCAATAGCGCCAACCCGGAGCACCCTGGCCGAGCGTAGCTAGGGCTTCACTCGTATTCGGCCCCCAGCCGAAGGTGCACAGCCATCGTGGTAGCGTCGCCCGGGGGCAAGACCGCGATGTCCACAGCCGCTGCTCGCTCAATCCCCCACCCGGCCTCCGGCGTCGACGCGAACGCCGTACTGGCGCTCATCGCAGTGGCGCAGTTCATGGTCGTCCTCGATGCGACCATCGTCAACGTCGCGCTGCCGACCATCAAGGTCGACGTCGGCTTCTCCGAGCAGAGCCTCTCCTGGGTACTGAACGCCTACACGCTGATCTTCGGCGGCTTCCTCCTGCTCGGTGGGCGCGCCGCCGACCGGCTCGGACGGCGGCGGCTGTTCATGGCCGGGATCGCGCTCTTCTCCGGGGCCTCACTCATCTGTGGGCTCTCGCAGTCCGAGGGGATGCTGCTGTTCGCTCGCGGACTCCAAGGACTCGGTGGCGCGATGGTCTCGCCGGCAGCCCTCTCGATCATCCTCACCACCTTCACCGAAGGGCCGGAGCGCAACCGCGCGCTCGCCGTCTGGGGCGCCATCGCAGGCGCGGGCGGCGCTATAGGACTGCTCCTCGGCGGGGTGATCGTCGAGCTCGCTGAGCTGGCGCTGGGTCTTCTTCGTCAACGTGCCGATCGGCGCCGTCGTGCTGGCGCTGGCTCCGAGGATCGTGCCGGAGAGCCGCTCCGAGCAGGTGTCGAAGGGCGGATACGACGTCGAAGGCGCCATCGCGATCACGCTCGGCACGATCGCGCTCGTCTTCACGCTGATCAAGGCCGACAGCTGGGGTTGGACTTCGGGGCGGACGCTGGCGGGCTTCGCGATCGCCGCTGCGCTGATCGTCGCCTTCCTGCAGATCGAGCGCCGCCATCGCGATCCCGCTGGTCCCGCTGCGAATCTTCTCCAATCGGAGCCTCGCCGCTGCCGACGCGACCTTCCTCCTGGTGGCGGCGGCCCTCTTCGGTGTGTTCTTCTTCCTGACGCTCTATCTCCAGCAGGTGATGGGCTACAGCGCGCTCAAGACCGGGGTCGCCTATCTGCCGCTGAGCCTGACCCTCATCGGGGCCTCGGCGCTGGCCTCGCGCCTCGTCGACCGCTTCACGCCCAAGCCCGTGCTCAGCGTCGGCCTGCTGATCGCGACGGCGGGTTTCATCCTCCTTGCGCTCGTCGACGGCCATGGCGACTACGCGAGCCACGTGCTCCCGGCCATGATCATCGTGGGGACGGGCTTAGGGATGTCGTTCGTACCAATCACGATCGCGGCGACCAATGGAGTCGCGAGTGGCGACTCAGGGCTCGCGTCGGGACTGCTCAACACCACCCAGCAGGTCGGCGGCTCGCTGGGCCTCGCGATCCTCTCCACGGTTTCGACCAGCCGCACGACGAGCGCCTTGGATGGTGGGTCTGCACTCCCGGTCGCTCTGACGCACGGGTTCAAGGGCGCATTCCTGGTCGCTGCGGTCCTTTGCGCCGTCGGTGTGGTCCTGGCGACCACGCTGTTACCGGGCCGCCGGCGCGAGCCCGCAGACGAGCAGGTCGAGGCGATGACGATCTCGTTCATCCGCTGCCCGGGAGCTCCGTACTGCGGCCATCTCGCTCGCGTGGTCGCCTTCGGGCGCCGGATGCGCGGAGTCCTCCCACGGTCCTAGTCTGGCGCCGCCGCCGACCGGCAGACGGCAGGGTAGCTAGCCAGGTTCTGGCGGCGGCCTTCGTAGTCCGTAGGCTTCGGGCGAACGCGAAGGACCAGATCGCGATCAGGACCAAGTCAAGCAGCGTCGCGAGCAACCAGGGCGCCGGGCGTGCCCAGCCGATCGCCAGCGCCGCCACCGCGCCGAGCAGCATCGCCACCGTGAGCGGGCGGTAGAGGGCAGCGAGCCTCCGATAGTCCGCGAGTGTGACGATCGTTGCCACGAGCGCGATCAGGAGGGCTGAGACCGAGCCAACCCAGCAGCCAGTTCGTGGGCCCGGGCGTGCGGGTGTCGGTGGCGTGCTCAATCAGGCTGACCATGCCGGCGCCAGCGGCCGCCACCGCGAGCCCGATCGGGAGCTGGCTGTAGAGCCACGGCGCGAGCGAGCCTCCGTCCTGCCTCGGTAGTCGCCGTCCGACGAAGTCGAAGTAGGTCCACCAGAAGCCGAAGGCGATGCTGAGCCCGAGAACGCCCGTCGCGACCGTGCGGAAGTCGAGGTCCGCGACGCCCCGCATCCCCTCGACCACGCCGACGACGACCTCGCCGAGGACGATGATGATGAACAGCCCGAAGCGCTCGGCCATCGAATCGGTGGCCCGAATCCCAAGCAAGTCGTCGGACGGCACGCAGCAGGTACACGACAACGAGGGCGATCGAGCCGACCACGATGGCGGCCCAGACGGCCACCCGCCCGGTGTCCTCCATGCCCGAGGTGGCGATCAGCGCCCCGATCGATACCACGAGCCCGGCCAGGTAGCTGAGCGTCCCCGGCCGGTACTCGGGTGCGTCGGTCCGGTATACGGAGGCCCACTGCCAGACGAGCACTGCGAGCAGCGCGGCGTAGATGAGTGCGAACTGCTCCCCGTCGGTGCTCGCTGCGTTCCCGGTGAAGACGGCGAGCACGGTGAGAATCCCCATCTGCAGGAAGATGAACGAGCGGTTGCGACCGTCCTCGCGGCCGTGCAGCTCGTGGAACTGGGCACCGTTGAACCAGCCGATCCAGATCAGCCCGAAGACGACGGCGAAATCGAGCACGCCCGACCACGAGACGTCCTCGGCCAGCGTGTGCGCTATCTGGCCGACCAGCACCACGTAGACGAGGTCGTAGAAGAGCTCGAGGAAGCTGACCGTGCGGTCCTCGATCACCTCGCCGTGAGGCCGGGGCGGCCGCAGGAACCAACGACGCAGCCCCTCGCCCAGCGTCATGGGCGGACCGGCGTTCGCTCCCCGCTCGCTCACCTCGTGCCTCCTCGATCGCTCGCCGCGCAACTGTACGTCGTCCCGGATCGGCCTCAGTTGCAGCTGCGCCAAACCGGTCGGCGACGTCCGCGAAGCGGCCCGAGGATCTGCCAGGCTAGGACGAGGAGCCAGATCGAGGCGACTGGATTTGACCCAGCCGAACACATCCCGGCCCACCGCGGCCGACTGAGGAGGAGAGATGGTTGATCAGGTGACTACGGCCGATGTACGAGCGGCTACGGGAGGATGGTGGCTGCTGCTAGTCATCGGCGTGCTCAGCATTGCGGCCGGCGTGACCATCCTCATAAAGCCGGGCGATAGCCTGGCGACGCTCGCGGTAATCGCAGGAATCTTCCTGCTCGTCGACGGGATCCTCGAGCTTGCGGTCTCGCTGATGGGCGGCACCCAGGGTCGTGGATCGATCGCGCTGCTCGGGGTGCTCACCGCGATCGTCGGGGTCCTCCTGATCCGCCACCCCATCCAGGGGATCGCGGCGATCGCGCTGCTGATCGGGGTCTGGCTGATTGCTGTGGGTGTGATTCGCATCATCGCCGCCTTCGACCTCTACGAGAACCGCGGCTGGAACATCTTTGCCGGAGCTGTGGAGCTGCTCGCCGGCATCGTGATCGTCTCCGATCCGAACATCGGCTTCGCCACGCTCGCCCTGTTCGTCGGGATCGCCTTCATCCTCAACGGCATAGGCATGTTCGGCGTGGGATGGAGCCTGCACACGCTCAGGCGAGAGGCCGCCACCCTCTGAGCATCGCTTCGTTCTGCAATCCGGTACCACGGGCGCCGGGCTTAAGATCGCCGCTTCTCGTACAAAGCGGCTATTCCGTCAGCGCTGCGTAAGAGCGATGGTCAGGCCGTGATTGGTTTGTGGCCCGGTTGGCCGGCGACGCGATCGAGCCAGGCGCGGATAGCGGGATACATCGCCAGGTCGAACCCCCCCTCGGCGGCAACGTGGGTGTAGGCGTAGAGCGAGATGTCAGCGATTGTGAAGCTCTCGCCGACAAGGAAGGTGCGGCTGGACAGGTGGCGTTCCATCGCGTCGAGGGCGGTGTAGCCAGCGCGGCGCCTGGTCTCCAGCTCGGCGTCCACTGGGGGAGCGTCCGAGTAGCCGACCCAGAAGCGCACGACCGCGATGTTGGGCTCGTGGCTGTACTGCTCGAAGAACAACCATTGGAGCACCTGGGCGCGCTCGTATCGATCCTCGGGCAGGTACGGCGTCCGCTCGGCAAAGTAGAAGAGGATCGCGTTTGACTCTGCCAGCGGACGACCGTCGTCGAGCACAAGGGTTGGCACGCGCAGCGCCGGATTGAGGTCCCCTAGAAGCTCGGCACGGTTCGAGCGGTCCACGACGTCCACCTCGCGTCGCTCGTATTCGACGCCAAGGTGGGCCAACAGCAGCCGGACTTTGTAACAGTTGCCCGAAACCTGGGAGTCGTAGAGCAGCACCACGGAGAACTCTACGAGCCGCCCCGTTCTGTCCCCCCCGGAGCCTGTGGGAGGACCTTAACTCCCGCAGAGCGATTCGAGCGCTTGGACGACCCGGGCGGCATAGGTGCCGTTGACGTCGCGGTCCGGATTGAAGTCAGCGACCGACGCGCCCAGGAGGTTCGGCGCAGCGACGAGCGGCCGGACGAGGGCGACGAGTTCGTCCCAGTCGAGCCCGAGCGGCTGCGGATAGCTGACAGCCGGCAGCACGCTTTCGTCGAGGACGTCGAGGTCGAGATGCAGCCACGCCGGACGCTCCGCGAGCCGCGCGGCGGCGGCTGTTCCTACCCTGGCGGCGCCGCGCTCACGGACCTCGGGCGCGGTCAGAGCGTGAATGGCTGGGTCGACGCGGGCGTTCTCGCGGGCGACGTCGGGGTGAAGCTCGGCCGGGCGATGTCCGAGCAGCACCACAGCGCCCGGCTCGAGCAACGGTTCTTCTCGCTCGAGCAATCCCTGCGGCCCGTGACCAGTGAGGATCGCAAGGTCCATGTCGGCTGCCTCACCGGTTGGTGAGCTTTCCCCGTCGAAAAAGTCCGCGTGCCCGTCTACGAACCACAGGCCGCAGCCGCGGGGCAGTGCCTGAAAGACGCCGAGCAGGAGGGTGCAGTCGCCGCCGAGGATGAGCGGGCGCTCGCGGGCCTCTAACACCTCGCGAACACGAGAGGCGATTGCGTTCGACGCTCGACGCACCTCGACCGCGCCGACTACCCCGGTATCGGGGTCGCGTCGCGTGTCGCGGATGCGCGCGTCGGCCTCGCCGGCGTCGCGCGCGCGGAGGCGCTCGACGAGTCCGGCCGCGCGGAGCGTGGCGGGCGCGTGTTCCTCGCCGCGTCCTGCGCCCGAGCCGTTAAGTGGAGCGTCGACGATCGCCCAGCGAGCCATTCCTTCTCATTCTGGCTGACCTGCCTACGGGGAGCGGGCCGTCCTCGACGGCGTACTGATCCGCAGAAGGACGATTCCGGCCCCACAGCCAAGCACCGCAGCCGTCAACCCATAGGCGGCATCGGCGCTCGCTACTCCGAGCAAGACGCCGCCGAGCAGGGGGCCAATCAAATATCCGGCCGCATAGAGCAGGTTCAGCACCCCGTAGCCAAGCCCACGTTCCATCTCACCAAAGGCCTCGTCGAGCCAGGGGACCGCCGCCGCGAACGTGAGGCTGAGTCCGGCGCCGAACACTCCAAGCGCCAGCGCCGCCCCCAATGTGCCCCCGAGTCCTGCGAGCAGGAGCGCCGACGCCGCCATCAGGGCGAGGCCGGTCACCGCCGGACCGCGCCGGCCCCTCTGATCCCCCCAGCGGCCCCCCACCGGCGCGAGCGCGGCATCGACCGCGATCGACCCGGCGAACAGCAGTCCGATCCCGGCGCTGGATAGGTCCAGGCGACGGTCAAAGTCGAGCGGCGCGACCACCTCGATCAGCCCCAGCGCGCTCGCTCCCGTGCGCCGCTCGATATCGGGGAGCAGGGAGCGATCAGCCCCAGCAGCGCGGTGTCGATCGTGACGGCGGCAACCGCAACGGCGACTATTGCGCGCCGGCGCGGCAGGGGACTCGGCTGGGACGCCGGCGTGGCTTGCATGGTGGCAACCCCCCATCGCAACTCTGGCATTTAGCCAATCGGCGCGCGACCAAGGGGTCTGGATCGGCTGCTGGCGCGGGATGCTCTCAGCCGGCTATCGGCGCCGGGCTCTGATCGACCGCCCTCCGCCGCACCGCACCCGGCGAGTCGCCGATCACACGCTTGAAGGCACGGCTGAAGGCGGCCTCGGAGCGGTAGCCGAGACGGTCGGCGAGCTCGCCGACCGTTGCGCCCTCTTCGGTCAGCGCGTCCACGGCGACGTGCATGCGCCACCGGGCGACGTAGCGCATGACGGGCTCGCCGACCAGCTCGGTGAACCGGGCTGCGAATGCCGAACGGGACATCGCGAGCTCGTCGGCCAGCGAGGCGATGGTCCAGTCGCGCGCCGGTTCACGGTGAATGAGCGAGATCGCCCGCCCGATCTGCGGATCCTGGAGCGCGCCCAGCCAGCCGCTCCGGGCGGCGGGGTCGGTGTCCATCCAGGCCCTGATCGCCTGGATCACCAGGATGTCGCCGAGCCGCGTGATCACCGCCTCACCCCCGGGTCGCAGCTCGCCGGCCTCGGCGGCCATCAGCCGGAGCGTGCTCTCCATCCAGTCCAGCCTGGGTGAACTGGATGCCTCGATGTGGATCACGCTCGGCAGAGTCCGGATCAGGTTCTCGGCGGCAGGGTGCTCGAAGCGGACGGCTCCGCAGATCAGGCCTGTCGGCGCGCCCCCCTCGCCGTGCCGGAGGATCTCGTAGCGGTCGCTGACCAGCTCACGCTCGAGGTCGAGGATGCCCGGCGCAGGTGCGCCGGCCTCACTGCGGAGGACGTGTCCCTCCCCATGCGGGACGAGCGCCAGGTCTCCGGGCTGAATCCATGAGGCCTCCTCGTCGTCACCCGTCTCCAGCCAGAGCCGGCCCGAGGTGGCGACGTGGAACCAGATGTACCCGGGCATCGGCGGAAGCGTGAGGCCCCATGGTGCGGTCAGCTCCGAGCGGCAGTAGAAGGCGCCGTTCATGCGCAGGAAGTGGAGCGCCTCGCCGACGGGGTCGGATGGCGGAAATGGGTCCAGAGCTTCCATGCCTGCAGTATGCACGCTCGGAAGCCCGGTCGTCCACAGTCGTGGACGATTGAGCATGAATCAGCGGCCTCCGAGTCATAGACAGTCCGCCCGCGTCGTCCGGATACTGGACGAGATGCAATCAACGACACCGGAGGAGCCGATCATGGCATTCGCAGGACAGACACTCGAGAATCCCGCGAGCGGCGAGCGGATCACGATCCGCCGGACCGCAGCGGAGACCGACGGCGAGCTGCTGGCGATCGATCTCGAGCTCCCCGCGGGCGGGCACGTCCCGGGCGGCCAGCACATCCATCCGAAGCAGGAGGAGCGCTTCCAGGTCGTCGAGGGAACGATGCGGTTCCGGATGGGCCGCAAGCGCGTCGTCGCCGGGCCGGGCGAGGTTGTCGTGGTCCCCCCGGGCCAGAAGCACGACTTCGCCAACGCCGGCGACGAGGACGCTCTCGTCCGGGTCGAGGTCCAACCCGCCCTCCGGATGGAGGAGCTCTTCGAAACCGCTGTCGGGCTCGCGCAGGACGGCCGGACGATGATGGGCGGCATTCCGAGGCCGCTCGACCTCGCCCTGTTCGTTGAGGAGTTCGGAGACGAGGTGCAGGCCGCCTTCCCGCCGCGCTGGCTCCAGCGTCTGGCACTCGCACCGCTCCGCTGGCTCGCCAGGCGCCGCGGTCGACTGCTCAGCGCAGCCAAGCCCGCCACCGCCTGACCCCCTTGAACCCAAACCAACCAATGGAGGAACCAATGAACGACAACACGACACACAGGACCACGCTCGTTCTCGGCGGCACCGGCAAGACCGGCCGCCGGGTGGTCGAGCGGCTGGAAGCACGCGGTCTCCCGGTCCGGGTGGGCTCGCGCTCGGGTGAACCTCCCTTCGACTGGGAGGACGAGGCCACCTGGGCGCCCGCGCTCGAAGGAGTCGGTGCCGTCTACCTGACCTACTACCCCGACTTCGCCCTCCCGGGAGCCATCGAGGCGACGCAGTCGTTCGCCGAGCTGGCGATCGAGAGCGGGGCGCCGCGGCTGGTCCTCCTGTCCGGGCGCGGCGAGCCGCTGGCGGAGCGGGGCGAGGAGGTCATCCGGAACACCGGCGCCGAGCTCACGATCCTCCGCTCAACTTGGTTCATGCAGAACCTGAGCGAGGACTACATGCGCGAGCACGTGCTGAGCGGCGAGATCCGGCTGCCGGCCGGCGACGTGCCGACCCCGTTCCTCGACGCCGACGACATCGCCGACGTGGCGGCGGCGGCGCTGACGGACGACCGGCACGTGGGGCAGCTCTATGAGCTGACGGGGCCGCGTTCCCTGACCCTCGCGCAGGTGGCCGCCGAGATCAGCGAGGTGGTGGGCCGCGAGGTGCGCTACGTCCCCATCTCGATCGAGCAGCACGCGGCCGAGGCCGCGGAGCACGGCGCGCCACCGGAGTTGATCGAGCTGCTCACCTACCTGTTCAGTGAGGTGGTGGACGGCCGCAACGCCGAGACCACGGACGGTGTGCGTCGTGCTCTCGGCCGCGAGGCTCGCGACTTCCGCGACTTCGCCCGAGCGGCCGCCACTAACGGCGCCTGGGACCCAGCGCCGATCAGCGCCTGAGCTGCCCGCCGAAACTCGGGGTGATGAGTTCGCGTCGGACGACACGGCGGAATCAGCTCGGGGCGGGCCGCAGCGGTGTAGAGCCGTCCCAACCTTCAGCGCCGTCGCGGACCACTCCAAAGAACTCGCGCAGGCCGTCGTTGTCGACATGAATCTCGATGTCGTGACCGAGCAAGGCTGACGCGTCGTGGAGGGTCATGTCGAGATCGCCGAGCTGGGCGCCGAGATACTCGGACAGATTCCGCTCGTCGAGTTCGCCGCGGAGCTGCCGGGCCGACTCCGCGGGCACCACGTAGCCGACGTGGTGGAGTCTCGGCCGCACGCCGGCGAATCTCTCCTCGACGCGGTCTGGCGTCAAGCGGGTTGGTTCGATCAGCTCGATTGCGCCGCCGCCGCAGAAGCCGAACGCAGAATCGTGAGCGAACTCTGCCGGCTCGCCCCGCGATAGGACGTTTTCCAGCGGCACGTCCTCGACCAGAAAGAACGGACCGGCCCCGAGCTGCTTGGCCAGCCGCTCCACGATCGCCTCGATGTCGTCGACGACGTAGGCGTGGTGATGTGGCTCGCCGAGTTGCGGTCTAAACAGGTCCTCTGGCACGGTTCCTCCGATCGGTAGCGGTGCAGGCTGCGGGTTTACCGGGAACGAGACCAACCGGTCCAGTCCTCCATGTATCTCCTGCCGTGCAGAAGCCGACGAACTCACGCCGCATCTCCACGCTCAGCGGAACGTAGTTCCTCGCCAGGGCAAACCCCGGACGGATCATGAGCGAACCCGCCCCTTTCCATGCGGCGCGCCGCTTCTCGTCCAAAGCGGTTACTTCGGCGGGGTGTGCCCCACAGGCCAGTCAGGTACGGGGATAGGCTGTGCCCATGGCCGCCGTCGAGCCCAATGCCGTGATCATCTTCGACAACGGCGACAGGAAGAACGTGCAGAGCAGCGTTGCGCAGATCGTGAGCGAGATCAGCGCAATAACGGTGCCGGACATGCCACTGATCAAGGTCACTGAGACCGACGGCGAAGTGGTCATGGTCAACGCCAACCACATCCGCGAAGTCCAGAAGTACGGGCCTCCCGAGCGGCAGCCCCCGCGCGGTAGTTGATCAACCGGTTTGGGGAGCGCTCGCTCGCCCGGCGGCTCTCGACGGGGCCCGGCCTCGCGACCCAGACTTAGAAGCCGTAACAGGCCGCGCGCGCCTAAGGCAGTCCGACGCTGATCTTGGGGACGGTGACGGGTGTCTGGACCGGCACCGAGACCTTTAGCGAGACTGGGGATGGTGAGGAGACTGGGGGTGGTGATGGGGCCGGAATCTCCGACGGTGCCTGCGGAAGCTTCGGCGGGTCCACCGACGGTGCCTGCGGAAGCTTCGGCGGGTCCACCGACGGTGCCTGCGGAAGCTTCGGCGGGTCCACCGACGGTGCCTGCGGAAGCTTCGGCGGGGTCACCGACGGTGCCTGCGGAAGCTTCGGCGGGGTCACCGACGCTGCCTGCGGAAGCTGCGGCGAGGATCATGACGCTGCCTGGGGAAGCTGCGGCAGGGTCAGCCGACGCTGCCTGGGAAGCTGCGGCAGCTGCGGCAGGATCGCCGACGCTGCCTGGGGAAGCTGCGGCAGCTGCGGCAGGATTCCCGCCGACGCTGCGAAGCTGCGCCAGCTGCGGCAGATGCTGGACGGCAGCTGCGGCAGGATCGCCGACGCTGCCTGCTGCGGCAGCTTTCCGACGCTGCCTGCGGCAGCTGCGTCAGCTTTCGCCGACGCTGCCTGGGGAAGCTTCGGCGGGATCACAGATGGTGCCCGCGGGGGCTTCGGCGGAGGTGTGACCACAGGCGTCCTGCCATCGGCGTCCTCCGGTTGACTCCCCGACCGAGGCGGAACGCCCGACCCGGAATGACCGTTGCGAAGCGCTCCCTCCTTGGCCCACCCGCTGCGGTCTTCCTGCGCTGCTGCGCTTGTTGTCCTCTGAACCTTCTTTTGGGTCTCCGCGCCGAACATCGCAGCGGCCGGCTCAAACAACGCGAACTTGGGCAACTGCTGCGAGGAATCGCCGCCGTCGCTGAACGCGAACCCGGGGAACTGCTGCGAGGAATCGCCGCCGTCGGTGCCGGAGAGCAACCCGATCAGGATCGCCACCACGCAAACCACGGTGGCCGTTATCCACGTGATCCGCACCGCCACAAGTCCGGCCAACCTGACTTCTGACCCGCTATTCACGAGATCGCAGTGTTTCGCGATACCGAATTTTGGGATCGGGGAAATTGTTGCCCCGAGGCGTTGAGATGTCTACCCAGGAGGAGTTCGTGCACCGCTTTCAATGCGAAGCAGCACTCCAGACAACCGACTGAATTGCCGCCGGGACGGATGGGGACGCTGGGAACGCTCGGGACGCTCGTTGCCGCAGAGCTGATGAGAAGTAGTCGGGGCGACTGGATTTGAACCAGCAACCCTCCGGCCCCCAGCCGACACGCGATGTTGAGGCGCCTATCCGCCCGCGCTCGCCGTCTCAAACCGGTGCCACGACGGGATGCGGCGACGACGATGGAAGCGGGGACCAGCCTCAAGACGAAGGATTGGGGGCCAGCCGCAGGGACGGCGATAATCGACTGCCTCAGGGAGGAGGGGCTCAAGGCGAGGCATCCAACCTCGGCAGCGGTTCGCCCAATATCCAGGCGATGTCCGGGACCGGGGAGATCGCCGATGTGATCGTGTCGGGAAGCGGCCAGGCGGCCGCTGTCAAGGACGCCAAGGAGAGCTTCAGGGCCAGCCAGACCGAGGTCGTCTCCGAACAGGATGCCGTGATCGTCTTCGAGGACGCCCCCTCCGACGACTTCCGCCAGCAGGTAGTGACCTGCGTGGACTGACCCCAGCGACGCACGGCCACGGGTGCTCAGTCAGAGGCGCGCCCGGTCTAGAAGACAGCAACGATCAAGCCGACCACAGCGATGGCGGTAGCAAGCAAAGCGACCGCCAGGGAGAGGTTCGCGAATCTGAGCGCATCCCAGTCTGGGGCATAGGCTGCTACCCAGCTCTGCACCTTCCTGGCCACCTGACCAGCCGCTGACTTTTTGTCCTCGGCGGCCTCGACCTCGTCCTCCTCATAGGGGTCGAACGGTCGAGTGGACACCCGCCCTCTCACTGGTTCGGCTGCACTCATCCCATTGCCTGATACGGACCCGAGCTCTCTCCTACTGGCCGAGGCGATTCGCTCCGGCAACTTCTCGATTGCGGCCGCAATCCGCAGGAGCATCTCGTCCACGCGCTCCAGCTCTTCCAGCAGCATCTCGTCCACGCGCTCCAGATCTCGAAGCACAATCTCTTCCACGTGCTGGTCGGGAGGCTGTACTTCGGCCATGCGACCACCTACGCCGCTTGCGGTCCTTCACCTGCATTGCGAAACCGCAGTTGCCTCACCTACTCGAGGTGGGATTTGGGATTCAACCCAACCTGGGTTATGGACACTCCCAGTCCTGAGCAGCGAGCCGACGCGCTTGAAAGCCGCTACCACGCGGACCGATAACGGGCTGACCTGCCTACGGGGAGCGGGCCGTACTCGACGGCGTACTGATCCGCAGAAGCACGATTCCGGCCCCGCACCCGAGCGCCGCGGCCGTCAACCCATAGGCAGCATCGGCGCTCGCTACTCCGAGCAACACTCCGCCGAGCAGCGGGCCGATCAAGTATCCGGCCGCATAGAGCATGTTCAGCACCCCGTAGCCAAGACCGCGTTCGATCTCACCGAACGCCTCGTCGAGCCAGGGAACCGCAGCGGCGAACGTGAGGCTGAATCCGGCGCCGAGCACTCCAAGCGCCAGCGCAGCCCCCAATGTGCCCCCGAGCACTGCGAGCAGCACCGCCGACACCGCCATCAGGGCGAGGCCGGTCGCCGCCGGACCGCGCCGGCCCCTCTGATCCCCCCAGCGGCCTCCCACCGGCGCGAGAGCCGCATCGACCGCGATCGACCCGGCGAACAGGAGTCCGATGCCCGCGCTGGATAAGTCGAGGCGACGGTCAAAGTCGAGCGGCGCGACTACCTCGATCAGCCCCAGCGCGCATGCTCCACCAAGCGTCATGGCGGCGGCCACCGCGCCGGTTCCGGATCCGATCGAGGCCCGGATCGTCGCCCATGAGAGGGTCTGCGGCGTGCGGCGCCGCGATTCGGGAGGAAGCACGGCGACGGCCGCGAGTGCGAGCGCGACTGAAAGGCCGCAAACGATCAGGAATGGGGCGGCATAGGAGAGCAGGTCTGCCGTCACGCCCCCCAGTGCGGGCCCGGCGATTGAGCCCACGCCGGTTGCCGCCAGTGCAAACCCGATCGCCTCGCCCCGCCTGCCCGGCGGCGCCAGGTCGGACACCAGCGCGAGCGCCGCGATCCAGCTAGCAGCTGCCCCGAGCCCCTGGATGCCACGACCGAGCATCAGAGGCCAGATGGATTCGGAGACGGCGATCAGCGCGGAGCCCGCGGCCGCGAGCAGCAATCCCGCGATCACCAGCCCCCTCCGTCCCCGTGAGTCGGCGAGCCGCCCCAGTGGGAGCGAGAGGAGCACGATCGGCACCGCATAGGCTGCGAAAGAAGCGCCCGAGCGCCCCATCGCTTGCCCCCGTCCGCCGCTCGATGTCGGGGAGCAGGGGGGCGATCAGCCCGAGCAGCGCAGTGTCGATCGTGACGGCGGCAACCGCAACGGCGACTATTGCGCGCCGGCGCGGCAGGGGACTCGGCTGGGACGCCGGCGTGGCTTGCATGGTGGCAACGCTCCATCGCACTCTCGCAGTTAGCCAATCGGCCGCGCGACCAGCGCGTTGCCGATTCGGCGAACCTGGCTCGCCGCATCCTGCCTGGTTCGCTTACCAGGGTTGTAATCGTGGCGACTGGATTTGAACTAGCGACCTTTCGGCCCCCAGCCGAGGGGTGATTGGTGTAGATCCGTCCTGGAGCGTCCCGCGAGTCCTATATGTCCACATCCATCTGCTAGCCAACTCGCGTAGGTGACCGCGCGGTCGAACTGGCGCCGCCGGAGATCCACACCCTCCGCGTGGCGACACGGCATCGGGGGTACACCCACACCGTGTTCACCTTCTTCGCCGACGCGGTACACTGATCCGACCCTTCATCGCCGAGCCCGCCCACGCTCAGACAGCGCCTCTTTGATGCGGGCCGCCGGTATCAGCGAGTTCGGCGGTGCTGTCGGGCGGATCGACCTCCCAGATCCGCGCCCCCTCGCGGACGACGAGGTCCTGATCGAAATCCGGGCCGCGGGCGTCGGCAACTGGGAGGAGTTCGTCCGGACGGGCGAGTGGGACGTCGGCCGCGCCCCTCCGATGGCGCTCGGCGTCGAGGCCGCCGGGATCATCACGGCGATCGGAGATTCCGTCGAGGACTGGGAGCCGGGCGATGAGGTGCTCAGCCACCCCCTCCCGCTGCGGGATCAGGGAACCTGGGCGCCCTTGCTGATCGCCTCGGCGACGGTGCTCGCGCGAAAGCCTGCCGCCCTCTCGTGGGAGGCCGCTGCAGCGTTCCCCGTTCCGGCCCTGACCGCCACGCAGGTGATCGACGGAGCCCTGGCGGTGCGCCCTGACGACCTGGTCCTCGTCAATGGTGGGAGCGGGGTGACCGGCACGCTGCTCGTTGGACTGGCCGCGGCGCGCGGCGCCGAGGTGATCGCGACCGCAGGACCGGCCAGCCATGAGCGCCTGCGCCGGCTGGGAGCGGCCCACGTGCTCGACTATCACGACCCCGACTGGCCGGAGCAGGCGCGCGCCATTGGCGGCGGCTTGGGC
The DNA here is from genome assembly GCA_963848955.1 of uncultured Solirubrobacterales bacterium. GTDB lineage: Bacteria > Actinomycetota > Thermoleophilia > Solirubrobacterales > 70-9 > DASUPK01. The sequence goes on along the minus strand of CAWKFQ010000023.1, from coordinate 2,822 downwards.
GTGACCGCCGTCGCGAACGCGGTGCCTAACGGCTCAGCCGACGCGATCGGCACCGTGCGCGACGGCGGTCACCTTGCGACGATCACCCAGGACCCACCGGACGAGCAGCGGGGCATCGAGATCTCGTCGGTGATCGTGCAGCCCGACGGCCGCGCGCTCGGCGAGCTCGCCGAGCTGCTCGCGGCCGGGAAGCTCGAGGTCTCGACCGCGGCGACGTTCCCGCTCGAGGAGGCCGCCGCGGCCCTCGCGGCAGCAACCGGGGGCGGCGCCGGCGGAGCGGTCGTGCTTCGCCCCTGATTTTGTTGACAGCGGAGCAGGTGGGAAAGTTGCTCGGGGTTCCTTCCTCGTGGGCTACGAGCAATCCCGACGAGGGCGGATCCCGACGGTGACCCTAGGTCGGTATCGGTGCTACCGGGCTGAGGCGATCAGCGAGTGGCTCGAAGAGCTCGACACTGAGCGAAACCTTGTCCGAAGCGATCCCTTCGAGAATCATCACTTGGCCGCGAAGGAAGGGAGTAGAACATGCAAACGACCGAACAGTCGCGGCACCTGGGACGTATATGAGCGCTCGCCGTAAATCCGGGTCTTCGTCGCCTCGGACATCCGTCTGTATCGGGAGTGCCTCTCCCGACTGATTGCGACCGAGGATGCTCTCAAGCTCGCTGGCGCGGCGAGTACCGTCGAGTCTTCCTCCCGGCTTCGTGCCGGGCCACATCCCGACGTCGTCATCGTCGATGCCATCCAGCGCCTGGACCTCACGGTCGCTCGAGAAATTGCTTCAGCAGCTGGAGAAGCCCGCGTGGTTGCGCTCGTCGCACCGGACCTGGAAGACGATCTTCTTGGCTTGGCCGGCGCCGGAGTGTCGGGGTTTCTCTCGTGGGAGGCGTCGTCGCGCCAGCTTGTCGAGATCGTTGAACACGCCGCTCGCGGCGAGAGGCCGTGTTCCCCGGATGTTGCCGACGCGATCTTGAGACGGGCAGCGGAGAGATCGGGAGGCGACCTCTCATTCGACGGGTCCTTGACGAAGCGCGAAGCGCAGATTGCCGACCTGGTTGCCGACGGATTGTCGAATAAGGCAATCGCCTCCCACCTATCCATCGAGCTCGCGACCGTCAAGAATCACGTCCACAGGGTGCTCGAGAAACTCAAGGTTCATAGCCGTGGCGAGGCGGCTGCAAAGCTGACAAACCGGGCCCGGCCGAGGGCCTAAGGAAGTCGTAGACCGAACGATTCACGTAGGTTCGATCCTTCGGTTCATTGACAACCCGAGATTGTCCCGCTCAGACTTTCTGCTGAGCCCAGCAGCTCAGGAGGAGGCTGCGCCTCCGCCCGTTCAATGTTCCCGCTGAATCTCAGGAGGAGATCATGGAAACGGCCGAACCGTCCCGGCACCTGACAAACCGTCGTTCCTTCATGCTCAAGGGAGCCGCAGTCGGAGCGGGAGCTGTCGGCGCGGGGCTGCTGGCGGACCTGCCGGCGGTCTCCGCGCATGGCCACCGAACCAAGGGCCACGGCCACCTCACCAAGGGTGATGTGGCGATCCTTCAGTTCCTGGCCGCGGCGGAGCTCCTCGAGGCCGACCTGTGGGAGCAGTACAACGAGCTCGGCGGGATCCAGGACAGCGAGCTTCCGGGCGGGAGCGGGAATCCGGCCTACACCCAGGCTCTCGCGGTGCTGGACGAGGACATGGACCAGTACATCCACGACAACGCCGACGACGAGCAGAGCCACGCCAACTTCATCAACGCGTTCTTGGAGGCGCACGGTGCAGACCCGATTGACCTGGACCCGTTCCGCACCCTGCCCAGCAGCCAGGCGACCGGCGCGCGGCAGATCGGTCGGCTGACCAACCTGATGCAGCTGACCGTCGACACCAGCTGGTGGACGCGTTACCGGAGCGATTCCGAGAATCCCGACCTCGGCGACACCCTGCCGCAGGCCATCCCCGATCTGGCCGTGGGCCAGCACCCGGCGATTCCCCGCAGCGACGACGATCTCACCCCGGCCGACCACCTGCAGGCCATCGCCAACACCGCCGCCTTCCACTTCGGCTTCATCGAACAGGGCGGCACGAGCCTCTACGCGGCGCTCGCCCAGCGCGTCACCAACGCAGACGCTCTGCGCATCCTGCTGAGCATCGGCCCCACGGAGACGATGCACTTCCAGACCTGGCAAGACAAAGCCGGCAACGCCCCACCCCTGACCGATCCCACCAGCGGGCTCACGTTCCCCGACCTCAACGCCGACGGTGAGCTCTTGCAGACCAACCTGATCATGCCCGAGCCGACGGTCTTCCTCAAACGGAAGTTCCCGATCTGCTCCATCATCCGCCCCACCCAGACCAAGGGCGCTGCCATGGGCGCGGCCCAGGCCCTGGTTGCCGACGGGCTGTTCATCGGACAATCACCAGAGTTCTTTTCCGCGCTCAACGGGCTGGTACGGGCGGCAGACGCGGCTAGACGACACGGGCCGCACTAAGCGACTGCTGTGCCGAGAGGCCCCCGAAGCCGGGGGCTTCTTCGCTACTCGAGCGCTTCTCATTGAGGCTCGGCAGGAGGAGCGCCGTCTCAGGAGCGACTGTCACGGGTACCGGCGCGACTACCAGGAGCCGACTACGCCATCCGGTCGCTACGCCGAGGGCCTGCCGATCAGCGATGAAGTCATCGTGGCGCAGCGCTTTTACCGGCAGAGCCGAGCAGAGCGCACAACCGGGCGATCGCATCTGCCATCGCCGATTCGGGCGGCGCGGCCCCAGGACCGGGGGTCGTAGTCGGCCTTCTGTCCCCACCCCGCCGTCCACCTTCAGCACGCCGCTGTAGCGA